>CAVPOO010000010.1:0-233449 GCA_963707015.1 uncultured Gammaproteobacteria bacterium
CGAAGGTACCTACTCCGAGATCTATCCCGATAAGAGCGAAGACGCGGAGGGCTTGGGGAAGTTCTTCAAACAGTTTTCCTTTCCCGGTCACATCGGTTCGCACGTCACCCCGGAAACCCCCGGCTCCATTCATGAGGGCGGCGAGCTGGGCTACAGTCTGTCCCATGCCTATGGCGCCTGCCTGGACAATCCCGAGCTCATCGTCGCCTGCGTGGTGGGCGATGGCGAAGCCGAGACCGGGCCGCTCGCCACCGCCTGGCATTCGAACAAATTCATCAACCCCATCCGCGACGGTGCGGTGTTGCCGATTTTGAACCTCAACGGCTACAAGATCGCCAACCCGACCATCCTCGCGCGCATCAGCCACGATCGCCTGGAGGCGCTTTTCCACGGTTACGGCTACACGCCCTATTTTGTCGAGGGTGACGATCCCGGCGCCATGCACCAGACCATGGCGGCGACGCTGGACACCGCCATCGGCGAGATCCGTCAGATCCAGGAGAGTGCGCGCGCGAGCGGCAAGGCCGAGCTTCCGAGCTGGCCGATGATCGTGCTGCGCTCACCCAAAGGCTGGACCGGACCGAAGGAGATCAACGGTCACAAAGCGGAAGGTTCCTGGCGGTCACACCAGGTACCCTTCGCCGACGTGCGCACCAATCCCGCGCACCTGAAGCTGCTGGAAGACTGGATGCGCAGTTACCAGCCCGAGGAACTGTTCGACGCCAACGGCCGGCTGGTACCGGAACTGCGCGAGCTCGCCCCGCGCGGCACGCGGCGCATGAGCGCCAACCTGCACGCCAACGGCGGCCTGTTGCGCAAGGAACTCAAACTGCCGGATTACCGCGACTATGCCGTGGACGTGAAGCAGGCGGGCAAGGTGTTGTACGAGAACACCAAGCCGCTGGGTGAGTTCCTGCGCGACGTGATGCGCAACAACATGACCAACTTCCGCGTCTTCGGTCCCGATGAGACGGCCTCTAACCGCCTGCAGGCGGTCTACGAAGTGAGCAAGAAGGTGTGGATGGCGGATATGCTGCCGGAGGACGCCGATGGCGGCGAATTGTCGCGCGACGGCCGGGTGATGGAAATGCTCTCCGAGCACACCCTGATCGGCTGGCTGGAGGGTTATCTGCTCTCCGGCCGGTACGGCTTCTTCCACACCTACGAAGCCTTCGCCCATGTGATCGATTCGATGTTCAATCAGCACGCCAAGTGGCTGGACATCTGCAAGAACCATGTGCCGTGGCGCGCCTCGGTGGCGTCGCAGAATATCCTGCTGTCCTCCACGGTCTGGCGCCAGGATCACAACGGCTTTTCGCACCAGGACCCGGGCTTCATCGATCTGGTGACCAACAAGAGCCCGAGCGTGACGCGCATCTATCTGCCACCGGATGCCAATACCCTGCTGGCGGTGGCGGACCAGTGTCTGCGCTCGACCGACTGCATCAATGTGATCGTCGCCGATAAACAGAAACACCTGCAGTTCGCCACCATCGAGGAGGCCACCGTGCACTGCGCCAAGGGCATCGGCATCTGGCGACGGGCCAGCAACGACGAGGGTGTGGAGCCGGATGTGGTAATGGCCTCGTGCGGCGATGTGGCCACCCAGGAAGCGCTCGCGGCAACCGCCATATTGCGCGAGCATCTGCCGGAGCTGAAGGTGCGCTTCGTCAATGTGGTCGACCTCTACAAGCTGCAGCCGGTGTCCGAACACCCGCACGGCTCCACCGAGCGGGAGTTCGACAGCCTGTTTACCACGGACAAGCCGGTGATCTTCAATTTCCACGGTTATCCCTGGCTGATCCACAAACTCGCCTACCGCTTCAAGAACCATGAGCAGATACATGTGCGCGGCTACAAGGAGCGCGGCAACATCAACACACCGCTGGAGCTGGCGATCCTGAATCAGACCGACCGCTTCACCCTGGTGATCGATGTGATCGATCGTGTGCCGGGGCTGGCCGCGCGGGCCGCGCATCTGAAGGAACAGATGAAAAACGAGATCATCCTCAACCTCGCCTACGCGCACGAGCACGGCACCGACCGCGACGAGTTCACCAACTGGGTCTGGCCGCTATGACGCGCAAGACGCACCCGGCAGTTACCGAAACCGTCCCGCGCGACAGCGTCCCTTCCATACTGGACGTGCGCACGGGTATGCAGGCCGCAGACCTCAAACAGGCGGTGGCCGATCACCTGCGCTATTCGGTGGGGCGTCTGCCGGCAGTCGCGAACCCCCATCACTATTACCGCGCACTGGCGCTTGCGGTGCGCGACCGCATGCAGCACCGCTGGATGAACACCACCCAGACCTATTTCGATCTGCACCGCAAGGTCGCCGCCTATCTCTCGGCGGAATTCCTGCTGGGGCCGCACCTGGGCAACAACCTGGTGAATCTCGGCATCGAACAGGCGGCGCGTACCGCGCTGGCCGAGCTCGGCCAGGACCTCGATGTGATCCTGGCATGCGAGGAGGAACCGGGCCTGGGCAACGGCGGCCTGGGCAGGCTGGCGGCCTGTTATATCGATTCGCTGGCGACACTGCGGCGTCCGGCCATCGGCTACGGCATCCGCTATGAATTCGGCATCTTCGACCAGGAAATCCACGACGGCTGGCAGGCCGAGATCACCGACAAGTGGCTGCGATACGGTAACCCCTGGGAGATCGCCAAACCCGATGTCGCTTATCACGTCAACTGGGGCGGCCACACCGAGCACTACCAGGATGAACAGGGCTGCGATCGGGTGCGCTGGGTGCCCCACCGGGTGGTGAAGGGCACCGCCTACGACACGCCCATCCAGGGCTACGGGGTCAACACCTGCAACACCCTGCGGCTGTGGAGCGCCGAGGCCGTCGAGTCGTTCGACTTCCAGGCCTTCAATACCGGCGATTACTACCAGGCGGTGGCGGAGAAGATGGACTCCGAGACGGTCACCAAGGTGCTCTACCCGAACGACGAGCCGGAGATCGGTAAGCGGCTGCGCCTGGGGCAGCAGTATTTCTTCGTCTCCTGTTCGCTGCAGGACATGCTGCACATACTCGATGTCGCCGGCGCCCCGGTGGAGACGCTCGCAGAACGTTTTGCTGTGCAGCTCAACGACACGCATCCCTCCATCGGTGTGGCCGAACTGATGAGGCTGCTGGTGGACGAGCGGTGCCTCGACTGGGATGCAGCCTGGGCCATCACGGTGCAGACCTTTGGCTATACGAACCACACGCTGTTGCCGGAAGCGCTGGAAACCTGGCCGCTGCCGATGTTCGCTGCGTTGCTGCCGCGGCATCTGGAGATCATCTACGAAATCAACCGCCGTTTCCTCGATGAGGTCCGCGCGCGTTTCCCGGGTGACGAGGCGCGCGTGGCGCGCATGTCGCTGATCGGTGACGAAGGTGGCAAACGCGTACGCATGGCGCATCTGGCCAGCGTGGGCAGTCACGCCATCAACGGCGTCGCCGCCCTGCATTCCGACCTGCTCAAGGCCAGCGTGCTCAAGGACTTCTATGAGCTGTGGCCGGAGCGCTTCAGCAACAAGACCAACGGCGTCACGCCGCGCCGCTTTCTGGCGCTCGCCAACCCGGGGCTGCGCGAGCTGCTCAATCGTACGCTCGGTGAGGGGTGGCTGACCGACTTGGGGATGCTGCGTAGTCTCGAGCCGCATGCCGATGACGCGGCGTTCCGGCAGGCCTGGAGCGCGGTCAAGCACGCCAACAAGCAACGGCTCGCCGAGTACGCCCGTGCGCACACCGGTATCGAGCTCGATCCCGGCTGGCTGTTCGACATCCAGGTCAAGCGTATCCACGAATACAAGCGCCAGCACCTGAACGTGCTGCACATCGTCACCCTCTACCGCCGGCTGAAAGAGAACCCCGCACTGGCGGTACCGCCGCGCGCCTTCATCTTCGGCGGCAAGGCCGCGCCCGGCTATTTCATGGCCAAGCGCATCATCAAGCTTATCAACGCCGTGGCCGAGACGGTCAACGCCGATCCGGATGTGAACACCCGCATGAAGGTCGCCTTCGTGCCAAATTTCAACGTCCAGAACGCGCACCTCATCTATCCGGCCGCCGACCTGTCCGAGCAGATCTCCACGGCCGGCAAGGAGGCCTCGGGCACCGGCAACATGAAGTTCATGCTCAACGGTTCGCTCACCATCGGCACGCTGGACGGCGCCAACGTCGAGATGCGCGCAGAGGCCGGTGCGGACAATTTCTTCCTGTTTGGCCTCACGGCCGAGGGGGTGGAGCGCGTCAAGCGCGAAGGCTACCGGCCGGGCGACTATGTGGCCGGCAATGCCGAGCTGCGCGGCGTGCTGGAACTCATCGGCAGTGGCCACTTCTCGCGTGGCGATGCCGAGGTGTTTCGCCCCCTGGTCGAGAATTTGACCCAGTCGGATCCGTTTCTGGTGCTGGCCGACTATGCCGCCTATATCGCCTGCCAGGAACAGGTGAGTGCGACATGGCAGGACACGGAAAACTGGACACGCATGTCGATCCTCAACACCGCGCGTAGCGGCAAGTTCTCTTCTGACCGCGCCATCCGCGAATACTGCGAAGAGATCTGGAACGTGCATCCGGTGACAGTGAAGTCGTAGAGTGAGGCGCCATGTCGGCAGGTCGTGCATCGATCAGCGGGCGGACTGCCTGCCATCCTCGAACCGTTCACGCCGTCATCAGCGTCCGTGCAGACGCGACGAATGCGCGCGGATCTGAACGGTGAAGACGCCAACTATTCTGACGCGGGGGGCAGGCACTACCCGCTCGATTGCCCTGCAAGCATGGAAGCAAACTTTCGCTGGACCACCACACGGGTAAAGTGGCAGGAGTGTCAGGAGTATTGACCTTAAGACACTCGCCTAACTATTTTGTTTTTAAAGAGTATTTACTTGGAGGCTGGGCCCGGAGTCGAACCGAGGTACACGGATTTGCAATCCGCTGCATAGCCATTCTGCCACCCAGCCGGATTCGGCCTCATGAACGGAAAAACCCCGGCCGCGCCGACCGAGGTTTTCTCTGCAGTCAATTTGGAGCGGGAAACGAGATTCGAACTCGCGACCCCAACCTTGGCAAGGTTGTGCTCTACCAACTGAGCTATTCCCGCGCGCGTGGAACGAGCTATTGTAGCGATGCGGTATGCCCTGTCAAGCCGACAGCCACAAAAGTTTCCTTCTAAGCCTTTGTATCACTGACTATCTTTTGCCGGCCCATCAGCACCGGCCATGCCGCACGCAGATAAATCACCATTGACCACAATGTTAGCAGCGCCGCCACGTAGAGCAAGACCATGCCAACGAGCTGTGTGGGGATGATCCACAGGGGTTCGTGATAGAGAAGCAGCAACAGCGCCACCATCTGGGCAATCGTCTTGAATTTTCCGATGACAGACACCTTCACCTGCGCCCGGTTTCCGAGTTCCGCCATCCATTCCCGCAGCGCGGAAACCGCGATCTCGCGGCCGACAATAATCATGGCCGGAACGGTGAAGACAATCGAAGGATGCTGCTGGACCAGCAGGATCAGTGCCACCGCCACCATCAGTTTGTCAGCAACCGGGTCCAGGAATGCGCCGAACGCGGACGTCTGGCCGAGGCGCCTGGCCAGATAGCCGTCAAGCCAGTCGGTGAGTGCGGCCAGCCCGAAAATCGCAGCCGTTGCCAGGTTCACCCACAAGAACGGCAGGTAAAAGATGATCACGAACACCGGAATCAGGGCGATCCGCATCAGGGTCAGAAGGGTCGGGACATTCAGCTGCATGCTCATCCTTTTCATATCGCGATTTCCGGGTCGCGACCGCCGGCCCTATTTTGGGGCGTTCTTTCTACACCGCACAAGGCAAATGACATGTTACCCATTTTCATGGAAGGCATCATAGATCTCCTCGGCAAGCGCACGACTTATCCCTTTCACCCTGGCAAGGTCCTCCACCCCGGCGCGGGCCACCTCCTGCATACCGCCAAACTGTTTGAGAAGTTCTTGCCGGCGTTTGGGCCCCACACCTGCAATCGCCTCCAGCGGTGATTGTTGCCGGGTTCGGGCACGGCGTTGACGGTGGCCGGTTATCGCAAACCGGTGCGCCTCATCGCGGATCTGCTGGATAAGGTGCAGCGCAGGCGAATGGGCATCCAGATGCAACTCGCCCTTCCCCACCACATGCAGCGTTTCGAGGCCGGGTCTGCGTTCCGGCCCCTTCGCGACACCGACAATCTGCACGTCCGTGACCTGGAGCTCCTCCAGCACCTTGCAGGCGGAGGTAACCTGGCCTTTACCGCCGTCGATCAACAGCAGGTCCGGCAGTCTGCCCTCCCCCTTCTGAATACGGGTGTAGCGTCGGGTCAGCGCCTGCTCCATTGCCGCGTAATCGTCACCGGGTTCGATATCCGCAATGTTGAAGCGACGATAGTCCGATTTGAGCGGGCCTTCTGTGTCGAATACCACACAGGACGCCACGGTCGCCTCGCCCCGCGTGTGGCTGATATCGAAGCATTCGATGCGTGCCGGTTCATCATCGAGATCGAGCGCCTGTCGCAATGCCTCTATGCGCCGATGCATGCCGGCACGGCTCGCCAGCCGCGCCTCCAGCGCGTGCCGGGCATTGGCTTCGCCCATCTTCAGCCAGCGAGCGCGATCTCCCCGCACGCGGCTTCGCAGCCGGACGGCATGTCCCGACTGTTCCGTAAAAGCCTCCTGCAACCAGCCGGCTTCCTCGAGCTCGGCATTCAGCAGGATCTCTCCCGGCGCACTGCGGCCGAGATAGTACTGTGTCAGGAACGCCCCAAGGATGTCTTCCCGTGCCGAGCCGGCAGGCGTCCTGGGGAAAAAGATCTTGTTGCCGAGGTTTCGGCCAGCGCGGATGAAAAACACCTGCACACAGGCGCTGCCGCCCTCCACCACAGCGGCCACGATGTCGAGATCGCCGCGCTCGCCGCTGACGTACTGGCGTTCCTGAACCCGTTTCAGGCTGGCGATCTGGTCGCGATACTTCGCCGCATCCTCGAAGTGCAGTGCCTCCGACGCCTTGTCCATGCGCGCCACCAGTTCATCGACGAGCTCGCTGCTTTTTCCTTCCAGGAACAGAACCGTATGGTGCACATCCTCTGCGTAGGCCTCCCGGGTGATGGCGCCCACGCAGGGGGCACTGCAGCGTTGGATCTGATACTGCAGGCAGGGCCGGGAGCGGTTACTGAAGAAACTGTCCTCGCATTGCCGGACCCTGAACACCTTCTGCATCAGGTTGAGGCTTTCCCTGACCGCATGGGCATTCGGGTAGGGTCCAAAATAGCGTCCTCCGCCCTTGCGGGCGCCGCGGTGCAGAACGATCCTGGGGAAATCCTGGTCGGTCGAGAGATACAGATAGGGATAGCTCTTGTCGTCGCGTAGCAAAATATTATAGCGCGGCTTGAGCTCCTTGATGAGATTGTTCTCGAGCAGCAGGGCTTCGCTTTCGGTGTGCGTGACGGTGACTTCGACACTGCACGTTTGTGCCATGAGGGCCTGGGTTTTCAGACTGAGCGCGCCGGTGCGGAAATAACTCGACACCCGCTTCTTGAGATTGCGCGCCTTGCCGACGTACAGCACCTCCTGGTCCTGTGAAAGCATCCGGTAGACGCCCGGCCGTGGTGTCAGGTGGCGCAGAAAACTCCCCGGATCAAAGCGCTGCGCGCGATCGATTGCGTTCATACCCGAAGTGTTTCATCAAGTCCCCGCATCCAGCAACTGTCGCACCTCGCGGAAGACCTCGTGAAACATCTCGCGTGTCAGACGACCCGTCTGGGTGTTATAGCGGCTGCAGTGGTAGGAATCGACCAGCCATCGCCCCGCCTCCAGCGCATGGTGCGCACCATGGGCGAACCGGTACGCCGACTGCGTCTTGCCCAGCGCGCGCAAGGTGGCGTTATGTGCGATGCGCCCCAGTGCGAGGATTACGGCACCGGCGTCGAGACCTGCGATCTCATTGGCGAGAAACCGGTTACAGGAACGGACCTCGTCTGTCTGCGGCTTGTTCTGCGGTGGCAGACACTTCACCGCGTTGGTAATGCGGCAGTTGTCCAGGCGCAGACTGTCTGTCGCGTGCCGGGACTCGGCTCGGCTGGAAAAACCGAACTCGTACAGCGTCTGATACAGAAGCAGCCCGGCATGATCACCCGTAAAGGGTCGGCCCGTCGCGTTGGCCCCGTGCAGGCCGGGCGCCAGGCCCACGATCAGGAAGCGTGCGTCGTCATCGCCAAAAGGCGGCACCGGGCGCGCGTGGTAGTGTGGATAACGGCTGCCAATCTCGTCGAGGAACGCGGCCAGCCGCGGACAACGCCGGCATGCGGGATCGAAGCTCAGGGACGGCACTCCAGCATTCCGTGCCGGATCGCGAGGTGCGTCAGCTCCACATCATTCGCAACCCCGAGCTTGTCATAGAGCCGATACCGGTACGTGCTGATCGTTGTCGGACTGAGGCACAGGCGAGTCGAGATGTCCTGATTGCGGTAGCCCTGGGTCACCATGAGCATGACCTGCATCTCACGCTGCGAGAGTTTTTCGAAAACCGAGCGCGTGCCACCGGGTAACATCGACAGCGCAACCTGACGCGCGACGTCAGCACTGAGATAACGTTCACCTCTCTGGACGGCATGGATTGCGGAAATGATTTCATCGACTGCGCAGGATTTGGTCAGATATCCCGCCGCTCCTGCCTCCAGCAGGCGGGTCGGAAAGGGTTCGTCCCCATAGACTGTGACAACGATGATCTTGATAAGGGGATCGATGTGCAGCAGCTTGCGTGTTGCTTCGAGTCCGCCGATCCCGGGCATATTGACATCCATGATCACCACGTTCGGTTTGTGCTCACGAACGTAGTCAATCGCTTCTTCGCCGGTACCCGCCTCTCCAATGACCTGGATGCCACGTTCGTCATCGAGCAGGCGTCTCATACCGGCCCGCACCAGCCCGTGATCGTCGACCAGCAACACATGAATCATCAGCCACCCCCCCCGCAATGGGACCTGTGAGCACTATCGCCAAAAGCAACGTCTGATACGCCCCTGCACACGCAGCGATTGCCCGGGCACAGCTGACGGGCTAAGACCACGCGCCCTGACACGTGCCCTGCTGCGCGTGGACGCGACGCCTCACACCTGCATGGTTTTCAGGTGTAGTTTCGTTCCCTCGACGTTTCCCTCATCGGTCCCTTTTTCTGCGGCAGGCGCGCGTACTGACCATGCGACTTGCCTGGTTGCCTATATCGTTATATCTGTACTTTCCAGTACAGTTGGCCTGCAAAGTGTACCAACCCCGCACCCCGGCCACCACCGTGATGTGGAAATACCTCTCCTTGGCCTGATGTGCCGGTGCCGTAGGTGGCTGGCCGACTCAACCCGCCTGCCACTACGGTTGCCAGGCCAGCGAGCAAGGGGTGCGCATGACCGCTCGACACCTCTCGGCGTCAGGCGTTCTGGGCGGCCAGCCCGGCCTCAATGACCGGAACGAACGTAAGGCCAGCCACTTTCGTCGTGCCGATAGATAATCACAACTTAATGTATTTGATAGACTATTTTGTCCACGTCATCCCTGCTGAGAATCGAGCTTCAGTTGTGCTTACTCGCGCCCGACTATTCATCGCTCCCTTAGCTATAGTACTGTTGAATATAATGCTGTAATGGTAAGCGATAACCGCAGGTGTCGGTATGTTCCGAAGACCAGTACCTTTAAAGGTAAGCAATTGAAAAAACCAAATATTGAAACGAACGTATGAAGTCACATGAACTGTTCCGGCCACTAACCCTGGCAACGATTTTCTGGCTATCGCTGACGGCACAAGACACCTGGGCTCAAGAGGTCCTGGCGGCCTCAGTCCTGCCCACCAGCCGTTCCGTTCAGGTGGGAAATCCAGCCACGGCCTTTGCCACGATTATTAATCCCGACCTGGCGACTGCCACCCAGTGCAGCATCGCACCGGCCAGCGTCGTCCCGGCCAGCTTCCGCTATCAGACGACCGATGCTGCCACGAACGCGCTGACGGGGTCGGCCAACACGCCTGTGGACATCCCGCCCGGCGGCAGCCAGAGCTTTGTGGTCGCCTTCACCCCGACGGCGGCCTTCGCTCCCACCGACGTGGAGTTCACCTTTGACTGCACCAATACCGACCCCGCCCCCAGCCTGCCTGGAGTCAACAGCCTGCTCCTCTCGGCATCGGACACGCCGGTTGCCGATATCATCGCGCTGGCGGTAACGGCTTCGGGCGACGGGATCGTGAACCTGCCCAGCGAAACTGGCAGCGCTGCGTTTGCACTGGCTTCCGCCAGCGTGGGTGCCGATGCCGGTCTCGTCAGCATTTCGGCGAGCGCCCTGAATGCAGGCCTGCCCGTCACCACTGCCCTGTGCGAAACGAACCCGGCGACCGGTCAGTGCCTGTCGCTACCCTCGTTCTCCCTGTCGAAAACGATCTCCGCCAATGACACAGCGTCCTATGCGGTCTTTGTTACGGGCTCCGGGGCCATCCCCTTTGATCCCGCCAACAACCGCATCGTCGTCGAGTTTCAACAGGCGGGGGGCGTGGTTCGCGGGCGCACCAGCGTGGCAGTGCGCGTCAACCGGCCACCGACGGCGGTAAATGACGGGTTTACGGTGGAGCAGGACACAAGCCTGAACTCCCTGGATGTACTGTCAAATGACACGGACCCGGATCTGCCCGCGGAAACGCTGACCATCACGAGTGTCGGGACGCCCAGTGCCGGCGGCACGGTGACCAACCAGGGGACATCATTGGCGTACACACCACTGGCCGGCTTCACGGGGACTGAGACCTTCACCTACACCGTCGAGGACAGTACCTCGGCGTCCTCATCGGCCACAGTAACGATGACGGTGAATGCCTCGGGTGGCAGCCAGTCGGCCGTGCTGGCCCACTATTGGCGGCTCGATGAAACGTCCGGACAGTCCTATGCCGATGCCGTTGGCTCGGCAGCAGCCACCTGCACGACCTGCCCGACGAGTGTCTCCGGCCTGATCGGGCAGGCAGCGCAGGAGTTCAATGGCGTCAACGACGAGCTGAGAGTTGCGAATTTAACGACGGTAAACTGGTCCGCCAACGATAGTTTCACCATCGAGTACTGGATGAAACACGATACCGCATGTGCCGGACTGGAGACTGGTGTGGGACGTAAGGACGGCCAGACGTCCCTCGAGTGGTGGGTCGGCTGTGATGGTGGCAAGGCGAGATTCCAGCTGACTGACAGGAGTGGTGCCGGGCTGGCGCTGGTGGGAACGACGGATATCGATGACGGCAACTGGCATCATGTCGTCGCGGTTCGCGACGGCGGACCCAATGAAAACCGCTTGTACGTCGACGGCGTCCTGGAGGACTCTGCCCCGGTTATCTACGGTGATTCGTTTGCTTCCACGGCCACACTCAATATCGGCTGGCTGGACAATAACGCGGGTGGCTCTCATTTCGATGGTCAGCTGGATGAAATCGCGATCCATGACGGTGTCGTCACCGACGACGAGATCGCCCGCCACACTGTGGATGGCTCAGTGGGATTGCAACGCGGCTATCTCGGCTGCACCGCACCGGTACGTATCATGCCGCTCGGAGACTCCATCACGGCACGTCCCGGGTACCGTCCGCCCTTGTGGTTTGATCTGGGCGGCGCTTCGTATGACGTGGACTTCGTTGGCAGCAGCCCGGAGTCGTGCCCGGATGATCCCAGCCAGTGCAGCTATGACCCGGACAATGAGGGCCACAGCGGCTGGACCCCTGACCAGATCGCCGCCTCACTGAACGGCTTCCTGGGCGCGAATCCGGCAGACGTGATTCTCCTGCACATCGGCACCAATGACCTGGATCTCCTGGGGGTCGAGGATATCCTCAACATCACAGACAGCTTTGATCCGGCCATCACGGTGGTGCTGGCCCGTATCATCAACCGCATGACGTTCGATCAAGCGACGACAGATTTCAACATCGCCGTCGCGGCAATGGCCGAGCAACGCATCAGCAACGGTGACAAGATCATTGTTGTCGATATGGAGAGTGCGCTGACATACCCGGATGATATGCAGGACGAGCTGCACCCCCTGCAGGTCGGATTTGACAAGATGGCCGTCGTATGGCGCGACAGCCTGTCAACCTTCCTGCCCGTCTGCCCCTGAGCCAGGCGCGAAAAACCGGCCGGGCGGCGGGTAAGTTACCGGGCCCGGCGGGCCCTGCCCCCGCCCAAGGCGCCTTCGCTTCGGGGAGGCTGTGTATCGCATCGCTTTGGGCTAGCCCGGACCAGACCGCCAAATAACAAAGCCCGCATCAGCGGGCCTTGTTATTTGGCGGAGAGGGAGGGATTCGAACCCCCGGACGGTTACCCGTCAACGGTTTTCAAGACCGCCGCTTTCGACCACTCAGCCACCTCTCCGAAACCACCCCTATCGAGTGGAATTACCGTGCGGCCGCAAGCATAACGTATCAAGTCCTTGATTGACCAGATGCAAGCCCCTATATAGTATGCGGCGACCGGGTTGTTGTTTGGCAGGGAACTGCTATGCTGAACCAAATCCCCGCCGTTAAGTCGAATACACTGGTTTCTTGCAACCCTAGGAGGTTATGACTGATGAATTCTGCAGATCGTCTGGTTTCTCGTGCTCAGCCTTCAATCCTGGCCACGAACAAGCTGATCCGCAATACCTACGTTTTGCTGTCCATGACGCTGGTGTTCAGTGCCGTGACGGCGGCCATGTCCATGGCGGTGTCTGTGTCGCCGGGCGTGTCCATGCTGACGACCCTCGGCGCGCTCGGCCTGATCTGGCTGGTATTGCCCAGGACCGAGAATTCCGGCGCCGGTATCGCCGTTGTCTTCGCCATCGCGGGTCTGCTCGGCTTCGGATTGGGCCCGATGCTCAGCTACTACCTTGCCATGCCGAACGGCCCACAGACCGTGGCGACGGCCCTGGGTGGAACCGGCCTGATTTTCCTCGGCCTGTCGGGTTACGCGCTGACAACGCGCAAGGACTTCAGCTTCATGGGCGGCTTCCTGTTCATGGGCCTGATCGTTGTGCTGGTGGCAATGATTGCCAATATCTTCCTTGAGATTCCGGCCCTGTCACTGGCACTGTCGGCGATTATCGTCCTGCTGATGAGCGGCCTCATCCTGTTTGATACCAGCCGCATCGTCAACGGCGGTGAAACCAATTACCTGCGCGCCACCGTTGCGCTGTATCTCGATATCTACAATCTCTTTATTCATCTGCTCAGTCTGCTCACCGCGTTCGGTGGCGACGACTGATTCCAGTTGCAGGACAGCAACAGCGGCGCCGGGTCGTGTGACACACGGCCTGGCGTTTTTTCTGACCCCGTCCAGGACAGCTGATGGAAGTCTGGCTGAAAATCGCCTTCGCGGTAGTGCTGGGGATCATCGTGATCCGGCTTTGGCCGGCGGTCAATCACATGCTCAAACACGGGCCCAAAGGCACGGCGGATGACTGGCGGAGCGCGATCATTGCGCTGGCGCTGGTGGTCGGCTTCGTGGTCTTACTTATCCTGATGGTCCGGAACTGACTCGCAGCGGCGCCCCGCCGGGGCCGGCAACAGCTGCGCGCTGGTAATCTCGAGGCCGTGAAAGCTGTCCTTCAGCCATCGATAGACAACCTGCCGCGCCCATTTCACCAGCGCTTCATCACCCGCGTGTCGCTGAAAGGCGCTGGCCGTGAAAACCACTTTCACCGTATCCGGCCTATAGTGCCTGACCAGGGCGTGCCGTGCATTGAGCTGATGGGGCCGTACCGCGGGTAAGGTAAATGCCAGGGTCTGTATCGAGTCGAAAACGATGCTGGAAAACACCGGGCGCAATTTGCGTTGAACCTCCTCGCGGACCATCTTGCAGACAAACCAGCTCATGTGACCGGCGGCATCGAGCAGATCCTTCTCCACCCCGCCCTGCTCCTGGAAAAAGGCCAGGGCCGGGTAATAACCCAGCCCGCGCTGTTGCACGAAACGAATGACCTGATCCGCGAGCTCCTCGCCCACCACATAGGGCGATGAAGGGAGATGGCGTTCAAAGATGTGCTGCGGCACGGTGGCCGTCATGGTCATGGCCACTTTCGCGAGATGCAGACTCACCGGTTCAACCCGCCGCACCCCGCAGGATGGCAATCTGCTGCAGCAGCGGCCCGGTCACGGGTTCCAGCCTGCGGCGCATCACCGAACCGATGGCGTCGGTACGCGCAAAGATGGGAGCCACCAGGCGCTCGCCGACTTCTGACAGCACCAGCATGGCGTACAGCTCCGGTACCAGTTGCGGCAACGCCTGCACGACCGTCTGCACCTGCGCGGCCCGTTGCGAAGCGACCGGCTGCGCACTATTCACTAACCGTTCCACCTTTTGCAGGATCTCGTCCATTGCCTGCAGACGCGGCCCCGGCTCGACAACAGAACCAAAATAGCGTTCCAGGGATTCAACCAGAGCGACCATGACATCCTGATTCGCCGGTTTGCGAAGTACCGTCTCTACGGTCGCCAGATAGCCCTGACCGGCTGCACCCAGCAACCGCAGCAGCTGGGCCGCGATCTGATTGTCCGCCTCTGCCAGCGTCCGCAGATTCGCCTCCACCTTGGCCAGCCCGGGATGCGGCGGCGTCGCCTCCGGCAGCTCATCAGGAACCGCATCCAGGAACCCGACGTAATAGGTAAGCTTGTGTTTCGCCCTGGCCCAGAGGCGTGCCTTCGTAACATCGCTGATCAGGCCGGGTTGCAGGACCAGGCGTATGCTGTCGATCATTGCCCCATGCTCCTGCTCGAACGGCAAATACTCCACAAGATACTCGGCAAGCACGGGTCCCATCGTGCCAGTCGCGATTCCGGCACGCGCCAGCATGTTTCTGGCATTTTCAGCCGTTGGCATCGCCCACCAGGCCCGCTGCGCGAGCTGATCGGTCAGGCCCGACGCATGCACCACAGCCACGACAGCCTCCGGTTCGCCCAGCAACAGGAGCTTTTCCAGGCTGTTGTCACGCGCCTGTCCCATACGCGTCCAGCGGCGAAGATAGACCGGATAGCCTCCCGGTGAACCCAGCACGTGGCTGGATAACATCTCGCGGACACGACGCAGGTACTGTTCATCACGGCAGTTGGGGCTGAGTCTGACAGCCGACTCTCCGCGGGCAGACAGGCCGTGCACGGTCATCGACGATTCATCGATGCGGATGGCCTCAAGCTCGTTGGCCAGCAGGACGTTCAGGCGCAGCGAATCTTCGCTGGAGAGTTCCATCATGGCAGGCCCGGCCCGGCGCAGCGGCCGTTTTCAGATGACAAACAGCCTGAACTCGCGATTTCTTCAGCAGTGCCAGGAATGGGCATAGGGAACCGATGCTCAACAGGCGTTGCAGATCTTCGAACTTCGTCAGCGGTCAAACCCGGCAAGCGCGTAAAGCCGCTTTGCCTCATCCAGGTCCCGCTCAACACCCTTGCCCTCCTCGTACATCATCGCCAGCGTGGTCAGAGATCCGGCAAGACCCTGATCGGCTGCCCGACGAAACCACTTGGCTGCCTCGGCGCCATTCTGGTCCACACATTCCCCTTCGAGGAACATGAAGCCAAGACCATGTTGCGCCAGGGCGTGCCCCTGCTCTGCCGCGGCCTTCATCCACTTATACGCGCGTTCCTTGTTCTGCACGACACCGAGGCCATTCTGGTACATGATGGCGATGCGGTGTTGTGCCTCGGCATCGCCTTGTTCGGCGAGCGGTGAGAAAAGCTGCATGGCGCGCGAAAAGTGCTTGGCCTCAAAGGCGGCCGTGGCACTGGCAAAGTTGACGTCTTGGTCTTCCGACATAAGCGAATTTCCCGGTGATCCGGCGAAGGCAGGCAAGCCATTCCCCGGCGACGGGGGAGGTTACCAGTAAATCCAATATCTTATTGGCTCCGTTTCGCGCTGCGAATACCCCGGATGGGGGTGAGCTGACGGGCGGTCGGCCAAAACGCGCATTATACGCCAAGACCACGTGATATCCCTCCATGGGGATATATGGGCGGTTTCGGGCTGACTTTTGTGCCCCGAATCGGCTAAAATCGCCCGCCGTCGCGATGGTTGCGGGGCGCGACCATCCGATGAGCTGAACATGGCTGCGAGTGCGTGAGAAAGCGCTCACATGACAGGGACCGCTGCGAGGTTGGAGGCATCCGCCCGTCACAGGATCGCCGACCGGTCCGGACTACAGCAAGGGATCCGACTGTCGACGAGAGCGACCGTGCGCCCTGGCGATCCGCAAGCCGGCAGTGGACCCTGCGTGCGGCAACCGGCTTGCCTGCAAACCGGCGAGGCCGGTGGAAGACTTTCGCGACCCGGGTTGTGCACGCCCTGCGGGCTGCGCCTGCGAGGCCGGATACCGAACATTCGCATCCGCAACGGATGATCGATTTGCAACGAGACTACGTGAAGGAGAGGATCATGGATCACAAGACGTATCATGACGCTACAGTTGAGATGGAAAAAGCCGGTGTGAATCCGGAATATATCGAGGGCTGGCAGAGCGGCTTTATCGGCCAGCCAATGCGCGAGGAACAGCGCGTAACAGAGGCCTATGAGGCCGGATACAATGCCGGTAAAGAGCAGGACACCGGCGGCTACAGCAGCTGGGCGCAAAAATAACGGCTGTCAGCACGGTCGCCATCAGAAAGCGGGCCATCAGGGTCCGCTTTTTTCATGGCGGTCCTGCACTCGGCTTCAACCCGCCAGCTCAGACTCCTGCGGCAACAGGTTGCCCAGTCCCCGGTTCAGGGTGTTCAGCGCCTCGGGCACTTCGATGTCCATCACCTGATCGTCGATCCACTTGCTGTCCCGCGCCCCCATGACACTGGTGACACGATCACCCAGGTAACGCCTGAGCGAAAATCCCGGCTCACCCTCCCTGAATGCAAATTCCGAATACACGTCCATCCGCTCATTGACCAGCTGGATGAAGGGTGCCCGATGGTCGCCCTTGCCGAGAAAGTCGCGCGCATTGTCCTGCACGAAATCCGACAGCTTGCGGGCCAGTGCGTTCATGAACTCGGAGCGCTCGTCCTGATCCATGCGATCGTAGACGCGCCGATCCACCACGTGGAGCAGGAAGGCCAGGAATTCCTCGATGACATCGAGGCGTTGAACCTGGGTATCCGTCTGAAAACCCTCGTTCTCCAGGCTCAGCAATGCGTTCTGGGCGATGCGCCACATGATAAAACCGAGCGCACTGGCGGTTTCCTGAATGGATCGCGCGCGCTCCTTTTGATTCCACCGACTCTTGATTCTCACGACTCACCTCTGAACCTGGGCCCCGGAACACTGCCCTCTGGTATGTTTGCCGGCCCACATGCTACCATTTTAATAGTGGACCAAAACAGTAGGTAATTATCCGCGGCGGCCTCGCCAAACCCTTTACACCAAGAACGGACCCATGCAGAAAGCCTTGCAGCCTTTGCTCACCGCAGTTCAGCGAAATTGCCACATTGCGGATGCGCGGCACGCCGGTGACTACACCCTGTGCATCTACCTGCTGAAGATGCGCGAATATTTTCGCTGGGAAAAGGGCTATTCGTTCCAGGATATGCTGCCGGATACGGTTGTGGGTGACTGGCTGAAGGACCGCGAGGAGTTCTGGCGGACACTGGAGGACGAAGCCTTTGCGGATGTCCCCGTGAATGGCGATCGCTACGACCCCTTTGACAGCAGTGCCATCAATGCCGCCCTCAATCCCCACGGGCTGGTCTACAGCGCCGGTATCGGCAACAGGAACGCCCCGCATTTCTTCCTCGGCAGACTGAAACAGTGTGCGAAACATGCCGACTTCTCCGTCCTGGTTGCCGATCACGAATATGCTCGCGATCTGACTGCACCGCCGGCGATGGCGCTGGGCACGACCATTCTGTTGCGGCGCGAATCGCTGCGCCGGCTGATCTGGGAAAAGATCGAGGAGTGGCGCTGGAGTCAACCTGACAATGCGATGGGCCGGGCAATGCACTGCTACGATTTCGCCGCTGATGCGCAGTCCGCACTGGAGCAGATGACAGATGCCGAGCTGGGCTCAGCGCTGCTCCACGAGAAAGGCGAGGTGCTTGCCGGGCAACGCCTGGGACCCGACTGGAAGGACATGCTCATTCGCCTGCCGCATTCCCAGGCGGCAATCATGACCCGCGCCGTCCGCGATCATCTGGCCGATGCGCTGTCCACGCTCCCGGCCCTGGTCCGCGACGGCGAAGATGCGTCACTGCATTTTTATTTCGCCAATCTGGCCAGCATGCGCAAGCACCTGTTCCCGAGCCTGAGCCGGGCCTATCAAAGCTGGGTGGCGAGTGGCGACCGCAGCCCGATCGCGACTCTGATACCCGTGAGCCGCGCGCATTGGGACGCACTTGCGCTACAGATGCTCGACCTCTACCGCTCGCAACCGGATGATCTTCCGGCATCGCTGCAAAACCTGATCGAAAACAGGCGACTTTAAAAGAGATTGAATCCAGGAGTCAGAAGCCAGTATCCAGAATGTTCTGATTTAGAAAAACCGGAATCCAGGAGTCAGAATCCAGCACCCAGAATGTTCTGATCCGGATACCCTGTCTGCCATCCCCCTGTCTCCTGTCTCCTGTCTCCTGTCTTCTGACTTCTGACTTCTGACTTCTGGATTCTGGATTCTGGATTCTGTCTTCTGTATTCTGAGTTCTGACTTCTGGATTCTGGATTCTGTCTTCTAATTCCCCATGCCCCAGCCAAGCGCCACCCATCCTGGACTGCAGACGATTCGCGAGGTCAAACCCCTCAGTTTCATCTTCGAAAAGCGTGATGCCCTGTCTGCGGAGCTCTGCAATGACATGATCCGCCGCTTTGAGGCCGCCGAAGACGAACAGTACCAGGGCCGGATCGGGCAGATGATCTACAAGGATCAGAGCATCAAGAAATCCACCGACCTCGTGGTCAGCGGCAAAGCGCACTGGAAAGACATCGACCGGGCCCTGTTCGGCTCACTGGCAGCGGCCCTCAAGGAGTTCCGCGAGACCTTCCCCTATTTCAAGGGCCCCTTCAAGGACATGGGCTACGCGATCCAGCGCACGAATCCCGGGGAGTATTACCACTGGCACATCGACGGCGGGAGTCATGAGTTCAGCCAGCGCCAGCTGGTTGCTGTCTGGTATCTGAACGATGTGCCCGGACCAGGCGGCGAGACACAGTTTCTCTACCAGGATGTCCACATACGGCCTGAGCAGGGCAAGCTGCTGCTGTTTCCACCGTTCTGGACCCATGAACATCGAGGCGACGTCCTGCCGCAGGGCGTGAAATATATCGCGACCACGTGGGTCGTCTTCGCCTGAACGCAAGCGGGCGTTCCTCCCCTCCTCACCCATGCAGTTCCAGATTGTCAGCCCCGAATCCAGGGAGGATTTCGAGCGTTACTACGACCTGCGCTGGAGACTGCTGCGGGAACCCTGGGGGCAGCCACGCGGCAGTGAACGGGACGAGTTCGAGAGCCAGAGCCTTCACCTGATGGCCCGTGTGGACGCAACGACCCCGGTTGGCGTTGCCCGCCTGCACTTCAACTCGGTCACAGAAGCACAGATCCGTTACATGGCCGTCGACGCGGCTTGCCGGGGCCAGGGTATCGGGCGCGCCCTGCTGCAGGCCCTCGAGCTGCGGGCGCGGGCGCACGGAGCACGTCTGATCGTACTCCAGGCCAGAGAGGCGGCGGTGGGATTCTATGAACAGGCAGGCTACGAAATCGTGGGTGCCTCACAGCGTCTGTTCGGAACCATTCCGCACTTCGCCATGCGCAAACCGGTCGGCTAACAAATGCGGGCTAGTCCACGAGCGCACCGCGCTCACGCGCGAGCCTGACGATGTCGGCGCGTGGCGGATAAACCGCAAGCCCCTGCTCGATCTCCATTTGCCACTGTGCGAAGTCGCCGGCCATTTCCGGCTGCGCACCCTGGCAACCCAGCACCGTCACCACGCAGTCACCCACCTTCCAGGGGCCCTCGCCCCGCACCTCGCCTTCGATGAGGTGCACGCCCTGTGTGCCGTCGAGTCGTTCCCAATAGAGTTCGAAGAAAAGCAGGCCGTCGGGGTGCCGAAAACGCTCCAGCATCACCTTGGTGCTGCCGCTCGGGCAGCGGATCATGAGTGGCGCGGTCACACTGAACAGATCGGCCATGCCGCACGCTACGCGGCGCCGAGAATCAGCTCGTGCTCCAGCATGTCCCCTTCGGTATTCATCCGGATGCCGGTGACCTTGGGCAGGCGTGTGAGGATATAACCGGCCATCATCATGCCCAGTTTCTCGTTGTCGGTCTCGAGCGCCGTGAGCAGCTTGTCGGCCACGATCTGACAGCGATTCACGGGGTCGGGGTTCTCGACCCAGGTCCGACTCATCTGATAGCCCTTGTCCATGTCGCGGTCGAGCCTGGCAAAGAACTCATCACCCTCGTCAATGACAAACTGCGGGACCTCGATCCTGTAGGTTTGCTCATCGACAAAAACATTCAGTATCATCTCACCGTCTCCGTGCTTTCCCCCGATTCTACCGGCAATCCACTTCGGGAGTCATTGTCAGATGCTGTTGACCATACCCGCCGTGCTGTCCGCGGAACAACTGCGGCACGTACAGGAACTGCTCGCCGATGCGCCTTTTGTAAACGGCAAACTGTCTGCAGGAAAGCAGGCGGCGCGTGTCAAGCATAACCTGGAACTTGCTTCCGGCGCTGACAAACTGGCCGCACAGCTGAACAACATCGTCATGGCCAGTCTGGTGCAGCACCCGCTGTACCAGTATGCGGCATTACCGCTGCGCGTAGCCGCCCCCTATTACGCGCGCTATTCGCCAGGCATGCATTACGGCAGACATATCGATGACCCGATCATGGGTACGGGTGACCATTACCGCTCCGATATCTCGATCAGCATATTCCTGAATGCGCCCGACACCTACCAGGGCGGCGAACTCGTCATCCATACCGCCTTCGGCAGACAACACATCAAGCTGCCGGCGGGCGATGCCGTGATGTACCCCTCGTCCAGCCTGCATGAAGTCAGCCCGGTCACCGACGGCGAACGTCTGGTGGCTGTCACCTGGGTACAGAGCCTGGTGCGGGACCCGGCGCAGCGGGAACTCCTCTATGAGCTGTACCAGGCGCGAGAGACCCTGCTGAGAGACAGGCCCGATGCCGCGGAGACGGCTCAGGTCAGCAATGCCTACGTCAATCTGCTGCGGATGTGGTCCGAGATCTGACGCGGGCGGCTGCAAATGAAATGAAAAAAAGCCGTGTCTGCAGACACGGCTTTTCGGACAACACCGGGCAGCCGCCGGCTAGGAGCCTGTCGGACTTAGTCTGATTCTACTGCGGCGGTGGGAGAGCGGCCCAAAGCCTCCCGCTTTCTCGTTGCGTAGGGCCCACTATGCGCCTCGAAACCGTGAGGCTTTGTGCTCACTCTCCCACCTGCCTCGTTACGAACCCCTAAGTCCGACAGGCTCCTAGCTATGCGACCCCTTGTCGGAGTGCGCCAGGTCCACGACCTTCATCGCCATATCCCTGTATTCCTGGCGAAAGTGATGCAGCGGGTGACCTTCCGGCGCAACGAAGTATTCTTCCGGCGTGACGCCGTGCTCATGCTCATACGCGATGAACTTCTTCTGCATATCCAACATTTTCTTAATTAATTCAGTTCTTTCGCTCATCTTTCTCATCTCCTGCTTTAGATTGCGCAAATGGATCCATCAATCTCGCTGAGGCGACTATACCGTCCCGCTCGCGGACGCGCCTATATCCCAAAAGGACAAATGGCGCGGTTCTTGAGGCAGATCAATAACCACCCTTGCGCCGGCTTTCCGGAAGCCCGGCGATCCTGCCGCCCTGCTTGCTTGGCATGAGCGGAAACAGATCATACATGTCCTTGCTGCTCAGCTTGGCGCCCCACTGTTTGCCAATGTCCTTGAGGATGGTGCGCTCGTTGGGCTGATTACCCGCATGATTGTAGTACTGGTCGCGCAGGTAATTGATCACGTCCCAGTGCTTTTCTGTCAGGGTAATACCTTCCTTTTCCGCCAGCTGCCCGGCCAGTGCCTCGCTCCAGTCCTCGGCATTGGCCAGGTAGCCGCTGTCCGTCATCTCAATGGTTTTGCCTTCAAACTCAATTGCCATTGTTCTCCCCTTGGCCTGTAAGAATTCAGCTAATCAAAATGTACGGGAACCCGAACAGTCGCCCGCTACGGGTATTCCACAGCCGGCGTATTCTAGTGTGTTTCCTTGACGGGTTTAATCCCCTTATGGGGAATAAACAGGCCAAAGCCCATTTTCTGGCCCGAACCTATGCCCTTCTGCTGCAGGAGCACCGACTGCTCGGGTTCCAGGTCCGCCACCATCACGGCGCGTGTCCGAATCGTGCCCTCCGGCGTCCGGAAGCAATGCTCCTTGCCACACATCAGTTTGCGCACATCCAGCCCCAGCGCCGCGAACTCCTCTATCACCCGGCGCAGAAACGCCTCCTCATCGGCGTCATCCTCGATGACGACGTAGCGGGCAAACAGCGTGGACAGCGAGCTCAGCTTTTTCACGTCCGCCGCGCCCACGGTCAGGCTGTGACCCTGGATATCGAGTTCGACCCCTTCCAGCTCACGCGCCTGCCCGATCCGGTCTTTCGGCATGCGCAGCATCATGCGCGCCCGGCGCGAAAGATGCAGCAAGGCCGTCTCGGAATCCTCGGGACGGTACCAGCCGTTGCCGGATTCCGCGCCATGAATCAGATGGACGCCCGCACCCGGCTCGTCCGCCAGCCACGGCAACGCCTGGCGGATCGCGCGCGACAGACTGTACGCATGATCGATCGGCAGCGCGCGGCAGCGGATCCGGTAGCTGAGATCAACCACGTCATCGGGCACCTGGTAGCCCGACTTTTTTCCCTCATCTTGCCAATACATTTAACTGACCTCGCTTGCGCCGGGAGAGCGCCTACCGCGGTGCGGCGTAGAACGCGGCTTCGAGCCGATTCTCCCAGTCTTCCGGTGTGTCCTGGAAAGGCGGCCTGACATCGATGCGAAAAAACATCTCGCCAGCCCTGGCCCGTTCCTGGACCTTTTCGATCAAGCCCGCAAAGGAGTCGAGCTGGTGTTCCTGGAGCAATATTTCGCTGAGCCAGAGCATAAGACCATTCCGTCAATGCAGTGAGTGAAGGGCATCAGGGCGTGAAAATATCACCCAGATCCGTGCCGCTCACCCGGTCATAGTAGCGAGCCCGGTACAACAGCCGCGTCTGCCCCGCAGCGGGTGAATCCTCGAATGCCGCTCGACTGTGCAGCACATTATTGCAAATCACACCCTGGCCCGGCACTAGCCGATAGTGATACATATAGGGACAGCCATTTGCCCACAGATCCTGCAGAAACAACACCGCCGCCTGCGTATCCGGGTTATCTTTCCAGTGAATATTGCGCATCCGCGCGCTATAACGCATATGGAGGTTCCCGGTCCCGATTTCAACCGAAAACACCGGGCCGGTCTCGGCACCGCGTATCTCGACACCCCCTTCGACGTTCGGCGGGATCGTCATGGCATCCGGCTGCATCAGCGCGGCGATGTACCGCGGGTTCTCGTCACGCAGCAGGATATAGGCGATCTCATGATCGAGAAACTGGTTTTCTCCCCCTCGCCAGGCGTCCGTTACACAGTGCATGAGAATCCCCCGGATACGCTGTTGCGGCGCGTTGTAATAGCCGTCTGTATGCCAGTTCAGCCGCCGGTTGGTGTAGGGGATGTAGTCGCGCTGACGCCGCGCCGCCGTGACCTGCAGGCTGGTGATACTGTCCTCATCGGCGTACAGATTGCTGTCAAGGTGTACCAGCCCGAAGCGACGACCCAGCGCGCGCACCGCCGCCTTGCCCGCCACGCATGCCCGCCCGAGATCGTAGAGTGCCATGTTCGTCTTGCCGCAAAGGCGCACCACCGCGCGGTATTCGGCCTCGGAAACATCGCCCGGATCGGCAATCCGCACCAGCAGGGACGACACCTCGGTCGGGTAGTCCTGGAGCTTCTGTTCCCGCCATGCCTGATACGCCGCCTCGTCGCCCGGGAGGAAGGGGTTGCGAGCCGCGCTGTCACATGCTGCGGGTGAGCCTGCTGATGTCATTCTCGGATTGCCTCATCTGTCGCCGGGCTGTTCAGTGTAGCCTGTCTCGCGCGATCCGCGTATCGGTGCCCACACCGGTGGCAACGTCGGGCCGAACGGGGTTCCCACTGCCGGCAAAACCGGATAGATTGTACTGATGCGTTTATAAGCATTTAATTATACTTGATTTCTGCGTCAAAGGCGTGTTTTCGGACCGGCGCGCCGCCGCAAGCGGCGCCGTTTTCACTTTACCAGACTATCCCGTTTGAGATAGGCTATCGCACCCTGCACACCCCAAGGGTAGGGTATTCTCAGCGGTTTCAGACTCCTAGACTTCCAACCACGGAAGAAAGTGCGCTGAGGCAGGTCTGAACACCCTGTAACGGGGTTTACTTTCAGGCATACTCAGCAGGATTTTTGCGACCCGGACGCTCCCTGCTCACGATGAGCACGGTGGACGGTCCGGCAGGACCAGAACCCGCCATTCCTAATTTGATGAAGGAGACACACATGGCCGACAAGCACCATGACACTCCGATGCTGGATGAACTCGAGAACGGCCCCTGGCCGAGCTTCGTATCCGGTATCAAGAGACTGCGTGACCAACACCAAGATGCGCGCATCCGTGGCGTAGCCAACTCGCTGTTGGGCCAGCTGGAGCATTCGTACGAAACCCGCAAGGGCTACTGGAAAGGCGGCACGGTTTCCGTGTTTGGGTACGGCGGCGGCATCATCCCGCGTTTCTCGGAAGTTGGCAGCGCCTTCCCCGAGTCGAAAGAGTTTCACACCCTCCGCGTGCAGCCGCCACCCGGCAACTATTACACCACCGACATTCTGCGCAAGCTGGGCGACAGCTGGGAAAAATGGGGTTCCGGACTGCAGACCTTCCACGGCCAGACCGGCAACATCATGTTTATCGGTACCACCACCGAGAACACCCAGCACTTCTTCGACGAGATCAACGAGTACGGCTGGGATCTCGGCGGTGCCGGCCCCTGCGTGCGTACGGGCATGTCCTGCGTAGGCGCGGCGCGCTGCGAAATGTCCTGCTGCAGCGAACACGCCATTCACCGCAATATCCTCAACAACTTCACCGACGACGTGCATCGTCCGGCCCTGCCCTACAAGTTCAAGTTCAAGGTCTCGGGCTGCCCGAATGACTGCCAGAACGCGATCGAGCGGTCCGACTTCGCCATCATCGGTACCTGGCGGGACGACATGAAGGTGGACCAGGGCGAGTTCAAGGCCTATGTCAGCGAAAAGGGCCGGCAGCATGTCATCGACAACATTATCACGCGCTGTCCGACCCAGGCCCTGGCGCTGAATGACGACGACACACTGGCCGTCGACAACCGTAACTGCGTGCGCTGCATGCACTGCCTGAATGTCGTCCCGAAGGCACTGTCGCCGGGAGATGACAGGGGCGTAACCATCCTTATCGGCGGCAAGCGCACCCTCAAGATCGGTGACCTCATGGGCACGGTCATTGTGCCCTTCTGGAAGATGGAAACCGAAGAGGATTACGAGCGGATCAACGAGCTTGCCGAAGAGATCATCGATTTCTGGGCCGAAAACGGCCTCGAACATGAACGCTGCGGTGAAATGATCGAGCGCATCGGACTGGTCAATTTCCTCGAAGGGATAGGCGTCGAGCCCGACCCCAACATGGTCGCCCACCCGCGTCAAAGCTCCTACGTGCGGATGGATGGCTGGGATGAAGAGGCCGAGAAGTGGTTCGAACGCAAGATCGAGGAGAGGCAGGCCGCCGGCTGACCAGCCCCAGTGTTAATCTCGCAGCGCATGCCGGAGCAGTCTGCACCGCTCCGGCATGACAGCCAGTTAATCTGAATTTGAATTAGTGAGTCAGGAGAGAGACATGGCAAAACAAGAGATGCGCCAGCCGATCGAATCCGGTTGCCCGGACGGCTTTCAGTACATGCATCCGGTGATGCGCAGGAACTACGGGCAGTGGAAATATCACACCCATCCGCGCCCCGGCGTGTTAATGCACGAGGCGCACAGTGGCGACCAGATCTGGACCGTGAAGGTCGGAACGCAGCGTATTCTGGATATTTTCACCCTGCGCAAACTGTGCGATATCGGCGATCAGTTTGCCGACGGTTTTATACGCTTCACGCTGCGCAGTAACCTCGAATACATGGTAACCGACGAGGCCAAGGTGGAGCCGCTGATCAAGGCTGTCGAGGACGCCGGCTTTATCGTCGGTGGCACGGCCAACTCCATCTCGGCAATCTCGCACACCCAGGGCTGGCTGCACTGCGACATTCCCGGCACCGACGCCTCCGGCGTCGTCAAGTCCATGATGGACGAACTGATCGACGACTTTAAGAACTGTCGCATGCCGAACCGGGTACACATCACCACTTCGTGCTGCCAGATCAACTGCGGTGGTCAGGGCGATATCGCCATCAATGTGCAGCACACCAAGCCACCGAAGATCAATCACAACCTGGTGTCCAATGTGTGCGAACGACCTTCCGTGGTGGCGCGCTGCCCCGTGGCAGCCATTCGCCCGGCGCTGGTGAACGGCAAGCCGTCGCTGGAAGTCGACGAGAAGAAGTGCATCTGTTGCGGTGCCTGCTATCCACCCTGTCCGCCGATGCAGATCAACGACGCCGAGCACACCAAGCTGGCTATCTGGGTAGGTGGTAACCACTCCAACGCCCGCAGCAAACCGACCTTCCAGAAACTGGTTGCCGCCGGTATCCCGAACAATCCGCCACGCTGGCCGGAAGCAACGGCCATCGTCAAGCAGATCCTCAAGGCCTACCGAGAGGATGCCCGGGACTGGGAGCGCATCAACGACTGGATTGAGCGGATTGGCTGGCCACGGTTTTTCGAGGTCACCGGCCTGCCCTTCACCAAGTACCATGTCGACAACTGGCGTGGCGCACGGAACAGCCTGAACGCATCGACTCACATCCGATTCTGATCTGGGTCAAGGCCGGACCGGCCTCCAGGCGGTATCCTTTGCGGGTTCCGGCAGCGTCCATCGAAGCACATGCAGTGTGCGGGCGCTCCGGGACCTGCGAAGGCGGATGTTGAATCTTGCAAAGACTGAAAAGGATGTGAGTGGTATGAAACTGTCTGTGATGGTTAATGAAGGGCCCTACCAGCACCAATCGTCTGACAGTGCGCTTCAGTTTACGAAGGCCGCCCTGGAAAAGGGACACGAAATCTTCCGTGTCTTTTTCTACCACGACGGCGTGAACAATGGGACGCGCCTCGGCGTACCCCCTCAGGACGACCGCAACATCACCCAGCAGTGGAGCGAGCTTGCGGAAAAACACGATCTTGATCTGGTGGTATGCGTGGCGGCTGCCCAAAGGCGCGGGATCCTCGATGCGGACGAAATGAAGCGCCACGGGAAGGATGCCAACAACATTGCGCCAGGCTTCCGGATCTCCGGGCTGGGGCAATTGATCGAGGCAGGCATTCAGGCGGAGCGCCTGGTGGTGTTCGGAGATTAGGGGGAGCTTATATGTCGCAAACCAAGAAGTTTCTGTATGTCAACCGCAAGGCCCCGTACGGCACGATTTACCCCCTGGAATCGCTGGAGGTGGTATTGATTGGCGCCGCGTTCGAACAGGACGTGAGCCTGGCCTTCGTGGACGATGGTGTGTATGAGCTCACCAAGGGGCAGGATACGAAAGGGATCGGGATGAAGAATTTCTCGCCCACCTACAGCGCCCTGGGTGACTACGAGGTAACCCGTATTTACATCGAGAAAGAATCTCTCGATGCACGTGGTCTGACCGTCGATGATCTGCAGGCGCTCACCTGGGAAGACGAAGACGACGACTGGGCGGAGAAGGATTCCATCCATGTTGTCAGCGCGAAAGAACTTGCAGAGATCATGGACGCGCAGGACGTCATACTGAGTTTCTAGGGGACGAGATCGATGGCAATGCTACATATTGTGAACAAGTCACCCTTTGAACGTAACGCGCTGGATTCCTGCGTGCGGCTGGCCACCGCGGGTGCGGCGGTACTGTTCATCGAAGATGGTGTCATTGGTGCTCTGAAAAACACCGCTAACAGCCACAAGGTCAGCGATGCGATGAGCAATCTAAAGTTCTATGTTCTCGGGCCCGATCTCAAGGCCCGCGGCATGTCCGAAGACCGGCTGATTGATGGCGTCTCGGTGGTGGACTACGGCGGTTTCGTAGACCTGGTTACCGGGCACGACACGGTTCAATCCTGGCTCTGAATTTTCTAAACGATAGATCGACACGAACGAGGAGATCGACCATGGCGATTGAAGTAAACGGCAAAACGCTGGAAACCGATGAAGAGGGATACCTCGCCGACCTTAACCAATGGGAGCCGGCGGTGGCTGAGATTATGGCCAAGGAAGACGGGCTCGACCTGACCGAGAGTCACTGGGAGGTCATCAACTTCCTGCGCGAGTACTACGAAGAGTACCAGATCGCACCGGCGGTCCGCGTTCTGACCAAGGCAATCGGCAAGAAGCTTGGCAAGGACAAGGGTAACAGCAAGTATCTCTACGAGCTGTATCCGTACGGCCCGGCAAAACAGGCATGCAAATACGCCGGTCTGCCAAAACCGACTGGCTGCGTGTAAAGCATACCCTGTACGGGATAACGGCCGGGGAGAGCTCTCCCCGCCGTTTGTTCAAGTGCCTGTAAGGAGATGACGGTGTCATTGGTGACCGGTATCTATGCCGTATTGTTCTACGCCGCAACGATCCTTCTGATCGCGGGCCTGGCGTTGCGTATTCGCTTGTATGCCAGAACGCCGGCACCCCTGAAAATTCCGACGACACCGGCACCGGTCACCAGAAGCGGTGTGGTGTGGCGGATGTTCCGGGAGGTGGCATTCTTCCAGAGCCTTTTCAAGTCGAATAAGTGGACCTGGATCTTCGGCTGGCTGTTTCATTTCTGCCTGCTGCTGGTGCTGCTGCGCCACCTGCGTTACTTCACTCAGCCGGTGTGGTTCTGGGTTGAATGGATACAGCCTTTCGGAAAATATGCCGCCTTTGGCATGGTCGTCGGTCTGGCCGGTCTCTGGGCGCGGCGTTTCCTCGTGGATCGCGTGCGCTACATCAGTGCGCCCTCCGACCATCTCATGCTGGCGCTGCTGATAGCGATCGGCCTCACCGGCCTGGGCATGAAGTATGTCTGGCATACGGACATCGTTGCCCTGAAGGCTTTCTTCCTGGGCCTGATGTATTTCAGCTGGCAGCCGCTGCCTGCGGACCCGGTGCTGCTGGTTCATCTCACCCTGGTGGCGACCCTGATGATCATCTTCCCGGTGAGCAAGCTGCTCCATGCGCCCGGCGTCTTTTTCAGCCCGACGCGTAACCAGGTGGATAACCCGCGCGAGCAGCGCCATCTGGCACCCTGGGCGGCAGCACTGGAAAAGCAATCCTGACAGATCCCGCTTGCTGACTTGACGCGTTTGCTGGAAGGAGCACCTACGTGGCTGATTTCGAGACACCTGAACTGAAAGAGATTCCGATCATCCCCCATATCCAGGAAGGGGTGATGGCGCACAGCAAGCCCTTCGTGGCCAAGGCGGAGTTTCAACAGGCGCTTGGTTTTCCGGGCGAGCTGGTCGACAACTGGAAGGATGTCGCCATCGACAAAATGGGAGAGTTGCTTGGCAAGTACCGCTCCCTGCAGGTATTTCTCGATTCCTGCGTAAAATGCGGGGCCTGCACCGACAAGTGCCATTATTTCCTCGGCACCAGCGACCCGAAAAACATGCCGGTCGCCCGCCAGGATCTGCTGCGCAAGGTCTATCGCCGCTACTTCACATTTGCCGGGAAACACTTTCCCAAGCTGGTCGGCGCTGCCGATCTCACCGAAGAGGTTCTGGACGACTGGTACAGCTATTTCCACCAGTGCTCACAGTGCCGGCGCTGCTCGGTGTACTGCCCGTACGGAATCGACACGGCCGAGATCTCGATGGCGGGCCGCGAAATCATGGACGCCGTTGGCAAGGGTCAGAAGTACTGTAACGAGATCATCGGCAAGGTCTTCAAGATCGGCAACAACCTCGGACTCCCCGAGCCGGCCCTGGCGGATACGCTGGAAGGAATCGAGGAGGATGTCGAGGACGAGACGGGGGTCAAGGTGCGCTACCCCTTGGATGTAAAAGGCGCCGATGTGCTGCTGGTGACACCCTCCGCCGACTTCTTTGCCGAACCCCATGTCGATGGCCTGATTGGCTACGGCAAGGTCTTTCACCAGGCGGGTATCAACTGGACAATCAGTTCCCATGCCAGCGAGGCCGCGAACTTCGGCATGTTCATCGGCAGTTATGAAAACATGCGCAAGCTGGCCCTGCGTATCCGTGAGGCGGCGCTGGAACTCGGCGTCAAGCGGATCATCATGGGCGAGTGCGGTCATGCCTGGCGTGTGGCCTACAGCTTCCTGAATACGCTCGCGGGACCCTTCGACTTCCTGGACCCCAGGTACCCGGTACCGCAACACATCTGCGAGTTCACTCACGGTCTGATCAGGGAAGGCAAGCTGAAATTCGACAAGTCACAGAACGACGATATGGTTCTCACCTATCACGATTCCTGTAATGTGGCCCGCGCCTCGCGCATGGGCGACATGCCAGGCGGGCAGTTCGTCATACCGCGCGAGATCATCAAGGCAACCTGCAACCACTTCCATGACATGCCCGCCGACACCATCGGCGAAGCCACTTTCTGCTGTGGCGGTGGCGGCGGACTGCTCACCGACGACCTGATGGAGCTTCGCGTAAAAGGTGCCCTGCCGCGCATGGAGGCGTTGAAACAGGTAGTGGAGGAACACGGCGTGACCCACATGGCAGCGATCTGCGCCATCTGCAAGAGCCAGTTCAGCAAGGTAATGCCCTACTACGGATTCACACTCGACCAGGTTGTCAGCGTGCATCAGCTGGTCAGCAACGCAATCATTCTCGATGGACAGGAAGAACAGGAAGTCGCTTGAGGCCAATGGCCGAAAGACAACGCGTTAACAGAAAAATTCGCTTTATCCGGACAGGAGAACAGGCATGGCAACTTCTCGTGACGATATGGAAAAATTAACCTTTCGCAAATTCGAAGACGGCGACTACGTGTGGGACAATCTTCACACACAGATCTTCGAGGGCGATCACTCCCACAAGTGCCCGGTGTACGTGCACCGCACGCCGCCGTGTCAGGGCAGTTGCCCGTCAGGGGAAGATATCCGTGGCTGGCTGCAGATCGTGCGCGGCATCGAGAAGCCACCTCAGGATGTGAGCTGGCAGGAGTATGCCTTCCGCCGCTCCACCGATGCCAACCCCTTCCCCTCCATGATGGGACGCGTGTGCCCGGCGCCGTGCGAAGACGGCTGCAACCGCAATGAGGTGGAAGACTTCGTGGGAATCAACGCCATCGAGCAGTACATTGGCGACACCGCCAAGGTACAGGGCTTCAAGTTCGCGGAAGGTGCCCCGCTGACCGGCAAGAAGATTGCCATCGTCGGCGGCGGACCAGCCGGCCTTGCCGCCGCCTACCAGCTGCGCCGCATGGGACACGCCTCCACGGTCTTCGATGACCACAAGGAACTGGGTGGCATGTTCAAGTACGGGATTCCCGGCTACCGCACCCCGCGCGAATTTCTGGATCACGAGATTCAGCGGATTCTTGACATGGGTGACATCGAGATCAAGCTGAATACCCGTATTGGCCGCGATGTATCGGTCGAGGAACTCGAAAAAAACTACGATGCCATTCTGTGGGCAATCGGTTGTCAGAGCGGCCGCAAATTACCGGTGCCCGGCGCCGATGCGCCGAACTGTGTGACGGGTGTGCAGTTCCTCGAGGCCTTCAACAGCGGCCGTCTGCAGGTCGCGACCTCCAAGGTGGTCTGCGTGGGCGGCGGTGACACCTCCATCGACGTCGTGTCGGTAGCCCGCCGGCTCGGCCAGATCAAGCATCCCCAGCCAAAGGACCGCCAGGCCGCTGCCGAGGCCGCGGTACTGGGTTATGTCACTCATGACACCATCTCGGTCGCGCAGAAGGAAGGCGCCGAGGTCACGCTGACCTCCCTGTTCCCGAAAGAGAACATGACCGCCGCGGAGCACGAAGTGATGGACGCACTCACCGAGGGCGTCACCATCCTTGACGGTGTCATGCCCACCGAAGTCGTGTTGAACGACCAGGGCCGTGCCACGGGCCTCAGGATCGCCAAGTGCAAAATGGTCGACAACCGGCCGCAGCCCGTCGAGGGCACCGAGCAACTCCTCGAGGCCGACCTGATTGTCTCGGCCATCGGTCAGGGCGGTGACATGACAGGGCTGGAACAGTTTGACAACGGCCATGGCCTGATGGATGCGGACAAGTTCTACCAGATGCCGAACCGGCCCGGTCACTTTGTCGCCGGCGATATTATCCGTCCGCACCTGCTCACAACTGCCATCGGTCAGGCATCCGTTGCGGCTGAAAGCATTGACCTCTACCTCAAGAGCGAGGAATTCAAGAAGCGTCCCAAGGTCGACAAGCACCACTTCCATCTGCTGGATAAACTGCGCGAGGCGGGCCTGCAGCCGGAGGATTACGAAAACCGGGGTGAAACGCGCGGCACAGATGACAGCAAGTTTGCCGTGCACAATTACGAAGACCGGGCCGCGCATGAAATCGTTCCTGCAACCAAGCTGTTCCTGGGGCATTTCACCTACACACCGCGCCACAAGCGCCAGGAAAGGGTACCGACGGCAGACGAGGTGCTTGGCCATTTCGAGGAGCGCATCGTTGTCCTCGGTGAAGAAGAGGCCCGCGCCGAAGCCGAACGCTGCATGAGCTGCGGCATGTGCTTTGAATGTGACAACTGCGTCATCTTCTGCCCGCAGGACGCAATCTTCCGCGTCAAGAAGACGGAAGCGACCATGGGCCGCTATGTTGACACCGATTACACCAAATGTATCGGCTGTCATATCTGCTCCGATGTCTGCCCCACGGGTTACATCGACATGGCAATGGGCGAGTAAGTAAAACAGGAGTCATTATGCAGCGCTTATTGAGCCGCTGGCGGTTGCTGTGCATCGCGATTCCGGCGCTTGTCCTTGCGGGCATGCCGGTCGCGGCAATCGCGGGTGACGTCCCTCTGCCGGAAGTCCCGCAGGCACGCGCCAAGGTCAGCGCGACGCAGGGTTGTGTGGAGCCAACGCAGGAGATGCGCAAGAACCACATGGACTACATCCTGCATCAGCGGGACAGGACTGTGCATGAGGGTATTCGTACCCGGCAGTACAGCCTCGAGGAATGTATCAACTGCCACGTCACACCCGGGGCAGATGGTGCGATGCCCAGCGTCGACAGCCATGAGCATTTCTGCAACAGTTGTCATGCCTATGCGGCCGTCCACATCGACTGTTTCCAGTGCCATGCCGATCGGCCCACCCGGGATTCACAGATCCCGGATGTCGAGCGCCGATCCGCCATGCACCACCAGACGGCAGCGACGGCCTCACTGAGTAATACAGCAACGTCGCAGACCCTCGACGTACTGGCAGCAGAGGGACCCATTCGATGAGTCGCGAACAGGATACCGACAGGTCACGCCGGCGCTTTCTCGGCGGCGCCGCAGGCACAGTTGCGGCAGCCACCGTAGTGCCGGGTGTCATTGTCCATCAGCTTGGCCAGGCCAGGGCGGCAGATCAACCGGTCTCGAGTGAACGGCGCTGGGGAATGCTGATTGACACCAGCAAGTGCGCAAACGGCTGCGATGCCTGTGTCAACGCCTGCGCGGATGAGCACGGATGGTCGCCGGTCAGCGAGGCGACGAGCGAACACGCACGTGCGATCGATGCGCAATGGATCCGCAAGGTAACTGTGCGCAACCGCCAGACCGGTTATGCGCATTCGCTGCCCATGCTGTGCCAGCACTGTGAAACAGCGCCCTGCGTTGACGTGTGTCCGACCGGCGCATCGTTCCGGCGTGCCGATGGAATTGTGCTGGTCGATAAACACATCTGCATCGGCTGTCGCTACTGCATGATGGCTTGCCCTTTCAAGGCACGCTCCTTCATTCATGAAGATCTCCATGATCAGCTGGCCGTTGCACCACGGGGCAAGGGAACGGTAGAGAGCTGTACGCTGTGCGTACACCGCATCGACAAAAAAGGCGTCAGTGCCGTACCTGCCTGTGCCGAGGCCTGCGCCGCGGAAGGCCACAACGCCTTTACCTTCGGTGATCTGAATGATCCCGATAGCGCCCTGTCGCAGGAGCTGCGCAATTACGGGAGCACCAAGGTCCGGGCCGATCTGAACCTGAACCAGGGCGTCAGCTATCGAGGTATCGAGGGGTAACCCCCATCGCTTATGGCAACGTGGAAACCGTGACATAATTGACCATGAAAAAGCAGATTCACTTCAAGGAAATCGAGAACGAGGGGCTGGGCTTCTACGGCCTGCTGGGCCTGCTGGGCTTCATTGTTCTGGTCGGCCTGGGTGCCGCCTGGTACATGGAACACAATGGACACCAGGTCACCGGCATGACCAATCAGGTTGTCTGGGGTACGCCCCATGTCTTTGCGGTATTCCTCATTGTGGCAGCCTCCGGCGCGCTCAACGTTGCGTCGATCAGCTCAGTGTTCGGCAAGCTCGCCTACAAGCCGCTGGCCCGGCTCTCGGGACTGCTTGCCATCGCGCTGCTGATGGGTGGTCTGGCGGTACTGGTACTCGATCTGGGGCGCCCGGACCGCCTGATCGTGGCGATGACCTACTATAATTTCAAGTCCATCTTCGCCTGGAATATCTTCCTGTATACCGGTTTTATGGCCATCGTCGCTGTCTATCTCTGGATGATGATGGAGCGCCGGATGAACCGCTTTACAAAATCCGCGGGGCTCGTCGCCTTCGTATGGCGTTTGTTGCTGACCACCGGTACCGGGTCTATCTTCGGGTTCCTGGTAGCGCGCCAGGGGTATGACGAAGCCATCATGGCGCCGATGTTTGTGGTCATGTCTTTTTCATTTGGACTGGCCATATTCATCCTGGTCCTGCTTGCCGCATACCGCTGGACCGGCCGCCCGCTGGGTGAGGCAGTGCTTTATCGACTGAAGAACCTGCTCGGCGTATTCGTGGCCTCGGTACTGTATTTCACACTCGTCTATCACCTCACCAACCTCTACATTACAGAGCATCATGGCTTTGAACGTTTCCTGTTGCTCGACGGCGGGGCCTACACAAAACTCTTCTGGATCGGTCAGATATTGCTGGGCGGCCTGGTGCCACTCGCCATGCTGTATCACCCCACGCTGGGCAAATCACGTGCAGCGATCGGCTGGGCTTCGGCACTGGTGATACTCGGCGGCATGGCACAGATGTATGTCATTATTATCGGCGGTCAGGCCTACCCGCTGACCCTATTCCCGGGCATGGAAGTGACCAGCAGTTTCTTTGACGGCGTCGTAGCAGACTATGCGCCCAGTCTCCCGGAGATATTACTCGGTGTTGGCGGAGTCGGTCTGGCGCTGGCGATGGTCGTCGTTGCCGTGAAGGTGCTCGCCTTTCTGCCCGAGAGCCTCGATAATTCCCTCGTCGATCCGCACTTCAAACCCGAAGTAGCGGACGAAGCGGCTGCCTGACACCGGGCCGTAGACGCCGGCCGCTGTGGCCTGAGCGGGCTCGTGGCCGCCCGGCGCTCGGCCGCGATCTCTTACACAGCTTATGCGGGAAAGCCAGCGGTCCCGCGCTCGACAAAGTATGGCTCACCTGTTCATTTCCGCAGCCCACAAATCCTCCGGCAAGACGACGGTCGCACTCGGTCTTTGCGCCGCACTCCGCAAACGTGAGCTGGCTGTCCAGCCGTTCAAGAAAGGGCCTGACTATATTGACCCGATGTGGCTTGGCCTGGCGGCAGGCAGCCCCTGCCATAATCTGGATTTCTATACCATGGAAAGCGACGAGATCCTTTCCACAGCATCGCATTACATCGAAAAGGCCGACATCGGCATCATCGAAGGCAACAAGGGCCTCTACGACGGGCTCGACCTTGACGGCAGCAACAGCAACGCCGCACTCGCGAGTCTGCTCTGCGCCCCGGTCATTCTCGTGCTCGACGCCCGTGGCATGACGCGCGGCATCGCGCCCTTGATTCTCGGCTATCAGGCCTTCGACCGCTCCGTCAACATTGCCGGTGTAATCCTCAACCAGCTCGGTGGCAGCCGGCACGAGACCAAATTGCGGGCGGTGATCGAACACTACACCGATGTCCCTGTCGTCGGCGCTATGGCACGCAACCGAGATCTGGAGATCATTGAACGTCATCTCGGCCTGATTCCCAGCAATGAGTCCCAGGCTGCAGGCGAACGGATCGCAATGATCAGACAAACCGTGGCCGAACAGGTGGACCTCGACACCCTGCTCGACATCGCCCGGCGCGCGCCGCTGCCTCGAGGCAGCGGAACCTGGATAGAGGATGCCGCGCACACACACGATATAAGGATCGGCATTGCGCGCGACAGTGCCTTTGGCTTCTACTACCCGGACGATCTGCTTGCCCTGGAACGCGCAGGCGCAGAACTGGTCCCCTTCAATACGCTCACCGACACGGTATTACCCGAAGTCGACGCGTTGTTCATCGGTGGCGGCTTCCCCGAAACCCGCATGGCCGAACTTGAGGACAATTCAGCACTGCGGCATGCGATCCGTGACGCCATCGAGGCTGGACTGCCGGCCTATGCGGAATGTGGCGGGCTCATGTACCTGGCACGGAGTCTGACCTGGCGGGGACAGCGCAGGGAAATGGTTGGCGTCATCGATGGCGATATCCTTATGCACGAGCGGCCCCAGGGGCGTGGCTATGTGCGGCTGTCCGAGACCCGCGACAGTCTGTGGCCCCGGCCAGAGGGCAGCGCCAGCGAGATTGCTGCACATGAATTTCATTATTCCGGCCTGCGGAACTTCAACGGCAGCGGTCGCTTCGCCTATCATGTCGTTCGTGGTACCGGCATCGATGGCAAGCATGACGGCCTGATCTACAAGAATCTGCTGGCGTGTTATACCCATCAGCGCGATACCCGGCAGAACCGATGGACAAGCCGTTTCGTTAATCACATACGGCAAGTAAAATATGCCTCACGAAGTCACGCAACAGCGTCGAACTGACAGATTCTCAGCATACCAGCCGGGCACATTTCCCCGGTCATCAGAAAGGGTACGAAATCGATGATCACCGTAACACCACCCGCGGCGGAACAGATTCGGACATCGGCGAAACAGGGCCGTATGGAGGGCATGCCGTTGCGCATTGCCGCCCAAAGGCAGGCCGACGGAAGCATCCATTACGGCATGGGTTTCGATGACGCACAGCGCGAGGGCGACGCCCAGATCAGTTCGGAAGGCATCGACCTGGTCGTTGCACCGACCAGCGCGCATCTCCTCCAGGGAACCGTCATCGACTACGTGGAACTCGAGCCAGGCAAGTTCGACTTCATCTTCATGAATCCGAACGACCCGAACTATAAAGCCCCGACAGAAGCCGAGAGCTGAAGATCCCCGCCGCTCAGACTACAACCTGCTATATTCTTTCAACTTTATAATAACGATGGTGACAAATTGAGCTGAGCGCCAGTATTTTTATTTATAGCCACGGAATCCATGCGGGGACACGGAAAAATTCCAGGGGGTGTTGGTTGTTTCCGTGTTTTTCCGTAGCCATAAACTATCCGTCATCACCAGAGTGAAAAAACACCAGGGTTCGATTCGTTTGCGGCAGCGTGCAAGCCGCGTGGATGCAGCGGGGCGCGTCCGGCGCCTGCCCTGCACATGGCCAATCCCCTATATTCCTTTCGTCTATCAGCCTGTTAGCGTTTAGTGATATAGTTGGTTTCTGCGCTACCGCAGAAACCAACCGCTGCTGGTTTCCAGACATGATCGACCTGCGCCTGACCGAATCCCGACCACCCCCGTCCGACAAAGCGGGTCCCCCCGGACCCGATCGAGTTCTGGACGTGAGTGATAAGCGCGCGGCCAGCACGCCACGTGCCCCGCGGCAACGTCTGTTCACCTGGCTCACCGGACTGGCCATGCTGCTGGTTGCGCTCATGGTCGCTCAGATCGGCTCGCTGTTTACGGCATCAGCTGAACACCCTGGTCTCAGTATCCTGACGCTGCTGCTCGCGGCAACCGGGATCGGCATGGTCGCCGTGATCAGCCGCATCGCGGCCAAGGATTTTTTTCAACCGCTCAGTGACATGCGGCGCTGGGCAAAAGAGATCTGCAATGGACGCCTGTCCGCGCGTGTCTCCAACCTTACCCGCGGGACATTCAAGGAACTTGCCGACGACCTGAATCGGATCAGTGATGCCTATCAGGCATTAGCCGTTGACATGGAATCACAGGTCCAGAAACAGATGGAACATGTCAGACACAAGGCCCGTTCGCTGGAGATTCTCTATGATGTTGCCGCGAGTATAAACAGCTCGCGTGACCTGGATGATCTGCTTACGCGCTTCCTGCATACCCTGAAGCAGATCGTCCACGCACGCGCTGCCACTGTTCGACTCCTCACGCAGGATGATCAGATGCGACTCGTCGCCAGCACCGGGCTAAGCGATGAAGTCGTCCAGCGCGAGCAGTTGATATCGGCACAGCGCTGCATGTGCGGACAGGCCATGATCGATGGCAAAGTGCATACCGTCAGTGAGATGCAGGGCTGCGGCCAGGTCATAGGCACCGATTTCTTTGCCGATGAAGACACCGAGATGATTGCCGTCCCCCTCCAGTACCGCGGCCGGACCCTGGGTGTCTACAATCTCTTTATCTCTGCGGAACAGGCCGCGGAATGGGACGAAGATCGTGACCTGCTCATCAGCATCGGCCGCCACCTCGGCATGGCCATTGAAAAGGCTGAGGTGGACGAAGAGGCCAACCGGCTCTCGATCATGGAAGAGCGTACCCGCATTGCACATGAGCTGCATGATTCTCTGGCACAAACGCTTGCCAGTCTGCGTTTTCAGGTGCGCGTGCTCGACGAGACGCTCCATCTCGGGGACGAATCCGCCTTGTGGCAGGAACTCGAAGGTATTGAAAACAGCCTGGATGAGGCCTATATGGAATTGCGTGGTCTCATTGATCATTTTCGCGCCCCGATTGACCGGCGTGGCCTCGTGCCTGCGATTGAAAAACTGGTGGATCGTTTTCGTCGTGAATCGGACATCCAGATTTTCCTGCAGAAGGAATGGGATGCCCCCAGTCTGTCCGACGACAAGGAAATCGAGGTCATCCGCATCGTGCAGGAGGCGCTCGCCAATGTACGCAAACACAGCCAGGCACATGCGGTGCGCGTGCTGTTGCGTGGCAGCGAGCGGACAGGCACCTATGGTGTGCTGATCGAAGATGATGGAACCGGTTTGTCCGGCGATCGTCCCAGCGGTGCGCCGGGCGAACATGTGGGGCTGTCGATTATGGAAGAGCGAGCCAGGCGCCTTGGCGGGGAGATCCGTATCGAGAGTGAACCGGGGGAAGGTACCCGGGTCCAGTTGAGTTTCCGTACGCCACCGGAATCGCCCATGATTGACATAGCACGACACAGCCAGATATCCCCATGAGTCTCAAGATTATCCTGATTGATGATCACACCCTGTTCCGGGTCGGCCTGCAGGGCCTGCTTGAACACCGTGGCATAGAAGTCGTGGCGGCTGTCGGCAGCGGCGAGGAGGGCCTGGCACTGGCTGAGGATCTCAGACCCGACGTCATCCTCCTCGATATGCGTATGCCCGGACTGGATGGACTGGGGGTTCTCAGGCAACTTCGCCAAAGTGGGCTCGCGATGCCCATTGCCATGCTCACCACGAGCAGTAATGAGCATGACCTGGTCGATGCGCTCCGCAGCGGCGCCCAGGGTTACCTTATCAAGGACATGGAACCCGACGACCTGGTCGTGGCGCTGCGGGATATTGTGGCCGGGAAAACCGTTGTCGCTCCCGATCTTGCACCGGTATTGGCCAGGGTTGTCCAGGGTGAAAACATACCCGCACAGGAGACAAGCCCTTTTTCGGAGCTGACCCCGCGCGAAAGCGAAATCCTCAGCCTGCTGGCCGAAGGTCAAAGCAACAAGGCTATCGCCCGCAATCTGGGGATTTCCGACGGCACGGTGAAACTCCATGTCAAGGCGATCCTTCGAAAGCTGGGCGTGCATTCACGCGTTGAGGCAGCGGTCATCGCGGTAGAACACGGATTACGTGCCAGCCGGGAGGCTTCAACGGACCAGGTGGAATAACACCGACCACCCCCGCACCCGGGCCAGCGCCAGAGCGATCACCCCAGATGAAGCGTTTCTCCCAGATCATTGCCGAGACGCTTCCCCTGATCAGGGAGCTGTTCCCCTGGGACGTGGAATCGCTCATGGAAACAGAACCGGAACTCCTGTTGCTGGATGTGCGCGAACGCAATGAGTTCGAAACGCTACACATCCGGAGTTCGCTGAACATCCCGCGAGGCATACTCGAGACTGCCTGCGAATACGGATACGAAGAGACCGAGCCGCAACTGGCAAGCGCGCGCGAGAGAGAGATTGTAGTCATCTGCCGGTCGGGAAACCGCAGCGCGCTGGCAGCGCTCAGCATGCAGGTGCTGGGCTATCAGAAAGTCAGTTCGCTGAAGACCGGGCTCAAGGGCTGGGCAGATGCAGAACTGCCGTTAATCGATGGCGGCGGCAATCCGGTATCCGTCGACGACGCCGAAGACTATTTCATTCCCCGGCTCTCACCCGAGCAACTCCCGCCGAAAGACTGAGCGTGGCTCAACCAGCATAATGCCCGCTCATATCCCGCCGCGAGCTTGTCTCAGAGGTAATGTTTGCGATGCTTACGTCGCGTCCCCGCGCGCTGTACGACGACGCCCTTGACGACGTGCAGACCCGAGATCTCAACTGTTTCGTAGCTCGCCTTCATCGGCTTCAGGTAATAACGGTCCTCCTGAATCAGGAGCTGCCTGAAGACATACTCGTCGTCGTGCATGGCGACAACGAACGCGCCGTTCTGAATCACACCGGCGGGATCAACCACGATGATACAGCCGTGGTCGAACTCGGGCGACATACTGTCGCCAAGCACCTGGAGCGCGAAAAGTTCGTCGGCTCCACACCCGCCGCCACTGTCTATGTTGAGCTCTGCCATAGTGAAATCAAGGTGTCCGCGTCGGCGCGCTCAATAGACCTGCGCCTGCAGCGCACCATCTGACATCAGGGCTGCGCCCTTCTTGCATCATCCTCAGACTCGTTGACAAAGTCCGAGTCCATCACGTGTTCCTGAGGCCGATACCAATCGAGCTTCTCACGTAAGGCGATCACCTCACCAATGATAGTCAGGGTTGGCGCATGAACCTCGCTGCCAGCGACAATCTCAGGCAGGGTTGCGACCGTACCGATCAGCACCCTCTGGTTACGTGTCGTGCCCTGCTCCACCAGGGCGGCCGGCATCTCCGGGGCCATACCATGGGCGATCAACTGTTCGCATATCACAGAGATTCCCGTCAGCCCCATATAGAATACAACCGTCTGCCGCGGCTGCACGAGCTGTTTCCAGTTCAACGCCAGGGTGCCGTCCTTGAGATGACCCGTCACAAAGGTGCAGGACTGCGCGTAGTCGCGATGGGTCAGCGGAATGCCGGCATAGGCTGCACAACCTGAAGCAGCAGTAATTCCGGGCACGACCTGGAAGGCTATACCTTCCTGGGCCAGAGTTTCAATCTCCTCACCCCCCCTGCCAAATATGAAGGGGTCCCCCCCTTTCAGACGCAGAACGCGTTTTCCCTGGCGTGCCAGATCGACCAGCAGTTGATTGATCTGCTCCTGCGGTACCGCATGTTTATTTCGTTCCTTGCCGACATAGATGCGCTCGGCATCGCGCCGAACCAGATCCAGGGCGGGGGCCGACACCAGGCGATCGTAGACAACGACGTCGGCCTGCTGCATCAGGCGCAGCGCACGGAATGTCAACAGGTCCGGATCCCCGGGCCCCGCACCCACCAGGTAGACCTCGCCAACGGCGCGGGAAAACGAACCGGCCTCGATCGCAGCCTCCAGGTATCGACGCGCCTCTTCGTCCCGGCCGGCAAAGATCATCTCCGTCATCGGTCCTTCCAGCACCGCTTCCCAGAACCGCATGCGGGACCGCCCGTCCGGCAGTCGCACCTTTACACGCGCCCGATAGGCTTCGATCATCGATGCAAGGCGGCCATAAGCCGAGGGAATGAGCGTTTCCAGGCGGCTGCGTAACTGGCGCGCCAGAACCGGTGACGTACCACCGGTGGAAACGGCGATCAGGAGCGGGGAACGGTCCAGAATTGATGGCAGAATAAACGTGCACAAGGCCGGACTATCCACGACATTAACCGGAACGTTGTTCTGATTGCTGAGCTCCCACACCTGTCGGTTGACAGTCTCGTCGTTGGTCGCCGCGATAACCAGGCGGACTCCGTCAAGATCTTCCGCCCTGAACGGTCGTCGCACTAACTCGATTTGACCCGCCGCAGCCAGATCCTCAAACTCGGCAATTACCTCTGGCGCAACAAGCCGTACCCGCGCACCGGCGCGTCGCAGGAGTGCTACCTTTCGCGAGGCGACGCTCCCGCCGCCCACGACCAGACAGGGCTCATCCTTTACAGCGAAAAATACGGGTAGAAACTGCATGTCAACGTGGGACCTTTAGGGAGGGCTTACTTCAACATAAGGCGATGCTGATGAGAATACCCTATCCGTGGTACAAGGATATAAAATATTACATTAATTACAACGTATATCTATATGTTTTTATTATATATCACGGAAGATCCATGCACACGACAGTTCAGTGCGATAAGCAGGCGGCCACGACCGGCCGACGATGCTGGCGCGGCAAAACAGACAGTACTTTGTCGTTGGGTAGCTCAGGGAAATGCGGCTGATACGTTCCCGAAGAGGTGGAACCGGTCACCCTGCGATGTGTCGAGCAACCCCCGGTCGACCACGCCCAGACCAAATCCGACGCGCCCGAGTCGCCTTTGAGCGCCAATACTCAGACTCGAGGAAGCCGGGAGTCTGCGATCTGAGGTGTAATCGGAATGACCCATGCGCAAAGACACGCTCAGGTCGTCATCAATGGCGTGCGTCCAGCCGGCCTCGATCCGCCCCCTGGGTCCATCCAGTGAATCGCCATTGGTGTACCAGACGCCCCCGTCGAGTTCGCTGTATGAGACGCCAAAAAAGTACGCGTTGTGTCCGCTATCGAGCGCCTGACCGCCACGGTACTGGTACACGCCAGCGTCAACACTCAATCCCATGCCCATCGGCTGTGACAGCATGAATGAAGAAGCCTGTTGGCCTGATGGCCATTGGGGTGCGAGAAGATTCTGGCCGGCTCCGGGCGGGCTGATCCTCAAGTCCCAATCCCCCAGATAGATTCGCCCGGAATGGTGCGATATCCGCACTCCATCTGTGCCCGGTCCATCGGCCCACCCCGGAATGGTCCCGCTGCCAAGCAGCAGACCAACGACTATAGCCGCTGCCGGCGCCTGTCTGTTACGCGACGTGGAGCCAAAGTTCACGCTACCCCCTCCCTTTCTTCCCCAATGCCAGTTGGCCTGCCCGAGCATATCTCTTTCTAGCACAGGGCGACTCAAAATAAAACCCGCTAAATCACAATAATTCCAATATTATCCGAGCATTTCCTGAGATTATATCGAAGAGCCTTGGCTGCCTTGCCGCAAGCCATCACCCGTGCTGCAGTAGTCGCATTTCCAGCTGCCTGGACCACGCGTCCCATCGTCGGAAATGGCGATGGGGCTATCGTACGCGACAGGCGGAAAGGGTCCCGCGAACATTTCACATTTTTCGCGGGCCATGGACGACGACACGCCAGGCCCGCCAAGGCCTCGCCGGCAACCGGTATCATGTGGGCAAACGGGAGGGGAGACGGCTGCATAGCCCTCACCGGGTCTTCAAACACAGGTTTTCCTTCGACAACAGCCAGTTCCTTGCGCTGTTGCGCGCGAACACGCCGAATCAGGGGATTGGATGTGCAGCGGACAGAGCATTCTCGTACCGGGACAGGGTATTACACCTGCCAGGCGTCGGGAGCACCCGCCGCGCGCATGACCCCGCGGCCCCGGGCAGCGCTATCCGTCTATACAGCCGATCGGTTCGGGCAAGCCGGCTAAGCGCGAGCCCTGGCGGGCGGGGCCTCTGGGAAACAGGCGGTAAAGGTAATCGCGACTGGCCTTGCGCTCACCAAGCTCCACGCGCAGATGTTTGATGAGGATTTTGACCATCGGGGTGATCCCGAACTCAAAATAGAAACCGCGTAAGAAGTAGATCACTTCCCAATGCTCATCGGTCAGCACAACTCCCTCCTGACCGGCCATGTGTGCTGCCAGACGCTCACTCCAGTCCGCGGGTTCAAGGAGATTGCCCGTCGGCGTGAGAGGATACAGCCTGCCTTCAAAGACCACCCTGTTCTCGGTGCCGGCAGGGCGAGGATCGCTGCCTTCCACCTCGGCTGACTCGCCCAGCACCTCCGGCAGCGGCAATCCCGCTATCTTGGTGCCCTGAGTCATCACCCCCTCAGGAAACAAGCGGCGAAGTACTGCGTCATCAAGTTGCCAGCCGACAGGACGTTCCTTCAGGCTGCGTTTCAACAGTTTCAGTGTGGGACATACGTTGAATTCCAGATAATAGTCGCGCATGGCATCGATAATCAGCCAATGCGTTTCATTCAACGTCAGACCATCACGACAGGCAAGCGCCTGTGCCACCTCACGACTCCAGTCGAGGATGTCGGCCAGGCGGCCATCTTTGCGCAGTGGGATGTGTGTGCTCTCCGACTCGAGAACGGTCTCTTCGTCGTTTCTGAATTGGGTGAATGCTTCAAGCTCTAAGGACTGGGACACAGAACCTCCCCCTACCCTGCTGACCCGATATAAAACCGCAAAATTTGTCCTTGTTAGCGGTCTCCGAAAAGGGGAACTTAAGCCGCCCGCGAGGCAAACGGCACGACAGGAGCCGCTGCCGACTGGTATCCTTGGCTGAGGGAACGTCGCCTCAACACCTTGCATGCAAGCTGACCCACACTACCCAAACAAGCCGATCCGGCCAGGCTCTGATCTTTACTACGCGTTGCTTTTCATACCCGGGGAAAAGCGGGATGCGTGTAACGCCGTTCACGCGCTGTGCACCGAGATCAGTAGCGTTATCGATGAATGCAGTGACGCTGGCATTGCCCGCCTCAAGCTGCAGTGGTGGCGCGATGAAATCCACCGCACATACGCGGACTACCCCCAGCACCCCGCCACCCGCGCGCTACACGCCTGGCTTTCCCGCTACAACCTTCCCGAGGAGTACCTGCAGGAGTTGATCGACGGCAGTCTGATGGATCTCGATCGGCTTGACTATCCTGAATTCAGCGAGCTGGCGCTGTATTGTCATCGCGTCGCCGGAAGCACACAGTTGATGGTCGCCGAAATACTCGGCTATGACCATCACCGAACGCCTCGCTACGCCAGCGACCTGGGCATAGCACTCAAGCTGATGGATCTCATCTGCAATCTGCACCACGCCGTGCAGCATGGCCGCAACTACTTGCCCCGCGATGAAATGAGGGAATTTAACGTGGATAGACAAACCCTGCTCAGACGCGATGAAAGCGCGGCATTGCGTCAGTTGCTTGCCTCTCAGGCAAACCGCGCACGTGACTTTGCCCGACGCGCGATCAGCCGTCTGGCCGATGCAGATCGTGCCCGTCAGACCCCGGGCCTGATTCTGGCCGCCATCGCCGAGTCCCGACTCGATGAAATCGAAAGCGACGGGTTCCAGGTACTCAGTCGCAAGACAGATCTGACCCCGCTGCGCAAATTATGGATTGCGTGGCAAACGGCCCGAAGCGCCAGACGCGCCGGCGCCTCTGACGTATAATCACGCCTCTGTCCCGACGCGCCTGATAGTCATGAAAAACTGGCAGCCTCGACCTGACCTTTTAAACGAACGCCTGATCCTGGTTACCGGTGCCGGCGACGGCATTGGACGGGCTGCAGCCGTTAGCTTCGCCGCTCACGGAGCGACGGTGATACTCCTCGGCCGCACGATTGGCAAGCTTAAGGACGTCTACGACGAGATCGAGAAAGCGAAATACCCACAGCCGGCGATCTACCCCATGAATCTCGAAGGTGCGACACCCCGCGATTACGAAGAACTCGCTCTCACCGTGGAACGAGAGTTTGGCCGCCTGGACGGATTGCTTCACAACGCGGCGATGCTGGGCACACTGACACCCATCGCGCATTATGACGTCGAGCTCTGGTATCAGGTGATGCAAACCAACCTGAACGCGCCCTTTCTGCTGACGCAGGCGTGCCTTGGGCTGCTGATGTCTGCGCCTGACGCGTCAATCGTGATGACATCCGACCAGGTAGGGCGCGAGGGTCGCGCCTATTGGGGTGCCTATGGTATCGCCAAGGCTGGACTCGAGAACTTCATGCAGATCCTGGCGGACGAACTGGAAACCAACACCAAGGTACGTGTGAACAGCGTGGACCCCGGTCCAGTGCGCACCCGCCTGCGATTACAGGCATATCCCGCCGAAGACCCGGCCAGCCTGGCACGGCCCGAAGACGTGCTCAAGCCCTTGCTCTACCTCATGGGACCGGACAGCCGCGGCGTCACCGGACAACAGTTCACGGCACAGTGAACGAAGCGCCAGGATCCGCTAGCCCGCATTTCTTTAATCTGATAATGACGAATGTTATGGCCACGGAATCCACGGAAAAACATGGAAAAATTCTAATGGGTGCGGGCTTTTTCCGTGGATTCCGTGGCTATGAATAAAAATACTGGCGCTCGGCCTGATCTGTCAGCATCCGTCATTATCACGTTGAAAGCGCACTAGTCCATGATGTCAACATGAATTCCCTGTGCTTCGAGCGCGTCGGCCCGGGCCTGGATGAAGCGCTGGAAATTCGGCTGCCGCTGATACGCGCCTGAGGCCACGTAATCGAGCACCGACTGCGTGTGGAAGGCCTTCAGATAGGCTTCGGTACGAAAGACTTCCCTGCCCTGATCATCAAACAAGACCATCGAGGGGGCATACTGAATATTGCGATCGCGCGCCCAGTCAGCGACTGTCATCTGCTGGCCGTCTGGCGCGGTTATGGGCGTTCGTGACCCGATATCCAGCAAGACGATATCAAACTTCTCGAGCAGCTGGCGGGTCTCCCGACGCTTGAAGATGTCCAGGTGGAGTTCATCGCAGGCCGCACAGTTCTTCTGTTCAAAGAGCACCAGCAGCGGACGCCCCCCCTTGCGACGCGCCAGGTCGAAGGGAGCCTGGATATATCCGGGTTGCTGGTGGAGCTGCCCCTGCGCCGGCTGCGGGTCTACACGGGTCAGGTAATCATGAAACGAGCCTTGCGTTTCGGCGTGGCCCGCCACATAGTCGAGGGCAGCCATGAATTTATGCGGCGCGTAATAGCCATTGACGCGCAAAACCACCTGTCCCTCTTCATCGAGAAACAGCAGCGTTGGGGTAAACATGACCCGGAGCGACTCGGCAAATGTCTTCTCCGTGGCCGCTTGCCCTGCAAGCCCGGTCACCTCACGGTCGCCCCAGATATTGATCGCAATAATATCGAAATGCTCACGCGCCTTATCGTTAATAGTCCGCTGGCCGAAGTTTTCTTCCAGCAGCTTTTTGCAGTAGGGGCAGCCGTCCTGGTAGAAGTACAACACGACACGTTTGCCGGCATCCGACGCTTCAGCGACATCCTCGCGAATATCCAGAAACGACTGTTTGAACCAGTCCGGCTTTTCGTGATAGCCGGGATTTGTCATGCCCGGCTCCAGTAAGTCCGGGGCTTCCTGTGCCCAGACAGGGATCCCGCCCAAGAGCAGCCAGCTGCAGATCACCAGACAGAAATGCCGTACCATTCGAAAGCCTCTCTGAAATTCGTTCCTGCCATCCCGGCAGCGTAGAGCAACCACGGTCATTTGGCCGTATATCACATCATGGCCTGGCACAGGCCGCCGGCCGCTTGTCTTGAAGTTTCGCATAATACCTGAGGCATTGCGTGCCGGCTCCGGACCCACAGGGAATCAGCCACGGCCCGCGTCCCTCGCGCTCATGAGCCTGCGAACCCCTTCACGTGCGCCTGAGAAATGCGGATCAGCGCGCCACTGCCGGGCAGTTCAAGATTACCCCGCACCCACGCGGTTTGCACGCCAACTTTTTGACTGCAGTTTTCGGCTTCGCAGCGATGCCGCAATAACATACTGTTTCAAAGATATTTTTATGATTTCCGTGATCGCTGGCACGTAAATCGCATCAGACCTGGCAGCAGAACAGAAAGTGACCACGCTTATGTCTATACCCGTCCATACGGTTGCAGCGCGCCTCGAACAGGGACGTCCGGTGATCCCGGATGCCGCGGTTGCGATAGCGTTCCCCGATCCAGTCATACAGCAGGCGATGCACATCACCCAGTCACTGCAGACCACGCTCGATCTCACGGCCATGATTGAACTCTTCTATAACAAAGTGTCAGCCGTGGTTCCCGTCGATGGCATGGAATACCACCATGCCGAACTCGGCCATTCCGTCGAGTGCGGCCGCCACTCTCGTCACAGTTGTCACTACGACCTCAGAATCGAAACCGGATCACTGGGGGACCTGACATTTCGTCGCCGTCGTGCGTTTGTCGATTCGGAACTGGCGGAGCTCGAATTCCTGCTCTGCACGCTGCTTTACCCGCTGCGCAACGGTCTGCTGTACCGGGAAGCGGTTGCCCGTGCGCAGAAGGACCCGCTGACCGGGCTATACAACCGCGCTGCACTGGACGAGTCACTGGCGCGGGAGATCAGTCTGGCCCATCGGCACGCAACAGCTTTATCCCTTGTGATGCTGGATATCGACCACTTCAAGCGCGTCAATGACCGCTTCGGTCATTGCTGTGGAGATGATGCGCTATGCGCCGTTGTTGAGCGTGCGCGGCAGTGCGCGCGCAACACTGACATGCTGTTTCGCTATGGCGGCGAAGAGTTCGTCATCCTGCTGCGCAACACGGACCAGCATGGCGCACAACTGCTCGCCGAGCGTCTGCGAAAAAAGATTGTGCGCACCGCAATCTCCTGTAGCGGCGAAGCGGTTTCCGTCACCATCAGCGCAGGGGTCGCCTCGCTAAGCGACGATGATGACGCGGCATCGCTGTTTGCGCGCGCCGACTCGGCACTCTACGAGGCAAAGCGGGCCGGTCGCAACCGGGTCGCCATGGCGTAGGCTGACGGGTTTTCGCGCGGCCCCCGATAGAGGGGCCTGGCCAGAAAACATCGCTTCTGTGCCGCACCTGTCAGCCTGCCAGGAGGTCGTGAAGCCAGTACTCCTTCAAGGTAACAATGACGGATGCTGACAAGTCAGGCTGAGCGCCAGTATTTTTATTTATAGCTACGGAATCCACGGAAGGACACGGAAGGACACGGAAGGACACGGAAAAAATTCTAATGCGTGTTGGTTCTTTGTGTTGGTTCTTTCCGTGTTTTTCCGTGGTTTCGTGGCCATAACATTCGTCGACTGTTGATATTCTCGGCCACAGCGGGCACCGATGGTCACTTCATCAGTGCAAAATCCGTGACCCACACCTTCAGGCGGCCTTGCCGGTCTGGCACTGCCGACGCAGTTTACATCCCGGACACAGCGGACTGACCCGGCAGGATACCTTGGCATGGCGAACAATCAGCGCATGGTATTCGTTGAAGACCTTCGTATCGGGGCCCAGCGCCCGTTCAAATGCATGTCGCAAGGTCTCGTAGCCCTCGTCCCCGGCGATCAGTCCCAGGCGCGAAAACAGCCGCCTTGTGTAGGCATCAATCACGAAGACCGGCCGGTCAAATGCGTAGAGCAGGATATCATCCGCGGTCTCGGGCCCGATTCCGTTTACACTCAGCAGCTGATGTCGGAGCGAGGCGGTATCGCGCCGGCGCAACCGGCGCAGCCCCCCGGCATTGCTGTACCACTCACAGAAATTGCGGAGTCGCCTGGCCTTGATGTTGAAATACCCGGACGGGCGCAGCCAGTCGGCAAGTTGTTCCTGGTCAACGTCGAGAATGCCCCTGGCGCTGAAGCGGTGATGACGCTTCAGGTTGGCGAGCGCCCGCTCGACGTTCGTCCAGGCGGCATTCTGGGTAAGCACCGCGCCCACCATAACCTCGAATGGAGAATCAGCAGGCCACCAGTACTGAGGACGATAAGCCGCGAGCAGCCGCTCGTAGACGGCTGTGAGACGATGACGCGGCAATCTGAGGGCAGCGCGACTGCTCATCCATCCCGGCGTCGCATGCGCCTGCCCGAGTGGCGGGTCCTGGGGCCACGCGCGGGTTCCTGGACCGCAGCCTCGATTCCCGCCGCCTCAAGCAGGGCATTGACAGCGCCCTCCTTGAGCTCAATGTAACGTCCCGGCCGAAGCATACGCGGCAGACTGACGGGCCCAAACCGGATCCGGATCAAGCGACTGACTTTGATCCCGACATGTTCCCACAGCCTGCGCACTTCGCGATTACGGCCCTCCCGGATGACAACGTGATACCAGTGATTGACGCCGCTGCCGCCGGCATCCCTGATACGGGTGAAATGGGCCGGCCCATCCTCCAGTTCTACGCCGTCCGTGAGGTGTTTGAGCGCGTCCGCTCCCACCTCGCCAAACACGCGCACGGCATATTCGCGTTCCAGCTCTTGCGAGGGATGCATGAGGCGATTCGCTAGCTCCCCATCCGTGGTCAACAACAGCAGACCGGAGGTATTGAGGTCAAGGCGCCCCACGCTGATCCAGCGGCTGCCTTTCAGCGCAGGAAGCTTTTCAAAGACTGTGGGTCGCCGCTCGGGATCGGAACGGGTGGTGAGCTCGCCGACCGGCTTGTGGTAGAGCAGCACGCGGCGCACGGGCCGCATGACATCCTGAGCGAGCCGCACCGGCTTGCCATCGACCTGGATACGATCACGGATGCCGACCTGTATGCCCAGTTCGGCCGGCTGGCCATTGACAGTCACCCGCCCCTGGCGAATCCAGTCTTCGATCTCGCGCCTGGAACCCAGCCCGATACGCGCCAGTAGCTTTTGCAACCGTTCCGCCACTTTTCAGGAACAGCGCAACAGCTCAGTGAAGGCGTTGCTCCGCGGTTTCTGAAGTTTCGAAATCGACATCCGCGACATAGTCGGATGCCTCATCGAGATCAGCGCCCTTGCCCGGCTCGGCGTCCAGCGCCTCCGCGGCAGCGCTTTCGCCACTTTCCCCGGCCTGCACTTCACCGCCAGGTGGACCGAGATCGAGTTCTGCATTGATGGTATCCAGGTCACGTAACTCGGCCAGGCTCGGCAGATCATCAAGCCGTTTCAGGTTGAAGTAGTCCAGAAACTCTTTCGTTGTCCCATACATGGCTGGTCGGCCCGGCACATCGCGGTGACCGACGACCCGCACCCAGTCACGCTCCTGCAGGGTCTTCATGATGGAGGTACTCACGGCCACGCCACGGATGTCCTCGATCTCGCCGCGTGTAATGGGCTGCCGATACGCGATCAGCGCCAGCGTCTCCAGCAGGGCCCGCGAATATTTCGGCGGTTTTTCCTCCCAAAGACGCGAAACCCAGGGTTCCATCGCCTGACGCACCTGGATGCGAAAGCCGCTGGCCACCTCCTGGAGTTCGATGCCGCGCCCTGCGTAGTCCTCTTTCAGTGCCTCGATTGCCTGGCAAAGGTCGTTGCGATCGGGTTGCTCCTCGTCGGGAAACAATGCCAGCAGTCGCTCGATCGTAATCGGCTGCCCGGCGGCCAGCAAGGCGGCCTCGATAACGCTTTTCAGGGTCGTATCTGCCATGGTCTCTGAGCTATGAGTTTGCTGCGACGGCCATTTCCACCGCTTCTTCCGACGCCGCCCTGGCCTTCACATGGATAGGCGCAAAGGGTCCCGTCTGGATCAATTCGATAAGTGATTCCTTGATCAATTCGAGCACTGCGAGGAATGTCACGACGACACCCTGCCTGCCCTCCTCCAGCGGAAACAGCTCGGCAAAGTCGATGAAGCGATCAGGCGAAATCTTGCCGAGGACCGTCGACATACGTTCACGAACCGAAAGCGGTTCCATCTGGATATGGTGGTTGGAGAACATTTCCGCTCGCTGCATGACGGTCCGAAATGCCAACAGAATTTCTTTCAGCTCGACCGTCGGAAGCTGATGCAGCCGCTGGCGCTCGGGGGCACGCGCCTGGGCCGGGAACGTGTCCCGTCCCGTTCGGGGCAAGGCGTCGATTTCTTCGGCGGCCTGCTTGTAGCGTTCGTATTCCTGCAGACGCCGGATAAGCTCGGCGCGTGGATCGTCTTCATCGGCGTCCGCCTCAACCGGCCGCGGCAACAGCAGACGCGACTTGATCTCCGCCAGCATGGCTGCCATGACCAGATACTCGGCGGCGACCTCCAGCCTGAGCTCGTCCATCAGGGCAATATACTCCATGTACTGCCGTGTAATTTCGGCAACCGGGATGTCCAGGATGTCGAGGTTCTGTCGTTTGATCAGGTACAACAGCAGATCGAGCGGGCCTTCGAAGGCCTCGAGAAATACCTCGAGGGCGTCCGGTGGAATATACAGGTCGTGGGGAAGGGAGGTGACGGCCTCGCCTTTGACAACGGCGAAGGGTGGCTCGGATTTCTGCAATAACTGGCCGGGATCAGCGGCGATCTGAGAGTCAGTCATGTAAACCCTGGTTTGCGCGCCTGGCCGCAACCGGCAGGCTCTGCGCGGTGATTGTACCCGAGTTCCGCGGAATCCGCAGGGTCAATCCGCTGTCGCGTTATTCTACTAGTAATTCAGGCCAATACCAGCCCTGACCTCATTCAGGGTCTCACGTGCCACGTCGCGTGCCACATCGCAACCCTCTTCGATGATATTGCGCACCAGGTCCGGACGTTGCGCATATTCCTCACCCCGGCGCTGGATCGGCTCCAGCTCCTCGAGCACCGCATCGATCACCGGCTGTTTGCACTCGAGGCAACCGATACCGGCGCTGGTGCAACCTTCCCGTACCCAGGCCTGCAGCGCCTCGTCCGAATAGACCTGGTGAAGCTGCCACACGGGGCACTTGGCCGGATCGCCGGGATCCGTTCGCCTCACGCGGGCCGGATCGGTTGGCATGGTGCGCAGTTTCTGCGTGACCTGCTCAGGATCCTCGCGCAGGGCGATGGTGTTGTGGTAGGACTTGGACATCTTCTGTCCGTCCAGACCCGGCATCTTGGACGCCGGCGTCAACAGTGCCTGTGGTTCCGGCAGGATGATCCGGCCACTGCCTTCCAGGTAGCCGAACAGGCGTTCCCGGTCACCGAGCGTCAGGTTCTGCTGCCCCTCGAGCAGGGCATGACCCACGTCCAGCGCCGCATGGTCACCCTGCTGCTGGTAACGCTGGCGGGCATCCCGGTAGAGACGCGCATTCTTCTTGCCCATTTTCTGTATTGCCGCCTCGGCCTTTGCCTCAAACCCGGCCTCGCGCCCATATAGATGGTTGAAGCGGCGCGCAACCTCACGGGTAAGCTCGACGTGCGCCACCTGATCCTCACCGACCGGCACCCCGGTTGCGCGGTAGATCAGGATATCGGCTGCCTGCAGCAGTGGATAACCCAGAAACCCGTAGGTCGCAAGATCACGCTCCTTGAGTCGCTCCTGCTGGTCCTTGTACGAGGGTACCCGCTCCAGCCAGCCAAGCGGCGTCACCATGGAGAGCAACAGATGCAATTCGGCGTGCTCGGGTACCTTCGACTGGATGAAAAGGCACGCCGACTTGGGATTGATGCCGGCAGCGAGCCAGTCGATGACCATCTGCCAGACGTTCTGACCGATAATCTGCGAGTCTTCGTAATGGGTCGTCAGCGCATGCCAGTCGGCCACGAAGAAGAAACACTCGTACTCGTGCTGGAGTTTGAGCCAGTTCTTCAACACACCGTGATAGTGACCAAGGTGCAATTGTCCGGTAGGACGCATGCCGGACAGGACACGGGCATTTTGTGGAATTACCGCGCTCAAAACACTCTCCCTGGGTAACCGCCGTCGTGACACACAGCTGCCGGCTCAGATCCCCGTGACGGTGAAGATCATCTTCTCGAGTCCTCCGACCGACGGACCGAGAATCTTCCAGAGGATACCCGTCGCCAGCAGGGCAATGAGCACGAAGAAACCATAAGGCTCAAGCTTCGCGAAGGCCAAGGACCAGCGTGCGGGCAACAGCCCCGTGACGACCCTGCCACCATCGAGGGGCGGAATCGGCAACAGATTGAGCACCATCAGCATGAGATTGACGGAAATCCCGGTCATGCCCATCAGCACCATCGGCACCGACGCCCATGGCAAGGCCGACGACAAGGCAAGTCCGACCTTCGCCAGCAAGGCCCACAGGATCGCCATACAAAGATTGGCCAGGGGCCCTGCGACGGCGACGATCGCCATGTCCCGCTTTGGATTGTGCAGGTTGCGATAATCGACGGGGACGGGCTTGGCCCAGCCGAAGATAAAGCCACCCAGCATCAGCAGCGCCGCGGGTACGATGATGGTGCCAACCGGATCAATGTGCTTGATGGGGTTCAGGGTCAGACGGCCCAGCATTTGCGCAGTCCGGTCACCCAGCTTGAGCGCCACCCAGCCATGCGCGACCTCGTGGACGGTAATGGCGAACAACAAGGGCAAGGCCGCCATAGCCACCTGCTGAACGATTGTTAATCCATGCATCGCCGCAGTATACCTGTTTTGTCAAACCGAACCGAACGGCGGCGCGGCCTCACTGCAATATGTCCACACTGCCTCGCCCCTCCCGCCGTATCTCGGGACTGCCGCCGGTCAGATCGACTACCGTAGTGGGATCAGGACTACAGGCCCCGCCATCAATGACCAGCCCGACCTCGTGTTCGAGTCTGGCGCGGATTTCGTTGGGATCGGTTTCGGGCAAGGCATGTCCCGGCAGCATGAGCGTCGCACTCATCAGGGGTTCGCCGAGTTCTTCCAGTAATGCCTGCGCTATGCGATGGTCCGGGACACGGACGCCAATGGTCTTGCGTTTCGGATGCTGCAGTCTGCGCGGGACTTCGTGGGTCGCGGGCAGGATAAAGGTATAGGGGCCGGGTGTCAGCGCCTTCAAGAGTCGATAGGCGACATTGTCGACCTTGGCATAGGTGGCAATCTCCGAGAGATCGCGACAGACCAGCGTCAGATTGTGGCTATCGTCGACCCGGCGTATTTGCCGGATCCGCTCCATGGCACTTTTGTTGCCCATCAGACACCCCAGCGCATAACTCGAGTCGGTTGGATAGGCAATCACCTCGCCTTCCCGCAATATCTCCACGGCGCGACGGATGAGACGGATCTGCGGGTTCTGCGGATGAATCTCGAAATACTGGCTCATGGAAGTCGATCAGGAGGACACACCGGGCTTCGCCAGTCGTCTTCGAGCATGAAGGGCGCCGTTTGAAACAATCATTGCGAACAACCGTCTCTGCCCCCGGATTTCGCGGCTCCCAGTTGATCCGTCCAGCCTGACCAGATCGGCACCACGTCAGCCGGTAATTCTGCCATGCGGCCGAGCTCAACCCACGCATTTTCCGGACCGTGATAATCGGAGCCGCGCGAGGCCAGCAGGCGAAACGCGTTGGCCAGCCTCGCCATGTAGCGGCAGTCATCTGCCGAGTGGCTGCCCGAGACGACCTCGATACCGAGCCCCCCACAGTCCCTGAACTCTCCGAGCAGGACCTTCAACTTGGTATTGGTCATTCGATACCGCGCGGGATGCGCGACAACCGCCTGACCCCCTGCTGATCTGACCCACGAGACCGCCGCCTCGAGATCTGCCCACTGACCCGGAACATGACCCGGCTTGCCACGCACAAGAAACCGGCGAAATGCATCCTGCAGCGATCGTGCATAACCCTCGGCAAGGAGGAATCGCGCGAAATGCGTGCGACTCACAATCTGTCCGCCTGCCAGCTGTCCCGCCCCCTCGCAGGCGCCGGGAACGCCCCTCTTTGCCAGGCGTCTGCCGATTTCTTCCGCGCGCCAGCGGCGGAATTTCCTCAGCGACTTCAACCCCTCGCCAAGCTCAGGCGCAGCCGGGTCGATGTTCAGTCCCACGAGGTGAATCGTGTCATGCCCCCAGGTGACGGAAATTTCCACACCATTGACCAGACTTAACCCGCACCGCGCCGCCTCTATCCGCGCCTCGTCGAGTCCCGCCGTCGTATCGTGATCCGTGAGAGCCAGTACATCGACCCCCTTTTCACGCGCGCGCCGTACCAGCTGCAGCGCCGTAAGCGTGCCGTCGGAAGCGATCGAGTGACTGTGCAGATCATACTGTGTGGCTGGCATGTGACACCTGAGAATAGTGGCATAATAGCTACGAGGCGGCACCCCAGATAGGGTATTATGCGCGTTCTTCGAACGAGGAAGGCAGCGTCATCAGAGCCACCTGCTCCGGACGTGTGCGGACAGCCATGAAATTATTATTCGATTTTTTCCCGATCCTGCTGTTCTTTGCTGCGTACAAACTGTACGACATCTACGTGGCAACTGCGACCGCGATAGTCGCGACAATCGTACAGGTTAGCCTGTTCTGGCTCAAGCACCGGCGTGTCGAAAAAATGCACCTGGTGACGCTGGCACTCATTGCCATCCTGGGTGGTGCAACCCTCTATTTGAAAAACCCCGCGTTCATCAAATGGAAACCGACAATCGCCTACTGGCTGTTTGCATGCGCCTTTCTCGGCAGCCAGTATATCGGCGAGCGTTCACTCGCGGAACGCATGATGGGCCACGCGATCACTGCACCGAAACCGGTCTGGAGTCGGCTGACTCTTGCCTGGGCGCTGTTCTTCATCAGCATGGGATTCATCAATCTCTATGTCGCATTCAACTTTGCCGAAGAGACCTGGGTAAACTTCAAGTTGTTCGGGCTCATGGGGCTTACCATAACTTTCGTGGTGGTACAGGGTTTTTTCCTGGCTCGCTACATGGACGCTGAAGACGGCGACGAAAAAGAAATCTGACATGTTGTATGCCATAATTGCCCGCGACAAAGAAGACAGCCTGGCAAGACGCCTTGCGGCCAGATCCGACCACCTGGCGCGGCTGGAGAAACTGAGAGATGAGGGTCGGCTGGTGCTCGCCGGCCCGCACCCTGCCATCGACACGCCCGACCCGGGTGCGGCCGGATTCACCGGCAGCCTGATCGTTGCGGAGTTTGCCTCTCTGGAAGACGCACGCCAGTGGGCCGGGGAAGACCCCTATGTCGACGCAGACGTGTATGCGGACGTTGCCGTAAAACCCTTCAAGAAGGTATTTCCCTGATGGCTGAAGACAGGGTGAAGATGATTCGCCAGCGCCTGACGGCGGCGCTGGCGCCAGGCCGACTTGAAATCCGCGATGAAAGTGCCCGCCACGCGGGGCACCCCGGAGCCAGAGCGGGCGGTGGTCACTTCGCCGTCTATATTGTCTCCGAGCACTTTGCAGGAAAGAGCCTGCTGGAGCGTCACCGTGCCGTCTACGAGGCCATGGGTGATGCCATGCGGTCCGAAATACATGCCCTGAGTATTCAGGCATTAACACCCGAAGAAGAAACGAAACCCTGAGCGGTTTTATTCACTGTCCAGGCAGCAGTAGCGCGCTGCCATTCAAACGAGGAACGATCCTATGAAACATGTTACGAGCGGTTTGCTGCTTGCGGCCTTTCTGAGCACACCTTCAGCGCAACTCTTTGCCGAGGACGACCAGGCGGCCGTCCTTGCCACTGTCAATGGCACAGCCATCACTCAGGAGATGTACGATGCCTATGCCAGTAAGCGCAATACCCAGACGCAGGGAGGCGCAGCGCCGCCCAGCACCGAGACAGTTTTGAACGAATTGATCAACGTCGAGCTGGTCATGCAGGACGCCGAGAAGAAGGGTATCGACAAGCGCCCCGAGATTGAGAAACAGATGGAGTGGCAGCGCCGCAGCCTGCTCGTCACGGCGGGTATGCGGGATTATCTCGATGCACACCCGATCACGGATGAGGAACTGAAGACGGCATACGATACGGAAATTGCCAAACTGGACAAGACGGAATACAAGGCACGGCATATCCTGCTCGAGACCGAGGCGGACGCCAACGAGGTCATCACACAGCTCGACAAGGGCACTGACTTCGCCGAACTGGCCAAGGAAAAATCGAAAGGGCCGACCGGGAAACAAGGTGGCGATCTTGGCTGGTTCTCACCGGCAAGGATGGTCAAGCCATTCTCTGATGCGGTCGCCACCCTGGAGAAAGGCAACTACACCAAGAAGCCTGTCCAGACCCAGTTCGGCTGGCACGTCATCCTGCTGGAAGATACCCGGGACCTGACGCCTCCGGCGTTTGACCAGGTCAAGGACCAGTTACAGCCCGGTCTGCAGAAACAGCGCGTCGATCAGTATCTGGATGAACTTCGCAAGACAGCCAAGATCGACATGAAGAAGTAAGGCGGAAGTCCCGCTGGTTCGTTGAAAAAAGCCCCTGCACCAGGCAGGGGCTTTTCATTCACGCAACCCCGAACAGACTGATCAGATTTCGCCGCCGGCGGCCTGTATCAGCGCCTCTTCGATGGCGTTTGGCGCGCACATGATGTTGAAGAAGGTTGCACCCGTCTTGCTTGCAACCATCGGCAAGTGTGGATAACTGATCGCGATACGGAAACGCCCATAGAGTGCGTAGACATCGCCACCCGACACGAGAATTTCATAGGGCAGATGTGCCGTCGAACGCATCGGTTCCTTGTCGATACGGCTCATAATGTACTCGTCACCACTGCACCCGTCATCCGTCAGCGCAACACCAAAGACCGTCTCTTCCTTGCCAGGAATATCGATGCGGTACACCTTCTTGGCGCCACCGCGCCCGGCATCCAGCCCCTTTTCAACGGCCGCAACAGCATCGGCGTAGCTGTCATACTCAGCCAGCTCGCTGGGATCATCAAACTTTTCCATGCCGAACATATAATTGAATTTGCGCAGGTCCTTGGCGGTCAGCTGCTTCTTGCCGGTGCCGAACGCTTGCTGCTTGCCCAGGGCGGCCTCGAGTTTGCTCGCCGCTGCATCGAGGTCATTGTTATCCTCCAGGCGGTAGGCATTTCCCCAGTAGACCGGATTCGTGTAGGACACCTGGATCTCGCCATCCACCTTGGTCAGGCTGATGCGTTCCGCAGCGCCATAGCCACCGTTATCGGTGCTCGCCGCCGCCTTTTTCAATTCATCGCTGGTAACGACAATAACCATCGCACCGTCATAGGGGGAATAGGAACCGACTACCTCAAAACCGGCAGCCGTAGCCTTGTCCTTCACCTGAGCCGCAGTCTCATCAATACTGCCGCTTCCCGTGAAAGCAAGAACAAAAGGCTCCAAGGCATCATCGGCAATCGAGATGCCGACCAAACAAAAGGCCAGCAAGGCCGACAGGCATATAGCTTTCAATCGCATTGTTACTCCTCCGAGCAGGTTTTTTTCAAAGGCGAAACCGCAGTCGCGCAGACGCGCGCTGCGAGGCTTGTCGTCTATGCCTTTGGCCCGCCACCCCGCCCCGTGCTCTGGACGTAACACCCCACTGTATGAAGCGGCCCTAAGGTCAGGAGCTATTTATGACCGTGACCCTTTACAATGTCAAGTCGACCGTGCGCACGCACAGCCCGCGGTGTTTCCGCCCGGCCTTGTCGCGGGGCGAGATATACTGTTACAGATATCAACTACATAGATATGATCTGGAAACCAAACGTGACCGTGGCGGCGGTCGTTGAACGCGATGGCCGGTTTCTCTTCGTCGAAGAGCAGATCGAGGGGCAATTGCTCCTCAATCAACCGGCCGGCCATCTGGAACCCGGTGAAAGCCTGCTGGAGGCGGTGAAACGGGAAACCCGGGAAGAAACCGCATGGGACTTCGAGCCCCAGGCATTGCTTGGCGTCTACCGCTGGCGGACCCCGGACAGGGCAACGACCTACCTGCGCTTTGCCTTTTCCGGCGCCGTCCGTAACCATCATTCCGATCAGCCGCTCGATGCTACGATTCAGCGCGTGATCTGGATCAGGCCCGAGGCGCTGCGGAACCACCGTTTGCGAAGCCCGCTGGTGATGCGCTGCGTCGACGACTATCAGCGCCGCTGCCGCTATCCGTTGTCACTGCTCGTCGAGCCGAACGATGAATACTGAGTCAGGAGATAAGAGAAACACGCGCGTCATGGTCGGCCTTTCGGGCGGTGTCGATTCCGCCGTAGCCGCCCTGCTGCTATGCCGGCAGGGCTACCGGGTGGAAGCCGTCTTCATGAAGAACTGGGACGAGGACGATGCGGAGGCATACTGCCCTGCCGCCGAGGATCTCAGCGACGCGCAAGGGGTTGCCGATCTACTTGGCATACCCCTGCACAGAATCAGCTTTGCCAGCGAGTACTGGGACCATGTATTCGAAACTTTTCTTGCAGAATACCGGGCTGGCCGGACGCCGAATCCGGATGTTCTGTGTAACAAGGAGATCAAGTTTCGCGCCTTCCTCGATTACGCGCTGGGGCGCGGCGCCGACTTCATAGCGACCGGGCATTACGCGCGTCTGCAACGCGATCCCGAGGCAGTCCACCTGCTCAAGGGAAAAGACCCCGACAAGGATCAGAGCTACTTTCTTTACCTGCTCGACCAGAGCCAGCTGGCGCGCAGCCTGTTTCCACTCGGTGATCTCGACAAGGCGACCGTGCGGCGGATGGCTGCCGACGCAGGCCTCCCGAATCACGCCAAAAAAGACAGCACGGGAATCTGTTTCATTGGTGAACGCAGATTCAGCACCTTCCTCAGCCGCTACTTCCCGGCCCAGCCAGGCGAGATACGCAGCACTGCCGGGAAGCGTCTTGGAACGCATAGCGGCCTGATGTTCCATACCATTGGCCAGCGGCAGGGGCTGCGTATTGGCGGGCGAAACGACAGCACGGGTGAACCCTGGTATGTCATCGAAAAGAATCTTGCCGAAAACATCCTGATTGTTGCACAAGGCAAGGATCACCCGCGTCTGTTCAGCCCGGCACTCGTCGCGAGGGATCTGCACTGGGTGTGCGGGTCACCGCCACGCACGCCAGGCGACTACCGTGCCAGGATACGCTACCGACAGACGGAACAACCCTGCCGCCTGTCACCCCTGCCGCACAACCGCTGGCAGGTCAGCTTCGCGCAGCCCCAGCGTGCGATCACGCCCGGCCAGGCGATCGTCTTCTACCAGGCTGATGAATGCCTCGGGGGTGCAACCATTGATCACGCCTGCGAGTGCCAGGCGCAACAGACAGCCGGGCTGGCCCGAATGAACCCATGATCCATTCGATCAAAGACCGCACCCTTGCACTGGCCGGAATCTTCCAGGCGGCAGGTCTGGTGCAGACGACGGCACGCTTCGGAAACGCGGACGTCGCTGCCGTGCGGGCAAGCCTTGAGAGCGTACTGCGCATCGACGCCGACAGCGTGGAACAGGTTTTTGGCGGCAGGTCCGGTGTCGTGGCGGGCCTGCGTACCCTGATTGAAAGGCTGGACAGGTCCTCGCGAACCCGCGATCTCGAGGTGACACGCTACGTGATCGGGCTCATGCACCTGGAAAGAAAACTGATGCGCAGGCCAGAGATGCTCGCGGCGCTCGGTAACGGCATCCGTGGGATTGCTTCACACACCCACGCCTTTTCTGACGCCCAGGCAGACCTGGTCACGGCCCTGGCTCAGCTCTATCAGGACACGCTCAGCACCGTGACGCCACGTATCATAGTACATGGAGAACCAAAGCTGCTTGCCGATCCGGTGCTTGCCAGTCAGATCCGCGCCCTGCTCCTGGCCGGCATGCGGGCAACGGTACTGTGGCGACAATGCGGTGGCACCCGGTTTCAGCTGTTGTGGTCGCGCAGCCCGATACTCGCGCAGGCGCGCGTGCTGTTGCAGACGGCGAGCAGTGCGTAGTGAAGCCACGTCGTGCCGCGAAATGATCTCGAAGTCTTATTCATTAAGTTCTATAACGCTTTGCTTTCAATTAATAATCACCCACGCCAAAACTGCAGCTTTCTGGCGACGAGCGCCAGGCCCGCGCAGCCCGGTTTGAACTCCCCTCCAAATACTCCATAATGGCGCGTTTGGTCCGGTCGACTCGCGGTTCAGACATTTTCGCCCGTAAACCGACAGCGGTTTTTCACGATCTCAGGAGTCATTATGAAGGACAGTTTCTCTGCGCGCGCCGGATTGAATGTCGCTGGCCAACGTTACGAGATTTTCCGCCTCGCTGCGCTCGAAGATCAGTATCGGGTAAGCCGCCTGCCCTATTCCCTGAAAGTGCTGCTGGAAAACCTGTTGCGGTTTGAAGACGGCAGGACAGTCACCGCAGACGACATCCGCACGCTGGCAGCCTGGGATCCGCAGGCCGAACCCGGGACCGAAATTGCCTACCGCCCCGCGCGGGTGCTGATGCAGGACTTTACCGGCGTTCCGGCAGTGGTCGACCTGGCCGCAATGCGTGACGCCATGACACAGCTGGGCGGTGACCCGGACAAGATCAATCCGCTGCAGCCCGCCGAGCTGGTCATCGACCACTCCGTGCAGATCGATCAGTTTGGCAACAGGCAGGCAATCGATCTCAATGCGCAGCTTGAATACCAGCGCAACCAGGAGCGCTACAGCTTCCTGAAATGGGGTCAGGAGGCCTTTTCAAATTTCAAGGTGGTACCGCCGGACACCGGCATCATCCATCAGATCAATATCGAGTTTCTTGCCCGGGTGGTGTTTGCCCAGGTCAACGACGGTGTCCTGCAGGCCTACCCCGACACCCTGGTGGGGACCGACTCCCACACGACCATGGTCAACGGACTCGGTGTTCTCGGTTGGGGGGTTGGTGGTATTGAGGCGGAGGCGGCCATGCTGGGGCAGCCCGTTTCCATGCTGATCCCTCAGGTCGTCGGCTTCAAGCTCAGCGGCAGGCTGCCGGAAGGCGCGACCGCCACTGATCTGGTCCTGACGGTCGTCGAGATACTGCGCAAGCATGGCGTCGTCGGGAAATTCGTGGAGTTCTTCGGGGATGGCCTCGAGCATCTGTCGCTCGCGGATCGCGCGACCATCGCCAACATGGCGCCTGAGTATGGCGCGACCTGCGGCATCTTCCCCATCGACACTGAGACGCTCAACTACCTGCGCCTGACGGGTCGCAGCGAGGATCAGATTGCCCTGGTTGAGGCCTATGCAAGAGAACAGGGGATGTTCCGCGCGCCGAACACACCGGATGCCGAATACTCCAGTGTCGTCGAGCTGGATATATCGCGGATCGAACCGAGCCTCGCAGGTCCGAAACGCCCGCAGGACCGCATACCCCTGCGGCAAAGCCAGGCGATGTTCAGGGATGCACTCAAGGCCTTGCAGGCCGAACGCAATCTCCGCAGCCAGCCGGTCGAGACCCGCATCAACGGCGAGGCGGTAACGCTGGATGATGGCGCGGTCGTCATCGCAGCCATTACCTCCTGCACCAACACCTCGAATCCTGCCGTCATGCTGGGCGCCGGTCTGGTGGCGCGCAAGGCGCACGCGCTCGGGCTCAGAGTCAAGCCCTGGGTGAAGACCTCCCTGGCGCCCGGTTCGCGGGTGGTGACCGAGTACCTGCAGCAGGCAGGACTCATGACTGACCTGGAGTCACTCGGTTTCTATGTGGTCGGATATGGCTGCACCACCTGTATTGGCAACTCCGGTCCGCTGCCGGAGCCGGTATCCAGGGCGATCGCCGAGGGCCATCTGTCCGCCTGTGCTGTGCTGTCGGGAAACCGCAACTTCGAGGGGCGCGTGCATGCCGAGGTCCGCATGAACTACCTGGCGTCCCCGCCGCTGGTGGTCGCCTACGCGCTTGCCGGGAGCATGAACGTCGACCTGTACCATGAACCACTGGGCAAGGACCAGAAAGGCAATGAGGTGTTCCTGAGAGACATCTGGCCGAGCCAGAAGGAGATCGAGGAAGTCATTGCGACCAGCGTCAAGCGCGAGGAATTTGCCGAGGTCTATGCGAACGTCTATCAGGGTGAACAACGCTGGACGAGCCTCAAATCACCGCAAGGCCGCCTGTTCGAATGGCCCGCCGATTCCACCTACGTCAAGAACCCGCCCTACTTCGAGGGTCTCAGCAGGCAGGCTGACGAGATCAGCGACATCAAGGCGGCACGGGTTCTGGCGCTGCTCGGGGATTCGGTGACCACCGACCACATTTCCCCGGCCGGCGCCATCAAGGCGGACAGCCCGGCCGGACGCTACCTGATCGCCGCCGGCGTAAAGCCGGCTGACTTCAATTCGTTCGGCTCGCGGCGCGGCAATCACGAAGTGATGATGCGCGGAACCTTTGCCAACATCCGGCTGCGCAATCTGCTGGCCCCCGGCACCGAGGGTGACGTAACCCTGCATCAGCCCTCCGGCGAACCGATGTCGATCTTCGACGCGGCGATGAAATATCGCGACGAAAACGTGCCCCTGCTGGTCATCGCGGGCAAGGAATACGGCTCCGGCTCGTCGCGTGACTGGGCGGCAAAGGGCCCACGCCTGCTCGGCGTCCGGGCGGTGATTGCCGAGAGCTATGAGCGCATCCACCGCTCGAATCTCGTCGGGATGGGGATTCTGCCCCTGCAATTCCTGGACGGTGAAAGCGCCGCCAGCCTTGAGCTTAGCGGCACCGAGGTCTACGATCTCGGCAGTCTGGGAGACGGCTCCGTGAAGCAAATCGAGGTGACGGCAACGGCCGCCAGCGGTGACCGCAGGTATTTTACCGTGCGGGTGCGGATCGACACGCCACAGGAGGTCGAATACTACCGGCATGGCGGAATCCTTCCTTACGTGCTGCGGCAACTGGCTGCCTGAAGGCGATCGAGACAAATGGACCTGACATCTCTCACCGCAATCTCCCCCGTTGATGGCCGCTATGGCAGCAAGACCGAAGACCTGCGCCCGATCTTCAGCGAGTACGGACTGATCCACCATCGCGTCCTCGTCGAGGTGCGCTGGTTACAGATGCTGGCTGCGCATGCGGAGATCCCCGAGGTCCCGGCCCTCAGCCCCCACGCCAGCAAGATCCTCGACGACATCGTCGCTGACTTCGGCGAACAGGACGCGCAGCGCGTCAAGAATATCGAGCGCACCACCAATCACGACGTCAAGGCGATCGAGTACTTCCTCAAGGAGAAGACCGCCGGCAATGCGGAACTCGAGGCGGTCAGCGAATTCATCCACTTCGCCTGCACCTCCGAAGACATCAATAACCTCGCCTACGCATTGATGCTGCGTGAAGGCCGCGGCCAGATCCTGTTGCCGCGGATCGATGCGGTCATACAGGCCATCACCGAACTCGCCCACCGCTATGCCGATCACGCGGTGCTCTGTCGGACCCACGGGCAGCCGGCAACTCCGAGCACGCTGGGCAAGGAAATGGCGAATGTGGTGCACCGGCTGCGGCGGCAGCGTGAACAGGTCCAGCATGTCTCCATACTCGGCAAGATCAATGGCGCGGTGGGCAACTACAATGCCCACCTCATCGCCTATCCGGACATCGACTGGCCGCAGGTGGCCCGCCAGTTCGTGACGGATCTCGGCCTCGAATGGAACCCCTACACCACCCAGATCGAGCCCCATGACTATATCGCCGAGCTGTTCGATGCCGTCTCGCGCTTCAATACGATTCTCATCGATTTCTCCCGCGACGTCTGGGGCTACATCTCACTGGGCTATTTCAGGCAGAAGACCGTGGCGCGCGAAGTCGGTTCCTCGACCATGCCGCACAAGGTCAATCCGATCGATTTCGAGAATGCCGAGGGCAATCTGGGCATCGCCAACGCGATCTTCCATCACCTCAGTGCCAAGTTGCCCATATCCCGCTGGCAACGCGATCTCAGTGATTCCACGGTACTGCGCAACCTCGGTGTGGGCATCGCCCATACGGTGATCGCCTGTGAATCGGCGATCCGCGGAATCGGCAAACTCACGGCCGACCCGCTACAAACGGATGCCGACCTCGACGCAAACTGGGAGGTCCTCGCCGAAGCCGTGCAGACCGTGATGCGCCGGCACGGTGTCGAAAAACCCTATGAAAAACTCAAGGAGCTGACCCGTGGCAAGGCCATTGACGCGGCGGGCCTGCGCGAGTTCGTGTCCGCGCTCGAGCTCCCCGACGCGGCAAAGCAGGCGTTACTGGCGCTCACGCCGCAGCGCTACACGGGCAACGCCGGCGACCAGGCGAAGCAGATCTGATCCGGCAGCGTGGGGCCAGGCGCTGACGGCCGATGCGTCTGCCGCGCGTCTGCGCAACGCGACGGCGGCGGAGCGTGCAGGCAGCGGCGCGGACTGATGCGCACCCGGCATAGCCGCCCGGCGAGTCTCGTGTTACCCGCGACAGTTTGCCCCCCCAGGATCCGTTCGATGCCCGGCGAACCGCGAGCACACCACGATGCCTGACAAGCCGACGCGCACCGAGCCGGCTGTCCGCGTCCGCCCGGCACGCTGGCCCGATGATGAAAGCGCCATTCGTGCGATACGCGAGGCGGTGTTCGTTGCGGAACAAGGCGTTCCCGCAGAACTGGAATGGGATGGACGCGATGCCCGCTGCGCCCAGGTCCTTGCGCTGGACAGCCAGGGCCATCCGCTCGGCACCGCGCGCATGCTGCCGGACGGTCACATCGGACGCATGGCGGTGCTCGCAGCCTGGCGTGGTCAGGGTGTGGGGCGTGCGCTGCTCAGCGAACTGCTGCGGCTCGCGGCGACTCAGGGCCTGGAGAAAGTCTGGCTCCACGCCCAGACCCGGGCAGCGGATTTCTACCGCCGGCATGGATTCCGGGTGGTGGGGAAGCCATTCGAGGAGGCCGGCATTCCGCATGTGGCAATGATATTGCATATTTCGGGCAGTGATTCCCGGAAAACCTTTGCACCATGACTGCACACACACCCGCCGCGCCGGCTGATCTGCGCACTGCCCGCCTGGGCCAGACGGATACCCGGTTTCGCATCGAGACCCGCGAGGACACTCGCCGGGCAGTCGTGGCGTTGATCTCGGACGTGCAGCGGACGGTTGACATACTGACGCCCGACCTCGAACCACACATCTACGACCAGGCGGATTTCCTCGACACCCTGACGCGCCCCGCACTCGGGCAATGCCGGGCCAAGCTGCGGGTACTGGTCAGAGACCCGCAACGCGCGATCAAGGATGGACACCGCCTCATCGAACTCACACGGCGGCTGAGCAGCTATATGCAGATTCGCAAGGTCCACAGCGACTATGCGGACTTCACACAGGCCTTCCTGTTGGCCGACCGCTATGGGGTGATGCACCGCACGCTGGCGGAACGCTCCGAGGGAACCGTCTGCTTCAAGGACCCGCTGGAGGTGAGACGCCTGCGAAAGCTTTTCGATGAGATATGGGATCGCAGTGAACCCGACCCGGAGCTGCGCCGACTGCACCTTTGACCATGACCGCCTGTACGCCCACCGTTCTGCTTCGGACCCTGCTGATGGCGCTGGTCTGCGTCTTTGCCGCGTCGCTGGCGCGGGCCGACAGCATCGAAGTCGTACCACTCAAACAGCGCAGCGCCGAAGAGCTGATGCCCCTTATCCGTCCCATGCTGTCGGAGAATGAGGCAGTCAGCGGAACCGGCTACCAGCTCATTATTCGCGCCCCTGCCGATCGCATGGCGCAACTGAAAAACATGGTCGACAAGCTCGATGGCGCCCTGCAGCAGGTACGAATTACCGTGTGGCGCGCATCCCGCGAGGAGGTCGAGGCGGAAGCACTCCGCGCGAAGGCCCGCATTGCCGTCACTCCGGATGATGTCGATGTCGCGGTGCGTGGGCGTGTCGCCGGCACCCGCACGCGTGCCGGAACTGAGGATCGCTACAGCGTCACGACGCTCGAAGGTACCCCGGCACTCGTGCGCACCGGCCTGTCGGTTCCCGTCCCTGGCGGCTACGGGCATTACGGTCCACCGCGCGCCAGGGGCAATGTCGTTTCACCCGGTATCTGGTACCAGGACGTCACCTCGGGATTTTACGCGCTGGCCCGGGTCCAGGATGATGACGTCACGCTGCAGACCAGTCCGCAACGCGAGGCCTTGAGCCGCAAAGGCAACGGCATCATTAACACGGACGGGCTCGTCACCACGGTTCGTGGCCGACTGGGTGAATGGATGGAACTGGGTGGCACCAGCAGTTCATCGAACGATCGTTCGACCGGCATCACCCATCGCACCCGCGCGCGGGAAAGCGAAAAGACGACCTACTGGGTCAAGGTCGAACGGGCGCCCTGAACCCGCCTGACGCGCAGGGAGCCGCGCGCGCCGACCGGCCCCTGCCGCTGAATAAGGCTGTTGCCATGGCAGGCCAACCACCGCTCACGTATCAAACCACACTTCGCTTTCAGCTGTCGATCACGGCTGACACCTTTGCGGCCTACTACCGGGGTCGGGTACGACAGGTTCAGGTCCGCAGCAGCGACGGCAGGCTGGTTCGATTCCCGGCCAGTGCCCTGAGGCCCTTCCTGACCCACGCCGGCATCGACGGCGAGTTCGAGCTCACCTTTGATCAGCGCGGCCGCCTCGTCGATCTCAAGCGTCTGGGCGGCTGATCCGCGGCCCCGGGCGACAGACAGTGCCCGCGCCTGGCAGACCGCTCAGTTCGCGGCGCCTGACTGCGCCGCACCCAGCAGCCACAGCATCTGCAGGATCATGGCGCGCTCCAGTTCCTGGGGACTGCAGCCCGCGGACACCGCGCCGGCAGCACATTCCTGGCGCAGCGCCTGCTGATTCGCAAACAGGCGCTGGCTGCGGTCATGCACATAGGCGACGGCCGCGGCAACCTCTTCATCGGTGAGGGATTGAAGCCCGCCCTTGGCCGGCATCTGCCCGTGCCCGTTGAGCGCATGCGCTATGAGCGTCTCCCGCCCCTGCGCGAGGCGCGCCTCCCAGCTCTCCCGATCACCGTACTGCGGGGCACCGCTGTGCTCGTCACCATGGCATACCAGGCACTTGCCGGTGAAAACGCGCTTGCCGAGCGACAGATCGTAGTATCTCTCGAGACGGGGAATACTGTCTCGCAAGGAGTACCCGGGCGAGGTCTCACTCCCGCCTGCCTGCCCTGCAAACGCCACGCCGCTCACCAGAATTCCCAGCGCGGCAATCAACCGAAGCAGCATGTTGGCACCAACCATCAGGGAGCCCCCGTGTGTGGCCTGTGAAGACGTGCTCAATTGAAGATCCGACTCAATTCATTGTACTGGATAACCTGCTAGCCCGCATTTCTCACCGGGCGGCGGTAGAGTCACATAATGCACTGAGGTAAGGAACAGAGTGCAGATCAGGAAAAAGACAGTGTGTAATCAGGCAGTGCCTATCCCGGCCCTGGCTGGTTCTCGCGCGCCCGGACTTGCGCTTCACTCAAGTGGTAGCTACGGCTACCACTTTATCCCGCCCAGGGCTCGGCTGTGCCAAGCCCGCTCCGCAGGCGAAAGGTCCACTGGACCTTTCGCTTTCCTGGCTCCGCCCAGCGCGGCGTCCGGACACACGAGCCCTGCGCCAGCATCCGGGATCCCGGTGAGAAATGCGGGCTAGACAGAAAATTGAAAAATCCGCCTGATGCCGCGACGAGGTGACTTGATCAGACACTCAAGCAGAGTTGTGACTGCTGTGGGTATTGCACTGCGCCTCGCGTTGCCGATACAGTCGGCGAACGCCTTCCGGGGTTGGGTTGGGTTGGGTTGGACCCGGTGTCGGCCTGTGGCGCGGCGTAACGCACGGCACGTCCTTACTGTCACTCGCCCCGAATCCGGGTCAGCCAAACTCGCCATAACAGCATGCCCCGTTGCGGCAGAATGAGCCTGCAGACCGAACTCAAGCGGATGAAATCCAAGCCACTCTCGAAGCGAGCGCGACACACACTGCTCGCGGCACTGCTGCTCCTGCCGATGGCGCTGCAGGCGACACCGCCGGCGCCGCCGGACACGGATACCCTGCGTGGGTGGATCCGGGAGATGAAGGTCTCAGCGCGCGGGCCGTTTGCCCGGATACGCTGGTTTTGCCGTGACGGCACGCGCCTGCCACCGGCCTCGGATGCCTGCGAAAAACGCGGCGGCGGCGTGCAGCACGGCGAATGGTCAGAGAAGACGCTCGAGATCCGTGCCGCCGGTTACCGGATCGCGACGGTCCTGGCCGACGTCGAGCCCCAGTCCTTCCTCGCCATGGCGGACGCAGCCGATACGCTCAGGCAGATGCTGCTCGAGCAGTTTCTGATCTCAGCCGACGACGGCTGGATTCTGCGCCGGGCCCGCTTCTATCGCGGCGCCTTCCAGCCGGACGACGAGGCGCGCAGCGGCCGGGCCCTGCTGGTGGCCATGGGACGCGACGCGCAATGGCGCCGGCGGGATTTCGCGACACTGCGCGAGGCCGCCCGCTGGCTGCCGCACGGCGGGACCACTGCCAGGGTCACGCAGGTCCGCTCCCTCAGCAACACCCTGGCGGCGGACGACCCCAATTTCGAGACACTGCGCAACAAGATTCACGTCAGGCCGGACGCCCAGGATGCCGCGCGTGTCAGAGCCTACGCCGCCCGGCAGGGCACCCCGGGGCTGGCCAGCTACTACGAGGAGCTGGCGCAACTGATCGATGCGGTGTATCAGGTCGACCGCCGCGCGGAACTCGACACCCTGGCCAGTCAGATGCGCACCGCCGGGTTAAGGGCGGCGCTTCGCGACAGGCTGAAAGCGCTTGGCGAAGCGTCCGACCCGGCCGCGCGGCTGCACAGCAGCGCGCAGCTGCTCGCCGCCCTCCGGGACCACCTGAGCGAGAGTGACCGAGACACCCTCCCCGCGCTGGATGCCAGTCTCCTGCTGGAAACGGAGACCTTTGCGGCAGCCAGCGCCCTGCGCCCACGGCTGGCCTCGGCCAGCCGCCGGACGCGGCTGGTATGGCTGGGACATCTTACCGAGGCCCTGTACGGCACCGGCCTGCTTTCGCGGCGTCAACGCGACGCCCTGCAGCAAAGCCTGGCGAAACTGCGGGAGCGGGATCGGGATCTTTCTTTGGCCACCTACCGTGCCGAAGTTCAGTACCTGACGCAGGCGACACGCTGGGCGGATCGCAGGCTGCGACTTGACTTCGGAGAGACGCTGGCGCGGCTCCAGGCGATTGAACCCCTGGCGGCGCGCTATGTGGATGATCGCCTGCGCGCGTCGCCGCTGCTGGTCTACGCGGAGGTTGCCGACGGCATGCTGCGCGATGCCAATCGGCTCGCCGGCATCCGGCACACGGTGTTTGGCGAGACCGTCGTCTCCGGCCTGCACCCCCTGAATCCCGGCCTGGCATGCGGTCCCCTGCGCCTGGCCGAGAGCGGCGTTGCGGACCCACACGGGATCTACATCACCCCGGAGGTGACGGCGGAGCTCCCTCCCGTGGCCGGCATCCTGACGCGAACGGCAGGCAACGCCGTCTCGCACGTGCAACTGCTGGCGCGTAACCTGGGCATCCCCAATGTCGTGGTCGATGAGGCGTTGATGGGTGTATTGCAGCGCCGGCTCGGCCAGTCGGTGGTACTCGCCGTCAGCCCTAAGGGCATCGTGCGTCTCTTCGAGGATGGGCCGCAGTGGGACAGCCTCTGTTCCGACGGCGGCGGTGCCACGGGGCCGCTGCTGCAGCCGGATCTCGCCCGGCTCGATCTCGCCACCCGGCGCATCATCCCGCTGGAGCAGATGCGTGAGGCAGACGCCGGCCGCCGCGCAGGCCCCAAGGCAGCGCATCTGGGAGAGCTCAAATATCGCTACCCGCAGGCCGTCGGCGACGGACTGGTGATTCCCTTCGGCGTTTTCAACGCTTTGCTCGACCGGCCGGTCAGCCCCGAGGGGCCGTCGATGCGCCAGTGGATCGCGGACGAGCACCGGCGGCTGGCGGCCTGGTCTGGCGATCCGGCGGCAAAGCCGCAGGCGGTCGCGGCCTTTCTCGAGGCGGCGCGAGACTGGATCCACCATACCGATCCCGGCCAGACCTTCCGTGAGCAGTTGCGCGCCGCCATGCAGACCACATTCGGCGAGGATGGCACGTACGGCGTCTTCGTGCGCAGCGATACCAATGTGGAAGATCTGCCCGGGTTCACCGGGGCGGGCCTGAACCTGACAGTGCCGAACGTCATCAGCTTTGAACGGGTGCTGGAGGCCATCCAGCAGGTGTGGGCCTCGCCCTTCACGGAACGCGCCTACGGCTGGCGTCAGGCGAGCATGAGCAACCCGGTAGAGGACGTCTATCCCTCGGTGCTGCTGTTGCGCAGCGTACCGGTCGAGAAATCCGGCGTGCTCGTCACCGTCGACATCGATACCGGCCGGGCCGGCTCCCTGTCGATAGCCGTCAACGAAGGCATCGGCGGCGCCGTGGCCGGGCAACTGGCAGAAGAACTGCGGGTCGATGTGACCACCGGCGAGGTTCGCCTGCTCGCCGAGGCCGCCCAGCCGACCCGCCAGGTACTGCGACCCGGCGGTGGCCTCGAACGCGTTCCTGCCAGCGGTGGCGAACGGGTGCTCACGGACAGGGAGATCGAGAGGCTGATAACGCTCGCCGCCGATCTGCCCCGTCACTTTGTCAGCCTGCGCGACGCCGCGGGGGTGCCCGTGCCGGCTGATGTCGAGTTCGGGTTTCTGCGCGGCGAGCTGAAACTCTTCCAGGTCCGGCCTTTTGCCGAGAGCAAGGCTACACTTGGCAATGCGTATCTGATCGGCCTGGATCGCGCGCTGGAGGATAGGGATGGACGGACGGTCACACTCGATCAGGTTCCCTGACCGCGCACGCGCGGTGGCGCTCGCGGCGCTGCTGTGGGGTGCGCCCGCCTGCCCCTACCCGCTCGACGGCGCCGACGCCACGGGCATTGCCCGTCTCGAGGGTTACCAGCTGGCGCAGGCGGGAAAAATCCCGGGGCCAAAACAGCCGCCCGGGGCGCTGCTGTCTCTCGCGCAGGTCGATCTGCGCCTGCTCGACCGCCCGGACCTGGAACTGCCGCCGGCCGATCCGCGGTTTTCCTCCGAGCTGCGCAACCTGCTCGGAACCGAGGCCGACCGTTACGGGATTGCCGTGCTGGATCTCAGCGATCCGGAGCATCCGCGGTATGCCGAACACAATGCCGCGCGGCGCTTCGGACCCGGCAGTATCGGCAAGGTGCTGATTGCCCTGGCCCTGTTTCAGGCCCTGGCCGATGTGTATCCGCAGGATCTGGAGGCACGCCGGCGCATCCTGCGCGAGGCCACGCTGGTCGCAGACGGCTTCATTCACGTGGACAGCCACAAGGTCCCGCTGTGGGATCGCGGCGCGCAGCGGCTGCGCTACCGGCCCCTCACCGAAGGCGACGCGGGCAATCTCTACACCTACCTCGACTGGATGCTGTCGGCCAGCGCCAATGCCGCCGCCAGCATGATCCTGAAGCATGCCATGCTGCTGCGGCATTTTGCCCGCGCCTACCCCGTGCCCTCGGAACAGGCACAGGATTATTTCACAGGGACTGCGAAGAGCGCTCTGAGTACCGATCTGGCGCGGGTCATGCAGGATCCGGTCGGTCGCAATGGCCTGGATCCCGGCAGCCTGCGCCAGGGGAGCTTCTTTACTCGCGACGGCAAGCGTCGCGTGCCGGGCACCAACAGCTATGCCACGCCGCGCGAGCTGTTACGCTTTCTGCTTGCCATGGAAAAGGGGCAACTGGTGGATCCGTTTTCGAGCCGCGAGATGAAACGCCTGCTGTACGTCACCCAGCACCGTATCCGCTACGCCTCCTCGCCGGCGCTGTCCGATGCCGCCGTCTATTTCAAGTCGGGATCGATGTACCGGTGTCGCCAGGAAGCGGATTTCGAGTGCCGTAAATACCAGGGCAACGTGGAGAACTGGATGAATTCGGCCGCCATTGTCGAGGCCCCGGCGGAGCCCCGAGACCTTCACTACCTGGTGGTGGTCATGTCCAACGTACTGCGACGGAATTCAGCGGTGGAACACCAGACGCTCGCCACGCGCCTGCACAGGCTTATCGAGCGCTATCACGCAGGCCGGCAAGCCGCACCGGCTGCTGCAGAATGATATCGTCCAGGGCGACAATGAGCTCGCTCAGCACCTGTCCGCCATCCGGATCCTCGGTCAGAGCAACGGCGATGTAACGACGGCCGTCATGTTCGACGATGGCGCTGTCCGCGTGCCAGTGTCGCCAGCTGCCCGACTTGCGATAGATCTTGGCATCGGGCCGGGATGCCTCCAGGCCCTTGACGAACTTGTGATGAATGGCGGAATCACCAAGGATGTTCTTCATCTCGCGACCCGCCTCGGCGGAAACCAGGCGTCCGGTTTCCAGGAGATAGTAAAAGCGCGCCACCTGCAATGCCGTTGCCCCGTGGGAAAGCCGGTGCAGCGGGTCGCGCTTCCAGGCCGCAGCCTTGCCGTATTCCTTGCCCACCCAGAGACCGCCGTTATGCGCGGGGTCATAGAGGCGGTAGCGCTCGGACTGCAGCAGGTCCGCCAGATACGGCATGCCGACCCGGTGCAGCATGTCCGTTGCGGCCTGGTTGGATGAGCGGCGGATCATACGCTCGAGCGTCGCGCGGGTATCCTCGTCGTACTCGAGTTCCCCCGCCTCGATGCGTGCGAAGGCGCCGAGGAGAATGGCGATCTTCGGCAGACTGGCGGCATACATCATCTGGTCGCCGTTTACCGACGCAACGCGCGGCCGCGACAGATCGGTGATGTCGACCAGGCTGAGGCTGAGCGCATTGCGGGCAACGGCCTCGTCAAGGTCCAGGCGGATAAGCGCCGCCTCGAGCCGCGTTTGCAGCGCCGCATCGCGGGACTCACGCAGGGACGGGTAGGCGGCATTCGCCAGAGTGCTGAAACTGAAAGCGAGGATCAGCAAGAACCGCTGCCGGGCAAGAATCATCTGTCTCATCATTCCATGTTAGCGGCGAACCGCGATCCGTGCTTCATCGGCCACGTTGTGCGAAAACAGGCTGACAGTGGGATCTGTGTTTTTCGGCAAAAATCAGTTCACAATTGTACCCTTTCAAGGAGCTCTGGGCAATTGATCGAAGTCAAACATCCGCCGGGCGCCACCACGACGTCGTCCCGGGACGTGTTCCTGCGCGGCGCGTTCCTGTTCGCTGATTTCTTCTTGATAATAATGGCTTATTACCAGGTCAAGCCGGCCTCCCGCTCGCTCTTTATCGAGCATCTGGGTGCCGATCTGCTTCCCTATGTCTGGATCGGAACGGCAACGATACTGGGTCTCGTCATGACCCTTTACCACCACCTGGTCGCCACCTATAGCCGTTACGCCGTCGTGCTTGGCACCTGCTGGTTCTTCCTGGCATCCCTGCTGCTGTTCGGCGCCCTGCTGGCGAATCCGGGACCGGCGCTCGTCGTTGCCTTCTACATCCTGGTGGATATTCTCGGCGTCGTCCTGGTGGAGCAGTTCTGGAGTCTGACGAACAGCCTGTATACCACGCACGAGGGCAAGCGCTGGTATGGGCTGGTCGGTGCGGGGGGGCTGGCCGGGGGCGTCGCGGGGGGCGCGCTGGCCGCGGCGCTGCTTCAGTTCACCCCGCTGCGCACGGCGGACCTGCTGTGGGTGGCGGCCGCCTTCCTGGGCCTGCTTGTTGCGCTGACCACGGTCATGGCCAGGCTGGGGCTGTACCGGGAAACGACGCGGCAGGGCCAGGTCGGGGCGGCGAGCGGCTGGCGCGTCCTGGGGCGGAACCGTTACCTGCTGCTAGTGGCCGGCATACTGCTCGTCGCCCAGCTCGCCGAACCGGTGGTCGAATACCAGTTCCTGAAGTCAGTCGAGCAGAGGTTCACCGAACAGGACACGCGTACCGCCTTTCTCTCCGCCTTCTTCAGCATACTCGGCCTGGTCTCCATCGGCGTGAATCTCATCATCACCCCCACCGTACACCGCTTCCTGGGTGTGATCGCCGGGCTGATGGCCCAGCCCCTGGCACTGGCGCTGAGCGCGGTCGCCTTCATGGCTTATCCGACGCTGCTCGTGGCCGGCATCATGAAGACGGCGGATCGGGGGCTGTCCTATTCGATCAACCGCGCCTCCCGGGAACTGCTGTATGTCCCCATCGCACCGCGACTGATTTACCAGGCCAAGGCGTGGATCGACATGTTCGGCTACCGCCTGTTCAAGGTGGCAGGCTCGGTACTCATCCTGCTGATGACACAATGGCTGCCCTGGAAGCTCACCCTCGCCGAGCTCGGCTGGCTGACGCTGTCGATCTGTCTCGCCTGGGTGCTGATGGTCACGGTGTTGCGCCCCGACTACCACCGGGTGCACCGCGCGCAGGATGCCCCCGGCGAGCAGGCCGGCGGCGTCAGCGCGGCCCCGGCGGCGCCGGCCGAGTGAGACTCGCCCCGTTGTCGTTCCGGCACCGCGCAGCAGCCGGTCAGGGCGCGTTCTGCACGCGTTGCAGAAGCAGGATCAGATCGGACATATCGATGTCTCCATCGGCCGCCCCCACGGGATGCAGATCCCCGTGGGCCAGCTCCAGCGGCGTCGCCGTGAGCAGCCCCAGCACGATGCGCTGGCCAATCAGGTAGTCCGCGGCGTTGATCAGCCCGTCGGGGTTACCCAGCGGCGCCAGGTCACCATCGGCCAGAGCGGGCCAGGAGGCCGGGTTCTGCGGATCGGAGCCGTTGGCAACCTCGAGGCCGTCGGGCAGCCGGTCGCCATCGGTGTCCGCCAGTGTCGGGTCGGTACCGAGATCCTGTTCGCCATCGACGAAACCGTCCCCATCCGCGTCGATCCCGCCGGGCAGTGCGGCGAGCAGGACCACCCCGTCACTGCCGTCGGCCAGCCCGTCGTCGTCGCTGTCGACAGCGTTCGGGTTGGTGCCGAGCACGCCGGTCTCGAAGCTGTCGGCGAGCCCGTCCCCATCGGTGTCGGGCTCGCCGACGATGATGTCGAAGGTCTCGCCATCGGACAGCGCCGGCAGCCCGGCGTCGACCACATCGATGGTGACCGGATAGGTACCGGCGCTTCCGACGGCCGGTGCCAGATCCAGGCTCGCGGTGCCATCGCCGTGATCGGTGAGCGCGGCAAACGCCGGCAGCCCGGCCGCACTGAACTGCAGTGCATCTGCATCCGGATCCGTTGCCGCAAGTCCGATTGCCTGTATCTGGCCTTCGCCGATGCTCCGATCCCCGATCGGGTTCAGCACCGGCGGCTGATTGACCGTGTCCGTGTTGAAGTACCAGGCGGCGCGCTCGTCAAACTCGATAATCGCCGTCGTGATGCGCACGTGATTCGGACCAATGAAAACGCCGTTGACCGCGCAGAAGGCCAGGCTGGTCGTGGTGGTGATACTCAGACTGATGTCGCAGTTGCTGGTGCTGATACCGCCGTACTCGAGACGGATCTGATAGTCATCCCCGTTGCCGGCGACCTCGTCGAGGCCGCTGGTCGCATAGCGCAGGGTCGCCACGTCATCGTGCGCGAGCCTGCGCTGCGCCTCATCAGAGAAAGTGCCCTGCTGCATGACCGCCTCGGTGTTCGGAACTCCCAGCAGCTGTGCCACCGTGCGATCGGCGTTGGCGGCAAAGCTGTGCCCGAGACTCTGCAGCGCCGTCAGACTGCGCGTGTAGGTGCTCGAATCCACCGGCTCGTCGATGGTGAAGGGATTGTTGTTCGCGCGGCGGTACCAGTGAAGGTTGCCGTCATCACCGCGCACATCGTCCTGCGAGCCGATGACCCCGTCGGGCCCCGGATTCAGATCGAGCACGTTGTTGGCGCCATCCGTCGCCTTGGTGTAATTCTGGTTGTTGCCGGTCTGACCGGATTCCGATGCCGCATTGACGTGCGCCAGGCCCAGGCAGTGTCCCAGCTCATGCAGGGCCACGGATTCGAAATCGATCTGGCTTGCCGGAACATTGTTGGCGCCCCCCCGGAACAGATTGCCCGTGGTGGGCTGCAGCCGGTTGAAGATGGTGATGTTGTTCTGGACGGGAATCTCCATGGCGGCCGCATCGGGGCTGGCCGGATTGATGCAGACCCGGACGGTGACGATGCCGCCGGTTCCAGAATAGGTGTTCGGGTGGGTGACCAGATCCAGCCCGTTGGCCTCTCCGGCGAAGATGTAGGCGCCGGCTCGGCACTGCGCCGACAGGCCGAGCCCCAGCAGCAGCATGCCGGCGACACGCGCGAGATACGCACCCGGCGCAAGATGCCTGCGCACGGTACTGGTCATGACCGAGTCCATTCTCGTCGAACGCCAGCCGTTTCCGGTGCCGGACCTCACGTCAGCTCAGGGAAGTTTCTGCAAGTCGGGACGGACAAGCAATGCGCGCAGCCGCTGCTGGCCCGCCGCGGCACGCTGAAGCGCCTGGGACTGCGGGAAGCGCCGGGCATCCTGCTGCAGATTCTTCCAGGCAAAGCGCTTGTTCAGTTTCAGGATGGGCGCGGCGGCTGGACCGCGCTGGTATTCGTCCAGCCTGACAGTGATCACGGTCTCGGTCGCATCCGAAATGACCGACAGGGTGCCCTCGGTTGCCCGCTGCTGGGCGATAGCCTGTTGCCTGCCCTGCGCAACCGCGACGGGGTCGAAGTCGATGATGCCGTCCTGGGCCAGTGACCGGATGAGCGCATCGAGCTCCGCCGGCGGCAGGCGCAGCTCATAATCGCCCGCCCGTTTCATGTACACCGGCAAATGCACATGCACCCGGCCATCGCCGTAAACCCGCAACAGCGGCTCCGGATCGGGCGCTGCCAGCATCTCCTGGACCTCGACGTATTCGATGATCGGTTCGACGGCGTCGGTGGCAAACCGAAACCGGGGTTGCGGCGGATTGGCCGGCGCGCCGCCGCCCTGGGCGACCACCTCTGCGGCGAGCATGCACGCTGCCGCCAGCATCCCGCACAGGATGAATTGGAACCCCCCGCCCCTGAAAAACGTCATTGGCCTGCCCTGACTTGTTCGCGAGTCACCGCCCTCTCGGCGCTCGCGGCTGGGTGCCAACAGTAGCACGAAAGTCCCGGTGCTTTCGATTTCCGGCCCCGCGGGCGCCATCGACGCCGCGGCACCCAACAGGCGGGCCAAAGCCCTCCGCCTTGCGCCAGATCAAGTTCGAACACGCGGAATTGTCTAGAATCGGGTGACAGGATAATGTCGGGAGACAGACGATCAAGGCCTTAGTCAAATCGCGACCCGAGCCGGGGATCTGGCTGGAAACGGTGCCCGAGCCCAGGGTCGGCACCAATGAAGTGCTGATCCATGTCTCCCGAACCGGCATCTGTGGCACGGACGTCCATATCCTGCACTGGGACGGCTGGGCACAGCGCAATATTCGCACACCGCGCATCATCGGGCATGAATTCGTCGGCGAGATTGTCGAGATCGGGCCGGGCGTTGAGGGCTACGCGGTGGGTAATCGGGTCACGGCCGAGGGCCATATCACCTGCGGCATCTGTCGCAACTGCCGCGCGGGCAAGCGGCATCTCTGCGCCGAGGCCCTCGGCATCGGCGGTGGACGCGACGGCGCCTTCGCCGAGTACCTGACCGTCCCGGCGCGCAATCTGTGGCGCGTACATCCCGATATTTCTGCCGACATCGCCGCCATCCTCGATCCCTTCGGCAACGCCGTGCACTGCGCCCTGTCCTTCAACGTGGTGGGCGAAGACGTCGTCGTGACCGGCGCCGGCCCCATCGGCATCATGGCCGCGGCGGTCTGCCGCTTCATCGGCGCGCGCCATGTCGTGATCACCGACGTCAACGACTACCGCCTGGAGCTCGCCTCGCGCCTGGGCGTATCAAGCGCGGTAAACGCGCGCCAGACATCCATCGAGGACGTGATAGCGGCCTTGCAGATGTCCAACGGCTTCGACGTGGGACTGGAGATGTCCGGCAGCCCCGCGGCCTTCAACAGCCTGCTCGACAATATGTATCACGGGGGCAGTATCGCCCTGCTCGGCTTCCTGCCGCCGACCACCGAGATCAACTGGGATCAGGTGATCTTCAAGGGCCTGCACCTGAAGGGCATCTACGGGCGGGAGATGTTCGAGACCTGGTACAAGATGACACAGCTGCTGCGCAGCGGCCTGGACATCGGTCCCATCATCACCCACCGCTTTCCCATCGACGCCTACCAGGAGGCGTTCGCCGTCGTGCATTCCGGCCAGTGCGGCAAGGTGATACTCGAGTGGGACTAGCGCGCTTTCAAACCGGTGATAAACCGATGCTGACAAACCAAGCCCAGTGTCAGTATTTTTTTATAGCCACGGAATCCACGGAAAAACACGGAAAGAACGAAAACCCATCAGGATTTTTTCCGTGTTCTTCCGTGGATTCCGTGGCCATACTATCGACCATAATAGGATTGAAAGAACACTGGCAACGATTCGCGTGGCGCTGCCCCCCGACCCCTGCTCCGCCGGAGCGACGCTCCGGATGCAGGGCGAGACCTGAGACGATCCATGACCCCACCCGAGACACGCTTCACCAGCGAACTTGAGCACATCCGGCGCGACGGTCTGTACAAGACCGAGCGCGTCATCACCACCCCGCAGGGCGTGGAGATCCGCACCCGCGAGGCCGGCGAGGTGCTGAACTTCTGCGCCAACAACTACCTGGGGCTGGCCAACCACCCGGCACTCGTCGAGGCCGCCATCGAGGCCCTGCGCAGCCACGGCTTCGGCATGGCCTCGGTGCGCTTCATCTGCGGTACCCAGGACCTGCACAAACAGCTCGAGGCGGCCATCGCCGGCTTCCTGCGCACCGGGGACGCGATTCTCTACACCTCCTGTTTCGACGCCAATACCGGCCTGTTCGAAACCCTGCTCGACGATCAGGATGCGGTCATCAGCGATGCCCTCAATCACGCCTCCATCATCGACGGCATCCGCCTGTGCAAGGCCGCGCGCTACCGCTACGCCCACAGCGATATGCAGGATCTGGAACGCCAGCTGCAGGCCGCGCAGACCTGCCGCACGCGCCTGATCGCCACCGACGGCGTCTTCAGCATGGACGGCGATATCGCCAGGCTCGACGAGATCGTTACGCTGGCGGCACGCTACGACGCCCTGGTGATGGTGGACGATTCGCATGCCAGCGGCGTCATCGGACCCACCGGGCGGGGGTCCGCCGAGCACCATGGCGTGATGGACAGGATCGACATCTACACCTCCACCCTCGGCAAGGCCCTGGGTGGCGGCTCCGGCGGCTTTACCGCCAGCCGCGCCGATCTCGTCGATCTGCTGAGACAGCGCTCCCGGCCCTATCTGTTCTCCAACACCCTCACCCCGGCCCTGGCGGCGGCCGGCATCAAGGCCCTCGATCTGCTGTCCGCCTCCGGCGAGCTGCGCGAGCGTCTGCAGGCGAACACCCGCTACTTCCGTGAGCAGATGACGCAGGCCGGTTTCGACATCCGGCCGGGCCTGCACCCGATCGTGCCCATCATGCTCTACGAGGCCGAGCTCGCCCAGCGCATGGCCAGCGATCTGCTGGCGGAAGGCATTTATGTCATCGGCTTCTTCTATCCCGTCGTTCCCCAGGGGCAGGCGCGCATCCGCGTCCAGGTCAGCGCCGCCCATACAGACGCGCACCTCGACCGCGCCATCGAGGCCTTCGTGCGCGTCGGCAGGAAGCTCGGCGTCATCGGCTAGTGCGTCTTCAATCTGATAATGACGCATGTTATGGCCACGGAATCCACGGAAAAACACGGAAAGAACGAACACCCATTACAAATTTTTCCGTGTCCTTCCGTGGATTCCGTGGCTATCAATAAACATACGGGCGCTCAGCCTGATGTGTCAGCATCCGTCATTATCACGTTGAAAGCGTACTAGCCGCTGTCCACACAGTGGCCTCACAACCCGCCTGGCGGGCCAGCGGCCTTGAGCTACTATTAGGGCTAAGGACGAATGGCATTGACTCAGGCGGCTCCATAATCAATGTAGGGTGGGTTAGGCACGCCGTTTGTGCCGTAACCCACCAGATGTGCCGGCAGGCACTCCTGAGAAGATGCTTTGTGTTGCGTGGCAACGCGTGGTGCGTTACGCAAACAACGCGAACCCACCCGGCATTTCGACTCGAGTACGTGCCATTCGGGTAAGGGCGTCCAGGACACAGGAGGTGTGGCATGTTTTACATGAAGGAACGACTGGGTGCATGGCAGGTCGGCGACGACCGCGACCGCGGCAGGGTCGAATTCAGGCTCTTCTTTCCGACGGGCTTTGACCCGCAGATCGACTCGATACGCGTGGCCGGCGATTTCCAGCGCCGGCTCGGCGCGACGCGCGACTGGGATTTTCAGGCGGGCTTTGCGCTCAGCCGAAGCGAGCGGGCCGAAGGCAGCTTCTGGAGCTACCAGAGCGCGACAGAACTCGAGGCTGATTTCTATCAGTACAAGTACCTGGTCGGCTTCACCAACGGCGAGTCCCGCATCGTCAGCGATCCCTGCACCCGCTACGGCGGCAGCGAGCATCAGAACGCCGGCTTCGTCATCGGCGGCAGCCGGCCCGACGACAATATCGTCAGGCCCCTCGTCCATGGCCGCAAACACCTGCGCGACCTGATCCTCTACGAGATGCACATCGATGATTTCACCGACGAGTTCCGCGCCGCGCGCGCACCGCTGGACGCGGTGCAGGACAAGCTCGACTATCTGGTCGATCTCGGCGTCAACGCCATCCTGTTCATGCCGTGGACGGCCTGGAAGCATCACCACTTCGACTGGGGCTACGAGCCGTTCCAGTACTTCTCGGTGGAATACCGCTACGCCAACGACCTCGACAAACCGGAGGAAAAGATCTCCTGGCTGAAACAGCTGGTCTCGGCCTGTCACGCGCGCGATATCCACGTGATCATGGACGGTGTCTTCAATCACGTCAGCAACGACTTCCCCTACCAGCACCTGTACCTCAACCCCGAGGACTGCCCCTACACCGGCCCGTTCGGCGGCACCTTTCCGGGGCTGCAGGATCTCGACTTCAACAACACCTGCACCCAGGATCTGATCCGCGACGTCTGCCTGTACTGGATCGACACCTTCGGCATCGACGGCATCCGCTTCGACAACACCGTCAACTACCATCGCGACAGCGACAGCAAGGGCATCGCCCGGCTGATGCGGGACATTCAGGTCCACCTCGATGCCGGCGGCGAGGCCAATTTTTCCCTGACCCTGGAACACCTCGACGAAAGCGCCGTCAGGATCACCAATGACACCCTGGCGACCAGCTACTGGGACAATGCCCTGTACGAACGCTGCTTCCATTACCTGTGGGAGGGGCAGATCGATTCGCGCATCCTCAACGCCTGCAACAACGACCGCTACCTCGCCTCGGCGGACAAGGCGGCGACCATCTACATCGGCAACCATGACCACTCGCATGCGACCTGGCAGGCCGGCGCGCGCGCCAACCGCGGCGGCATGGAGTGGTACCGGACCCAGCCGTATGTGATCGCCCTGCTGACCTGCCCCGGGGCCCCCATGATCCAGAACGGCCAGGAATTCGGCGAAGACCACTGGATACCCGAGCAGGACGACGGCACCGGACGCCGGGTGCGTGCGCGGCCGCTGGGCTGGAAACTGCACGACGACGCCATCGGCCAGGCGCTGTTGCGCCTCTACCGGCGGCTGGCCGAGATCCGTCGGGACTACCCGGGGCTGCGTTCCAGGAACTTCTATCCGGACTACTGGGAGGAATGGCAGACCCGCTTCAACCCGGCGGGGTTCGGGGTGGACACTCAGAGGCAGGTGGTCATCTACCACCGTTGGGGAGCGGGCGCGGCCGGCCAGCTGCAGCGCTTCTACATCATCCTGAATTTTTCCTCATTGCCGCAGAGCGTCAGCGTGCCGCTGCCCGAAAACGGGCCCTGGACGGATCTGCTCAGCGGCTACAGCGGCGCCTGGACGGTGCATGTCAGTAATCAGCGGCTCGACCTCGAGGTCGGCCCGCACTGGGGACATATCTTCTTCAAGGAGAGCTGAGGCCCGCCCCTGCGACGCGCAGATCGACACAGGGTGGCTCAGGCACGCCTTTTGTGCCGTAACCCACCGGCTGTACCTACCCGACCTCGAGCTCGAAGCGCCGGTCGACCTGGGCGTGCCAGCCCGGGAGCAGCGCGCGGAGACTCTGGATCTTGCCGGACAGACGCGGTCCCGCCGCATCACCGAACAGCGCCCCAAAATCGGTCCCGCTTTCCTGGTTCAAGAGTTCTCGCAGCTCATCCGGACCGGTAACGGCCGTGGCGCCGGCCAAGGTGCGGTAATCGGCTTCACCCAGATGCGCGAGCAGCCAGGCCTGGCCGATCCAGGTGCGCAATTGTCGATAGCCAAAACCGGTCCTGAGTGCGAGATCCACCGGATGGGCGTTGGCGAGGTTTTCCGCGTTATCGTAGCCCTCCCGGCCAAGACGCACCTCGTGATAATAATTCACCCCGGGCAACGCGGCTAAGGGCGTCTCCCGGTATGTCTCGTCGGCGAGCTTCGCCGCCTGCGCTGCGCGCTTCCTCACCCAGGTAAGGGCGTGTTCGGGAAAATGCCCGAAGAAAAAACTGAGCACCGGCAGGAATGCCATCGCGGCCGCGTTGTCAGGAAACGGGTGGCCGAAGAAAAAGGACACGACCAGCGACAGCAGGCTGGCGGTGACGATCCGTATCGTGCCCGCCACGTAGGTGTGACTGGTCAGGTCCAGGGTGAAATAATCGCGCGCCAGCCGGCCGATGAAATAGACATAGGCCCCGAGAAAGCCGAACTGAAAGGCCGTGAGGCTGATCACGATGTGCTGAAAGAAGGCTTGATGCTGAGTCGCATACAGTTCGACATACGGACCCAGCAGCAGAATATTTGCGCCCCGGCTGTAGTCGACGCCGCAGGCCTCGTCCCCGACCCCCGATGCGCAACCGAGCACGGGCTTCAAGAGCAGCATGATCGAAGCCCCGAAGGTGACCACGAGCATCAATACGGTCATGCTGCCGAAATAGGCGCCGATTGAGGACTGGCGCTGCAGCCAGGACTGGATGCCGGCTTCGCTCGCCTGCCACTGATCCGCGGGCAACTGGTTGCGCAGGCGCTTGCGCTTTTCACCCTCCATGTAGGTGACATAGAACCAGGTAACCGCCGGTATCACGAATACGGCAAAGCCGAGCAGGAACAGGTTGTACTGGAAAAACACCGGATCGAACCAGTAGGCCGCGTTGATAAAGGCCCGTGGCCCGCTTTTCAGCGCCAGATACCCCAGTGTCAGGAAAAACGCCAGCGCGAAGACCACCAGCATCAGCGTCGGGACAATCTGCCGCAACCACCGCTCACGCACACTCGCTTTCATCATGCCCCTCTCCTTTGCCTTGCTGATAATCCTGTCCTGAGTCGAAGGGTGTTGCTGCGCAACGGCTGGTGGGTTACGCAAGAAACGCAACTCCACCCTGCATTCTCCAAATCGCCAGCTGATCCTGCAGGGTGGGTCAGGCACGCCCTTTGTGCCGTAACCCACCACACTAACTTCGCGACACTCACCCCCGTCAGCCGGCCTGCAGAACATCCAGGATGCGCCGGTACAACGACCGGTCGTCGAACGGGCGCTGCGCCGGTTCATTGCGGTGCGCGAGACTCCAGCCGACCAGTTCCAGATGATCGCTGCGAAGCGTGCCGCCGGCCTCTCCCCAGACCGTCGAAGCCACGGGGACCAGGCCATCATTGTCACCGGCACGCTGCTGCAGCAGACGCGTCCAGGGACGCAGCACGGCCGGCATCTCCGCCGCGGGCCGCACACCGGCAAACGAGACATAGCGGACATCGGCACGGTCCTTCACCCGCCGGTTGAACGCATCGCAGGCCTCCGGCGTGAGATCCTGCAGCGACTTCCGCAGCCACGTTCGCCCCAGCCAGGGCACGAATCCCCCGGTCTCGAAGAACCAGCTCGCGACCGGTGTTCCCCGGTGCGGTGTGCCGATGGTGATGACAGAGCGGATGCGCTGCTGCGGATCGAGTGCGTGCGCAACATAGCGGCTGTCCAGCCCGCCCATGCTGTGGGCGATGAGATGGATGCGCGGCGCCGACAGCGTGTCGAGAAACGCCGACAGGGCCGCGGCGCGCACCTCGATGCTGCCGGCCGGCGGCAGCGAAGGGAAAGACGCCGTCAGTCCGCGTTCGGCCAGGCACGCTCGGGCATGGCGAAAATAGCGGATCGGCCACCAGAGCAGCGGGATCTCGCTGAACCCGAGGAACCCGTGCACGAATACGATGGCGTCCTCGTCCGGCTGAAATGACATCTCGATGGCGCCTCCAGTGTCGCGCGGGGTCGGTCAAGCTGGCTCCCGCGGATCGCCCGCCCCCACAGCGACACGTTGCCTGCTGCGGTGCGGCTGCCGCCCGCGCCGAGTGCTCTTTCAATCTGATGACGACGGATAGTATGGCCACGGAACCCACGGAAAAACACGGGAAGAACGAACACCCATTAGATTTTCTTCCGTGTCCTTCCGTGGCTATAAATAAAATACCGGAATTCCGCTGAGTTTGTCAGCATCCGTCATGATCAAGTTGAAAGCGTACTACTGCGCCGCGCGCTGCTGCACCGCCTCGATCACTCGCGGGACCGCGACGTTATTGGCAAGCTCCACGACCCAGGTGGGCAGATAGCCCCCGGGGTCGGTGTGCACGTAATAGAGCACATCCGTGCGCCGCCCGCCATCCTGCGCTCGCAGCTCCCATACCCCATCGTTTACGCGCAGCGGTTCACCGCCCTCGGCCGGGACAAATGCATCACCTGCCGCTGCCAGCGTCCATTCGATGCGATGCACCGCCTGCCCGCCCTGCCCCCCCGCCTCACTGAGCTCGATGGTGCTGTAACGGTCGCTGATGAACAGCGGAAAATCCAGCGCCAGAAACACCCGCCGCGTCGCACCCGAGTCCGCCAGCACCCGGCTGTCACGGACATAGGGCATGAACTCCGCATAGTGCGTGTAGTCGCCAATCACCGCAAACGCACGTTGCGGCGCGGCGTCAATCACCCCCCGCGCCATGACCGCACGAATCCGCGAGCCCGCGATCCGGCGGTTATACACACAGACGCTGTCCCCGCCATCGACCGCCTGCCAGCCGTCCGCGGGCACCCTGCTCCCGGCCGGCAGCACAGGCTGCTGCGGACATTCCTGCGCCCGCGCCGTGCCGGTCAATCCCGACGCCAGCACCAGCATGAACATAACGATCCACAACGCAGAGCCTCCCCTTGCGCCCGTCCCCGCTTTCCCGACAAACATCATCGTCCCCTTATACCAGGCCGTGTCGCCGCAGCGGCCACGCTCACACGCGCGCTGTATCTCACGAACAAAAAAGGCAACGCCTCGCTGGTCCCCCGCAGATGTCTGCAGCGAACGAGTGAAAGTTCTTGCGCGCGACCGAATGTACCCAACACGCGTGGAAGTTTCCAGCGTGCACACGCATGGTGGGATTCGTACCTCACCCCACCCTACCCAATGACTGCAACAACGGTTTCCCACACTCCCCCGTAGGGTGGGGTGAGCGTCGCGAACCCCACCACAACCGCAAACCACGCCCGACTTGCGGTGGGGCATCAGATCAATGACCGTTTGTCATCCCGGCCGCCGGGCGCTATGTTGGTGTCTCGCTGACGCGACTGCCGTTGATGGCGGCTACGGAGGGAAACCGAGATGCCAAAAGGATTGATCCGCGATTACAGCCGGAGGACGCGCGCCTCAGACCGTGCGTCTTTCACGACGCCGCTGTTTGAGACGGCGGACGGGAATGTCGAGCTCGATGTGTTGCGCTGGGGCGACGAAGTCGAACTGGACGAGCGGGAACCGGGCATCCCATCGCCGCGGCAGCGCGTTGTCAAAGCCGGCACCACCGGCTTCGTGCAGAGCGAGCACGTGGTGCTCCTCGCCTATGTCGATCGGCGTCGGGAGGGTGGCGCGTGGCGGTACACCGCGCCCCTGTACGAGAAGGAAACGGGCAGCGCGAAGAAATTCGATGTGCTGTGGGGCGACCGGCTGCAGATCCTCGCGATGGGGACCTCCCGCAGCCGGGTCAGGGTGCGCGGCTATGAGGGCTGGCTATCCAGCGACGCGATCACCGCACAGGGCCTGCTCGAGTTGTATTTCATCGACGTCGGCCAGGGCGATGGCGTATTGATCCGCACACCCGACGACCGTCACCTGCTCATCGATGGCGGTTATCCTCGGACCCGCCAGCCAACCAACAAGAGCGCGGCCGACTTCGTGGACTGGAAGTTCTTCGATGACTACGGCGACTACCGCGTGAGACTGGATGCGATGATCGCCTCGCACTGCGATCTCGACCACTACGGCGGGCTCGACGATCTGCTCGGCGCGAGCGATGCGGCGCGCGAGGAACTCGATACCGCCGGCGCCGATATCGAGGCCTTCTACCACGCCGGCGTGTCCTGGTGGGAGCCAAGCCGGCACGAGATCGAGCAGTACAACCTCCGGGGCGACGCCCGCGACAGGTGGCTCGGTCCAACGACCGATGATCGGCTGGTGCGCCTGCTCGGGGACCATGACAGTCTGCGCGCCGCGCTGCTCGGGCGGTGATGAACCGCAACTGCAGGGCATGTGGAAACGCTTTCTGCAGAAGATCGATGCCGCGACGACCCAGAGTCGGGCGACTCGGCATCGACGCCGACGACGTTGGCGAGACACAGTATCTTCCCGGCTTCGATCCGACTGCCGGCTGGTGCACCATCCGGGTGCTGGCGCCGGTCACGCACCGCAGACACGGCGAGCCCGCCGTCGTCGACTTCGGTGACGACTCACAGAACACCAACGGCCACAGTCTCGTGCTGCGTCTCGATTACGCGCATGCCCGCATCCTGCTCACCGGCGATCTCAACAAGCTCAGCATGCAGGCCATCCGGGAGGCGTTTGGCGAGCACATGCGGGAGTTTGCCTGCGATGTGGCGAAGGCCTGCCACCATGGCAGCGAGGACGTATCCTATGCCTTTCTGCTCGACATGCGGCCGGCCGCGACCGTGATTTCATCGGGCGACGTCGAGGGACATGCCCACCCTCGGGCCGCCATCGTCGCGGCCAGCGGGCTGACCGGACACGTCGAGATCGACGCCACCACCGATGAACTCATCACCCCGCTGGTCTACTCCACCGAGATCGAACGCAGCATTCGTCTCGGCCGCACGGAACGCATCGAGACCAGCGGCCTGCCCCACGGCGCGGACAGCATCGATTTCAATCTCTTCGCGCGCGATGCAGACAATTTCCAGGGTGCGCTGAAAGCCGAAGCACAAGCGCACGAGGAGGCGAAGGTCACAAGCACCCTGCATTACCGCGAATCGCGACCCGCCTTTTTTACCGCCAAGCGGGCGACACGCCGTCTGAAAGGCGCCTACCTCGCGACCGGCGTGCGCTACGGGCTCGTCAATGTGCGCACCGACGGCAACCAGATCATCTGCGCCACCCAACGCGAAGACGGCGAAGGCTGGACGGTGCGATCCTTCAAGGCGCGGTTTTGATCAGCAGGCGCCGGTTGACATGGCATGCCTGTGTGGGTGCATCGGGAGAGATTGCAGCTGCGGTGGGGTTCGTATCCTCACCCCACCTTACTCCTCTGTGCCACGCTCCGGTCATGGCCTGTACAAATCGGCGGCCGGTTTACCTGGAGAGGTTGCGGTGATGGTGGGTTTCCTACCGCACCCCACCCTGCGGACTTCTTCTTTGTTGACGTCGGCTGGCTCCCGGCCGGACCGGGACGTGCCCTGCCTCTAAGGCCAGGCACGCCCGGGAGCCGGGCGCGTTCCGGCTACTGCGCGCCGCGCAGCGGCTGGATCTCGGCGTTGCCGAAGACCGGCGCCGGCAGGGGGGCAAGCAGGTTGACCCGGTGGGTCTCCAGCGTGGCCAGATTGCCACCGAGATTGTCCTGCAGGTACTGGGCAACCACCTCGGTGCCGTCCATCTGCGCGTAGTCGTCAATGTCACCGACTGGCACGAACAGCGCCTTACCCGTGGCAGGATCACGCACAGCCACCTTGATATCGGTCGCCGCGATGCGGTTGATCAGGCCCGGGTCCGTGTCGTACCAGTACGAGGCATAGCTGTAGGCCGTCCCCGTCGTCACCAGCGGATCGGCCCCGACCTTGATGTTCGAAGCGCGGTTGCCCGGCCCCTGGTAAGGATCGAAGTCGAAGGTTACGCCGGAGAAGCCGAACACCCAGCCGCCCCGCCAGTTGCGCGGGTCCGGATTCAGCGACCCGTCAGCCGGATTTTCGATCTGGTTCTTGACCGCCTGTCCCGGGATGGTGCCGCGGGCTATCCGCGGACCAATGGGCATGTAGTGGTAGATATCTTCGAGCTTCACCGGCCCCGGTGCGACGTGGGTACCGTAGCGGAAACCGCGGATCGCCCCGATCTGAGTCCCGGCGACACCCCGATAGGCGTCGGTCAGAAAGTTGTGGGAGGTACCTTCGACAACCCCCGGAAGGTCTTCATCCGAGAAATTGGACCGGTGCAGGCCAACCTGGGTGTAGCCGATCACGGTGTCGATGGGTGTCATCAGTGTGCCGCCGTGGAAGGGGTTCACCTGGGGCGTGAACTCGGGTCCGGCAACGAACGGCGCGCGGATCTGCGCCACCTTGGCGGCGATAAAGGGGTCCTCTTTGATCGTGGAATCGATCACATGGGACTTCCACTTCCAGCCCTCGAGCCTGCCGTTCCTGAATGTGAGCCGCAACTCTCCCAGGTTGGTCCCATCCTGCCCTTCCTCGACAATGATGGTCTTGCCCCCGTTGGGCGTGGTAACCACCACGGCATCCGGGGTCTCCTCATGCATGTCGGAAGACAGGATCACATCGATGCCGTCGTTGCGCTGGGCCAACAGGCTGTTGTTGGCCAGGCCCAGCTCTGAGAGCATGACGATCACGTCGACACGCTCCTCACTGCGCAGCGTCGCGACTTGGGCCTGCAGCTCTGCCTCCACTTCAGAGACATCCGGCGTACCCGACGTGCCCGGGGGGGCCGAGCTCAGGAAGCACAGACCTTCGGTGACGGCCGAACCGACCACCTGAGGACCCCGATCGGTGGTGAACCCGAGTATGCCCACCCTCACGCCGTTCAGATTCCTGACCACGTACGGCGGAAGTACATAGTCGCCCTCCGGGCAGCTGCCGCTGGCGGGGGCGAAGCGCACGTTGGCCGCGACCGTCCCCCACGGCGCCTTCGGACTGGGACCGGCGAACAGTTCCAGGAAGCGATCGGTCCCGTACACGAACTCCCAGTTGCCCGGGGCAAAGCCGTCGATGCCGAACGCGTTCAGCACGTCCACCATGGCCTGACCGCGCGTATAGAGCGCCTCTGCGGAACCCTGGATGGTATCGCCCGTGTTGAGCAGCAGGGTGCGCTTCTTGCCGCCCTCGGCATGCCTCCGAATCTGCTGAATCCGGGTGTAGATCCGCGCCAGGCCGCCCTCCGGCTTGTTGCCGCGGCTGTCACTGCGCAGATTGGGACGCGGCACCATGTGCCCGTGAAAGTCACCGATGTGTATGAGCGTCAGCTTCAGGTCCCCGTCCTTGTTCTTGGCCACGGCGCTGCCCAGGCCCGAAAGCCCCAGCGCACCGGCAATGACGATCGCCCCGCTTGCCTGCAGCATACGCCGGCTGAGTCTGCTTCGCTGTAACTGCATCTTCATATTCACACCCTCCTCTTTGTAAATGACTGCTAACCACTGAATGAGCTCCGCGGACATCCTCGGCAACGCACACGGATATCAGGGCGCCATCGTGGTGCCTTCAAGAGTCATGGCCACACCCTAGGCCTCCGGAGCAACCTGAGTCTAGCTCGCGAGCGAGACGCCGTGTATAGGGAAATTGCCTATCCTGAGCGAGCAGATCACTCAATACAGATCGGCTCTGCACATCCCGCCTGTCCAGGCACCCTCTGCTTGCCTGACGCGCTCTTACCGGCGAAAGGCAGGCCCTCGCGCCCTCACGACATCAGGAGCATGACGCATTCAGGTGCGGTGCAGGGCGGACCACACGGAGCCGGCCTTCAGGACTTGGCGCGAAAGAGCCCAGCCACTCGAACGACGGGAAGTGAGCAGTCCGTGATTAGCGGATCTTTGGTGCTGCAATCAGTTTCTCGTAGTCACTGACCAGTTTCTGATAGGAGCCGTCGGCCTTCATCGCGGCGATGGCCTTGTCGAAATCACTCACGATCGACGGGTAATCGGCCGTCGCCTTGCTGACGGCGATGTGCAGATCGCGGTGTTCGAGCGGCTTGGGGAGAAACTCGAGGTCCTTGACACTCTCCGGCATGTACAGGGTGAGTGCATAGGTCAGGGTTCGTTCATCCCCGAGCGTGAGATCCACCTGGCGCTGCGCCACTTTCAGCAGGTTCTGAACGATGTAGTTGGCGTTGACGCGGATCAGGCCGGGCGCCTGGGCGAATTCGTCGCCATAGCCGTAATCCTTGACGATGCCGATCATCAGGCCCTGGAGATCCGTGAGGTTGTTGAACTCGATGTTTCTGTCCTTGCGCTTGATGAAGCGCACATCACTGGCCAGATAGGGCTTGCTGAACGCCAGGTCTCTGGCGCGATCACGCGTGTACCAGACGGCCGGGAGCACGTCGTAGACCCCCAGGCGCGCGCCTTCGAGCACGCGCGGCCAGGTGTCGAAGACGTAGGACAGCCGGTAACCGGCGCGTTCGAGCGCCGTTGAGATAATGGCCATCGCCATGCCCTTCTGCGGCAGGTCCTCCCCATCGTAAGGCGGCCAGGGGCTGCCGCCGACGACGAGCTCCCGCGCCAGCGCATTTCCGCCCGCGGCCGCCAACGCGAGACTCAGTACGAGGCAATGTGCCCGCCTGCAGAATAACCGGACTGCACCACGCATCGAGACGTCCCCCTGAATCCGAATGGAAAATGCAATTCTACCGAAAATTGCTGCCCGGCGGCGCGTTGCCGGAAAACCCGCCTGGGCAGGGCCGCCACGGACCCGACAGATTATCGGATCAGGCGTAAATGGCACTGACTTGAGCCGAAATGTAGGGGTTAGTGTTTTCTGCGTAACCCGCCACGCGTTGCAGAGCAACACAGCGCATTTTTTGAGTGCCTGCCGGCACAGCCGGTGGGTTACGGCACAAACTGCGTGCCTGACCCACCCTACATCGAGTCTGGAACCGCCCGAGTCAGTGCCATTCGGATCAGACGGGTTTGCGTCGATGCCGTGTCCAACAGACATCGCTGCGCGCACAGCAGTGACACGCGGCCGCATTGCCCGTCAGGCCGGCTCGATGTGATCCACGATCAACTGCAGGCTGCGCAGGCCCCGGTATTCGTTGACATCCGGGCGGTAGGCGATGCGGACCCGATCGTGCCCGGCGAGGCTGATCTCGTCGGCCTTGTTGAAGGCGATGGCCTCCATGGCCCGGCGCTGCCCCGGCAGCCCCAGGGTCATTTTCAGGTGATGGCTGCCCACCACGCGGTGATGGATCAGGTCGAACACCCCGTCGAAGACCGGCTCGGGAAATCCCTGTCCCCAGGGCCCGGTCACGCGCAGGAGCTCCGCCGTCGCCAGGGTGAGCTCCTCGTCGGCAAGCTCACCGTCGCTGTGCACGATGCCCTGCAGCTCATCCTCACCCAGATGCCGGCGGATTTCGGCATCGAAGGCGTCGCGGAAGGCCTCGAAGTGCGTCTGTCTGAGTGACAGGCCCGCAGCCATGGCGTGGCCGCCGAATTTTGCGATCAGGCCCGGATGGCTCGCGGCGATGGCATCCAGCGCATCGCGGATATGCAGCCCCGGCACCGAGCGTGCCGAACCCTTGAGCTCGCCCTCCCCGGCCGGCGCGAAGGCGATCACCGGGCGGTGATATTTTTCCTTGATGCGCGCGGCGAGAATTCCGATCACGCCCTGATGCCAGTCTGCGTTGTACAGACACAGCCCGGTGGGCAGGCTGCTGGCATTGAGATGCAGTGTTTCCAGCTCGCGCAGGGCCTGCTGCTTCATATCCGCCTCGATCTCGCGGCGCTCCCGGTTCAGCGCGTCGAGCTGGCGCGCCATGTCGCCCGCCGCGTCGGCGTTGTCGGTGAGCAGGCATTCAATGCCGAGCGACATGTCATCGAGACGCCCCGCGGCATTGAGGCGCGGCCCCACTACAAAGCCCAGGTCCTGCGCCGTGACGCGCTCGAGGCCGCGACCGGCGACCTGCAGCAGGGCGATGATCCCCGGGGCGCAGCGCCCGGCACGTATGCGCGCCAGACCCTGATGGACCAGGATGCGGTTGTTGTGATCGAGCGGCACCACGTCTGCGACCGTACCCAGCGCGACCAGGTCCAGCAACTCGGCGAGATTGGGTTCAGCCCGCGCGGTCTGCGCAAACCAGCCGCGTTCGCGCAGCCGTTTACGCAAGGCGATCATCAGGTAGAAGGCCACGCCCACCCCGGCAAGATGCTTGCTCGGGAAGGCGTCGCCTTCGAGGTTGGGATTCACGATGGCATCGGCGGCAGGCAGCTCGGCGCCGGGCAGGTGATGATCGGTCACCAGCACCTCGATCCCCTGCGCGCGCGCGGCCGCGACGCCGTCCAGGCTGGAGACGCCGTTATCGACCGTCACGATCAGATCCGGCTGCAGCCCGGCCGCCACCGCCACGATCTCCGGCGTCAGCCCGTAGCCGTACTCGAAGCGGTTCGGCACCAGATAGCGCACCTCTCCCGCGCCCAGGCGCCGCAGGGCCCGCAGCATCAGGGCCGAGCTGGTGGCGCCGTCGGCATCGAAATCGCCGACGATGAGGATGCGGTAACGTTCGTGCAGGGCCCGCTCGAGCAGGTCGACCGCGCGCTCGATGCCACCCATGAGTTCGGGTGGATGCAGGCGGGTGATGGAGGGATCGAGCTCGCGCGCCGAATCGATATTGCGCGCGGCATAGACACGGCGCAGCAGGGGCGGCAGGTCCCCAAGCAGCAGATCGGGCGCGAGGCGCAGCGGTCGGCGTACGATGCGGCTAATCATACGCCGCCAGTGTCTGCCAGGACTGCACACGCCGCCAGAACCGCCTGAGTCCGTTGCGCGAGACGCGGTAGCGGCGCCCGTTGCAGGGGTACAGACTCAAGGCCGCGATTTCCCCGCGCCGCAGGGCGCGCGCCAGGGGGACAAACCATGTCTCTTCCATCCGTGCCAGTTCCCTCATCCAGGCCTCGACATCGCCGTAGGCGACAGGCTCGGCCAGACCGTCCTGAATGATCAGTTGCTCGCCCGGTGGACCCGGCAGAGCGCCTGCGCCCTCGACGCCGGTCTCGAAGGGTACACCACAGAGCGCCGCAAGTCCCCGCCCCAGGGGCTCGTCGCCCTGGACCCGGGTCCAGGCAACCGTCGGCGCTGCCGGGCACACCCCGCCGCCCCAGAACCACAGGCTGTTGATCGCCGGCCTTCCGGCGGTTTCCCGCGCCCGGTTCACGGGATGCGCGTGAAACAGCATCTGCACCTCGTTCATGACGCGGTGCCAGAACGGCGCCTCGGCTCCCTGCGGCAGGAAGGGATCGATGTGGTGCGCCCGCACCACAGACGGCGGCGCGGTGCGGATCGCCGCGGGTCCGGGCAGCTGCAGATAGCCGCGCTGCGGATGCAGCGCCTCCAGCCGCCAGCCCTGCCCGGCATAAAACGCGTTGAAGCTCGCCGCCAGCGCCGCCGCCTCCGCCGCGTCGATCGACAGGGCGGCGCCATCGAAGAGTATCAGCCGCGACGGGTCGGCGCGAAGGTGTACCGGGTCGGCCCGCAGCCAGAAGCCCTCTGCGGGCGCGCCGCTGTCGGCCAGCCGGGTCAGCGCCGCCAGGGGCAGGTCCCCGTCCGCCTCGCGGGGGATACCGAACAGCCAGCAGAGCGATTCCTCAAAACCGGTCACCGGCACCGGTGAGACATCACTGCGCGACAACAGGCGCCGCAGGCTGACCAGTCGGGCGAGGCCGGCGGCCGCCTCGCCGAGGTCCAGGCCCGCGATCGTATCCAGCAGGCCGGGCACCACCAGGCTGAGCTCACGGGGTGTTCGCATAAGGCCAGGATGCGCGTGTGATGAATCGGATGCCTGGCGCCTTAATGTTCCCTCACCCTCGGCAAGCGCGCCCTGCGTTCGCCGCAAGCCGTCCGGACTAGGCGGTCTGCCCGAGCCCCGACAGGATGGCGCTGCGCACGGCATCGAGCGTCGCGTCGACCGTCGCCAGCGTACCCTGGCACTGTTTGATGGCGGTATCGGGATCCTTCAGGCCATGGCCGGTGAGGGTGCAGACGATCGAGCTGCCCTCCGGGATCTTGCCAGACTGCACGTCGCGCAAGGCGCCCGCCACCGAGGTCGCGGAGGCCGGCTCGCAGAAGATGCCTTCCTTGCCCGCCAGCAGTTTCTGCGCCGCCAGGATTTCCTCATCCGTGCATTCATCGAACCAGCCGCCCGATTCCTTCTGCGCCTGCCAGGCAAACTCCCAGGACTGCGGATGCCCGATACGAATGGCGGTCGCAACAGTTTCCGGATCGTCGACCATCTTGCCGCGCAGGAAGGGTGCGGCACCGGCCGCCTGGTAGCCCAGCATGCGCGGCCGGTTACCCACGATGGCGCCGCCGGCATAGGCGCAATGCCCCTTGCAGAAGCCGCACGCCGCGGTGACATGCTCGCCCGAGCCGGAGGAATATTCGCAGTAGCCGATCCAGTGCGCGGTGATATTGCCGGCGTTGCCGACCGGCAGGCAGTGATAATCCGGCGCGCGGCCCAGTTCCTCGACGATCTCGAAGGCCGCGGTCTTCTGACCCTGCAGGCGATAGGGATTGATCGAGTTGACGATGGTCACCGGCGCCTCTTCGGCAACCTCCTTGACCAGCTGCATGCCGACATCGAAGTTGCCGCGGATCTGCAGCACCACGGCCCCGTGCAGCATGGCCTGGGCAAGCTTGCCCAGGGCAATCTTGCCCTCCGGGATCAGGACAAAGGCGGTAATGCCGGCGCGTGCGGCGTAGGCGGCCGCCGATGCCGAGGTATTGCCGGTCGAGGCGCAGATGACGGCGCGCGAGCCCTCGTCCACGGCCTTGGTGACGGCCATGGTCATGCCCCGGTCCTTGAAGGAGCCGGTCGGATTCAGGCCCTCGTACTTGACGTACAGGGCAACCTCCCTGCCGATCTCGCGCGGTATGTTGTGCAGGCGGATCAGCGGGGTGTTGCCCTCGCCCAGGCTGATGATGCGGGTATCATCGTGGATCGGCAGCCGGTCACGATAGGTCTCGATCAGGCCCGTGTAACGTGGTCTGAATGGCATGATGTGTCCACCTCTTTAGGTTTTGAATCCTGGCCCGGCCGACCGACAGCCCGGGATCGGGGCGGCGTGCAGCCGCCGCTCAGTTGGCATTGAGATGTTCGAGACGGATCCGGGTCACGGACGCGCAAATGGAGTCGAGCGCCTCGATCTGCTGGATAGCCTCGTTCATCTGGCCTTCCCGAACCGAATGGGTCAACAGGATAATCGGCACCTCCAGTTCGTCGGCCGCGGCCTCTTTCTGCAGGATGGCCTCGATACTGATCTGCTTGTCCGCCAGGATCCGCGTGACATCCGCCAGCACACCGGGTTTGTCGGCCGCGCACAGCCGCAGGTAGTAGGCCGTTTCCACCTCTTCCATGGGCAACACCGGCAGATCGGACAGGGCATCGGGCTGGAAGGCCAGGTGTGGAACGCGGTTTTCCGGGTCGGAGGTCAGCGTCCTGGTGACATCGACGATATCCGCGACGACCGCCGAGGCGGTCGGTTCCGCGCCTGCGCCCGCGCCATAATAGAGGGTCGGCCCCACGGCATCGCCCTTGACCAGCACCGCATTCATGACGCCATCGACATTCGCGATCAGGCGCCGGTGCGGGATGAAGGTCGGATGCACGCGCAGCTCCACGCCCTTCTCGGTGCAGCGTGCGAACCCCAGGTGCTTGATGCGGTAACCGAGCTCACCGGCATAGTTGACATCCTCGGGCGTAATCGCGCTGATGCCTTCGGTGTAGGTCTTGTCGAACTGCAGGGGAATGCCGAAGGCGATTGACGCCATGATGGTGAGCTTGTGGGCCGCATCGATCCCCTCGACGTCAAAGGTCGGGTCCGCCTCGGCGTAACCCAGACGCTGCGCCTCGGCGAGGACGTCGTCGAAGGCACGACCCTTGTCGCGCATCTCGGTCAGGATAAAGTTGCCCGTGCCGTTGATGATCCCCGCCAGCCACTCAATGCGGTTGCCCGCCAGACCCTCGCGCAGTGCCTTGATGATCGGTATGCCGCCCGCAACCGCTGCCTCGAAGGCCACCATCACGCCCTGTTGCTGCGCGGCCGCAAAGATCTCGTTGCCGTGCAGCGCGATCAGCGCCTTGTTCGCGGTGACGACATGCTTGCCGTTGGCGATCGCCCGGAGCACCAGTTCCCGCGCCGGTTCATAGCCGCCGATCAGCTCGACAACAATCTCGACCTCGGGGTTATCCACCACCGAGAAGGCATCATCGGTCACCTGGATTTCATCGATACCGGGAAGTTGCGAGACATCGTATTCGCGTGCCGCGGCATGGCTGATGCAGATACCACGGCCGGCCCGCCGGGCAATCTCCTGCTGGTTGCGGCGCAATACCCTCCAGGTACCGCCACCGACGGTTCCCAGACCCAATAACCCCACGCTGACTGGCTTCACGAGTGCCTCCCTGCTGTGAACTCTTCCTGTTTTCGGTCGTGGCGAAACATGTCGCGGATACCCCGGAGCGCCTGACGCGTCCGGTGCTCATTCTCGATCAGGCCAAAGCGGACATGGTCATCGCCATAGGATCCGAAGCCAACGCCGGGCGATACCGCGACCTTGGCCTCCGCCAGCAGCTTCTTGGAGAATTCGAGTGAACCCAGATGGCGGTACTGCTCGGGGATAGGCGCCCACACGAACATGGTCGCCCTGGGCCTTTCCACCGGCCAGCCGAGTGCGTTCAGCCCGTCACACAGCACGTTGCGCCGGCACTGGTAGGTCTGGCGGATGGTGTCGACACAGGACTGCGGACCTTCCAGGGCGGCAATCGCCGCGACCTGCACGGGCGTGAACATGCCGTAGTCGAGATACGACTTCATGCGCGCCAGCGCCGCGATCAGGTCGGGATTGCCGCACATGAACCCGATCCGCCAGCCCGGCATGTTGTAGCTCTTCGACAGGGAGAACGATTCCACGGCAACCTGTTCGGCATCCGGCACCTGCAGGATCGACGGCGCCCGGTAGCCGTCGAAGACGAGATCGGCGTACGCCAGGTCATGCACGACCCAGATACTGTGCTCGCGGGCGATGGCCACCACCTTCTCGAAGAAGTCCAGCTCCACACACTGCGTCGTGGGATTACCCGGGAAGTTCAGCACCAGCATCTTGGGCTTGGGCCAGGAATCCTTGATGGCCTTTTCCAGTTCGGCAAAGAAATCGACGCCTTCGACCAGCGGCACGTGGCGGATATCGGCGCCCGCAATCACGAAGCCGTAGGGATGGATCGGATAGGCCGGATTCGGCACCAGTACGGCGTCACCCGGCCCGACGGTCGCCAGCGCGAGATGCGCCAGGCCTTCCTTGGAACCGATTGTCACGATCGCCTGGGTCTCGGGATCGAGGTCCACCGCGTAGCGCTGTTTGTACCAGCCGCAGATCGCCTTGCGCAGGCGGGGAATGCCCCGGGACAGCGAATACCGGTGGGTATCGGGCCGTTGCGCCGCCTCCACCAGCTTGGCGACGATGTGCGCGGGTGTCGGCTGATCCGGGTTGCCCATCCCGAAATCGATAATGTCCTCCCCGCGCGCACGCGCCTTCGCCTTCAGTTCATTAACGATATTGAAGACATAGGGGGGCAGCCGCTTGATTCTGGGAAATTCGTCGAACACAACCGTTTCCAGGAAGGTCTTCCGGGTGAATTAGACTGTTGACGGTACTGAATTCCGGCTGCGGTGACAAGCCACCACAAGGGGAGATGGCATAACGGGGCCGCGCTTGTCAGCGGTCCCGGCGCGCCTGTATGGTATTCATATGCGTTTTGCAGAAGACAAAACCGCCGGTCGCTACCACATCCAGGCCTATGCGCCCGGTCAGGTCACCATCAACGAGGATGTCTTCACCCGGAGTCTGGTGGTGACGCCCGGCAGAATCCTGCTGGACTGGCAGCCACAGTCCTTCGATGAACTGCGGGCCGAGTATCTCATACTGGTGGCTGATCTGGCGCCCGAAATCATCCTGCTCGGCACCGGCGCGACGCTGCGCTTCCCGGGCCCCGCGGTGGCTGCCCCGCTTATCGACAGCGGCATCGGACTGGAGGTAATGGACACGGCCGCCGCCTGCCGCACCTACAATATTCTCGTCTCGGAAGACCGGCAGGTGGCGGCGGCGTTGATAATCGAGTGAGGAGTGAGGAGTGAGGAGTGAGGGGTGAGGGGTGAGGGGTGAGGGGTGAGGAGTGAGGAGTGAGGAGTGAGGAGTGAGGAGTGAGGGGTGAGGGGTGAGGAGTGAGGTGACCGCGGAACTGACCCAGACCCAATCAATGCGTCCCGCTCTCCTGCCCCCTGTCTTCTGGATTCTCGATTCCGGATTCTGAATTCCGTCTTCTGTCTTCTGTCTTCTGTCTTCTGTCTTCTGTATTCTGTATTCTGTATTCTGACTCCTAACTCCTCACTCCTGACCCCTAACTCCTGTCTTCTGTCTTCTGTCTTCTGTCTTCTGTCTTCTGTCTTCTGTCTTCTGCCTCCTGACTCCCCCTACCGAAACAGCGCCTCGGGTGAAAAACCCTCGCCTTCGAGGATCTCGCGCAGGCGCTTGAGGGCGTCGACCTGGATCTGCCGCACGCGCTCGCGGGTCACGCCGATCTCATTACCCACTTCCTCGAGGGTCGATATCTTGTGGCCGTGCAAACCGAAGCGGCGCTCGACGACTTCGCGCTGTTTGTCGTTCAGCTTCGACAACCAGAATTCGAGATGGCCCACGACATCGTCTTCCTGCAAAACCTCGGATGGATCGACGTTGTTTTCATCCGGGATTGCATCGAGCAGCGATTTATCCGAATCGTACCCGATCGGCGTATCGACGGACGTCACCCGCTCGTTCAAACCGAGCATATGCTTGACTTCATTAATCGGCTTGTGCAGAAGCTTGGCGATCTCCTCTGCCGACGGTTCATGATCCAGCGACTGCGTCAACCTGCGTGCCGCGCGCAGATAGACATTGATCTCCTTGACGACGTGAATCGGCAGACGGATGGTACGCGTCTGGTTCATGATCGCACGTTCGATGGTCTGGCGGATCCACCAGGTCGCGTAGGTCGAAAACCGGAAGCCCCGCTCGGGATCGAATTTTTCAACCGCACGAATCAGGCCGAGATTACCCTCTTCAATCAGATCCAGTAGCGCCAGCCCGCGGTTCATGTAGCGACGCGCGATCTTCACCACCAGGCGCAGATTGCATTCGATCATGTGTTTGCGCGCCAGGTCGTCACCCTTCTGGGCAAGACGCGCATAGTAGACTTCTTCCTCTGCCGTCAGCAAAGGTGAATAGCCGATCTCGCTCAGGTACAGGCGAGTGGCATCAACATGTGATGATGGAATCGCACCGGCAGAAAACACCGGATTTGCAGACTCCACGTCCCCGTCTTCGATCTCACCGAGAGCTCCTGGGGGCTCGACGTCTTTTCCCACGCCACGTGTGGCAGGAACCTCATAAGCCTTCGCCATAGGTACCTCCTCGCCTCGGTGCGTATGTCTGCTGCGGGAGTCACGGATGACGTGGTAACAGCTGGAGCGGATCGACAGGCTTACCGTTGCGTCGTATCTCGAAATGCAGCATGACCTGTTTGGTCCCGCTGCTCCCCATTCGTGCGATTACCTGACCGGCTCGTACCTGGTCGCCTTCGTTGACCAGTAACTCCCGATTGTGACCGTATGCACTTAGGTAGTTGTTGTTATGTTTGACGATGATAAGCCGACCGTAACCTACAAGTCCACTCCCCCGGTAAACGACCCGCCCACCGGCCGCCGCCACGACGGGAGAATCCTGCCGGCCGGCGATCGCGATGCCCTTCTTGCCCGAGCCGTCAAGCTCGAAGCGGCGGACCAGACGCCCCTCCGCCGGCCAGCGCCAGTGCAGCCGGGTGTCTTCCTGCTGTGGGCGCCCTCCGGACACTGTCGCAGGTGCCTCCGGCAATGCAGATGCCTGAACAGGCGACCTTTTTACCGGCTTGGCGGGCAGCCGCAGTGCGTGTGTCCGGCTTGCCGGAGCGGCCGCAGAGGCCGTTGCGGCGGGGCGGGTGCGCAGTGTCTGCCCGACGTAGATCGTATAGGGGGAGCGGATATTGTTCCATGTGGCCAGGTCCGGGTAGTCCAGACCATATTTCCAGGCGACGGAATACAGGCTCTCGCCCTGGCGAACACGGTGGAAGCCCGGATTGGTTTCAGACCGTATCCCGCGTTCCCCAACGGGCGCCTTGACATGCGTACTGCAGCCGCAGAGCAGCGCCAGGAAGAGCAGCAGACCGACAAGCCGAACACCCTTCATCAGCCCCGTAAGGCCAGGTAGGCGATCACCGCGACGCCCACGAGCACCCAGCCGATACGCTCCACGTAGGTTCTCAACACGCCTTCCATCCTCGGCCCCCCCCAGGCAAGGACTGCTGCAACCATATAAAATCGCGCTCCACGTCCGATCGTCGATGCCAGCATGAAGGGCGCGATGCTCATCGACAGGCTGCCTGCGGCAATGGTGAATATCTTGTAGGGGATCGGCGAGAAACCAGCGATGAACACCGCCCAGAAACCCCATTCCTGAAACCAGCTGTGCGCCCGCTGGTAGGCGCCCCAGTACCCGGCATCCTGAATCACCGGTTCGATGGCCTGGATGGCAAAGTAACCGATCACATAGCCCAGAATACCGCCGATTACCGAGGCCAGGGTGGTGATGCCGGCATAGCGCATGGCGCGTTCCGGACGCGCCATGCTCATCGGGGCCAGCATCACATCCGGCGGAACGGGAAAGAACGAAGACTCCGCAAAGCTGAGTCCGGCGAGATACCAGGGGGCCGCCGGCAGGCGGGACCAGCGCATCACCCGGTCATAAAGCGCCTGAAACAAGGCCATCAGCCTGCCCCCCCAAGGAGCGGCACAAAATTGACATCTTCCAGATCCTCCCGCTCGCAGATCGTGCCGCGCCGTGTCACAACGGCCAGCGTCTGCGAGCGCCCGCCGCCAACGGGGATCACGAGACGTCCGCCGTCGGCGAGTTGCTCGAGCAGCGCCGGCGGAATCTCGGGCGGCGCGGCGGTTACCAGAATGGCGTCGAAGGGCGCCTGCTGAGCCCAGCCCCAGCTGCCGTCACTGTGTTTCATGCGTACATTACTCAGTCCAAGTTCACGCAGACGCTGCCGCGCCGATTTCACCAGCGCATCGATACGCTCGACCGTGTAGACCTCATCCACCAGTTGTGCGAGCACGGCCGTCTGGTATCCGGAACCGGTGCCGACCTCCAGCACCTTGTGCGGGATCTGCCCGCGAATCAGCTCCTCGCTCATGCGCGCAACGATATAGGGCTGTGAGATCGTCTGACTGTAGCCGATGGGCAGTGCCGTATCTTCGTAGGCCCGGCTCGACAGCGCCTCGTCCACAAACAGATGACGTGGCGTTCTGCGCATGACATCGAGCACTGAAAGGTCCTCGATGCCCTTCTCCCGCAGACGCTGCACCAGGCGGTCACGGGTGCGCTGCGAGGTCATTCCGATTCCCTGGATGTCGCCCTTCATTGCGTCTGCATCAGTACCCCGGCTGCAACCATCCGGCCACCTTGTCGAGGGCATCATAGCGCGTCAGATCGACGTGAATCGGCGTGACGGACACAAAGCCGTGGCGCACCGCGAAGAAGTCCGTGCCCTCCCCTGCATCCTGCTCGCCACCGGGGGGGCCGACCCAGTAGATGGGGCGCCCGCGCGGATCCGTGGCCCGGATCACCGGCTCGGACTTGTGCCGGTGGCCGAGGCGGGTCGCCTGCATGCCGGCGATCTGCTCCCAGGGCAGGTCAGGCACATTGACGTTGAGGATGGTATCCGCCGGCAGCGGATCCTGCTGCAGGCGTCCAATCAACTCCCGGGCAACACGTGCCGCCGTCTCCAGATGGGTCGGTGCCTGCGTAACCAGCGAAATCGCAATGGCCGGCAGGCCCAGGAAACGCCCTTCCATGGCCGCCGCCACCGTCCCCGAGTAGAGGACATCATCGCCGAGATTGGCACCCGCATTAATGCCGGATACCACCATGTCCGGTTCTTCTTCCAGCAGGCCCGTGATCGCCAGGTGGACGCAGTCGGTTGGTGTCCCGTCCACCCGTATGAAGCCCTCAGCGGTTGCTGTCGCCCGGATCGGGTTGTCCAGGGTCAGCGAATTGCTGGCGCCGCTGCGATCACGATCCGGCGCGACAACCGTGACCTGCCCGAGGGCCGAAAGCGCATCAGCCAGACAGCGTATCCCGGGCGACTGATAGCCATCATCGTTACTGATCAGAATTTTCATTGCAACGCGTTTCAAGACGCAGCCAGGGGCACCCCCCAGATTGCCGACACTATACTGGATGTGCGACGCTTAGCACACATCCGCGACGGGACAAACTTCAGGCAAGCCTCCATGCGATCCAGACGCACAAAGAAATGCCCCGCCGTCAGCGCCGAGGATGCGGACCTGTTTCGCTCCAGCATCGGGCCGGTGAAACCGCTGCGCTACGACCGTGTGCCCGCCGTGCGCGAACCGCCCGCGCCGGTTGCGCGCTTCAGGTGGCAGGATGACCGGCGCGTCATGCAGGATCTGCTCGCGGAGCCCGGCGATGCCGCCGACCTGGAAACCGGCGAGGAACTGATATTTGCACGCCCCGGCCTGCAGCACCGGCTGCTCAGGCGCCTGCGCCGCGGTCAGTTCGTCACCGAGGCCGAGTGCGACCTGCATGGCATGACCGTCCCGGTCGCGCGCCAGGCGCTCACGGAGTTTCTGCGCTGCTGCTCGCTGCAACATCGCCATTGCGTGCGCATCATCCATGGCAAGGGCCACGGCTCGCGGCAGCGGATTCCCGTACTGAAGCACAAGGTGAACGTCTGGCTGCGCCAGCGCGAGGAGGTCCTCGCGTTCTGTTCGGCGCGATCGGTGGATGGCGGAACCGGCGCGCTCTATGTCCTGCTGCGGCGCAGCCGTTAGTTCTGTAACGTCTGCAGGTCCTGCAGAATCTCCCGCGTGTGGGTGGCCGGGTCTACCTTGCGATAGATCTTCGCGAGCTTTCCCTGCGGGTCGATCAGGAAGGAGTGCCGCCTGGCGAAGCGGACCGGACCAAGCGACCAGAGGGCCCCGTACTGCCGGGCGACCGCACCGTCCTTGTCCGAGATCAGGGGGAACGGCAGATGGTACTTCTCGGCAAACTCCGCATGGGAGTCGCCATCATCGAGGCTCACACCGAGCACCCTGGCACCCAGCGCCCTGATCTCGAGATAGCCATCGCGAAACTCACAGGCCTCCCGGGTACAGCCCGGCGTATCGTCCCTGGGATAGAAATACAGGACCAGCCAGGTTCCCCGGTAAGCGCTCAGCGGGTGCGGCTCGCCGCTCGCATCCGGCAGGGTGAAATCCGGCGCCGCCTGACCCGGACGCAGCGCATCATTGCGGGCCTGGGCCCGCAGCAGGCTGACCAGCGACACCAGCCCGGCGACGATCACTGCCGTAATGAGGAGTTTAGTCATGTGCTGCGTCCTCCTGAGAAGCCTGATCGCTTGTGAACTCGCCCAGCTCGCGCAGCAAGGCGGTGGCATAGGCCCCGGCCGGCAGCTGAAACCCGAGTTCCAGGACGCCCGGCTCGGGCCACCGCCAGGCGAGGGCCTGCGCCCGCACCCGCAGCGCGCGGCGCTCCGGTTTCATTCCGGCCGCTTCGAGTCCGGTCCGCAGGCCGACAAAGGGGTCGAGGCAGGTCTCCTCCAACTCCCGGCACGCGCCTGCCGCCAGGGTGCTGCCGCGCCCCCACAGGGGTCCGGTCGGATGCACCTCCAGACGGGCCAGCCGCTGCCGCACAACATCATCCGGCGCGTCGACACAAAAGCATGCCGAACGCCCGTCGAGCTGCAGGACGTCACCGGCGATCGCCCGGTCCCAGTGTGCCTGCCGGACGCGTTCCGCCAGGACGCGGTTGAAGAGCAGACTGCGCGCCGCAGACAGATACAGGCCGCGCCTGGCCTTCGCGACGCGCCGCAGACGGCCCGCAAACAGCGCCTCCGCATGCGCAAGGTTGCCGGCGTCCCGCCCGAAGCGCTGGGGCCCGAAATAATTCGGCAAGCCCTGCTCGCTGATGCGTCTGAGCCGCAGGTCAATTTCGGCCCTGTCCCCTTCGAGCTCGCGCACCCGCACCTGGAAGGCATTGCCCTGCAGCGCACCCCGGCGCAGCTTGCGCGAGTGGCGCTGCGCCTCGAGCACCTCGATCCCGGCCTCGTCAAACCCGTGCCAGTCCGGCGTCGCCAGTCCCGGCAGCCGGATCGAGAACCACTGCTCGGTGACGGCGTGACGATCCTTGAGACCGGCGTAACTGACCTCGCGCGGCGCAACACCGGCGTACCCGGCCAGCCGCCGGGCCGCCCAGTCGGTATTCTGTCCGGTCTTGCGCACCCGCAGCCACAGATGCTCGCCGGCGCCATCCGGCCTGCAGATCGGGATCTCCTGCACCCTGAAGTCGTCCGGCTGACGCCGGATCCGGCCACGCGCGCAGGCCTCGCCCCAGGCACGCGGCATATCCTCGGCGAGTTGCCGGTAGTCGCTCAGGGTTTCAGCGGCACCGTTCAAGGCTAAAGACATCGCAGTCCCCGGCATGTCAATTCAACAGACTCCTAGACAACCTGATAATGACGCATGTGATGGCCACGGAATCCACGGAAAAACACGGAAAGAACCAACACGCATTAGAATTTTTTCCGTGTCCTTCCGTGTCCTTCCGTGGATTCCGCGGCTATAACTAAAAATACTGGCGCTCAACCTGACTTGTCAGCATCCGTCATTATCACGTTGAAAGCGTACTAGCGCGTTTCGTCCAGCAGCGCTATGGCAAACGCGGCGATCCCTTCCCCGCGACCGGTAAACCCGAGATGCTCCGTCGTTGTTGCCTTCACATTCACCGCGCCGGCCAGGGTCTGCAGATCAGCGGCGATCGTCTCGCGCATCGCATCGATAAAGGGCGCGAGCCGCGGCTCCTGGGCCACGACCGTGAGGTCAACATTCCGTATGGTGAACGCCTGACTGTCGATCAGCGCTACCACCTGGCGCAACAGGATGCGGCTGTCGATGCCTTTCAGCGACGCATCCGTATCCGGGAAATGTCGCCCGATATCCCCGAGGCCCGCGGCGCCGAGCAGGGCATCGCAGAGCGCATGCACGAGAACGTCGCCGTCTGAATGGGCTTGCAGGGAGCGCGGATGGGGAATCGCCACCCCGCCGAGCACCAGCCGCCCCCCATCCCGGAACGCATGCGCGTCAAAGCCCTGTCCAACTCTCATAAGCGACCCTGCTGGCGCAAATAGAACTCCGCCAGGGCGAGATCCTCGGGGCGCGTGATCTTTATGTTATCCGCATGTCCCTCAACGAGCCGCGGCGCATGACCGGCGTACTCCATCGCCGCGGCCTCATCCGTGATGCCCACACCCTCGGCCGCGGCACGCTCCAGGGCCTGCACGAGCGATCCGATACGAAACATCTGCGGCGTAAGCGCACGCCACAGGCTCTCGCGCGTCAGGGTCCTCAGCACCCGCCGGTCCGCACCGGCCTGTTTCATGGTGTCATGCACGGGCAAGGCGAGCAGTCCTCCGACAGGATCGGCGTCGAGTTCCCGGACGAGAGCCTCCAGATCTTCGCGGCGCAGGCAGGGGCGTGCGGCATCGTGGACCAGCACCCAGTCATCCGCGCGCGTCCGCCCCGAAAGGTCCCGCAGGGCATTGAGCACCGAGTCGCTGCGTTCGACGCCGCCGCAGCTGCGCAGCAGCGGACGCTCGAGCGACGGCGCGAGCTTATCCCAGGCGGTATCGCCCTCGGCCAGCGCGACGACGATGCCGCAGACCGCCGGACTCGCCAGCAGGGCCTCGAGCGTATGCCGGATGACGGGCTTGCCGCCCAGGGTCAGATACTGTTTGGGTATCGCGGTGCCCATGCGCTGCCCGGTGCCGGCAGCCGGCACCACCGCCCAACAGGCCGGAGTGATGTTCATGCGCCACGGGCCGTCCGGCCGCGGGCGCCTGCGGGCGGGCCGCTGCGGACACTACCGGTCATCCCCATTGTCATCCTCGACGACCTGATGAAACACCTCGCCCTCGCGGATCATGCCGAGTTCGACCCGCGCTCTTTCCTCGATGGCATCCAGCCCCTGCTTGAGGTCCTCCACCTCAGCGGCAAGGGCCCGGTTGCGTTCCGTCAACTGGTCGTTCTCCACACGCTGGGAGCCGATGGCCTTGTGCAGTCGCCAGACCTCCGCGAAACTCCCCTCCCCCGCCCACAGGGCATACTGGAGCGCAACCAGCAGCGTTACCATCAGCAGCACGATCCAGCGCATGGATGCGATTCCGTAAGGGACTGTCTCCTCTCAGGGACTGTGTACGCTAAGCCGACAGAAAGGTTCCGAAAACACCGGGGCCCCCGTAGCCGGCATCGTCGCCCAGTTCGTCCTCGATACGCATCAGCCGGTTGTACTTGGCCACGCGGTCCGATCGCGACAGGGAACCGGTCTTAATCTGGGTCGCCTTGGTGCCCACGGCGATATCGGCGATGATGACATCTTCCGTCTCACCCGAGCGGTGCGAGACCACCGTCCCGTACGCCGCCTCGTCGGCCATGTCGATAGCGGCGCGCGTTTCGGTCAGCGTTCCGATCTGATTGGGTTTGATCAGCACGGCGTTGGCGACACCCTGATCGATACCCTGGCGGATGATGCCGGTATTGGTGACGAACAGGTCATCACCGACGAGCTGCACGCGGCTACCCAGACGGCGGGTCAGCAGCGCCCAGCCGTCCCAGTCGGATTCATCCATGCCGTCCTCGATCGAGAGGATCGGATACTTGTCGACCCAGGAGGCCAGATAGTCGACAAATTCCCCGGAATCCAGGGCGCGGTTCTCGGAGCCGAGGACATACTTGCCGTCGCGGAAAAACTCGGAGCTCGCCGCATCCAGTCCCAGGTAGATATCACGACCGGGCTCGTAGCCGGCCTTTTCGATCGCCTGCAGTATGACCTCAACAGCGGCCTCGTTGGACGGGAGATTCGGTGCGAAGCCGCCTTCGTCGCCCACCGCCGTGTTCAGACCGCGATCCGCGAGCACTTTTTTCAGGGCATGGAACACCTCCGCCCCGTAGCGGATTGCTTCACGAAAGGTCGGCGCCCCCACGGGAAGAATCATGAACTCCTGCAGGTCCACATTGTTATCCGCATGCACGCCGCCATTGAGGATATTCATCATGGGGACCGGCAGCAAAAAGGGATCCCCGCCGTTCAGCAGCCGGTATAAAGGCAGACCGGCATGCTGGGCAGCCGCCTGCGCGGCCGCGAGCGAGACCGCCAGGATCGCGTTGGCACCCAGACGCCCCTTGTTGTCCGTTCCGTCGAGCTCGATCAGCAGCCGGTCAAGCGCCTGCTGGTCGAGTCCGTCGCGACCCATCAGGGCGTCGCGGATCTCGCCATTGACGTGAGCCACTGCCTTGCTCACCCCCTTGCCGCCATAGCGGGCTGCGTCACCATCGCGCAACTCGACCGCCTCGCGGGTACCGGTGGAGGCACCCGAGGGCACTGCCGCCCGCCCGACGCTGCGCGAGTCGAGAATCACATCAGCCTCTACCGTGGGATTGCCTCGGGAATCGAGAATCTCTCGACCCCGAATGTCGACTATCTCAGCCATTGCTTCTCCAGTATTCTGTCAATTACCGTCCAAGGTTTGTGCGGGTTCCCGTAACCGCGCAGGAACATGGCGCAACGCGTCCCGCTTCGACACGCGCAAGCGGCCACGCGGACGCTAGGCGCCCGCCAGCAGTGCGGACTCGGCAAAGCCGCGCTGTTTAACCGCCGTATCGAGCATCTGCAAGGTCTCCAGCAACTCGGCCATGCGCCCCAGAGGCCAGGCATTCGGTCCATCACTGAGCGCCTCCTCCGGCCGCGGGTGTGTTTCCATGAACAGACCCGCGATGCCCGCGGCAACCGCGGCCCGCGCCAGCACCGGGACAAACTCGCGCTGACCGCCCGAACTTGCGCCCTGACCGCCCGGCAACTGCACGGAGTGGGTTGCATCGAAGACCACCGGGCAACCGGTAGCCCGCATCACGGCCAGTGAGCGCATATCGGACACCAGGTTGTTGTAGCCGAAGGAGACCCCGCGCTCGCAGACCATGATCTGCTCGTTGCCTGCCTCGCGCGCCTTGTCGACCACGTTCTGCATGTCCCAGGGCGCCAGAAACTGGCCCTTTTTGATATTCACCGGCCGCCCCTGGCGGGCCACGTTCTGGATGAAGTTCGTCTGCCGGCAGAGAAAGGCCGGTGTCTGCAGCACGTCCGCGACCGCGGCGACCTCCGACAGGGGCGTATCCTCGTGCACATCGGTAAGCACGGGCACCCCGACTTCATCCTTCACCTGCTGCAGAATCTGCAGTCCCTTCTCCATGCCCGGTCCGCGAAAACTGCCCGTCGAGGAGCGGTTGGCCTTGTCAAAGGACGACTTGTAGATGAAGGGAATGCCGAGCCGCGCCGTCATCGCCTTGAGCTCCTGCGCGGTCTGCAGCGCCAGCGCTTCACTTTCGATCACGCAGGGGCCCGCGATGAGAAAAAAGGGCCTGTCCAGCCCGACTGAAAATCCACACAGATTCATTCGAGAAATCCTGTTGCCTTATGCACAAACCACGCGGGCGGTAACGCCTGCCGAATACCACGTCCAGGCCACGTCGAACAGCCGGCTAGCCCGCATTTCTCACCGGGATCCCGGATGCTGGCGCAGGGCTCGTGTGTCCGGACGCCGCGCTGCAGCGAAAGTGGTAGCCGTAGCTACCACTTGAGTGAAGCGCAAGTCGCGGCCGCGACACGGGGCCGAAGGCCAGTCGCGGGAGTGGCCGTAAGCGCGCCGGCTTCGCACTATACTCCGCGCGACCGCTGCGCCCCGTCTCCGCACCTACGCATGCGCGCCCGCGAGCCGGAGCGCCGGGCGCGCGAGAACCAGCCAGGGCCGGGATAGGCACCGCCTGATTACACACTGTCTTTTTCCTGATCTGCACTCTGTTCCTTACCTCAGTGCATTCTCTGACTCTATCGCCGCCCGGCGAGAAATGCGGGCTAGGCGTCCACCGGGCTGGCCTGGCCGAGCACGGTGCCCGCTGCCGGCTGGCCCATGGACTGGCGGGCAGCGTCGATGAACCCGGAAAACAGCGGATGGCCGTCGCGCGGCGTTGAGGTAAATTCGGGATGAAACTGGCAGGCAACAAACCAGGGATGATCGCCGAGCTCAACGACCTCGACCAGTTCCTGGTCCAGCGAGGTTCCTGCAATCACCAGGCCGGCCGCCTCCAGCCGTTGCCGGTAGCTGTTATTGAATTCGTAGCGATGGCGATGGCGCTCTTCGATAATCTCCCTGCCATACAACTCGCGCGCCCGGGTGCCTTCCTTCAGGCAGCACTTCTGTTCGCCCAGCCGCATGGTGCCGCCGAGATCGGAATCGGCGCTTCTGCGTTCGATCTTGCCCTCCTCGGTCTGCCATTCGGTGATCAGGGCGATGACGGGATGCGGCGTATCCGCCACGAACTCGGTACTGTGCGCGCCGGCCAGACCCGCCATGTTGCGCGCGTACTCGATCACGGCGACCTGCATGCCCAGGCAGATGCCCAGATAGGGAACCCGATGCTCGCGCGCATAACGGACCGCGGCAATCTTGCCCTCTACCCCGCGTTCGCCGAAGCCACCCGGCACCAGAATGGCATCCACCGCATCCAGGCTCGCGGTGCCTTCCTGCGCGATCACCTCCGAGTCGACATAGCGGATATGCACCTTGGTGCGGGTGTGTATCCCGGCGTGGATCAACGCCTCGGACAGCGACTTGTAGGACTCGGTCAGGTTGACGTATTTGCCGACCATGGCGACCGTCACCTCGGCGTTGGGGTGATTCATGTCGTGAACGACCTGTTCCCAGGCCGACAGATCCGCGGGCCTGGCATCCAGGTGCAGCTTGGAGACCACGATATCGTCGAGATGCTGCGCATGGTAGAACACCGGGATCTTGTAGATGCTGTCCACATCCACTGCCGATATGACCGCGCGCTCTTCGACGTTGGTGAACAGGGCAATCTTGCGCCGCTCGTCATCCGGCAATATGCGGTCCGCCCGGCACAGCAGGATGTCGGGCTGAATACCGATGGAGCGCAGTTCCTTCACCGAGTGCTGGGTCGGCTTGGTCTTTATCTCGCCGGACACGGCGATGTAGGGCACCAGTGTCAGGTGCATGAACAGCGCCCGCTCATGGCCCAGCTCGACACCCATCTGGCGAATCGCTTCCAGGAACGGCAGCGACTCGATATCGCCGACGGTACCGCCGATCTCGACCATCGCGACTTGCGCGTCGCCCGCGCCCTTCCAGATACAGCGTTTTATCTCATCGGTGATGTGCGGAATAACCTGCACGGTGCCGCCGAGGTAATCACCCCGGCGCTCCTTGCGGATGACATTTTCATAGATCTGGCCGGTGGTGAAATTGTTGTTGCGCGTCATGGTCGTGCGCACAAAGCGCTCGTAATGACCCAGATCGAGATCGGTTTCCGCACCATCCGCGGTCACGAACACCTCGCCGTGCTGGAAGGGACTCATGGTGCCCGGATCCACGTTGATGTAAGGATCCAGTTTCATCAGCGTGACCGTCAGGCCACGCGCCTCGAGCAGCGCCCCAAGCGAAGCGGAGGCGATGCCCTTTCCCAAAGAGGAAACAACACCGCCGGTGATAAAGATAAATCGGGTCATTGAATTCCAGCGTACGCGGAGCCTGCCGGCCCCTGAGGCAGTGGTCGGGAACTTGCCCCGCAGCCACCCCAAGACGGGACCAGAGGCTACCAGATCGATGCGGCTTTCACAATCGATCCGTTGCCCGATGGCTCGCTTGCCGGGCGCGCGCTTCAGTCCGCCGGCACGTTCTCGAGCCGGCTCCAGGCAAAGCGGACCCCGGCCTCGCCGGGCGCGGCCTGGAAACCCTCACAAACCCACAACCCGGCGACGGCAATCAGGTCATTGCCGTGGTAGATCAGCGGCACCCGGTCGCGCTCCCAGGGCGGGATTGCGCGTTGCTGAAACAGCTTCTTCAGCGCCTGATGATGCCGGCAGCCGGCACGCCGGATGATCTCCCCGCCGCGCCGGAAACCGATCCGCAAGGTCTGGGTGCCCAGTGCCGCGGCTACACCCTGACCGCGGTCCGCGACCGCGCTCAGCACACCGCCTGCCGTTGCCAGCCGCAGCGGCTGCGGCGGCTGCCAGGCCCAGGTCTGCGTCACGTCATGAACCGGTAAGGGTGAAGAGGCGAACAGACGGTCCCGGTAACGACGCAGCTCCGCGCCCTGCCAGTGAACCCTCGGCCCGGCGTCGGCACCGGCCACCAGCACATCGCCGAGGATGCGCTCCATGACGGCCGCGGAAGGAACCGGCAGCTGCAGATCGCGCAACCAGACGCGCAACACATTGCGCTGACGTTCTGTGCCGAGTTCGAGAAGCCGCGGGAGTGAAAGGGTGTGGGAACCGTCATCGGCAAGCCCTTGCAGATCGATGTGCCCGAGTGTGTCCAGCAGGCGGGCGGCCTCGGACTGATGACGCGCCGCCCGGGCCAGCACCCGTGACATCCCCGGCCAGCGCCGGGACAGCCGCGGCAGGACCTCGGCACGCAGGAAATTGCGGTCGTAAGCGGGATCGGCGTTACTCGGATCCTCGATCCAATCGAGCCCGCAGGCGAGCGCATAGCCGCGCAGGTCATTGCGGGTGAAGGCCAGCAGGGGACGCGCCAGCCACCCCCGGCCGAGCGGCGCGACCGCTGGCATGGCGGCCAGACCCCGCGGCCCGCTGCCGCGCAGCAGCTGCAGCAGCAGTGTCTCGGCCTGATCATCCTGATGGTGGGCCGTGAGCAGACACTCATCGGGCGGCAGCCAGGCGGACAGCGCCGCATAGCGCGCGCTGCGGGCGGCTGCTTCCGGGCTCTCGCCCGGGGCCGGCTCGGCATTGACCCGTAGCGATTGACAGGGCACGTCCCAGGCCTGGCACAGGTTCTGACAGCGAGCCTGCCAGGCCTGTGAGTCGGGCTGCAAACCGTGGTCGACATGCACCGCGCCCAGGCCGGCGGGCAAACGCTCGCGTGACACGCTCAGGGCGTGCAGCAGAACCTGGGAATCGAGACCGCCGCTGTAGGCGACCCAGTAACGTCGCTGCGGCACGGAGGCCTGCAGCCACGCGATAAGTGCGCTGGGTGTAAACGACATAGGGGCGCAGCGGCTGGCCGCAGGCTGTGTACTACTTCTCGCTGAACTGCCCGTAGGCCATCAGACGCTGGTAGCGCGATTGGACCAGCTGGTCCAGGGGAACCCTGTCGAGCTCCCGGAGACTTCGCAGCAGGGCATCCTTGACACGCCGGGTGATCTCATCGAAATTCCGGTGGGCACCCCCCAGGGGCTCTTCGATCACCTCGTCGATGAGCTGCAATTCCTTGAGGCGCTCCGAAGTAATACCCAGGGCCTCCGCCGCATCCGCGGCCTTGTCCGCGCTTTTCCAGAGGATCGAAGCACAACCTTCCGGCGATATCACCGCGTAGGTACTGTATTGCAGCATCATGATCCGGTCACCGACCCCGATCGCCAGCGCGCCACCGGACCCGCCTTCACCGATGACCGTGCCGATAATCGGCGTCTTGAGCGCCGACATGACCAGCAGATTGCGGGCGATCGCCTCGCTCTGGCCGCGCTCTTCCGCGCCGATGCCGGGATAGGCACCGGGGGTATCGATGAACGTCAACAGCGGCAGCGCGAAGCGCTCCGCCATCTCCATCAGGCGCAGGGCCTTGCGGTATCCCTCTGGCCGCGGCATTCCAAAGTTGCGTGCCAGCTTTTCCTTGGTATCCCGGCCTTTCTGATGGCCGATCACCATGACCGGGCGGCCATCGATACGTGCCGTCCCACCCACGATCGCCGGGTCATCGCCAAAGGCCCGGTCACCATGGAGCTCGTCGAAATCGGTAAAGACGTGCTCGATATAGTCCAGGGTATAGGGTCGCTGCGGGTGCCGGGCCAATTGCGCGATCTGCCAGGCATTGAGTTTGGAAAAGATGCTCTTGGTGAGAGTACGGCTTTTCTCCTCCAGGCGCGCGATTTCCTCAGTGATGTTGATCTCGGCATCATCACCGACGTAGCGAAGCTGTTCGATCTTCGCCTCGAGCTCGGCAATGGGGGTTTCAAAATCAAGGAAATTGATGTTCATGATGGATTATGCTGCAAGTAACGGGCCGCAACCCTGTCGGGCGCCTGCGACAGGCCGAGGGGACATTCTACTGATTTGTCTCACAAACTGCATCGTTCCTTCCCGACGCGCCCGGAACGGGGCCGGAAGGAACGAGGGGGTCACCGGAATCCCCAGCCCGGCGCTCGGCGCGCACCGCTAACCAGGAGGGCGGGACAACCTGCGGGAATCCAGGAGTCAGGAGTCAGTATCCAGAATACAGGATACAGAATACGGGAGGCGGGCTTCGGCTTCGGGACCTTGTGCCTTCTGACTTCTGACTTCTGACTTCTGACTTCTGGGTTCTGTCTTCTGTCTTCTGTCTTCTGTCTTCTGTGCTTCTGTCTTCTGGCTTCTGGCTTCTGGCTTCTGGCTTCTGGCTTCTGGCTTCTGGCTTCTGGCTTCTGGCTTCTGGCTTCTGGCTTCTGGGTTCTGGGTTCTGTATTCTGTATTCTGTATTCTGTCTTCTGTATTCTTTTCCGCCCCCTACTTGTACTCAACCACCACCCGCTCCTGCCCGGCCAGTTCATGCAGACGGTGGAGCAGCTCGTCGGCCGGGTTCACCTTCCATTCATCACCCAGCGCTAGCTGGGCCTCGGCCGAGTCGTTGCGGTAATCCACCCACACCGGACAAGTGCCTTCCCGGTACGGCTCGAGAATACTGGCGAGTGAATGCAGGAAGCCCTGCGCGGCCTGACGCGCCTCTACGCCGATGACCAGCCGCCGGGCAAAGGCCGCACGCGCGTGAGCGATGTCGTAAATACGGTTGGCGGTAAGCTGATTACCGCCCGAGAAATCATCGAAGCCCAGCGTCCCCTCGACCACCAGCACGCGATCCTTGGCGAGCAGCGCACGATGGTGTTCGAACACCTCCGAAAACACCCGCATGTCGATCCGTGCACTGCGGTCATCCAGGGTCACGAACGCCATGCGGCCCCGCCGGGTGTTCCGTACCCGGAGCGCCATGACCAGACCGGCGACCGTCACGTTCCGCTCGCCGCCGCGCCGGCCGTCGTCACTGCCCGCCTCGCCGGGAATACTGACGAGTTCGGCGAGACGCCCGCTGGTGATGCGGCGCAGTTCATCGGCATAACGGTTGATCGGATGGCCGGTCAGGTACAGACCCAGGGTTTCCTTTTCGCCCGCCAGCCGCTGCTCCTCATTCCACTCCGGGAGGCGCACGCTTGCAGTCGCCGCAGGCGTGCTTGCCGCCGTGGCGCCGAACAGATCATCCTGTCCGGCGCCCGCATCCCGATCGTGCTTCTCTGCAAGCTTCAGCGCATCGGGCAACTGCGCCACCAGTGTCGCGCGCGTCTCTCCCAGGGCGTCGAGGGCACCCGCGCGAATCAGGGCTTCGAGTACCCGCCGGTTGACTTTGCGCAGATCGATGCGGCGACAGAATTCGAACAGATCCCGGTACGTCCCCTCTGACCGTCTTTCGGCAATCACCGCCTCGATGGCGGCCTGCCCCACCCCCTTGATGGCGCCCAGGCCGTAGACAATGGTCGCCGGTCCCTCCACCGTGAAGGCATAGTGCGAACGATTGATATCCGGCGCCACGACCGCCAGCTTCATATCCCGGCACTCATCGATCAGCGTCACAACCTTGTCCGTGTTATCCATATCCGCCGATAACACGGCGGCCATGAAGGCCGCGGGGAAATGCGCCTTCAGCCAGGCGGTCTGATAGGAGACCAGGGCGTAGGCCGCCGAATGGGATTTGTTGAACCCGTATCCGGCGAACTTCTCCATCAGGTCGAAGATGTGGGTCGCGACGGCCGCGTCCACGCCGCGTTCCGATGCCCCGCCGGTGAAGATTGCCCGTTGCTTGGCCATCTCTTCGGCCTTCTTCTTGCCCATGGCCCGGCGCAGCAGATCCGCGCCCCCCAGCGTGTAGCCGGCCAGCGTCTGCGCGATCTGCATGACCTGTTCCTGATACAGGATCACGCCGTAGGTCGGTTTCAGGATGGGTTCCAGATCGGGATGCGGATATTCGACTCTGGCCCTGCCGTGCTTGCGGGCAATGAAGTCGTCCACCATGCCCGATTGCAGCGGTCCGGGCCGAAACAGCGCCACCAGGGCGATGATGTCTTCGAAGGAATCCGGCTGCAGGCGCCGGATGAGATCCTTCATCCCCCGCGATTCGAGCTGGAACACCGCGGTGGTCCGGCAGGCCTTCAGCAGGCCGAATGCCGCCTCGTCAGCGAGCGGGATCCGGTCAATCTCGATCGCCGCCTGCCCTTCGTCGCGACGCTGTGCATTCAGGGTCTTCAGCGCCCGATCGATGATGGTCAGGGTGCGCAGGCCGAGGAAATCGAACTTGACCAGCCCGACCGCCTCGACGTCATCCTTGTCGAACTGGCTGACCTGGTTGTTTCCGCCCTGCTCGCAGTAAAGCGGTGTGAAATCCGTCAGCCGCGAAGGTGCAATCACGACGCCCCCCGCATGCTTGCCCGCGTTGCGTGCCAGCCCCTCCAGTCCCCTGGCCAGGTCTATGAGGGCCCGCACATCGTCTTCCTGCTCGTAGGCCTCACGCAGCGCCGCTTCCTGTTCGAGCGCCTTGTCCAGGGTAATACCGATTTCGAAGGGAATCAGTTTGGCGATGCGGTCAACGTAGCCGTAAGGGTGACCCAGCACACGGCCCACATCCCGGACCACCGCCTTGGCCGCCATGGAGCCGTAGGTAATGATCTGTGAGACCTTTTCCCGGCCGTAACGATCGGCAACATAGTCGATGACCCGGTCGCGGCCCTCCATGCAGAAGTCAACGTCGAAGTCCGGCATGGAGACGCGTTCCGGGTTGAGAAAGCGTTCGAACAGCAGGTCGTACTGGATGGGATCCAGATCCGTGATGGTCAGCGCATAGGCGACCAGCGAACCCGCGCCGGAACCCCGGCCCGGACCGACCGGAATATCATTGGCCTTCGCCCACTGGATAAAATCGGCCACGATGAGGAAGTAGCCGGCAAAGCCCATGGAGATAATGACGTCCAGTTCCTGCTCCAGACGTTCATCGTAGGGCTTGCGCCGCTCGGCGAGCCCGGCGGCACCCGGCTCCACCTGCTTGGCGAGCCGCTTCTCGAGACCCTCGCGCGCCTGGACCCTGAAATACTCGTCCGGTGACAGGCCGGCCGGAACCGGAAAAGCCGGCAGGAAATTCTCGCCCAGACGTAATTCAAGATTGCAGCGACGGGCAATCTCGACCGAGTTCTCGAGGGCTTCCGGCAGATCCGCAAACAGTTCCGCCATCTCGGCCGGACTGCGCAGGTACTGCTGGCGGCTGAAGCGCCGCGCGCGGCGCGGGTCGTCCAGCGTCCTGCCGTCATGGATGCACACGCGCGCCTCATGGGCCTCGAAGTCCCCTGGCTTGAGAAAATGCACGTCGTTGCTTGCGACCACCGGCACGCCGCGCTCGAGCGCCAGATTGACGGCCGCATGCAGGTACGCCTCTTCCCCGTCCCGACCGGTGCGCTGCAACTCGAGATAGTAACGGTCCGGGAAGACCTGCTGCCATTCGTCGAGCAGTGTCACCGCGCGGTCCGTGTTGCCGGCGAGCAGCGCCTGACCAATATCGCCCTGGCGCCCCGCCGACAGGGCGATCAGTCCCTCCGAGCGGCCCGCCAGCCATGCCTTGCTGACGATGGGCATACCACCGTGCTGACCCTCGATATAACTGCGCGATACCAGATCCGTGAGATTGAGGTAGCCGGTCTTGTCCTGGCACAGCAGTACCAGCCGGTTCGGCTGGTTCAGATCCTGTTCGTTCGCGATCCACAGATCGATGCCGACGATCGGCTTGACCCCGGCCGCCATGGCGGCGCGATAAAACTTGACCATGGCGAAGAGGTTACTCTGATCGGTAGCGGCAACGGCCGGCATCTGCGCCGCTGCCGCGGCCTGTACCAGCGGCTTGATACGCACGATGCCGTCGACCAGGGAGTATTCCGTGTGGAGATGAAGGTGGACAAAGCTGCCTTGCATGGCTGGGAGTTTCCGGCTTTGCCGGGCGGGATTCAAGGCTTGACATTTAACCGGCATCTGTCACCGGACTTCCCTGCTCAAGTATTGTGAGCTGCGGCAGCACCATCGCAGGCATGTCCGTTTCGAATTGAGCACATGCCGTAAGGGTCACTCGAGCCCGAGATTGAAATCCGGCGCATCTTCCGTTGTTCCCCCACGTGGACGATGGTCCCGGATTATGAAGGCGCCTTCGACCGTACCCCACTGGTCGGCTCCGGGTCCCGTATACACCAGCACGAAGTGTCTACCGTCCGGGCTCGACCACTTGTTCGAAAAATTCCAATACACGGTTTTCGACCCCGTATTCAAGCCGGGACCGGTGCGTTCGGCGTTCGCAAACAGGATGGTCCGCCAGGGACCCCAGGGCTCCGGCGCCTCGTAGATCCCAATGTGGTAATCGTGGTCCCTGAGCACGTTGACTTGTTGCGTAATCAGCACATAGCGCTTGAGACCGGCGTTGTAATTGACGCTGGTGCGCATCACACCGTTGATCGGGTCTTCGAAGACTGGCACTCGGCGGTTGATCTCGGAACTCCAGACCGGACCCCCGCGCGTATCAAACCCTGAAAAATATTCATAAGCATCCTGTTGCGTGAGTGTTCGTCGGGGCACACGCAGCAGCGCAATCCTGCCAGGATTCTGCACATTCCACTCGCTTGGGCCGACAGAGTCAGTCTCTTCGGGCGCATAGACATAAACGAATTCATCTCGCGCGCCAGAGTAATCCCTGCCAAACTGCAAAAACGTCGGCGAGAAAAATCCTTTGCTTCCGGTGAAGTTGGCATCCGTCCATCGTACGCCGGCAAAAGCCCAGGATCGGCCCCGATCGGTGGATTGATAGAGTTCTGTCTGTTTGAACGCACCTCCCGCGCTCCCAGTACCATTTCGAAACAGGTAAAGGCGACCGTCGATCGCGACAATTCCCACGCTCTTGCCGCCCCAGCCTCTCGACCTGCTGCCCGTTTGGAATAGATCGACTGCCTTGTAGCCATCCTTGCCACCCTCGATGCGCGCAACGCCAAGCGACGCCCGTGTCGCGTTTCCTGTCCGAAACCCCACACCATCCCCATAGGCGGTATACTGCTGATCATCATCTGCCCAGGTAATGGTCCAGTTGTCGGAATCACCGGCCTCTACATTATTTCCAGGTGCCTTGTTTCGCAGAGTATCCATCTGGAAACGAATCCCGGCAATGACCTCGCTCGGAGGATAGGCTGCTTCCGCAGGCGCTGGCCCAACAACCAGCAGCTGACATGCCATAATGAGCATTCTGAAAGTACTGTATAGGGTCCTGGTTATTGCTGTCATAGCAAACCGCTCTAACTCCCTCACCAGCTCATAAGTCTTGCGCGCAGGCGCTGAAACAGCTGCGCAAACACAGACCGCTCTTCGGGTGTAAACACCTTGAGCACTACAAGAGAAATAAGGTAAACCAGCACCGACGCCAGCGACAGTAACAACAGGCCCTCGTCTATCAATACAAACGCCGCAATTCCGGCAGCCAATGCGGCAAGGAAGGGTTTAGCCACTACCTGAATGAGATTGCATTGATACACATGTCTTGTCACAAAACGGGTATCGATTGTCATAAGGAATGCACTGGCCACAACCGCAGCGATAGCGATTCCGAACAGGCCGAAGAGTTTACCGAGTGTCACAGTCAACGCGATATGTGTGATCACGCCGATGATCGAGCGCCATACCATGGCTCGCACGTTGTCACTGGCGATCATACTTTGCTTCATAACCGAGTCGGCCGCGACAAATACCTGAGACCATATGACGAGCTGCAAGACGGGTACCGAGTCCAGATATCCATCCCCATACAGCAGAAAGATAATTTTGCCCGCAGCGACGGTGACCAGAAATGCGAAAGGAAAGATCACAAGCAACAGGAACTTTACTGTCTGGTCCGCCAGCCACCCTGACCTGGTAGGATTTTGTTTGAAAGCTCTGGAGAACAGGGGCAGGATCGTTGACGCAACCATGGGTATTATCATTGCCGTTATCTGTGTGACCTGACTAGCCGCATTAAAGAATCCAACAGCTTCCAGAGTCACCAGCAATGGCAGGATGATCACGGTAATCCACACCAGACCTTCGGTTAGAAATCTCTGTAATGCGAAGGGCATCGCCGCCGGTAGGGTTGCCTGCCACATGGAAAGGTGGGGTGCCCAGTCATGCGGCACCTTGTATCGCGCTGCTAGCTGCAGAATGGCGCGCGCCAGTATCACAAGCGACGTCAGCTGGAATACGATTCGTGCTGCAAAAGCGGCCCATATTCCCGCGCCGCCATGTAGCAACAACCACAGCATCGGGAGTGCAAACATCCAGCCGAAGAACGTGCCGATCGGCTGATGTTCCATGCGTTCTAGGCCCTGTAAAACAGCCTGAGCCACGAAATTGAGTCCCGCAATGGGCAGGCCAATTACCGCAACATAGATCGCGACTCTTGCCGCCGGTTCAAAATCGCTGTACGCGGTAATCGTGGCGAGACTAGCGCCAAGACTCGCGGCAAACAACAGCGCCACCACGCTGGCATTTACCCAGTACTTGAACATCAGGGAACGATCCCTCGCCACTGCACGAACGATCACTTCCTGCTGCCCCATTGGGCTGATGACACCCAACAACAGAGCGACCGCCAGAATCACGGCATAAGCGCCAAGCGACGAGGCGCCCAAATAGCGCGCGACCAGGATGGTGGTAACCAGGCCGCCCGCCTTGGCAAAGGCCGCCCCAGCAAACATCGCAATCGAATTCTTGGCGAGGCGCGCCGCGGCATCGACCTTCGTGGTCGGCACGGTCTTGCCCCCCTCGTCAGTTTTGGGTTTCACAGGAAACGACGCCGCATAATCTTGGACTTTGAGGCTGTCATCCGGATATGGTACAAAACGCCTCCAGTATTTGCTGTGAGGGTGGAGACTTAGGCATGCCAAAATTTGAGAATCTCAGCGTCATCGACTCTTCTGACGTCTACGACGTCTGCATTATCGGATCTGGCCCCACCGGGACGGTGATCGGCAAGACGCTCGCAGATAACGGTATACGTACCATTATGCTCGAAGCCGGATCCAGTTGGTATCGCTCGCTTACGGACTCGAAACTTAAGCAGTTTGCCGACTTCGAGTCGACCGGCAATGCAGACTACCCAGAAAGGCATACCAAGGCATCCCTTCTCGGCGGCACACGCAATTTCTGGACCGGGCGTTGCGAGCGCTTTCATCCCTCGGATCCCGCCGTCCACCCCTACACGCCACCGGACAACCCCTGACCTGTGACCCTATGAAGGCCTGGATCCCTACTATGAAAAGGCCGAGCAGATCCTGCGGGTCCGTGGCAGTCGCGAGCGTTCCGAGTATGCGCCCCCAAGAAACCCCCCTCTGCCGCTGCCGCCAAGAAACGATATTTCTTTTCTCAAAGACCTTCTCGGCAAGGTTGGCGTGGTCGTGGATGATTCACCCACGGCCATACCAACCCGGTCGATAAGATTCTTCAAAGTCCAGAAGGAGATTCTTCCGGCGTTTATGGCATCGCCTCATGGAGTTCTCGTCACCGATGCGGTCGTCACGCGCCTCGTTTCCAACGCGGACAAATCGATCGTTGGCGCTGAAGTGCGTTCGTTCAGAGGCGATACGAAGACCGTAAGGGCAAAGATCTACGTTCTTGCTGCCGGCGGAATCGCCGCACCCCGGCTCTTGCTTGTGTCCAGCTCTGAACATCACCCGAATGGTATCGGCAACACCTATGATCGCGTTGGCCGTGGCTTCAACGATCACCCCGCGGTCAACTTTTATGCCCAGATTCCCCATCAGCTGCAGACGATCTACCCGCTCAGCAAGATCGCTCGGAGTCACCAGTTCTACAGCACTTACCGATCCGAAGGATTGGGTAGCATTCTGCCGGTGTTCAGGCAGTCCTGGATTTTGCCTCACCATAACATGCCGTTAAAGCTGTCGAATATCCCGCGCAATGCGCCGGCAGTCGGCAAGCGCCTGGTGAAGGCAACACTCTATTTGGGAGTAGTCACGGAAATGACCATTTCGGATGCTAACCGGGTGACGCGTTCGGAGAGCCGAAAAGACACCTTCGGCGACCCGCTGGCCCATGTACATTGCGACTACAGTGAAGCGGACTGGGCGCTACTCGAGCGCAGCCGGGAACTGGTGAGGGATCTGTACGCAAGAGTCGGTGCCGTTGATATACGCGAAGCGCAAACCACCTTTTCACGACATCTTCAGGGGACCTGCCGCATGGGAATCAACCCGAGAACGAGCGTTGTTGACCCGGACTGCCGGGTTCATGAATCACCGAATCTGTATGTCTGTGGTTCTGAGGTATTTGTGACCGGCGGCGCCATGCAGCCGACGCTGAGCATCGTGGCCTTCGCCTTCCGCCTCGCAGAACACCTTGTTGGACGTTTGAATCAGGGATCGGTCCAGGCCGTATAGTGTCCTAGGCCGTCTACCGGCGTTTGCGAAGTTCATGAACATGATAGCTTGGGTTAGCCCGTCAGGGTGTAACCCAGCACCGTGTCTTGCCCGTTCAAATACGACGCTATCGCACCTAGCCCAACCTGCCGAAGCCATTTCACTACACGCTCAGAGTGGACACACCGAAAGGAACGAGACCAACCCATAACCAACATCTGTCACCGGTCTTACCCGCGCGGCGGCGCACCGGTGCCGCATGAGCGCCCTGCGCGAGCCAGAGGCGCACCGGCCTGGGGCCAGCCACCTCGGCTGGATGCCGGCCTGGTAGGACGTGCCCGTGGGCCGCCACCCCGGGGCGTCTGTCGGACTTAAGGGTTCGCGGCGCGTCACGCGGGAGATGGATGCTCACAAATCAAGCTGAGTGCCAGTATTTCTATTCAGAGCCACGGAATCATCGGAAGGACACGGAAAAACTTCGAATGGGTATTCCTTGTTTCCGCGCTTTTCCGTGGATTCCGTGGCCAGACTATCCGTCGGCATCAGAAGGCCGGTGCGTCCTGCGGCTCAGTCCTACCGATCGAGCAGGCGCCGCACGGGCCCGAAAGAGCGGCGGTGAATTGGCGTCACGCCGAGCCGCTGCAGGGCCTCCAGGTGTGCCTTGCTGGGATAACCCTTGTGGCCGGCCAGCCCGTAGCCGGGATAACACGCATCCATCTCGCGCATCTCCTGATCACGTGCGACCTTGGCGATGATCGATGCGGCACTGATCGCAGCTATGCGGGCGTCACCCTTGATGACGGCCTCGGCAGGACAGCCGAGCTGCGGACACCGGTTGCCGTCAATCAGCGCGTAATCGGGCTGCGGATCCAGCGCCTGCACCGCGCGTTGCATGGCCAGCAGGCTCGCCTGGAGGATGTTGATCCGGTCAATCTCCTCCACCTCCGCCCGGCCCAGCGCCCAGGCGAGCGCATGGGCGCGAATTTCGCCCGCCAGTTGCTCACGCCGCTGCTCCGACAGGCATTTGGAGTCGGCAAGCCCCGCAATGGGAAACCTGGGATCGAGAATCACGGCGGCTGCGACGACTGGCCCCGCGAGTGGCCCGCGGCCGACCTCGTCGACACCGGCCAGCAGGCGACCCGGCGCCGGGCTATCCAGGCCGCTCGCGCTCACCGGCGGGCCAGCTCGATCACGCAGCGCGCTGCACGGCCATCGGCATCGCGGCGCAGGTTTCGCGACACGTCTGCAAAGGCCTCCATCAGCGCAGAGTTTCCTGAGCCGGCGTCGAGCAGTTCCAGCAGGGCAGGTCCCATCCGCTCGGGTCGCACCTCCCCTTGAATAAACTCCGGCACGATGCGGCGCCCGGCGAGCAGGTTCGGCAGTGAATAATACGGCAGCCTCACCAGGCGGCGCAGCAGGCGGTAAGAAAGACCGGAGACGCGGTAGGCGACCACCATCGGGCGCCGGAACAGCAATGCCTCCAGTGTGGCCGTACCCGATGCGAGCAGCGCAACGTCGGCCGCTGCCAGGGCAGCGTGCGAATGTCCGTCCAGCAGCGTCATCTGCCCCAGCGCCGTCGCAGACATGTCTGCTTCGAACCGGGCGCGTGCCGCTGCGCTGGCGCAGGGCACGACGAAGTGGACGTCCGGCCTGCGCGCCAGACACCACCGCGCGGTGGCCAGGAAGGGTCTGGCGAGCTGTTGCACCTCCCGGATACGGCTGCCCGGGAGCAGCGCGATAAGCGGGCCCTCCGCTGCCAGTCCGAGCCGCTGCCGCGCCGCCGCGCGATCAGCCATTGCCGGAATACGGTCGGCAAGCGGATGCCCGATAAAGGCGACCGGAACCTGGTGTTCCCGGTAAATTCCTTCTTCAAAAGGCAGCATGACCAGCATCAGATCGACACTGCGCCGGATCCGGTGAATCCGGTAGCGCCGCCACGCCCACACCGAGGGACTCACCAGATGGACGGTGCGCACGCCGGCATGCCGCAACGCCCGCTCGAGCCCGAGATTGAAATCCGGCGCATCCACACCGATAAACAGGTCGGGCGGATGCCTGCGGAAATGCGCCTTGAGCGAGCGGCGCAAACGCACCAGGCGAGGCAGCTGGGCGACAACCTCCGACAGGCCCATCACAGACAGCGACTCGATCGAACCCAGGCCCCGACAGCCGGCCGCCGCCATTTGCGGCCCGACGACGCCCTCGATGACCGCGTCCGGTTCCAGCGCGCGAATGGCCCGGATCAGACCCGCGGCAAGCAGATCCCCGGAGACTTCACCTGCCACGATACCGATGCGAAGCGGTCGCGATGCGGGCCCTGTGTCAGGCAAACCCGGCTCCCGTCCTGCTGAACTCGGCTCCATAGGCGGCTCGGAATGCCAGGCCCGCTATGCGCTGTCGGCTGCGCAGCAGTCCAGGCTACCTGACGATGCCGCGTGTCTGGCGCACCAGGAAATCGACCAGCCTGGCGAGTTCCGGCCACTCGCGGGCAGCGCTACGCAGCTGCTGCAACGCCTCCTCGAGGGTCAGACCTGAGCGATACAGCAGCTTGTAGGCCCTGCGCAGACGCTCGCTACTTTCCTTGCCAAAGCCGTGGCGCCTCAGACCCTCCGTATTCACCCCGTGGGCCCGCGCCGGATTCCCCGATACCATGACATAAGGCGGCACATCCTTGCTGATAACGCTGCCGAAAGAGGCGAAGGCATAGGCCCCGATCGCACAGAACTGATGCACCAGCGTGAAACCACCGAGCACGGCAAAGTCCTCTACCGTCACGTGGCCGGCGAGCGAGGCATTGTTGGCGAACACGGTGCCATTACCGACCTGGCAATCGTGGGCAATATGGGCATAGGCCATCACCCAGTTGTCATCACCGACGCGGGTCACGCCGCGGTCCTGCGCGGTGCCCCGGTTGATGCTGACATACTCGCGGAAGACGTTGCCGTTGCCCACTTCCAGGCGGGTGACTTCACCCTTGTATTTCTTGTCCTGGGGATCATCACCAAGCGAGGCAAACTGGTAGATGCTGTTGTTCTCGCCGATGCGGCTCGGCCCCTTGATAACCGCGTGCGGGGCCACCCGGCTGCCGCGGCCGATCTGTACATCGGCGCCGATGACGGCATACGGCCCGACTGCCACATCTGTATCAAGTTCTGCCCGCGGATCGATGACGGCAGTGTGATGGATCAAGCTTCCATTTCCCGCTCGGTGCACATCAACTCGGCACTCGCAACGAGCTTTCCGTCCACCAGCGCCTGGCCGGTGAAGACCCAGATGCCGCGTTTGGTCGCCTTCACCCTGACGTCGAGCACCAACTGATCGCCCGGCACAACCGGTCGCTTGAAGCGGGCCTTGTCAATCCCGACGAGAAAGTACAGTGAGTTCCGCTCGGCCTGACGCGCCACGGTGCGGAAGGCCAGCAGCCCAGTCGCCTGGGCAAGCGCTTCAAGAATCAGCACACCCGGCATGATCGGCTGCTGCGGAAAATGCCCGTTAAAAAACGGTTCATTGAACGAGACATTCTTGTAACCACGCAGCCATTCACCTTCAGCATAATCAACGACGCGGTCGATGAGAAGAAACGGATAACGGTGCGGGAGATGTTCGAGAATATCACCAATATCCAGCTGTTTTTCGCTCATAGCCTTCTCCTGCGCCGTTATCGAAATGCGGTTGTCAACTATCCCTTGCGATCGTTCTCGAGTGCTTCGATGCGCTTGATCAGCGATTCCAGTCTCCTGAGTCGTGCAAGATGTCGGTTCCAGTCCTTGCCGGGCTGCGCAGGGATGCCCGATGAATACACACCGGCGTGGCGAATCGACCGGGTAACCATGGACATGCCTGTTACCACGACGTTATCGGCAATCGCCAGGTGCCCGACGACGCCCGCACCGCCGCCAATCAGACAGTGGCGCCCGATCCTGGCGCTGCCTGATATACCCACGCAGCCTGCCAGGACCGTGTGCGCGCCGATGTGCACATTGTGGCCAACATGGACCTGACTATCGAGTTTCACACCGTCGTCAATAACCGTATCCTCCAGCGCCCCCCGGTCGATGGTCGAATTCGCGCCGATTTCAACATCGTTGCCGATGCGCAAGCCACCCAGTTGCGGAATCCTTTCCCACGCCTCGCCGTTCTTCGCCAGCCCGAAACCGTCGTTGCCGATCACCGCACCGGGATGGATGAGGGCGCGGTTGCCGATGACGACACCGTGGCAAATCGTTACACCCGCTGCCAGATGGCTGTCCGGTCCAATCTGCGCCCCGGCGCCGATGATACAGCCCGGTCCGATAACACAGTGACTGGCGATTGATACCCCGGATTCGAGCACGCAGTTCGGCCCTATCGAGACGTCCTCGCCGAGCCTGACATCCGCCGCAAGCCGGGCGGAGGCGTGAATGCCGGGAGCGGGCTGCGGTGGCGGCCGGAACAGAGCGGCAACCCGGGCATAGGTCAGATAGGGATTCTCGCTGACCAGTGCCGCGACCGGGCAGTCTTCGAGTACCTCGGGCGCCAGAATGACCGCCGAGGCCGCTGTCCCGGCGAGATATCTTCGATAAGAGGGATTTGCCAGAAAACTGATAGCGCCCGGTGCCGCATTTCGCAGGGTCGCTACGCGGCTGATGACGCAGGCCGGATCACCGTGTAAGCGGGCCTGCACCCGATCCGCCAGCTCCCCCAGGGTGTAGCTGCTCACCGGCTACCCCGTCCCCGGTTGGCAGCCCGCTATTTCGACAGCCGCTTCAATACCGCGTCGGTAATATCGATCCTGTCACTGGCATACACCGCGCTCTCCACGATCAGGTCATACTTCTGCTCCTTGGCAACCGCCACCACCGCGTCGAACAGCTCGCGCTGCAGCGTGGACATCTCTTCATTCCGGCGAATATTCAGGTCTTCCTTGAATTCATCCTGAGTACGCTTGAGCTCGCGCTTTTGTGTCAAGGTGTCGCGCTCGACCTTGTTGCGCTCTGACTCGCTCATTGTTGCACTGTCGCGGGCCATCTTGTCTTCCAGTTTCTGGACCTCACGCTGCAATGCCACCAGCTCTTTTTCCCGCGGCGCAAACTCCGCCTCCATCTTTTTGGTCGCCGCCTTCACCTGGGGGGCATCTTCCATCAGCTTGGCGATGTTCACGAACCCCACCTTCTGCGCGGTAAAACCGGTGACAGGAAACACCAACAACAGGGCACACATAATACTTGCAGCATATCTAATGTTTTTCACGCTAACTCTCCCGTCGTGTATTTAAATTTACTCAGGCCCTGGCCCGGATTTCTCGCAGGGATCCCGGATGCTGGCACAGGCATCGCGCGTCTGAACGCCGCTCTGGAGCGAAAGTGGTAGCCATAGCGACCACTTGAGCGAAGAGCAAGTCCGTGCGCACGAGGACAAACCAGGGCCGGGACAGGCCTCTCTATGAAACATGCTGTCTGGCGCATGTTCAACCCACACAATCCCCGCAGCAGAACATTATCCTCCAATGTCGCCCGGTGAGAAATCCGGACTAAAAGCCGGTACCGACCTGGAACTGAAATGGCTGTGTGTCGTCATCCGCCTTGCTGTTGAGCGGCTGCGCGATACTGAAGGTCAGGGGCCCGAGCGGCGACAGCCAGATCGCCCCGACACCCACAGAGTAGCGTAACTCAGCCTTGTCGAAATCCTCAAACCGCTCGTAGACATTGCCAATATCAAAAAACGCCGTCAAGCGAAGCGAGTTTGTCTCGGCGAAAAACGGCGGCGGAAATATCAGCTCGACATTGCCCACGGTCTTGAAATCACCGCCAATGGGATCATTGAACGAGTCGCGCGGACCGAGGGTATTGTCCTCGTAGCCGCGCACGGAGCGGGTGCCGCCGGCGAAGAAATTCTCGAAGAACGGCAATTCGTCGAAATCTCCGTAGCCGTCACCATACCCGATGTCCAGATTAAGCGACAGGGTCGTGAGCCGGGTCAAGGGCACATAGACCAGCTGCCTGGCGTTGATCTTGTAATATTGCAGATCCAGCCCGGGCACGGCGACCTCGGCACTGAGCTGCTGATAGGCGCCCCGGTCCGCAAAGATCGCCTTGTTGCGGGTGTCGTGTGACCAGCCGCCGGTCAATGTCAGGGTGTTATATTTATCACCGTGCTGATCAACGAAGTCGGTGATCTCCTGGGCCGTGAAATCGGATGTCTTCAGCTTGATATTCTGAAACTCCGATCCCATGAAGATACGGTCGTATTCATTGACCGGGATGCCGAAGTTGATGTTACCACCGAAGGTATCCGTGGTGTAATCGGCCACGTTGGCCTCATTGGCATCGGTCTTGTTATACGTCAGCCCGAAGCCGCGGCTGACCCCGTCGATGGTGTAATAGGGATTGTTGTAGCTGAAGCTGTAGATGGTGTTTACCGAGCTGTTGTTCACCTGGAAACTGACCCGGTTACCCGAGCCCAGAAAGTTGTTCTGGGTGACGCTTGCATTCAGAATGATCCCGGATGACTGGGAAAACCCGGCGCCCACGCTCAGGGAACCCGAGGGCGTTTCCTTCACCGAGTAGTTCACATCGACCTCGTCCGTGGTGCCCGGCACGGTCGGTGTTTCCACGTTAACGTCCTCAAAGAAGCCCAAACGGTCGAGCCGGACCTTGGACCGCTCCACAGAGGATGCGGAGAACCAGCCGCCCTCCATCTGGCGCATCTCGCGGCGCAGCACTTCGTCGCGGGTGCTCGTATTGCCGCTCATATTGATCTGACGCACATAGACACGCTTGCCCGGGTCTATAAAGAACGTCGCCACGACCTCCTTCGCCTCCTCATCGACCTCGGGAATCGTGTTCACATTGGCGAAGGCATAGCCGCGGTCACTGAGATACTCACCGATCTCATCAACCGTCTGCGTCACGCGCTTGCGTGAAAACACATCGCCGGGATTGATCTCAACGAGCGAGAACAGCTCCTCTGGTGGCACAACAAAATCACCGGACATCCTGACCTCACGAATCCGGTACTGTTCGCCCTCGCTGATATTGATGGTGATATAGATATCCTTGAGATCCGGTGTAATGGAAACCTGGGTCGAGTCGATATCGAAGTTGATGTAGCCCTTGTCGAGGTAATACGAACGCAAGGTCTCGAGGTCGCCGGCAAGCTTCTGCTTCGAATATTGATCGGTACCCGTGTAGAAGGAAAACAGGGTCGGCGTCGTCAGCTCGAAAAGCTCGAGCAGCTTCTTTTCCGGGAACACACGATTTCCGACGATGGAAATCTCCTTGATGCGGGCGGCACGCCCCTCGGAAACATTGATCTCGATGGCAACGCGGTTGCGTTCCAGCGGCGTTACCGTCGTGTTGATCTTGACGCCGTACTTGCCGCGACTGAAATATTGCCGCTGCAGTTCCTGCTCCACCTTGTCCAGCAGGGACCGCTCGAACACGCGTCCGTCGGCGAGCCCGATCTGTTTCAGCGAATCCAGCAAGGGATCGGTTTCGATATCCTCGTTACCGGAAATCTTGATACTGGCGATTGCCGGCCGTTCCTGAACATCGACAATCAGTATGTCTCCGTCCCGTTGCAGCCGGACATCCCTGAAGAAGCGGGTTCGATACAAGGTACGGATCGCGGCACCGGCGCGTTCCAGGTTCAGTGTCTCACCGACCTTGAGGGGCAGGTAATTGAACACGGTTCCGGCCGAGATACGCTCCAGACCCTCGATGCGGATATCCTGGATGACGAAGGGTTCAAAGCCCCAGGCCAGGCAGGGCAACATCAACACTAGCGCAAGCAGGCGCAGGCGGACAGGTGTCGATGGGCGGTTCATGTGTTTCCCTGACACCCTGAATCAGCGGAACAGCCGGGTGAAATCATTGAATACCGCCACACTCATCAACAGCAGCAGCAGGGCGATGCCGATTCTCTGTCCCAGCATCTCGGCCTGCTCGGAGACCGGGCTGCCCTTGACCAGCTCAATCAGGTAATACAGCAGATGGCCCCCATCCAGCACGGGGATCGGCAGCAGATTGAGGACCCCGAGACTGATACTGACGATAGCGAGGAATCCCAGGAAGGAGGCAAACCCGACCTGGGCCGAGTAACCGGCGTATTGCGCAATGCTGATCGGTCCGCTGATATTCTCGACCGACGCCTCGCCCGTCAGCATCTTCCAGAGTGTACGCAGGGTAAGTTCCGCCATGTGCCAGGTCCGCCCCAGTGCTTCCGGCACCGAACGCAGGGGTCCGTAGCGGACCTCGGTACGCAGGTTACTGCCGAGTTCCTCCGGAATGTGAACATAGGCGCCGATGCGGCCGACCACCGTGTCGTCCATTTCCACCGGTTCCGGACGCACGGTCAGCGCAACGGGAACACCATCGCGTTCGACGTCCACGTGAATCGTCTGGCCGGGGCGGTCCCGCACATAGTCAACCCAGTCCGACCATTTTCCGATATCTGTCCCGTCGGCGCGCAGGATGACATCACCGCCGGCAAGCCCGCCCATGTCCGCCGCACCACCGGCAATCACCTTGTCGATGACGGCGGGTACCGGTGGTCGCCAGGGCGCCAGGCCCAGCTTGCGCAACAGATCGCCCCGTCCCAGCAGTCCCTCAGCCCCGGCGAGATCCATCACGACGCGGCGTGTGGTTCCGTCGAGACCCGCGACTTCAAGCTCAACCGGCCGCCGGCTGAGGGCGGCATCCAGCAGGGAAATCACCGCGGTGTTCCAGGTGGGCGTCGCTTCTCCGTCGACAGTGAGTATTTGATCGCGCAGCTGCAGGCCCGCCTGAGCGGCAACCGAGTCGGACACCGGTTCGGCAAGCACCGGCTTCAGGCCCGGCACACCGGTTACGAACATCAGCCAGTAGGCTGCAATCGCAAACAGGAAGTTGAAAAGCGGGCCCGCCACCACAACCGCCATCCGGCTGGCGAGCGGCTTGCGGTTAAAGGCCCGGTGCAGGTCTTTCGCTTCGACCTCGCCCTCCCGCTCGTCCAGCATTTTCACGTAACCGCCAAGCGGAATTGCGGCAACCACAAACTCCGTCCCGTCCGGTTCCGACTGGCGACGCCACAAGGGCTTGCCAAAGCCTACGGAAAACCGCAGCACCTTGACGCCGACCTTGCGGGCGACCCAGAAATGCCCATACTCGTGCACCGTAACCAGCACACCAATGGCGACCACAAATGCCGCAACAGAAAACAGGATGCCACTCATGGTGCTACCTTCCGCCTCTCGCCCGCCAGTATTGTCATCGCCGTATCACGCGCCACCGCGTCGTCCTCGAGAATCACGTCGAGCGAGTTTGCCTCTCTCGATGCGCAGCGGGCAAGTGTCGCTTCGATGATGCGGGGAATCCCGGTAAACGCAAGGCGCCGTTCGAGAAACGCCCGCACTGCCACTTCATTGGCTGCATTCAGGATCGCTGCGGCCGTGCCGCGCTGTTCCCACGCCTCATAGGCCAGGCGCAGCGCAGGAAAACGTTGCAGATCGACTGCCTCGAAATCCAGCCGGCCGGTCTCGAGAATATCCAGTGGCTTTGCGCCCGACTCGATGCGCTCCGGCCAGGCCAGGGCATGCGCGATGGGGGTTCGCATATCCGGATTTCCCAGCTGCGCCAGCACGGAACCGTCGGCGTAATCGACCATCGAATGAATGACACTCTGCGGGTGCAGAACCACGGTGACCTCCGCGGCGTGCATCCCGAACAGCCAGCAGGCCTCGATGACTTCCAGCCCCTTGTTCATCATGGTGGCGGAGTCGACAGAAATCTTCGGTCCCATCTCCCAGTTGGGATGCGCACAGGCCTGTTCCGGGGTGACCGCATCCAGTTCCGCAACCGGCAGGGTCCTGAAGGGACCGCCCGAGGCAGTTAACACGATACGCCGTATACCCGCGGCGCGGCGACCGGCAGAAAACCCCGCAGGCATGCACTGGAAGATCGCATTGTGCTCGCTGTCCACCGGCAGCAGCACCGCCCCGCTGCGCTGCATCTCGTCCATGAACAGCGCACCGGACATGACCAGCGCCTCCTTGTTCGCCAGCAGGATGCGTTTGCCACGACGCGCCGCTTCCAGTGTGGGCAAGAGACCCGCAGCACCCACAATTGCGGCCATGACGATATCGACCTGCTCGAGCCCTGCCACCTGCACGAGGCCCTCTACCCCGCTCAGTACGCAGGTGTCGAGCCCGCTGCCGCGAACCCCCTGTTCCAGCTGCATGGCGCAGTCGGCATCCGCCATCACCGCAAACTCCGGCGCGTGTGCGCGGCACAGACGAAGCAGGCCCGCCACGTCACGATGGGCCGTCAGCGCAACGATGCGATAGCACCCGGGATGCCGCGCGATGACATCGAGCGTATTGAGACCAATGGAGCCGGTCGCACCCAGCAGGGTGATACCCAGTGATCTGTCCGGCGCGCTGTCAGGACCCATGGCGGCGATACGCAATCATACCGACCCGAGATTCAGCCACTCATAACCCGCCGCAAAAACCGGTGCCGCCGCAGTCAGGCTGTCGATCCGGTCGAGGATACCGCCATGCCCGGGAATGATATGACCACTGTCCTTGATGCCCTGCTGGCGCTTGAGCAGACTGATAGACAGATCGCCCACGATTGACACGGCGATCGTGACAAGACCCAGAATGACAAACTGCACGAGTCCCATGTCACTCAGTCCGAGAAAATGCCCGGCCCCGGCAGCGAACAGCGCGCCGCCCGCGATACCGCCGGCGACACCTTCCCAGGTCTTGCCGGGACTCACGGCCGGTGCCAGTCGATGGCTTCCCCAGGCACGCCCCGCAAAATAGGCGCCGCTGTCGGCAATCCAGACCACCACCAGCACATACAGTACGAGTTCCGGTGATTGCAGGTGGAGCAGAACCAGGGCGAACCACGCGGGTAGCAGCGTGAGGACACTGACCGCCACCTTCAGAGCCGGCTGGCCCTTCCCCCACTGGGGCCGCGCCAGCCACACGGCTGCGCAAAACCACCAGACAACGGCCGCCAGCAGCAGCCACTGCGGGAATCCGTCCAGCCGCCGCAGCAGCCAGGCGAGCATCAGCGTGGCGCCCATTGCAGCGACGAAGCCGATCCGGGCCGCAGGCGAGGCCAGCGGTACCAGCCGCACCCACTCCCAGGCGCCAAGCAGGACGACCACGGCAAGCAGCAGGGCAAACTGCGCCGTAGGCAGATACAGGACACTCAGAACAACCAGCGGGATCAACACCAGCGCGGCAATGACGCGGTGTTTAAGCACCTTTCTTCTGCTCCACCTGCTCGCCGGTCTGGCCGAAGCGTCGCTGACGTCCGGCAAACCAGGCAAGCGCCTCATCGAGGCGCTGGGCGTCGAATTCCGGCCACAGGACATCGGTGAAGTAGAGTTCGGTATACGCCAGCTGCCAGAGCAGGAAGTTGCTGATGCGCTGCTCTCCCCCGGTTCGGATGAACAGGTCCGGCTCGGGCAGACCGGCAAGCGAGAGTTCGCCGGCAATGGCGCCGGCATCGATGGCCTCGGCATTGAGCTGCCCCGCCGCGATCCTGGCTGCCAGATCCCGCACGGCCCGGACGATGTCCCAGCGACCGCCGTAGTTGACGGCGATATTGACCTGCAGGCCCGTATTGCCGGCGGTAAGCGCCTCCGAGTCCTCCATGAGCCTGCGCAGTTTGCCTGGAAACGCTGACCGCTCGCCGATAAACACCAGGCGAACCCGATTACTGTGCAGGCTGTCGATCTCGCGTTTCAGTGTATGAATGAAAAGATCCATCAGCAGGCTCACTTCGGCCGGCGGACGCCGCCAGTTTTCACTGCTGAAGGCAAACAGGGTCAGCGCCTGCACACCGCGAACACGGCAGGCCTCGACGACACGGCGTACCGCCTTGACACCCTGGCGGTGCCCGGCCGGCCGTGGCAGACCGCGGCTTCTCGCCCAGCGTCCGTTGCCATCCATGATAATGGCGATGTGACGCGGCATTGCGCCCGGAGCGGCGCGCGGATCGATCTGGCTGATGTGTGACATCGAACCTCTGGATCTGGCTGGCAGCTGAATGGTCGAGACCCTGGCCCGGCGCGTGGCGGTGACACGCCAGACCTGGCGGATCAGATTTCCAGCAGCTCGGCCTCCTTTGCCTCCAAGACCTTGTCTATTTCCCGGATAAAGCGGTCCGTGGCGCGCTGTATCCGTTCTTCCGCCCGCCGTTCGTCATCCTCGGAAATCTCCTTCTCCTTGAGCAGGGACTTCACATCACTGTTGGCATCGCGACGGATATTGCGCACCGCAACCCGGGCCGCTTCCGCCTCGTGACGGACAATACGAATCAGATCATGCCGGCGTTCCTCGGTCAGTGGCGGCAGTGGAATCCGCATGACCGTACCGGCAGTGGCCGGGTTGAGTCCGAGATCGGAAGAGATAATCGCTTTTTCAATCGCCCGGACCAGGTTCTTTTCCCAGGGTGTTACCGTGAGCGTGCGCGAATCTTCGACCGCAATATTTGCCACCTGTTTCACCGGCACCTGGCTGCCGTAATAATCAACCGTGATATGGTCGAGAAGGCTGGGATGCGCCCGCCCCGTGCGGATCTTGGTCAGATCCTGGCCCAGGGATTCGACACTCTTACCCATGCGCACCTCGGCGTCGTTGATGATTTCATCGATCATTCGCTGCTCCTTGTTCGATGAGCGTACCTATCGCCTCACCCCTGACTGCGCGAACCAGGTTACCCCGCTGGTAGATGTTGAAGACCTTCAACGGCATATCATTGTCCCTGCACAGCACAATTGCCGTCGCATCCATCACCGTCAGTTTGCGCGCCAGCGCCTCATCATAGGTAAGGCGGTCAAATCGTTCGGCAGCCGGATTCCTCAGCGGGTCAGCGGAATACACGCCGTCGACCTTGGTTGCCTTGAACATGATGTCGGCCCGGGTCTCGATGGCTCTCAGGCTGGCTGCGGAATCTGTCGTGAAATAGGGGTTTCCGGTACCGGCCGCGAATAAGACGACCTCCCCGCTGTCCAGATGTTGCAACGCGCGTTCCCGGGAATAAGGCTCGCACGCGGCCTCGATGGACAGCGCGGACATCACGACCGCACCGGCGCCCATCGACGCCAGGGCATCGCGCATCGCCAGCGCATTCATAACCGTCGCCAGCATGCCCATGTAGTCACCCGTGACACGGTCTATCCCGACCGCCGCCAGCCCGGCGCCGCGAAACAGATTACCGCCGCCGAGGACCAGACCCACCTGCACCCCGAGTTCGACTGCCGCGTGGATTTCTGCTGCAAACTGCAGGAGGGTCGCGGGGTCAATTCCGCCGCCAGACTTACCCATCAGGGCCTCGCCGCTCAACTTGAGCAGAATCCTTCGGTACGGAGACGCAGAGACGGGCATTTTTATATTCTAAATAGGTAAGTTACGCTGCTTTCATGAGATTGCACATAAACTGGCCGGCCCGGCCCGGGCTTATTGTGTTCCTTTTCGCAATGGATTGCCAATCGCCAGACGGGGCCGCTTTGCGGCCCCGCCTTGATCCCCAGCATCACGGGTCAGATCTGATCTGGTGTACGCCGGAGGGCCGCGGCCACCGTCTTACTCGCCGCGCACCTGCGCCATCACTTCCTCGGCAAAGTTTTCCGCTTTCTTCTCGATTCCCTCGCCGAGCTCCAGGCGCATGAACCGGTTGACGCTGGCACCGGCATCGCCAATCAGTTTGCCCACGGTGATATCCGGATCCTTCACGAAGGCCTGCCCCAGAAGCGTCACCTCGGCGAGGTATTTCTGCAAGCGGCCCTGCACCATCTTTTCAATGATATCTGCGGGTTTGCCGCTCGTCTCTGCCTGCGCAACCAGAATCGCCTTTTCCTTGGCCAGCAGCTCCTGCGGCACGTCCGCCTCGCCAACACAAACCGGCTTGCTCGCGGCAATGTGCATTGCCACGTCCTTGGCCAGCGCGTCATTGCCACCCTCAAGATCCACCACCACACCGATGCGGGTCCCGTGGCGGTAGATACCCAGACGTCCGCCTGTCTCCACGATTTCGTAGCGGCGCACGGCCATATTCTCACCGAGTTTGGCGATCAGTTCCTTCCGCGCATCGTCAATGGTGGTGCCCTCCCCGTCATTGAGGGGCAATTGCAGGAGTGCATCCACGGAAGCGGGGCTGTCAGCAAGTACGCGCTTTGCCACTGCCGTTGCGAACGACTCGAACTCTTCCTTCTTCGCCACAAAGTCAGTTTCGGAGTTCACCTCCACAACGGCAGCCCGTTTGCCATCGGGACTGACCTCGATGACAATCAGGCCTTCAGAGGCGACCCGTCCTGCCTTCTTGTCTGCCTTGGCGAACCCTGCCTTTCGCAGTACCTCGATGGCGGCATCCATATCACCATCAGTTTCAACCAGCGCCTTCTTGCACTCCATCATCCCGGAACCCGTTCGTTCCCGAAGCTCCTTTACCGCTGCTGCCGTGATCGCCATGCGCCCACACCCCGTATCCTGATTAGTTGCACAATCGTGTCAAGCGCCGCGCGGCAACCCGGAACCCGCGCGGCCCACACCCAATCCCTCAGCCTGGCTCGGAACCCGGCGCTTCAGGCGCGGCCTTGCCGCGGGCCTCCATGGCAACGGGCGCCGGATCGACCTCGATGAACTCATCCTTGCTGCTGGCCGGCTTAACCGCTGCCGTGCGCCCCTCCAGGACCGCATCCGCCGCACCCTGCACATAGAGCTGAATGGCGCGAATCGCATCGTCGTTGCCGGGAATCGCGTAGTCCACGCCTTTCAGGGAATTGTTGGTGTCCACCACGCCCACGACGGGGATGCCGAGCTTACGCGCCTCGCTGATGGCAATCCGCTCATGCCCGACATCAACGACGAACATGGCGTCAGGCAGGGTGTTCATCTCCTTGATGCCGCCAATGCTTCGATCCAGTTTGGCCATCTCGCGTCTCAGCATCAGCGCCTCTTTCTTGTAGATCCTGTCCATGCTTCCATCCTGCACCATCGCCTCCAGATCCTTGAGACGCTTGATGGACTGCCGGACCGTCTTGAAATTGGTCAGCATGCCGCCCAGCCAGCGATGGTTGATATAGGGCATCTTGCAGCGTAGCGCTTCCTGACCGATGACATCGCGGGCGGCCCGCTTGGTGCCGACGAACAGTATGCGGCCGCCGCGCGTGGCGAGGCTCCCGATGAAGTTCATTGCCTCGATGTACAGGGGCAGGGTTTTTTCCAGATTTATGATGTGGATCTTACTGCGTTCACCGAAGATGTAAGGTGCCATCTTCGGATTCCAGAAACGGGTCTGGTGCCCGAAATGCACGCCAGCCTCAAGCATCTGGCGCATGGTGACGTCAGCCATGTTTAAATTACTCCAAATTTCAGGGTTGAACCTCCATGTGTCCCGTGTGGCAACCGCTTACCTGCGCCCGGCCCCTCCTGAATCAGGGGGGTGAAACTGCCAGGGCGGGTAGCGGCACCCAACCACACGTGCCGACACATGTGTGAATTCGCGTTCCGCAATGCGGACGCAAGTCGCTTAACAAGCCGGCTTTTATACCATAAACTGTGCCGCTCAACAATTTTGGCACAGCGTCCTGTCATCTCCCGGCGCTCATGCTGCACTGGCGGTTCTCATGCCCGTTACCATAAAGACACCCGAAGAAATCGAAAAAATGCATGTCTCCGGCCGGCTAGCGGCGGAAGTCCTGCACATGCTCCGCCCGATGATCAGGTCCGGCATCAGCACTGATGAGCTGGATCGGATCTGTCATGATTATATTGTCAATGAACAGCAGGCAATCCCGGCGCCGCTCAACTATCGCGGTTTCCCCAAATCCATCTGCACCTCGATCAATCACCAGGTCTGCCATGGGATTCCCGGCGCCCGCAAGCTGAAGAGTGGTGACATCGTCAATGTTGACATCACCGTCATCAAGGATGGCTACCATGGCGACACCAGCCGCATGTTCCTGGTGGGCCAGCCGACGGTTCAGGGCCTGCGTATCGCACGCATCGCCTACGAGTGCCTGCGCATCGGTATCGTGTCAGTGAGACCGGGCGTGCGCCTCGGCGATATCGGCTATGCGATTCAGCGCCACGCCGAACGCAATCACTGTTCGGTCGTGCGCGAGTACTGTGGCCACGGCATCGGGCGTGAATTTCACGAGGAACCCCAGGTGCTGCACTACGGCACGCCCGGTACCGGTCTCGAACTGGCTCCAGGCATGACCTTTACGATCGAACCCATGATCAATGCCGGCAAGCGGCACACAAAGCTCCTTCCAGATGGCTGGACCGTCGTCACCAAGGATCACAGCCTGTCGGCGCAATGGGAACATACCATCCTGGTGACCGAAACCGGCTTTGAGATATTGACGCTGGGTCCCGGGGAAGCGCTCGACAAAATTCCACTGCCGCTGTGACGAGGCGATTCCAGTGACCGACCCGAAACCTGCCGTGACCCTCGCGCCAGGCGAGTCGCTGCGCGCTGTCTGCGACTGCCAGGCACTCGATGCCGCAATCGCCGCGGGTGAGGACACCCTGCCACTGTTTCGGGACGTGCTGCGTCGAGGCACGCGGATTATTGGCGAGCGTGCCCAGCAGGGCACCGTGTCGGGCGAACTGGTCTACGCCCGCGCCTGGCTGGTGGATGAGCTGCTCGGGCGGGCGTGGCACCAGATCCTGCAGGAACACAACACAGCGCTGTCGCTGGTAGCGGTCGGCGGTTACGGCCGGGCGGAACTGCTGCCCGGATCGGACATCGATGTGCTGATCCTTTTGCCGGATGACCACCCGCAGACCCTGATACCCCTGATCGAGTCCTTCCTGGCCTTTCTCTGGGATATCGGCCTCGAGGTCGGTCACAGCGTACGCACCATTGCCGAATGCGTTGCCCAGGGCGAGAAGGACATCACGGTTATCACCAACCTGATCGAGGCTCGCCTGCTCGCGGGTTCCGCGACCCTGTATGCGCGCATGCGCGAGGCAACCGGGCCCGATCACATCTGGCCGAGCGCGCGATTCCTCGAAGCCAAGCTCCACGAACAGGCAATCCGTTATCACAAATTCCACGATACCGGCTACAAACTGGAACCCAACATAAAGGAGAGTCCAGGGGGGCTGCGCGATATCCAGACGCTCGGCTGGATCGCCCGGCGTCACTTCGCCACGGCTTCCCTGCATGAACTGATCGACCACGGCTTCCTGACCGAGGGCGAATACCACACGCTGATGGATGGACAGTCGTTCCTCTGGCGGGTTCGGTTTACCTTGCACACGCTGACCGGCCGCCGGGAGGACCGGCTGCTGTTTGACTACCAGCAGGCCCTCGCGGACAGGCTCGGCTATCTGCAGGACGAAGGACAGAATCTCGCCGTTGAGCGCTTCATGAAAGACTACTTCCGCACGGTGATGGAACTCGAACGGCTCAACGAGATGCTCCTGCAACTGTTCAAGGAGGCCATACTCTACGCTGACGAATCGGCTGAGCCCGAGCCCATCAACGCGCGGTTTCAGTCACGCCGGGGCTTCATTGAAGTCACCAGCACGCGGGTGTTCGCGCGCTACCCGTTTGCCCTGCTGGAGATCTTTCTGCTGCTGGCGGAACATCGCGACCTTGCGGGCGTCCGCGCATCGACCATCCGGCTCATCCGCGATCATCGCCATCTGATCGACGATGATTTCCGAAATGATCTGCGCGCGCGCAGCATCTTCATGGAAATCATCCGCCAGCCGCATGGCGTTACCCATGAACTGCGGCGGATGAGCCGCTATGGGGTACTTGCCGCCTATCTGCCGGCGTTTGGTCAGATCGTCGGGCAAATGCAGTATGACCTCTTCCATATCTACACGGTTGACGAGCATACCCTCTTCGTCATCCGCAACCTGCGGCGCTTCGCCGTGCCGAAATACGCCGACGAGTTGCCGCTGTGCAGTGAACTGATTCAGACCGTCCCGAAGCCGGAGCTGCTCATTCTCGCCGGCCTGTTTCATGACATTGCCAAAGGCCGCAAGGGGGACCATTCAGGGCTCGGCGCAAAGGATGCAGAAGTATTCTGCCGCCATCACGGCCTCAGTCAGCACGATACCGCGCTGGTTGCCTGGCTGGTACGCAATCACCTGTTAATGTCCAGCACGGCCCAGCGCCGCGACATCAGTGACCCCAACGTCATTCTGGATTTCGCGCATAGCGTCGCAAGCCGCGATCGACTCACGTATCTGTATTTACTGACCGTCGCGGATATCCGTGGCACCAACCCGGAATTGTGGAATTCCTGGAAGAACGCCCTGCTCCTGGAGCTTTACACAGCCACCGCCCAGGCGTTCCGCCGCGGCCTGCAGAACCCGCGTGAGCAGGCGGAACAGCTACGCGAAAACAAGCAGGCCGCGCGCGCCCGGCTGGTCGCGGCCGGCTATGCTGACGGGCAGCTGGTCGGCTTATGGAAGGAGTTCAGCAACGAGTATTTTCTCCGTCACACACCCGACGAAATCGAGTGGCACACCCGCTGTATTGCGGAACATGGTGGTTCGCCGGCGACCCTGGTCAGTCTGCGCAACAACTGGGAACGCGGAGAAACCGAGCTCTTCATCTTCACACCCGCAGATGATCTGCTGTTCGAACGAACGACAGCGTTGCTGGGACAGCTCGGCGTCAGCATCGTCGATGCACGCATCATCAACACACCCTCCGGTTATGCGCTCAGCACCTACCAGTTGCTGGATGAAGACGGCAATCCGATCGAGGCGGGCTACCACAGTGACGAGGTGGCTACGCGTCTGCGGGAGGGGCTCAAGGACCCTCGGGCCGGTATCCGGCCTGTGACCCGCCAGGCGCCCCGCCATTTCCGGCATTTCCGCATTCCAACCGATGTCAGCTTCGAGCCGGACGAGCCGAACCGGCGCACCATCCTTCAGCTCATCACTGCCGACCGGCCCGGCCTACTCTCGGTGGTGGCGCGCGTATTCACCGAGTGTGGCGTGATACTCCAGAACGCGCGCATTTCGACCTTCGGCGTGCGCGCCGAGGACGTTTTCTATATTACCGACCGCCGCAATCAGCCCCTGCGTGACAAGCACCAGTTCGACTGCCTGCAGGAACAGTTGCAGCACCAGCTCGACGCATGATTCCACCAGGGTGGCAGCAGATGCCCCCGGGTCCTGCGCAAAGCCCTGAGGACGCAATATGGCCGGCCCTGCCGACTCGCGGCCGAGGGCCGGATGGAGCCCGCTCATCACAGGTCAGTTCCGGATCGGACAGCCAGGAAGACGCGCGGCGTCAGAGGCCGATCAGGTTTCGATCAGCTCAATCGCGTTGCCATCCGGATCCCGGCAAAACAGTGCAGCGCGACCCGAGCGACTGAGGCTGTAGCCGATACCGGCCTGGTCCAGTGCCCGGCGAAGCGCCTCGAGATCCGTCACGAGCAGCGCCAGGTGGCGGTCGCGTCCGCCGTGCGCCGGCCGGCCCTCGGCCGGATCCGGATTGGATAACTCGAGCAGGTGAATCTGTTCGTCGCCGACCTTCAGCCAGGCCCCGGGATATCCGAGATCGGGCCGGTTATCGTCGCGTTGCAGGCCGAGCACACCCTGATAGAACTGCAGTGCGCGACCGGTATCCGCAGTAATCACACTGACATGGTGTATACGCAGGATGTTCATTGTTCAGTCCTCCTGCAGCGGTTTTGCGGGTACGCGTGCCGCGAGCCATGCCGCAACAATAATCAATCCACCGCCCAGCCATTCACGCGGCGACACCACTTCGTCGGTCAGCAGATGGGACGACAGGGCACCGGCAATCAGCTCGAACAGCAGGATCACGGCCGAACGATATACCGGCATGTGCGTCACGCCATACTGGACGGAGAGCGTCATGATGACCAGGCCAAATACCCCCAGCGCCAGCGCCCCTGACCAGGCCGACGGCGGGACATCGGGGACTGCCAGCTGGCCGCTGAATGCGAGCCAGACGAACGCCACCAGCAGGACCCCCAGCCAGCTGACCTCGGTTTTCACACGCACGGACACACCCTGCAGATGCCGCACCATGACGTTGCCCAGTGCAAAGGTAACGCCCGAAGAGACGGCCAGCCAGTCACTGCGACCACGCGGCCAGGGGAACCCCATAGTTTGATCCCACAACATGAATAATGCGCCCAGCAGGGCGAGCACCAGCACCACCCGCGCCCTGAGCGTCAGGCGTTCGCGGAGAAACAGACGACCCAGCAGTACCGTCCACAGCGGTGACAGGTAAAACAACAGCAGTACCCGCACCACCGTCCCGTCCAGGATAGCCAGGACAAAGGAAACGTTACACCAGCCTACCGCCAGCGACAGGATCACCAGCGCCAGGGGCTGGCGTCCCAGTTCCGGCAGGCGGTTTAGCACAAAGCCGGTACCCACAAGCAGGGCGGCCGAGTAACTGACGGCGGTTATCCAGAGGCCGCTCAAACCCAGCGACTCGAGCACACGCAGCGGATACCAGATCACCCCCCACAGGGTTGCACCCAGCAGGAGACTGAGGACGGGTATGAGGCCCGCTATCGGTTTGGTGACGGTCACGGGATCACGTATAATCGCGCGGCGGGCAATAGCCGGAAATTCTGCATGGCCCGAACGATTGTAGCGGCACGGGTACGCCGAGAGAAGGATTTCCGACCCGTGCGGCAAAGCGGCAGACGACTCGCAGCGATAGCTTTCACGTGGCCCCCGATAACGCGGCAAATCATTCCGAGTCACCCGATGAATCCCGATCTGGACCGACTGCAACCCTACCCCTTTGAACGGCTGCAAGCGCTGAAATCGGGTGTTACGCCGGCGTGCACGCTGGATGCGATTGACGTGTCTATCGGGGAACCCAAACACCGGCCGCCCGCTTTTGTCACCGAAGAGCTGATTACCCATCTCCACGGGCTGGCCAATTACCCGGTTACGCGGGGTCGTGCAGAACTTCGCGAAGCCATCTGTGAGTGGCTGTCGCGACGCTTCGGGCTGCCCGGAAACTCCCTTGATCCGGAGCGTCACATCCTGCCGGTGAATGGCACCCGCGAGGCACTGTTCGCCTTCGCGCAGGCGGTTATCGATCGCCGTGCCTCACCGCTGGTGGTAATACCCAACCCCTTCTACCAGATCTATGAAGGGGCGGCCGTGCTTGCGGGTGCGCAACCCTGGTATCTCAACACCCTTGCAGACACCGGCTTCCTGCCCGATTTTGACCGCGTTCCTGATGCCGTCTGGCAGCGATGTCAGCTCCTCTACCTTTGCAGCCCGGGCAATCCGACCGGCGCCGTCATACCGGTGCAGATCCTGCAGAGAGTCATTGAACTGGCAGACCGTTTCGACTTTGTTATCGCGTCGGACGAATGTTATTCAGAAATCTATCCCGAGGAAGCCGCATCACCGCCCGGCCTGCTCGGCGCGGCCGCCGCGATGGGCCGCACGGACTATCGCCGCTGTGTCGTCTTCCACAGTCTGTCCAAACGTTCCAACCTGCCCGGACTGCGTTCGGGCTTCGTCGCCGGCGACGCGCAGGTGATGGCTGAGTTCCTCAAATATCGCACCTATCACGGCTGCGCCATGCCGCCGCCCACACAGGCGGCAAGCCTTGCCGCCTGGCGGGATGAGTCCCACGTCATCGCCAATCGGACCTGCTATCGGGAAAAATTCGCGGCAGTCCTCGAGATTCTGGGCAACCGTCCTGGCATACAGGCACCGCAGGCCGGTTTCTACCTGTGGTCGCGCACTCCCGTCGACGACACGGAATTTGCCCGCGAACTGTACCGGCAACAGAATCTTACCGTGTTGCCGGGACGCTACCTGTCCCGCGACACCGAAACCGGCAATCCCGGACACCGCTATATCCGCATGGCTTTGGTTCCACCGCTCGATGAATGCGTGGATGCGGCCAGGCGCATCGAGCGTTTTCTGGAAACCTTCTCTTGAGTTATACCGCATGAGCAGATTGCCGCGTGCGACATCACTATTGCGACAGGAGTTTCCTGATGACTGATATCCAGACAATCATCGAAGAGGCGTTTGAAAGGCGCGCCGACATCACACCACGCAGCGTCGAACCACATGTAAAGGAGGCCGTGCTCGCCGCGATCGACAGCCTCGACAGCGGACAGGCGCGGGTCGCAGAAAAGCGCGACGGTGCCTGGAAGGTGCATGACTGGCTGAAGAAGGCGGTGCTGCTGTCCTTTCGCATCGAGGACAACAGCTTTATCAAGGGCGGTTTCACGAATTACTATGACAAGGTCCCGTCCAAATACGCCGATTTCAACTCGCGCGCCTTCCGGGAGGCGGGCGTGCGTGTCGTGCCACCGGCAGCCGCCCGGCGGGGGAGCTATATCGCGCCCGGCGTGGTACTGATGCCCTCGTATGTGAATATCGGGGCCTACGTGGACAGCGGCACGATGGTCGATACCTGGGCAACCGTCGGCTCCTGTGCCCAGATTGGCAGAAACGTCCATCTCTCCGGCGGGGTCGGTATCGGCGGCGTGCTGGAGCCGGTGCAGGCAGCACCCACGATTATTGAAGACAATTGTTTCATCGGTGCGCGCTCGGAAATCGTCGAGGGGGTAATCGTGGAGGAAGGCGCGGTGATTTCCATGGGCGTGTACATCGGCCAGAGCACCCGGATCTTCGACCGCGCATCGGGCGAGGTACTCTACGGCCGGGTTCCGGCGGGCTCGGTGGTGGTATCGGGCTCTTTGCCGTCCAAGGACGGCAGCTACAGCTTGTACTGCGCGGTTATCGTCAAGCGCGTGGACGCGAAGACACGTGCCAAGGTGGGCATCAACGAACTGCTGCGCGACATATGAAGGTCCGCCACAGCGGCGCTGCAGATCAGCAATGGCCGTCGAACGCAGGCGCCAGCTTGTGGCTTCAAAACGAAGACGCTGGCAGTCCGGGGATTGGCCAGGTCAGTCGGCTGTCAAGGCCGGATGTACGAGCCTGCCGCCCGAGACATTGATACCACGGCTTAGCGGCCCGTACTGCGCCCAGTCGTCGCTCGCCAGTTGCTGAACGAAAGGCAGCAGCACCGCCGACAGCGCCTGCGTGGACGTCCGTGGCACCCCGCCCGGCATGTTGGTGACGCAGAAATGCAGCACCCCTTCGGCAAGATAGGTGGGTGAGTCATAGGTCGTCGGTCGGGTCGTGGCGATACACCCGCCCTGGTCGACCGAGATATCGACAATCACACTCCCGGGCTGCATCCCGGCCACCTGTTCGGTGCTGACCAGGCGCTCTGCACGCGCACCGGGCATCAGCACGGCACCGACCAGGAGATCAGCCTCGGCGACAGCCTGCGCCACTGCGTCCGTGTAGGCATACAGCGCGTTGACATTCGATCCCACGGCGCGCATCGCGGCGAGCCGTTCGCGCCGGCGGTCGAACACCGTGATCTGTGCCCCCAGAGACGCAGCGACGGCCACCGCGCTGCCCCCTGCTGCGCCGGCACCGAGCACAACCACATGGCCACGCCGGGCCCCGGGCACGCCACCGAGCAGGATGCCCTTGCCGCCTTGTGGCTGGTGCAGCAAATGGGTGCCGATCTGAATGGACAGGCGACCGGCAATATCACTCATGGGCGCCAGCAAGGGCAGCTGCCCGTTCTCCTCAACCGTTTCGAAGGCGACTGCTGTCAGACCAATCTCGCACAGCCGGCGCGTCAGTTCGTCATTGGCTGCAAGGTGCAGGAAACAGAACAGCAGATGGTCTTCACGCAGGTACTGCAGGTCTTCACTGACCGGTTCCTTGACCTTCACAATAACCCGCGCCTCGCCATAGAGTCGGGCTGCGTCCGCCACGATACGCGCGCCGGCCCGCTCGTAGAGCCCGTCCGGATATCCCGATTTCTGGCCTGCCCCGGCCTCGACGAGAACCTCATGTCCGCTGCGCACCAGATCGGCACACGCCTCCGGCACCAGACTGACACGACCCTCCAGCGGCTTTATCTCGCGTGGAATCCCGATAGTACTCATGCGACTTCCTTTACCCTGCCCTTCGGTTTACGTACCATAGCGACGCCGCAGTCTGCCAGGACGCGGTCTTCCTGCCCCGGCCTCTCAACGTGGCAAGCAGTTGAACATAAAGCAAAACTTCTGAACTGATTCGGAGCCATTATACATGAGCGAAGCCAAGCACTGCCGCCTTATGATTCTCGGTTCGGGCCCCGCCGGCTACACGGCTGCCATCTATGCTGCGCGTGCAAACCTGCACCCGGTGTTGGTTACCGGACTCGAACAGGGCGGTCAGCTGATGACCACGACTGATGTCGAAAACTGGCCGGGTGGGGAGGAGCATTTGCAGGGTCCGAAGCTGATGGAAGACATGCGTGCTCACACCGAACGCTTCGACGCCGAGATCGTCTTCGACCACATTCATACGGCCAGGCTGGAGCAGCGACCTTTTGTCCTGGAAGGCGATTCCGGCAGCTACAGCTGCGACGCCCTGATCATTGCGACCGGGGCATCGGCCATGTATCTCGGCCTGGAATCTGAGGAGGCCTTCAAGGGCCGCGGCGTGTCCGCCTGTGCCACCTGCGACGGCTTCTTCTATAAGGGAAAGCCGGTCGCTGTGATCGGCGGCGGCAACACCGCGGTCGAGGAAGCGCTCTATCTGGCGAACATCGCATCCCATGTCACCGTGGTCCATCGCCGTGATGCGCTGCGCGCCGAGAAAATCCTTCAGGACCGCCTGTTCAGGAAAGCCGAGGAAGGCGTCGTCACCCTCCAGTGGGACCACGTACTCGATGAGGTGCTGGGCGATGACGCAGGCGTAACCGGTGTGCGCGTCAAGAACGTCAAGACCGGTGACACGCAGGAAATCCCGGTCCACGGTACCTTTATCGCCATCGGCCACAAGCCCAATACCCAGATCTTCGCGGGTCAGCTCGACATGAGCGGCGGCTATATCCGGGTCAAGAGCGGGCTGGACGGCGATGCGACCGCCACCAGCGTCCCGGGCGTCTTTGCCGCCGGTGATGTCGCTGACCATATCTATCGCCAGGCCATAACCTCGGCCGGGGCCGGTTGCATGGCGGCACTCGATGCCGAGCGCTACCTGGACAGTCTCGGGCGGGACAGCTGACTCACGGCGCAATCCGCCGGGCTCGGCAGGAATTGCTGACACGCCACCGGAACCCGGCCTGGATCACGCATGCAGATCCGGATAACTGATCAGCTCGATTCGGTACCCGCTGCGCACTGGAATGCACTCGTCGGTGACGGCAACCCCTTTCTCCGTCATGAGTTCCTCACCGCACTGGAACACCATCAGTGCGTCGGCCCGTCCTATGGCTGGCTTCCTCACCACATTCTTGTCCATAATGACCAGCAGCGCCTGATCGGCGCCACACCGTTCTACATCAAGGACAATTCCTATGGCGAGTTCGTGTTCGACTGGTCCTGGGCTGATGCCTATGAGCGGGCGGGTCTGCCCTATTATCCCAAAGGTGTCATCTCGATTCCCTATACGCCCGCAACAGGTCCGCGCCTGCTGGTTGCCGGCGGCGACCGTGAGCAATCCACACGCGAGATACTCTTGCGAACCCTCATCGAACTCGCACAGAGCAAGCGACTCTCATCGCTGCATTGCCTTTTCACCAACACTGACGACTCGGCCTTTCTGAGCGATCAGGGTCTGCTGCTGCGCCTCGGTTGCCAGTTCCACTGGGAGAACCGGGGCTACCGCGATTTTGACGACTTTCTGGAAGCATTCAATGCCCGCAAACGCAAAAAATTACGCCGCGAACGCCGCCGCGTACAGGAGGCGAACGTCGAGATCCGGGTCCTCCACGGGGATGAAGCGGATGATGAACAATGGCGGATGGCACATCATTTCTACCGCTCGACCTTCGAGAAAAAATGGGGCGTTCCCACCCTGAATCTCGGGTTCTTCCAGGAGATCGCGCGCACCATGGGCAAACAGATTGTGCTCGTCTTCGCCTACCATCGGGGCCAGCCTGTGGCGGGCGCCATCAACCTGCGCGGCAGCGACAGCCTCTACGGGCGCCACTGGGGCTGTACCGCCCGTTTCCACAGCCTGCATTTCGAGATCTGTTACTATCAGGGTATCGCCTACTGCATACAAAACGGACTGCGGTATTTCGAACCTGGGGCACAGGGCGAGCACAAGATCAGCCGCGGCTTCCTGCCGACGCCGACCTGGTCCGCCCACTGGATTGCGGATGATCGGTTTCGAGGCGTGATTGAAGATTTCCTGCGGCGGGAAACCCGCGCCATGCGTGATTACATCGAAACCTTGCATGACAGCTCCCCTTTCAGGCGCCCGGACGCGCCGACACTGTTTCCAGGCCAGGCCGATACAACGTGACATCGCGCGCGAGAAATCAGGCACCCTTCTGGATTGATCCGGCCGACGCGAACCGCCCGTTCCCGGATGCCGACCTCGCCCTGCGCGAACCCGATGGTCTGCTGGCGATAGGGGGAGATCTTTCGGCTGAACGCCTGCTGCGCGCTTATCGCGCAGGAATCTTTCCCTGGTACAGCGAGGGCCAACCGGTCCTGTGGTGGTCACCCGACCCGCGCTTGGTGCTCTTCCCGCAGAAACTGAATGTCTCGAGGAGCCTGCGCAAGACGCTTCGCGGACAAGCCTTCCGGATCACGCTTGACCAGGCCTTTGATGCCGTGATCCGGGCCTGCGCCGCGCCCCGCGCCGGGGCGGATGGCACCTGGATCACGTCCGCCATGACCAGCGCCTATCAGAGGCTGCACGAGTTGGGTTTTGCCCACTCTGCAGAAGCATGGCAGGGCGATACACTGGTGGGAGGCCTCTACGGCGTCGCGATCGGGCGGGTATTTTTCGGCGAGTCGATGTTCAGCCGCGTGAGTAACGCATCCAAGGTTGCCTTCGTCGCACTGGTGCGGCAGCTTCACGCCTGGGACTTCCCGCTTGTCGACTGCCAGGTGTACACACGCCACCTCGCGAGTCTGGGCGCCGAATTCGTGGGCCGGCGGGAATTCCTTGCGCAGCTGCCGCCTCTGTGCGGGCGGCCTGCAGTCCCCTCGCCGTGGCACTTTGATGATGGATTCCAGGGACATGCCGTCTCATGACTCGCGCAAGACTGAGGTGCTACGCGAGCCCGACCCAGCACTGCCCCTATCTGCCCGACAGATTGAGCAGCAATCTGTTTGCGGATCCCGCGATCCTCGATAACGACCTCTACAGCCAGCTCATTCGTCTCGGCTTTCGCCGCAGTGGCGCATACGTTTATCGGCCACACTGTCCGGGCTGCAGCGCATGCGTACCGGTTCGTGTAGAGGTTGCAGACTTCCGCCCCCGGCGCCGCCATCGCCGCTGCCTGCAAAGCAATCGGGACGTCAGCTTGACCATCAACCGCAACGGACTTCCGGACGAATACCTGCCCCTGTGCCAGTCGTACCTGCATAAGCGACACCCTGGGGGAGGCATGGATACCATGGACAGGGCGCAGCTCGAAGCGTTTTTGAGTTGCGCCTGGAGCCAGACGGAATTCCTTGAATTCCGCAAAGATGACCGCCTGCTGGGTATCGCGGCGACGGATCGTGTCGCGGACGGACTGTCGGCCGTCTACACCTTCTTTGATGCCGATAATCACCGGCGCGGACTGGGCACCTACGCCATCCTGAACCAGATCGAATATGCCAGAGAACTTCAGCTGTCCTGGCTGTATCTGGGCTATTGGATACAGGCCTGCGTGAAGATGAACTACAAGACCGGATTTCAGCCCCTCCAGGCGTTTGACGGCAGCGCATGGACTGAGACCAGTGCGCGGTGAGCATCGGCACGGGGCAAAGATATACCGGCAACCGTAAAGATTCGGCTATAATGGCCGACTTGGCGGCAAATCCGGGAAACAGACAAACGCTTTATGGCAAAGGAAGATCATATAGAAATGCAAGGCAAGGTCATCGAGACCTTGCCGAATACCATGTTTCGCGTCGAACTCGAGAATGGTCATGTGGTGACGGCGCACATCTCCGGCAAGATGCGCAAACACTATATCCGCATCCTGACTGGCGATACGGTGACAGTCGAGATTACGCCCTACGATCTGAGCAAGGGACGAATCACCTACCGGGCACGCTAGCCTGCCGTCAAGGCGGCGATACTGCCAAGCTTCGCAGTGGCCTCGTCAGGCCTCTTCTTCCTCGAGAATCTCGATTGCCGGTTCATCGCCTTCAAGCCGGACGCGTACGTGGCCACCCTCGACCAACCGTCCGAACAGCAACTCTTCGGCGAGGTGCTTCTTGATGTGTTCCTGCACAACCCGCCCCATGGGCCGGGCACCCATCTTCGGATCATAACCGCGTTCCGCGAACCACAGCCTGACTGCCTCGTCTACCTCAATCGTCACCCGCTTCTCGGCAAGCTGTGACTCGAGCTCAAATATAAACTTGTTCACCACCTGTGCGACCACCGCCGGATCCAGAGACTTGAACTGAATTATGGCATCGAGGCGGTTACGAAATTCAGGCGTGAACATACGCTTGATAACCTCAATGCCATCAGCGCTGTGATCCTGTCGCGTAAAGCCGATGGATGAGCGGCTCATCTCCCGGGCCCCCGCATTGGTCGTCATTATAAGTATGACATTGCGGAAATCCGCCTTGCGGCCATTGTTGTCTGTCAGCGTACCGTGATCCATAACTTGCAGTAACAGGTTGAAGACATCAGGGTGAGCCTTTTCAATCTCATCGAGCAAGACCACCGAATGGGGATGTTTAATAACCTCTTCGGTCAACAGCCCGCCCTGATCAAAACCGACATATCCCGGCGGCGCTCCGATCAGCCGGGATACGGTGTGCCGTTCCATGTACTCCGACATATCAAAGCGGATCAATTCGATACCGAGAGTGAGCGCCAGCTGCCGTGTGACTTCCGTTTTGCCCACGCCGGTCGGACCGGCGAACAGGAATGAACCAATCGGTCTTTGTTCATTCCCCAGGCCGGAACGGGACATCTTGATCGCTGACGCCAGGGCATCGATCGGTTCATCCTGCCCAAAAACAACCATCTTCAGGTCGCGCGCCAGGGTTCTGAGCTTGTCCTTGTCGCTCGATGAAACACTCTTGGGTGGTATGCGGGCAATCCTGGAGACAATGTTTTCGATGTCTGTGATGCCGATGGTCTTCTTGCGTTTCGATGCCGGCTGCAGGTGCAGACTCGCCCCCGCCTCGTCGATTACATCAATGGCCTTGTCCGGGAGATGGCGGTCATTGATATAGCGCTCCGACAGTTCGGCCGCTCCGCGCAACGCCTTGTTTGAATAGCGAACGTTGTGGTGCTCCTCGAAGACCGACTTCAGGCCTTTCAGAATTTCCACCGTCTCCTCAACGGTGGGTTCCCGCACGTCGATCTTCTGGAAGCGCCGCGCAAGTGCCCTGTCTTTCTCGAAAATACCGCGATATTCATGATAGGTGGTAGAACCGATACAACGCAGATCCCCCGATGCAAGCATCGGCTTGATCAGGTTGGAGGCATCCATCACGCCACCCGAGGCAGCGCCGGCACCAATAATGGTATGTATTTCGTCGATAAATAGGATGGCGCCCCGTTCCTTGCGCAGCTGCGCGAGCACCGACTTCAGTCGCTTCTCGAAATCCCCCCGATACTTGGTACCCGCGACAAGCGCGCCAAGATCAAGCGAGTAGATGGTGCTGTCATGCAACACCTCGGGGACTTCCTTGCCGACGATCATGCGCGCCAGACCCTCGGCTATCGCTGTCTTGCCAACCCCTGCCTCGCCGACATAAAGCGGGTTATTCTTGCGTCGTCTGCACAGGACCTGCACGGTGCGTTCGATCTCTTCCTGCCGACCGATCAGGGGATCTATCTTGCCCTGCCGCGCCATCTCGTTCAAATTGGTTGCGAAGGTCTCCAACGGTTTCCTGGCCGCAGGCTCCGCGGTTTCCGATTCGTCAGTGCTGCCCGGCATCTCCTCATTCTGCTCGCCGGAAACCTTGGAAATACCGTGAGAGATGTAGTTCACGACATCCAGCCGGGTGACGTTCTGTTTATTGAGAAAGTAGACAGCCTGGGACTCCTGCTCGCTGTAGATGGCAACCAGCACGTTAGCGCCTGTCACCTCCTTCTTGCCGGATGACTGCACGTGAAACACGGCTCGCTGCAGCACCCGTTGGAAGCCGAGTGTCGGCTGAGTTTCCCGCGTGTCAGTACGGGGAAGAAGCGGCGTCGTTTCGTCAAGAAAGTTCGAGAGGTCCTGCTTGAGACTAGCGATGTCTGCGCCGCAGGCCCTGAGAACCTCGACCGCGGCAGGATTATCGGCCAGGGCAAGCAGCAGGTGCTCAACTGTCATGAATTCGTGCTGTTTGTCCCGTGCCTCCTTGAAGGCCAGGTTGAGAGTGAATTCAAGTTCCTTGCTTAACATTAAACGTTACCTCATACGCAAACCCGTTTATGCCTCTTCCATGGTACACAGCAGCGGATGCTGGTGCTTACGGGAGTATTCGTTAACTTGCGCCACTTTGGTCTCTGCAATGTCATGAGTATAGACGCCGCAGACACCTTTGCCACGCGTGTGTACATGCAACATGATTTGCGTCGCCTTCTCGCGCCCCATCCCAAAGAACCGCTCGAGAATCTCTACAACAAACTCCATGGGCGTGAAATCGTCATTCAGTAACACCACCTTGTAGAGGGACGGACGCTTGAGTTTGGGTCGCGCCTCCTGCAGTGCGAGGCCCTCGTCACCGCCATGTTCATGCTTCTCAGTCATACTCCGGATTTTAGCCGAATCGTTCGCTTGTTTCCTCGCCCGTGCGCGATTCGAAAAGCTTCCGCTAGATATCCATATTGTATTGTTAGAGTTATCACAGAAGGATATCAGGCGCAAACAGTTATGCCGCAGCCCCGAAACAGCCGACGCCATGCCAAAGAATACTTGACTAATCTGATATCTTTGCCCAAAGTTATACGGTGTCGAAAAAGTGAGGCTTCGTCGGCAGTTAAGGAAGATTTTCACGGCCGCGCCGGTTGGCGGCTTTTCGGGCCGTGAAGCATTTCAGAGACAAAAGCGGGTCGCTGAATCCGCAAGCTAGTGAGGTAAGAGGAGTATGGCTACTGGTATCGTAAAATGGTTTAGCAATGCCAAGGGGTACGGATTTATCTCGCCCGATAATGGTGGCGAGGATGTCTTCGCGCATTTCTCAGCAATCGAGTCTGAAGGATACAGAACACTCAAGGAGGGCCAGAAGGTCGAATTCGACATCAGTGATGGACCCAAGGGATTACAGGCTTCGAAAATCCGCACAGAAGCAAGTTGAACCGAGTAACGCGGTCCACAATCTGACACTTCGACCTGCCGCTGCGCGAACCAGGCGGCGGCGGGTCGACCTGCCTTGAACGCAGCCGTCCCTCTGGCCACGGGCCTCACGTCATCTGGCCGATCACTGCTTCCCCGAACTCCGAACAGGACAATTCCCGGGCATCATCCATCGCCCGCGCAAGGTCAAAGGTAACAGTGCGCGCGGAGATAGCACCTCCCACGCCCCTGACCACCAGATCGGCGGCCTCGTCCCAACCGAGATGCCGCAGCATCATCTCCCCTGAAAGGATCAGGGAGCTCGGATTTACCATGTTCTTCCCGGCGAGATCTGGCGCCGTCCCATGCGTCGCTTCGAACAGGCCTACGCTATCTGAAAGATTGGCGCCTGGCGCAATGCCGATTCCGCCCACCTGCGCCGCAAGGGCGTCGGAAATGTAGTCACCATTAAGGTTAAGCGTGGCGATGACACTGGATTTCTCGGGCTGCAGAAGAATCTGTTGCAGAAACGCATCGGCGATTACATCCTTCACCACGATGTCGCGTCCCGTCTTCGGGCTTTTGAAGCTGCACCAGGGGCCGCCCTCAAGTTCGCTCGCGCCGAACTCGTCTTTGGCGAGTTCATAGCCCCAGCTCTTGAAGGCGCCTTCCGTGAATTTCATGATATTGCCCTTGTGCACAAGGGTGACCGATTCGCGGTCCTGATCGATGGCATACTGAATTGCCTTGCGCACCAGCCGGACGGTTCCTTCTTTCGAGACCGGCTTTATTCCGATCCCCGATGTCTCCGGAAACCTTATGTTGGTGACGCCCATCTCCTGCTGCAGGAACTGAATGACTCTTGCCACCTCCGGACTACCTGCAGGCCACTCGATACCGGCATAGATATCCTCGGAATTTTCCCGAAAAATGACCATGTCCGTCTTCTCTGGCTCCCTGAGCGGGCTTGGCGTACCGGGATAGTAGCGGACAGGTCGCAGACAGACGTAGAGGTCGAGTTGCTGGCGCAGCGCGACATTGAGCGAGCGGATACCACCGCCCACGGGCGTCGTCAGAGGCCCCTTGATCCCGACACTGTATTCGCGCAGTGCATCAACGGTTTCTGGCGGCAGCCAGGTGCTCTCGCCATATACGCGGGTGGCCTTTTCCCCAGCATAAATCTCCATCCATGCAATACCTCGCCGCCCCCCCGTAGGCTCGCTCAACAGCGGTGTCAATGACCCGCCGCCTCACCGGGGTGATATCGACACCGATGCCGTCACCCTCGATGAACGCAACGATAGGCTGATCCGGGACGCTGAGCGAAAAATCCGGTTTGACCTCGATCTTTGCCCCTGCCTGGGGCACTGTAATGTGCTGGTAGATCATGAAGCTGTTCTCTCGGATGAAGCGGCTGCGGATTGTCGCATCCTCCAACCCGCGGTAAACAGGGTGTCCGCCTGGACCGGAGTTTTTCGTGGCATTGTTTTGAGGACGGCGCCGTTTGCCAGAAAAATTTACGCGATGCCATGGGCAAGGAAGCGCTATGGCATTACAATCCGGGAGTTAGATCATCAATCCGGACGGCCTATGGCCCTCTAACCAGTGATAAGGAGACCCGAAATGAGACGCCTCTATTTTTTGTTGCCAGACGTAGCCTCGGCTCATGAAGTCGTGAACGATCTACTCCTGGCGAGAGTCGAGGACCGCCACCTTCATATCGTTGCCAAGGAAGGCGTTGAACTCGGCGATCTGCCGGAAGCGTCACTGCTGCAGAAAAGCGACTTCGTTCCTGCCGTTGAACGCGGACTGGCGCTCGGTGGTGCCACCGGTGTCATCGCCGGCATCGCAGCGATGACCTTTCCGCCGGCGGGCCTGGTGCTGGGAGGCGGCGCCGTTCTAGGTATTGCACTGGCCGGAGCAGGCATGGGTGCCTGGCTGTCGGGCATGATCGGCGCCGATGCGCCCAATAGCCGCCTGGCGGATTTTGAAGCGGCTATCGAGGAAGGCGAACTGCTGATGATGGTCGACGTACCCAAGGGCCGGGTTGAGGAAATCGAATCTCTCATCAAAGCCCGACATCCGGAGACGGAAATCGAAGGGACGGAGCCGACAATACCGCCCTTCCCCTAGACCTCACCCGCTGACGGCTGATCACGGGACCTGTTCGGAAGACTGAAGGTAACAGGGATACTCATCGTTACCGTTTTCTATCTGGATGGTCGCATGGCTGATACCGAAACGGTGCCGCAGATCGCGACTCACCTGGTGTAGAAACACATCGTTCCGGACGGGGGCGCCGGGGCGAACCAGATGGACTGTCAGTGCCACCTCTGTGGTACTCATCGCCCAGATATGGAGATCATGGATGTTTTGGACACCGGGCAATCGACGCAGGTAAGCCTCCACTGCCTGCGGCTCAATATGCTCCGGGACGGCATCCAGTGCAAGATCAAGGGATTCGCGAAACAGGCCCCAGGTTCCACCCATGATAACGGCGACGATCACCAGGCTCGTCAGTGGGTCAAGCCAGGCCCAGCCAGTCAGCAGTACCAGCCCCCCGCTCATAACAACACCAAGGGAAACAACTGCGTCTGCGGTCATGTGCAGGAATGCCCCCCGGATGTTCAGATCATTCTTGCGTCCGGCTATGAACATGAGCGCTGTGCCGGCATTCACGAGCACACCTGCCGCTGCCACCCAGACTATGACCTCGCCGTTGGGCAGCGTCTTTGAGGCGAAACGCCCCATCGCCTCCCAGGCCACGGCACCAATTGCCGTGAGAAGAATGATGGCATTCAGCAGAGCAGCAAGGATTGTCGAACGGCGCAACCCATAGGTTCGGCGCGCGCTCGCTTTGCGGCCGGCGAGATAGGTTGCTCCCCACGCGAATAACAGGCTCAAGACATCGCTCAGATTGTGGCCGGCATCGGCTAACAGGGCGAGGGATTCGCCAATGATTCCATAGGCAACCTCGGCAACGATGTAGGCCAGATTCAGGACCACGCCGAAAGCAAAGGCTCGATTGTAGTCAGCCGGCGCATGGCTGTGGTGCTGAGTCACTGGCACTCCCTTAAGCCACACGCAGTCCCCGCAATGACCCGGCTGCCCCTATTTGCCATGGATATAAAGTTTATCATCGAAACTGCATACCCACGCCGGGCGCAGTGCGACCAGCATGGTCATCACCATACCATTGAGGACAGCCTCGGAGAACAACATCATGGGCAGGTAAGGGAGATACTGATCGGCTAGCCACCCAAAACTGCGCGCCTCGCCTGCGACTAGAATAATCGCGCCGGCCAGCATTGCGCACAGAATACTCAGGCCGGCTGCAAGAAAGGCATTGAGGTAAACGTAGACGAAGAAATTGTGCGGCAACCGGCGTTGCGTAACAGACAGCAGCACGGTCGTCAGCACAATCGGAATCACACCGGTCAACAGGACATTCAGCGCAAAGGTCTCGATACCGCCAACCCCGCTGAACGACACCCCCAACGCAACGAGGCTGACGGCGACGACAGCCAGCGGCCAACCGAACATGAGAGTGAATGTCGTAACGCCGAGAAGATGAAGGTGGAAATCTGACATCACATTCACCCGGATGATCCACAAGACCATCAAAGCGACACAGGCGCCGAGAAACACATGCAGCACTTCGTTGTCTCGCAGCCGCGCCCATGGCGAAAACCGCACGGCCACGAAGGCGACGAACCCGTAGAGGATCCACGCCGACCATAAGATAAATACAGGCAGTTGACCGTCAGAAAAGTCCACACGCGAAGTATATCCCGACTGCTTCGGCAACGGTTGGGCGGCTGCGAGATAGCACATGAATCCCGACAAAGACTCTGGAAATCCATGAACGCAGCTGTATCTTTGCGGCCTCTCCAGGGCAATATGCTACAGTTTCAGGTAAAGCTTCAGACACGGGAGGCACCATGAGCGAACGCTCGCACTGTGCGATCTGCCATCTGGTTCCAAGGCTCCTGTTTATCGGACTGCTGATAATCGACACGGCGTCTGGCGAGGCAGTATACAAGTGGCGTGACGAACATGAGGTCACCCACTTTAGCCAGAAACCGCCCAGGAAACTGCCTCAGGATCTCGAGATTATTGAGTTGGATGCGCCTCGCCCTGCACCGCATGCACTCAACGACTACTATTCTGTCATCAACCAGGCACGCCGCATGGAGGAAGATCGGAGAAAAAGGGAGCGCGAAAACCTTCTGCGCAAACTGGCCCTCCAGCAGGCACGGCTGGAATCAGACGACGAGTACCACGAGGACGACGCCACGGACACGACTTACATCCCCGTTTACGGCTATTACCGCTATCCGTCCCATGCCTACCCGTATCGTTATCCTTATGGCAAGTACCCTCGGCGACCCGGGCACGGCTATCGCCCGCACCACGCACCGTTCCCTGGTACACACACCCGAGCCCACCCCCGCTATAGCAACAGGACACGCACCACCCCCCCGGCCATCCTGAACCTCGGCCGGTAAGACTTCTACGCCAGGGGGCTTTGCGCCCGCCCATAGGGAGTCTGAAAAATGCATAGCGCTGCGGCAGCCGATTACAATCAAAGGATTTACTACGAGCAGTATCCGCATCGAGAACTCGCGATCCCGTTCGACGAAAACCGTGGCGCCGGCCGCAATCCGCATCGATGGTTGTCGGTTCGTTCCCTGATCAGTGCAGTCGCTGGTTCCGCAGCGCTAGCCGCGTTATTTCAATGCACAACCCCGCGACTGAAGCCGCAAACCATTCATTCCGAATCGGTACAGCGACGGGAATGGTGCCGCGTTGCATACAGAAACACGGTACACAAGCATACGGATTTTTTGCAGTCCGCGGCCTTGGCGATTCGGAAAACTGGCGAAAGTAAGGTGCTGCCGCTAAGCCGGCAAGAAATCGATTGGATAGGTCACAGTCATCTCATCGACATCCTTGGCGCCGAAGTTGAACAGTTTGACCCGTTGCACCACCTTGTGCCCGAGTGCCTGCGAACCCAGTTCGTTGGAAACCAGCTCACAGGTTATGACCTTGCCTGAGGGTGAAATAGTCAGACGCAGGACAAGTTTGCCCTGCAGGCTCGGATCCTCGCGCAGGGCCCGGTTGTACATGGCATAGATCACACCCTTGTTGCGATCGAACACCATCTGGATCTCCTCCATTGTGCGGGACATCTTCCGCCCTTTACGAGTCTCTCGCGTAGCACTGGCGTCCGGCTGAACCGGGCTAGTGACTGTCGCAGTCGCACGCTCAACGAGGCCCACGTCGCCCGTGTCACGACTGAGGCTCGCCGTGTTGATCCCCCCACTCGTCGCCCCGGCTTGCTGCGAGGTTATCATCGAACGCTCTACCTTCCGGGCCGTCTGGCCGGAAGTGCTCAACCGTCCCGTCTTGTTAACCTTCTGCACCGCGGAGTTATCCCGAAGACCAGCTAATGTGTCCTGAAAAGCCAGAATGCCCGCATGTTGTGCCTTTTCCCGTGCCTTCTCGGCGGTGTTCACCGGTGGTTTCGGCGTCTCCTTTTTCACCACCTTCTTGGTCGCGTCAACTTTCTTGGGTTTTTCAGGTTGCGGCTTTGGCTCGGCTTCCTTTTTCGGTTCTGGCTTCGGCTTGGGCACCTCAACACGTGGTGGTGGCGGCGGCTCCTGGCGTTCGAGTATCAGTTTTGCCAAGCGCGGCGGCACCTCGACGAAATCATCCTTGATGATCTCTGACAAGGGTAAGAACGGCATTGCAGCGCTGAGCACCATGCCCACGATGACTGACCAGAGCAGAATCGTACGAAAGCGGCGATCCTCGTCTCCCGATGGCGACCAGGGAAGCGTCAACGAATGATAGTAACCCGCCACAGCCCGTCAGCCCTCTCGCGGTGGTTTCTGAAGAACGGCCAGAGAGATTTTCCCGAAGCCGGCCTGCGTGCAGGTTGCCATCACTTTTTTTAACACCTCAAAGGAAGTCAGTTTGTCACCCATGATTGTGACTTCCCTGCCTGCATCTCCGGCGGGCTGGCGAATACTCCGGCTGTTCTGCGTTTCCAGGGCCGCTTTCAGGGACGCAATCACATTACCCGCTTGTGACCGCACCTCCGCAACCTTGGCCACCTTGTTTCCCTGCAATAGAATATCCTGCCCGGTCACCATGACCAGCACGGTCTCTCGCGGCTTTTCCTCAGCAATCGATTCCGGCAACAGCACAGTCCGGGTGCTGGGCAGGACTTCTCCATCAGACGAATTGACGAGAAGGAAGAACACGAGAATCGTAAAAATGTCCATCAGGGACACCAGATTGAAACTCATTGCCTTACCAAACCGCTTGTGATGCCGATCCATCCGCTGGGCGCGTTTCGACATTTTCATTGCGCGGCTCCTGTCTGTCGGCTCGCGGTAATCATTGGATTACTGGGCGCATCACCAATCGAAATCTCCGGGAAAAGCTCGGTCATCACGCTCTCCCCATCCTGCGATACCTCGCCAACACGCACAGCATCCATAACCTGTACCAGGCTGTCATAGGGAATGTCTGATTCCAGTAGCACGCTGGCGTCGAGCTTTTCCGGATAGCGGGCCTTAATCTGCTGCAGTAATTCCGATAACTGCGCAAGGTCATAACCCTCCGCGGTATTCTCGAGCCGCCTGATCAGACCTCCGTGACGGTCTCCGACCTCGAGTGCCTTCTGGCGAACAACCACTTCCAGAGCCAGTTCTGGTGTCTGCTTGTTCACCTCGCCGCTGGACGCCGGTGGCAGATTGAGTTCCAGAATCGTAATCCGAGAGAACACGGCCGTGATCAACAGGAACGGCACCAGGATCACCATCAGGTTCATGAACGCAGTAATATTGATGTCGCCCGGATCCTTCCGGGACCGTCGCCAGCGGCGTCGCATCAGACAGCCTCCTTGCTCGCCACTTTCTCCGAGATTACATTGAGGAACTTGACGGATGCCATCTCCAGGCTGTCGACGAGCTCCGTGGTCTTGGTCTGCAGCACCGCGTACACCAACAGCAAGGGGATCGCAACCATCAGGCCGAATGCCGTGGTATTCATTGCGACTGAAATGCTCGCTGAGAGCATGTCAGCCTTTTCAGCCGGGTTTGCATTCGATACTGCCGTGAAGGCCTGAATCAGACCCATGATAGTGCCGAGCAATCCTAGCAGCGTTGCAATATTGGCAAAGGTTGCAACATAGTGGGTACGCTTCTCGAAGCGCGGCACGGCCTCCATCAGGCCCTCTTCCATGGCGGTCTCAACGTCATCACGGTGGGTAGCATTTTTCGCGCGCGCCAGCCCGTAGGTCAGGATCCGACTCATTGCGGTTTTCGACTTTTGCGCGGTTGTCACCGCTTGTTGATACTTACCGTTCATCAGCAGCGGCATCAGCTGGTTCCAGACCATTCGATTACGGACCTTGGCCTGCGTCAGATAGACATAGCGCTCGAGAGATATGGCCAGTCCCAGAACAAGCACCACCACGATCGGGTACATGAAGACCCCGCCCGACTGAAAGAACCTTACGATCGTGCTATAGATATCCATAGTTGACTCCTTGACATGACGTGCGCCTGGCCCGAGGCACTGGGCCATGCTTTCGTGTTCTCGACACAAAGTCGGCTTTTCTGAATGTATTCAGCAAGAAAATGTGAGCTGGTCTACTCGCCTCTCGGCAGCATAGTTGGGCAGCCAGCCTATCTGGACTGATGAAGTGCTTCGTAGTACCCCAAAGAACGACGAAATTCATCCCGGTCGAGCGGACCCAGCGCCTGGTTTATCAGCAGACTGTCCGATAAACCCAGTTCTGAATCGACGGGTGCGGGGGCCTTCCAAGGGACAATGTACAACGCCTTGGGCAGTTCGCGGTTCCCCACCACTGACATGCCTTGCATGTCCAGCACGGCTTCTTCGGCGCCAACTCCATAACCTGCCAGCAACACCATGGTCAGCAACCACCGCCCGCTTCTCTTAGTCATTGCCCTGCGACCTCTGTCTTTACCTGTGTCGATTGAACGCGCCGTTCCAGATCCACGATCCACTTCTGGACCTCCTCGTCCTGCTGCGCCTGAAGGTCCTGATAACGTTTATAATGTCGCAGTGCATGATCTGGCTGCTGCAGGTAAATCTCGAACAGTATGCCGAGATTACGGTGTGCATAACTGTACTGAGGATCCACCTTTATGGCATCAAGGTAAGCCTTGCGCGACGCCTCGAAGTCCCCGCTACTGCGATAGAGCATACCCAGTTCTGTATAAGCCGCGGGGCTCGCGGCGTTTACCTCGATTGCTTTTGTCAATGCCTGGACTGCCAACTGAGTCTCGCCGATCCTTGCTCGCGCAATTCCGAGATTGATCCAGGGACCGGCGAGCGACGGATCCTTTTCAATAACTTGTTCCAGCACGGGTATCGCCTCGCTGTAATGCCCGGCCTTCATCAACGTCACGGCCCTGTCAAACTCGCGCTGGACTGCACCGCCTACATTGGCCGGCTGATCGCCCGATCGGCTCGGGGCTAATGAACAGCCACCGACCAACAACACGGCAAACAGCAGGACCAAAAGCGAGTCAGTTGATTGTTTCAACAAAGTCGGGGGCGTTCTCATGTTTCGCGTACCTCACGGGCATCAAGTTCTCGAGCTGCTGCAGGCTCTTTCTGACCCATTCGTCGTAGACACCATCTACTGTCCGTCTCAGGTTGGCTTCATGAATCTCGATGGCCTTTTCCTCGAACGGAAATGCCTGTTCTTCAAGCAGGATGTCATACTGCTCGAGTTCTTCCGGCGACAGGTTCCCAGGCCGACTGGACTCCAGCAGCGCCTGGGCAAGATCACGGTAGATTTCCGCAATATGATAGGTCGCAGCAGTTGTGACCTCGGCAAGCCCATAATCGATAGCCGCCTCATAGGCCTTGAGCGCGCTTTCCATTTCACGCTTTTTCTTGGCCAGACTCGCCTTGAGGGGAACGGTCAGGCGAATTCTCCGGTAGGTCGCATACGCGGGTTCGGCAAGTTCGAGCGAGGCATGCGCCGCCAGGAAGCGCGTGCGTTCGGTACCCCTTGCACCTGCCGCCCGGTCCGCCTGCACGATAGCCATTAGCGACCGCTCATAAGCCTGGCGATTTCCCGTTCCCTTGTGCAGATCGGCGACACGCTGACGCGCCTCAACCGCGGGCTCTACCGGTTCGGGAAACTGTTTGACATAACGTTCGAATGCAGCGATCGCATTGGTGCCGCGCCCGGCCTTTTCATACAGTTCGGCAGCCTGCCAGATAGCCTCGCGCCTGAGTTTGGGTGATCCACCGGGCTGCTCGCTGACCCGCTCAAACTCGGCCGCCGCCTTGCCAGACTGACCTGCTTCCAGATAGACAACGGCGAGCTTCTGCGTAATATCCGCCTGCAATTTGTTATCCGGATAGGATTTGCGAAAACGTTCAAGCACCATGGCCGCTTGATCCCACTTCTTCAGTTGTATCAATCCCGCCGCTGCATCATATTCTGCTGTCGCGGTAATCGCCGCCCCGGGCACTGCGTCACGAACCCGCAGGAAGTCGGCGACTGCCTCCGGTAGATTGCCCTGGGCACGATGGCTTTCACCCTGTTTGTAGACCGAGGCTGCCAAGCGGTCCTGCAATGCCGCTCGCGAATTGTCCTCAGCAGGCGTCAGGCGCAGCACCTGCTGATAACCCGCCTCGGACTGTTGGAAATCACCAAGGTCAAACTGTGAGTGTGCCAGTACTGTCCAAGCCGTTTTCTGCAGTGTCACGTCCGCATCCGGCCCGTCAATTACCTGGAGCGCGACCTGACTGGCCAGTTGCAGTTCGTTCAGCGCAAACAGTTCTTCGGCAGCGCGTGCGGTCACCCGGGTTGCCTCTGGATGCTGCGGGAAAGTCGCTGCGAAGCGGAGCGTGCTATCGATCCCCCGACGATGCCACTCTGCACGTGAACTCCCCTCCAGCTGGGCCTCTTGTTTTCGGTAGGCCAGCAATGCGGCATAACCTGCTTCAGCGGCTTTCGCATGAGGCACGTAACCGTATGCGGTCTTTTCATACTCATGTGCGGCATTACCATAGTCGCCGCTCTCATACAGCAACTCGGCCAACATGAAATTCACGTCCGGCGCCTGACGGTCGTCCGGGAATGACCCCAAGAAACTTCGGTACCAGCGAGCCGCCTCACGATAATCGTCGGGCTTTTTACTCAGCTGAGCCTGCGCATGGGCATGCCGTGCAAGATCTAGGACATTAGCCCGAAGGTATTTCATAACCTCCGGGGCCTGCCCCGGATCGTGATGCTGCCAGTAGTTGCTGCTTAGCTCATAACGCTCCACAAAGGCGCGCTTGGATTCCAACACGAGGCTTGGGAAACCGCCCTTCTGGTACGCCTCAATCACCCGAACCTGGAACAGTGGCGCGGCGCCGTGCAGGGGATTGCTATCCACAAAGGTCTGAAACGTGTCCGCAGCATCAGTGAATCGCTCCTTGTTCAGGTAAAGTTCACCGAGACTGGCATAAACCTTGTCTTCATAGGGACGCCTCCCGTTGCGCGCAAAATAATCGGGAACGGCTCCTGGCTGCGAGTGGTATGAAAAAGCCAGGCTCGCTACGCGTAACGTATCGTCGAGCATCTCCTGATCGGCGCGACTCAGTTCAATGCCGGCCCGCGCCTTGTCCCGCTCGACGAGGAGATAGTCGAGGAGTCGCATGTGTGTCTGCAACGCTCGGTCATACTGACGCTGTTTGAAGCGCGCCCAACCGGCCTTATAGAGCGCCTGTTCGTAGAAACCGGAGTCCTGCCCCGCATCGAGGACGGCCTGATAGGCATGTTCCGAAGCTGGATAAGAACGGGCAACAAACAAGATCTCGCCTCTGCGGAACTGAGCCTCTGCAAAGTGTCCCGAATCCGGATACTGTGCCACCAGGTGGTCCAGAGTCTGCAGCGCCGTCTCCGAGTCACCGTCATATTCGTATGCGCGCGCCAACTGATAGAGCACACTGTCGCGATGCCGGTTGTCCGGATAGGTCTCCAGAAATTCCCGGTACAACTCCACTACTTCACCCGTATTTTCAGCGGATGCGGCTGGGTGACTTGCACCATCAGCAGGGGTGCTGGTCTCAACCAAAGGTTCCTCTGCCTCAAGCTGCAAATCGGCCAGGCGTCGGGTGGCGTCGGCACGCCGATCGCCCTGTGGCGCGTCCTGCAAGTACACCCGGTAGCTGTCGATTGCCCGGGACGCGGTATCATTCACGACTGAAGGTGCGGGCAAGGCCTTGACTCGTTCAGGCAAGGTCCCAATCGTGGCTGGCTTGTCGCTGACCCAGGAACAGGCAGCGAGCAACGGCAATAACAGCAGACAACTGTAACGTCCGTTTGTCACGGCAAGTTGCCTCTGGCGTTGGTCGCCTGGTCGTAGGTCGCAGCCAGCGCGAAACGGGCCTGAAGCACGTAGCGTTTGAGATTCCGCCTCCGGAGCTCCAGTTCCTTCAACGCAAGGTTGCGAAGATACTCGCCTTGCCGGGCCAGAGTGCGAACGATATGCGGCTGAAGTTTCCTGATGCGGGTACGCAGCTGCGCAATCTTATCGTCATATCCGACAAACTGATGAGTGGCACCTGCCATCGCGTGCTCAAGTGCGGCCCGCCCCTGTCGAGCCTGCGCGAGCGGCTCATCCAGATCATTCAGCATCTTGCGCGCCTGCCAGAGACGTTCCTTATAACTGGCGTTAAGCTGCCAGCGCAACACGCCTGCAAGCAGGCGGTGTTTCTCTTTTAGTTGCTCGGATTTTTCGGTGGCTGGCAAACGCTCGAGACGCGCTCCAAGCCCCTTAAGCTTCTGCCACATCTGGCCTTCCCGCGTCGTCGCCAGTGCCAGGTAATCGTTAGCGTCGGCTATCTGGTCGAGACGCGCTTTCAGGTCATGCCAGCGATCGCGGACCTGCCCCGGGTCCAAGGTATGCTGGGCGGCCTCAACACGCGGCATCCGTTCCTTGTAGGCCTCGCGGCGGTTGGCCAACATCGCATCATAGGTATCGATCTGTTCATTCCAATAAGTCAGGTTTGTGGCGAGATACTGGAGATCGTGATAGTTCTTCCATGCCTCCTGAAACTCATGCAGAGCCAGTAATTGCACCAGGTATCCCGTCTCTGGGCTGTAAGGTACAGTGCCCAGATTCCGGTCCGGGCTCATTAGCCGGGATGTGCCGGATCCGCCCACCATGAGTGCCTGCTGAAGAACACCGGCTTCTACAAAAACACCCTGGTCCAGTGTGTGAGGAAACAGTACCTGCTCAATATTTTCGACCACCTGATCAAGGTGTCTGCCTTCTTCAGACAGCAGATCTATGGCCCGCTGATAGTGTTGGATCGCGTCGGCCCGAGCGTTAAGCTGGCCCAGTGCATACGGCATGGCGACGAGCGCTTCCTGAACAGGGGGATCCGCCGGCGACCGACCCAGCAATTCATTCCAGGGGACCAGCGCCGATTGAAAGTTGCCCGTTTCGGTATCGGCCCAACCGGCCCCCAGCAGGGCCAGGTTCGCAAAAGGGCCCGAAAGCCGAACCCGGTTCAGGTAGTGACGGGCCGAATCGGGCTGATCAGCACCCAGCAGGTGGAGTCCGAGTGTCAGGTTCGCCTTATCCCGCAAGCTATAGGTTTCGCTATTTGCGGTCTTCAGCTCCCCGACATCCTCCAGGCGCGCAACGCCCGCGTCTTCATTACCACTTTTGATGAGAGCCACACCGAGGTTATAGTCCGCATACCCTGAAAACTGTTTCGGACCCTTCCATTCCCGGAGTAATTCAGCCGCTTCCTGGTATTTTCCCTGCTGCATTAATACCTGCGCGAGCAATAATTGCTGTTGGCCATGTACGGCACGCGAAACATTGGAGGTCACCCTCTTCAGCGCGTCTTCGGCCTCCTGCAAGTATCCTCGCTGATACCCAATCTTGCCAAGAGAAAACCAGATCCGGTTGCGCACCGGCTCTTCGGCATTCTGATCAAGCAGTTCATGAAAAACCCTGGTAGCCTCACGGTTCATGCCGTAGGAGAGTTCCATGCCACCCAGTAATAACTGGGAGTCGACCGGATGATTTGGCATCCTCTCCTGCATGTCCGCCGCCAGCAAATGAGTAATGGCGGGAAAGTAATCGTCCTGGTAAAAATGGAACAGGACTTCCCCGTAATGGAGGTCGCGTACCTGGCGCGGTTCCTTTCCCGCCATAACGGGGTTGACAACCCACCCAAAGACCAGCCACGCAATACACATGCCGTGACGCACCAGTCTACGCCTTGCCACTGGCGTACACTGCATGTTTACTCCCATTCCTTGACCACGAATTCAGGCTGTTCCTTGCCTTCCCGATCGATGATTTTCAGCTCCACAAACTTGGGACCCAGACCCTTGTTGACGACCAGATTGGCGCCCCGGCGATAATCGCGGCCACTGGGCCCCTTACCGGTAAACAGCGCGACAACTTCGTGGTCACCAGCCTTCAGATTGCCTGTGTAGACCCTGTGAACACCGCCGCGATGGAGAGCCTCGACTTCTCGCTGAGTATAGAGGTAATTCGAGACAACCTTGTCGTCGACTTTTAGCTGCACAGAATCAAGGTTGAAATAGCTGCCGGTGTCGACGGACAAGAAAACAGCGACCTGAGTGCTCGATGGAAACAGCAGTTCCTCCTCAAGGATAAAGAGGTCGCGATTTAGTTCGACCACCTCCTTCTTGAGATCCTGAATCTCGGAATCGAGTCCCTTGAAGGTGTCGCCGGTCTTACCGGCCTGGTCGTCTGCCGCTGTAGCGGCTGCGCCCAACGCCAGACCAAAGGCCAGTACCATTTGACGTGCAATCTTCACCCTTACCTCCTGTTGCGGAACTCCGTGTACGCTATTCCTGACAACTGCATGTAACGGCAGCTTTGGGATCTGATTTAAACGCTTGAATCGGGGTATCAACCGCCGTGTCCCGCACGTCCCCGGGCTGTCTCACTGGAAGGAAATGAAGTTGCTCGCCTGCGGGGAGACGTGGCTGAGACTCGCGTCACAAATCCCGTTCACCAGGCACGCTGACTGGCAACCTTCTCGCGCCTGATCGCTTTCTCCCCCAGCTTTGCCACAATTCAGTGGACGTCTAATTCTGCGCCGACTGATCCATCTGTTTCAGCCCGTCAGACAACTGCATCCGACCCTCGTTGTCGATGATGACGGCCTCTATATCGGGCAGTGTATTTACCAGTGCCAGCCCTTTTTCTGGTCCCATAACGAAGACACTGGTCGACAGCGCATCGGTCGTCGTGGCATCCGGGCCGATGATACTGACGCTGCGCACGGCATCAACCGACCGCCCCGTGGCCGGATCCAGAATGTGATGATAACGGACGCCGTCTTCCACGAAGAACCGCTCATAGTCCCCTGAAGTCGAGATCGCTGTATCGATCAAGGGGATCATCGCAACCACACCCGCCGGGTCGCGGGGCGCGCGGATCCCGATCTTCCAGGGCCTCCCCCAGCGCTCGCCGCGCACCCGGCTATCGCCACCGGCCGTGACAATGGCATGATCAATACCAAGCTCACCAAGGAGCTGTAATCCGTGGTCCACGGCATAACCCTTGGCGATGCCACCGAGATCGATTCTCACGCCCTCGCGCAGGAACCGAACTGACCCAGTATCCGAATTCAGCCGGATATGTCTGTAATCAACTGCCGGCAATCCCGACTCAATCTGCGCTCTGTCAGGATGTACTTTCTGGCGGTAGTCATACAGGTACCCGACGCTCGCAAAGCTGATATCGAATGCGCCTTTCGTCATCCGCGAGATGTCCAGCGAGCGCGCGATCAAATGGAAGAGTTCCGGATCGCAGCGCACCGGCCCCTGAGCGGCCTGGCGATTGATCAGTGAGACTTGGCTGTCCTGCCGGTAGGGACTCATCAAGCGGTCAATGCGCCGCATGTCATCCATGACGCTTTGGATGCCCTTTTCCGCGATCTGCGCATCTTCATGCCAGATCTCCACCGTGACCTGCGTGCCCATAATCGCTTCCTGTGCTTTGTGCCACTCGGCCTGGCACGGCGACACAAGAACCAGCAAGAGCAGTATCATGCAGGCGCGCAGTGCTGGCGACCGATCGAGCGCACTGGCGGTGGAAGGGCATCGGCTAGGGTGTTGAAGGTGTTGCATACCAGTCTTGTCGATCTGCGTTCTACACACGACAGGGAATTACATGCATATATTTGGCCAACAGCGCGTACTTAGCCAAGGCACTCGGTCACGGATCCTGCAACCAGCGCATGGCGACGACCGACGCACCGGCAACACCGGCAGTATCCAGATACTTTCTGTATATGAATCATATGTTAGTTACCAGTTCTTTATCGCAGATGCGTAGCCCTCCCTTGCATTGGAATCAGCGCCGTGGCTTGCGAAATCTCCGGAAAAACATCGTCAACCAAATGACGACGAATGCCGCGTACATTGTCAGCACCCATGCAATCCCCGAACTCAATCGGGATTCAACCTGAAGGTTTGCCTCGATCACCAGCTGAATGACCGCGACGGTGAACACGGTATGCGCAACACCAAATCAGGCCATGCGCGCCCGGATTTCACACAGCGCTGCTTTGCGACGTTCTGCCGCCAGCCAGTAGTCTCTGTGCGGCAGGCTTAGCGACTTGTGCGGAATCCGGAGTACTGGACGAGGGCAAGAGAAAACAATGAGATAAGACAGCGCAATCAAGCCGAGGCACAGGCCAAACAAGACAGATCGTGCCAGGCCTGTCCCGGCACCCCCATGACAATCCCGATACGTCCGTGTCTTATCGGCGACTGACAGGACAGCGCCATGCACCTGGCCACGCAACCCTGTTTGGCGCAACGAAACGAAAACGGGCGGTCCGAAGTTGGACCGCCCGTTCCAACCGGGCACCTTTGCCTGGAGAGCTTAATCGACCAGCAGCGGAACCGTCGCAATCGAAACCGTCATTACTGCCGCCGCAAAGACGAGCACCAGCCGAAATCGGCATGGGAATGAGCCGGTACACTGCCTGGTTTTCTGGAAAATTGACATCTTCATTCCCTCATAGCATATAAATTTCAGGTGGTTAAGAAAATGATTTTACGTAAAAAACCCCGCTGCTTATTCGGTAAATTTAGTGTGTTAGCGAACTCGAATATTAGCCGATTTGCATGTCTTTGTCTATCTGCATGAAAGGGATCACAGATTCAGCGAAAACGAGCAATGGCGATCGTAGATCAGGGTTCCTGATTCACGCCTCGCTTCGGGGCGAAGCTGGTGCTCCCGCTGTTCAGCCAAAGCAATAAGGTGAACGACTGACGCTCCATTGAGCGTAAGGTAATCGGCGATCAGGGAACGATGACAATGCTCCGGCTGTCGTTCAGCACAAAGAAGCGCGGTCCGGCCATGGCCGGCAAGAGCCATAAGCTGCCGTACTGCCGTCTCAAACTCCTTGGTTTCCATGTAATCTGCATAGCCACGCAGGCCCTGCGCCTCCAGCGCGAGATGCCGCGAATCAGGACGGGGCTTTCGCATTCCACCCAACTTGCGTCCGGCCCAGTGATAGGTAATGCCCACGGAATCCATCGCCGCGCGGATCGAGTCGCTGGAAAAATGCGGCAAGCGCGCCGACACCGGGTAGGCCCGCACGTCGACCAGGATCTTCACTCGAGCGCCGCGCAGCAGATCAGTCAACTGCTCAAGCGTGCGATTACTGTGTCCAACGGTAAAAAGCGTCAATTCTGTCACAGGTGACCCCGCGCTCGAGGGGGATTATCCAACTCGATTGTAACACCCGGCCGGAACCCAAGACGCCGCGAAGGGGTCTGAGGAACCGAGAGGACCGTATCGAGGGGGCCCTGATATGAGAGGTGAATACAATGCGACATACGAGAAAATCTCAACGGGTGGCACCGGGCATGCCATCGCGGTAAAGGTCGTTTACGACCCGTCTAAGGTTGGCTGCAGCGAGTTACCTGAGACCTTTTGGCAAAACGTCGATCCGACAACGCTGAGTCGACAACTTGTGACACGGGCGATCAATGCCGCACGGCGATCTCCTTGCGCGCTGAAGAGCAAAAACCACTCGCCGAGTCTTTAAGACGCGCCCTTGATCAAACCAAAACCTTCAAAAAGTCCATCGTCACCCGGATTGTTGCCGTGTCGACGTTCTATCCTGCCGAGGACTATCATCAGCCCCATTAGGCGCGAAACCCCTGTCGCTATAAGTTCTATCGATATACCCGGGGGGGATAAAAGTCTGAAAGACATTTTGGGATCCACAGATTGACCGGGCCCCTTGCGCTGGCAAGATGCCACCGGCAGTGATTTGTGTCTATAGTTATTTAGAAGATCAGCAGGCTTTCACCCCTGCCCTAACCCTGGAGGATAACGCCATGGGAATGAGATGGCTCATCGGCGTACTGGTATCCGGCGTAGCTTTCCTGCCCGCCTGCGGACCACTGACGATCAAAAGCGAAGACACCGGGTCGTATGTTCCCGCGCGCCGTGGCGCACTCGAGCTACACCAGGATGTGGTCGTCCCACCCGGGCGTGCTCGTGTCTTTTTTCAGGCAGGCAGAGTCGTATCCGGCGGCATTAACGAGTTCAAACCGCATTGCGAGCTAACAGTGAAAACACTCATGGACGAACCCCAAACCATCCATGCAGATACCTTCTCCGTCGACCGGGTGTCCCGTAACATTCAGCAGGTGGTCAGGTCTGAAAGAGTGCTGCTGGCCTCACTCCTGGATTTTCAGCTGGCCAACGGCGATGGTGGCAATGGAGAGAGCATGCAAATGCATGTCTACATCATGAAGCTGCATTCGGCTGAGCAACCACAGGTGCAGTACCTCGTCTGTGGCGGCGCGTTCGACGAACCGGCCCTGGCCAGGGGACCGACACTCCAGGATATTGCCGCCGCCCTGGGAACGTTTGGGACGCTTGAATTACGTTAACGTGGGGATGGTTGCGGCCGGATCGGAAACAAACCTGTCTGCGGGCCCATGCGAAGCCGAGACCACCAATCCGGGCCGGCGAATTCGCTGGTCAACACGGACGACATAAGCTGTCTTGCCACTGTGCGCTACCCGACCGGGGGAAGCGAACAGTGGCGACCGAGGCGCGTTTCCGCTACCGATAATGGCCCTCGGGCGCATTTACCCGAGGGCCATGTTGCGTAGGCGGTGAGCCTGAAACTATCCAGCGATCAGACTGGCGTGCCACCGCGCGCAGCTGATCCCCTGACTGCCCCGATCAGTTGGGAACTACATTAACCGCTGCCAGCCCCTTCGGTCCCTGCTCCACATCGAAGGAAACCTTCTGACCTTCAGCAAGACTCTTAAAGCCACTACCCTGAATGGATGAGTGATGCACAAACACATCCTTGCTCCCGTCATCCGGCGTAATGAATCCGAAACCCTTGCTGTCGTTAAACCATTTCACTGTACCAGTAGCCACTGAAAACCCCTCTGTTAGAATAATCGATCGAAAATATGACACGCGCAACAATACCCCGATCGCAATATTGCGGGAGCGACTAGAAAAAACAAAGAAGACATTCCGGAATGGCTGCGAGTTGGAGGTTGCGGACCCTAAGAATACATGCCCCAAGGACTAATTGCCATAAATTTCTTCAGGATGGCGGGCACCCGGCCGTGACCTAAGGCCGGACCTGATAGCCCCGGGATCCGGTGCTAAGCTTGCTGTCATGCGGCGATCTGCAGCTTCCCCAAAAGCACTGGAGTCGGCCCTCACACATGATGCCGGGATCGAAATTCCCATCATCTGTGGCGCCATGTATCCCTGCAGTAATCCGGAGCTGGTTGCCGCCGTCTCGGAAGCAGGTGGTATCGGGATTGTTCAGCCTATCTCCATGACTTATGTCCATGGCCATCTTTTCCGCGCAGGGCTCCGCCTGATACGCTCTATGACCCGCAAACCCATCGGTATGAACGCGCTGATCGAGCAGTCGTCGCGCCGCTACCGCGCCAGGATGGAACGCTGGATCGATATTGCGCTGGAAGAAGGTGTGCGGTTTTTCGTCACCTCTCTGGGTAAACCCGGGTGGGTAGCGCAAAGGGTCCATGCCGCCGGCGGTGTCGTCTACCACGATGTCACCGAGCGGAAGTGGGCACTCAAGGGTCTCGAGGGCGACGTCGACGGATTTATCTGTGTGAACAATCGCGCCGGTGGTCATGCAGGCCAAAAGGACGCCATCACCCTCTTCCGGGAACTGGCTGACCTGGACAAGCCGCTGGTCTGTGCCGGCGGCATTGCTGCGGCACCGGATTTCGTCGAGGCATTGAGCATAGGCTACGCAGGGGTGCAGATGGGCACGCGCTTTATTGCCACTGAAGAATGCCATGCGACGCTCGCCTACAAAGAGGCCGTCATCCAGGCTACCGAAGATGACATTGTGCTGAGCGAGCGGATCACCGGCGTGCCTGTAGCCGTGATCCGCACACCCTATATCGCGCGAATCGGTCTGAGGGCGGGGCCAATGGCGCGCTGGATGTTGCAGGGCTCAAGGACCAAACGCCTGATGCGCACCCTTTACGCACTACGCTCACTCTGGCAGTTGAAACATGCGTCGCTGGATGAGAGTGGCACAAAGGAGTACTGGCAGGCTGGGAAGAGTGTTGCCCGTATCAGTCAGATCGAACCGGCTGGCGCCATCATCCGTCGCTTTGCTGAGGCGGCGAAACTCAGATTGACCGAGGAGTGACAGATGGATAAACCAGGCATCAGCGCAACGACCGACATTTGAGCCAATCAACGTTAATGTCGGTTGATGCCCGCGCTGTGTCCGCTTTTAGTGGGACGATGATGAAGCGTTGGTCTTCATCCCTACCGATAACGCTGTGATTCTCCAGCGCAGGTGTCATAGTAACGTCCTACGCCGGCCCGACCTTAAGAGAGGCTCAACCATGTATTCGCTCGATGAACTGAAACAGCAGAATAAGGAAATTGCAGATCTGTGCCAGGTATTATCGGTACTCGTGGAAAAACCGGAACTCCGAAAGAATGTGGTCGTCTGCGAATTGGTGTCGCGGTTTACCGACAAGGTCTGGCTACACCTTGTCTTCGAAGACAAAGCACTCTACGCTGATCTGCTGGCACAGCGTGACTCAGATATCGCCACCACGGCCGAGCGCTTTCGCGCCAGCGCCCACGCCCTGAAAAAGCGGTTCGCAGACTACCAGAAGCAATGGTGCATTACCGATCCGGATGCCACAGATCATGAGGCTTTTGTTCGGGAGTCACGTGATATCCTCCAGCGTATACTGGATCGTGTGCGGGTGGAAAATGAACAGATTTTCCCGCTGCTGGACAATACGCAGCCCGCATAAACTTCCCGCAGTGCGGCTGCTGGACGTGGTGCGCACGACTCACACACAAGCGGCGGCCATCGGGCCGCCGCTGGTTCAATCCATGCGGGGTATCACGCCGAACGACGTTTGGCAAAAGCCGCCAAGCCGATCAACCCGGAGCCGAACAACCAGAACGCGGCGGGTACAGGAATCACCGCCTCTGGAGCCACAGTGCCGACGAACTGCGCCAGCGGATAGGGGTTAAGACCGAGGCTTACAAAGTTGACAACTTCATCACCGGGGCCGGAACTCAGCGAGGTTATCGCCGCACCCATGGCGAACAATCCCCCGCGCGCATTGTTTATCGCGTTCAGTGCATCCGGATTCAGGTTAAACTCCTGTGGACCCTGGGCCTGAGCCGCCGTAACGTCCAGAGACCCGAATACGGTCCCGCTGCCAAGATCGTCGAAGGCGGCCATGCCGCCGGTAGCAGCCTGAAGGACGGAGGGATCGGTAGCAACCGCAAAAAGCGTAACTGTTTCAAAACCCTGATCAGAAAGCAGGCCGAGACCCGCAAGCTGCAATTTCGCGCTGGAGAATACATCTGCGTTGCTGAGTTCAAAGATGAAATACGTTCGGACTTCATTTCCCGCATACCGACCGGTCGCATAATTTTGCAGAGCCGGCACACTGAAGCCACCCAAACCGCCGTTGATCCAACCCTGGTCAATGGCGGTTAATGTCATTGCACTCACACCGCCCGGAACTAATCCGAGGCTCAAGACAAATGCGCTGTACGCGCAGAAGAAATTCCTGCTCATTAATACACCTCCTGACGCATTGCCCTGACGCAAGCGCACGATGTTGTTTATTTGCTTCGTATCCTCTCCTCCTCCACCGCTTTCCCTCAGCAGTGTTCCATTTTTATTTTTGATGGGTCTTTGTTCTTGCGGCTCTTTCATCTCGACCGCCTTTTACCTTCACCTCTGCATCGACGCTGGCCCTGAAAAAGTACACCATGCAGGCCCCAGCAATGATCGTGCGAGGAATTATATTATTTCTATAAAACAATACAATAGTGAGATTTTCTGGTCGTCTCCAGCGAAACATTTGTAAAATATACCGACGTATTAATCAGGTTTCCTCCCATGCGCGAGGGTCACTTACAAAGGGAAGTTGTATTTTGTGGCACAAGGTACCGAGAAATTGCGTTCGCCTCGTATCGTCGCTCGCTGGATGCGACAAAGCGACAGTCGGATTCTCGATGGGCATCTGTATTATTGGCGCCCCCAAGGGGAATCGACCTATTCACCGGTTACAGGCAACTTCATAGCTCTCAAGAATTTGATAATTTTCCTCTGGATATGCAGCAGCCTACAAATGTCTGATAACGTGGTCACTCCGACCGACTTCCAACGCGGCCAGTGCGGTCTCGACCCAGCCAAAGCCGATGCGCTCCTGTTCCAGGCGCAGGTTTGGGCTCAGGCGGTTGTCTCTCAGATCGTCGTACAAGGCGCATTCCTCTGAGTTCAGACGCGGCAAATCGCGTAGCGTCTGTTTATCCTCCACGCCCCACTGAGCCTCGAAGGCCAGCAGGGTGGCACGGTCCATCAGCAAAGAGCGCGCATGAGGAAGGCAGGTACGCAGTTGATCGAGGATGGCGAAGCCGTGGGTATCGATGTCACCCCAGTAAAATACCTGACAACGAGTCAGCCAAGCGGCTTGCGCCAACACTTCGAAACCGTAACCAGCGCCGAAGATCAGCAGACTGTCCGGCACCCGCGGGAAGGCCAGAAAATTGATCTCATTTTCGGTGATGAAGACCCGCAAGACCGCTGGTGCCAGGCGGGCAAAGCTTCCAGCATCCAGGGTGATATCCGCATCCCCCGCCCCCGGCAACAACGCGTGCGCCGAATCGAGCACGCGCAGACGGATACGCTGGGGTTTGTCACGAAATCCGTAACGTCTGGCGAAACCGGACACACCGGTGGCCGTGGTATCGACGGCCCCGGGCGGCAAGACCCGGTCCAGCCACTCGATCAGAACGCTCCTATGCGCCTCGATCAATTTGCTGTGCACACCGGGGATGTCGACCTGGCGCAGGTAAACACCAGGACGGGGATGTGTCTTGACCCAGTCGACGACATCCAGCAGGCGATCCCAGACATCTGCCAGCTCCAGAACCTTGAGGGGCTTGCGGGCGATCCATTCGAGCAGGAGGGGCTGACGCTCCCGAGTGCACTCGACCAAGGTGGCAAAGTGCCGGGCCTCGCGGCGCTTGCCCAACACGTCCAGGGCATTGTCGAGTGTATCCACCCAGACCGCCCTGGGCACCTCGTTCGCGCCGAGCACCCGGTGGCGCAATTCGCGCATCTCGACCCGGTAGTGCGGCAATGCGCGTAATTCCGCGATCCAGGCGCGCACGGTGTCGAACTGTTCGGCCATTTGTACCGATGTCGGTCCTTTGAGCGTCAGCCTCCGGGGAAAGGACGACTCGCCGGAAACCATCCCGGCCAGCAGTTCCCCGCGATCCCAACAGCGTTGCAGTTGCGCGCGAAGTTCGCGGGAATCCGTCCACTTCACGGAGCGGCCCTCGCCTTCTCCTCCTGGTACTCTTCGATGGAGAGGTTGCGCAGCATGGAAGCGCGGCCGTCCTCGTTGTGAACAAAGCCGACGCTGTTGACGAAGGGCTCAATGATGTGGATCTTCTGCAAAGGCGTGACGATCAACAGCTGCAGATTGAGCTGGGCGAACAGCCGCAGGCCGTATTGCGCGGACTCGTCCGAGCCACGCCCGAAGGCCTCATCGATGACCACAAAGCGAAACGAACGCGAGCGCACCGCGCCCCATTCCAGTCCGAACTGGTAAGCCAGACTGGCAGCCAGAATGGTGTAGGCCAGCTTCTCCTTCTGGCCACCGGATTTTCCGCCCGAGTCGGAATAATGCTCGTGCTCGCTGTCGTCCTCGCGCCAGCGCTCGCTGGCGGCGAACATGAACCCGTTGCGCACGTCGGTAACCTTGGCGGTCCAGCGGCGATCCAGCTCGGTTTGCCCCTCGCGCCCGCGAAAGCGTTCGATAATGTGCTTGACCTGCAGAAACTTGGCCTCCGAATACTGAGCGTCCTCGGAGCCAGTGAGCGCGCCCTCGGTGCAGGCGCGCAGCTCGTTTTGAAAGTCGCGGATCTCGGCATCCGGACTCGCTCGCGCCTCGAGTCGGATATAGCGTCCGGGGTTGTAGTCGATCTGGGCCAGCGACTCGTTGATGCGCGTTATGCGTTCCTTGATCTGCTCGCGTTCGCGGGCCAATTGGGACTGGAAACTGGCCACCTCGCGGATGGTATTCTCATTGAGCAGTTCCTTGAAGCGCGCTTCGAAACGTGGCAGATCGTCGGCTTCCAGCGCTTCGAGCATGGTGCGGTATTCGAAAGCCGCCTCGATACTGGCATCCACCTCCTCGGTTTCCAGCCGGTAGGCTTCCTTGTACTCAGTCATCTCGCGGATGATCTTCTCGCCTAGTCGCTTAAGGCGAGCATCTTCAGCGTCGAGGCGCGCCTGCAACCACTCGCGCATCTCACGTTCCCGGTTGTCGCAGGACTCGACGCTCAGATGATGTTCGCCCAGGAACTCGCTCCGCAGTTCGTTCAGGGTCGTAAAGCGCACCGCATGCTCCGCAGTGGCGGGGTCGTCGACCAGGGTCCGGGTCTGTTCGCGCAGGGCCTCGGCATCCTCCTGTTTCTGCTCGGTCTTGGCGCGCCCGGCCAGGCGCTCCTCGAGCTGTCTCTCGGTCGCCGTCAGCGCCTGTTCCAGTTCGTTGAGTTGGCCGGTCAGCTCCATGAGCAGGTCGGAGGCACGCTCCAACTGCCGCTTCTCCTCATCGAGCCTGGCAACGTCGGCGGCCACCGAACGCCAGTCCAGTTCCCGGAAGTCGCGGTATTCATCGAGCTTGGCCAGCAGGTTTTCCTGTTCGTTGAGTTCACGCTGCTCGGCCTGCACCTTGGCGATGCGGGCACCCAGCTCACCGAGGCGCATCTCCAGCTGCCGCTGTTCGGCCTCCAGCGCGGCGATTTTCCCGGCGTTGGTCCAGCCCAGCACATAACGGCGGCGGTCATCGATGCGGTGCCGGTCATCCTTTTCGTGGCGTTCGCCAGGCGACTTGACCTGCCCCGCGCGGGTAATGGCCCGGGTCTCACGCCGGAACTGCTCACCGGTCGTGCAACAGGCGACGTCGAAGCGGTGCGCCAACTCGCGTTCCAGCCAATCGTAAAACGGCGAATCGGGCTTGATCGCGAGTTTGCGTACCAGGGATTCCGGGTGCAGTGCCGGCAGTTCGCCCCGGGTGGACGTGCGCACCCGGAAGTAGACCAGGCGGCCGCGCAGGTGGGTACGATCCACCCAGTCCGAAACCCGCTGGTAATGGGCATCCGGAACCAGCAGCGACAGGCCGAAGTTGCGCAACAGCCGCTCGGCGGCCCCTTCCCAGCCCTGTTCCTCCTCGCGCACCTGCAGCAGTTCACCGGCAAAGGGCATTTCGTCCTCGGGTAAATCCAGGGCCTGGCACAGTGCGCTGCGCATTCGGATCTGTTCGGCGGGAACATTGCTACGCCGGGCCTTCAGGCTGTCGATCTCGCCGCTGAGCTGGTCGTGTTGTTGTTTGCCCTGGTGTAATTCGACCGCCTGTTCGGTCAACGCATTCTGAAGCGCCGCCTCCCGTGCGCCGTTCAGCTCCAACTGCCGTATAGATTCCTCGAGTTGCGCCTGAAATGCGGCCTCATCCTCCGCTGGAAGACCACCGGCGGCGCGCACCAGTTCCGCGTAGCGTTCGGCCTTTCTCTTTCTCGCATCGCGCTCACCGCCCTTGACGCGAATCTCTTCGGCGAGACGTTCCAGGCGATCGCCGCCATTGGCGGCGATGCTGTGTTTCAGTTCGGCCACCTCCGCGCGTTGTGCGTCCCGGCGTTCGGTCAGTGCGTGGATTCGCGCGTTCTGGCGCGTCCACTCCTCACTCAGAATGGCGATCCGTTTATCCAGCAAATCGAGCTTGAGTCCAGCAAAATACGGCCGCAAAGCCTCGCGGCAAGCGCGCAGTTCCCCGTTGGAGCTGGCCAGTTCCGCATGGCGATCACAATCGGCTACCAGCGGAGTCAGCAGCTCAATCTGCCGCTTGGCCTTGAGCACCGCCTCGTGGGCGCGGTTGAGGTCATCGAAATGAGCGATCAGGGCTGTAATGCGCGGCGCCACGTCGAAGGGCTCGAGCATGTGGTTGCGAACGAACTCGGTCAGATTGCCCACAGACTTCATGGACACGGTCTGGTGAAACAGCTCCAGAGCCTGGTCGTTGTCGATACCGAATCGGCGCCGGAACCAGGCACCGTAGGGTGGAAAGTTGTCGAACACATCGACACCGCCACGACGCAAACGCTTGCGCAACGCCGTGATCTCGGAACCGAATCCGGCGAAATCGCTCGCGATGGCAAGATCCCGCTCGGCGCCGACATAGAAACGCGCCGGTTGCCCCTGCGCGTCCTTGATCCAGAACACCTGCGCCAGCGTCACCGTCTGATCATAGCCCGCATTGTGAAACACGCCAAGGACCACCGAGTAGCTGTTGTGGTCACGCAGGGCGACAGGCTTTGCCGTCGCGCTGACTTCGCTGCGTTCCGTCTTGTAATACCCCAGCACATAGGATTTGAGCGTGCGCTCCTTGTTATCCGCACCGGCGGCCTTGTTATAAGCGATGCGATGAGCCGGCACCAGCAAGGTAGTGACGGCGTCGACCAGGGTCGATTTACCCGAGCCGATGTCGCCGGTCAGCAGTGCGTTCTTACCGTCGGCCTGCAAGGTCCAGACGCGGCCATCGAAGGTGCCCCAGTTGAAGACCTCCAGACGCCGCAGGCGAAAGCCCGCCAGCGTATCGTCGGCGACGAAATCCAGACCGAGCGTTGGCGGTGATTCACGCATCGCGTTCCACCTGGTCCGGTTTCACAAGCTGCGCCCGATAGGCCGCCAGCCGCGTGTCGAAGTCGGCCAGCCACTGCGCATCGACGAAGGCCTTCAAGATGCGGCGCACCTCGAAGGCCGCCGGCTGCCCCGCCACCGGCTTCATCCGGCGGAGAAAACCCAGTTCGACGACCTTGTTGATATCGGTGTCCACCCGGTCCATCAGCCGCGCCTCGTTACTGGCCTCGGGAAGGAATACGCGTATCAGCTCGACAATGTCGTCGCGCGACAGCACCAGTCGGACCCCCTCCTCGTCCTGGCCACCGCCGGCATCGAACTCGGCCAGTTTCTTGCGCAATAGGGCCAGCAACAGGCTGACCGGGAACGACAGCGGCCGGCGGGCCACCAGGCGTGGCAACTGCATCGTGGTCTCGTCATCCTCACGATTGCGCGCGCGCAGGAAGGCATAGCCTTCCGCCTCGTCCAGCACCAGCTCCAGCCCCAATACGGCCACGTAGTCACGCACCCGTGCCTGAAGCTCGAGCAGACCGTTCCACAGGCCGGCGTTGCGCGCGGTGGCCTCGTCGCGATAGATCACACCCTTGAGCAAGGGAATGACCAGTGACGACAGGTCCGGCGTCGCGGCCGGTGTTTCCTGTTGCTGTTCCATAGTCATCGCACAAATATCACGCGCGGAAGCCGCGCCTGTTTCGTCCGTTTCCGTCCGTCACGGTCGGTGCCCCACCAAACGATAAGGTCCTCCGCCGCCTCGTCAATTGTGCTCCTGAAACCCTCACCGGCCAGTTCCAGATAGGCTACCAGCTCGGCCAGGCCATGCTGTAGCGGCCGTCGCTCACACAGTTCACGCAGGGTTACCTGCGGGGCGCCTTGGAGGGCGCGGCGGATATGCGCCGATAACGCCGCCTTGTCGACGACCGCCTGTGAAAACAGCGCCACAACGTCCACGTCCACCTCGTCGGTTTCCAGTACCAGATCGGCGATGTGCGGCTTCAGGGCCTGAGTGTACAGCGGTCGTTCCATCGGCAGTTCGATGTCCGCGCCGATAGCGGCTATCGCGGTAAACTCGCCCTTCGGAGGCGTCGCACGCACGGCCAGCGCCTTGCTCTCGATCCCCCGCAGGATGTCCATGATACGACGATTCTCCAGCCAGGCCTGGTCATCGAGAAAGCGCCGCAGCTGTTGCGACAGCTGGGCCACGGTCCGCTGGGTATGCTCGCCAGCCTCGAGCCAGTCATAATGCGCCCGCCGGGTGCGGGCATCCGGTTTGAGTTCGGCTACCGCCGGCAGGGCCAGTACCCGCTCCAGCAAATCGCTGAATTCTTCCTGTCGTGCGCTGGACATCAAAAAATCCCAGAAGGCTCGAAAACTGCGTCCCTGGTCGGAACTGGCGATGGCGTCGCGCTCGCCCATGATCTCTTCCAGTAACTCGCCCTTACCCCCTTCCCACAGTGCAATGCGCTCACGCACGCCTCGATCCAGTGCCCGAAAATTATGCTCCACCTCGCGAAAATCGGACAGCAGTTCACGAGACACCACCATGAACTGCTGGAAGCGGTCCCTCAGTGCTGTGTCGTCGAGCAACCGCATGTCACCGTCGAGCACCCGGGTAATCTCGGCATCGATCTCGTCACGACGCTTCTGCAGCTCAGTGATGCGTGCCTCCGGGTCGGTTTCGCTGCCAGAGTTGATCTGCTTGAGCAATTCAAACAGGGTCAACAGGCGCGATTCGGTACCCACAAAGGCGCGTTCGGTCAATGTGCCAAGCCAGGCAGTGGCCTTTTCCGTGGCCGGCGTCAGGTCGAAATAGGGCTCGTCCGAATCCTGGCGGTAGAACTTGCGCAGCCAGCCCTTCGCGTTGCTGGCCCAGTCATTCAGATAGTCCAGCGCAGCTTTGGGAAAGGCCTCGGCGCCCAGACGCTCACGCAGCGCGAACAGATCATCTTCCAGTTTCTCGACCAGGTCGGCCTGCGCAATCACCCTCTCATTGGGCTTGATGAACACCCGATGAAGAAAACTCACGACCAGTGGGGCATGGGGTGAGTTCAAAAGCCGCCACGCCGGATGATTCTGGCGCAGCAAATCGAGTGTGTTGAAATCCAGACTCATGGTCAGCCCGTCTGTTTCAACAGGCTTTCGGTTGACGGCATATTGGTAGTGGTTCCGGCCGCCATGGACGCGCAAGCGCCGATAAAGCGTAAACCGTGACGGACTTTATCGACCATGCTGTTCACCCTTGCTCGTTCCTGGTAAACAGTATCTTACTCGACGCTCGGAGCGGCTTGGATAGAGATATCCAATTTTCTTGCTGTCAAACCCACAGCCTATAGTGAATGGCATTTCCCAGAGAAACGCATGTCATTTTTATTGGCTCTTCCGCAGAATTTGTGGGTAGAAATAATGAAGAAGATAGCCCGGATGCTGAGGACACATCGCCCACTCTTGCTCAACTGCTTTCGTGCAAAAGGACACCTCTCCAGCGGCGTGGTGCAGGATTTTAACGCCAAGGCGAAACTGACGACGAGAAAAGCGTATGGTTTTCGGACCTATCACGCCGCTGAAATTGCTTTGTCTCATGCGCCTGGCGCTCTACCCGAACCAAAGTTCACCCACAGATTCTGCTAACGAGCCCGATTTTGAAACTGGAGTGTCAAAATCCCAGGTTACTGCCCTCGTGAAGCGCCAGACCAATCTGTTCAGTCCTTTTGCGTCGACCATTGTACCAAAGCAGCCAGCGCCCCTCTTCACGAATAGCAAAGGGCTTGTAGACCGCATCATAGTCCCAAGAAGTAGGACTTAGCCCTGGTCGGATAATCGGATTCGCTGGATGTCGTTGCCAGTCCTTCAAACCATCTCGTGAGCGGGCTAACCCAATAAAGGCACGATGCTCGTCGTAAAACCCAATGTAGAACATCAAGTACCACTCTTCATCGCGGATGACCTGGCACGCGGTAACCTTGTGTTGTTCCCAGCTACCCCGCTCACCGGCGCGGAAAATTGGATTTTCCCTATGTTTAACCCAAATTTTCCCATCGGTACTGGTGGCGTATCCAATAGCGTCAGGCTCGTATTGTTCGCCACCGGAGTACCACATTTGATACTGACCAGTCGCTTCGTCCCAAATCACGTGAGGAGCCATAACAGCTACTTTCTCCCATTCCTGATCGGGCGACAACACCGGTTCCGAGCCGGTGCGCTTCCAAGTCCGACCATCACGACTCGTCGCATAACCGATCCGTGATTGTCCTTGGGCTTGCCCGGTATACCACATATGGTACTCGTTCAGACGCTTGACTATGATCGGTCGGTTGACTTGATCTTCCCATCGGGTTGCAGTCTCCGGGCTGAGGGCGATCACAGGCTCACCCCAGTTGATTCCATCCGTGCTCTCAACATAAGCCACGCTTTTTTCGGGCCGCCATGAAAACCACATGCGGTAAATATCCCGCTCCTTCAACAAGCAGACATCAAAACACGTACCAAGAGTGCCGCCCAAAACTGGGGTACTCGGGGATTTGACCCAACCTGCCGTCGTCTCAAGAGCAGAAAGTCGCGCTAGTTCAACTGCGGGGATGTCGCCACGACTGCAGCCACCTAGCCACAAACTCGTGACGGCGACAGCGCCGGTGCGAAGAAACAATCGTCGAGAAATACGATCAGCCATCATAAGATAAGAAACCGGGGGATTTATGCAACACCCAGATTATATTCATAATCTACAGTTTAGAGCGAATCCATCCTGTTCAAGCTGTATTTTCCAGCTCGAACAGGTTGGCCCCCTCGTAACTTGTCCTGCTACTACGCGGCCTTAAGCGGTTCATAGTCGAATCTTTCGTTTGCTCCCCAGTCTGGGGGCTCGAATTCTCCACATTCGAAGCCCGCAGCGTCAGCTTATCATCAATGGCCAAATGCACGACCTCACATTGAACGCTGGCTAACGCGAGACAGACAAACTGTCGCACCAGCGTCAACCAGGACCATTTCCCTTTCTGCAACCGCTTGCGGTTTAACTCCTGTTCTACTTCCCTTTGTAAATCGCACAGCCGCCGACTTCTTCGATGAGTTCATATTCTCTTTCGACAAAACTAAAAAAGGGTTGGAATGGAGCTAACGAATTAGAATAGAAGCCAAGATCCCGCTTACTGCCGGGCTTACTGCCAAGCTTACTGTCAGGCTTACTCTCAGGCTCACTGCCCAGCTGCCAGGCTAAACGCTCCGCGCTATCGAGAGGTGGCAAGTGCATGTTTCGAGTATCGATTATTATTTGAGGTTTGTGATTTTCTAGGTCAGAAAGAAACTCCTTGAAAATAGAATCGTTTGCATAGTTTGGCGTGGCCAATGGATATTGATAAAAGAACCGCGTCGGCGACTGGCGCTTTGATAACAAGTAAATTTCCGATTGAGCCCCCCACACTAAGATGCGGTTATTGGGTGTCGTGTGATCGCGAACGTATTCGGCAACTTGCGAAAAATCGCCGCGCATAATTACACCAGTGGTACCAATTGTTCTGATGCGGGATAGAGTGTCAGAGTACGTGCCTCGATAGGAAATTGATGTGTTGACGACAATCGCCAACAGGCACGCAGTTGCTGTCGTTTGCACAAAGAACTCATCCTTTTGCGAAACTCTCCCGCCGTCAGTAAATGTGTCGAGGACATTAATTAATACTCTTCCGAAGAAGCTCAAGAATATCGCAATGACAGGAAGCACCACCAAGTAATAGTGATCGTATTGTCGACCGGACGTGCTAACGAGCACAACTTCAATCGGCAAAAGGATTATGGCGAGCCGCAAAAGGAGCTCAAATTGGTCGCGCGGTTTCTTTCGTAACAGACAATACCCAAGGCCGATAAACCAGCCAGTGATAACTAGAGGAAACCCCTCAATGTTTTTTGCTATCGACAGCCCCGCATTGATTTTGTCTTTGAGGGAGGCACTGCCGGAATACGCTAAGTTGTATGACAACACCGCATCTAGAAACGCAGACCACGCGTCAACGCTCTTGAGTACAACAAACAAAATAAGGAAAACCGATGCTGCACCTGCGATGGACCAATAGATACGGTGTAGCGCCTTGCGCCCGGAGAAAACCCAGTACAGACCAATAGCGAGCCACACACCAACTAAGTTTGGCTTAAGAAGAAAAGCGCCGGCGGCGAGCGCGCCGATGGCTAGAGGCTGCCAGGGTTTCGGGTGATCTTGTTTGTCAATCCGGAGGAAAAGGTGCAGGGCGAGGAACTGTAGAAGTACCACATACTCCTCCGTGTAGTTCCCACCATCAATAAACCTGTTGAAGTAAAGAAGAAACATTGAGATCGAGAAAAATGCCGCCGTGCGGCCAAAATTGGTTTTGAGAACCGTGAATGCGAGCCAGACGGCACTAACCAAAAACAAACCTTCTAATAGCCAGATTCCCCACAAGTGCTCCCCAGAAATAACTAGCCCTATGAGGTCGAGCAGGTATACCAGGGGCGGCTTGTGGTCCCATCGATCAACATAAGGGACCTCCCCATTTAACATGCCTTCCGCTATGTATATATAGACACTTGAGTCTCTAGTCGGCACACCCGGCAAGGACGCCAGCACCAGTAGGAGCATACTGACTACGATCATTGCCCAAACGATGCTATAAATCTGGGTGGGCTGTAACTTGGGAAATGACTTCATATCTTTGGTAAAATTTTATTGTTCTGTCTTGCCGTTATGTTCTTCTTCTCGTCGGGCGAGGGGGTACTTCTGTGCCTCGGTAGGCCAGATGGCAGAAGAGATGATCAAGCAGTATTTGGAGCCTCACTTTGAGCCGAAGCCGAACGATGATTTCAAGATGGAACCTGAATAAGACGCGTTATTCAGGTGGCGCGTCTCCGGACTTTCAGTCCGCAACCTCAACCATCGGCTAGAGCCGGTGGTTGTTGAGTACTCGTCATTCCCGCCAAGCCAGCGCTAACCCGAATCCAGGAACACTAGACCATCCTCGATTCCCGTTTTCGCGGGAATGACGACTGTTATATACCACCTTTGTCACTTGTTTATGCAAGTCTCAATAATCAAACGCTGGGTGATCTCCCGCCCCTGCCGAATCGCATAGTTGGTACCCCGGTCCTCGGGGTAGATTTGGGCCATTGTCGCCAGGTAGAAACCGTCTAAGGGTGTCTTGTCTGCCGGGATAAGCTGGCTGTAGTGGCACTCCACGATGGGCTGGGAATGCTGAGCGCGCCAGACATGTGCATCAAGAATCCAGTTTCGCGTTAGATCCGGAAACATTCGGACTAAGTGTCTCAGCGTGAATTCAACCACGTCTTCATCGGCCATCTGGTAGAGCGAATCGGTCTCCGGCAAATACTTCGAAAGATAGACGATGTGGCGGCCACCGTAGGTTGCGAGCGGCTCGAAATTTGTGTGTTCGATGACCGCGACGAACGGGAAACCAGGATCGTTCACATTGAGCCAATAGGTACTGGACAGGCTGCGGTCCAACTCCAGAACTACGCAGACGTTGGCAAGATAACGTATGCGCCTCAACTGATCAATGTACTCGCCCGGCACATGCGCTTCCATAAGGTTCGCGATGATCGGGAGAGCCGGCGTCGCAATCACGGCATCAGCGGCAAAGGTCTCTTCGGCGGCAACGACGCCGATCACCCGCCCAGAATCCACCTGCAGCTGACTGACTGTCGCGTTAGTTCTAACCTCTCCCCCCTGTGCGCGGATTGCCTCAACCAGCGAATCCGCAAGTGTGGCAAAGCCGCCCCGATAATAGGCAAGCTGCTCTTCCCCGCCTTTACCGCGACTACCTCCTCGAAGCTTGAGCTTATTCCAGAACCATACTGCAGAAACCTCCTCGGCAACATCACCGAATTTCCCGCGTAGCAATGGTTCCCAGACGACTTGGTAGACTCGCTCGCCACCCATTGCCCGCAGCCAATCGGCAGCCGTCCTATCTTCTAGCGCCCGCCAGTCCTGCACCCGTCGGGCCCGCAGTGCCAGCAGTCCGAGCCGGATGCGATCAAAGAAAGGCAGGGGCGAAAAACGCAGCAGGTCGAGAGGCGTCGAGAGCTTGAAGAAATTGTTCGCGTAGTACATGCCTGTTCGTGTGGGACGCAGCAGCACCTGATCGTGCTTTTCCAGCTCCTCGATTAGCTGCATCACGTGCACGTCGTTCGTGAACCAGTGGTGATAAAACTTCTCCAGCCGGACGCCGTCGACTTTAAAACTGCCAGCCAGTCCCCCAATGTCGGCATCGCGCTCGAGAACCGTGGCCCGGATTCCGTGCTTGCCGAGTTCGTAGGCGGCGGCCAGACCACAGAAACCGGCACCGATGACGACGACATGGGGTTGCGAGCTTCCTGCCACAGAAACTACTCCTTGTTCACAACCGATGCCGGGCCAGGTTGGATGGCCCAGAACCGTGTGCCGTGCAGAACTAGATAGACGAGACCGGCAGCAGTCAGCGGTGCCCACAGCACAGCATGCACGGTCAGAGCGAAGGCGACCGAGACTTCGGGTGCAGCGCCATACGCCGCGATGCCCTGCGCGGCGAAATAATCGAAGGTGCCGACATAGCCTGGCGAGCTGGGTATGAGTGTGGCCAAGGTGCCGGTCCCAAGGGAGAACCAGGGACCAAGCGGGCTAGTCGTCGCGTGCACCGCAGCCGCCACGGTCGCGAACACCGCGCCCTCGAAGGCCCAAGCGAGCACCGACAGCCCGAGCAGCACGAGCAGGCGCAAGGGCGAGCGCACGAGACCAAGTGCTCCGACAACGTGGCCTCCATGGTTCACGACAGCCTCGGAGAGGTTCCGGCTGGCGAAGAACGGATACGCCGCGACGTGATGAATGATCCGGCCAAGCCAGGGCGTCAGCAGTATCAGCACGATTACAGCGGTGATGCTGAGTCCAGCCAACCAGGTCGCCCCGACGACGAAGCGTTCCGGGAAAGCTCCAGCAGGCAGTCCGAGGAGGCCAAGGAAGAAAAAGCCCAGGAGAACGACCAGGTCGAAGACCCGCTCGATGACGAGGGTCCCCAGCACGCGCGCTGCAGGAGATCGCAACTGCCGGCGAAAACCGAACACGCGAAGCGCGTCACCAGCCCGAAAAGGCATGACATTGTTGACGGCAATGCTGGTGAGGAACGGCCAGACGCAGGCTCCGAATGGAAGATTGGGTTCGAGCGTACGGATCATCCACCACCAGCGGACAATTCGGATCGTGTAACCAGCGGCCAGGAAGGTCAAAGCCAGTGCGAGAAATGGTATGGACAGCTCCGCGAATGCGCGTCCTAGCGCCTCGATGTCGAGCCTTTGCACGAGAAGCCACAGAAACGCGGCCGTTACAACCAGGCCGATGACGGGCTTCAACCAGCGCGCCACTGTGCTACGCTCCCGCCGTCGTTACATGGCCGGTCGGCTGGTTCGCCGCTGCAAACCCCAGTCTCTCCTTGACCAGGTACAAGGGGCGATGCTTCACCTTGCCATAGATGCGCCCTAGGTACTCGCCCATGACGCTCAGGAACAGAAGCTGCACACCGCCCAGAAACAGGATGGCAATAAAGAGAATCGTCCAGCCGGTGACCCGCACATCGGTGAAAAGACGAAGGGCCAGGGCGTACAGGATGCCCAGAAGCGCGAGCCCCGAGGCGGTAAGGCTAAGCATCTCGAGTATAACGTCGGGTGGGTCCTGCAGGTCGACGTCAATGACAACCACAGCGTCACCGCTGGCATGCTCCAAGCCGGCCGTCAGGGCGACTTGGTGGCCAAAATTCCTCGATAGCGCGACGACCCGTACTCTGCGGTCAGATTGTTGGATCTCGCGCAGGATGTTCAGGGTGGCCTCGCGACTTACGTCATCGACGTAGAGGAGCTCAGAGTTAATCTCCGGGATATTTGAAAGCGCCGCTGCCAGACTACGATGCCTCTCCTGTATAACCTGTTTTTCGTTGAAACTGGGCACGATAACTAACAGGAGGGCTCGATTCCGATTTCCGCGATCTTGTGGCAAGTGCATGTCGATACGACGAAGATTTTGTTGCGTTTAGTTCGCATTTTCTGCAATTCTATCACCCCATCCCAATAAGGCGCCATCGATCTATTGTGTGGGTTGGAAATCTCACTTACTTCCCCTAGGAGGCTGTCGGACTCAGGCTGATAGCGATAGCCCCGGAAATTTGAACAGTGCGAGAATTGGATTGGCTAGTCGAAATAGGGCATGGTAACGCCCGCATTCAGAGAACCAGTATGGCAAGACGGCCTCGCCGAAATCACTCACGGGCACTCAGGGCTAAAGTGGCACTAAGCCATCAGAGGAGAGCGGGCCCTGGCGGAACTGTCCCAGCGCTTTGATGCTCGCCCCAATAAGATCACGCACCGGAGCACACGGTCCAGGCCTGCTGAGCAAGCTGCCGATCAAACGGCCAAACCGGGTCTGGGCGATGGATCTGGCCTATATACCGATGATTCGCGGCTTTGCGTATTTGGCTTGGGTCACGTTTTTTTAGCTAAATTAAAATAGGGTAAGTCCATGTCAAGATCGAGTGAAGAAATGGTTAGCACCACCATTCTTAATAGATACTTGAGCGACAAATATATTTCGAATTTTCTCGAAAAATCTCTTATCGCTATCCTACTTGTCCTATTCAGTTTTTATATTCTACGCTGCCTGTTGCTTCTTACGACTACGTTCCCTATAGAGTACGGCGAAGGAATTATACTCAACCTTGCGGTTCAGCTCGACAAGTACGGCACATACTATCTTGACATTAATGACTACCCGTTCACCCATGGAGCCTATCCGCCAGGGTTCATTATCTTTGCATATCCTCTCCTCAAGCTCCTGGGACCCGAAATCTATATAGGCAGAATAATATCCATTATCGCCACACTGTCTATTGGCCTAGTAGTCTACCTTATATCTACCCAGCAGGGTCATAGCAGGAAACGTTCTCTTACATTCGCGCTGTTTGTTTTTCCGCCCTTCTTTGTCTACACGTGGACGCCTTTCGGAAGAGTCGACTCTCTCGCCATACTCTTCTCAGTGATAGGTCTCTATGTCTATGTGAAGAAGTGGCAATCTCATTCCAACCTTAAGTACCTTAGCTGTATATTCTTTATATTTGCATTCCTCACTAAACAAAATTCCGTGGCGGCGCCTTGCGCAATACTTGCTTACCACCTCTTAGTAGAAAGAAACCTACGTGATTTCTTCAAAGATCTTATCCTCTTTGCGGGCCCTTTGCTTCTCATAATGGCGGCGCTAAACGGTCTGACAGATGGACAATTCTTTCTGCACACGTTTACTCACCACGCTTTTGTTGGAATTAGCTTAACCGAAGCTTTCCGGGGCTACTATGAATTCATAAGGGCGAGCAACATACTGCTGCTGATAGGTATTCTTGGAGTCCTGCTCCGCAAACGTCCATCGATATTCTTGTTCTACACCATCTTTACATTTGCCATCCTAATTACAAACGGAAAGCCCGGTGCCAAGCTAAATTACTACATCGAGCCTTACATCGCCCTGCTACTGCTGGTTTCTTCCTATCACAACCTTCTTCCGCCAGCATGGGGAAAACACACTGCAAAAGCCATTTTGTCGGTAATGCTATTGCTGTCGCTGCCCAGTTTGGTGAAGCCTGACGATTTGTTGGAGACGGTTAGACGTATACGTTCACCTTCCGACATTGAAAGCAGATATGAGATCGTGAATGAGGTTCTGGCGAAAGCCGAAGGCGATGTTCTGTCTGAGAACGTAGGATATCTGGTTGTGAACCACCGGGAGGTACTGTTGTACCCGTTTCAATTCATGATGATGAGTCGGAGTAACTTGTGGGATCCTGGGCCTCTCGCGGCGGACTGTAGACGCGGCAGATTTGCTGTTGTGTTTTCAGGTTGGAGAATCGAATCTATTGATGGAATCCGGGAATGTCTGGAGGAGAAGTATTTTTTGTTTGATGGAAAACGTAAAATATATCTAAGGAATGACTTGCGAGAGAAATTTTCCGGGAAAACAAAGAGGGTCGCCGACAGTGACTGAGATGAGGCTCGTTGCCAACGACCGCCGCTATGGAGCCGTTGGGTGATCGCCCTAATGGAGCCAGGAGGTGATCGGTGTAATGTAAGCGGCCAAACCGAGCAGTTATTGCTTAGCGAGGGCCAGGTCTGATTTCATGGGATTGGCGCACGCGGTTGTGTAGGCCAGCTATCCAGCCTCTCGATCGTCGCACAGCAACTCCTCCCGGATGATATCGACCTCCGCTGGTGCCTCTGTCCCAAGCCGCACCTGGTTACCGTTGAGACTGGTTACGGTGACGCGGATGGTCTCGCCGCTGTACAGTTCAAACTTGCGGGATTCGCCGAGACGGCGCTAGTATGAGCATCCATCAGCCTCCATGCTGCTTTTTGTTCCGTACGGATTCCGGCCTGTCAGGGCTTGACTGGTCCCCAAGTCTACGCAACCGCCAGTTGCCTCCCCCAATGCCTTGAGATTCTTCAGATGATCGGCCGGCTAGTGTAGAGTCCCAGACATACGTTTAGTTATGATAAAATTGACATCCATGAGAATGCCAATGAAAGTTACAGTGACCGAAGCGGACCGACGCACATTACAGGGATGGATAAAGAGCCGAGCGGTGGGGCCAAAGCAGAAATTGCGGGCCAAGATCGTTTTGATGAGCGCGGATGGCCTGGCGACCAGCCGGTTGATTCAAAAGCTCAAAGTGAGCAATCCGACGCTAAACCTTTGGCGCCGCCGCTATCAGGAAGAAGGTATCGAGGCACTGGTAAAAGGTAAAACGCGAGCACCTGGTACGCCTCCGCTCCCGCAAGAGAAAGTGCAGGAAGTCCTGACGCTGACGATGACCGGAAAACCGACTGGCGCCACGCACTGGAGTTGTCGAACGATGGCCGAGCAGGTTGGTATCTCAAAAACGTCGGTTAATCGAATTTGGTGTGAACACAAGCTCAAGCCGCATCGGGTCAAGGGGTTCAAGGTATCAAATGATCCGTTGTTCGAAGAAACTGCGGGATGTGATCGGGCTGTACATGAATCCACCCGAAAAAGCGATTGTGTTTTCAGTGGATGAGAAAAGCCAAATCCAGGCCTTAGATCGTACTCAGCCCGGTTTACCCATAAAATCAGGGAAAGCGGGCACGATGACGCACGATTACAAACGTCATGGAACGACAACGCTGTTTGCGGCTCTCAATGTTCACGATGGAACCGTCATCGGTGAGTGTTTGCCGAAGCACCGCAATGATGAGTTTCTTAAATTTCTCAAGCGACTCGATAAGCAAACGGCTAAAAACCTGGATGTGCATTTAATCGTCGACAACTATGCCACGCACAAGCACCCTAACGTTAAAGAGTGGTTGGCCAAGCACCCACGTTTTCACATGCACTTCACGCCGACATCTGCATCATGGGTGAATCTGGTGGAACGTTTCTTCCGAGACATCACCGAAGATCAGATCCGTCGAGGTGTTTTCCGCAGTGTCGACGAGTTAAAACAAGCAATCATGAAATATCTGGATCACCGCAACGCTAATCCCAAGCCTTATCACTGGACAGCTCCACCTGAAACAATTCTGGCGAAAGTCGCCAAAGCTACAGAAAGGTTAGGGACGGTGCACTAGTTTGAGTAACTGTCTGTTTTTATTGGCGTCCCCAAGCCTCACCCTCTGATTCCGCCGTAAGCGGTCAAACCGAGCCGTTATTGACGCAGTCTTTCCAGATCGCTTAGTAAGGGATCGCCGGCGAACTTTTCTTTCCAGACGCGCGGCGTCAGTTCGATGACCTGGCTGGCCGGGTGCTGGCTGATGCGTTGCAGGACATCGACCAGGTACGTGTAGGGGTTGATGCCCTGAAGTTTGCAGGTCACCAACAGGCTTTGAATGATGCCGACCTGTGTGGCACCCAGCTCCGTCCAGCAGAACAAATAGTTCTTGCGACCCATGGGAATGGGTCGTAGAGCACGCTCCAGATGATTCGTGTCAATCGGCACATCCGGATCACCGAGAAAGACCTTCAGGCTGTCGACCCGGGCCAGGGCGTATTTCAGCGCCTTGGTTAACGGGTTGCTCGGCAATAGATCATGACGCCGGCACTGGTTCTCGCACCAGTGCCAGAAGGCCCTGACCGCCGGTTCACTGTGCTCGGTCCGGTAGTTGAGCTTGGCCTCGCCGCTCAGCTGTTTATCCCGTATCTGTTCTTCATGCCGATACAGCGAACCGATAATTTCCAGCGCCTGCCCGGCCGCTGCCGGTTCAGCCGCCTCGGCGCGCTCAAAATACCGCCGCGTGTGCGCCCAACATTCGGCATGGGTGACCGTCTCGCGTTGTGCCGCATACCGGGCATACGCCTCATAGCCATCCGAGACCAGTACGCCCTTGAACGCTTCACCCAAGACCTCACGCACATGACCGGCCGCGCGTGAGGGGGTGTAGCTGAAGGCGATTTCATCCGCCTCCCCATAAAGTGGCCAGAGATACGCCTGGCGCAGCTTGCCTTTGGACTTCCTGCCCGCCTTGATCGGCGTCTCGTCCATCGCCAGGACCCGACTTTGCAGGATATGGCCAAACTGGGCATGGAAGATCGGGGTAACCAGGTCGATGGCACGGCTGGCCAGGTTCGTCAGGGTGGCGCGACTGAGATCAATACCACTTTGACGGATGCGCTGATGTTGCCGGTACAGCGGCAAGTGATAGACAAACTTATCAACCAGCATCCCGGCCAGCAAGCTCACATCCGCCACGCTCTGGTCCAAGACATTGGCGGGTGCCGGCGGGGTGATGATGGCGCCGGTATCGTTACGCTTAATCACCTTGCGCACATACTTGAGGACCACATAACTGCCCGGGCGCTGCGCCAGGCGGTAGGTTGCCTTCTCGCTGATCAGCACCTGTTCGCTGTCCGGCACCGCATCGAGTTCGGGGGTGGGCGGCAATACGATGGTCTCGACCGGCACGCTGTCGTCAAACCGCAGGCCACTGTCGGTGACCGTGTTGTCACGGCGCGATTTACACCGCTCGTAGGTGATCTTCTCCGTGGCTGGAGGGGGTGCTTTGGCGCGGGCTTCGCTTAACCCGGCAAGCAGATCGGACTGACGGGCTGGATCAATGAGCAGACGCTTTTCCGACTTGCTCCCAAACAGCTGGCGTTTGAACCAGTCGAGCTGGGCCTTTAGCGAGTGAACCTGTGCTTCGTAATCGCCCAGGCGGGATTGAAGGGCGGTGTTCTCAGCACGCAGCTGCGTTATGTGCTGTTGTTGAATGGCCGCGGAATCTGCTGAACGCATGGCGCATGATTATACCTCAACCCGTGCGCTTTTCGGGTGTTGATAACGCTTGTACTGACGACTCTTTTTCAACTCAATGCCCTCCAATAACAGCTTCAACTGCGTCCAGTCCAGCACCGCTTTGTCGCCGGGATGATCGCGGTAATGAAACCGCCCTTGTTCCAGCCGCTTCGACCAAAGACAGTAGCCACTGCGATCGAAATACAACACTTTCATCTGCGTGCGTTTGCGGTTGATAAACGCAAAAAGATGGCCGCTTGTGGGGTCTTCACACAACGTATTCTTGACCATCGCCGATAAGCCATCGAACGACCTGCGCATATCCGTCGGCCGGGTATACAGCCAGACACGGACCTGGGCCTCGGGGAAAAACATCGGATCTACTTCAGGCGCAAGATCACACCCTGCCCCAGATCCAGCTCCAGGCGCCAGGCCGATGGCCTGGTTATCGGCAACAGCGGCAACTCGATCAGGGGCTCGATACCGGCGTCGGTCGCAGCGGCTGGCGACAGCCGCTTTCTCCAATAAGAAAAGGTGCTGTAGGCGAGTCCGTGGTGCTCACAGAACTGGCGTTGCGTGAGTCCACCGGCTTCGTACGCATCCATCAGCTGTATCCATTCGTCACGGCCGCAGCGGGTCTTGCTGTGTGGCATCGTTACTGACTCCTGTGTAGGGTTGACAGGACTACGGTAACCAACCGTGGCGAGGCTGGGAAGAACGCCCTGGAATGAACGGTTACATTCCGCCGTCACCCATTCGCTACTGTTTCTTGGCTTCGCTCCTCTCCGGCGCTACTGCAGGGACTTCCGGAGCAGGTGGCACCGTCTCTCGTCTGGCTGGCGACATCATCTGCCCACCTCCATACGGCATTTGCCGACCTCCCGGTGGCATCATCTGCTGCGCACCGCGATCCATCATCTCCCGCCCGGCCGGTGGCATCATCTGCTCGGCGCCCGGCGGCGGCATCTGCCGGCGCCCGGCGGCGGCATCTGCCGACCTCCCGGTGGCATCATCTGCTGCGCACCGCGATCCATCATCTCCCGCCCGGCCGGCGGCATCATCTGCTCGGCGCCCGGCGGCGGCATCTGCCGACCTCCCGGTGGCATCATCTGCTGCGCACCGCGATCCATCATCTCCCGCCCGGCCGGCGGCATCATCTGCTCGGCGCCCGGCGGCGGCATCTGCCGACCTCCCGGTGGCATCATCTGCTGCGCACCGCGATCCATCATCTCCCGCCCGGCCGGTGGCATCATCTGCCCGCCTCCATACGGCGCCATTTGACGACCCTCGGGCGGAATCATTTGCTCTGCGCCTGGCGGCGTCAGTGGCGCTTGCTCTGCAAACGCGACCGACATGGCGCAAACAGCCGTGAGTGCACCTGTTATTCGAATACGATTTTTCATTGTTTTCGCCTCATTGTTCTAGCCCATCAGCAGGTTACTCTATTCCCTTCAATCCGCGGTGTCACGGCCGCTTGTTGAACGCAGGAATGAAATCCGAGATGCCAACTCACAGAATCGAGAAATACAGTCTCCTGCAATCTCATTTCCAGGCAGCTGTTATACGGACACAACCCTTGTTAAGCTCCTGATATTTCGGCAACTGCACGTCGAATAGTTGAGCACGGTAATGCTGTGGTACGGAACCGCCTGATCGATAGTGTGCGCAATCTAGAATACGTCTATAGGCTCTCCAATCTGGAATCTACCATAATGGCACTAACTCGCGGCAGCAAACTGCCAACCGAATTGGGCCCCACGGGGGACTTCCCTGTTCACAGGCGCGATGAGTACTCGGACGGTATCCTCGGGCCAGGCGAATCAGTCACCGTGGTTTTCGAGGTTTATCTGCGAGACCGGAAACGCTTCCGGCGGTCTGTGAACGTAGCGGAGGATCGCGTTAAGGAGTAAGGAGTCGACGAAGGAAAAAATTCTGAGCCATCTGCGGCATGCTCCAGGAAGCCAGCGACCGCTCACCAAAACCGAGTCCGTGAAGCAATATATCGTCAGTTCTGATGTGAGACTCGCGACCTTGAGTGCCCGTTAATAAAGTGTGTGCCGCGCCGTCGATGCGGATGGTTCGAGCTGTCGAATGCCAGTAATCTGCTAAGAGTAACTAGAATATTGGCGACCTTCGGGTCGCCGCATTCGTGTGATTACTGAAGGTCCGAGTTTGTTAAGGGTTGTAAGATGCCTGCCCTCAGTCGCAGGCCTGTCAGCGCACGCAAGTACTCAACGGGCAGGCGTCTTACAAGCCTCGAGGGAGGAAACCGCGGGACGAAGCCACGCGGTTATAGTCGGCAGTCGCGTTATGGGGATTTGAGTTGTGACTTTTCGGTGCTGGGCGGCAAAGTCACTCGGCGCCGAGACGGCAATGTTCATTGTCGGGTCAGTTGCATCCCAATGGCAGCTGGTATTCCGCTCTCGGTGAGAGCAAAAGAGCGTAACTCGATGCCCTCGGCAAAACGGTGCCCTTACCGGGTCTGAGCGATAAAGGCAAGACAGGCAACAGGTGGCGGCGACACTCATGCGTCACCCACGCACCTGGGTGGTCCACGGGGCAGTTGCCCGCGCATGAAGGTGTCGATGATGCGCATCGGAGCGCCACAGTCCGGGCAGACATAGGTGGAGGAAGTCTGCGCATCAGGGGCACTGTCACCTGTTGTCTCCGCCCCGTTCGTTGCTGCATCAGTGGACGTGTCGGTTTTTTTACCCATCAGCAGCTCACGGGCCTGCGCCAGGTTGTGCTTTCGTGTGGTGTTGGCGGTCATCCCGTAGTGCCGGATGCGGTGAAAACCCGAGGGCAGGACATGGAGCAGGAAGCGGCGAATGAACTCATCCGGCGCAAGCCGCAGGGTCTTGTGTCGAACCCGTTGCTTGGCCCGGTAGTCCTTCCACGTGAAGGTGACGCCCTGCTCGTCCAGCGCAATGAGGCGGCTGTTCGCGATGGCGACCCGATGGGTATAGCGGGACAGATAGGCCAGTACGGCAGCCGGCCCGGCGAAGGGGCGTTTGGCGTAGACGACCCACTCGATCTGGCGCAAGGGCTTGATCCAATCACCGAAGGCCTTCGTCTCAGCAAGCACCTGATGGTCACCGAAGAACTGCAGTTGGCCGGCGTGACAGGCGTCGCAGAGCTTCTCGAGGAACAGCCGCCGGAACAGTCGCGAGAGCACGCGCACGGGCAGGAAGAACCCCGTCCGGCAGGCGACCCACTGTTGGCCATCGAGCGACAGCCCCCCGCCGGGGACGATACCGTGCACATGGGGGTGATGGGTCATCGCCGAGCCCCAGGTATGCAGGACCAGAGTCACGCCGATACGGGCGCCCAGATGCCTGGGGTCGGCGGCAATCGTGCGCAAGGTCTCGGCAGCCGCCTTGAACAGGATGCCATAGACCACCGACTTGTTGTGATAGGCGAACTCGCTGATGGGTGCTGGCAGGGTGAAGACCAGGTGATAGTAATCCACGGGCAGGAGGTCTGCCTGGCGTGCCTCGAGCCAGCGCCGGGCCGCAGTGGCCTGACACTTTGGGCAATGCCGGTCACGACACGAGTTGTAGGCAATCTGGGTGTGGTCGCAGGCTTGGCACTGCAGCACATGACCGCCGAGCGCTGCGCTGCGGCAGCGCTCAATGGCCGACATGACCTTGAGCTGACCGAGACTCACGTGCCCGGCCTGAGCGCGACGCCAAGCCGGCCCGTGGGCGCGGAAGATGTCCGCGACCTCTAAGCGTGGCCGAGACATGCCCGCGGCTCAGACGGGCGGCTTGACCTCCAGGTACTCCAGTGGGCCTTTCACCTCGCGTAAGAGTTTGGCCGCAACCTGGCTATAGCGGGCGGTGTTCTCGAGCTTCTGGTGGCCCAGCAGCACCTGGATGACGCGAATATCCTCGTGGTGCTCGAGCAGATGCGTGGCAAAAGCGTGGCGCAGGGAATGCAGCGACACGGCCTTGTCGATCCTGGCGGCCTTGCACGCCAGATGGAAGGCGCGACTGAGCTGCCGGGTTGATAAGGGGTTCACGGGGTTTTGTCCCGGAAATAACCAGCCGCCCGGCAGCAGCTGTCGTTGTACGCGGGCATGTCGCCACCAGGCGCGTAACAGTTCGAGCAAGGCGGGCGAGAGCATCGCGTAGCGATCGCGTTTGCCCTTGCCCTGCTCGACGCGAATGACCCTACGCTCGCTGTCGATGTCACCGGTGGTAAGGTGAACGACCTCGTTGGCACGCAGGCCTGCACCGTAGGCCACCCCCAGGGCCGCCTGGTACTTGGGGCCACCGGCTGACTGTAGCAGGCGGGTCACCTCTTCGAGACTCAAGATGACGGGCAACTTGCGCGGCTCGTACACATGGCTCATCTTCGTCATGGCCTCGGGGCGTTCGAGGGTCGTCTCGAAGAAGAACTTCAGTCCGGTGATCGTGGCGTTCAGATTGCCACTCGAGATCCCCTGTTCGACCAGGTGCAGCTGATACTGTCTCAGGTCCTCAGCACTGGCCGTATCGGGGGCCCGTTTAAGAAAGCGCGTGAAGTTCTTGACTGCGCGGATATAGGCCGCCTGCGTCTGGGGTGAGAGTTTACGCAGCGCCATATCTTCGGCCATGCGCTGACGTAACCGACTGATGGGCTTGGTCGTGTGTGTCATGGGTCTGCTCCTTTGTCGTGAGTCGAGGCGACATGCCTCTACCCTCAACATAGGAAACAGACGGTCACTGCACTGATACACTCAAATCGTGCCACCCCCTACCGCGCGGAGAGCGGTTTAGTCCTTTGCCGCGCTCCTGCCTTTCGCTAGTCGCCCGGGAAGGGCAATTTGTGGCCGAAGGTTGCCCTTAAGTGGCCTTCGGTTTGAGGGTCGCCGTTTCTCGGCTACCCCTTCCCCCCCGGCCTGATCGGCTTGGCTGGGATGATTGGACTGATATCTACTCAGATGTGAAGGTTCTCCAGATTTGACGCCCAACAGTAAACGGGACAAAACGGGACATCACTATGGTAAATTATGGCAAATTGAACCTCATGCCGTGTGGGGTATAAGATCGTAACGCATTGTTTTTATTGGCGTCCCCAAGGGGAGGCCACCTTATCCCCCAGTTACGAGTGTCTTCGGAAATGATTACATTTGCATGATATCTCATAGAGTTAGAGGCCAGACCCCGATTCTTTCCCTATTATCGCACCAGCTAAAACTGGAGATATCGGCTAACAGACGAGCCACACAGAGGATTTGAACCTACGACCTTCGGGTTATGAGCCAGCCTCTGTAGCTATCAATCTTTTATAATCAATCACTTGTGGGGCGCCCGTTGCTCACTATTGCACCACAATGCAGGACGATGCATAACTAATCCCGTCAAAAGTCACCCGCGGCATTTAGGGTTCAATTAGCTTCCCACAGCATTGACTATCGATCCGTCACCCGCGGTTTGGCGCCTCACATTTGGAAGGTGAATAACGTGGTCTATCCCCAATACCCGTGACTACAGCTGGTTAATCGGTGTACCCTTTTTCTTCGCCTACCGCCCGTCCGGTACCTACGTCGGGGTACGCTCTATTTATGAGATCGTCCCACCTTTTCCGGTCAATGGAGTTGAGGCGGGCCAGAACCTTTGGTTCCATCATTAGCTTTTCACAGAAATTGGCGGAGCTACCCGAAACGTATCTCATGGCTTTCTTGATCATGGGCCTGGAAGGGGGGTGCTTGCCCTCAGCAGTGAACTTCACATACAGCTTCTTATACGTGTCAGTGAGCCAAGGATCAAGTAGGGGCATCGTCTCGTCCCAACCCGTCTCCCAACCAGCTTTGCATTGGTCCTCGTACTTTTTCCTCAAGAAGTTGAGCTCAGTGAAGACCTTGGATACGGGCTCACGCATACGGTCCCCGTACAGCCAAGACGTGATCGCGAAGCACATGGCTCGCGTCTTGGCCAAACGCTCCCAGGTGGTCACACCCTCTGCAGCCCCCACTACCACTGTCACGGCCATTGTAGCCACACCAGCGATACCCGCCACGCCCGCCACGGCACCGCTGGCGCCAGAAAAAGAGACCACGGCATCCGCGATGGAGACCAAGTCAGTAGCCTTTCCAACGATGTCCGAGTCAACTTCTGGCGCGATATCTCCGACGTCCGGAACGACACCGCCCTTTGAGACATCCTTGTTGTCGTCTTTGGGTATGCCCGGCTTCCACTTGTCCTCTGTTGGCATTCGGATCAGAAAGATATCGCCGGGCTTGATCTCGTCTGGCGAGAAATGCTGAAACGGCTTGAGGCCGACTTGGTAGACAATTCCATCCTCATATGCGCCAAAACCGGAGGACTCGTCGTAACCTTCTTTGTCCCAGCCCAGCTTCTGACACGCAGCCGACAACCAAGTGTCCTCAGCGGCCTCCACCCGCATGAACGGCGTCATGAATTCGTGCCCATCGCCACCGCCCAGCCGCGGCACAAAGTAGGACTCCCGCCTTAAAAACTTTCCTGGATTCCCAGGCTTGGTTCTCTTTCGCTGTGAGGCCGGCTGAGGCAGCTCCGACTTGGTTGCTGGTTCGTCGGGCACACTTGCTTCGCCTAACGGCGGAATCGCTGGCGGCTGAGGGAATGGAAGGCGTTTGAAGCGAATGTAGTGCCGAACTAACCGTCCCTCCCGGTCGAATATCATGTAACGAGTGAACCCTACGAGGTTCACAGGAGGCCGCATCCCGAGTTCCTCAAAAGAATATGTTTGGATCTCAAGCTGCTCTCCAGGCGTAAGCACCAAGTCACCCTCCTCCAACAAAGGGGAAATCGGAATCTTCACCCGCCGCAGCATCTCCGCGTCGGGCTCACGCTGATCCGCGTTGCGTAGGAACCGCTCGATCTGCGCGGCCACATCGTCTGGATCCAAACTGGGATCCTCTGCAAACGCTAGACTCAGCTTGGCTTGCGCCGCAAGCGTTGGCACGAACGGTCGTCCCAACTGAATCTCTCGCGCTCCGTACGAGGCTTCCGCCTCCAACTGTTCTCTTGTGCCGACGGGCCGTCGCCCGAGAGTCTCAAACTGAGCCCGATGGACCGCTTCATGCGCTTCAATCTCGCGCCGTTTGGGATGTGTGGCCACATCGGGAGAAAACGTAGTATGGCCGTCCTTCGTCACCGCCAATTGTCGCGATCCGAACGCGACCTCACCTTTGCTAGAGTAATGCGTATTAGTCGCGTGCGTGCGTGAGAGCGCAAACCGATTTGCTCGCACGGCCCGAACCACGTTGCGAGTTACACGCTTGGTGCGGGAACTAGATAGCTCTGGCACGTGGATCTGTTCTGGCTTAAAGGTGTGCATGGCAGCCCAACCTCCGTCACTATTTTGCGATTTGGAAACAAATGGATGCACAATCCATTGGGTATTAACTAATCAGTTTCCGTTTGCTTCCAGTGTCCTCTGACTACGAATGAGTACTTTCAACTATCATATGGCGCACCTCTACTAAATTGCAGATTTATATTCGACGGCCAAGCTACATACGTCGATACTGCTACCCTAACAACATTTCGAAAACGTGGACTGTCCCTGATTATCCAACGCTATCGAGGCGTCTTGAACATCTCGCGAAGAACATTCCGGTCATTGTTAGCAGCGGCTCGCATTACGAGCTTGTAGCGTGTCTCGGGCGGCAGAGGCGCCTCTCCAGGCAAGACTAGCTGAGTTCCGTAGCGGCGCAGCGCTGCCTCCCGCAACTTCGAGTTTGTTTCCACCACCGCTTCGTTCCACGCGTCAGCGTAGCGCTGCGCATCGTCATCACCTTTCCACTTACGCACGTTCTCGATCGACGTCTCGGGAGGTCGCGGTGACGAATCGTCAAACGCCCACGCGACTGCCGCGTCCACCGTCGCCACGTGCTTAAACTCACGAGTACCGACCGTATAGGCCGCATCGATGTCGAACGCAAACCCGACGACCATCAATGGTATGCCAATAGCGCCGAGAACTTCGCTTACACTTCCGATGACACCCGGGATTCGCACGAAGTCATCCGCGATCATTAGCAAATCGATAGCGTTGGTGGCAACACCCACGGAGTCATAGATGGTTTTTAGCAATTTAAGCTCATAGGCGGAGATCTCTTCGCTTCGCCTGAGATGGTCCAAAAGCAGCCGGGCCTTTTCATCCTCACTCGGGATCTGCAACACGGTGACAGCAACGATCTCCGCATTCTCGCCCCTTAGCGTCGGCAGGTGATAGAGGGTCTTCCCGGCCTGTATGACGTCGACGTCGGCGATTGGCACGACATCGCCTGACGGCGAGCCTCTGCCGTACTCGTATACGTTCCACGGATGTCCGTGAATAGCGAACGAGTACTTGCTGAGCCAATCGCCGGGCTTCACATGGATCATCCCGAACGCATCAATCTCCACTTCGTACCCGCGTAAGCTATCGCGATACCGTTTGCGGCCGGCGGTTGCCGCGCCATCTGCCGACGGATCGTATGCTAGCTGAACTCCAGCGGGCGTCGCGAGCGTCGGATGGGACAAGCGACCGGCTTGCAACGACTTGGCTCCGATTCGAGCCTCTGCTTCAAGTTCGGCCTCAGCTCCTTTCGGTCTGCGCCCTAGATTCGCGAACTGCGCCCGATGCACCGCTTCGTGCGCTTCAATTTCGCGCCGTTTGGGATGTGCCACCACGCCCGGCGAAAAAGTGGTATGGCCGTCCTTCGTCACAGCCAGTCGCTGTGATCCCGGCGTAACCTTAACTTTGCAAGAGTGATCCGGGTTAGTCGCGTGCGAGTTTGTGAGCTTGGACCGATTCGCATGCACGGCCCGAACCACACCGCGAGTTACGCACCTACTGCGTGATCCAGATACTTCTGGCATCTGGATCTGATCTTGCTCAAAAGCATTCATGGCGCTCATCTCAATAAGTGGGGCGTCAGTTATTTCGCATGTTGTCGCAGCTTCGCCAGGTGCACTTCAAGTTCATCCCAAGGAAAGGCAGGCCCCGGATCCATCTTCTTCGGAAGTATAGTTTCGTGCCCAGGAACAATTCGAAGCGCTTCGTACCAACCCTTGCGGGCAAGATCAGAGAACAGGTTTTTAAGAGCCTTGATCTGGGCCGGTGAATATTGTTCCCAATAGAGCGGTTCCTCGTTTCCGAATCCGTCTTTTCCTATTACCAGTCCTGAACCATGCTGCACAACACTATTGACTCGAGGGCGAAGCTTATCGTTGACAATCCTTTTCTTGAAGTTGTACGGGTGATAGACAAACTTTTCTGCCTTACCCTTTCGGACCCGCCTCCGGACAAGAGGGCCCCAATTGGCGAGTTCAATACCCAGGGTCTTTACGTTCAATCCGCGCACGATCCGCTCGCCAACTTCCAGTTTAGCTTTTTTTCCTGCATGAGCAGCTGTGTGAGTGAGTGGTACGTGCTGAAAAACACTGCCAGCTCTTGTAATCGTGAAGTGCCAAGAAACCTCTTGGCTCGCGACCTTTCTAATCGCTCCTGCGGCACGACCTCCCTTGGTTGCATGAATCACAGTCCCCAAGAGGGGTGTACGTCTGGGATGACCGAGGTTCATGGCCTCAATTCGCCAATAGGGTCGACCCTTTTCGTCGGTCGGTCGGGTTTTTAACCAAGCTGGCCTGGTGTCATTTATGTCCTCCGAAGATTCGGCCTGAAGGTTGGTACCGCGGTGGCCCAGCGCGACATGTGCGAGCTCGTGTGCGAGCAGATGTCGCCCCTCTGATGTGCCCAAGTCGAGCTGACCTGCGCCGAACCAGATGTTGGATCCCTCTGTGAACGCGCGCGCACCGAGGGTGCTCGCGGACCACTCGGCATGTGGGTCGGAGTGAATCCTGACTCCGTGGAGTGGCTTGCCGTAAAGGTTTTCGAAGTGCTCCCGGACCGACGCGGAGAGCGGTTGATCGGCGCCGGCAGGTTGCTGAAGCCTTTGCTTGAGCGTTGGGGTGGCGTGATGTCGGGCAGCCAACGCGCCTGCGGCCCGTTCGAGAGAGACGTCTCTACGCACAGCTCGCTGAACAGCTCTGCGGGACCGGCAAGGACAATCCTGCACGGGGGATGCCGGGCGGGTCCGCGTCTGGCGAAACGTCGTGAACGAATCCATGTACAGACCTTAATCGTCGGGCGGGGACTCGACAGCCTGGGTCGCGAGTTCAGAGGCAGGGCGCACCGATCTCCTATAGTGTTCCTGGTACTCGTTCACGGCCTCAATCAACAAGGGAGTCAGTGGATCGCGGCCAACCTTCGATGCACCTCTACCAGGAGAGTAGACCGGCTCGGGTGCGATTCTCTCAACGTCATGAGCTAGGACACTGACATGCCAACCACGACGAGCGACGGGGCCTCTCAGTTTTAACTCCGCCGTCACGCCGTCACGCCGTCAAACACATGGTGGCTTCCAACCATAAGACACTCCTTCCAACAGTTATCTCGCCGCTGTACTCCGCGTCAGATTCCGCATCGACCCACAGCCTGTTGAAACCGCTTCAGTTCATCTAAACAGGTGTTAATTCTAATTCTATTTCTTTGTTTAGCAGACTGATAGTAACTTCTTCTGTGTTAGTCGTGTAGCCATCCTTGGAAGCGCTGAATGTGTAGGTACCCGGAGGGACGTCTTGGAAAACGTACTCCCCATTCGCATCCGTCGTCGCGCCCACCGGTGTCTCATACACTGTCTCATCCGGTTTCCCTATGAGTTCGACTTCCGCGCCGAGTAAACCAACTTCCTCCTGGTTCTCATCAACACTGTAAATTCGTCCTATAACGTCCAGATGTAGAGTTAACTCTATCGTTGTGTTATCCGGACTGATAGTTTCCTGTTGATCTTTAGGCGCGTAGTCATCCATCTCCGCGCTGAATGTGTAGGTACCCGGAGGGATGTCTTGGAAAACGAACTCCCCATCTGTATTCGTTGTCCCGACCACCTCATACAAGTCCCGTTTGAGCGAAACAGTCGCGCCTTCCAGAGGAACATCTTTGATCACCATGGGAGGAAGACCCGGTGCGACGTATATAAGATCCCAGTGGTACACTGTGGCTGTTACGTCGACGCCCTCATGTGGTGTCACCGTGACACTTGCGGTTCCCTCCATATTCGGGCTATGCGTGCTCCGCGCAAGAATCTCGAAGTCTGTGCTGTCTCCGACGGTAGGAGCCGTGAAGAGCAGCCCTTCGTCGGTTATGGCGCCCAAGCCCGCATCACCGCTGACCGGCGATCCGTTGACGAACCACTCTACGTCGCCGCTGGAGACTATCTCCCCTCCCACGATGGCCTTGAACAGCTGCTCCTGACCCGAGTACAGCGTTATCGATGGCGGATCCACCACCAGCTGTACGTCAACGTGTGTATCGTCTAACTCGTCTCCCGTCGCTTCAAGCGCCCACCACGGAATCGTAATATTAGTAGATCCGTTCGCGCCGTTTTGCACACGAATGCGAAACTTGTTAGTACTCGGGTCGATCTCTGCCCCGACACGAGCGACTTGATCACCAGATAAGCCCGGGCCTAGTAGAATTGTCCCAGCGTTCCCGTGTGCACCGACAATTAGCGTATAGGGTCTTTCCATCAGACCATCGTCACCCTCAGGAATCCAATCGGACTCGACGACAGCGTTGGGTGGCAAAGTGCCCTGAAACACCACTTTGCCTTGCTTTCTTATCGCTCTTCCGAGCAGCAGATCCTCGATGTCTGTCTCTTTACCATTGTCCGCGACTAAAACCCGGTCCAAGGTCAACCTGGTCAAGCTCGGAAAGCTCAGGCGGCGCCATGTGGGTTTATCCAGCGTGTACTGCTCTAACGCCCCCTCACGGTCTTTTGTTGTGGATCCGATTGCCATGTAGTGGTGCTCAACGCCGACGGGGTCTGCCGATAGCGGCTCCGCCGTCAGGTCGTTACCATCGTCGCGCAGCAACACAAGCCAGTAATCACCCGTCATAAAGTGCGCGGGCCGTGAGTCTTGGGCATCGAGAGACAGCGTGATGAGGTAATCGCGGTCGTCGGCTTTGAGGGATAGCTTCAGCGTTTGCCCGGTGGGCGCTCCACCTTCAATCGTTGCGACCGGATGCGACCCGCCCGCTACGCTCCATTTGTGGGACGTCTTGTGGGACGTCGCGCTACGATCGAGTGTTACGCTGTCGTCCCAGCGTCGAATACGCGGCATCGTCGCCGCGGGGGTACCGGGGATCTTTCGTTCCTCGTCGTAATCGGCACGTGAGTATAGGGTAGATCGCAGGGGCTGCCATCCGTTGACCCCTTGCAACAAGTGTTCGCCGAGATGCTTCTCTGTCTCGGTCGAGAAACACTCATACAAATAATCGTCGGATAAGAATCCGTCGAGCGTCTCGCCGTTGCGGCGCTCCTCGGCGCCGTTCTCCGTAGACCATTTTAGGGTCACTTCCGAGACCTCGCCGTCGGCTTTTGTCACCGAGTGAAGCTCGAGGCGAAACAATGCGTTCTTCTTGGCAAACGCCGTGGCGGCCTGCGGTTCCGTGCTGCAGTTGTGCAGACGGCCCGCAACCGTGGGTGGTAGAACGTCGACGCTGATCCTTGCGGTGCCATGGGGCAGTAGCGCCTCGACGTTTTCGCCCATTGGCGCCAACTTGACCTGCGCCATGGTTTGCGTGCGCACACAGGTGTCGGTACCGTGCAGCGCAATATCAGTGAGCGCCGCGTCTTCGAGCGAGACCACCAGCCGCTCCCATAAGTCGATATACACCAGGTACTGGATCTCGACTTCTAGCCTATTCCACGGGTTGGCGGGATAGTCGCGCTGGTGCTGGATGAAATCTTTGATCGACAGGTCTTCGATCAACGGTTTCTGACTGGCGCTTGCGGCAATGTAGCCCACCATCTCTCTGTCATGTTCTTCGCTCGCGTCTTCCGCCTGGAGGCGGATCTCCACGCTGCCGTGGGTTGCATTTTGTTGGCGCGTAACGACTGCATCGGGGGCTTTTCTGGTCTGGCTGTGGCTCAGCACAACCGGCTCCGAAGGAAAATCCTCTTCGAACTCCACTTTGGTCCCACCGTGGTCGGTCTCGACCGTGCCGACCTCTACTATGGTCTCGTTCGCGAGCCAGTGCCGTCCCTTTTCCAGTACAACGTAACCAATCTCCTCGCTAGGGTGGGACTGGTCCAGGTACTCCCATTTTTCAATCTGAAACTTGAAAGCGTGCCGACGTACGTCGTCAACGCGGGTATGGGCGGGTTCTGGCCCGTGGAAGCTCATCAGTTGCATGATGACGATAGGGTCGCTGTATTGATGCTTGAACGCGACAGTGTGCCAGGTCGAGCCATCCCGCTGTCCTACCTCTAGCATTCCCGCTTCGCCGATTAAGCAGCCGCCAGCATCAAGGATCTCGCCGGGCGCCGCGGCCAAGAACCCGATCGGCTCCCCCGCGTGGAGGGGATCTGTGTCGCGCGACTGCGCTTCTTCGACCTTGACCTCGAAGGCGCTCACTGTACGACCTCGAAGGCGCGTCTCGGCAGTTCCGCGAAAAGTCTGTAGTGCGGTCAGCAGCACTGGTGGCGAAGAGAAGTCGGATTCCAGGTTGACCCTCGACCAATCGTGGGTGCCCGACGCGAGAACCTGGTCGACCTGAAACACCGGGGCCGCCCTTCTCACTTCACCGTAGAGCCCGTCTACGTAGACGCGACCCCAACGAAACTGTGGGGCTTTCTTGAACGCCTCATACGACGCGTCTGCGCCCTGGATGATCCCGCAGTAGCGCGGAGAACCGCTTTCAACTGCAGCGCCAACGGTTCGATCCATGCGGTGTTTTAGGATGCGGACCATTTCATTCCAGTCGGCGTCCGTGAGCATGCGCCCCTGCTGCTGGAATACGCCGGAGTACAGTTTGTCGGGGTCGAAGCTGTCCCGGGAAATCTGCGCCTTCACTACTTTGTTCTCCGTGGAAGTGGGGCCTGCCAGTGCGGGTCGACGGTCAGAACCGGCACCATTCCGGCTGGCAGGAACTCCGCCAGCTTATCGAGCACCGCGTCTTGGCGCCCGCAGTAGTGCCGGTGATGATAAGCACCCAGCTCGCCGCCGTCTTCGGCGCCTCGCCGGATGCTGGGGTGTGTCACTTGATGCATCACGCCGAAGCCGGGCTCACCGAAGCGCGCCTCGTCCAGCTCATGGCGGCCGTCGCCATGGATGATCTGCGAGAAGAGCTCCGGCCAACGTCGGGAGATCGATGCTTCGTGCACGCGCCAGGCCTGGGGGATTGATGCGGGCAGCTGAGGCGCACAGGAGTAACGGAGCTTGACGGCAGAGAGGTCGTCCTCCTCGAAGGCGCCAAGCAGGATGCTGTCACTCGCACGCAACTCGGCGCAGGTGATCGAGGACGATACCGTGCAGTACTCGAGGGTGACCTCGCCGAGCCTGCCCCCGGGCCGCCAGGTCTTCAGAGTATGGATGAGGCTGTCCGTCGCCGAGAGCGTGGCGCCCTCCGACAACGACACCCGCCGTACCCCGACCCGCGACAGCTCCAACCGATCGAGGGCGCCGATGATCTCGCTGCTAACACAAAGCTGCTCGATGATGACGCGTTGCGGCCGTTCTGTGTTTCGGAAGCGAATGATCTGCATTGTCGGCCACCGAATCTCGCCGTATAGGTGGCCACGTCGCGGCAGGGGCTCGCCAGCCGTTCCGGGCCTGCCGTTCGAGAGGTCCCAGGCACCGCCACGAAGGGTGGTCGTGTCCTGAGAGTTTTCCATCTGCAGCAGGTAGGTATTGATCTTCCAGTCGGACCAAGACTCGGGCAAGGCGGGGGCAATGTCCTCCGCCGCCTCGGTGAACGCGATCAGCGTCGATCGGCGCATGTACTCCGAGCCGTCGATCCAGCTGCGGTGCTCGTCAACGCGTACATACCGCTTACTCTGCACCTGCAGGGTCGCGCTTCGCACGAGGTATCGCAGCTCCTTTCCACCGCTGTGAACAGAGCGCCACTCCGGGTCGTCGGCCGCCGGCGGCGCAATGTGACTCATCAAGAAACCCACAGCCCGCTGCGGCACGACGTGGTGCTTGATGAAGCCCAATGGCACCGGCGTGAATAGACGCAGTCGCTTCGGATGGTGGTGGCCGTGCTCCCAGCTGGGCCCACGAGTGTCCACGGTGTGCAGGTTCACAACGTGATATCCGTTGCCGCGATGACAGGGTGCGCCGTACGGAGGTAGCTCGCGCTCCCACAGGACCTCGTCACCATCGAAATTGCTGGTGAATGTCCGCGGGCCCACCACATCGACCCTTGTCGGCACCGAGAGCCTGCGAAAGTCGACGGAGACGGCCCGTATGCCGAGCTCGGGCCTGACCCATCGGTCTGCACGAGGGGTGGTCGCCACGCTCTCGTGCCCTTCGTACGCGATGATCGGGTATTGCCCGATAGCCTCGGCGACCTCCACGCAGGTGGCGAAGGTGCCCTTGCCCTGACGCCAGCGGATGGCGTTGGCGATCTCTTGCCGCCGACCTTGCTCGTGAGGCGAAAGCAGCCGCACGTCGAGCAGATCAGCGAAGTAAGGCAGTAGCCACGGCTGGCAGGTGAGCGGCGAGATATCGCGCAGTCGTTGGTCGAGTGTTGCCCGCACGCCGTCGAGCACGGAGCCAAAGGCGTCGAGCGGCTTCTCCAAGTCATGTTGGTCGTCGCGTTCACGGTACACCGCGGGAAGTGCCTGCCAGAGTTGCTCCTTCAAAGGGTCACTTTCGGGCTGGATAAGCCTGTCCAAAAGATCCCTCACGACCTTTACGTTCAACTTGCCCACGACCCCGGTACTCATGGTGTGTACTCCCCGAATACACAATGCACCGCCTCTGCGTTGGCAACGAAGACGATGTCGTTAGGAGCGGCATGCACACGTCCGCACGAGTACTCGCGGACGCTGCACACCGAGTCTTCGACTCCGGTGACCGCTTCGACCACACCGTAGATCTCGCTGAGGTGAAGATCGGCGCCGATAGCCCGTCGTTCGCGGGACAAGCGCGCGGTGAGCTCCCGCACGACGGTGGCCACGACCTCCTCGCCGGTGTAGACCTCGATGTCGATCCGGATATCGACATCGAGCACAACTCGGATCGGATTAGCGGCCCCGACAGTCACGAGCACCTCAGGTATGGCGCGCCGTTGCAGGTAGTCGACGATCTCGTCGCGGATTGCCGAATCAAGCTCGTCCCCCCCTGCCGGCACGACTCGCACCTCGACAACGTCGTGAAGAATGCGGCTGTCGACACGATACTCGGCGCGGGCCTGCAGCACGCTCGAGTGCTGGGTCGCCACGTGTGCGAAGTCGGTCGGGGAGACGGCGCGGTCGAGGGAGAGCAGCGCGGCCGGTGCCAACTCCCGCATGTGCTCCGGGCGCTCCATGTCGGAGCCCGCGGTGGTCGCGCTGGGCTGGCGGACGGAGAGGACCAGCGGATGCGGGTGGACCAAATCCTCTAGAGAACCCGGAGGCAGTGGGCCGATCCTTCCTGCGCCGACGCGGTAGTAGCGGACGAGTACGTTGCCGGTACCTACGGGTAAGCGGCGTCCGCGTCGGCCATCGCCGAAGCGCAGTTGTAGGTAGCCCTCTTCGGTCGTGCTCACCGTGAAGTGCCGGTCGCTGGGCGCGCTGTCGTCGAGCCGGAGCACGTGCCGCCAGCGTGCGCCATCGATCACGACCTCCAGATCCTCGCGGGCGCCGTGGGCGAGACGACTGTCGGGCACGGTGGACACAAGGGTCTGGCGCAGGTTCAACGTCGGGCCCCGATCTGTGGCGGTGCCACTGGACAGGCGCAGATCGGGGCGCCGTTCGCCGTGACCGGCCCGCACGACGTTACCGTAAAGCCGGAGATTGCCTGCAGTGAAGTGGTCCGAGGAGAGCGTGTCGGCGAGTGTTATCGTGCACGCATGTTCGTCGACCGCGTCGACCTCGACGAGCTGGCTATGCGTGCCATCCTTGGTGACCGCGAGCAGCCGGCGACTCTTTAAGTTCTCCTTCGGGCAAGGCGGGATCAGGCGGATGGGGCCTGAGACCGCGGCCTCGTTAACCTCGGCACCGATAGGCGGCTCCTCGGCACGGTAGTCGCCCTGTAGCTCGAGCAGCTCGATATCGCTGGAGACGATGCCATCGGCAAGCTCGAGCTGGACGGCGAACGCGGAGGCGCGGTCATGGCGTTCGTAGGGTTGCATCGGTGTGGTGAGGCCGGGGAGATCGATCTGAATATCAAGAATCTTGACCGGGACCCAACCCTCCTTGTCTGAGAAGCGCGCGGCGGCCCAGTCGCCAATGGCCAGGCCCGTGGGGCGGCCATCGAAGAAATACCAGCCTCCGTCGGGCTGGTTGATGAGGGTGAGACGGCGTTCGGGCAGACCGCTGCCAGGCATGTTTTTCGGGAAGAACCAGAACTCGCCTTCGCCACCGAGGGGTGCACCTTCGCCGGTGTCGCGCCAGCCCTCCCGGTCCTCTGTGGTCTCTGGGGGCGCTCCCGGAGCTGGCCAGTACCGAAACATCCCGTGCATGGGTGGGGGTGGATCAAAATTTGTGGGCTCGGTCGCGTCCCCGCCACCAAACAGATCCAGAAAGGCCTGAAACACGAGCTGACCTGTCGATGGGATGCGCGCGTCCTTAGTCTTGATCATCGCCCCGAGGTCCACAAGGATGTCCGGGCTTAACGTGAACTTGACGCCTGGTATGGCACTAAGCAGCCAGATGATAAAGTCCTTGAGTGTTTCGAGGTCTTCCACTTCCACGTTCTCGAAGCCGAGGATATCGTTGGATGGGAACTCCTCGAACGGATTCTTGTACTCCCCGACTGGCGCCGGGGGCTTGGTGTACAAATGTCTGGCGGTGAAATTGGCTAGTGCACCGAGGACGAGCTCCTCCTCGGTCGCGGACTCCGCGGGAAACGTGAGCGATCCGATCAACCGGGTGGCGGGCTCGAGTGGGATATCGGTTTCGGACCAATCGGGCCACTGGTCGTTCCCCGTGAACTCCTCGTTCCAATCTGGGATGGCGTATCTAGGAAGCTCCAGCTCGAGCCCAAAGGAGTCGGCCCGCTTCACCAGGGCGAAGCGCCATTGCCCATCAGGGTCCTGCCACGCAACCGCCGAGCCCTTGGCTAGCCCATGCGGGGTCGCACTCCTGCGGACATTCTTGCCGTTGATCCACGGGGCGCGCCGAAAGCGTGGCGACGAGAGCATGGTTGTTTGCCCAGCGACGAATGTCTTCCAGGTTTCGTCACTATAGTCGAGGCCCACTGTTCCGTTTGTCTGTGCACCTGCAGCCGCCGCGGATGCGAAACCCGCGAAGAGGATGAGTGCGGATTCTCCCTTTCGGAGCCGCGCACGCGGTGGCACTCGCCAGAGCGCTTCGTCTGCCAGGTCCTGCAGCAGTGCCTGTGACTGCCCAGCACCCTCGACCTCGAACACGTTCCACGCGGGGTCGATTGCCACGTCCTCGAGGGTCTCGAACACAATGGGCTTGCCTGCCGCCGGCCGGTGCCGCACCTGCAGGCCCCGTTCTACGGTACCTGCGCTCCTCGCCTCGATGGCGAGGAAGGTCGTAGCCGACGTGGCGCCCACAGGATGGTAGTCGAGCATCGCGACGTGCTTGCGCACCTCGTCCCATTCGGTTGCCGTGCGTAGAAAGGCCTCGTTTGCATGGGCGTCGATCTGCTCGGTGAGCACGTGACAGCTACGTGCAAAAGTCCGCAACAGCTCCCAGAGTAGATCGCCCCGATCGAGGTATTGCTTTTCAAGCTTCTCGTTTTTGCGATGCCGCGCCCAGTACTCGTCTTCGCCGTTCTCGGACTCGTCGTAGGGCGGTTCGAGCCGGTCCATCCAGCGGCCTTCGAAAGACTCGTGCAGTGACTTTCGGATATGGTCCAAGAAGGTCGCTGCGTTGCCGTCGACGTAGCGCAGCCGTGACAATCCGGATCGGTTCCAGCGGGTGAAGTCGCTCATCCGCGACGCCCCCCTTGGAGATGCACAATCAGTTCCCCGCATTGATCCCGGATGACGGCAAGTTCGTCCCTGTCGAGCACGATGCGGTCGGGAATCTCCTCACCCGGTGACTCCGGCTGCTTGCGGAACTGGAGCACGTCGACACTGCGGATCCCGTCCAGCGGCATGAGCGCCCCATAGAGGTCTCCCTTCTGTATGTCCTGCCCGGCCGCAAGGCGCCCAGGGCGGAAGAAGCCGGTGGGACCGTGCCCCAGCACCCGCTCGACCTCCCGCCGAACCTCCGAGTGGAAATAGTGGTCCTCGAGGTGGATGCACAGCTCGATCACGAGGCCCACCTGCACGATATCGGCCAGCTCCACCATGTGACCCACCATGCGGAAGGCTTTGAGATACTCGGTCACCAGGCGCCGTGTGGTCTCGACCTGTGTCCAGTCTGGCACAAGCTTGCGCAATCCCCACTTCTTGTGGAAACCCTCCACCTCTGTGCGCTCCCGGTCGGAGAGTTGCAGGAGCTCGGTGTCGAGCATGCGTCCCTCCGCCAGGCTCACGGTGACCGTGAGCTCGAACCACGACCCGTTCCAGCGCTGCTGGCTGTACGCCCGCTCCACCAGGGGGTGGTCCTCGATGCGAGCACCGTAGTCGGCGAGGCTCACCATGCGGCGCTGGGTCCGGATGCTCGCGGGGCCGCGTTGGCGGTCGAGCTCTAGCTGGTGCGGTTTGTTCCGATACATCTCGAGCAGTTGGTCGACGGTGAGGCCACGCTCGCTCGTCGGATCGTAACCGATGAAGTGCAGCCAGCCGAGTACCGACTCCACCCGTCGTGCGGTGACCAGATAGGCCTCAGTGCTCACCCGGTCGGCCATGTCCGAGAGCTGATCGAGGGCCATCGCGAGTACGTCGATCAGCACGGTCTCGACATCGCCCGTGGTCCAGCGTGTGCGTTCCGGGAACCGATCCTGCAGCTCACGCCACATCGCGCCCCGGAAACTGTCGAAGTCCCGTTGCTGCCAGTCGAAGTCGTCGCCGACCTTAGGCAAGGGCACGGGGAGTTCTACAACCCTGACACCGGGGTCCGTACCCTCCGGGTCGGCAGGCCAAGTCAGCTGCGGTCGTGCGAGCTCAGCCAATGGCGCCCCCCTCCGGCACGACGAACAAGTGCTCTTCGGTGCGGTTGATGGTCGCGAGCCGGTACCGGATCCGAATGCGCAGTGTGTCATCGCCTTCCGTCTTGTCGGCCGGCTGCCCTTTATCGGCTTCGTCTTGGGGTGCGATGGTCACGTCCAGCGAACGTGGATCGATCTCTCCGCGCAGGGCTTCGCTGAGGCTCGCCATGAGCCGTTGTTTCGCAAGATCCCAAAGCGCGGTCCGATTGGGCTCGAAGACCATGCGCCGCACGCCTGCGCCGAACTCGAGCTCAAAGACCCGCTCGGTCGGGTTGGTGAGTAACACCTGTTCGATTTGCTGGGCGATGTAGTCACGCCGACGCACCATCTTCGGGCCGTCCGTGTTCATCCGGAACGGGAAGGCGAGGTACTCAGGATCTGCGAGGTTCTGCGGCATGCGGTCAGCCCGTGGTGACGACCTTGGAGAGCGCGTCCATCTCGCCCTGCGGGATGGGAGGGGAGGTCGGACCGCCAACGATCGGCGCCACCGTGTGGGTGTGCGTCATGTACTTGGTGAGGAAGCTCAGCCCCTTGAGCAGGGGCTCGCCGAAGGAGCCACCCAGGGCAACCGAGGGTGCATCTACGGTCACCATGGCGTTTGCTTTAACCGTCGTGCCGCCGCTGCTCATGTCGATCGCGTTGCCTGATGCGTCCTCGGCGGTCCAGCCGGATTCGGTCATGCGCAGCATATTGCCCTTGCCGTCCTCGAGCAGCAGCTCCTTGCGCTCTTCGGAGAGTTTCAGTGTCATGCCGGCCGCATTGGTGAGCTCGACGGAGCCGTCGGGCTCGATCGTGAGCTCTGCGTTGTTGGCATGGGATAGCGTTACGCGGCCTTCGCCTTCAGCGTCCTCGAACAGTAGCCTGTGCCCCGAGGGCGTCTGAAGCACCCGGGTCGTTGGTGCCTGCTTGGCCGCACCCTCAGGGAGGTCCTCGCTCTTGGCCCAGAAGATACCCGTCCAAATGGGGCGTTGGATGTCGCCCTCCTCGAACTCCACCCATACGAGTGACCCTTCCTCGGGGATAAAGAACATGCCTTGGCGCGCGAACCCGCCGAAAGGCAGGCAAGGCAGCGCCCAGGTGCTCTCTCCGTCTCCAAACAACGATGGGATCGAGACCCGCAGCCGGCCGAGCCGCTGCTCGTCCTTGTTGTCAACGACCGCACCCCGGTACTTGCCGAAGCGCCGGCGGTCAAGTTCGTGGAGTAGGTTGACAAGGGTTTCGTCCATGGTGTTTTCCTCTAGGGCTGGTTGGTGGCGTTGCGAAGGAGCGAGAAGCGCTGCGTGTAGGCGTCGGCCGCGAAGTGATGCGTGACCTGGTCGACGTAGTAAGTGCCACCGTAGGTCTCGCCAATGCCCTCCACCTCGACGGGCAGATGGGTCAGGAGCACGTGGCCATAGGCAAGGCCGTCGAGCACGCCCTCCGCGCGAATCTTGAACTGGTGTTCGTTGGCCTTGGCCTGCGCGCGGAGTTCGGCCTCCTGCTCGGTCTGGCCGGTAGCCTGAATGGCCCAGACGAAGGGCTCGAGGCCGTCCCGCTCTGCGGTGAGCGCAGTGGACCCGAGGATGTGCTGATCCGGCGCGAGTTCGACCTTAGTGCGCCCGGACTCCGCGGCCGGCGCTTGCCGTGTGAGCCTTACGGCGTCGGGCCGGTGGCCATCTTGCTCGACGTTCAATTCGAGGCAGTTCGTGTCGTCGCCGGCGTACACGCGAATCGGCGGCTGCGGCGACGCCTGTAGCTGCGGTGCGACGAAGTAGAGTGTTCCCTCTCGCGTGTAGAGCTCGAAGCCATTGGCCCGTGCCCGCTCGCGCAGAAACCGCGCCACCGTGCTGTCGATGTGCAAGGCGCCCGCGGTGATACCTCCATCGGCTACCACAGACTCGAGCGCATCGCCGACCAGCGTCTCAACGATCTCGCCGTCGGGGCGTTCCTCACCCTCGCGGGTGAGCACGTCCTGTTGGTGTTCGCGATCGAGGCGTAACAGCTCGTCCTGGGCTATGACAGTGACACGCGTGTCGTCCATGTTCTGCGGGTAGGAAAGACGGACCTCTCGCACGTAACCACGCATGAGTTCTTCGCTGCCCGCCGCCGGCCCGAAGTGGGCGGTGATCGCGACGCTGTCCCATGGCTTCACAGCCCCGGCATCCTGCACCAACCAGCGACCCGACTCTTCGCGGAGGGTGTTGAACACCAGAGTCGCAGTCGTCGAAGCGCCGCGGCGCATCTCCACGGTGACCTCGCGCAGAGCATCGGCGAGCAGTTCGTTCGACTGTTCGTTCACGGTGATGGTGCACAGCGGGGGTGCCCAGGCGGTCGTGGTCACCGGCGGCCTCCCGGGTCGGCCGGGATCACGATAACCGTGCCGTTGAATTTGCCCATATCCAGGTCCCCACCAAAGCCGAATTCGGGGTTCGCATCGAGGATCAACCACCACTTCCGCGGGTCGTTGTAGTAGTGAGCAGCGAGCCGATCCAGACGGTCCTGGCCGGTGACGATGTGCTCGATGACACCGGGCAGCGTATCAATGGACCGCGGTTTCCGGCCAGGGCGTCTCGAGTAGTCGGAAGTCTGCTTGTATCGTGAGTGTGGGTCGAACACAGCGCCTCCTAGAACTTAAGCAGCTCGCTCGCGAGTCCGGAGACCAGACCGAGGCTTCGGGCGGACTGCTCCTGCCGGTTGCGCTCGAACGTATATATCGGGTTCTCGCTCTCAATGACCTCCAGGGTCAGCGAGGCCTCGGCCCGGTATGGTGCCAGCGTGATAGGCAAGTGGGCCTTGGTCTCAATGCGGGTCTGGGTTAGAAACACCGGCAACACACTTACGCCCCACTTGAAAAGCAACACCGATGGCAATAGAGGCTGTGGCGAACCCGCTTCCTTCTCCCCTGAGGCGATGGCAAGATCCGTGAACCCGGCGGGGGCACTGGTCTTGGGCTGCAGCATCTGGTTGAGCACATCGATCTCGGGCTGCACGCCGACGACCTTCGCGAGTGGATCAATGCCGGCATTCATGCGATCGGTGGCGTCGAGCAGGATCGTGAAGGACAGCGTCTCCGATTTGACGCTCACCCCCTGGGCGGCCCGTTGGGTTTCAGCTTGCGTCGTGAAGGTCGCACTTTTACCCAGTCCGCCCGGGGGAAGGCTCACGGTACGGGAGCGTGTGATGCTGTGCGGGTTGAACTGGAAGAGCAGGACCAGCGGACGCGGCGTCAGGGCGTATTCGATCAACACACCTCGCTCCTGTAGGCTCATGACACCTCCCCACGCACCGCACTAGCGATGCACTCTGCGCAGAGCGCCCCGATCTCGCTACTATTCATGTCCGCTCGCAGCTCAATGGACTCCACCGACAGGCTTGCGATGCGGTGCTCCCCCAGAGGCATCTCTTGACCAGCGAGCGTATGAGCCAGGCCTTCCGCGATGTCCTTGGCGTGAGACTCCAGGCTCGATGGCAGATGAATGTGGAGTTGATCGATGCGGATCATGCGGCCTCCGCTTCGAGGTGTTGCTCAAGGAAGCCGAGACTCGCTCGTAGGGCGCGGCCCTGCGTCTTCTTCAGTTCGTTCCATAAACCTCGCGCGACCGCTTGCAGCAAACTTGACTGGTCCCAGCCGCTGGACGCGCGGAATGCGAGGTGATGAGCCGCGTAGCGGCAAGCACCGGCGATCTGGGCGCCGGACAGCCGGGGAACACTGGCGAGCTGGTGCACGAGCTCGGTGGTGTGCGAGGGCATGTTGTTTAGGTAGAGCCGCCACAAATCACGGCGCTGTGCTTCGTCCGGGAAGGTAAAGTTAAGCACGACGTCGATACGACGCAGAAAGGCCGGGTCGATTTGGTCGCGCAGGTTGGTGGTGAGCAGGCAGATGCCCGGATGCTGCTCCATGCGAGCCAGCAGATGGCCAACCTCCATGTTCGCATAGCGATCGCGCGCTTCTTTAACCTCCCCCCGCTTACCGAACAGGCCCTCCGCCTCGTCGAACAGCAGCACCGCCTCGGTACGGCGCGCGTGTCGGAAGAGTTCGTTGATGTTCTTTGGCGTATCACCTATGTACTTGCTAACCAGAAGCCCCATGTCGACGCGGTAGAGGGGTAAACCCGCCTCAGCGGCCAGGGCCTTCGCAGCCATGGTCTTGCCCGTGCCAGATGCGCCCGCAAACAGCACCACCGGTCCGTGCTCGACGGGTACGCCCCACTGAGCAAGCTGATCTTCGTGCTCGGGCCAGCTCGCCAGTTCTTGGAGCTGCTGGCAGACCACGTCGGGACAGACCAGGCGTTCGAGGGTGTGCGAGTAGGCGTCAGGCTGTATCAGCACGGCACCGGGTATCTCAGTGCCGTGGGGGAGCAGTCCGAGGATGCGGCGTCTAGCGCGAGGCGTGGGTACTAGAGGTGCGTAAGGCAGGTTCGTGGCCTCTTCCAACAAACCGCGTGCGATCAGCGGTGCATGGGGCACGACCCGGTTGCGGTAAGCGACGATCTCCTCTGGCTCGAGCCGTAACAGCTCACAGATCAGATCGACGCCGGGAAAGCTAGAGCTCCCTCCGGCTTGATGCTCACGAAACAACCAGCCCACGCGCGGACACATCAGGGGCGCGAGTGCGAGGATCAGGATGTCAACGTCGGGGTCGTCGAGGAGAAAGGCTGTCTTCAACGCCTCGACCCCGTCGAAAGGATGGACGGATGCCGAGACCTGAGGGGACCCGCGACGGGCCGCCTCCAGCTGCTCGACCAGGGTCTCCACCACGGCCCAGTTATGGTTCGGGATGAGCGTCACACTCCCTCCTCGGCGAGGACCACCAGGACGCAGAGCCCCCCCTCCTCCGCTTCCAGAACATATTGGGCGGTGAATTCTTCTTTCGGCGGTTCCCAGGCGTAAGCTTCGCCTGGCGTAAGCTGCAGCGTCTTAACCGGCAAGTAGTCAAGGTCGGCGGGAACCCAACGGCGAATGGTTACCTCGATTTGCGGGCTGTTGCTGCCCACAGCACGCAATCGAAGTTGGGAGGCAGCCGACGCGGACCTGCGCAGGAACACGCACGGCTTCTTCTCGTCCATAAGATAGAGCTGCGGACCTTTCAATGTGGTCGTCGATGGTACGATTGCGCCCACTTCTTGCTGTGGGAAGTCGCCACTGACCAGTGCTGGCTCCGTGGTAACGCCGTAGGTGACCACTTGGACTTCTGGACCCTCTCGGGGCGGTTTGTTGAGCGGCAGCGGTAGGAGCGCTAGCTGATAGGCCACCGCGGCGCGAAAACCGCCCTCAGGGGCGGTCGGTACGATCTTGTTGAGTTCGTCGGGTGTTAACGAATGCGGTGTGATCTCAATCTCGCAGTCGATTTCATGGTTATCCCGAATCTGCAGAATAGGGTGCTCATGGAAGCAACGCATAACGTGACCGAGGATCGCGAGGTCGGTCTCACCGTAGTCGACGTGATCAGCCCCGGCAGCCGGCTCCGCCGTCATCGACACAGGCATGAAAAGCACATGCGCGATCGTGTCTAGCGGGTGGTCCGGCCCAGCCGATCCCGAGTTGCCAGCTGGCACGAGCTGGAAGAAGAACATGCTGAGCGCGGCGGCACCGGCCTCAGGCTTGAAGGTCGATGGGTGCCCAATGCGTACATCTGCCTCCTCAAGCGGCTTGTACTTGGCGAGGCGTGTACGTAAGGCCACGGCGGCGCGAGACAGAGTAGAGGAAGGAACAGTCACAGGCGCCTCACGAACAGCGTGCTTGCGAGTGGGCTCTCGCGGCTCTCACTCGGCGCAGCGACGTGTCGCGGAGAGACCGGCGGTGTTTCGATGAAGATGTCGATGCGGCCGATGTGTACAGTCGGTTCTGACTCGGATAGAGCCTCGGGCTGAGAAGCAACCGCTGGAAACCGAGAAAGCTTGGATTCGCCTCTGGGCGGTGTGATTCCCGGTACGGATTCCACGTGCGCTGCTTGCCGAGTGGGTTCGGGAGGGGGTTCGGGAGATGGCTCAGCAGCGCCAGCGGGCTGAACAGGGGCCGGCCCTGGTTCCGTGCACGAAGATGACGGCGCAGGGCCAGGTGTCTTGAGGTTCACACTCGACGGGGCCCCAGGAGGTCCTGGGGATTCGGGGGCTGCGGCTGCTTGAGCTTGGCGCGTCTCGGACGGTGAGACCCGGGATCGCGACTTCGCGTGTTGGTTGACGGGCGCCGTAGGCAAAACTGGTGGTGACGATCGTCGTTCCTCTTCAGTGCCAACCGTCCGTGGCGCAGAGAGGGGGTCGGCCGTCGGCCTTGGACCGACCACGGCCTCGACGCTCTCTAGTGATCGAATGTGCATCTCGGTTGCGGGGACATCCACTTCCTGGAGTGCCGTGGACGGGGGCGGAGGTGCCGTCGCTTCTTTCCGCGGTTCATCGTCCGTCAGCACTTGTTCCGCGCTATCGGCCGCCGTTCTCTCCATAAAAGCGCTAGATTCCTCCCGCCTTGTGGCCGCGGTCACGCGCTCCCCCACCTCCGGCTCCGAAGGCGGCGTGCTGGCCTTGGCCGGAGCCTCCTCCCACGTTGTTGGTTCGAGCATTGGCTCCATCCCCGTCTCTGAGCCGGACGGTTCGGGCCTCCCGACGTCGGGGACACCGAGTGCATCGGAGACCACCCAATGCAGGAAGCTAGGCATGGAGGCCTTGCTCCTCATGAATGACCGCCACGTAGCGACGGCGCTGTCGGCGGCTAAGCGCGAGAATCTCGGCCTGGCTCCAGTGATAATGTGCTGCCAGGATGTGTACGTCGCGGTCCAGTGCGTCTTCGATGTCGCCAGTAAACCAATAAGGATCGAAATCCAGCGGTTGGCTGTGACGACACGTCGGGCAACGCACATCCAGCGTGCATATCACCTGGGGCGAGGCACTCTGAATGGCGCGGTCCAGCGCGTCCTCCTCTTCCCGCTCCAACTTGGCAAAGAAGCCAGGATCGGGCTCTTTGCCGTCCACCGTCACGACGCAGCGTTGTGCAAGCGTGCGCATAGGATCGGGAGGGCGGACACGCGCCAGCCAAGACTGGTCCAATCCGTTGGGACCTCTTACGCTAATCACGTGGTCGCCCAGCCGCACTTCCGCCTCGGGATACCAGCCGGGCGCGGGACTGCGCAGCTCGAACTGAGACGGCCGCACGGGCACGTCAAAGTGGTATCCGCAGCTGCTGCACTCGGGCGTGCGCCACACCAGGTCGCCCGCACAGCGAAGGCCCAGCTGCACGATAAGGTACACCCGGTCGCCCACAGCCAGTTGCTCGGCGATCTGCGGGGTGAGCTCAGTGACACCGACGCGCGCGATGGCGGCGCACAGCACAGCCGTTCCCCACTCGGGCCTGCTCTCAGCGGGCTCAGCAATGGCGCGCTCGACTTCACCCGTTAGGGGGAGAAACTCCACGTGGCGGCTGATTTCGCCATCCACCCACAGACCGCCCGGTAAATCTACGCTCATGGCGTCCTTGGCAGCCGGGGTGGTTCATCGACTACGTCGGGATCCCTTTCCCAGCCCTCGTGCTCGAGCTTGATGGTCTGGATGCCCACGGTATTCGTCGTTCCCGCATCCAGCTCGGGGAGCGCCTGGTACTCGGACACCCAGGCATCGTATAGCTTGTAACTAATAGCCGGCTTGCCTTCCATATTCATTACGTTGATGACCAGGTTCCTGCGAAACGCGGCGAGCTCGACGGGGTTGTTGAGCTTGCTGACCGTATTCGCCCACTCCTCGAATGTGCGGTCCATGGTGAGGCCCTGCTCGAGTGTGACAGGCTCGTACGCAGTGCCTCCCGGCAGTTTACGTTCGTGAGTCGGGTCGCCGGCGGTTCGCCAGCCGACCGCCTCGGTCGTGCGCTTCAAGGCACTCATTTTGCGCAGACCAGCGACCGGCTCGCCGTTGATCAGGACTTGAAAGCGGAAGGTGCGGTAGGGGTTGTGTGTGTACCCCTCAAGGGTTCGGTTTGCCATGTTGACCTCAGTTCTGGGTGATCTGCTCGATTGTGATCTCGACGAACTCGGCGGGTTTGACGGGCGCGATGCCGACGCGCACACGCACGAGCCCGGCGTCGATATCGGCCTGCGTCATGGTCGTACCGAGGCTGCATTTCACGAAGTACGCGTCGCTGGCCGCATCAGGCTGGAAGGCGCCGGCGCGATGCAGTCGTGACAGAAAAGCCTCGATGTTCAAGCGCAGCGCAGACCACAACTCGCTGCGATTGGGCTGATGTACGGCCCAAGACATGCTATCCCGGAGGCTATCCTCGATCATCAGTGCCAGACGGCGAACCGAGAGATACTTCCACTCTGGCTCGCGGCGTACCGCTCGGGTGCGCCCCCCCCAGACAAGATAGCCGTAACCCGAGACATTGCGCAGGCAGTTGACGCCCTCGCGGTTGAGGGCGCCGCTCACGGCATCGGTTACGTCATGACGCAGTTTGGCAACTCCGGTGAGGGAGGCATCTACGCCAGCGGGCGCTTTCCACACCCCCCGGCTCTCATCGGTGCGCGACCAGACGCCCGCGGCGAATGCGCTGGGCGCCACAAGCACGTTCTTGCCTCCCGGTGCTGGAACCTCGACCCAGGGGTAATACACAGCGCAGTGCGAGTTTGTAGAGAGATTGGCATCCTGCACGTCGGCCCCGTCATTCCACTCAGCGCCATCGGTATCGGTTGGCGGGGGGTCGACGATAACCATGCGATCGTGCTGCTGTTCCGCGTGGCGAATGGCGTCCTCTATGACCGGCCAGTTGCCACCATCGGACGATCGGTCCCAATACTTGCCAGGCAGCAGAACGATTCCAACGTCGGTACGCACTTCGAGGCTGCGCAGCGCGTGCATGTAGGCGGCGCGGTCCCCAGGGTCACCGTCACGTCCGTTCGAAAGCACAGCGACGATGTGAAGCTGGGGCTGTAACGCGCTCAGTTTATCGCTGACCGCGTTTCGCGTGTTGAGTCGGAGAATCCGCGCAGCGTCTGACTCAAGGACCTCGACGTCATAGCTGCCATCCCAGATCAGTAACCGGCTGCCGTTTACCTCGACGTGGACGGCATCGAGTCCGACGTATGCCAAAGCGTTGATCGCGGCCTGGACCATTGGGACGGCTTCTTCGGCCGTGGTCGCACCGGTGAGGTCAGCCGCGACGGTGACGGTGAATTCGGCGTCGGCGCCGGTGGCCTTGATCTGGAAGCTAAAGCTAGGCCTCGCATCTTCGGTCGGGAAAGCGAGCGACCAAACGCCGTCCAACTCTGTCCAGCCCTCGACCCTGGAGCCTGGCAATTTACTTTCTCCAAAGTGGAGAGTGATGTTGTTGTCGCTAAATCCCGCTTGGGGCAGATGGGGTTTGTACATCGGCAGGGGGCTCTTCAGCTCTTGCTCGATGCGGTTAGCCACATCCTCTAGCGTGGTCTGCGCCGAGAAACCAGACAAGGTCATGGTGCGCCCGAATTCCCCGAAGTGCAGACTTAGGTCGCTCAAGTTGAGTTGACGGGCATCGAGACCGCTGTTATCCCCTGACAGCACGGCCTGATTATCATCTTCCAGGGTGACCCACCCAAGCAACTCGGCGATGAGCACCGCTCGCGTTTTCTCAGCGGCAATCGATGTGAAGGGGTCGTCGGGGTCCTCGAGGCGGATGCTCGCGGCCACCCTGGTGGTCTGCAACAAGCACTTTACGCTGTCGCCATTTTCGGCAGCCTCGCAAGCGAAGGTGGCAGCGATGTCCCTGCTTCGCAGCGCCTCATTCAGACGCGACCGACACTGCGCGACACGCGCGTCACCGGCGTACGTCTGCATGCCGCTGAAGTTTACAAGTGGCCACCCCTCCGCGGGTGACGGGAAGCCTTCGAGCATCACTTTCCACTCTTTTAGGTTGCTCGCATTCGCAAAGTCGATCCTGATCGCGGGGTATACCAGGGCCGCCAAGCCGGGATCCGGTGTCAGCTCCACCACCGATCGGGCAGTCCGCAACGTCTGCGCCACGTCCTCGTCGAGGCTTGGCGCGAGGGTGACGTCTTTGTAGACTTCGATCTCCTCAAGCTCGGTGCCGCCCCGGCGAATTACCCGAAGATCGAAGCGACCCGGGCTGCCCCCTTTTCGCGGCGTGAGCCAGACCTCGAGGCCAGCCGCATGTTTACCCTTGCTGGTGGCTTCCACTGTATACAAAGTCACGGGCTCGGCGATCCGCTCCATCGCGAGCGACCCACTCGCTGCGGTTCCTTCAGAGGATACGTTGACCACGTAGGCGCGCCGCCCGCCGTTCTGAAAGAACGCTCGGACGGCGAGCCCCATCGGATCCGCCTTATCGGTACCCGTCTCTGAGATCGCGCCGAATTTATCGATGTAGGCTTCGAAGCTCTCCACGGCGGTGGGCTCGAGCGCCGGCCCAGTTTTTGCGTAGCCCAGAAGGGCTGCGGTGGATGTGCCGGCGACCTCAATCGGACGAGCCCCAGACGGGACTTCGCGTATATACACCCCAGGATTCTGATAATTCATTGCGGTCCTCGCAGTCGTGTATAAGCGTTCCTTCTGCCCCAGAAGGAGCGCAGTGAAGCTGAGCCACTTAGATCTATTCGCGCTTGCTTGCTATGCAATGATTCCGTTTTTACCAAGCGACTCTGACGGGCGGTTAGATTTGGTGTGATGGTTCGCCAAAACACGCCTATGACAACGAATTCTAAGATTTTCCCGATTGAGGCGTGGTGCCCGCATTCAGAAAGGACTCGATAAAGGGAACGATGGCGTCGACACTTTGAAAGTGATGTTGGCAATTGCTCGGAATATGCGTGATGTGACCGCGCCAGATCGGAGGCCTCTGATCCGTGCCCGGCGATTCGAGCCACATGCGGATGACAAAGGCGTGAATATGAGCTTGGATTTGCGCCATTCAATCGGTCCATCGACGGGCTCCGCTGAGTTCGGGGAGCTTGTTATTGCCCCATTACAGACAACGCTAGCAGGCTGGCGTAACGTCAGGCGTTTATCGGGCGTTTACTGAGCGTTTACTGCGGGGGAAATTGGGAGTTTTTGTCTATCGATCAGAATCCCGCGGGCATCACGAATCGATGGGTTTGTTTTGCAACTCGCGGATTTCCGAGCGGACGCGCTCTGATGCCCGGGAGAGGTCAGTGAGTGCTCGATCGAGCGAGGCTAGCTTCTCTGGCAAAGTCGAGTGCTGGAGTTGGGCAGATACTGGGTCACCGGGTTCCACGTTTAAGGGCTGGCCGGCGCGAATCTGTTCGCGGAGTGTTTGAGTTTCTACTGAAGGCAAAACGTCGAGACATTCGCGCAATGCGTTTGCGCAGGTCTCATATTGTCGTAAGGCTTCGGTCCGCTGCCCTGCCTGATAGCGCAAAAGCATGAGTTGCCGATGTGTATGCTCGCGGGCCCGATCGTGAGCCAACGCTCGTTCGGCATATGCGATAGCGTCGGTGTAATGGTGGCAATACTGGTGGTACTCCGTCAGTTTGTCGAGGATGGTTAGATACAGATAGCGTAAGCGTTCACGCTCGCACAAGCACCAGTCATAAGGGTAGCTTGCGAGTAAATCGCCCTCGTAGAGCTCGACCGCCTGCTCCAGGTGATGGGCGTTCTGCTGGGTAAGATCACAAGCCGAAACTGTTGCCGTATGCTCGTAAGCGTGCTCAAAGCAATCGACATCAAGCCATAAATTGAATGTGGGATTGCACTGGATGCACTCGGGCTCGACCAAGAGTACAGGCGTTCCAGTAAAGCCCAGTTTCTTGAATCCCGTTTGTAGCTGCCACAAGGCTCTTCGAAGATACGCCCGGGATCGCGAGCTCGATGCGTCTTGCCATAAAATGGTAGCCGCGATCTCACGAGTTGTAGGCCTCATGCGATGGAGTAGTAGATAGCTGAAAAGCTCTTGTGCCTTGCGGCATTTCATCTCCAGTGGCGCATCTCTTCCACACCTTGCCGCAAATTCTCCAAACAACGAAACTCGAAGCTCGTCCATAAGCTCGCTCCTTGTCATTAATTAACTTGGTGTTAACTTACATCCATAAATGACCTGGCATTCGCACCGAAAATGGGCCTCATTCAGCAAAAACACTAGGTAACATGCCCTGACGATATTTTAGCACCTCGCGCAAGCGTTCTTTACAACCGACTGATCCGACAGTTTGGAATTATCGATCAAACCCTATTCGTTGATGGTCACGTTTCTGGCGACTTGTCTCACCCATGCTTCATTTCGATGCGATATGAGGCCGGACCCTCGACTTCGCGACTCTCACGATAGGTAAAGAACAGCACACGATAAGTGACCAATCCGCGCAACGTGAGTTGTGACCCACAGAAAAGGTCGTACATATTGACTTCGTCAATTGGAAGAGAAGCGCATTGCAGTAAAGACGACCTAGACCTGCTCTAACGTCTCGTCTTTATTGGAGGGCACGCCTAGAACGATTCTAACCTTCGACAGCCTCACCCATAGTTAGCAGACTAATCGCTAACTCTCAGTTTTACAGCCTAATACTGGAATTCCCGTTGCTCAGTTTGCACAACAATGCAGGACAATGGATAACTGAATCCCGCAAAACTCCCACCAGCCGCGAATACCGGATCCAGTGTCATCGATCCGCGGAATAAGGGCCTTTCGCTAGTCGCCCGGGAAGGGCAATTTGTGGCCGAAGGTTGCCCTTAAGTGGCCTTCGGTTTGAGGGTCGCCGTTTCTCGGCTACCCCTTCCCCCCCGGCCTGATCGGCTTGGCTGGGATGATTGGACTGATATCTACTCAGATGTGAAGGTTCTCCAGATTTGACGCCCAACAGTAAACGGGACAAAACGGGACATCACTATGGTAAATTATGGCAAATTGAACCTCATGCCGTGTGGGGTATAAGATCGTAACGCATTGTTTTTATTGGCGTCCCCAAGGGGAGTCGAACCCCTGTTACCGCCGTGAAAGGGCGGTGTCCTAGGCCTCTAGACGATGGGGACAAGGTGGGCAGTCTGGTGGAGCTAGGCGGGATCGAACCGCCGACCTCTTGCATGCCATGCAAGCGCTCTCCCAGCTGAGCTATAGCCCCAAAAATAAAGCGCGAACTGTACGACAGGGCTGGCCAAGAGTCAACAAAACCGAACGAACTCGAGACACAGGGATACTCCGTTAAACAGCTCGACGATATGCCCGCCCTGGTACACGGGACCTGATATGACACAACCCTTACGCGTGCGACCCGCTCCGGTCTACCCGCTTTCGGCGAAGGCCTCCACCAGCCACAGGTGGAACAGTTTGGAATCACTTGAGGTTTGCATTGTAACACACTATACGAAATGAGTTGTTTTAGTTTCCATTCCAGCTCAAGTACAACTCAAGGGGTAATCTGACACTTTGCCACGTAAGAAATCTGAAGACTGAAGATCGAGGTGACAGAAAATGCCAACTCTGTGAACGGTCCCGCAAACACAACCTGCCTCAGGCGATATTGTCCTGCCCTGGAAATTGACAAAGGATTACGCCAGTGGACCACACCATCAACCACTCGGAATGGCCGAATGCCCGGACGAGTCGCTCTTTACGATGCGCTCTGTCTTCATTGCTTGAGCGATGGAAGGCACCAGGTCACCTGGCTGCCTTGCTCGCAGGTTGTCTGTTTACGCTGACGGCCTGTGGAGGCGGATCGGGTTCTGGTGGCACAGATACACTCACATCGGCAGAAAGCAACGAACACGCTGCAGTCGATGATACGGTTACGGCCGCGCAGAATGAGCCGGTCGTGATTCCTGTATTGCAGAACGATCAACTACAGGGTGATCCTCCCTACACCCTTACGATTGCCACGTTGCCAGCGAACGGGACTGCCTAGGTTGAGGTAGACAAGAGTATCGTTTATGTTCCACACGCCAACTTCGCCGGCACCGATCAGTTGACATACGTTATCAGTGATTCAAACGGGGATGTTGCGGCAGCAGCGGTGACCATTCAGGTTGGCTGCCCAAGCTGCCCGGATCTGGACATTACGGTGACATGGGACCCCATGCCCGAAGCACTTGGCTACTACGTATATTATGGAAGTTCCCCGAGCACTGTAACGGCGCTGGTAGGCGAGACGCCAATCCCCGTATATTCGACCAATATGGGACGCGACTATGGTCTGACTGGAGGAGAGACTGTTTGCTTCAGTATAAAATCATACAACGACACGGGTGTTTCGGAACCATCGGCACCCGCATGTGGCGTGATCTGATTCATCGCAATCACCTGGGGAATATCCTCTTCGCCTGATATTTCACCTGGTCAATATCTTGTTGCATTGAATCGCAGGAACGGGCCCTTCAAAGCGACGGTATCCGCTGCACACAAGGTATCGGATGACCCTTCATCAATATCGTCGTTCCCATACCCGTCCTCACATGCCGCCTGAATGGACACTATTCGGGAGACCGTGCTGTTGATCAATCACTGCGAACCGAACCGGTCCACCCTCGAATAACTAAACCATCCTTATCAACGCGGGCGCGAGATAGAAGCGTCCCGCGTCCGCCATCCTAGCCGACGAGACTGACCACATACCGTAAGCCAGTCTGTTTCATCTTGGCCACTTCGAAAGGCAGTGCCCCAGCTCCACCCTTGAGTGGTCACCGACTCCCCGCCTCTCTCGTCGGTTGGCATTTGTGAACGAGTTCAAAGTTCGCCTGGAGCTTTGAGAAGCCGTCGCCAATATTGCAGCCAGTCATCCGCTATTGCACTGGTGCGCAGCGCGCGACTGGTTCGAAGCAGTCAGAACCTCGGCCCGTATTCAAACGCGATGCTATTGAACCGCCAGGGATACGGGGCACATACGTGTGCCTCCGACTTTCCATCTCATTCTGGCCCTCCACACAACCCAAACTCCTCGCTCGACGGTTAACAGAAATCCCCCGAACTGCGACCCCTGCCCCGCAGTCTTCGTGATCTGTAGCGCAAAGACAGGCGCTCCTTGCGCCGAAACATCCTTCACGTGCGTGTGCTGCCATCAGGAACATGGCACCAAGCGGAGGGAACGCGCAACACACTCCAAGTTAAACCTATAAGGGACCTGGTGTTTCAGTCCCAACACGAGAGTGAGTCGAAACTATGTCCTACCAAAAGCCTTGGTTCAGTTTTGCTGCCATCCTTTTCATTGCCTCACTGATGACTGCCTGTGGTGGTGGTGGTGCTGGTGGCGGTAATGGTGTTACGGATGTAACACACAGTGGCAGCGTCGGAGACGGCCCGATAACCGGGGCAACCGTGATCGTCAGGGATAAAAATGGCGTGATCCTGGCAACCGAAACAAGCGACAACACCGCCAATTACCAAATCACGCTGAAGGTCCCGAAAGAGTCGTATCCGCTGCAGATTGTCGCGACTGGCGGTATCGATACCGTAACGCAATCTGAACCTGACTTCTCACTCGTTTCGGTCGCTACCGATCCGTCCCAGAGCAAGGCCAATATAAACCCATTTTCGACCCTGATCACCAGGATGGCTCTGGCCATGCCGGGCGGCCTGACCGATGCAAACATCAATACCGCGAAAAACACCGTTATCAGCAACTTTGGTTTCGGGTTCGATTCGACCCTGATTCCCGATCCGATTCGAACACCTGTCACGGAATCCAACGTTGCCGCGGTGGTAAAGGCCAGCGAGACGCTGGGCGAAGCCGTTCGCCGAACCCGCGATGCCCTCCTGATCCAGGGCGAATCGGTATCGGGGGATAACATAATGAACGCCATTGCCGCTGACATGGTTGACGGCACCATGGATGGCATGGGCGCCTCGGGCAGCGATCCCCGTACCGCCGCTGTCGTTAGTGTCGTTGCTGGCCAGGTCCTCATTGAAGCAATGAGCAATCGACTCAAGGTGGGCGGCGTAGATGCCACACAAGCGATGGATGACGCCATTCGCATCAGCCTGCCCGATGCTCCACCAACATCGGTTACGAAGAACGTTCGAATCCCCAAGAACATGATTGAACAGACCCAACGCGCCGTTGCGGCTGCCAGAGCCCTTGCACCCGACGCTGCGCTGAGCACAATTGCCGCGATCCTGCCGGCACTTCCGTCGGATGCCCTTCCCTCCGATATCGAGCAGTTACTCCCAGGCGATACCAGTTCAGACCTCAATAGTGCGATTTCTGGTGCCATCTTTGCGACAGGCACTCAGCTGGGTGATATAAACACAGTTGCACGGAACTTCACGGACGTTGGTACTAGCACTGATACCGGCACTGATACCGGCACTGATACCGGCACTGATACCGGCACTGATACCGGCACTGATACCGGCACTGACACTGGGACTGCCGCTGACGCGGGCGCCGGGGCAGCCGCGGTCACACAGGCTGAAAGTCGCAGGCGTAACCGAAATCGAAATCGAAATCGAAATCGAAATCGTGCTGGTACCGGTACGGGTGCTGCTAGCGGTAGTACTGGTACGGCTGCTGGTACCAGTACGGGTGCTGCTACTGGTAGTACTGGTACGGCTGCTGGTGCTGGCACCAGCGCATCAACCGACAACCAGCCTCTTGCCAGCTCCGACAGTGCAAGCACCAATATGAATCAGAAAATCACCGTCGCAGTGCTAAACAATGACAGCGGCCTTCAGGATACCCCTCTCGATGTCACCGTATCGGGGAAACCGGCCCACGGAACCGTGAGCATTAATGGCAACAACGCAATAACCTACACCCCTGATGCCGATTACAGCGGTCAGGAGAATTTCAGTTACCGGGTTACCGATGCCGATGGAGACGTTTCTCTCGCCACAGTGACTATCAACGTCATCTGCGCCAGTGGGTGTACCGAAGCGGCCAGCAAGGTGACGCTGACATGGAATCCGTCGCCAGGAGACGTACTCGGCTATCGCGTCCGCTACGGAACCACGGCGGGAAATGCAACCCGAGAAATATCCGACGTAGCCGAAACGACTGTTACGTATGACATAGCCGATGATCTGGCTCTCGCGCCAGGCGATCGTGTCTGCTTCCGCGTCCTTGCCTATAACGCGTCAGGGACATCTGCACCCTCCGACGCCGTATGCGGGGCTATATGATGGATAGTTCGGGATACGTTGATAACAGCAGACCCCTCACGGCGAAGACCAGCAGCGCGACGAGAGACGCTATCGAAACGGCATTCCAGCGTTCCCTCTTTTCCGTTATGAGGAGTTCACAAGCGTAGAAGAGTACGGCAACCTCAACCACAAAGGCGATCACTGTGTTGCCAATCAGGTTACTGCCTGAGGCTATCAGCCCTGCCAGTAGCAACAGCATGAGAAGATAATCCATTGCAGTGGTGTCAAACTCTACGCGCCGTCGCCTCGGAGAATACTTCACTGCCAGCACAAAGCTTATTGCTATCAATACAAACAGTAGCGAGTCCAGAGGTTGGACCCATATCCACCATGCCGGGGGATAATTGATACGCAGGTAAACGACAAATATTGCGGTGATATAGATCAGTGCTCGCCGCATGATAGAGCGCGGCTCTCTTCCAACCAGCGTCTCTATGGCGAGCAGCACGAATAGCAGTGCTGACATTGACGCGAAATCGCGGGGTATCTCTTCCACCGAAAGAC
>CAVPOO010000011.1:0-46311 GCA_963707015.1 uncultured Gammaproteobacteria bacterium
TACTTGCCGTTCAGCTTGCATGCTTTAGACGTTGTCAGACGCACTTTTTACAGGCACGAAAAGGTAGCTTACTGCGACGGAAGTCATGTTTTGATTTTGACATGGGTTTGCAACAGATTGCCCGTACCCCTGCTGGTGCCGCGCCTGATTATGTGTCGCGTATTTAATGAAAAGCGCATATGCCGGACATCCACATTCTTAACTGCACTAATCATCTTGGCATGTCTGTCGTTGCCTGTAAAAGCTAACCTGGATAGTAGATTTAATCTGTAGCGACCGTGTCTTCCAGGGCAGCAGTGTAAGTCAAGCATAGCAACACATTACTGATTAAGGCGTTCAAATATGCGCTTTCGGATCGCCCGTTCTTCTTCTGCGGAAATTAGCTTGTCATCAAGAAGCTCGTTCAATACCTTAAGTTGTCGCAAACGGCGTTCGGAAAAAGGTTCCGGTATCGATGTGGCAGATTGTTTAGATTTTCGGATCGCTTGTGGTTTCCCAACGGCTTCCACATTTACAACGGGGGTTGATTGCGTACAGTCCAGCTGAATGTCGAGACCGCGCTTAATATCATCTATCGTTACGCGTCGAGTGATTGTCTTGCAGCCTGACTTACTGATAATAACTTTACCGTACAAGTCTACTTTCGCATCAGGATAGGTGTTGGGATAGATATCTCTCTCTGTAATACTGAGCGGCGTAACCCCAAGCCTGCCAACAATAGTGCTTACTGCCGCTCCGGCTGGTGTAGACTCAATACGAATGCGCTGAATCTTTGCTTCTTCTGTATGGCCAGTCGTTACATTGAACATGGCACTTATCAGTGCGAGCAGAATGCTCAACACACGACCAGCCGGAATTCGGCGGGAATGTTGGGTACGCATGCTCATATTCTGCGCTAATAAGCGGCATCGAATCCGAACAGAATATAATGCTCCTTTGTCAGGTGTCCGGTGTAATAGCTTCCTTTCTGGGAATCCTTGCCGAGGAAATCGACATTGACTTCGGCAATGCCTTTGACGTTGCGCATGAAATAGTAGGAGGCGGTCAATGATAAACTGTTGATATCGATGCCTTCGTAAATCGTATCTGTGTTACTCAGGTCATCGGCGTCCGCATAATTATACAGTGCCGAAAATGCCCAGAAGTCATTCGGGATATAATCCACTCCCAGGAACCCACCCCACCAGTTGTAATCCTTGTTTTTATCCAGAAAACCATCCCACGAATTCCACAGAAGCTGGGCATACCAATAGGTCTTGCCTTGCAAGTCGCCGGAAATATCCACTCCCACGATTCGTTTGTTGGTGTTTCTACCTCCACTATCGAGACCCGCGGCACCGGTTGCATTGGCCTGTTCTCCCGAAAGCCCAAACAGACCGACTGATGCAGGTCCTATATCTGTGCCAATGCGTCCGAAGATGCTCTTGCCGCTGTTGTTGTCGAACATCTTGTCGGGGCGTCTGTATCCCGGACTATTGATATCGAAGTTCTCGTCGATGCCGTTGCCGTTAACCAAGCCAAGACCAAGATCGAAATTGCCGAAACTGCGATCGAATAATGCCCCTCGGTCATAGGTGATGCCTGCCATGCGATAGACCATATAATCCTGAAAGGGCAGCCGTAGTTCCCGAGCGAACATGAGATCGGATATCTGGAACTGGCCGAGTTGCATGCCCACGCCGCTGCCAAACAAATCATCGTGCCTGAACCAGGCATCTTCAATGGTGGTCTCACCATTATTGCCTTTCTCGGCAAAGATGCCATAAAAGTAATAAGTTATGTGTTCGCTAAGAGGCGCGCTGGACAATAGCTTGACAAGGTAAGGTGACTGAAAATCAGAGCTCGACTGCTCGGTATCACCGGTAACCGGGTCAATCGACTTCCCCTTTCTTGCTTGTGCATAGGCCTGCGCCCGGATGGCAAGAGGAGCAGAAGACGGCAATGCCAGACGGTCGTCACCTGTCTGTACGGTGTTATCCCGCCAGTTTGGCAACCTCATATTGTTATCGCGAAAGTATTCGCCAAACTGGTTGAGTCGAGGATAGGCCGAGTGACAGGCCACGCAACTCATGCTGTATTTTCGCGCAAATACAGGCATCGCCTCAGAGGCTGGCGGCAGCGCTAGCTGTAACAACAGGAAAACAACCGCGACAGTATAGATTCGGTACTTCATACAAAGCATCATGATCCTCCTCCTTATCAAGTGCCTGTGAATAGTTGAGCCAGGCCGCGCCGTTGTTCAACAACTGGTGTTGTCGCCCCCAAACAGCCCACACGGGCTGTTCAGCATTGAATCGCCAAACGCATTGTTAATGTAGCCGGGAAGCCAATTACCAATTAGATTTTAGATTGTTCTGCATTGTATTCTTGGCTGCCCTAGGCCGTGCACATTTCGCACTCTAAGCCGGCCTCATCTCGTGGCTCGGCGAGGTAGCTGTTGCCCGTGTCGCGCATCGTCGAAGTTCGTCTATCGAGAGCATTCCGGCGCCCGGGTCAGGGCACATTGGGCCACTACAACAAATGGCCGCGCCTATCAGGCGAAAATGTGGTTTGCCCCCGTGGCCTGCAGAAGGACCAAGCTCGAGGCATCTGAACTCTTCGATAAGAAACTCAGGGTTTCTATTCCTTCAAAGCGTGGCCCGGCCGCCCTGCGTGCGGACTTACTGCGCGTCCTGGTGCAGGCGATCCTGATCTCGGATCTGATCCTGATCTTGATCCTGGTCTTTCAACTGATCGCGGTCCTGATCCCGGTCTTGGAGCTGATCCGGATCCTGGTGCAGCCGGTCCTGGTCTTGGAGTCGGTCTCGATCCTGGTCTCCGAGGATATCCGTTACATCCGTCCCCGTTTTGCTTGACGTACTGCCGGTCTGCCCACTGCCAACCGGGCCCGCTGCTCCCGCTCCGCCGGCAGTGCCACCCCCCTTACCGCTTCCGGCCAGGGCGCTGGCCCCGAACAGGACAAGAAGTACTACAGCCGCTAAACTGATGGTCCTACGCATTGTCAAACTCCTATTGATATGAATCTGCTACTGGAAAGTTCTTGCGCCGAGGCATGAGACCTGCAAGCCAGCCCCGGCAGCCACGTGTATAACACAGGGCGTGTGACCGGAGGATGACGTAGATCAACCCGCATTAGTTTTCGACAAACACACGTGTCGAGGCCCTGCCCGGGCGTGGGCGCTAACAAAGCCATGCGGGCGCAGTGCGCCGCCGAGGGCAAGGTATTGCCGGATTACGTCCGGCGGGAATTCGGGGATTACCTCAAATGCGGCCGCCTGAAGCGCGAAATGATGCCCGCCCGCGAATGTCGGCTATCCACTGCGGTCCAGACACTCAATCCAAGACGCCGAACTTCGGGCTTGGGTCGATGGACTCATCCGAGCACATCACTCGGGATTTGCTCAAGGTAACGGCTTGGTGCGGCCAACTCAGGACCTACACACAAACAGCGGCGTAGCGGCGCCCTTCCCCGCGATTTAGTGATAGCCCGGCGCGGTGTTGGAGCCGCTCCGACAAGATACGCAAGTACCCCCTTCCCGGCCTGAATTGAAAAACGCCAGCCAATGAAAGGGCAGCGGGTCCAGAAAAGCAAAAAGCCCAAGTGAGGGAGTCACTTGGGCTTTTCTTAACAAGTGGTAGCGGGGGCAGGATTTGAACCTGCGACCTTCGGGTTATGAGCCCGACGAGCTGCCAGACTGCTCCACCCCGCAATTGGAGAGCGAGGGATTCTAACGGGACTCGCGGGCGAGCGCAACCCCCTGCCCGTTGCGCAGGGCGTGTGGATTGCCGAGATCTGGTTCAGGCCGGCAAACGGCGGCCCGACTCCCCTGCCCCGCCCGGTTGCCGTATATCCGCCCGCCCTCAGGCGAAGGCGGCCGTGCAGAGCGCCATCAGGCCGCCGGGGAAAACCCCCAGCATCAGTACGGCCAGGGCGTTGATGCTGAGGGTGATCTGCATGTCGGTGCCACAGGCCAGCGACACCTCCTCCGTGGGTTTGTCGAAATACATCAGCTTGACCACGCGCAGGTAGTAGAAGGCGCCGATGATGGAGAAGAACACCGCCAGCAGCGCCAGCCACAGCATATCCACCTCGATGACCGCCTGCAGGACGGCCAGCTTGGCGTAGAAACCGACGGTCGGCGGCACACCCGCCATGGAAAACATGATGATCATCATCATCGCCGCGAACCAGGGATTGCGGTCGTTGAGGCCCTTGAAATCATCGATCTGGTCGGCCTCGAAACCGGCACGGCTGAGCAGGATGATCATGCCGAAGCCACCCAGCGCCATCAGCGCGTAGGTCAGGGTGTAGAACATGCCGGACGAATAGCCCTGTGGTGTCCCGGCCAGCACCCCGAGCAGCAGGAAGCCGACATGCGAGATGGTCGAGTAGGCCAGCATGCGCTTGATATTGGTCTGCGCGATCGCCACGACATTCCCGATTGCGATCGACAGCATGGCGAGGATGGCCAGCATCGCGCCCCAGTCGACCTGCAGCCCGCCGAGAGACTCCTGCAGGAGCCGGATGGCGATGGCAAAGGCGGCGAGCTTGGGCGCAGTACCGATAAACAGGGTGACGGGCGTCGGCGCACCCTGATACACATCCGGGATCCACATATGGAAAGGTACCGCACCGAACTTGAAGGCCAGCCCGAGCACGATAAAGGAGAGCGCAAAACCCAGCGGCACCTGGTTGCCGCCCCCCTGCCCGGCAATGAACTGGCCGATGCCGGCAATGTCCAGCGTGCCGGACAGACCGTAGAGGATGGACATGCCGTAGAGCAGCATGCCGGAGGCCAGGGCCCCGAGCACGAAGTACTTCATCGCCGCCTCGGAGGCATCCGCGGAGTCGCGGTCGAACGCGACCAGGGCATACAGCGAAAGCGACAGCAGTTCCAGCCCCAGATAGACCGTCAACAGGCTGTGCGCCGATATCATCACCATCATGCCCAGCACCGCGAACAGGCCGAGCACATAGAATTCACCCTTGAACAGCGAACGCTCCCGCAGGTAGTCGCGCGAATACACGAAGGCACCGAACACCACGGCCAGCATGAACAGCTTGAGGACCTGGGCCATGGGGTCGGAGACAAAGGTCCCGTAGAACGCCACCAGGCGACCCTCGTGACCGACGGCCAGCACCGCGATGAAGGTCATGAGCAGCGACACCTGCGCCAGCAGGAAGGTCAGGATGCGATTCGACTCACGCACGAAAAGGTCCGCGACCAGGACGACGCAGGCCATGCTGAGCAGAACCATCTCCGGCGCGGCGGGCATGAATTCAGAGGGCGTTAGAGTCATGACTGACAGGGTTTCCTTTCCGCCAAGGGCTCAGAGCTTGGATACGGCCACGTGCGCCAGCAGGTTTTCCAGGGTCGCGTGCATCACGTCCACGATCGGCGCAGGCCAGATCCCGAACAGCAGCACCACCGCGGCCAGGGTGCCAAGGATTACGAACTCGCGACGGTTCAGGTCCTCGAGCTTTGCCACATTCTCGTTGGCGACTTCCCCGAAGATGACGCGCTTGACCAGCCACAGGCTGAAGGCCGCCGCCAGGATCAGGGTGGTGGCGGCGAGAAACGCGTACCAGACATTGGCCTTGAAACTCGCCAGGATCACCATCAGCTCGCCGACGAAGCCGGAGGTGCCCGGCAGGCCGCAGTTGGCCAGCGCAAACAGGACCATGAAGCTTGCGAAAACCGGCATGGTGTTCACCACGCCACCGTAGGCGGCGATCTCGCGGCTGTGGACGCGGTCATAGAGCACCCCCACGCAGAGGAACAGGGCCGCCGAGATGAAGCCATGCGAGATCATCTGCACCATGCCGCCCTCCATCCCGAGTATCGCCCCCTGGGCCCCATCGGCGCGGTTGAGCATCGCGAATATGATGAAGAAGCCGAGGGTGGCGAAGCCCATGTGCGCAATCGACGAGTAGGCAATCAGCTTTTTCATGTCTTCCTGCACGATTGCCACGAAGCCGATATAGACGATGGCGATCAGCGACAGCGCGATCACCAGCCAGTCCAGTTCGTGACTGGCGTCCGGGGTGATCGGCAGGCTGAAGCGCAGGAAGCCGTAGCCGCCGATCTTCAGCATGATGGCCGCCAGAATAACCGACCCGCCGGTCGGCGCCTCGACATGCGCATCCGGCAGCCAGGTGTGGACCGGCCACATGGGGACCTTGACGGCGAACGCCAGCAGGAAGGCCAGGAAGATCAGGATCTGCTCAGTCAGTCCCAGCTTGAGGCCGTGGAAGTCGAGGATGCCGAAGCTGCCCGACTGGTAGTACATGTAGATCAGCGCCACCAGCATGAACACCGATCCCATGAAGGTGTACAGGAAGAACTTGATGGTCGCATACACCCGGCGCGGCCCGCCCCAGATGCCGATGATCAGAAACATCGGCACCAGCATGGCCTCCCAGAACACGTAAAAGAGCACCGCATCCAGGGCCGCGAACACCCCGATCATCAGTCCTTCCATGATCAGAAAGGCCGCCATGTACTGGGCGGTCTTGTACTTGATCACCTCCCATCCGGCCAGCACCACCAGCGGTGTGGTAAAGGTAGTCAGCAGAATCAGCGGCATCGAGATGCCGTCGACACCCAGATGGTAATTGGCGTTGAAGGCGGCGATCCAGGGGCTGAGCTCGACGAACTGCATGTCGGCCGTGGCCGTGTCGAACCAGGTGTAGAGCGGGATACTCAGCAGGAACGTCAGCACCGAGACGATCAATGCCACGCTGCGTCCGCCCCAGGGCTCGCGGTCGCCCACCGCCAGCGCGCCCAGGCCGCCGAGAATCGGCAACCAGATCAGTATGCTCAGCAGGGGCAGATCTAACTGCATCTAGTAAGTCCTTTGCGGATTGCCGTGCCGGCTCATTGGCCGAATACCGCCCACGACAGAAAAGCCAGCAGGCCAATGATCATGACGAAGGCATAGTGATAGAGATAGCCGGTCTGGACCTGCCGCAGCACCGCGGCGAACCAGCCAACCACCCGGGCGCTGCCGTTGACCAGCAGCCCGTCGATAATCGCGGCGTCCCCGATACGCCACAGCGCCCGGCCGATGCCGCGTGTTCCACCGGCGAATACCGCCTGATTGAATTCGTCCAGGCCGTACTTGTTGACCAGCATCCGGTAGAGGAAGGCGAAGCGCCGTGCCGCCGCGTCGGCGATGCCGGGATTCTTCATGTAGATGTACCAGGCGCTCACTATGCCGGCGACCGCCAGCAGGAAGGGCAGCGACTGCATGCCGTGCAGCATGAAGCTGCCGACACCGTGATAGTGCTCAGCCAGGTGTCCCAGCACATTGTGTTCGGGCAGCACATGGATCGATCCGGCAAAGTAGCCGCCGAACAGAATCTCACCGATCAGATAGCCCGAGACTACCGAGGGGATGGCGAGCATCACCAGCGGCACGGTCACGACCGCCGGGGTCTCGTGCAGATGCTCGCGGGTGTGGGCGTCCATGCGCTCCTTGCCGTGGAAGACCAGAAACAGCAGGCGGAAGGTATAGAAGGCGGTGACGAAGACACCCGCCAGGACACAGAGGTAGGCGAAGCCGGCGCCGGGGGTGTGTGAGGCATGCACCGCCTCGATGATGGCGTCCTTGGAGAAAAAGCCGGCAAAGCCCGGTATGCCGCTGAGCGCCAGTGAGCCTATCAGTGCCGTCCCGTAGGTGATGGGCATGTATTTTCGCAGGCCGCCCATCTTGCGGATATCCTGCTCGTGGTGCATGGCCATGATGACCGAACCCGCCGCCAGAAACAGCAGCGCCTTGAAGAAGGCGTGGGTCATCAGATGGAAGATGCCCGCGGCATAGGCCGAGGCGCCCAGCGCCACGGCCATGTAACCGAGCTGGGAGATGGTCGAATAGGCAATCACCCGCTTGATATCGTTCTGCACGATACCGACGAGCCCCATGAACAGGGCCGTTATCGCGCCGATGACGAGCACCACGCTGAGCGCGGTCTCCGAGAGCTCGAACAGCGGCGACATGCGGGCGACCATGAAGATACCGGCGGTGACCATGGTGGCGGCGTGGATCAGGGCCGAGATCGGGGTCGGGCCTTCCATGGAGTCGGGCAGCCACACATGCAGCGGGACCTGCGCCGATTTGCCCATGGCGCCGACGAACAGCAGGATGCAGATCAGCGACATCAGTGACCAGGCCTGCCCGGGGAACACCTCGATGCTGAAGTCCGCCATCGACGGCGCCGCGGCGAAGACATCGTAGTAATCCAGCGAGTGGAAATACATCAGCACCGCGGCAATCCCGAGCAGGAAGCCGAAGTCGCCCACGCGGTTGACCAGGAAGGCCTTGAGATTGGCGAAGATCGCCGTCGGCCGGTTGTACCAGAACCCGATCAGCAGGTACGACACCACGCCGACCGCCTCCCAGCCGAAAAACAGCTGCAGGAAGTTGTTCGACATCACCAGCATGAGCATGGAAAAGGTGAACAGCGCGATGTAACTGAAAAAGCGCTTGTAGCCCGGATCGTCGTGCATATAGCCGATGGTGTAGATGTGCACCATCAGCGAGACGAAACTGACGACGGTCATCATCAGGGCCGACAGATTGTCGATCAGAAAGCCCACCTCGAAGCGGATGCCGTCCGAGACCATCCAGGTATAGACCGCGCCGTTGAAGGGGCCGGCCTTGTCGATGACGATGTGCTTGAAGACCACCAGCGACAGGACAAAGGACACCGCGACGCCGAGGATAGTGACCCAGTGCGCGCCGGCGCGGCTGATCTGGCGGCCGAACACGCCGGCGACAATGGCGCCGAACAGCGGTGCGAGCGGGATGGCAAGGTAGACGAGCTCCATATCCATTATCCCTTCATGCTGTTCAGGTCGTCCACATTGATGGTGTGGCGGTTGCGGAACAGCACAATCAGGATGGCGAGCCCGATCGCCGATTCTGCGGCCGCCACCGTGAGGATGAAAAACACGAACACCTGGCCCGCGGTATCCCCGAGAAAATACGAGAACGCCACGAAGTTGGTGTTGACGGCGAGCAGCATGAGCTCGATCGACATCAGCAGAATGATGACATTCTTGCGGTTGAGAAATATCCCCGCCACGCTCAGGCCAAACAGGATGGCGCCCAGTATCAGATAGTCAGAAAGTGCAATCATGCTCGCAAGTCAGTCCCGGTCCCCGTCTGCACGAGGTGTTGCTAGCCCTTTTTCTCCGCGTCCATACGCACCAGTCGTACCCGCTCGTCGCGCCGCACGGCCACCTGCCGCGAGGGATTCTGGTATTTGGTTTGCGGCCGGCGCCGCATGGTCAGGGCGATCGCGGCGATGATCGCGACCAGCAGAATCACTGCGGCGATCTCGAACGGATAGACGTAATCGGTATACAGCACACTGCCGAGCTCGCGGGTATTGCTGTAGTCCGGACCATGTCCCGGCGGCACCGGCACGGCCTGGGTGCCGAAATACCTGGCGCCGACCACGAGAAACATCTCGAAGATCATCAGCGCCGCGACGGCCGCACCGACGGGGAGATAGCGGATGAAGCCCTCGCGCAGCGGCGCGACATTGATGTCCAGCATCATGACCACGAACAGGAACAGCACCATTACCGCACCGACGTAGACCAGCACCAGGGTAATGGCCAGAAACTCGGCCTCCAGGAGCAGCCAGATGGCGGCGCAGCTGAAGAATGCCAGCACCAGGTGCAGCACCGCGTGCACGGGGTTGCGCACGGTGATCACCCGCACGGCCGCATAGACCAGGATGAGCGCAAACACGTAAAAGACGAACTTCTCAAAGGTCATGGTTTCGGGTGTCCCTGGCTAGCGGAATGCCGCATCCGCGGCCCGGTCGGCGGCGATCTCGGCCTCGAATTTGTCCCCAATCGCCAGCAGCTTGTCCTTGGTCATGATCTGTTCGCCGCGGTTCTCGAAGTGATATTCGTACACACGCGTCTCGACGATGGAATCCACCGGGCAGGACTCTTCACAGAAGCCGCAGAAAATGCACTTGAAAAGATCGATATCGTAGCGCGTGGTGCGGCGCGTGCCGTCGTCGCGCGGTTGCGCCTCGATGGTGATGGCGAGCGCCGGACACACCGCCTCGCACAGCTTGCAGGCAATACAGCGCTCTTCGCCATTGGGGTAGCGGCGCAGGGCATGCAGGCCGCGAAAGCGCGGGGACTGGGGCGTCTTCTCCTCGGGATACTGGATCGTGATCTTGCGCGAAAAGAGGTAGCGGCCCGTCAGGCGCAGGCCGAGGATCAACTCCCACAGCAGCAGGCTCTTTACGTAGTTGCGGATGGTCGTGATCATGCGGCTGTCCTTGAGTATCACCCGGGCTAATCAAACCACGGCCCGACGCCGGCCACGACCGCCGCACCCTCGACCAGCAGCCAGACGATGGTGATGGGGATGAAGACCTTCCAGCCCAGGCGCATGATCTGGTCGTAACGGTAGCGGGGAAAGGTTGCGCGAAACCACAGGAAGAAGAACAGGAAGAAGGCAATCTTGATCAGCAGCCAGAAGATACTGGGCGCGCCGATCACGGGGATGCCCTCGAAGGGCGACAGCCAGCCGCCCAGGAACAGCACCGCGGTCAGCGTTGCGATCAGGATCATGTTGGCGTATTCGGCCAGGAAGAAGATGGCGAAGGTCATGCCCGAGTACTCGACATGGAATCCGGCCACGATCTCCGACTCGCCTTCCGCGACGTCAAAGGGCGCCCGGTTCGTCTCCGCAACACCCGAGATGAAGTAGATCAGAAACAGCGGCAGGAGCGGCAGCCAGAACCAGTGCAGAATACTGCCCTGCTGGGCCAGCACGATATCGTTGAGATTCAGGCTGCCCCCGGCGATCAGCACGCCGACCAGGGCAAAGCCCATGGCGATTTCGTAGGCAACGACCTGGGCGGCCGAACGCATGGCGCCCAGCAGGGCATATTTCGAGTTCGATCCCCAGCCGGCGATGATCACGCCGTACACGCCCATGGACGTCAGCGCCAGCACATACAGCAGCCCGGCATCGATGTCCGCCAGCATCACCCCGTTATCGAAGGGAATCACCGCCCAGGCCGCCAGCGCCGGCATGATGGACAGGATGGGGGCGATCACGAACAGGAAGCGGTTCGCATTGGTCGGAATGATGACTTCCTTGAACAGCAGCTTGACCGCATCGGCGATCGGCTGCAGCCAGCCGCGCGGACCCACCCGGTTGGGACCGATGCGCACCTGCATGTAGCCGATGATCTTGCGTTCGGCAAAGGTCAGGTACGCCACGCCCAGCATCAGCGGGATCAGAATCGCCACGATCTTGGCGACGATGATGACGGCTTCGATCAGATCCTCGAGCATCGTTTCAGACCGGCTTCACGGTTAGCGTGCCAAAATTCATACCCAGCTCCGCGGTCTCACGGCTGGCGGCGGGCAACCAGGCCGCGCCCGCCGGGACACGCGCATCCACGCGCACCTGCAGCACCACCCGGCCGGTCTCCTGGCCGACCTCGGCCTGGTCTGCATCCCGAAGATTCAGGCGTTGTGCGTCCGCCGGCGACAGCGCGATCCAGTCCGCGGCCGCATCCGCGGTCTGCTGCAGGGGTGCCGCACGCCGAACGAGGGGGTCGAGGGCGTAGCCCGGCACCTCACCGACCCGTTCCAGACCGCCGGATCCCCACGCGGCGCGCGCGCCATGGAAGGTGGACAGGCTGTTGTCGGGCTGCGTGTCGCCGAGGCGCCCGCGCAATTCATCGCGCACCGCCTCGGATGAGAGGTAATCGAAGCCGTCCAGTTCCAGCAGATTCCCCAGCACCCGGAGTGCCTTCCACCCGGGCCGCGATTCGCCCACCGGGCTCGCCGCTCCGGCGAAACTCTGCCAGCGTCCTTCCGCGTTCACGAAGGTCCCGGAGGTCTCCGAGAAGGGTGCGATGGGCAGAATCACATTGGCATAGGCCCGGGTCGCGTCACTCGCGAAGGGCGCCATGACCACCACAGACTCGGCCTGCTGCATGGCATGGTGCGCGAGCGAGGCATTCAGGGTATCGAACTCGGGCTCGACGCCAAACAGCAGATAGCCGCGCCGCGGCGCCTCCAGCATGGCCCTGGCATGCAGCCCCGCCACATCGCGCGGCTCGTGCGCCGCTCCCCGGTGCGGCAGCACACCGGCAAGCCAGCCGCCCGCGCTGTTCGCCGCCTCGGGCAGATAACCGAGGGTCGCGCCGCCAAGCGCGGCGATCAGCGCCGCCAGCGAGCGCAGCGTCGCAAAGTCCGGATGGGCCGTCGCCAGGCTGCCCAGCAGGACGCTGGCCCCGCGGGCCTCGCGCAGGGCTTCGGCCATGGCGCGATGCGGGTCCGCGGGTTGCGCCGCGCCGACCAGCGCCTGGAGCGCGGCCGGGGCGGTCTTGCCCGTGCCTGCCAGCAGCGCCGCGGCAACCGCCGCAAGCTCGCCGACCATGGCCGAGGGCCGGACGATCGCCTTGTGCGAGACGGCGAAGTGAAAATCGAAGTCGACCGGATTGATCACCATGATCCCGGCCCCGGCCAGGCTCGCCTTGCGCAGACGGTGAGCCGCGATCGGCTGCTCCTTGCGCACATTGGAGCCGATCAGCAGCACGGCATCGCGCGATTCCAGCGCCTCGATCGTCTGCCCCAGCCAGGGGAACAGCGGCGCCGAGTCCTGATCGGAAAAATCCGCCTGGCGCAGCCGGTGATCGATGTTGCTGCAACCGAGCCCATCGGCCAGCCGGCGCAGCAGATACATCTCCTCGAGCGTCGCCGTCGGTGAGACCAGCACGCCGAGCGCGCCCTGATCGTGGTTGTCGATGATCTTGCGCAGGCCGGCGACGGCAGCCGCCAGTGCGGCATCCCAACCGGTCTCACGCCACACGCCATCCTGCCTGACCATGGGCACCGCGACGCGGTCGGCACTGTACAGCCCCGCGTAACTGAAGCGGTCGCGATCCGCGAGCCAGACCTCATTGATCGCCTCATTCTCCCGGGGAACCACGCGCATCACCTTGCCGCGGAGGGTGTGCAGGAGCAAATTCGAGCCCATGGCGTCGTGCGCTGCGATGCCCGCGTGCTCGCTCAGCTCCCAGGCACGGGCCCGGAAGCGGAACGGCTTCGAGGTCAGGGCGCCCACCGGGCAGACATCGATGACATTGCCCGACAGCTCGGATTCGATCGCCCGTTCGATATAGGTGCCGATCTCCACATTCTCGCCGCGACCGGTGCCGCCCAGCTCCTTGTGACCGGCGATCACTTCCAGGAAACGCACGCAGCGCGTGCACAGAATGCAGCGCGTCATGTCCGTCGCGATCAGCGGGCCGATATTCTTGTCCTTGACGACGCGCTTGCCTTCCGCGAAGCGCGAGACACCGCGCCCGTAGCCCAGCGCCAGGTCCTGCAGTTCGCACTCCCCGCCCTGATCGCAGATGGGGCAATCCAGCGGATGATTGATGAGCAGGAACTCCATCACCGCCTTCTGCGCATTGCGCGCGAATTCGCTGCGGGTAGAGATCTTCATGCCGTCGGCGACCGGTGTGGCGCAGGCCGGCAGGGGCTTGGGCGCCTTCTCGACCTCGACCAGACACATGCGGCAGTTGGCCGCGATCGGCAGCTTCTTGTGATAGCAGAAGCGCGGCACCTCAATGCCGGCGGCGTCCGTCACCTCGATGATCATGGTGCCCCGGGCCGCCTGATAGGGCTTGCCGTCGATCTCGACGGTGACCAGATCCTCGGCGGGAATGTCCGGCCGGGCACTCATGCCGCCGCACCCGCGGTCGTCCCGCTGCCGACCAGGCAGCGCTTGTGCCGGACGTGATACTCGAACTCGTCGCGGAAATGTTTGAGAAAACTCTGTACCGGCCATGCCGCGGCATCCCCGAAGGCGCAGATCGTGTGACCCTCGATCTGGCCCGCCGCGCTCTCCAGCAGGTCCAGGTCTTCCGGTCTGCCCTGCCCTTCCTCGATGCGTTTGATGACCCGGTACATCCAGCCGGTACCCTCACGGCAGGGTGTGCACTGGCCACAGGACTCGGCATAGTAGAAGCGGGCAATCCGCAGCAGCGCCCGCACCATACAGGTCGAGTCGTCCATCACGATCATGCCGCCCGAGCCAAGCGCGGAACCGGCCTTGGACAGCGAGTCATAGTCCATGTCGCATTCCATGATGATGTCGGCGGGCAATACCGGCATGGACGAGCCACCCGGGATGACGGCCTTCAGGGCATGACCGTCGCGTACGCCGCCCGCCATCTCCAGCAGTTCCCGGAAGGGGATGCCCATCGGCACCTCATAGTTACCCGGTTTGTTGACATGCCCGGAGATGGAAAACAGCTTGCATCCGCCGTTATTCGGTTTGCCGAGCTTGAGGAACCACTCGCCGCCGTTGCGCATGATGGACGGCACCGAGGCCAGACTCTCCGTGTTGTTGATGGTCGTCGGCCGCCCGTAGAGCCCGAAATTGGCGGGAAAGGGCGGCTTGAAACGCGGCTGCCCCTTTTTGCCCTCGAGAGAATTCAGCAGCGCCGTTTCCTCACCGCAGATATACGCGCCGGCTCCGAGGTGACTGTAGAGATCGAAATCGACCCCGGATCCGCGCAGATTCGTGCCGAGGTAACCGGCCTCGTAGGCCTCCTTCAGCGCGTGCTCGAAGCGCTCGAAGGGTTCATGGTGGAATTCACCGCGCATGTAGTTGTAACCGACCGTCGCGCCCATGGCATAGGCGCCGATGGCCATGCCCTCGATCAGCGCGTGCGGATTGTAGCGCAGGATGTCCCGGTCCTTGCAGGTACCCGGCTCTGATTCGTCGGAATTGCATACCAGATACTTCTGGACCGGCGCATTGCGCGGCATGAAGCTCCACTTCAGGCCGGTCGGGAAGCCCGCGCCGCCGCGTCCGCGCAGACCGGACTTCTTGACCTCATCGATAATGGTCTCCGGCGGTGTCTTGTCGTCCAGGATCTTCTGCCACGCCTGGTAACCCCCGACCTTGAGATAGTTGTCGAGCGTCCAGGGTTCCTCAAACTGCAGTGTCGCGAAACAGACTTCATTCACCATCGCTGCACCCCGCCCTCATTTCAGGCTGTCCAGAATCTCGTCCACCTTTTCCAGTGTGAGATTCTCGTGATAGTGACCATCGACGGTCATCATCGGCCCACCCGCGCAGGCCGCGAGGCACTCCTCCTCCTGCTTCAACGTGATGCGGTTGTCCGGCGTCGTCTCACCCAGGCGGATGCCCAGCTTGTTCTCGACATGCGTGACGATATCGTCGGCGCCGCACAACATGCAGGAGATGTTCTTGCAGATCGCCACCATGTGCCGCCCGACCGGCTTGAGCTCCAGCATCGAGTAGAAGGTCGCCACTTCGTAGACCGATACCGGCGGCATATCCAGGTAGTCCGCGACCGCATCCAGCCACTCCGTCGTCAGCCAGCCCTTGTGCGCCTGCACGGCGTGCAGGGCGGACAGCACCGCCGACTGTTTCTGGTCCGGCGGATACTTCACCAGCCAGCGGTCGATCTCGGCGCGCAGCTGCGCGGGAAGCAGATCCGCCTTGCGGGCCGGTGTCGGTTGCGTGCCGGAGCTCATCAGCGGTCAATCTCCCCGAAGACAATGTCCTGGGTCCCGATCACCGCGACCACATCGGCGAGCATGTGACCGCGGACCATTTCGTCGAGACCGGCAAGGTGGGCAAAGCCCGGCGCACGCACCTTGACGCGATACGGCTTGTTCGCGCCATCCGAGATCAGATAGACACCGAATTCGCCCTTCGGGTGCTCGACCGCCGCATAGGCCTCGCCGGCCGGCACGCAGTAACCCTCGGTGAAGAGCTTGAAATGGTGGATGAGCGCTTCCATGTCCGCCTTCATCTCCTCGCGCGGCGGCGGGGCGATCTTGCGGTCCTCGATGATGACCGGCCCCGGGTGCTGGCGCAGCCAGTCGACACATTGGCGGATGAGGCGGTTGGCCTGCCGCATCTCCTCGATGCGCACCAGGTAACGGTCGTAGCTGTCGCCGGTCTTGCCGACCGGAATATCGAAATCGAGGCGGTCGTAGACCTCATAGGGCTGCTTCTTGCGCAGATCCCAGGCCACACCCGAGCCGCGCAACATCGGCCCGGTGAAGCCCAGCTGCATGGCGCGCTCCGGCGGCACCACACCGATACCCACCGTGCGCTGCTTCCAGATGCGGTTGTCGGTGAGCAGGGTTTCGTATTCATCCACGCAGGTCGGGAAGCGCCGGGTGAAATCCTCGATAAAGTCGAGCAGCGAGCCCTGCCGGTTGTCATTGAGCCGCTCGACCTCGCCGGCCGTATGCCATTTCGAGGCCTGGTACTGCGGCATCCGCTCCGGCAGATCGCGGTACACGCCACCCGGGCGGTAGTAGGTCGCGTGCATGCGCGTCCCCGATACCGCCTCATAGCAGTCCATCAGATCCTCGCGCTCGCGGAAGGCATAGAGGAACATGGTCATCGCGCCGACATCCAGCGCATGCGCGCCAATCCATAGCAGGTGATTCAGAATCCGGGTGATCTCGTCGAACAGCACACGGATGTACTGCGCGCGCAGGGGCGCTTCGATACCCAGCAGTTTCTCGATCGCCAGTACGTAGCCATGCTCGTTGCACATCATGGACACATAGTCGAGGCGATCCATGTAGCCGATGCTCTGGTTGTAGGGCTTGTTCTCGGCCAGCTTCTCGGTGCCGCGGTGCAGCAGCCCGATATGCGGATCGGCACGCTGGATCACCTCGCCGTCCATCTCCAGCACCAGACGCAATACGCCGTGTGCCGCGGGATGCTGCGGTCCGAAATTCAGGGTGAAGTTTCGAATCTCTGGCATTGTCTTCTGCTGAGGCGTGATGAGTCAGGCTCGAGGGTGCCGTCGGCGCTATCCCCTCGCCCGGCCTGTCACTCGTCTCGTACCTCCCCGCTCGCCTCGCCTTGCTCAGTCACCGGCGCCGCATTACGCCGCGTCTCTTCGCGAACCACCTTCGGCACCAGTACCCGCGGCTCTATACTCACCGGCTCATACACGACGCGGCGTTTTTCCGCATCGTAGCGGACCTCGACATTTCCGGAGAGGGGAAAGTCCTTCCGGAAGGGATGGCCGATAAAGCCGTAGTCAGTCAGGATCCGGCGCAGATCCGCATGGCCTTCGAACACGATGCCGTACAGATCGAAGGCCTCGCGCTCATACCAGTCGGCGCTGTTCCAGATGCCGGTCACGGACGGGATGACGGGCAGACCCTCGGTCGGCGCAAAACAGCGCAGCCGCATCCGCTGGTTGTTGCTGAGCGACAGCAGATGATACACCGCGGCAAAACGCCGCTCGGCGCGTTCGGTCTGCTCGACGGACAGATCCGCCTGCACGGCGCCCAGGCGTCCGGCCTCGCCTTCTGCCACCCCGCGGCTGAAACCGTGCGCCGATGCGCCGGCGGTCTCCCATTCGGAGCGGCCGAAATCCAGGTAGTCAACCCCGCAGACATCGACGAGCAGCTCGAAACCGAACGGCGCCTCATCGCGCAACGCGTGGCACACCTCCAGCAGATGCTCGGGCGCGACCTCGAGCGTCAGTTCACCGAGATCCACCCCGCTCGACTGCAGGCGGTCCGCAAACCGTTCCCTGGCCTTATCCGCAAGCTCGGTGATATCCGTCATGGGCGTGAGCTAAGTCCTGGTGTCCGGTCAGCGCGCGATGGTGTTGGTGCGGCGTATCTTGTTCTGCAGCTGCAGAATCCCGTACAGCAGCGCCTCCGCGGTGGGCGGACACCCTGGCACATAGATGTCGACGGGCACGATACGGTCGCAGCCGCGCACGACCGCATACGAATAGTGGTAGTAGCCGCCGCCGTTGGCACAGGATCCCATCGAGATGACCCAGCGTGGTTCGGCCATCTGGTCATAGACCTTGCGCAGCGCCGGGGCCATCTTGTTGACCAGGGTGCCGGCAACAATCATGACATCCGACTGGCGCGGGCTGGGACGGAATATGATGCCGAACCTGTCCAGATCGTAGCGGGACGCCCCTGCCTGCATCATCTCCACCGCGCAGCAGGCGAGTCCGAAGGTCATCGGCCACAGCGAACCCGTGCGCGCCCAGTTGATGAGCTTGTCCGCGGTGGTGGTAATCACCCCCTCTTCGAGCAGGCCTTCTATTCCCATTCCAGGGCCCCCTTCTTCCACTCGTAGATGAAGCCCACGACCAGGATGCCGAGAAACACCACCATGGCCAGAAAGCCGAACAGGCCGATCTGGTCGAGCACGATGGCCCAGGGAAAAAGAAACGCGATTTCGAGATCGAAGATGATGAACAGAATGGCGACGAGGTAGTAGCGCACATCGAATTTCATGCGCGAATCCTCGAAGGCCTCAAAGCCGCATTCGTACGGGGAGAGTTTTTCGCTGTCCGGCTTCTGCGGCGCCGCCAGGTAACCCAGGGCAATGGGCACCAGGCCGACCAGGAGGCCAATGACAAGGAAAATCAGGATGGGAAGGTAATTTCCCAGCACTACGCCGCCTCCTGTGACGCGATGTCAACCCAGCCATCCTGGGAATGACCGGGTTATCCGGGGTGCGCCAGCGTCCAACCGACAATCGAGGGAGTCTAGGCCAGATCAGGACGCGCTGTCAAGCCGGAAGCGCGCTAATTTAATTGATTTATCAGTGGGTTATAACCAAAGTTTAACTTGTGTAGGCATAAAATCTGTAAGGGGACTGCGGACACTCGTGCGCGTCCCGCAGCCGTTGATACCGGTTTTCAGGAACCGCCCGGCTCGTGAGTCCCGACGGGACGTTTCCTAAGGTCCGCAATTCGCAGTCAAAACCCTGTTTGGTGCCGATGGCCGGACTCGAACCGGCACGGCTTTCGCCACCGCCCCCTCAAGACGGCGTGTCTACCAATTCCACCACATCGGCTGTATCGATCCCTAAGGCAGGTCCGGGTTTTCCGCAGGCGCGGGTGCCGCCGGCAGATCGGGGATATCTTCCGGCTGCTGGCTGATCACCTCCGTCACGCCCGGCTTGCCGGCTGCCTCCTCGCCAGGGGTCCCGGTATCGGCGGCGGCAGGCGGCGCGCTCTTGGACGGTGCCACCTGCTCGGCAACGCTGGCCGGCGTTCTGTCTGCGGGTATGATCAGCTTGGATGACAGCAGCAGGCTGTTGACAAAGAACAGCACCGCCAGAATGCCGGTCGCGCGGCTGAGAAAATTGGCCGAGCCGCGTGCCCCGAACACCGTTGCGGATGCGCCGCTGCCGAATGCGGCACCGGCGTCGGCACCCTTGCCGTGCTGCAGCAGCACGAGGGATACCAGGCTAACCGCGATCAGGACCTGTATGGCCAGAAATAGTGAATACATGGATGTGCGTACTCGTTAATGGGTGTTGGCAGTCCGGGGTTCGATCCATTGACGCCGCTGCCATCAGGCAGCGTCTGGTGCGCAGCAGATCGCCAGAAACTCATCTGCCTGCAGCGAGGCGCCGCCGATCAGCCCGCCGTCGATATCCGCCCTGCCGAAAAGTTCAGCAGCATTGGATCCCTTCACACTGCCACCGTAGAGGATGCGCACGTGGGCGCCGATTGTAGCATCGAGCGCGGCAATCTTGCCGCGGATAAAGGCGTGCACCGCCTGTGCCTGGTCCGGCGATGCGGTCTTGCCCGTGCCGATGGCCCATACCGGCTCGTAGGCGATCACGGCGTCGGCCAGGGAACCGACACCCGCCATGTCGATGACCGCATCCAGCTGCCGCCCGACGACCTGTTCGGTGATACCGCCCTCGCGTTCCTCGAGCAATTCGCCGACGCACAGGATCGGAATCAGTCCCGCCTTCTGCGCGGCGACATACTTGCGCGCCGTGAATTCGTCGGATTCCCGGTAGAGCGCGCGCCGCTCCGAGTGCCCGACGATGGTGTAGCGGCAGGCAAAATCGCGCAGCATGGGACCGGAGATCTCGCCGGTAAAGGCACCGGCTTCCTGGTCGCAGACATCCTGTCCGCCCCAGGCAATCACACTCCCCCGCAAGGCATCGGCAACCTGCGCCAGATAAACGTAAGGCGGACACACGGCGACCTCGGCGATCCTGACATGACCGATGCCGGCCTTGAGTCCTTCGAGCAGCGCGCTGACGCTGTCCCGCGAGCCGTTCATCTTCCAGTTACCAGCCACCAGGGGTCGTCGCATTCCAGGGGTCTCCAGCGCATGTTGCAAAACGGGCCGCTAGCTTAGCGGCCCGCCTGTCAAAAATCAATCGGATAGCCTGGCTAGCTGCCGAAGGCCCGCGTCACGGTTTCTGCAAGCGCGGTGGCCTGTTCCTTTACCAGCGATTCGTTATCGCCTTCGACCATCACCCGGATGACCGGCTCGGTACCCGATGGGCGCAGCAGGACCCGCCCGCGTCCCGCCAGCCTTTCCTCGGCTGCCTGCACCGCACGCATGACGGCGTCGGATTCGGCCGGCTGCACGGACTCTGTGACCGGGACGTTGATCATATGCTGGGGAAATTTCATCATGCCCGAGCGCAACTCATGCAGCGACTTGTCCTTGAGCACCATTTCGGCGAGCACCTGCAGTGCCGACACGATGCCGTCCCCGGTCGATGTCCGGTCCAGACAGATGATATGACCGGATGATTCGCCGCCCAGATTGCAGCCCTGCTCCTGCATCATCTCCAGCACGTAGCGGTCACCCACCGCCGCGCGGTACAGGGGGATGCCCCGCTCGCGCAGGGCGAGCTCGAGCCCCAGGTTCGTCATGAGCGTACCCACGACTCCGCCCTGCAGCTGCCCGGCCGCCTGTCGGGCGGTGGCAATGATGAACAACAGCTCGTCGCCGTCGACGAGCGTGCCGGTCGCGTCCACCAGGATGACGCGGTCCCCGTCACCATCCAGGGCAATGCCGAGGTCGGCCTTGTGCCGGAGCACGGCCTTCTGCAGCGGCTTGGTGTGGGTCGATCCGCAGCCCTTGTTGATGTTGAGTCCGTCCGGCTCCGTCCCCATCTCGATCACGGTCGCGCCCAGTTCATCGAGCACGGCAGGCGCGACGTGATAGGTCGCACCGTTGGCGCAATCCACCACGATCTTCAGGCCATGCAGACTCAAGGCGAGCGGCACGGTGCTCTTGCAGAACTCGATATAGCGCCCGCGGGCGTCCTCGACACGCTCGGCCTTACCCAGCCTGTCGGAGCTCACGGTCCGGATCGGTCCGTCCAGCATGGCCTCGATGGCCATCTCGGTTTCATCCGGCAGCTTGGTCCCTGCCGCCGAGAAGAACTTGACGCCATTGTCAAAGAACGGATTGTGCGAGGCGCTGATCACGATGCCGGCACAGGCATGCAGGGTGCGCGTCAGATAGGCGATCGCCGGCGTCGGCATGGGCCCCAGCAGGAAGATGTCCATCCCCGCCGCCGACAGGCCCGCCTCCAGCGCCGACTCGAACATGTACCCGGAGATGCGCGTATCCTTGCCGATGATCACCTTGTTGCACTGGTCGCTCGCCAGTACCCGGCCAACCGCCCAGCCCAGCCGCAACATGAACTCCGCGTTGATCGGGTCATCGCCCACCCGGCCGCGTATCCCGTCGGTACCGAAGTATTTCTTTACCAAGCGCGTAACCCCCCTCCGTTTATCTGCCGCCGGCTGGCTGCCAGCCCGGATTTCTCACAAGCATCCCGGATGCTGGCGCACGGGCACCATCCAGGGCCCGCACAGGCACTCTATAACACACCCTGTCCTCGAGCGGGAGGGTTTAGGCGGAGGGAAACAGAATTCCCCCTCCCCTCGCGGGAGGGGGTCAGGGGAGGGTCAGTGTTGCCCCGCGGGATCGCCGATCTTGCCGCCCGCCGAACCGTCGGTGCCCTTTTTCGGTTCGGTGACCACCTTGCCACCGCCCGCGCGCGGCTCGGAGTCATCCCAGTCGGCCGGGGGCCGCGGCTGCTTGCCCGCCATGATGTCCTTGATCTGATCCGCATCGATGGTCTCATACTTGATGAGGGCGTCTGCCATCAGGTGCAGTATTTCCAGATTGTCGGTCAGCAGGCGTTGGGCACGCTGATAATTGCGTTCGACAATCGTGCGAATCTCCTCGTCGATCGCATTCGCCGTATCATCCGAGACGTTCTTGTGCTGTGTGACCGAATGGCCCAGGAACACCTCGCCCTCGTCTTCACCATAGGCGAGTGGCCCGAGGCGATCGGACAGCCCCCAGCGCGTCACCATGTTCCTGGCGAGTTCGGTGGCGCGCTGGATATCGTTGGATGCGCCGGTGGTAACCCGCTCCGGACCGAAGATCAGCTCCTCGGCGATGCGCCCACCGAACAGACTGGATAACTGGCTCTCCAGGCGCCGTTTGGTATAACTGTGGCGATCCTCCTCGGGCAGAAACAGCGTGACACCGAGGGCCCGGCCGCGCGGAATAATGCTGACCTTGTGCACCGGATCGTGCTCCGGCACCAGCCGCCCGACAATGGCGTGGCCGGACTCGTGATAGGCGGTCAGTTTCTTTTCCTCTTCGCTCATCACCATGGAGCGGCGCTCGGCGCCCATCATGATCTTGTCCTTGGCCTTCTCGAATTCGTCCATATCCACGACACGCTTGTTGGCGCGTGCCGCGAACAGCGCCGCCTCGTTCACGAGGTTGGCGAGATCCGCGCCCGAGAAGCCCGGTGTCCCGCGTGCGATCACCATCGCATCGACGTTATCGGCCGTCGGCACCTTGCGCATGTGAACCTTGAGAATCTGCTCCCGGCCGCGGACATCCGGCAGCGGTACCACGACCTGCCGGTCAAAGCGCCCAGGCCGCAACAGGGCCGGATCGAGCACATCGGGCCGGTTGGTCGCGGCGATGACGATCACGCCCTCGTTGCCCTCGAACCCGTCCATCTCGACCAGCAACTGGTTGAGTGTCTGCTCGCGCTCGTCGTGCCCACCCCCGAGACCCGCGCCGCGGTGGCGGCCGACGGCATCGATCTCATCGATGAAGATGATGCAGGGCGCGTGCTTTTTGGCCTGCTCGAACATGTCGCGCACACGTGAGGCGCCGACACCCACGAACATCTCCACGAAATCCGAACCGGAGATGGTGAAGAACGGCACCTTGGCCTCGCCCGCGATGGCCTTGGCCAGCAGGGTCTTGCCGGTGCCGGGCGCGCCGACCATCAGCACGCCGCGCGGAATCTTGCCGCCGAGGCGCTGAAACTTCGCCGGGTCGCGCAGGAACTCTACCAGTTCGCTGACCTCTTCCTTGGCCTCTTCCACGCCCGCGACATCATTGAAGTTGATCTTGACCTGGTCTTCCCCCAGCATGCGCGCGCGGCTCTTGCCGAAGGACAGGGCACCACGACCGCCGGCGCCACCCTGCATCTGGCGCATGAAGAAGATCCACACACCAATCAGCAACAACATCGGGAACCAGGAGATGAAGATCTGCGTCAGCAGGCCCTGCTCCTCGGGCGGCTTGGCAACCACCGCAACTCCGTTGCCCAGCAGGTCGTTGAGCAGTTGCGGATCGTCCGGCGTATAGGTCGTGAACCGCTCGCCGCCGGCCATCTCGCCAAGCAGCGTGCGACCCTGGATGGTCACGCGCGCAACATTGCCCTCTTTCACCTGCGCGATGAAATCCGAATAACTGAGCGTATTGGCACGCGGTGAAGGCGGTCCAAAATTGTTGAACACCGACATCAGGACGACCGCAATGACCACCCAGAGGATCAAATTCTTCGCCATATCATTCAATGTAAGCCACCTCGGTCTGCTCCTGGCAGGGTGCGGAAGATTCCGCTTAAATTTAGTGGGGTTAAATCTGTCATCTATTTGGCCTTGACTTTACTACAGTTTCCGGCCGGTCGCTAGCAGGTACACTTCCCTCGAACGCGGCCGGGAAGCCTTGGGTTTGCGTACCACCAGCCTTTCGTACTGTGGCCGCAGTTCGCGCACCAGGGCATCGAATCCCTCACCCTGGAAAACCTTGGTGAGCAGGCTGCCCCCGGGATGCAGTATCCGACCCGCGAAATCAGCCACGAGTTCCGCCAGATACATTGCCCGTGGCTGATCGACTGCCTGCATGCCTGAGATATTGGGGGCCAGATCCGATATTACAAGGTCCGCCGTCTGTCCTCCCAGGCGCTCCATCAGCTGTGCCAGTACCGCATCCTCGCGAAAATCGCCCTGCAGGAACTCGACGCCCTCAACGGGATCCATGGGCAGGATATCGAGCGCGATGACCCGACCTTTACTTCCGACCGCGGAGCGCGCGTACTGCGACCAGCCGCCGGGTGCCGCGCCCAGGTCGACGACGGTCATCCCCGGCTTTAGAATCCGGTACTTGCGGTCGAGTTCCTCGAGCTTGTACACGGCCCGCGAGCGATAGCCCTCGCGCTGCGCGCGCAGCACGTATTCGTCGTCGAAATGTTCTTTCAGCCAGCGTCTGCTGCTCTTGGTGCGCGCCAAGGTATACTCCTGGTGCCTTGCGGAAAAATCGAATGCCACTCTCTCAAACACAAAAACGCCGGCTGCGCGCCCTCGGCCACAAACTCAGGCCGGTAGTCATCATCGGCAACGCCGGATTCAGCGACGCGGTGCGCGAGGAACTCGAACAGGCACTGGATCATCACGAACTCCTGAAGGTGCGCGTCAATGCCGTCGATCGCGAGGCACGCCGGCAACTCATCCTCGCCCTGTGTGAACAGGCGCAGGCACAGCTTATCCAGCACATCGGCCATGTGGTGCTGATCTATCGGCGCCACCCGAAACGGCCGAAGATCAGTCTCCCGTCGGGCTAGCCCGCATTTCTCACCAGGATGACACGCCCTCGCTTGATCTTTGAATCCACAAACCATTTTCCTCAGTCGGAAATACAGCCCGTATTCCGCTCCATCGGAAAATGGTTTGTGGATCCAAATCTCTGCGCGATCATCGTGCCCCCCGGTGAGAAATGCGGGCTAGCACTTTTTCAATCTGATAATGACGGATAGTATGGCCACGGAATCCACGGAAAAACACGGAAACAATTCGAAAGCGACGGCTACCACTTTCGCTCCAGAGCGGCGTCCAGACACACGAGCCCTGCGCCAGCATCCGGGATCCCTGTGAGAAATCCGGGCTAGTTCTTTCCGTGTTTTTCCGTGTTTTTCCGTGGATTCCGTGGCGATTAATAAAAATACTGCCGCTCAGCTATTACCCGGTTGAAAGAGTACCTGCATCGCCGGCCGTCGGTGCCGCGTCAGGGGCCTTCCGGCCCGGACGCTTCCGCACGCGACGTGCCCGTGCCGGCGCCGAAGAGCACCAGCCCCATACCCAGAAGGCTGTTGACCAGATACAGGACCGAGGCGAGACCATGCAGCCGTGCAAACTCGCGTGCCGCCTCGCCGCCTGCGGCGAGGCGCGCGGCTCGCAGTTCGGCAATCGCCGGCTGCAGAACAAACTGGCCGATAACGACCAGGCCCAGCATCGCCAGCAATACCAGGGTCCGCCAGTGCCGCCAGCCGCCCGGCCTGCGCAGGCTGGCGATCAGCAGCATGCTGCCGGCCACCAGGCCCAGGTAGGCGAGCGCCGTGAACATCCTGCCGGCGAGTGTGCCGGCCAGCGCGCGATCATCGAGCTCATGAAAGAGCACGGGGACCGCGAGATAACCGACTGTCCACAGACCGCCGACCCACAGGGTGAGCAGCAGGGTTTCCGTACTGCGCCAGAGCAAGGGCTGCATGCCGAATGGTTCCCTGTAGAGTGTGGATGGGAATCGCGTCGCTCAGCCGCGGCGTGGGGACGGCACGCGGCCGGTCACTCGTAGCGTACTTCGACGATCTCGAAGCTGCGTTCACCGCCCGGCGCCATGACGGTGGCGACATCACCCTCCTCCTTGCCGATCAGGGCGCGCGCAATCGGTGAGTTGATGGAGACCAGGCCGGCCTTGATGTCCGCTTCGTCTTCACCCACGATCTGATAGGTTACCGCCTCGCCGGTATCTTCGTCGGCCAGATCCACCGTAGCGCCGAACACCACCCGGCCTTTGGCATCGAGGCTGGTCACGTCGATGATCTGCGCATGACTCAGTTTGCCTTCGATGTCCTTGATGCGGCCCTCGACAAAACCCTGCTGCTCGCGGGCCGCATGGTACTCGGCATTTTCCTTCAGATCACCGTGCGCACGCGCCTCGGCAATGGCCTGGATAATGCGCGGGCGCTCGACCCCCTTGAGTCGCTGGAGTTCCTCGCGCAGTTTCTCTGCACCGCGCAGAGTCAATGGAACCTTTTTCATTCCGCTAGCTCCCTGTGCAAATCCTGCAAGCGGTTCACCTCGATCTGACCGGCGCAGGCGAAGGCCATACTGGTGGCCTTGGCATGCGCAACGGTCGTGCTGTAGTTGATCTTGTGCTGCAGGGCAGTTCTTCGAATCAGGTAGGAGTCTGCGATGGCCTGCTTACCCTCCGTGGTGTTGATTATATATTGAACCTGCCCGTTCTTGATCATATCCACAATATGCGGACGGCCTTCCGTCACCTTGTTGACGATCTCGCAGGCAATCCCCGCGTCCTGGATCGCCGCGGCCGTTCCGCGTGTCGCCACAAGCGGGAAGCCATGTCCGGCAAACTCGCGGGCCACGGCTACCGCCGCGTCCCGGTCGGCATGCCGCACACTGATGAAAACCCTGCCGCTGGCCGGCATGATCTCGCCGGCACCCTGCTGGGCGCGGCCAAATGCCGCACCGAAGCTGCGCCCGACGCCCATCACCTCACCGGTGGACTTCATCTCCGGGCCGAGCAGTGGGTCGACGCCGGGGAACTTGATGAACGGGAACACCGCTTCCTTTACCGAAAAATACGGGGGGATCCGCTCGCGGGTCGCCTGCTGTGCCTTGAGTGAACGGCCCACCATGCAGCGGGCCGCGATCTTGGCCAGCGGCCGGCCGGTCGCCTTGGATACGAAGGGTACGGTACGCGAGGCCCGCGGATTGACCTCCAGCACGAAGATATCGCCATTCTGGATTGCGAACTGGGCATTCATCAGACCGATGACCTGCAGCTCGCCCGCCATCGCCTGCATCTGCTCACGCAGGCGGTCCTGGACCGCCGCATCCAGCGTATAGGGCGGCAGGGAACAGGCCGAATCGCCGGAGTGGACGCCCGCCTGCTCGATATGCTCCATGATCCCGCCGATCAGCACATCGGTGCCATCCGAGATCGCGTCCACATCCACTTCCACGGCATCGGAGAGGAAGTGGTCCAGCAGCACGGGCGAGTCATTGGAGACACGCACCGCCTCGCGCATGTAGCGCGCCAGATCCTCCTCATTGAAGACGATCTCCATGGCCCGGCCGCCCAGCACATAGGAAGGCCGCACGACCAGCGGATAGCCGATCTCCTCCGCCAGTTGCAGGGCCTGTTCGGGGGTCCGCGCGGTACGGTTCGGGGGCTGGCGCAGACCCAGCCGGGTCAGCATCTGCTGAAAACGCTCGCGGTCCTCGGCCAGGTCGATCGAATCCGGGCTGGTCCCGATGATGGGCGTGCCGGCCGCTTCCAGGTCGCGTGCCAGCTTGAGCGGCGTCTGTCCCCCGTACTGGACAATCACGCCGCGGGGCTGTTCCCTGGCGACGATCTCCAGCACGTCTTCCAGCGTCAGCGGCTCGAAGTACAGGCGGTCCGAGGTGTCATAGTCGGTCGAGACTGTCTCCGGGTTGCAGTTGACCATGATGGTCTCGAAACCGTCTTCGCGCAGCGCCAGCGCCGCATGCACGCAGCAGTAATCGAACTCGATACCCTGCCCGATCCGGTTCGGCCCCCCGCCCAGCACCATGATCTTCTCGCGCTGCGTCGGCTCGGCCTCGCATTCCTCCTCGTAGGTCGAGTACAGATAGGCGGTGCTGGTGGCGAACTCGGCAGCACAGGTGTCGACCCGCTTGAAGACCGGCCGCACGCCAAGCTCATGTCGGAGTCTGCGCAGCGCATGCTCGGACACGCCTAGCAGAGCGGCCAGCCGCCGGTCCGAGAAGCCCTTGCGTTTCAGGGCGAACAGCCGCGCCTTGTCGAGCGCCGCCAGTCCCTGTTCGCGCACCTCGCCCTCGATCCGCACCAGCTCCTCGATCTGCACCAGGAACCAGGGATCGATCTTCGAGTGCTCGTGGACAACCGCCAGGCTCATGCCCGAGCGAAAGGCGTCGGCCAGATACAGGATGCGCTCGGGACCCGCGTCCCGCAGTTCCAGGCGCAGCGTCTCGATGCCGCCCTCGGCGTTGCCATCGACCCGTTCGTCCAGGCCATCGATGCCTGTCTCCAGCCCGCGCAGGGCCTTTTGCAGGGACTCCTGGAAGGTGCGCCCGATCGCCATCACCTCGCCCACCGACTTCATCTGGGTGGTGAGCCGGGACACGGCCTGAGGGAATTTTTCAAAGGTAAAACGCGGGATCTTGGTCACCACGTAATCGATACTGGGCTCGAAGGATGCCGGTGTCGCGCCGCCGGTGATCTCGTTGCGCAGCTCGTCGAGGGTGTAGCCCACCGCCAGCTTGGCGGCGACCTTGGCGATCGGAAAGCCGGTTGCCTTGGAGGCCAGCGCCGATGAGCGCGAAACGCGTGGATTCATCTCGATGATGATCATGCGCCCGGTCTCGGGATCGATCGCGAACTGCACATTCGACCCGCCGGTGTCCACCCCGATCTCGCGCAGCACCGCCAGCGAGGCATCGCGCATGATCTGATATTCCTTGTCCGTCAGGGTCTGGGCCGGTGCGACCGTGATGGAGTCGCCCGTGTGCACGCCCATGGGGTCGAAGTTCTCGATCGAACAGATGATGATGCAGTTGTCCTTGCGGTCACGGACCACCTCCATCTCGAATTCCTTCCAGCCGAGAATGGATTCTTCGATCAGCAGTTCATTGGTCGGGGAAAGATCCAGGCCCCGCTCACAGATCTCGACGAATTCTTCCTTGTTGTAGGCGATCCCGCCGCCGCTGCCGCCCAGCGTGAAGGAGGGCCGGATCACCGTCGGAAAGCCGATTGGGGCCTGCACCTGCAGGGCCTCCTCCAGGCTGTGGGCAATGGCCGAGTTCGGCATCTGCAGCCCGATAGCGCGCATGGCCTTGCGGAAGCGATCGCGGTCCTCGGCCTTGTCGATGGCGTCGCGCGTCGCGCCGATCATCTCCACGCCGAACTGCGCGAGCACGCCTTCACGGTTCAGATCCAGCGCGCAGTTGAGCGCGGTCTGGCCACCCATGGTCGGCAGCAGCGCATCGGGACGTTCCTTCTCGATGATCCTCGCGACCGTCCGCCACTCGACCGGCTCGATATAGGTCGCGTCAGCCGTGTCGGGGTCGGTCATGATGGTCGCCGGGTTCGAGTTGACGAGCACCACCCGGTAGCCTTCTTCCTTGAGCGCCTTGCAGGCCTGGGCGCCCGAATAGTCGAACTCGCAGGCCTGACCGATGATGATCGGGCCCGCGCCGAGAATCAGGATGCTGTGGATGTCAGTACGTTTGGGCATAGCGGCTAGGGCATTCAGGCGTCAGGACCCGCAAAGGCTGTGGCGCATTCCTCGCCTCACTCCTGTCGGGTGCCTTGCGGCACGGGCTGCGCCTGCGCGAATTCACGCTGGATCTGGATCAGTTCGATGAAGTGATCGAAAAGCGCGGCCACATCGTGTGGTCCGGGACTCGCCTCGGGATGCCCCTGAAAGCTGAAGGCGGGCCGGTCGCTGCGCTGCACGCCCTGCAGGGTGCCATCGAACAAGGAACGATGCGTGGCGCGCAGCGTGTCCGGCAGGGTCGTCTCATCGACGGCAAAGCCGTGATTCTGGCTGGTTACCATGACCACGCCGGTGTCCAGATCCTGCACCGGATGATTGGCGCCGTGGTGCCCGAACTTCATCTTCAGGGTCCGGGCGCCGCTGGCCAGCGACAGGAGCTGGTGACCCAGACAGATCCCGAAAATCGGGATGCCGGTTTCCAGCAGGGTCTGGATGGCGCGGATCGCATAGTCACAGGGTTCCGGATCACCCGGGCCGTTGGAGAGGAAGATGCCGTCCGGGTGCAGCGCCAGCACGTCCTGCGCCGTGAACTCGGCCGGCACGACGGTGATGCGGCAGCCGCGATCCACGAGCATCCTCAGGATGTTGCGCTTGATGCCAAAATCGTAGGCGACCACGTGGCAGGGCAGTTTCTCCCCCAGCGGATGGGGCGCCTCCGGCATCCCGCCCTCCAGGCTCCAGGTTCCCTGTGCCCACTCATAGGGCGTGCGGGTCGACACCTCGCGGGCCAGATCCATGCCCTTGAGCCCCGGGAAGGCCCGGGCGGCTGCCAGCGCCGCCGCGTCGTCGAGTGGCTCCCCGGCGATGATGCAGCCGTTCTGGGCGCCCTTTTCACGCAGGATACGCGTCAGGCGCCGCGTATCGATATCACTGATGGCGACGACGCGGTTGCGCTGCAGGTACGCCTGCAGCGATTCCTGGCCGCGCCAGTTGCTGTAGAGCGCGGGCAGGTCGCGCACCACCAGGCCGGCACAGTGTACATGGGACGACTCCTCGTCATCGGGATTGGCGCCCACATTGCCAATGTGCGGATAGGTCAGGGTGACGATCTGACGCGCGTAGGACGGATCCGTGAGGATTTCCTGATAACCGGTCATGGCGGTATTGAAGACAACCTCGCCCGTGGTGCGTCCCTCAATACCGATTGATTCACCCCGGAACAGGCTACCGTCTTCCAGCACCAGCAACGCCGGCTTGCTCAAGAACAACCTCCGTCGACACACACGAAAACGGGAGGACCCGTAGGGTCATCCCGTCTCGAATCAGGGAATCTGAATACCGTGAACGGCACTGCGATGCCGCTCCAGACGAACGCCGGGGATTCTACTGCATCTGGGTGGGAGTGGCCAGCGCCTGGCCGTCACTCAGGCCCAGCACGTCCTGCATGTCATACAACCCGGCGTCCCTGTCCATCAGCCAGGCCGCCGCGCGCACCGCGCCCCCGGCGAAGGTCATGCGGCTGGATGCCTTGTGGGTGATCTCGATCCGTTCGCCGGCACCGGCAAACAGGACCGTGTGCTCGCCCACGATGTCGCCGGCGCGTATGGTCTCAAAGCCGATGGTCTTGCGGTCGCGCTCGCCGGTCACGCCCTCGCGGCCATAGACGGCGCAGGTCCCGAGATCCCTGCCGAGGGCTTCGGCCACCACCTCGCCCATGCGCAGCGCCGTGCCCGAGGGGGCATCGACCTTGTGCCGGTGATGGGCCTCGATGATCTCGATATCCACATCATCGCCCAGCACGCGCGCGGCAAGCCCGAGCAGCTTCAGACACAGATTCACGCCGACGCTCATGTTCGGCGCGAGAACGATCGGTATCTCGGCTGCCGCTGCCTGCACCGTCGCCTTCTGTGCCTCGGACAGGCCGGTGGTACCGACCACCATGCGCCTGCCGGCTGCGCGGCACACGGCCAGGTGTGCGACGGTGGCCTCGGGCCGGGTGAAATCGATCAGGACATCGAAGGCCCCCGTGGCAGCGGCCAGGTCCGCGCTCACCGGCACACCGAGTTCCCCCAGGCCGGCCAGAACCCCCGCGTCACTGCCGAGCGCCGCGTGCCCGGCATGTTCCAGGGCCACGGTCGTCTGCATGCCAGCGGCCTGCTGGCTCGCCTCAATCAACGCCCGGCCCATGCGCCCTGCGGCGCCGGCGATCGCAAGTCTGATGGTCACAACGAGTCCTTAAGTCGGGAAGAAGGAAAGAATGGCCACGGAATCCGCGGAAAAACACGGAAAGAAACAATACTCATTAGGCTTGTTTCCGTGTCCTTCCGTGGCTATACATCAGAATACTGGCACTCGGCACATGATCCTCCAACGCCGCCCTGTGAGAAATGCGGGCTAGATCTTTATCCCCTCGAAGAATTTCTTTACGCCGTCAAACCACGAGTGAGCACGGGGGCTGTGGCGGCTGCCCCCCTTGTGCAGGGTCTGCTCGAATTCCATCAGCAGATCCTTCTGCTTGGCGCTCAGATTGACCGGGGTCTCGATCGAGACGCGGCAGATCAGGTCACCGACGGGCCCGCCGCGGACCGGCTTGACACCCTTGCCACGCAGCCGGAACGATCTGCCCGACTGGGTTTCGGGTGGCACCTTCAGCACGACCCGGCCATCCAGGGTCGGGACGTCGATCTCACCGCCCAGCGTCGCCGTGACGAAGGTGATGGGCACCTCGCAAAACAGGTTGTTGTCTTCCCGTTCGAAGATCGGATGCGGTTTGACGCGCATCTGCACGTACAGATCGCCGGGCGGCCCCTTGTTCTCCCCCGCCTCGCCCTCTCCCGCCAGGCGGATCCTGTCGCCTGAATCGACACCCGCCGGGACCTTCACGGAGAGCGTCTTGGGTTCCTGTACCCGCCCCTGGCCATGACAGGTGCCGCAGGGGTTGGCAATGATGGTGCCCGTGCCGCGACAGCGCGGGCAGGTCTGTTGCACCGAGAAGAAACCCTGTTGCATACGGACCTGGCCATGGCCCCCGCAGGTGGTGCAGGTCTCGGGTTTGCTGCCCGACTTGGCGCCGCTGCCGCCACAGGTGCTGCACTTGACCATGGTCGGCACCCGGATCTTCACGGTGGTGCCCGCAACCGCCTCCTCCAGGCTCAGATCGAGGTCATAGCGCAGGTCCGCCCCGCGATACACGCGCGAACCGCCGCGGCCGCCAGCGCCGAAGATATCGCCGAAGACATCCCCGAAGATGTCACTGAAACTCGCTCCGCCCCCCGCGGCCCCGGCGCCGCCCATCGACGGGTCGACTCCGGCATGCCCGAACTGATCATAGGCGGCACGCTTGCGGGGGTCGCTGAGAACCTCATAGGCCTCCTTGCACTCCTTGAACATGTCAAGGGCCTCTACATCATCGGGGTTGCGGTCCGGATGATGCTTCTGCGCCGCGCGACGATACGCCTTCTTGATCTCCGTCTCACTGGCGTTGCGTTGCACGCCCAGCACTTCGTAGTAATCTCTTTTCGACATATGCGCTCAGTAGCAAGTGGCAGGCGGCGAGCCCTCGGAACCGGATCCCACCGTGACCTGCACTCCGTTGCTGTCTTCTTCTACCCGATGAATGCCCACACAACAGAATGCCGGCGGTCCGCTTGTGCGCGGACCGCCGGCCTCCGGCATCTTACCGATCTGGCTGCTGGCGTCCAGCAGTCCCCGCCTATTTGTTGTCTTCCTTGACCTCTTCGAACTCGGCATCGACAACGTCATCGGCCGTGGCGCTCTCTCGGCCGGCGCCCGCGGACGCCTCGGCGCCGGGCGCAGCGCCCGCCTCGGCGCTGGCCTTTTCCTGGTAAACCCGTTGCGCCAGTGTGCCGGAGAGGTCCGTGAGCACCTTGGTCTTGGCCTCGATCACGGCCTTGTCGTCACCCTTGACCGCCTCCTGCAAGGCCTTTATCGCCGCTTCGATGTCGCGCTTCTCGTCGGCCGACACCTTGTCGCCGAACTCCTGCAGCGACTTGCTGGTTGCATGTATCAGATTGTCCGCCTGGTTGCGCGCATCGACGAGCTCGTGGAACTTGCGGTCTTCGTCGGCGTGCGCCTCGGCATCCCGGACCATCTTGTCGATCTCATCATCCGACAGCCCGCTGGAGGCCTTGATGATGATCGACTGTTCCTTGGCCGTCGCCTTGTCCTTGGCCGACACATTGAGGATACCGTTGGCATCGATATCGAACGTCACCTCGATCTGCGGCACGCCGCGGGGTGCCGGCGGAAGATCCGGCAGATCGAAGCGGCCGAGCGACTTGTTCGCCGAGGCCATCTCGCGCTCACCCTGCAGGACATGCACGGTCACGGCCGTCTGGTTGTCATCCGCCGTGGAGAACACCTGGTTCGCCTTGGTCGGAATGGTCGTATTCTTTTCGATCAGCTTGGTCATCACGCCGCCCAGCGTCTCGATACCGAGTGACAGCGGTGTCACGTCCAGCAACAGCACGTCCTTGACCTCGCCGCCGAGCACGCCACCCTGGATCGCGGCGCCGATGGCGACCGCCTCATCGGGATTGACGTCCTTGCGCGGCTCCTTGCCAAAGAACTCCTGCACGGCCTGCTGGACTTTGGGCATGCGGGTCTGGCCGCCGACCAGGATCACCTGATCGATCCCCCCGACCGACAGTTCGGCATCCTTGATCGCGATCCTGCACGGCTCGATGGTGCGCCCGATGAGATCCTCGACCAGGGACTCGAGCTTGGCGCGCGTCACGCGGATATTGAGGTGCTTCGGACCGTTGGCATCGGCGGTGATATAGGGCAGATTCACGTCGGTCTGCTGGCTGGAAGACAGTTCGATCTTGGCCTTTTCCGCGGCCTCCTTGAGGCGCTGCATCGCGAGCGGGTCGCCACGCAGATTGATGCCCTGATCCTTCTGGAACTCGTCAGCCAGGTAGTCGATCAGACGCTTGTCGAAGTCCTCGCCGCCGAGGAAGGTGTCACCGTTGGTCGACAGCACCTCGAACTGGTGCTCGCCGTCGACGTCGGCAATCTCGATGATGGAGATATCGAAGGTGCCGCCACCCAGATCGTAGACCGCGATCTTCTGGTCGCCGCGCTTCTTGTCCATGCCGTAGGCCAGGGCCGCCGCGGTCGGCTCGTTGATAATGCGCTTGACCTCCAGACCTGCGATCCGACCGGCGTCCTTGGTCGCCTGGCGCTGTGAATCATTGAAATAGGCGGGTACCGTGATGACCGCCTCTTTGACCTCCTCGCCCAGGTAATCCTCCGCGGTCTTCTTCATCTTCATCAGCACGCGCGCGGACACCTCCGGAGAGGCCATCTTCTTGCCGTGCACCTCGACCCAGGCATCCCCGTTGTCCGCCTTGACGATCTTGTAGGGCACCAGGTCCATATCGCGCTGCACCACGTCCTCGTCGAAGCGGCGCCCGATCAGCCGTTTGACCGCGAACAGGGTGTTCTGAGGGTTGGTCACGGCCTGACGCTTGGCGGACTGCCCGACCAGAACCTCATCGTCGGCGGTAAAGGCAACAATCGATGGCGTGGTACGGTCGCCCTCACTGTTCTCGATGACCCGGGGTTTGCCCCCTTCCATCACCGCGACACAGGAATTGGTGGTACCCAGGTCAATGCCGATGATCTTTCCCATAACTGTTCTCTCCAGCGGTTAGAGTGTTCGAATACTGCCCATTAAGGTGTGGGCATTTCGACGAATTTCAAGCCTTTTCATCAATGCCGGGTGACGACGGCGCGCCTTGCGCGACGATCACCATGGCGGGGCGGATCAGGCGGTCGTTCAGGGTGTAGCCCTTCTGGATCACCGTGACCACGGTATTCGGTTCCACATCGGTGCGTTCCTGTATGGAGATGGCCTCGTGAAACTCGGGGTTGAAGCGTTGACCCAGGGGATCGATCTCGACGATAGCGAACCGCTCCATGACGTCCGCGAGCATCTTCAGGGTAAGGCTCGTGCCCTCCTTGAGCTTGACGGGATCGACGCTCTCGCCCTCCGCGGCGTTGATGCCCATCTCCAGACTGTCCTTGACCGGCAGCAGATCGACGGCGAACTTCTCCAGGCCAAACTTGTGCGCGTTTTCGAGATCGCGCTGTGCACGCTTGCGAAGATTTTCGACCTCGGCCTGCAGCCGCAGACACTGGTTCCAGTGCTCGTCTGCCTTGGTCCGTGCATCCTCGAGCAGCGCATGGAGTTCGGTCTCGCCCTCGGCGGCCGTCTCTACAGCCTCGTCAGTGGCTGTTTCCGGTAACACCGTTTCGCCCGTATCAGGCTGCCTGGCCGCTGTGGAATTCTCCTGATCAACCATGTAGTGACTCCATATATCAATAGCTTAAATGTATTTTATAAAGTAAACATTCAACACATGCACACCCGCATCGGCGGTGATGCCGACGGGTCAGGGAGCAATATAGGGATTAATTTCCGGGATTCAAGGCCGCGCCCAGCAGCCGCGCGGTCGTATCCACGATGGGGATCACCCGGTGGTAGGCCATGCGGGTCGGTCCAATGACGCCGACCGCCCCCAGGACTCTGCCGTCGACCGAATACGGGGCGGTCACGACACTCCATTCATCGAGGACGTGGAAGCCGGACTCTTCCCCGATGAAGATCTGAACCCCTCTGGCATTGATGCACTGGTCCAGCAAATGGAGGATTTCCCGTTTCTGGCTGAAGACCTCGAACAGCTCCCGGAGCTTGTCCACATCGCACAGCTCGCGGACGTCCATCAGGTTGGTCTCGCCGGCCAGCACAAAATCCTCCCGGGTCTCGTCACTTTCCGAAAAGGCCTTCTCGGCCACCTCCAGCGTCGCCGCCATCATGGCGTCCATGTCCTGACGTGCCTCACGCATTTCGTCGAAGAGTGTCCGGCGAATGCTCGCCAGATTCTTGCCGGCGAAATGCCGGTTCAGATAGTTCGCGGCGTTCTCGAGCTGGGACGGTGAGTAGACGCGCCCGGTGTGGATGATGCGGTTCTGGACCTCGGTCTCATCGATGACCAGAATGACCAGCACCCGGTCACTCGACAGCGGCAGGAAATCGACACGGCGCAACGCCGCATGTTTACGCCGCGGCAGCGTGACGACACCGGCCAGATTGGTCAGCCGCGACACCAGCCCCGAGGCGACCTCGACGAGATCCTTTCGCTCCATGTCACCGGCGATGCCGAGGCGTTCACGCAGCTGGTCGATCTGCAGCCCGTCCAGGGGCTGGATGGTCAGCAGCGTATTCACGAAGAAGCGGTAGCCCTGCACGGTCGGCACGCGCCCGGCGGAGGTATGCGGCGAGGCCACGAAACCCATTTCCTCGAGATCGGCCATGACGTTGCGAACCGTCGCCGGGCTCAGATCCATACCGGCCTCGCGCGCGAGCGTGCGTGAACCAACCGGCTCACCCTCCCGGATGAAGCGCTCGATCAGCGCGCGCAGCAGATGCTGCGCCCTGTCGCTAAGCTGGCCTGTATTCGATTCGCCCATGATTCACGTCGTCCACGCCTCGCAATGCCCACCCCGTCGCCTCGCGGGAGAATGCAGCCTGGCACTCCAGCGCCACGAGTGCTAAGGCCACGCTAACAACTGGAAAAAATGCTGTCAAGCAAAGCCTTCCGAACCCCCGCTTGAACGCTGGCACCTCCCTGACTTCCGTGGTAGTTTCGCGCAAAACCGGAATTCCTATATGACTGGCAGGTTTTCAACCATCGGACTGATCGGAAAATACGGCGACCCGCATGTCGGGGAGACCCTGCTGCGCCTGATTCAGCATCTCAGTGAGCGCAAACTGAGGGTCATCCTGGATGCCGATGCGGCCGACCTGGTGCCCGCGGGAAGCGCCGACAGCATGGCGCGTGCACAACTGGCCGCCGCCAGCGACCTGATGATCGTGGTGGGCGGCGACGGCACCATGCTCAACGCCGGGCGCTCCGTCACGGATGCGGGCGTACCCCTGCTCGGTATCAACCTGGGCCGGCTGGGGTTTCTCGCCGACGTCTCGCCGGAAGAGATGACCACTGAGCTCGACCAGATCCTCGACGGTGAGTACCGCGAGGAGGAACGCACCCTGCTGCACGCCACTGTGCTGCGCGGTGAGGAGCTTCTCTATGCGAGCGATGCCCTCAACGATGTGGTCGTCCACAAACGCGACATCGCCCGCATGATCGAACTGGAGGTCCGCATCGACGGGCATCTGCTCAACACCCAGCGCTCCGACGGCCTGATCGTGGCCACCCCCACGGGGTCCTCGGCCTACGCACTCTCCGGCGGCGGGCCGCTGCTGAGTCCCTCGCTCAATGCCTGCGTGCTGGTGCCCATCTGTCCGCACAGCCTGAACAACCGCCCCTTCGTGATCAGCGATGAATCGACCGTGGACGTCATCGTGCGTGACACCGGCCAGGATCAGGCCCAGGTCACCTGCGACGGCCAGGTCAATTTCGGCCTGGACAGCGCCGACCGGGTGCGCATCCAGAGAAAGTCGAGCCGCCTGCGCCTCATCCACCCGGCCAAGTACAATTATTTCGAGATCCTGCGGGCAAAGATGCACTGGGGCGTGCATCCCGCGAATTAGTACTATTTCAATCGGATGATGACGGAGATTATGGTCACGGAATCCACGGAAAAACACGGAAACATTTCTAATGCGTGTTCTTTCTTTCCGTGTTTTTCCGTGGATTCCGTGGCTATTAATAAAACTACCGGCACACAGCTTGATTGGTCAGCATCCGTTTTGATCACGTTGAACGCGTGCTGACTCACATCCACATCCGCGATTTCGTCATCGTCGACGCGCTCGAGCTCGAATTCGAAAGCGGCATGACCGCGCTGACCGGCGAGACGGGCGCCGGCAAGTCGGTGCTGGTCGACGCCCTGGGTCTGGTGATCGGCGACCGGGCGTCCGCCGATGTCGTGCGCCATGGCTGCGAGCGCGCCGAGATCGTCGCGAGCTTCGATATCAGCGACCAGGCGGAGACCCAGGCGTGGCTGGCGAGTCACGATCTCGACGACGGCGCCGAGTGCCTGGTGCGGCGGGTCATCGGGCGTGAGGGCCGTTCGCGCGCTTATATCAATGGTTCATCGGTGCCCAACCAGTTGCTGCGCAAATTCGGTGAGGGGCTGATCGATATCCATGGCCAGCACGAGCACCAGTCTCTCATGCACCGCAATGTGCAGCGCCAGCTGCTCGACAGCTATGCCGGCATTCTGGACGAGGTCGCGGCGCTGGGCGAGAGCTTTCGTCAGTGGCGCGCCCGGCAGGAGGCGCTGGCGGCCCTGCGCGAGGCCCGCCAGCAGCGCAGCGAGCACATCGACCTGCTCGAGTTTCAGATTCAGGAACTGACGGAGCTCGGACTCGCCGAGGGCGAGATCGAGTCGATCGAGGCCGAGCACGCGCGTCTGGCGAATGCCGGCCGGCTGCTCGAGACCTGCCAGCGCACCCTGGACAGCCTGTACGAAGACGAGGCCTCCGCCTACGGCACCCTCAGTCATGCGGTCGGCGAGCTGAGCGAACTGGCAGCGCTCGACAGCGCCCTCGCGCCGGCCGGCGAGCTGCTGAACAATGCCCTCATCCTGATCCAGGAGGCCGTCGATGATCTGAGACGCTACGGTGACGGACTCGATCTCGACCCGGCGCGCCTGGCCTGGCTCGACGGGCGACTCGGTGCCGTTCAGAGGCTGGCGCGCAAATACCGCGTGATGCCCGCGGAACTGCCGCGGGTGCTCGAACAGGCCCGGCAGGAACGCGAACAGCTCGAGCATGCCGATGAGCATATCGAGACACTGCAGGCCGAGTGCGACGTGCTGCAGGCCGACTACGACCGGCAGGCGACGCGCCTCAGCAAGGCGCGCCGGCAGGCGGCCGAACGCCTGGGTCGCGAGATCAGCGACACCATGGCGACGCTGGGCATGCAGGGCGGGAATTTCTCGGCCAAGGTGGAGACCCTGACGCAGGATCACAGCACCCCGTCCGGGCGTGATCAGGTCGAGTTCCTGGTGAGTGCCAATCCCGGACAACCCCTGATGCCGCTGGCGCGCGTGGCCTCGGGCGGCGAACTGTCGCGCATCAGTCTCGCCATTCAGGTGGCCTCGAAGGGCGCCGCGATCATACCCACACTGATCTTCGACGAGGTCGATTCAGGCATCGGCGGGCGGGTGGCCGAGGTGGTCGGTCGGCGTCTGCGCGAGCTCGGCAGCGCCCGGCAGGTGTTCTGTGTGACTCACCTCCCCCAGGTCGCGGCCCAGGCGCACCATCACCTGCACGTCGCCAAGCTCACCGGCAGGGCCTCGACCCACACGCGCATCAGCCCGCTCAGCGAGGAACAGCGCATCGAGGAGATCGCCCGCATGCTCGGCGGTGTGGAGGTCACCGAGTCGACCCGGGTGCACGCGCGGGAGATGATCGAACGCGCCGGACAAGCTGGCGTGCCGGGCGCGGCCAGCACAGCGGGCGGCTCACACAGGCAGAAGGCCTGAAGGCAACGGCAGGCCGCGCCTGGGGATGTCACGCCTGAGTCAAACAGGCTGCCAGTGTTTTTTTAATCTGACTTGATGACCGATAGGATGGCCACGGAATCCACGGAAAAACACGGAAACAACCAAATCCTCCTTGCAATTTTTCCGTGTTTTTCCGTGGATTCCGTGGCCATAACAAAGTACTGGCAGTCAGCTTGAAAGGGTACTAGCGTCTGGCAACCCGCAACACGAACAACAGGCTCACCAGCAACAGCAGTGACGTATCGCGCAGTGGCGCCTGCGCCGACAGGGTGCAGCCACCGCCGCTGCCGTTTCCGACGATGGCATCCGGGCCGCTGACCGCCCGATAGCGGGCCACGGCGATATCGCTGCCGGCGGCGGTCGCGGCGAAACCGGCCAGCACGATCCTGCCATCGGGTTGCAGCGTGATGGCCTGCGCGGCATCGGCGATGGCACCGATCGAGGTCAGCACGCTGCCGCCTGTGCCGAAGGTCGTATCCAGCGCACCGCTGCTCTCATAGCGCACCAGGGCGAACTGGTCGGCGCCGCCGTTGTTACTCAAACCGGACAGCAGGATCTTGCCGTCCGACTGTATGGCGACGCCGCTGGCCAGATCATCCAGACCGCCGAGGTCCGTGATGACGCTGCCGGTGCCCGCCGCGCCAAAGGTCGTATCGGGGCTCCCGCTGACGAGCAGCCGCAGGGCCAGGAAATCCCGATCGCCGCCGCTGCGGGTCGAGCCCGCCAGCACGATCCGGCCGTTGCCCTGCAGCGCGATGCCGGTGGCGCGCTCATTGCTCGACACGAAATCGATGATCACCCGGCCATTGTTGCCGAACACGGTGTCCAGCCCGCCGGTGGCCAGGTAGCGCACCACGGCGACATCCTCGTCGTTGTTGTTGTTGAAGGCGCTGCCCGCCAGGAGAATCCGGCCATCCGACTGCACGGCCATCGCCCGTGCGCGATCGAAAAAACCGGCGATGTCGGTCGTTACCAGCCCGTCGCCGTCAAAGCCGGGGTCGAGCGTCCCGTCCGTGTCGTAGCGCGCCAGGGCGAAGTCCTCGTCGCCGCCGCTGGCGGTGAATCCGGCGAGGAGAATCCTGCCGTCGGACTGCAGGGCTATGGCGAAGGCGCCATCATCGGATCCCGGTGAGAAACCGGTCGTGACGATTCCGTTGATTCCAAAGCTCGTGTCCAGACTGCCATCGGTCTCGTAACGCACCAGCGCAAAATCAAAATCGGCGCCATTCCAGGACTGACCGCCAACCAGAATCTTCTGATCGGCCTGTATCGTTACCGCAAAGGCCGCGTCATCCACGCTCCCAATCGGTGTGGTGAGGATGCCATCGAGATCGAAATCCGTATCCAGAGACCCGTCAAAGTCATAGCGGGCCACGGCGATGGCCGTGTTCGTACCGAGGCGACTCGAACCCGCGACGACAATCTTCCCATCGAGCTGGACGAGAACCGCCTCGCCGCGGTCTGCCGTATTCCCTAGATCCGTCAGGACGATCCCGTCACTGCTGAATGTCGTATCCAGATCCCCCGGGTCGACGGCGTATGCCGTCGCGCAGAGGCCGGAGCCCAGCAGCAGGCCCAGCAGCCGGCCCCAGCGGGGTGGTCCGCCAGCGGGTGTGTCGTGCGAAAGCGTATGCATCAGAAAGAATCCCCCAGAATTGTCTGATTTTCTAACGGCTGCGACCCTCCTGTCTTGATTCTTCCAGGCTGCGACTGTGACGCCGGTATCCGTCTCGGGCGCGACCGTCCGACGCTCATTTATACAGCGCGCGGGTGCGTTCTGTGTCGCGGTGCCGGGACCGGCCTCGGCACGGACTCACGGTCCGAACGTCGGCTGCCGGCGGCAACTCAGCCTGGCTGGCGGGCTAGCCCGGCAGGTTCGGGCAATTCGGCCGGGTGCAGTCGCCGTAGATGATCAGCGAGTGATGCCGGATATCGAACCCGGCCTTTTGCGCAACCTGTCTCTGGCATCGCTCGATGGTCTCGTCCACGAACTCGACGATCTCGCCGCACTGGTTGCAGACGATGTGGTCGTGATGTTTGCCGCGGTTGAGCTCGAAGACCGAGTGACCGCCTTCGAAGTGATGACGGGTGATGAGTCCCGCGGCCTCGAACTGGGTCAACACGCGATAGACCGTGGCGAGTCCGATATCATCGCCCGCATCGAGGAGTATCTTGTACACATCCTCGGCGCTGACATGCCTCGCCTCGTTGGCTTCCAGCAGTTCCAGAATACGCATGCGCGGCAGGGTTACCTTCAGACCAGCCTTTCTCAGATCCTGTGATTCCAACAGCTGCTCCCCTCGATTGTGTGCGGTGAATTCCAGGCGGTGTTGCGCTATCATCCGCGCGGTACGGATTTGACCGTTAATGGCGTCACATGCGAAAGCTTCTCATTTATTCCCTGTTGGGCGCAACCTTTGTCACCTGTGGGTGCAGCCCAAACGCGCACTTCCCTTTCGCCCACCGTATCGACGTTCAGCAGGGCAATGTCCTCACCCAGGAGGCCGTCAATCAGCTCCGCCCGGGCATGTCGCAGCGCCAGGTCCGCTTCCTGCTGGGCACTCCGTTGCTCGCCGACCCGTTCCACGTGGACCGTTGGGATTACATCTATCTGATGAAACCGGGGAGGGGCAAATCCGAGGAGAAGCGCGTCAGCCTGTTTTTTGAGGAGGACAAACTGACCCGGATCGAGGGGACGATGCGCCCCGGCGCGGAAGTCGAAGACGTTCAGGTATCGGCCAATGTCACGACCCTCACCGTGCCCCCGCAAAAGCGCAAGCCCCGTGGCTGGCTGACCCGCTTCTGGTACTGGCTGGGATTCGGCGGCGGCGACGGCTAGGAGCCTGTCGGACTGACGGATAGTATGGCCACGGAATCCACGGAAGTACACGGAAAAACTTCTAATGGGTGTTGGTTCTTTCCGTGTTTTTCCGTGGATTCCGTGGCTATAAATAAAAATGCCGGCACTCAGTTTAATTTGTCAGCATCCGTCATTATCAAGTTGAAAGCGTACTAGCCCGCATTTCTCACCGGGATAGGCACCGCCTGATTACACACTGTCTTTTTCCTGATCTGCACTCTGTTCCTTACCTCAGTGCATTACGTAACTCTACCGCCGCCCGGTGAGAAATGCGGGCTAGCCCCCGCCGCGCTTCATGGGCTTGCCCTCGGCGGCGCGCTGCTTGCGGACCTCCTTGGGATCGGCGATGAGCGGCCGGTAGATCTCGACCCGATCCCCGGGGTGCAGCACGGCGTCGGGCTTGTTCAGCTTGCCGAAAATGCCGACCTTGTTCCTGGCGAGATCGATCTCCGGAAAACGCTGCAGAATCCCCGAGTGTTCGATCGCCTCGCGCAGGGTGGTTCCGCGCGGCACCTGCAGCGCGAGGACGACTTGCGCCTCGGGCCTGGCGTAGCAGACCTCGACGGCAATCTGGTCAGCGTTTTCCATAGATCCCGATCGCCCGCTTGTGGAACGAATCGACCAGGGTATTGGCGATCTGGCTGAAAATCGGCCCAACCACCATATCCAGCATGCGGCTGGCAAACTCGAATTCCAGATCGAGTGACACCTTGCACGCCGCATCGCCGAGCGGGTCGAAGCGCCAGTAACCATCCAGGCGCTGGAACGGACCCTCGACCAGGCGCATCTCGATCATCTTGTTGACCTGATGCCGGTTGTGCGTGGTAAAGGACTTCTCCACCCCCGCCTTGGAGATATCGATGGTCGCCTCGACATCATCCTCGCTACGCAGCCGCACATGCGCCCCGCTGCACCAGGGCAGGAACTTGGGATAGGCCTCGATATCCGACACCAGCGCGAACATCTCGGCCGGTGTATAAGGCACCAACGCCGTCTTCTGGATACTGGTTGTCATCGAGACGCCAGCGGCGCTAAAACCCGGCCGCGTCCAGAATCAGGGGCAGAATCCCGGTGACATTCAGGAACACCAGTCCGATCGCGACCGGCGTGATGTACCTGACGAGGAAGCGCCACAGCGCATAGCCAATGCCGTCGCTCAACCCCAGCTCGCCGCGACTCGTGTCGCGCGACATCTTCCACGCCGCAAACACCGCAATCAGCAGGCCGCCCAGGGGCAGCATCACATTGGCGGTGAGATACTCGATCAGATCGAAGAAGGTCTTGTCGAACAGCGTGTAGTCCGCCCAGATGTTGAGCGAGAACAGCGAGCCGATGCCGAGCAGCCAGGCCGCGATGCCGGTCCAGGCCGCCGCCTTGACACGATTCATGCCGCGGTTTTCCACCAGCCAGGTCACCGCCGGCTCGAGCAGGGAGATCGCCGAGGTCCAGGCCGCGAACACCAGCAGCACGAAGAACAGCGAGCCGAACCAGGTCCCGCCCGGCATCTGACCGAAGGCGATAGGCAGGGTCTTGAAGATCAGGCCCGGCCCCCCTTGCGGCTCCAGGTCATAGAAGAACACCAGCGGGAAGATCGCCAGCCCGGCGAGTATCGCCACCAGGGTATCCATCAGGGCCACGACGATCGTGGTGCGCGTAATCGAGGCGGTATGCGACAGATAGGACCCGTAGATCATGATGGCGCCCATGCCGAGGCTCAGGCTGAAGAAGGCCTGGCCCATGGCACTCAGCACCACATCGCGTGTGATCTTGCTGAAGTCCGGCTTGAAGAGGTAGTCCAGCGCCTCGGCGAAGCTCCCGGTATTCATCGCATAGCCGACCATCACCACCAGCAGCAGGAACAGCGCCGGCATCAGGAAACGCACCGCCTTCTCCAGCCCGCTCTTGACGCCGCGTGAGACCACAATGATGGTCATGACGATGAAAATGGTATGCCAGGCCAGCAGGCGCTCGGGATCCGCAATGAGGTTGTTGAAGATGCTGATCACACCCTCGGCGGTGGCGCCGGTAAACACGCCCGATCCCGTGCGGAAGATATAGGCGAGCGTCCAGCCCGCTACCACGCTGTAGAACGACAGGATCATGAAGCCGCCTGCCATGCCCATCCAGCCGAGATACTGCCAGGCGGGGCTGCAGCCCTCCTCCTGGGCCAGGGTGCGCATGGTGTTGAGAGGGCTCTGCCGGCCGCGACGCCCCAGCAGGATCTCGGCCATCATCACGGGGATGCCGATCAGCGCCACGCAGGCAAGATAGATCACCACGAAGGCGCCGCCGCCGCTCTCCCCGGTCAGATAGGGAAAACGCCAGATATTACCCAGCCCCACCGCCGAACCGGTTGCGGCAAGGATGAAGGCGAGTCGTGACGACCATTCGCCGTGAATCGAAGTGCGTCGAGCAGGCATGCTGTCCCTTCCCCGGGTCTGGCAGAATGGGCGCAATTGTCAGCGAAAAGCGCCCGTAGCTCAACCATATGGGCAAATCTTCGTGCTACACGCTTCAGCCGCGCGCGCCTATAATGCGCCCATGGCCAAGAAACCCGCGAAGCAGACCAGCCCCGGCAGCACCATTGCGCTGAACAAACAGGCGCGCCACGACTATTTCATCGAAGAGCGTTTCGAGGCGGGCCTGGCGCTCGAGGGCTGGGAGGTCAAGAGCCTGCGGGCCGGACGCGTACAGCTGAAGGAGAGCTACGTCCTGCTCAAGGACGCCGAGGCCTGGCTGTTCGGCGCGCACATCTCGGCCCTGACCACGGCCTCGACCCACATCAAGCCGGACCCCGTGCGCACCCGCAAGCTGCTGCTCAACCGGGGCGAACTGGACAAGCTGATCGGGGCCGTCGAGCGCCGTGGCTACACCCTGGTGCCGCTGGCCATGTACTGGAAAAAGGGCCGCGCCAAGCTCGAGATCGGCCTCGCCAAGGGCAAGAAGGAGTATGATAAACGCGCGGTCGCCAAGGAACGCGACTGGCAGCGGGAAAAGCAGCGGATCATGAAGAACAGGTAGAAAGGGCAGTATTCAGAAGCCAGGAGTCAGGAGTCAGAATTCAGGAGACAGAATACAGAATACGGGAGCCCCCGCCTGGCGGCCCCTCACTCCTAACTCCTCACTCCTCACTGCCCCCCCCTTGAACCCGCCCTGCACTGCCCCCATACTAACGTGCCATGGGGGCGACTTGGTTTCGACGTGGGTCGCAAAACCTGAGGTGCATGCCGAGGGACAGATTACCTCGTAAATCCAGCTGTAACACATATAGTTGCCAACGACGACAACTACGCTTTAGCCGCTTAAAAACCGGTGTAAAGCCTTCGGCCCGGTGTGTGCCTGTACGCCCGGATCACCGGAGTCATCCCATACAGGATCGCGATGAGGCCTTTCCGGGGCTGACTCGTTAAAACCTAACCGGAATCGCTGTCTGTTTTCCCTGCCCGTCGGGTAGCAGCCAGTTAAACTCAAAGGCGTGGACAAGCATGTAGAGCCGAGGGCGGAGGGCTTGCGGACGCGGGTTC
>CAVPOO010000012.1:0-91612 GCA_963707015.1 uncultured Gammaproteobacteria bacterium
CTTCGGTGGCCAGAAACGCGAGCAGGATCCCGTCTATTCGATCCAGGGACATTTCATTTACAGTTTCGGGCGTGGTGTATGGGGTGCACTCGACGGGACATATTTCAGGGGTGGACGCACCAAAACCGACGGTATTAGACGCGATGACTCGCAGGAAAACACGCGCATCGGTGCGACCCTTGCGTTACCGGTAAACCGTTACAACTCGGTCAAGCTCTATGCATCCACGGGGGTGACGGCGCGCACCGGTGGTGACTTCAACACCATCGGAGCGGCCTGGCAGTTTCGTTGGGGTGGAGGCCTTCCTCCAGTGGCTGGAGAGTCTGGGGCGCATCCGCCCCGTTAATGATAATCTGTCCGCTAAACAACACATAAAACACAGGAGAGTCAGACATGTCTATGAATCGAATGATCAGCACGCTGAAGCGCTGGTTCCTGAGTGCCTCAGTCGTGTTGATCACGTTGGTGGCGCTTTCCCCTGCGCGCGCCGCTACGCTGGCCGAAGTCAGCTTGCCGGACGACGCGACGGTGGGGGACAAGACAGTGGTGTTAAACGGCCTGGGTTTGCGCACCGCCACCCTGCTCAAGGTCAAGGTCTATGTCATTGGGCTGTACCTTGAGAGCAAGAGCAGTGATCCCCAGGCCATCATCGAGTCCGGCGAGAACAAGCGCATCGCCATGCATTTCGTGCACAAGGTCACGGCCAAGGAGCTCCGCGGTGGCTGGACCGAGGGCTTCGAAGATAACACCAAAGACGTGGCTGGTATCAAAGATGAAATCGCGAAATTCAATGCGAGCATGCGCGATGTGAAGAAAGGCGACAGCATCGTGCTGGATTTCTCGGGCGATACGGTGGATGTGCTGATCAACGACACCAGGATCGATAGCGTAACAGGCAAGGCGTTTCAGCAGGCTGCGCTGGCCATCTGGCTCGGCCCCAAGCCACCGAACGACGCGCTCAAGCAGGGCATCCTCGGTCGCTAGTCCTGAGCCGCGTTGTTCACTGGTGAAGAACCCGACCGCCGGGCGGTTGTGCAGCTTCTACACTTAAAGCGCGAAAAGAGAGGAGTGAGGACATGAAGACTTTGTCGAAAACGGCTTTGTGGGTGGCGCTTGCGCTGGGCACTCAGGGTGCGATGGCGGAGCTGATGCGGTGTGGCGACACAATCATCGACGACGCACAGGAGGTGCCGGTGACTCAGGAGCAGGTGCTGGCAGCGTGCGGGCAGCCCTCCTTCAGGCAACCCGGGCAGTGGATCTACGAGCAACCGGGCGATTTGACCAGGATTCTGCAGTTTGCCGCGGACGGCAACCTGCAGAGCATCACGGAGCAGCCTGCCAGCGAGTGATGGCGATGGAGGAACTTGCATTTCCGTGGCTTAATCAGCAGGGTGGACCGTTGCGAGGCGATCGCAAGGGCGAATTCAAGAACGACAACATTGACTTTCTGGCGCTGAGCCTGAACTGGAAATTCCAGCCACACAAGCCAAACTTGAGACGCTGATGCAGCGGAAGATTGTGTTTTTTCTGGCGGGGCTTGTCCTTTGCGAAGCCACCGTTGCCGGTGAAGCAGCGCCGGCAGAGTATGTTGGACGTTCAGTCTGCGCCGAATGTCATGCACAGCAGGAGGCGCAATGGACCGGGTCTCATCACGACCTGGCTATGCAGCCGGCTACCGCCGCGACCGTGCTGGGCAACTTCGATGATGCCAGCCTGACCCAGTTTGGTGTGAGCACATCCTTTTACAGAAAGGATGGCACATTCATGGTTCGAACCGAAGGGCCAGACGGCAAGCTCCAGGACTACCAGATCGCGTACACCTTCGGTGTCGACCCGCTGCAACAATACCTGATCGAATTCCCGGATGGGCGCTTCCAAGCGTTAAGCCTGGCCTGGGACACGCGACCGAAAGGGCAGGGTGGCCAGCGCTGGTTCCATCTCTATCCCGACGAGAAGATCAGCCAGGATGACGAGTTGCACTGGACACGGCCCAGTCAGAACTGGAACAGCATGTGTGCAGAATGTCATTCGACGCAGCTGAAGAAGAACTACGATCCCGCCACCAGGACATTCTCGACAACCTGGTCGGAAATCGATGTCTCCTGTGAAGCCTGCCATGGACCGGGGTCGGATCATGTGACCTGGGCCCGGCGTAAGCCGGGCTGGGAGAAGCTTGCGGCGAGTCAGGGCCTGATACTGTCACTCGATGAGCGCCGCGACATCGACTGGAAAATCAACCCGGAAACCGGAAACGCCGCTCGCAGTAAAGTCCGCAACAGTGACAAGGAGATTGAGATGTGCGCCCGCTGTCATTCCCGGCGCAGCCCGATAAGCCGTGACTATGTGCATGGCGAGCCACTACTGAATCACTATCTCCCCAGTCTGCTGGACGAGCGTCTGTATTACGCCGATGGTCAGATGGATGACGAGGTCTATGTCTACGGCTCCTTCCTACAGAGCAGGATGTATCACGCCGGTGTTACGTGCAGTGATTGCCATGAGCCACACAGCTTGGCCTTGCGAGTGCCCGGCAACGGCGTGTGTCTGCAATGTCACCAGGCAGCCAGATACGATCAATCCAGCCACCACTTTCACGAGCCCGGTTCCGAGGGGGCGAGCTGCGCGGAATGCCACATGCCACCCAGAACCTACATGGTGATCGATGCCCGTCATGATCACAGTATGCGCATCCCGCGCCCGGATCTTTCGGTGAAGCTGGGGACGCCCAACGCGTGCAATAACTGTCATCAGGATAAGGATGCCGAGTGGGCGACTGAGCAGGTGAAGACCTGGTACGGCCATACGCCGAGAGGCTTCCAGGCGTACGCCGAAGCCTTGCACGCCGCGCGGCATGAAGAACCGGACAGCGGAGACAGGCTGGCGGCGTTGATTCGGAACACGGAGACACCGGATATTGCGCGCGCAACCGCGCTGGGTCAGATCGGCGCGTACCTGAGCCCTGCGATCATTGATGTGCTGACACTGGGACTATCAGATAATGACCCAGTCGTTCGCGCCGCCGCTGTGTCGGCGTTGGAATATGTGCCATCCGAAATACGCGTGCGACTGGCATTCCCGATGCTGGACGACCCTGTGCGTGCGGTGCGCATCGAGGCGGCGCGGGTGCTGGCGTCCATCCCGGCAGGCGAACTGTCGACGGAGCAAGCGGCGTTGCGGCAGAACGCCCTGCAGGAAGCCGTCATGGCCCAGCAGGTCAATGCCGAACGCCCCGAGGCGCAGACCAATCTCGGCAACCTGTATGCCGCACTGGGCGAATCAGAGAAGGCGGTTGCGGCGTACAAGACAGCTATCGATCTCAATCCGGTCTATGTCCCTGGCTACGTCAATCTGGCGGACCTTTATCGGGCGCAGGGCAAGGAAACGAAGGCGGAAAACCTATTGCGCCGGGCGGCCAAGGTGAGTCCCGAGAATGCGGACGTACACTATGCGTTAGGGTTGTCCCTGGTGCGGCAAAAGCGCGCGGATGAAGGGATTGATGAACTCCGCCTGGCGTCCACGTTAAACCCCGATAGTGCGCGTTATATTTATGTATACGCCGTCGCTCTGAATTCAACGGGTGAGCCGGAACAGGCGGTCATGATCTTGCAGGGTGCGCACAATCAGCATCCGAATAACCGTGACATCCTGAGCGCCCTGGTGGCGTTCCATCGTGACCTGGGGAATGCGGCGGCTGCGCGTAGCTATGCGGAAAAGCTGCGTACAATTTCACCTTGAATTGTTGATAGCAGAACGACCAGGCCAGGCCGAATGGTACTCACAATGTAGGGTGGGTTAGGCGCGCAGTTTGTGCCGTAACCCACCGGCTGTGCCGGCGGGCATCAAAACAATGCGTTGTCTTGCTTCGCAAACCCTGGTGGGTTACGCAAAAAGCGCTAACCCACCCTACATTGCGACTGACATACGCTCGGCGTAGACGTTGTGTCACGACTGGAAATCTAGCGACTCACGGGGACAGTCAGAACGGGTGCGGCCGAGGCCTTGCCAGTGCTCTCGGCGATGGTGACAGACCACAGCGTGCTCAGCAGTCTGAAAAACCGCTTGGTGGCTTGATCTCTTTCATCGATATAGAACCACCCGTCCCGATGTTCCACGGCCACGTAGGCATGCTCCGGTCGGGCCTTGGCGTAGCGAATCCGCAGTTCTCTTCCCACCGGGCCGGGCGCCGGGTAGCTTGTGGTGACACCGTTTCGTTGGTCATCATCCGGTACCTCAATGGCGGCCGACAGGATTTCCAACAGATCGAAGACCGAATGTGTGGTGATGCCGATCCCGCCTGTGTCGCGTCCTTCCAGCGCCAGGGAGACCGGCAGAACGACCGATTTTAACTGGTCTTGCGGCGCGGAAAGCCCCAAGAGACCCAGCAGTTCGCTGACCTCCGCCGCATGGGTCGGCGCGTAGTGATGGATGACGACCGAGAAACGGCCCTTATGCTGCGGGTCCTCGACCCAGTTCAGACGATGCGCCTGGGTGAGTTCCGTCATAAGTGTAACGAAGCGGGGGAAGCGTGGATCGGGCTCGGCCGAGGCGAACAGAAAATCCGGGTTATGAATGCCATTCACGCTCGAGACGAGGGTTGTGTAGATATAGGTCGGGTCAGTCAGGGCTGCCGCAAGCTGCGCGAACGCCGTCATGGGCACCGGGGAAAACAGCTGCTGCGTATATTTTTCCCCCTCAACGGGCGTGTAGGAGATGGTGGGATTCTCTTCGTAGACGACGCCAGCGCTGAAGGGCACCAGGTTTCCGGCGAAGTTGTCATCATCGCCAAACCCCAGCTGCATGCCGGTGCTGGTGGCGACGCTGACATTGGCGGTGACGCTGACCACGGCGAGCAGGCTACCTCTTTCTTCATACCGGTTACGGATGACAACCATCAGCATTTGCTGGTTGTTGGTCTCGGTGATGGCTTCGTTGTAAGCGAGCCGTCCGCTGCGGATGGCGGTAGGTCCTACCGCAGTACAGCCAGTCAGCAGGCAGCTAAGCATGCACGCAGTCACCAGATTGCGATTCATGCCGGTTGGGTAGCGACTCGATTTCATATGGGGGCTCCAGGCTTGCAGTATGCTTATTGTTCCAGGTGCTGGCGGCCTGCCGGCGGTCCAGCGACACCCTCACTAACCTTACCCGCAGGTGGTTGGGAAGCAAGCGAAACAGACCATCCGGCATCACAGTGTGGCAAACTAACGGGTATGAGTGTACGGGATCCAGTCAGCGCATGGTAACTCGCAACACAATCGGGGATGAGCCTTGAGCAGGCGGCTGCGCCTCGGGCTTGCGCTTATTGCCGTACTGGTCATCGGGCTCCCTGCGGCTGCTGCCGTCTTCCTCTACACGGCGGACTACAACCGCTACAAGGGGCTGATTGCGGACGCTTTCACGGATGCGACCGGCCGGCAGCTCGCGATAAAGGGAGACCTGACGATCGCGATCTCACTGCTACCTGAGATCGTCGTAACAGATGTGACACTGGCCAACGCGCCCTGGGCCTCGCAGCCCCAGATGGCGCACATCGGCCAGCTCCGGGTACGTCTCAAGTTGCTCCCGCTGCTGATGAGAGATGTCGACATCACGCGGATCAAACTGATCGACACCGATCTGCTGTTGGAGACCGATGCCAGTGGTCAGGCTAACTGGCAGTTCAACCCGAAGGCTACCCCGCGCACGGGCGTTGGCAGGAGAGGCGTGGCCGTGGAGCAGCTCGCGGTCGAGCGGCTTGCCGTTACCTTGCACGGCGGGGACACAGGTTCACCACCCACACACTACAACCTGGACAGCTTCAAGCTGACCCGCTCTGCGGCAGCCGATTCAATGGCCGTTGAGCTCAAGGGCAGTTCAAACGGGCAACCCGTGACGCTGTCCGGGCAAATCGGGCCGTTAGAGGACCTGTTTGCCGGCGTTCGTTTTCCGCTCACACTCTCCGGTGACGTTGCCGGCACAGCGATCAAACTCCACGGCGAGATGGGTAATGCCTTGACGTTTGAAGGACTCGACCTGACGGTCCAGGCATCGGGAACCGACCTCGCCACATTGGGTACAGCGATCGCGGTCAAACTCCCGCAGACGGATGGCTTCGACATGACGGCGCACCTCACCGGCAGCGGTGACGACCTGACCCTCCAGGAAGCGCGTGGCAGCGTCAGCCATAAGAGCATTAAGCTCGCGATAAACGGGGAGATTGGCGACCTCAACGTGCTCGAGGATATTCGGTTGGAACTGAAGGGCTCAGGCAACGATCTGGCCGAGCTCAGTTCGATCACTGGTGAAACGCTGCCGAAAACGGGCCCGTTCGAGGTCAACGGCAAGCTCGCAGGTACGGCCAAGGCACTGGCCCTCAGTGAGGCGCAGGGGACCATCGGACAGCAGAGCATCAAGGTCGCGTTGGCGGGCAAGATCGGCGACCTGATCGCGCTTGAGGGCATCGATCTTAACCTGAAGGGCTCGGGCAACGATCTGGCCGAGCTCAGTTCGATCGCCGGTGAGACGCTGCCGCAAACGGGCCCGTTCGAGGTCAGCGGCAAGCTCACAGGTACGGCCAAGGCACTGGCGCTCAGTGAGGCGCAGGGGACCATCGGCCGGCAGAGCATCAAGGTCGCGTTGGCGGGCAAGATCGGCGACCTGATCGCCCTTGCGGGCATTGATCTTAACCTGAAGGGCTCGGGCAACGATCTGGCCGAGCTCAGTTCGATCACCGGTGAAACGCTGCCGAAAACGGGCCCCTTCCAAGTCAGCGGCAAACTGACAGGCTCGGCCAAGGCACTGGCCCTCAGTGAGGCGCAGGGGACGATCGGCCGGCAGAGCATCAAGGTCTCGTTGGCGGGCAAGGTCGATGACCTGATGACACTGAAGGGTATCAGCCTGGGTGTTAAGGGCTCGGGGAAGAATCTTGGCGAGCTGCGCAGCCTGCTCGGCGACAAGCTCCCCGACACGGGCCTCTTTTCTGCCACGGCTCGGTTGACGGGCTCCGCTCAGGCGCTGGCCGTTCGTAATCTGCGCGGCAATATCAGACAGGGGACCTCGCAGCTGACGGTTTCCGGCAAGGTTGGCGATCTTCTACAGCTTGCCGGCATCGACCTCAGTCTGGAGGGGTCGGGTAAGAACCTGGGTGAGCTGGGACCCCTGTTTGATACCGAGCTACCGGACCTGGGGCCGTTCCGCATAAACGGGCAGCTTAGCGGATCCGACACGCTGTTGGAGCTGAAGAACTTCTTCGCCAGCGTCGATCGGAGCGACTTCACGGGATGGGCAAAGGTAGAGTTCGCGAAGCGGCCCAGGGTCACGGTAAGGCTGGAATCGGGTCTGATCGACTTCACCCGGATCATGGAGCAAATGCAAGGCAAGACGAAGGCAGAAGAGGCCGAGGCCGGTGAACCGAGGCAGGCCCTATTCTCCGATGAGCCCTTGCCGTTCGATGTCCTTGACGCCGTGGATGCCGACATTGCGTTTAACGCCCGCAACATCAAGGCCCGCGACGCGGCATTGGAGTTTGGACAGCTGGCGTTGCGACTCGATGCGGGGGACCTGCGCGTGGAGAAGCTGGAAGCCACATACCGGGGCACCAAGGTCTCGGCAAACCTGAACCTGACGGCAGGCACGCCTGCGAATGTGGCCATGAAGTTCCTGGTTCAGGGCTTCGACCTGGGCCGCTTTCTCAAGGAGACCCATACCTCGCAAGTCGTCGAAGGTCAGGTCGATTTCGCCGCGGACCTCAAGAGCCAGGGTGATTCGCCTCACCGTCTCATGGCGAACCTGGATGGGGTCACCGGTGCCGTCATCGGCAAGGGCTATGCGCCGCGTTTTCTGGACCTCCTCGCGCAAGACCTCTCGCGCCGCGTGATCACAATCTGGGGTCGCCACAATAAGGCTGGAGAGCTCAACTGCGGCGTGATTCAGTTCACCACTAAACAGGGTATCGCCACGAGCGATGCATTTTTGTTCGATACCCAGCTCGCCATCCTGAAAGGCGATGGCGAGATCAACCTCGCGACGGAACAACTCGATTTTGTCCTTTCCCCAAAGCCCAAGGACAGCAGCCTGTTCAGCCTGGCGACGAAGCTGCATGTCACCGGCAGCATTCTCGACCCCAGAGTAAGACCAGATACACGGTCCGTGGTAAAAAAAGGTGCCAAGGCACTCAGCGCGCTCGTCCTGGGTCCGGCGGGACTGCTGGTGCCTTTCGTGAGGACTGGTGCGCGCAGTTCACACGTTTGCGATATCCAGGAGCTCAAGAGCAGGGTTGAGAGCATCTACGACTAAACATAGTTGATAGAAGGTGGGTGAATAAAGTTGCTCCAGTCAGTGCTTATCTGGGGGGCGCTATGCTGGCTGGGTTATTTCAATCCGGATTCCCGGTAACGGATGCGGAAGAATGCTCTCTCAGATCAAGCCATGACACACACGGCTGGTCAATTATATCATCCCATCACGTCAGGCAAGAAACCTCAATCCGACAGACTCCTGACGTCTTTCTCAGATCAGGCAGCCATCGGTCCAAAAGGTTTTGACGAGGTACAGTTTGTCTGTTCTCTGCCACGGCTAACGACCGGTATTCTATGAATTTCTTTATCAATCGCCCCATATTTGCCGCTGCCATCGCCTTGATGATGATCCTGGCCGGGCTTATCAGCATGTTTGTGCTGCCCATTGCGCAGTATCCGCCGCTGGTGCCGTCGCAGATCCAGGTCTCCACCCAGTACATCGGCGCCAGCTCGGACGTGGTGGCCAAGACCGTCACAACGCCGCTGGAGGAGCAGCTCAACGGTGCGGAGGGCATGATCTACATGTCCTCCAACAGCACCAACAATGGCGATGCAGTCATCACCATGACATTCGAGGTCGGTTACGACCAGTCCATTGCCCAGATGGAAGCGCTGACCCGCAGTAACCAGGCACTGTCCCAGCTGCCGCCCGAGGTGAACCAGGTCGGACTGACCATCACCAAGCAGTCCAGCAATATTGTGCTTATCGTTAACCTGACCTCACCCAACGGCACGTTCGACCAGGCGTTTCTGCAGAACTACGCGGACATCCACATCACCGATCGCCTCGCCCGTATCGACGGGTAGCCTCGATCAACAACTTTGGTCTGCGCAAGTACGCCATGCGCATCTGGCTGGATCCGGACAAACTGGCCAACATGGGTATGACGGCCACCGATGTGGAGAACGCGGTCAAGGAACAGAACAACCAGGTCGCGGCAGGCAAGCTCGGTTCACCGCCGGCGCCCGATGGGCAGGCATTCGCATTCCAGCTCAACACCCTGGGTCGCCTGGAGAGTGTGCAGCAGTTCGAGGATATCGTTATTCGCGCCAATCCGGACGGCACCGTGGTACGGATCCAGATGGTTACGCCAACTCGGTGAAAACCTTGTCCAGGGTCTGGGTGCTGGTAGCACTCGCCTTTGCCGGCCTGTGCGCCCTGGCCCTGGTCCTGTTCGAATCGACCCCCACCGCTTTCGTGCCGGCCGAGGACCAGGGGTATGTCATGGTGCTGGCGAAGTTGCCCTCGGCGTCGACCATCCAGCGCACCGAGGCGGTGGTTGATCAGATCAACCAGATCGTCATGAATACCCCCGGGGTCGCCGACGTGATCTCCATACCCGGTTATAACCTCATCGACTCCATTCAGGACCCATCCTCGGCTGCCCTGTTCGTGGTGTTCAAGCCGTATGACGAGCGCAAGACGCCGGACACCCAGCTCGAAGCGATCATGGCGCATATACAGGGTGAAGTGGCGAAAATTCCGGAAGCCGTCATCCTGGTGGCCAACGCGCCGCCGATCCCCGGCCTGGGTTCAACCGGTGGGTTCAACTTCGAGATCCAGGACCTCAACAGCCTCGGTGTAGAAGAATTGACCAAAGTGCTGCAAAACTTCCTCGCCGAGGCGCGCAAGCGGCCGGAACTGGCCGGGGTTTATTCGACATTCGATCCTGAGGTGCCGCAGCGGTACCTGGAGGTCGACCGTGTGAAGGCCAAGACGCGCGGTGTTTCGCTGGACGATATCTTCAATACCCTGCAGGTCAACCTGGGCTCGCTCTACGTCAACCAGCATAACCAGTACGGGCGTGTCTATCGCGTATATCTGCAGGCCGAGAAAGATGCGCGCTTTCGCGAAGACGACATCACCCGGCTGAAGGTGCGCAACAGCGAAGGCAAGATGATTCCGCTGAGTGTATTCGTCAGTATCAAGCCCATGGTCGGGCCTTACAACATTCCGCACTACAACGAGTACGGTTCGGTCCAGGTCAATGGTGGCCCGGCACCAGGTTACAGCTCCGGGCAGGCCAATGCCGCCATGGAGGAACTCGCCGCCAAGGTCCTGCCGGAGGGTTTCGGTTACGAATGGACTAACCTGGTCTACCAGCAGAAGGAGGCAGGCAACCTGGCCACGGTGGTGTTCGCCCTGTCGCTGATCTTCGTGTTCCTGGTGCTGGCCGCGCAGTATGAGAGCTGGTCCATGCCTATCATGATTCTGCTGGCCATCCCGCTCGGGCTGTTGGGAGCAATCGGATTCCTGGTGCTGCGTAACATGGATCTGGATGTCTATGGCCAGATCGGTCAGGTCATGCTCATTGGCCTGGTGGCGAAGAACTCGATCCTCATTGTTCAATTCGCCAAGGACCTGCACGATCAGGGCAAGGGCATCGTTCAAGCCGCGATGGAAGCGGCCCGCATCCGCTTGCGGCCGATCCTGATGACTGCGTTCGCGTTCATCCTCGGCCTCATGCCACTGGTGCTGGCGAGCGGCGCGGGTGCCAATTCCCGCCGTTCTCTGGGTACCGCAGTAGTGGGAGGACTGACGCTGGCCACCGTTCTGATCGTGTTCGTGCCAATCTTCTACGTCGTGATCGAGCGCATGCGCGAACGCAAGACGGGTGGTTCTGCACGCGCTTCCAGCTCAGTACCACAGGACAGTCAAGTCTGAAACAGGTTATTACCATGCATACCATGCGAAACCACTACTTAAAAAACACATTGGTTCTTGGCGCAGCATTCAGTCTGCTGCTTGGCCTGACAGGCTGCGAAAAACCGGAACAGAGACCCCAGCTGCCACCACCCGGGGTGGTTGTGTCCGAGGTTAAACAGGAAACCGTACCGATTGTCATGGATGTGGCCGGTACCGTGCAGCCGGTGAAGACCGTAAAGGTCGTACCGCGTGTGTCCGGCTATATCTTCGAGCGCAACTTCACCGAAGGTACCAACGTCACTGAAGGCGATCCGCTGTACCTGATCGATCCCCGTCCTTACCAGGCAAGACTCGAGTCGCTTCAGGCGCAACTTCAGCAAGATCAGGCGAGTCTCAAGTTCTGGACCAGTGAAGCGACGCGTTACACACGGCTGGCCAGCCAAGGCGCCGGTTCGGTGGAAGACAAGGAAAAGGCTGTTGCCAGAGAGGCAGAAACGCAGGCGTCGATCGATAAGGACAACGCGGATATCGAAAATGCCAAGCTCGACCTGAGCTTCACGAAAATCGCCGCGCCCTTCAGCGGCCGTATTCAGGATACGCTGGCGCACGTTGGCGACCTGGTGCACAAACAGGAAACCGAGTTGACGACGGTGATTCAGATAGCCCCGATTTATGTCGTCTCCAACATCAGTCGCGAGCAGGTTTACCGGGTACAGAAACTGCAGGAACAGGGGCTGGCACCGACAGCGCAGAATGATTTTACTGCCGAGCTGGTCATGCCGGACGGCAGTATCTATCCACAGCAAGGTAGCTTGAACTACATCAGCGCTCTGATTGACTCGGCAACCGATACGCTGACGGTACGTTTTGAATTTCCAAACCCGAAACAGGGAGACCAGCGGTCACTCATACCCGGACAGTACATACCGCTTCGGATGATCGTGGGACACCAACCGGACGCGCTCCTGATACCCCGAAAGGCCTTGCTTGAAACCCAGGAGGGTGCCCACGTCTCGGCGATGCTATATAGTCTGTAGCACCCTGGGGTGGGCGCAGGGCCGTCAACGCACGCCCCCACTGACGCGGGCAGATTGCAGCACTGCCTAACGGAGGCGCGCACCGCGGGGGGTAGTGTTGGCTGATCTTACCTGACGTCGTATCGCGGCGAGGGCGCATTGAATGAAAGGCGCAAGGATATGGAAAGTGCCAGGACACGGCGTGTCGCTTTTCCCCGTGCTTGGACTCCCCGCACTCCGAACATGACGCTTGTCGAACATTATCTCGCCATGGCGCGAGCCTTCTTCGCTCATCTCGGTGGCGATGCGGCCAGCGCGCTGGAGCACTACGTTACGCTGGCGCAGCCGATGCTGGATCAATACGGCTATCTGGCGGTGTTCGGGGCCGTGGTCGTGGAAGGCTTCGGGATACCGGCCCCCGGCCAGACCATGCTGATCGCCGGGGCGATCGCGGCGGCGCACGGCCGGATGTCCATCGAGTTGCTGCTGATACTGGCCTTATTGGCGGCCGTGCTCGGCAATACCCTGGGCTACCTGCTTGGGCGTTGGGGTGGCCGCCTGGCTCTGGGGAAAGTGGGTATCAGCGACGCACGCATGCAGCGGGTGGAAAGTCTGTTCAATCGCTATGGCGGTGGTGTCGTATTTGTCGGCCGGTTTGTCGATGGTCTGCGCCAGCTCAGCGGAATCGTCGCGGGCACCCTCGAAATGCCCTGGTGGAAATTTACTGTTTTCAATGTACTGGGAGCGGTGGCCTGGACAGCGCTCTGGGGGGCAGGCGTGTATTTTCTCGACGCGGATATCAAGACCGTGTTCGCGGTTTTTCACCGGATCGAACCTTATCTGATCGTTCTCAGCCTGCTCGCCGTGATCGTTCTGGTGCTCTATCTGCGGCGCGGCCGCGAACCTGCGGATGCGGACCAGGAGATGAACGCGCGGTAGTATCCACTGCCCGGCCAGACCCGAATGGCACTTACTTAGGCGGTTCCATAATCAATGTAGGGTGGGTTAGGCACGCCGTTTGTGCCGTAACCCACCGGATGTGCCGGCAGGCACTCATGAAATATTCATCGTGTTGCTTCGCAACGCCTGGTGGGTTACGCAAAAAGCGCTAACCCACCCTACATACATTTCGACCTAAGTAAGTGCATTCGGCCAGGCCCCTCTGCCGCGGCATGGTGTGAGGCGGTCGGCCTACCGCGAAAGAGCCTGGGCCGGTCGGGGACATCTTGGAACAGCTCGAGCGGTGAGCGTCCTCAGAGCAGGGGTCCGAGCATCGCGATGGTGTTGTTCCAGAGGCGGCGTGTCATGGGCCAGGCGGCTACCGCGCCTCGATCGACGGGGCGCGCGCGGGCGATGTATTCCTGCTGGCGTTGCCGCATGTCGGCGGTCAGCCCGGGATCGTAGAACAGGATGTTGTTCTCGTAGTTGAGATCGAAACTGCGACGGTCCATGTTCGCGGAGCCGATCAGAGTGATCTCGCCGTCGAGCGTGAGCGACTTGGTGTGCAGCAGGCCGCCCTCGTACTCATAGATCTTCACCCCCGCGGCGAGCAGGTCCGCATAGTAGCTGCGGCTCGCCGCGCCCACGATCCAGGAGTCGTTTCTCGCCGGGAACACGATGGTCGTGTCGACGCCACGGTAAGCCGTGGTGCAGAGCGCGTTCTGCATGGACTCGTCGGGTACGTAGTAGGGGGTGGTGATGACGAGCTCGCGACGGGCAGCGTGCATGAGGGACTCGAACATCTCGGGCATGGCCGAGTAGCGCACTGTCGGTCCCGTACCGATCACCTGCGCAGGCAGACCCGGCGCCGGGACGGGAATGGGCTGTTGCAGCAAGTCATCGAGGTTCTCCTGCGCGTAGGTCATCCAGTCGCTCGCGAACAGATGCTGGTTCTGGCGTGCGATCGGGCCCTCGAAGCGCATGACCGCATCCACCCAGGGGGCGTACTTCGGCTTGACGCGGAACTCCGGATCGGCGCAGTTCTGGCTGCCGCAGTAGGTGATATAGCCGTCGATGACCACGATCTTGCGGTGATTCCTCAGGTCGATGCGACCGCTGAACGGCCGCAGCAGAGGGCTGCCGACCAGCAGAGCGATGGCCAGGTGCACCCCGGCCTCGCGCATGGCCGGCCAGTGCGCCGAGCGGGTCATCAGCCGCGAGCCCAGGTCGTCGACCATGGCCCGGCAGGTGACGCCGCGGGCCGCCGCGCGCTTCAGGGCCTCGACGATCTTGCAGCCGTTGTTGTCCGGCAGCCAGATGTAGAACAGCAGATGCACATGATCCCGGGCGGCATCGATGTCTGCGACCATGGCGTCGATCGTGGCATTGGAGTCCGCGAGCAGGCGCGCCGCATTGCCCCCCATCGGCTCGAAGCCGCTGATCGAGTGCCCGAGCTGGTAGAGATGTCGATAGCGTTCGGGGATGTTGGCCACGAGCCTGGCCTCGTCGCCGGACGCTGGCCCCGCCACCGGCGGCATGCGCGCGAGGACGGCTCGCATTCTCGCAACGCGGCGGCGACCGATGTTGACCTCGCCGAACAGAAGGTAGGCGAGCATCCCCGCCAGGGGAATGACAGCGATCACGACGATCCATGCGATGCGTGAGGCCGGGTCACGATGTGGCCGCAGCAGTACCCGCGCGACGACTGCCAGCTCGAGCAGGGCGACGAGAGCGATAAATATCAGCGATTGGTGGAATGAGAAGAACATGCCCTGGTAGTCGTTGACGGTCCTAACAGATGATAACGGAGATTATGGCCACGGAATCCACGGAAAAACACGGAAAAAATTCTATTGGGTATCACTGCTGTCCCACAAACTGTGATTGCATTATGCATCCAGTGCAGGAATATAAAGGTGTATACAAACGGCCACTGCAGGCCCGACATGAAGATCAATCGCCGCACTTAGAACAGAGCGTCCCTTCTCCCTCAGGGAGAAGGACAGGATGAGGGAATATGAAATCAGGCAGTTGCCTTTATTTGATCCCCTCTCCCCAACCCTCTCCCGGTGGGAGAGGGAGTTAACGGGACAGCAATGATTGGGTATTCGTATTCGTTCTTTCCGTGTTTTTCCGTGGATTCCGTGGCTATGAATAAAGCTACGGGTACTCAGCCTTGGTGTCATCCACCTGATCGTGTGAATTCCATCGCGACGCGGAGCCCCGGGGCGTTGTCCTCCACCGCGAGTTTGATGTCGTGCAACTTTGCCACGGCGGCGACTAGGCTGAGTCCGAGGCCGTTGCCGGGCAGGCCGCGGCTCGCCTCCAGCCGGTAGAAGCGTCGGAACACCTTATCCCGTTCCTGCGCCGGAATGCCCGGCCCCGAATCCGCAACGGTCACGTGCGGATGACCCGTGAGCTCCGCAAGATCGACCTTGATGTGTCCCTGCGGCGGGGTGTACTTGATCGCATTGTCCAGCAGATTGGCGAAGGCCTGGAAGAGCAGGTCGCGATCGCCTGGCACCCGCGCAGCCGAACTGACACTCAGCGCCAGAGTCTGTTGTCTCTCCTCGGCCAAGGGTGCGTAGAATTCCACCACGTCGTGCAGCAGCTGCTGCAGATCGACTGCCGCGAAGGCGGCGCGCCGTTCGCCCGATTCGATGCGGGCGATGCGGAGCAGAGCATTAAAGGTCGCGAGCAATCCGTCGGCTTCGGCGATCGACTGCTCGATCAATGCCCGTCGGCCTTCCGGATCCTCGGCACTATGGGTGTTGAGCAGTTCCAGCGAGTTCTTCAAGCGGGACAGGGGCGTCTTCAGGTCGTGCGCGATATTGTCCGAGATACGGCGCACTTCCTCCATCAGGGAGCCGATACGGTCCAGCATCGCATTGAGATTGCCGGTCAGTTCGTCGAAATCGTCGCCCGAGCGGTCTGTCGGTATACGCCGGGAGAGATCACCGGACATGATCTCGCGGCTGGTCTGATTGATCGCCTCGATGCGCCGCACCATGCTGCGAGTCATCAGCGAACCACCGATAAGACCCAGAATCAGCGTGATCGCCAGCCCCCAGACGAGTGTTCTGACGATCAGCTGCTGCGTCCTTTCCAGCTCGTGAAGATCGCGGCCTGCCAGCAGGTAAAAGCCGCCGTGCAGGTCAAACGCGCGTGCCCGCGCCCGGTGTATTTCTCCCTCGGGCCAGCCTTGAGCTTCGAGACGAAAGTCCAGCCAGCCGTCCGGCGTTGCAGGTACGGCCGGCCAGTGACTGATATTGCCTAACAGCGGACGCAGATCGTCATCCGCGAGCAGATAGATGGCATAGCCCCCCGGCTTCCGGGAAATCCGTTCGGAAATCGTGTCCCTCAGACCGGTGAGCCCACTGGTCCGGTAACGTTCCGCGAGTCCCGCAATCTCGGCTTCGATGGTGGCATCTGCCTGTTGCGCCATGTAAGCGGCGGTGGACCAGTAGATGAATGTCAGCAGCAGCAGTACTGAGCCACCAAACAGCATCATATAGACCAGGGCCAGCCGGAAACTGGAGCTGCGCAGCCATTTACCCGGGCTCACGGAGAATATACCCTGCGCCGCGGACCGTGTGGAGGAGGGGGTAGCTGAATGGCTTGTCGATCTTGCCACGCAGGCGACTGATATGGACGTCGATGACATTGGTCTGGGGATCGAACAGGTAATCCCAGACGTTCTCCAGCAACATCGTCCGGGTGACCACCTGGCCGGCGTGACGCACAAGGTATTCGAGTAACCGGAACTCCAGCGGCTGCAGATCGATGGTCTGGCCCGCACGCTTCACCGTGCGTGATAGCAGGTCCATATGCAGGTCTCCCACCTGAAACGTCGTTTCTGTCCGGGTGGAATCCGCGCGCCGGGCCAGGGCCTCCAGTCTTGCCAGCAGCTCGGAAAACGCAAAGGGCTTGACCAGGTAGTCATCGCCACCCGCCTTCAGGCCGCGCACCCGGTCATCGACCTCACCCAGCGCGCTGAGTATCAGGACCGGCGTCTGATCTTCGGCCGCCCGCAAGGTTTGGATAATGGTGAGGCCGTCCAGTTGCGGCAACATGCGGTCCACGATGAGTGCATCGTAGTCGCCTTCCATGGCCAGAAACAGTCCGTCCTTGCCATCCGACGCGTGATCCACGCTGTGTCCGCTCTCGCTGAGACCCTTGTGCAGATAGCTGGCGGTGCTGGCATCGTCTTCAATCACGAGGATATGCATAGCGGGATGATCCCCTTGTCTCATCCAGGTTGCCTGGCGCCCCACCCTGGGAGAGGGGAGGGCGCCACGCGAACCGACCATGCCGTTTATCATATCAACCGAGCTGCACTGTCACGAAGCGTTGGTTACCCTGTCGGTTCACCAGCAGTACCACGCTGCCCCGGTCAGCGGCATTTGATGCACGCACGACACTGACCACGTCGGCCGGTTTGGATACGGGTTTGCCGCCGGCCTGGACGATGACATCACCCGGGCGAATGTCTTCCCGCGCCGCGGCGCTGCCGGACTCGGTCTCTATGACCAGGACGCCGTCGACATCGCCAGGTACTTCAAAGCGCTGCCGTAACGCCTCGCTCATGGGCGCGAGCGCCAGACCGAGCCTGGACCCCTCGACCGATTCAGTGGCAACCTCACCGGCATCCGCCGTGACTTCCGGTGACCGGGCAACCGACACCTCGAGGTTTCGTTTCTTGCCCTGCCGCCACACGGCCATACTGGTCTTCTGTCCCGGCGCCGCATCAGCCACCAGCTTCGGCAGGTCCTTCATCTGGGTGACTTCGCGGTCATTAAAGCTGACGATCACGTCGCCGACCTCGAGGCCCGCGCGGGCCGCAGGCGATTCAGGGGTCACGCTGGTAACCAGAGCGCCATGGGTGTCGGGGCACTTCATGCTCTCGGCCAGGGTGTCTGTGAGTGTCTGAATCTGAACACCCAGCCAGCCGCGCTCGACATGACCCTCGGCCATCAGTTGCTGGATGACGGATTTCGCCTGCGCGGCGGGCACCGCAAAGCCGATACCGATGTTACCGCCGTTGGGCGAAAAGATCGCCGTGTTGACCCCGATGACTCTGCCGCTGAGATCGAACAGCGGTCCACCGGAACTGCCGCGGTTAATGGGCGCATCGATCTGCAGATAATCGTCATAGGGCCCGGACTGAATGTCCCGGCCCCTGGCCGAGATAATGCCGGTGGTTGCCGTGCCGCCCAGGCCGAAGGGATTGCCGATCGCCAGCACCCAGTCACCGGGTCGTGCGCCGTCGGAATCGCCAAAGGTCACATACGGCAGCTTACCGTCTGCGTCTATTTTCAGCAGCGCCAGATCGGTCTTGGGATCACGCCCACGGAGCTCGGCCGGAAGACGCGTGCCGTCATTGAGTACCACCTCGATCTCGGAGGCATGGTCGATCACGTGGTTGCTGGTGACCACGTAGCCATCGGGCGTGACGATAAAGCCGGACCCAAGGCCGTGTACTTTGGGCATAGCGCCGTGCGGCTCGGGCAGCGACGGTGACTGACCGAAAAAGCGTTCAAAGAAGTCCCGAAGGCGCGGGTCGTCCGGCAGTTCCAGACCCGGCATGTCATCGCCCGACACCGAGACGGACCCTCCGGTAACGGCCACATTGACCACCGCGGGTTGCACACGCTCTACCAGTGCGGCAAAACTCGGCGGGGCCTGCACGGCAGAGCGTTCGATCGCCAACGGTGAAGTGTCCGGCAAGGCTGGACCGGTTTTGGCAACGGCGGCGACGCCCGCTATGCTGAGCGCGACCGCAAGTGCGAGCGCCGAGCGTCGAAACAGGCGCCCGTTGCGGCTCCTGTGGCTGGCGGTCGACTGACGGGTTGAGTGCATTACTGTGTTCATAGCCGTTTCTCCTTTAGCAGCTTAACCAAGATGCCGTCAGGATAGCCCGCGCCACCTTAAGCCGGGATGGCCATCAGATTAAATTTTCGTAAGGTGTTTCTCCCAAGCGGCAAAGTAAGTTCCCTCCAGGTTGGAATGCAAAACGGCTTAGAGAGGTGCTCGCCCACTACGAATCGCAGACTGAGGAAGAAGCCGTAGCGGAGGATGAAGCGGCTTTTGAAGCTGCTGGCCAAACGGTCTCTGACCGTAGTCGTTATGTTTATTGCTAGAGCAAATTACTAAAATAGGGAGAAGGAAATGCCTCAATACCTTATTACTTATCTCGGCGGCGATAAGCCATCTGGCCCAGAGGAAGGTAAGCAACATTACTCGAAATATGTCGCTTGGTTATCTTCATTGGGCGACTCAGCAGTTAGTCCTGCTAATCCGCTTAAGAATACGAGCACAGTAAATTCTGATGGTACTGTTACGACTGGAGGCACGACGTCAATGTCCGGTTTCACTATAATTGAAGCTGATTCTATGGAGGCGGCACTGTTGATTGCAAAGGGTTGCCCTTTTCTTGATATTGGCGGTTCACTTGAGGTGTCAGAGTTAATCCAGATGCCAGGCCAAAAATAGACGAAAAATCGCATTCACTCGGACCGCAAAAGGCGCCACTTGTGACTCGCTCTCCTTTTTTTGTCCGGTGATGCGAAGCGTTAAAACGTGAAGGAAGTAGATATGAAGAAACATATGATTGGTAGCAAAGCGTTGAGGCTGACATTTCTTGTCACAGGGCTAGTCATCTGGCTCGGGATTTGGTTGACGGGATTTAGTGCAGCTCATTGGGTATTGTACATCCCAGCTATTGCGCTTGTATTTGCCGGAGCCACTGGTATATGTCCCGGGCTTATAATAAATAAGATGCTTTTAAGGGAAAGCTAGCTCTAATGAATGCAATGTTGTTTTCGTTAGGGCAATGCGAGGAACTATCGAAGTATTGGCCAGTTACCATCCGCGGTGTTGTTGGGCCCTGGAACGAAACCGATGATAGTGTGGGTCTGGCCGTTCTAAGCGCCGGGTAACGACGTGCCGTGTTCGTCAGGATCAGCCAAGGGGTGCGGTGGCCCCCGAGACGGACGTCCCGGGAACCACCAGGCTCAGTCAGGCAAACACCCTACTCGGACTTCTTCTTGGCCTGCTCCGAGACGTACTTCAGGATTCCGTCGATCTCGGTCTTCCACTTGGCGAGGTCGTACTGGTTGCCGTTTAAGACGGTGCTCCAGAGCCGAACTTCGGCCGCGTAGCCGACCGCCTCGCGAACCTCGGCGTCCGTCGCTCCATTTGCCTTCGCAAACGCGGTGTGGGCGTAAGCGCAGTAGGAGCAGGGAATCTGAGCCGCAACGCCGAGTGCGATCAGCTCACGGTACTTCGGTGGAATCACGCCATCGGGATTGCCGGAACTGCCCTTCCAGAACTCCCACGCGCCTGAGCGCGCTCCGTCCGGGAGTAAGGCAATGAAAGGGGGGACTATGCCCAGCGCACCCTCCATCTCCGCGGTAGCCGCGTCAAGAGCCTCGTCGGCCAATACCGTGCTGGTCGGCGTGAGCAGCATCAAGGCGATCACAGACGTAACGAAAACTGAATGGGTCTTCATGGCGAAACCTCCTGCGTCGAAGACCGGTGCGAATCATGTTCGCTGTGCGCCAGTAATCTGTCCGGGTTGTCGTGGCCTTGCGCCAGCAGTTCCCGGTAGCCGTGCAGATCCTGCTCGTCCATTGCCTGCATCTGCGGCTGTCCTGCCTCGGCGACCGTCTTCACTGTCGGGCCGAGGACAAGCGTCGAGCCGAGTCCGGCGTACAGGTAGCGGTCGCCGAAACTCTGCTTCAGAAGTGCGAAGGCCGGCTCCCCCGTGCAGTGCACGGGCGCGATCCAGTCCACCTTCCACTTGTCACGCAACGAGGTCGCAATCCGCGTGATCTCATCGGGTTTGGCCGGCAGCAGGTGTGTGCCGCCGAAGACCAGATGTATCGGTTTGTTGATCGCCGCGCTGGCGGCCTCGACGATCTTCTCGAGCGTCGGGTGACTGCATCCGACCACCAGGACGATGCCATCCGGCGTATCGATCGCCAGTGAGATCTCCATCACGTCCAGATCGACGCCCCAGGGCCCCTTCAGCAGAATGAGATGAAATCCGGGTGCGATCTCGGTGGTTTCGGTGATCCATTCGAAGTTGCCTTGCGGCCATGGGCTGCCAAAATGCAGCGTCGCGGGAGGGTTCCCGTCGAAGTAGCGCATATCGACAGGCAGCGATTCATCACGCTTGTAGAAGGTTCCGGGCAGGGCCGCTCCGAAAACGCCAAAGTTCTCCTTCGGCACGTAGATCTTCACGTCCGGGTTCACGGTCATCAGGTAATTCAGGCCGCTGGTATGGTCACCATGACGGTGAGAGACGACCGCGAAGTCGAGTTTGGTGAGATCGATACCCTTGGCCTTCACATTGTGGGCAAAGATATCGGCGTTGTTGCCGGTGTCGAAGAGGATGCGCTTGCCGCCGTACTCGATGAAGGCGGAGAAGCCCCAGTCCTTCTGCATGTTGGATGTCTTGCCGAAGGCGTCGTAGAGAACCGTGATCTGCGCCTTGGCCGGGTCTGCCGCTGCGACCGGCAGAGGCACCGCCATAGCTCCGCTCAGGAGCCACAGCAGCGGTACGAAGCTGTGCACTGAATGTTTCATATCGTTTCTCCCTAGGCAGCAGGGAAGAAGACTGCTGTCGGTGGGCGTGGTGAAATGACGTGTTGCCAGATGATGCGGTGTTACACAGCAAACAATAGTTCGTTAGAGCAAGCTGTCTATAAGTATCAGTACGTGTGGACTGTGGAACCGATTGAATGTTTGGGCAAAAAGACGTAGGTATTACTACACGTAGTCTTTGGGGATGATCGTATTCCAGGGGAACAAAATGGACGGGTGTTGCCTATTGCAACGAGGACCTCATTGGCTGGATGACTGTGCAGATTTATCGGGTTTGCCGAGAGCTGGATTTGTGCGAGGTATAAATCCCGGGTGGTAGTTATTCATGACAGGCCCGCCTTGCGGAGCCCTTGCAGAATTCGCTCACGGTCAGCGGGATCCTTGAAAGGGAAGGTTGCTTCGATACGCTGCAGTGAAAACTGCGGGTTAATGGTAAGAATCTGCTCCACCTCCCATTCAGCACTTTCGGCGTCGCCTGCCTGCGCGTAAGCGGCTGCCATCCAGACGTGCAGCCTTTGTGATGCGGGATTGCTGGCAATTCCCTTCTCAAAGGCAGCGACTGCTTCATCATAACGGCCCAGAATGTACAGAGCCTGCCCGAGATGGAGTGTGTAGTTGTAAGGATGATGCGGATTGATGAGCATGGCCTTGCGAATCCGCTCCAGACCCTCTTCCGGCCGGCCTGCAAAGACCAGTAAGGTTGCCAGCAACAGATGGCCATTGGCGTAGTTGGGGTCATTGTCGATGGCCTTTTCTGCCTCGACCAGCGCCTTGACGTACTCGCCCAGTTCCCGGTACGCAAGGCCTTTAACGAAATACGCCACCGGCGAATTGTCGTTTAACGAGATCGACCTGCTGGCCAGTTCGATCGCACGACGCAAGGATGCCTCCCGGTCGGCACTCCAGCCATTCATCGCGTCATAGGCGTATGTCCAGGCCAGCATGGCGTGGGCAAGCGCGTACCCTGGGTCGTACTGTATGGCTGCTGCAAAGAAATCCCGGGCGCGCAGATTTTCATCCCTGCTGGCGTAGAGATAGAACCGCTGCCTGCCTCTACTGAATGTGTCATAGGCATCGGAACTGCGTGTCTGCTGATAGGTACCGGGTCGTTCTTCAGCAGCTTCGCTGGTGACTGCCAGCTTCGCAGCGATGTCGTGCGCTATCCTGCCCTGCAATTCGAAGATATTGTTAAGATGACTCTCAAAGGATTCGGCCCACGAAACGCTGCCGTGCTCAGCATCGATGAGTTGGGTATTGATCCATACCTGTTCACCGGCACGACGCACGCTGCCATGCAGGACATAGCGGACCTCGAGCTTATTGGCTATCTCCTCCAGACTCAGCGATGGGTCCTTGTAAACGAACGCCGACTCCCGGGCAATGACGAGGAGATCCGGATGCTTCGCGAGTCCCGTAGTCAGATCATCGGTAATGCCATCGGCAAAATATTCCTGAGCGGGATCGCCGCTCAGGTTGTCAAACGGAAGCACAGCGATTGAATTCGTTATCGTGCCGTCGTGGGCGACACCCTTCTCTCCCGTTTCCCAGGGTGCAAACCAGATCATGGCGCCAACAATAAGCAACCCGGCCAAAGCGACGAAAACCAGAACCAGACCAATTCCCGGTCGCCGGCTTGAAGCGATAGGTTCGTGCTCTAAAGGCGCCGCTAGACCTCCAGCCGGCTCCTGCACCCGCTCGACAGGGGCGACCAGCCGGTAGCCTTTTTTCGACAGGGTCTCAATGATGCGTGGCCGGCGCGGATCGTCGTTGAAGGCCTTGCGCAGCTTCTGTATCGCGCCCGTCAAGGCGTCATAACTGACCACCATTCCAGACCAGACAGCGTCGTCAAGTTCCTGGCGGGTTACCGGCTCCCCGGGCCGCTCTGCCATATAAACGAGAACGGCCATCACCTTCGGCTCAAAGTGTATGGTCTCGCCCACCCGGCTCATGCGGTTGAGCGCAGGCTCGACCGTCCAGTTATCGATCGAAAACGCTTCGACGAGGGATTTCCGCGTCGCCGAGGGGACAATTGTCTCTGGCGAAACGCCGCTGGCATGTGCCGATGTCGCCGTCATAGCCGTACCTATCCCGTTGATTGCATTACCGTCAGATAAGGATCAGGAAAGCATCGTTCTCTCTCCATAAATCTAGGTCATTTCACTGCTATGTACAGGTCATGGACGCGGATCACGGATGAACCGAAGCGGCAGTTTCTGATAAATCGACCCGATGAGGAGTACAGCCATGACCACCCAGTTCATATCATCAGATTTCCTTCCGGTATCCATAATTTTTGCGGTTTTGCTACTTGGACTCGTGGGTCCGACCGAGGCGGGGGATAGCTGGCAGGAGAAAATGCTCTTCAATCCGTCAGCGAGCCAGCTCGAACTCGAGAAGCGCGGCACAATCATGATTTACGATGGTTTCAAGGACACCCAGATTACGCGCGCAATGGACACTCAGTTTGATCGCATCCAGTCAATGATGTTTGTCCGCACAATTGCGACCGATTCCAAGGGCGAAACCCTGCGCGACAAAGACACGGGCGATGTGGTGGTTGAGGACGATGGTTGCTGAATCGCCTCTGAATTATGTCGGTAAGAACAATAATCGAGTTTTTCACCGAATAACCACCCAGCTGTCTGCCTCTTCGGTACGGGTTTTCGGTGACTGATGCTTAATCTACCCAGACTGACGTCTGGCAGCCTGGATAGAATTTCCGCAATGCAGCCCCCGACTGCAGGGTCGATCTGATTGCCCTGGATGGTTTCAGTAAGCGGGGCAGGTCACCGGGATGCTCGGCATATATATGGACATTACCAAGCGTAAGCAGGCGGAAATCACCTTGAGGAAAAGCGAGGCTCGACTGCAAACCTTGTTCGACTCCGCAGCCGAGTTTATTTTCGTCATCGATCCCGAGGGCGGGATCAGTAAGGCCAACCGTTATACCTACGAACAATCAGGCTATAAAACAGACCAGGTTATCGGAAGAAATCTCAGGGGAGTCTTTACTGAGGAGTCACAGAATATTTGTGACTGCAACTTTCCCCGACTCCGGGAGCAAGGCTACAGGCGGGCGGACGTCGAGTTCGTATGCAAGGATGGGCATGTTATCCAGATGGAATGTTCAGAGACCGCCGTACCCGATGAGCACAGTGATTTCACCACGTTTTTAATTATTCAGCGGGACGTAACGGAGCGCAAACGCGCCGCTGACGCCCTGGCCAACAGCGAGGTGCGATTTCGCGCTATATTCAATTCCACCCATCAGTTCATCGGCCTGCTGGACCCGGATGGCACGCTACTCCAGGTCAATCAGACAGCACTGAATTTCGGCGGGCTCAGGAAAGAGGACGTCGTCGGACGCCCATTCTGGGACAGCTATTGGTGGCGCTACTCGACCGAGGTCCGGAATCGACTCAAGGCCGCGATCAGGGATGCTGCGTAAGGAAAGTCGGCACATTATGAAGAGGATGTGCTCGCTCGAGGTAATACAATCAGAACAATTGACTTTACTCTTACACCAGTAAGGAACCAGCACGGCGAGACGGTACTCATCATCCCGGAAGGAAGGGATATCACGGATAAGAAACGGGCGGAGGAAGAAATACAGCGTCACCACCAGGAAATGGCACACGTCATTCGGCTCAGCACGATGGGGGAAATGGCCTCAGGTATGGCGCATGAATTAAACCAGCCATTAGCGGCACTAGTGGGTTATTGTGAAGCAGCACTATCGCTGGTGAAATCACTTCCAGCACCGCCACGACAACTCAGTGACATACTAGAACGCGCCTCGGGGTGCAGGCACACCGTGCCGGCAGAATCATCCGGCAGCTGCGTGAATTTGTCAGTAAGGAAAGCGGGCATAACCAGCCCCTGGACCTCGATCAAGTTATCGAGGATTTGAACGTTCTTCTCAGTTCGGAGCTGAAAAGTGCAAAGGGGACATTAGAGCATCGTCGTGATGGCCAGGGTCGCAAGGTGATGGTCAACAAGATGCAGATCGAGCAGGTATTGATCAACCTGATAAGAAACAGTGTTGAGGCAATACAAAGTATTCGAACAAAGGGTGGGAAGGTAACCTTGAAAACACAGTTGTTGGACGATGAATCTATCGAAGTAACCGTGACCGATAACGGACCCGGTATAAATGCCGACATGCTTGGCAGAATGTTTAATCCGTTCCAGACCAGCAAGGAATCGGGGATGGGCATGGGCTTATCCATCAGCCGCTCGATTATCGAGGCACATGGAGGAAGGATATGGGCAGACGAGCAACACCATAATGGTGCGTTATTTGGTTTCCGCCTGCCTGTCTATGAATGACACGCAGCCATAGGTAAACGCGTAAGACGAGAACGTGCCTTATCTCGCGCCCCATGGCAACCTCAGGTATGCAGGCGTACGGCCTGAGTGAGGGCAGAGGGAGCGAGCGACAGGATCTTCGGCTTCTTTACTGTGAATTCAATAATAGCACCCGCCCCGGGGGCAACCGGTGCACCCCATAGCGCCTCTCGGGGGCCGCCAGCAGGGCCGGCTGCCATTCAAACCGAAGTGCCAAGCCCGAGGTTGCGCAGCGCCGTGCGGAAGGCATTGAAGGGGCTCAGAATCGCGTCACCCAGGATGATGGCACACCCGAACCAGTGAAAAAATGTTGGTGTCTCACCGAGCTTGAAGTACAGGTAGGACATGAGCACGGTCGCGACGATCAGGGCCAGGATGGCGCTCACCAGGTCGAGGAGGAACGCCCAGGTGTTGATGTCCCCCGACTTGAAAAACTCCACGAACAGCACGAAGACGCCCAGCCCCAGGAAGATATAACCGGCTACCCCGCTCATATCCAGACCGGTGAAATGCACCACCACCATGTAGGCGATGAGCACCAGTGTCAGGGGTATCCATTTGAAGGGCGACATGTGACGTCCCTTTCTTTCGATCGTTACGGATTCGGCCATGGGTGATAATACTCGTCTGTCATGCACGCAGTGGTCAATGTGCCGCAATGAGGTGCAAACGTGTTCAACTCAAAGGTTGCCTTGTTCGCAGGCTTCTCACTGCCCGATTTTGGCGAAGTATGCCCCGTGCGGCAGGAATACGCAATTCTCCGCGCGGCCTGTCGGTCGGACTTGGGGGTTCGTGACGAGGTCGCTCTCACACCGCCGCAGTAGACTCCACCTGAGTCCGACAGACTCCGACCCACGCTTTCAACTTGACAACAATCGAGGCTGACAAATTCAGCTGAGTGCCAGTATTGTTTTTATAGCCACGGAATCCACGGAAAAACACGGAAAAATTCTAATGAATGTCACTGCTTTCCCGTCAACTCCGTCTCCATTATGCCCGCGAAGCAGGGTGCTCCCGGACTACCCAGAAAACGGGCATAAACGAGAAGGAATTCCCTTTTGCTTTGACTCGTGATTCGTCATGTCCTGCATCGCCTAAAGCGCCTGCTTTTGGTCCATAACCACCGTCGTCAGCTTTGCATCCGTGACGTTACTGCATCTCAATGCATCTTAACGCGACAACAATGAATGCATGTTCGTTCTTTCGGTGTTTTTCCGTGGATTCCGTGGCCATACTATACCGTCATCATCCGATTGAAAAAGCACGAGTGGCCGGAACGTTGCCGATAAATGCAGATTCTTTTCCATGACGACTGGCTCGTTGCGGTCAACAAGCCGGCCGGCCTGCTGGTGCACCGCAGTGCCATCGACCGGTGCGAGACGCGTTTTGCCATGCAACTGCTGCGCGACCAGATTGGCCGGCGCGTCTATCCGCTGCATCGCCTCGACCGACCCACGTCCGGTGTGCTGCTGTTTGCCCTGGATACCGATACGGCGCGGCGCGTGAGCGGGCAGTTCAGCGGCGGCGGCGTGGATAAGACCTATCTTGCCGTGGTGCGCGGCTACACCGATGACGCGGCGCTGATCGACTACCCCCTGCGGGAACGGCACGACCCGATGACCGATGCACGTGCCGACGCCGGCAAACCGGCGCAGCCCGCGCTGACCGCGTACCGGCGGCTGGCCAGGATCGAGTTGGCCTGTCAGGTGGGACCTTATTCGAGTGCGCGCTATTCATTGCTCGAGGTCAAACCGAAGACGGGGCGCAAACACCAGATCCGCCGTCACATGAAACACATCTTTCATCCGGTTGTAGGCGATACCACGCACGGCGATGGCAGACACAACCAGCTGTTTCGCGATCGCTTCGCCTGTCATCGGCTGCTGCTCGCCGCCACCCGACTGGCGTTGACCCATCCGCGCAGTGGCGAACGGCTGTGCATCGAGGCGCCGCTTGCCAGTGACTTCCGGCGCATCATCGACACGCTGGGTTGGAGCGGCGCGGCATAAAGGCCGGCCACACAGCGAAACGGATGAGGCACGCCGTGCGGCGGTTGGAATGCCGGCCGATCTCGCAGTACAGTGTCACCTGTCAATTCAAAGCCTGTCTCCGCGAGCGGCGACCTTAGAGGTTAATAACGGGCATGGATACTGAGACAGTGCAACTGGATGTGTTCTCCCGGTTTGGCGCGGCGCTGTTAATCGGCCTGCTGGTGGGGTTGCAGCGTGAGTTCGCAAGCCTGCAGCAACACGAGGAGGAAACCACCTTCGGGGGTACCCGGACCTTCGCGCTGCTGGGCCTGCTGGGATGCACGGCGGCCTTTGCGGCCGAGCGCACGGGGTCCGCGCTCGCCTTCGTCACCGTCGCAGGGATCACCGGCGGCCTGATCCTGATCGCCTACTTTATGACGGCCCGCGCGGGCAGCATAGGCATGACGACGGAGGCGGCGGCGGTCGTCACGATGCTGGCCGGAGCGCTGTGTTTCTGGGGCGAACTGGCCCTGGCCGCGGCGCTGGGCGTGGCCACCACGGTGCTGCTGGCGATCAAATTGCAGACCCAGACGCTGGTGCGCAACATCACACGCGCGGACGTCTACGCGACGCTGACCTTCGCCGTGATCACGCTCATCGTTCTGCCGGTGCTGCCGCGCCACAGTTATGGGCCGCCGCCCTTCGACGTACTGGTGCCCTACAAGCTCTGGCTGATGGTCGTGTTCATCTCGGGTATCAGCTTCATGGGTTACCTGCTGATCAAGATTGTGGGGGCGCGGCGCGGGGTGGGCCTGACGGGGCTGCTGGGCGGACTGGCGTCGAGCACCGCCGTCACGCTCAGCTTCGCGCAGCGCAGCCGCGCGGTCGAGGGGTTCGCCCACCCCTTTGCGCTGGCGATTCTGCTGGCGTGGAGCGTCATGTTCCTGCGTGTTATGGTCGAGGTGGCAGTGCTCAACCTGCCGCTCCTGCGTATCCTGTGGATTCCCCTGACGGCCGCGCTCGCCGTGAGCCTGGCCTATTGCGTGTATCTTTATCGCGCCCAGTCGCTGGAGAAACAGAAAGAGCAGGACAGGTTCCAGAACCCCTTCGAACTCGGGCCGGCGCTCAGCTTCGGTCTGCTGTATGCGGTGATTCTGCTGGCCGCCAACGCGGCCCGGCTTTACCTCGGCACGCAGGGAATCTACCTCTCCAGCATCGCCTCGGGGCTGGTCGACGTCGATGCCATCACGCTGTCAATGGCGGAACTGAGCCGCGACGGTCACACGCTTGATCTGCACACGGCGGCGCGCGCCATCGTGCTGGCGGCCGCCTCGAACACCCTGGTCAAGGGCGGCATCGTACTCAGTACGGGCTCGGCGGCCCTGCGCAAGGTGATCCTGCCGGGCCTGCTGATGACGCTCGCGACCGCGATCGGCGTCGTGTTTATGCTCTAGCCCGCATTTCTCACCGGGCGGCGATAGGGTCACATAATGCACTGAGGTAAGGAACAGAGTGCAGATCAGGGAAAAGACAGTGTGTAATCAGGCCGTGCCTATCCCGGTGAGAAATGCGGGCTAGCGTCCCGGATGGGGCAGGCGTTTTCCGTATGCCAGGGCAGGGGCGGGAACACCGCCGTCGCGAGAAGAACTGTCCAAGCCACGGTATTTACGCGACAATCGGCCACAGTGGCCAGCCCCGGGGTACCGACAGATTCAACCGACTGTCGAGCACCTCGACCGAAGGAAGGCCAGGCCGGGCGCGCCGTTGGGCCATCAAAGCAGAAGGAGGGTAAGCGTTGCAGACTGGCAGTTCCAGAGCGATGGCCGCTAGCGGTCTCGCGGTCCGCGCGGGAAAGAGTCGCTGGCCCGCACGGCTCGACGTGCTGCAGAGTGCCAGCGGACTCGCACTGGTGCTGTTTCTGTGGGGACACATGTTTTTTGTCGCCTCGATCCTGTTGGGGAAAGACGCCATGTGGGCCGTCACCCGGTTTTTCGAAGGCTATTACCTCTTCGGTGAGGCGCACCCATGGATCGTGTCCGTCATCGTTGCCCTCGTGATCGCGCTGTTTGTCGGTCATGCCGTGCTGGCGCTACGCAAGGTGCCCGGCAGTTATCGGCAGTACCGGGAATTCCGCTCCCATATGAACGTCTTGCATCACGCCGACACGTCACTCTGGTTCTGGCAGGCGTTCACCGGTTTCGCGCTCTTGTTTCTGGCATCGCCGCATCTGTATGTGATGCTGAGCCAGGCGGACAGCATCGGACCTTACGGATCGAGTGACCGCGTCTGGAGCGACAGGATGTGGGGCCTGTACGTGCTGCTGCTGCTGGCGGTTGAGTTTCACGGGGGGATCGGTTTGTATCGCCTGGCCGTGAAGTGGGGCTGGTTCGCGAATCACGATCCACTTGCGGCACGCGTCAGGTTCAGGCGCCTCAAGTGGGCGATAACGAGCTTCTTTCTCGCGCTCGGATTTCTCACGCTCGCCGCCTATATCCGGATCGGCATCGAACACGCGGATCGCTACGGTGAGCCGTACGTACCGGCCTTCGTCCAGAAGATGCCGCCGCCGGGAGGCGGCCAGTGAAAATCGTCTTTACCGACGTCCTGGTCATCGGCGGCGGGCTGGCGGGCCTGCGCATGGCCATCGGCGCGAAACGCCGTGGCCACGACGCACTGGTACTGTCGCTGGTGCCGGCCAAACGCTCACACTCGGCCGCCGCGCAGGGCGGTATGCAGGCGAGTCTCGCCAACGTCATCAAGGGGGCCGGCGACAACGAAGACGTCCACTTCGAGGATACCGTGCGCGGCAGCGACTGGGGCGCCGACCAGGAGGTCGTGCGCCTGTTCGTGAACACGGCGCCCAAGGCGGTGCGCGAGCTGGCGGCCTGGGGGGTTCCCTGGAGCCGGGTGCGCGCGGGGGAGCGCGAGGTGGTAATCGACGGCCAGCGGGTCAGCATTAGCGAGCGTGCGCAGGCCCATGGACTGGTCGCGCAACGCCAGTTCGGCGGGACCAAGAAGTGGCGAACCTGTTATGTGTCCGACGGGACCGGGCATGCCATGCTGTTTGCGATGAGTGATCAGGCGATCGCAAACCGTATTCCCGTGCACGAACGGATGGAGGCCCTGGCGCTGATCCACGACGGCAGTCGCTGCTACGGCGCAGTGGTCCGCAACCTGATCACGGGGGAGCTGTGCGCTTACGTGGCCAAGGCCACGGCCCTCGCCACCGGCGGTGCCGGTCGCCTGTATCGGACGACGACCAACGCGGTGATCTGCGAGGGCATGGGACATGGCATCGCGCTGGAAACCGGCGTTGCGCCGCTCGGCAACATGGAAGCGGTTCAGTTCCATCCCACGGGCATCTTTCCGGCGGGCATACTCGTCACCGAGGGATGCCGGGGTGATGGGGGTCTGCTGCTGGACGGTGACCGTCACCGCTTCATGCCCGACTATGAGCCGGAGAAACAGGAGCTCGCCTCGCGCGATGTGGTGTCCCGGCGAATGGAACAGCATATTGCGGCGGGCAAGGGTGCGCGCTCGCGCTTCGGTGACCATGTGTGGCTCGATATCACCCTGCTCGGGCGCGCGCATATCGAAAAGAACCTGCGCGAAGTGAAGGAGATCTGCGAGTATTTCCTCGGTATCGAGCCCTGGAAGGACCTGATTCCCGTGCGCCCGGCGCAGCATTACACCATGGGCGGCGTGCGCACCCGGCCGAGCGGCGAGAGCCCATACCTCAGGGGCCTGTTCGCCGCCGGCGAGTCCGCCTGCTGGGACATGCACGGCTTCAACCGCCTGGGGGGCAATTCGGTTGCGGAGACGGTTGTCGCCGGCATGGTCGTGGGCGAGTGCATCGCCGACTTCTGCGACGATGCCGGCAATGATCCCGATGTGCCCACCGGGCTGGTGCGCGACTTCCTGGCGCGCGAACAGGGCCGGCTCGATGCGCTCGTCAACAGCCGGGGTGAGGAGCGCGCCAGCGATCTGCGGCTGCAGATGCAGAGCATCATGACCGACAAGGTCGGCATCTTCCGCACCGGCGAGGGCCTCGACTCGGCGGTTGAGGAGTTGCAGAAGCTGCTGGACAGGAGCCGCCGCATCGGGCTTGCCGGCAAGACGCGCAGTGCCAATCCGGAGCTCGTCTCCGCCTACCGTCTGCAGCGCATGCTCAAAGTCGCACTCTGCGTCGCCTATGGGGCCCGGCAGCGCCGGGAGAGCCGGGGTGCGCACTACCGCGAAGACTACCCGCAACGCAACGACGCCGAGTGGCTGAAGCGCACGCTGGCCGTCTGGCAAAACGCCGATGACACCCTGCCCACGCTCAGCTACGAGACGCTCGATATCATGAGAATGGAGCTGCCGCCGGGATGGCGCGGCTACGGCGCCAAAGACTATATCGATCATCCCGACACGCCGAAGCGTCAGGACGAACTCGCCCGGATCAGGGCCGGAATGCCGGATGCGGACCGCGTTGCCCTGCAGGCGGCGTGCATGCCTTACCAGCACCTGATTCCGGAGCGCTTCAGGGGCCGCAACGAACGCATTGACGAGGCGTTGTGATGGCAGCGTCGAATGGCGAGTCAGGGTCGCGGCAGCTGAAGCTCAGCGTGCTGCGCTATGACCCGCAGCTGCCGGGCAGTGTACCGCGCATGCAGACCTACGAGATCAGCGACGCGCCCGGCATGACACTCTTCATTGCCTTGAATGAGATCCGCGACACCCAGGACCCGAGCCTGCAGTTTGACTTCGTGTGCCGCGCCGGCATCTGTGGCAGTTGCGGCATGCTGATCAATGGTCGTCCCGGGCTCGCATGCCGCACCCTGACCGGCAACCTCGGCAGCGAGATCACGCTGGCCCCGCTGCCGGTTTTCGAGCTGATCGGTGATCTGTCGGTGAACACCGGCAAGTGGATGCGCGCGATGAGCGAGCGGCTGGAGAGCTGGCTGCACATGCAGCAGGAGGAGCTCGATCTGCGGCGCCTGGAGCAGCGTATGGATCCAGACCTTGCGGAACAGATCTACGAGCTGGATCGCTGCATCGAATGCGGCTGCTGTGTGGCCGGCTGTGGCACCCTGCGCATGCGGCCGGACTTTGTCGGCGCCGTGGGTCTGAACCGGCTCGCCAGGTTCCGGCTCGATCCCCGCGATGTGCGCACGGATGACGACTATTATGAGCTGATCGGGGATGACAACGGGGTCTTCGGCTGCATGTCCCTGCTGGGGTGCCAGGATGTCTGCCCCAAGCAGCTGCCTCTGCAGACTCAGATTGCATTCCTGCGCCGCAAGATGGCACGGGCCGGATTCTAGCCCGTATCGCCTGTATTCTTAGTTGACAGCCACGGAATCCACGAAAACACACGGAAAAACTTCTAATGGGTATTTGTTCTTTCCGTGTTTTTCCGTGGATTCCGTGGCCATAGTATCCGTCGTTATCAGATTGAAAAAGGCACTCGTAACGCATCGCCGCATTGCTGGCGGTGCGGCTGCGCGGTCGGTATCAGGTAAACATCCTGGCGATTTCATCGGCCGACGCAAAGCGTGAGGCCACCAGCTCCGCCGTCTGCTCCCTGGGCAGACCGTAGTCCGTGTAGGCCGATTCGATGAGCTGCTCGACACCGATATCTTCCTCCTCGCCGAGCAGCGCGACGAGACTGACCGCCGGCAGGGTCGCCATCTCAGCACCCCCGGTTCCGTGGTGTGCGCCGATCGCCTGGGCAATCCGCTCGGGGAACTGCCACTTGTCACACATCCACTTGGCTACCATGGCGTGATCCCAGGCAAAGGTCTCACGCTCCAGTGTCGCCAGATTGCCGCCGCCGCTGTGCCAGCAGGCGAGCACGGGGCCGTAGTCGTGCGCCCGGCAGCGCATGAGCACGGGGATAGCCATGTCCTGCAACAGCCCGGCGGTGAAACTTTCCGAGCGTGTCGATGGGTCAATCCGGTCCGCCAGACCCTTGGCGGTTGCCGCCCGACGGGTGGCGGTGTGCCAGAAGCGTCGTACGTCGAAGTCCGCGCCCTCGTGACAGGGCAGCACCTGGCGCACGGCGATCGAGATCAGCAGCGACTCGAGCTCGCCGCGACCCAGCAACGATACGGCATGATCGACATTGCTCACCTTGTGCATCAGGGAAAAGGCGGCGGAGTTGACCGTCGTCAGCAGCCGCACCGAGAATCCCGGGTCGGCGGAGACCAGCGCGGCAATATCGGCGTCCGAGGCCTCATCGTCCCGCACCTTCTCGAGGGCCTTGAGGAGGAGGGCGGGAAAGCTGGGCAGCTCGTAATCACCCAGCACGGTCTGCAGCTCCTGGGCAGGATGCGTGGCTCGCCGGGTGAGGAATTGCATCAGGGACACCCCGCTTCAGTCCGCGCGTCGCGCCATCTTGTTGGCAAAGATGCTCATCAGCCCACCCAGCATGACGTAGCCGATAACCACCTCGATCATGGCCAGTATCTGCGCCGCCACCGATGCGGGTACCACATCGCCATAACCCAGCGTGGTCAGCGTGACGACGCTGTAGTAGAAGGAGGACAGCACCGTGGGATGATCGCCATAGTCCACTGCCACGAATCCGAACAGGACCGCAAACAGGGTGACCTGCAGGACGATCCAGGAGCCCCAGCGCAGGAAGCTGCGCCCACAGTCCGACGTGGCCCACCAGACCCAGTACAGCACCGCGTTGGCACGGCTCTGGACGCGAAATTCGTGCAGGTAATTCTGATCGACGATGGTTCGCCGGGTCAGGTAGGCGCCGGTGAAGTTGACCCCGTGCACGTCGGCCCCGACCCAGTTGGCCCGCGTATAGTCAAACAGCCCGCGCAGGCGCGCATGGCTCAAACGGGCATCGACAAAGGTGGCCCCGCCCACATTGCTCCCTTCCAGATCGGCCTCCTGGAGATTGCTCCTGGAAAGGTCGGCCTCGCGCAGGTCGGCCTCGCGCAGCCGCGCCTCGACCAGGCGTGCGGCACGCATGTCGACCCGCCGCAGGGTCGCTTTGGTGAAGGCGGCGGCTCTCAGGCTGGCGTCGAACAGTACGGCGTCAGTCAGATCGGCAGACTCGAAGCCGGTGTGGTCGGCGCGGCAGCTGCTCAGGTTGGCGCGCACGAGATCGGCCGAGAGCAGCTCGCAGCCGGTCAGATCCGCCTCGAACAGAATCGCTCCGGTCAGTTTGGCCCCGACGAGCCTGGCATGAGACAGGTTGGCACGGCTCAAGTTGGCGCCAGACAGGTCACATCCCGTGAGGTCGAGGCCCGAGAGGTCCTCCCCGATCAGATGCGCACCCCGCAGGACGCCCGTTCCCGTCTGCCTGTCGGGACTCTCGCCCGCGCGGGCGCGCGCCAGCCATTGCAGCGCGGCCGCGTGTGCTCCGGTATCGCTCGCTGACGGGGGGCAGGCCTTGTGGTCAATGCTGGCTGTCGCGTCCTGGCTAGACACGTTCGGTCCTTGCGTCGGGTGGGTATCCGACTCTACCCATCGGCGGGGCCGGGGCTATCTTGAGACGGGGCCGGGCCCCGGTTTTCACTGTGCAATGCCTTGCATAAGAGTGACTTCCGTTTGTCCAGCCCAAAACGGGCCAATGAAAGTCGCGCTGCCAGTCTTTGGTACACTCTGCAAAAGTCTCGCGAGGTGATGCATGGCGAAAAAGAAGACTGAGATCCAGCCGGCGGCAGCCGTCGAGGAGGCCATGAACCAGGTGCTTCAGGCGGAACGCGATGCCGAGCGGGCGATCGCCGACTGCGCACGCGAGGCGCAGGAAATTCTGACCGCGGCGCAGAAGCGTTCGCAGCGGGTATCCAGCCGCGCCGATGAGCGCATTACGCATGTCCAGGCACACTGGACAGACCGCGCCAGCCGAAAGATCAAGGCCATGGAACGTGCCGAGCGGATGCGCGAACGTGAGCAGTCTGACTACCAGCTGGATCAGGCCGCGCTCACCCACATCACCGAGAGCGTGGCGGTCTACCTGACGGGTCCTGACACGTCTGTGCCCGGCAGTGGACAGGAGCCCGAATGAGCGAGCTGGCGCGTTTTGCCTACGCACAGGCGCGGCTGCAGGCGCGTCACGGCGCACGCCCGGATGAATCCGTCTGGCTGCGACTGCAGGGTGTCGGTGACCTCGCCAGTTACCTGCAGCTTGCGCAGCACTCGCCACTGCGACCCTGGGTATTGGGGATGCAGGCCCGACAGAGCAGTCATGAGATTGAACTGTCGCTGCGCAGGCAGTTCCGCAACTATGTCGATGAGGTCGCGCGCTGGTTGCCGGCGCGCTGGGGCGGGTCGCTGCGCTGGCTCAGGCGCCTCGCGGACCTTCCGGCCTTGCAGCATTTGCTCGGCGAGGGCGCGGTGCCCGCGTGGATGCAGGACGATCCCGCGCTGCAGCCACTGGCGGGCGAGACCCTTTCAACGCGCATCGAAGCCATGCAGAACTGCGATTGCCGCTGTCTCCTCACCGCCTCGCAGCAGGGCCGACCGCTGTACGAAGCCTGGTTCGAATGCTGGCAGCGTCAATGGCCGCGGGCACCAGGTTTGACGCCGGGACTTCATACCCTGGGCAAACTTCTCCTCGCCCATCTGCGGGCGCAACTGTCGGATTCCGGCACGCCGACGCGTCACCAGCGGGAAATGCTCATGCCGGTGTTGCAGGGGGCGTTCCGCCGCTACAGCTTTCAGCCCGCCGGGGCCTGTGCCCATCTGGCACTCATCGCACTCGATCTGGAAAAGCTGCGCGGCGATCTGGTGCGCAGAGTCCTGTTCAGCGAGACGCCAGGGGCGCGGCCATGAGCATGCGCCCCGCCGCTACGCGCTGGTTCGAGTTGCTGGCGGCGCGCGAAGATCTTACCGCGGCAGTTGAGGTACTGGCAGACACCGGCAGGGTCGAGCTCGAGTTTCGCAGTGACGCTCAGACACCCGTGGCCCGGCCGAGGCTGCTGGAATCCATCGAGGCCTACAACCAACTGGCGCGGCGGTATCGCGCCTACTGGCCGCAAGGTGAGTGGCGGCCGGGCGCGAGGTCTGGCAGGCCCGGCGACAGGCTCGACGTTGCCATGCGCCAGCTGCGCGACTGGGAGCGGGCAGCGGCGCCCTGGGTGCAGCGGCTGGAGTCCCTCACCGGCCAGCGCGCGGAACTGCAGCTGTTCGCAACGCTGCTGGAGCACCTCCAGGACGATTCGCTCGACTTTGCCCTCCTGAGCCGGGCCGGCCCGACACTGGCGGCGTGCCTGTTCACCCTGCCGGCGGGCAGTCGCATCGAGCGCCTGCCCGGTACCCTGTTGCAGCGCTGGATCAGCGCGGGCGCACACGAGTTCCTGCTGGCCGTGGGTTCGGCCAGGGACCTGGACTCCCTGGGCGCAGAACTGTCGGCGGTGAAGGGGCGCGCCGTGCCTGTGCCGGCGAAACTGCACGGCAATCGCACGGCGACGCGTGCCCAGGTCGCAAGCCGTGTCGCAGACATCGACGAGCAGATCGAGCAGACGCGGCAGGAGATTAATGCACTCGCCGGGCGTTACGCGCTTGCCGAGACGCTGGGTGAGCTCAATCGCCTGGACTGGTTTCTGAGCCACGTGACCAGTCTCCCGGTATCCGAGAATTTTGCCTGGGTCACCGGTTGGACGGATGATCGGGATGGCGAGCGACTGCGCGCGGCGCTGGAACAGGCCGGCGTACACTCCATGATCCATTTCCCGTCGCCACCGCGCGATGCGCAGCCACCGGTGGTGCTGCGAAATCCCCGCTGGGTGCAGCCGTTCGAGTGGTTCGCGCGGGTGCTGGGCACGCCGGCCGCGGAGGAGGCAGACCCGAGCATGCTGCTGGTGGTCCTGGTTCCCTTGCTCTTCGGGTACATGTTCGGTGATGTGGGTCAGGGCCTGATCCTGTTCATGGCGGGTCTCTACCTGCAGCGGCGCTGGCCGGTGTTTCGGATACTCGTCGCGAACGGTCTCGCCTCGATCCTGTTCGGGTTTGTGTTCGGCAGCCTGTTTGGCCGGGAGGATCTGATTCCGGCCCTGTGGCTGCACCCGATCGAGCAACCCCTGACGGTGCTGTCGGTGCCCCTTGCCGGCGGGGTCGTGGTGATAGTCCTGGGGCTGTTACTCAATGCCCTGGAACACGCCTGGCAGGGCCGTATCGGAGACTGGCTGCAGGCGGATGCGGCCATTGTGGTGCTGTATCTGTCGCTGCTGGCGAGTCCTGTTTTCGCCTCTGCCCTCGGCGTCGCGGCAGGCGCGCTGGCCTGGTATTTTGCCGGCAGCCTGCTGCGCGCCCGGGGCTGGCCGTGGCGGTCTCTCATGGGCGCCGCGGGAACGCTGCTGGAAACCATCCTGCAGCTGTTGGTCAATACGCTGTCGTTTGTGCGTGTCGGTGCCTTTGCCCTGGCGCATGCCGGGCTGTGCCTCGCCTTCAACACCCTGGCCGCGGCGACCGGCAGTATCGCGGCGGGCCTCGTGATACTGTTGCTGGGCAATCTGTTGATTATAATGCTGGAGGGTCTGGTGGTGACGATACAAACCACGCGTCTCATCCTGTTTGAATTCTTTATCCGTTTCCTGCGCGGCAGCGGTCGGATATTCCGCCCCCTGGCCGTACCTGCGAGCGAAATCGCCATGAGGAGAAGCGCGTGACAGCGAGAATAACCGCCATTGCCATTCTGCTGCTTGCCATGACCGCCCTGGCTGGCATCGCGACCCTGCTGTTCTGGTGGTCGTCGGCCGCTGTCGCCGAGACCGCGGCATCCGGGGCGCCGATCACACCCGGCGCCGTGCAATGGGGGTTTGTGGCGGCCGCCCTGGCGACCGGATTGTCATCGCTGGGCGCCGGTATCGCGGTCGCGAGCGTCGGCAGTGCCGCGATTGGTGCCCTGGCGGAGAAACCGGAACTGCTGGGCCGTGCGCTCATCATGGTGGGCCTGGCGGAAGGCATCGCCATTTACGGGCTGATCATATCCATCCTTATCCTCAACCGGATTATCTAGGGTGTGGTGATGCCGGTACCCGTGTTTATCGGTGACGAAGCCAGCGCCGCGGGCTATCGTCTTGCGGGGCTGGAGGTCCGCGTGCCGCGCGACGAGGAACTGCGCGCCGCGCTCCGCCAGGCCTGTGACGAGGCACCGCTGGTATTGATCAGCGCCGCGCTCGCCCAAAGGCTTCCCGCAGCCGAGCTGGATGCCTGCCTCGCGGGCGTCACGCCCCCCGTGGTCATTGTTCCCGAGGTGCGTGCGGGCGCCACCGTGCCGGATCTCGCGACACGCCTGCGCGCGCAATTGGGGGTGCTGGAGTGAGCTCGCCGGAGAACAGTGCGGACACCCGGATACGGCATCTGCTGCAGGTCGTCGAACGCCATCGTGAGCAAAGGTGCAATGAGCTGCTGGAGCAGGCACACAGCCAGGCACGGCAGGTGCTGAAACAGGCCCATAGCGAGGCGCGGGCCCGGGTGCACGCCGATATTCTCGAGGTGCGCGAGCAGTACCGGCAGAAAATCAGTTCCGCGCAAGCGCGCCAGTTGACGCGAGCGCGGCAGCGGCGGCAGGAGGCTGACCGCGAGCTCCTGATGACGATCATGGAGCCTTTGCGGGTGGCGCTGCTGCGTCGCTGGCGACGCTACGAGACGCGCCAGCTGTGGATCAGGGCCCTGGTGCAGCAGGCCTCGGCAACGCTGGTCAGCACGCACTGGTCCATCGAACACCCCGCCGACTGGCCGTTGCAGGAACGTACTGCGCTGGAGGTGCAGTTGAATCGCGAGGTGCAGAGCGCGCTGCGCTTTGAGGCGCAGCCAAGCATCCCGGCGGGGCTGCGTATCTGTGCCGGCGGGGCCTATGTGGATGGCACCGTGGAAGGCCTGCTTCGCGATCGCACGCGGATCGAGGCCCTGTTGCTCGCCAGTGTCAATGCACGCCGGGACGCCGGCGACGCAAGCCCGTAGACCGCGCATCAGCGGTCATCTGCAGAGTCGATATCACCGTGGCGGATGCAAGAATCAGCTGGATCAGTGGGCCGGTACTGCGTGCCACCACACAACGCGCGTTTCGCGTCAACGAGGCCGCGCGGGTTGGCGCTCAGGGTCTGCTCGGTGAAGTCATCCGGATCGATGGCGATGAACTGGTGATCCAAGTCTACGAAGATACCACCGGCCTGCGCCCCGGCGACCCGATTACCGGAACCGGGTCGGCCTTGTCCGTGAAGCTGGGGCCGGGGTTGCTGGGCACGATCTTCGATGGTTTGCTGCGGCCGCTGGTCGGCGAGGGGCGCTACGTCAAGCCCGGGGCCGGCAACGCCGGGCAGGCACGGACATTCCCCTTTCAGTCTGCCGTCAAACCCGGCGCTCGCCTGACCCAGGGGCGCGTGTTCGGTGTGGTGCACCGGCCCGACGCGCGGGTCCAGCGCTGCCTGATGCCGCCCGGCTGTGAAGGCAAGGTAATTGCCATTGAAAAGCCGGGCGACTACCCCGATGAGCACCCGGTGTGTGTGATCCGCTGTGACACGGGCGAAACGCGCGAGATCGCCATGAGCCATCGCTGGCCGGTCCGGCAGCCGCGCCCGGTGGCGGCGCACCTGCCCGTGGAGGGCCCGCTGTTTACCGGTCAGCGGATCCTCGACAGCGTGTTTCCCCTGGCCTGTGGCGGGCGCGCGGCAATGCCCGGTGGCTTCGGTACCGGTAAGACCGTGCTCCAGGAGACCCTGGCCAAGTGGTGCGATGCCGATGTCATCGTTTACGTCGGCTGTGGCGAGCGCGGCAACGAAATGGCGGGGGTGCTGCAGGAGTTCCCCAGGCTCGACGACCCGCGTACCGGCCGTCCGCTGATGGAACGCACGGTCATCATCGCCAATACCTCCAATATGCCGGTGGCGGCGCGCGAGGCGAGTATCTACACGGCCGTGACCGTCGCCGAATACTTCCGCGATCAGGGTATGCGTGTCGCACTGATGGCGGATTCGACGAGCCGCTGGGCCGAGGCCCTGCGCGAGGTCTCCGGGCGCCTGGGTGAGTTGCCCGGCGAGGCGGGATATCCGGCCTACCTCAGCAGCCGTCAGGCGGGTTTCTATGAACGCGCGGCCCATGTGCGGACCCTGGATGGCCAGATTGGATCGCTCAGTATCATCGCTGCCGTCAGTCCGCCGTCGGGCGACTTCTCTGAACCGGTGACCACCCACACCAAGCGTTATGTGCGGTGTTTCTGGGCACTGGATGCCGGTCGTGCCCAGGCGCGCTTCTACCCGGCGATCCACCCGCTGCAGTCGTATTCACAGGACGTGCAGGTGCTTGCCGAGTTCTGGAGTCAGCATGGCAACCCGCAGTGGCCGGTGCAGCGGCGGCGTTTTCTCAGCCTGCTCCAGGAACAGGCCCGTCTGGAACGCATGGCCCGTATCGTCGGAAAAGACGCGCTGCCGCCGCGCCAGCAGCATGTTCTGCTGTGCGCGGAATTGATCAACGAAGCCTTTCTGCGCCAGTCCGCTTTTTCACCCAGGGACCGTTTCTGTTCACCGGCCCGGCAGACCGCCATGATGCAGGTCATCACGCGCTTCATTGATTTGTCCGAAGCGGCCGTGGCACGCAACGTGAGTGTGGAAGACATCGCTGCAGCGCCTGTCATGCGGCGCCTGCGGCGCATGAGTGAGGATATCGGCGAAGAACAACTGAAGGAGTTTGACGCACTGTGTGATGCGCTGGAGGAGGCGTTCACGCGGCTGACCATGAGGACCGGGACCAATGCGGGCTGAGGTCTACGCCGTCGATGCCGCAACCCGGATCGAGGGACCGCTGCTGTTTCTCAGACGTACGGTGAACGCCGGCCTGAATGAAGCGGTGGAGATTGAAGACGGTGAAGGTCGCGTGCGCCTCGGTCGGATCGCGGCGCTGGATCAGGACGCCGTCACCGTGGAAGTCCTGGAGTCCACCGCGGGGCTGGGGCTGGCCGACACGCGGGTGCGTTTCATGGGCGAACCGCTGACCTTTGCGGTCGGGCCGGACATGCTCGGGCGGGTATTCGACGGGGTAGGCCGGGTGATCGATGGGGGCCCGCCTATCCCGGCAGCGCAGACCCGGCGTATCGACGGGCCGGCGATTAACCCCGCGGCACGCGCCGTGCCCAGGGACTTTATCGAGACCGGTATCTCGACCATCGACCTGATGAACAGTCTGGTACGCGGTCAGAAGCTGCCGATCTTTTCCGGCTCCGGTCTGCCGCATGATCGGCTCGCTACCCAGATCGTGCAACATGCGCAGCTGCGGGGGGGGCACGAAGGCGAATTTGCCATTGTCTTTGTCGCAATCGGCGTGCCCTATGACACCGCAGAGCTTTTCCGTTCCGCGATGGAGGGCAGTGGCGCGCTTGCCCACACGGTGCTGTTTCTCAATCTGGCATCGGATTCCAGCACCCAGCGCCTGCTGACGCCGCGCTACGCCTTGACCGCGGCCGAGTATCTTGCGTTTTCGGAAGGCAGGCATGTGCTGGTGGTCATGACGGATATGACCAATTACTGCGAGGCGCTGCGCGAAGTCTCGGCCAGCCACGGCGAGGTGCCGAGCCGCAAGGGCTTTCCGGGGTACCTGTATTCGGACCTGGCAGCCCTCTACGAACGGGCGGGCAGCATTGTGGATGTGCCGGGGTCACTGACCCAGTTGCCCATTCTGACCATGCCGGCCGACGACATCACGCATCCGGTCCCCGATCTCACGGGCTACATCACCGAGGGCCAGATCGTGCTCGATCGCGAGCTGGATCGTGCGGACATCTATCCCCCGGTCAGGGTGTTGCCGTCCCTGTCACGGCTGATGAAAGATGGCACCGGGGAGCACTATACCCATGCCGATCACCCGGCCCTGGCGAACCAGCTGTATGCGGCCTACGCGCGTGCAGGCCACGTCCGCGTACTGGCGAGCGTCGTCGGGCGCGAGGGTCTGCCCGACATCGACCAGCAGTTTCTCGACTTTGGCGAGCGTTTTGACCAGCAGCTCGTCGGCCAGGGTGAGGCCAGAACGCTCGAGCAGAGCATGCGCATCGGCTGGGAGCTGCTGCGAAGCCTGCCGGCGACGGAGCTCCATCGCCTCAACGACCGGCAGATCGAGGCCTATATCAAGCCGGCTGCGCCATCATGACGGGTTCGGAACAGGCGCCGACGCGCGCCGCGGTACTGGAGCTGAAGGAAGAGCAGCTGGTGGTCAGGGAGGCCTACGACTTTCTCGACGAGAAGCGTCTGCTGCTGGCGGGCGAACTGCTGCGGCAGCTCGAGCGCTACGAGCGTCTGATGGAGGAAATCCGCGTGCTGTCCGCCAGGGCCGGGGACCGGCTTGCCGCGGCGGTTCAACTGCACGGTCTGCAAGGGCTGAGTGTGTATCCGGCGGCCAAGCTCGCCGGCGCCGGGATCCGGGCGGCTCGACGCAATTTCATGGGGGTTGCCCTGCTCGACGCGGTGCTGGATGTGCCTGCGTCGGAGGACGCGGCGCCGCGCATCCCCGCCAATCCGTCAATCGAGGCCGAACAATGCCGGGACGTCTTTCAGCAGCTCCTGCAGCGGAGCGCGGTGCTGGCGGGCATATCGGGAAATCTGTATCGCCTGCTGGGTGAATACCGTGTGACCGAACGCCGGGCCCGGGCACTGGAGAATGTCATCCTGCCCGAAATCGAGCAGTCGCTTGCCGACATGAACACGTACCTGGAGGAGCTCGATCTCGAGGACGCCGTCCGCGCGCGCTGGCACGGACGGCGCTAGCGCTTTTTCAGTTTCATGATGAGAAAAATAGTATGGCCACGGAATCCACGGAAGAACACGGAAAAAAATTTCTACTGCGTGTTTGTTCTTTCCGTGTTTTTCCGTGGATTCCGTGGCTATAAATAACACTACTGGCACTCAGCTGTACAGTATGAACCTGTCGGATCTAGCCCTCGTGTCCGTCCGCGCGCGCCCAGCGCGGGATGCTCGGTACCCGCCGTGCCCGGGCCAGGACCTCGGTGAGCTCCGGGCTGCCGGGTGAGATCGGAACCGGGATCCCCCGAGCTTCGCGGGCGACCTGCCTGGCCTTGTCCCAGTCCACCGCGTCCGGGAGACCGGCCGCACTGCTCTTCACTGCCGCCTCCATGGGCGCGAGGCTGTCGCCCCAGCGCCTGGCGTCCTCGGCAAGCGGCTCATGCGCCTCGAGGTAGAGCTGTCCGTCGCGCCAGCCGGCCATATAGGGCTGATTGATGATATGCACCGGCGTGCCGACCGGCACCTCGGGAAACAGCCGGGCGATGTCCTCCGGATAGAGCCGCACACAGCCATGGCTGATCCGCATGCCCACACCAAAGGGTTTATTGGTGCCATGGATGAGGTAGCTCGGCAGGCTTAGGCGCATCGCGAAGTCGCCGAGGGGGTTATCCGGCCCGGCCGGTACCCGCGGCGGCAGCGGATCACCCATTTCGGCGTGCTCTCTGCGCACCGAAGCGGGCACGTTCCAGGTCGGATTCACCAGCTTCTCGGTGATGCGCGCGCTTCCCTGGGGGGTCTGCCAGCCCTGGCGCCCGATGCCGATCGGGTGGGTGATGACCACGGGTGGCTCGCCGAGGGCGGGCGCCGGATAGTAAAACAGCCGCATGGAGGCGAGGTTCAGCACCAGGCCTTTGCGTGAGGTGGCGGGAAGCACGAACTGGGTGGGCAGGACCACCTGGCTGCGAGCGCCCGGCAGCCAGGGATCCAGGCCGGGATTCGCGGCCACAATCTCCTCGTGACCCAGGCCGTAGCGGCGCGCGATATCGAGCAGCGTATCCTCCTCGCGGGCGATGGCAATCTGAACCGCCCCCACCACATCGGTCCCCTCCGACGGGAGCACGAACCGGTCGCTGCGGGTGGAAGGCGAGGACGGGCCCCAGGGGCGCCAGTCAGAGAAACCGGCACAGCCAGACAGGAAAACGACCGCGCAGAGTATCGCCGTCGCGGCGATCCATGCACAGCGGTCGGGAGGTAAGCCCGGACGGTTCATCCCGCGAAGAGTGAATCGCAATGCCCGTCGCGTCAAGCACGCGCATCCCGGAGTGCCTCGCAGGCGGCCGAGACGCCAGCCGGTCGGGCGCCTCAGTTGTGCGGCAAGTCTCGATGGCTCATTCAATTTGACGCGTAAGTCTTTGTAATACGCTGGCAAGACAGAAACGGGCGCCGTGCGGGCAACCCGGAATCCAGGTTAATGTGACCGTTTCCTGGAAAATCGGTCATGAACTCCTTATGCTTCGCTCGGGCGTTTTAGGTATCAGGAGGATTGGAAGCGCTTTCCTGCCCACCTGCCGACTGTGCCATCCGATGCTGGCGAGGGTCCCCGGAGCCACGCGCGATCAGGCTTTCGCGAGGTCTGTTCACAGCGCCGACGGTGGTCCGGCGCGACACAATGCATCGGAAGCACAATCTATGCCTTCCCCAACTTTCACGACAGGAACGCTATTGTTAGAGGATAACTTCATGACTAAAAGGTGTACGACTTTTGTAATGTTGGCAGGATTGGCCATTGGCTGTGAAACCGCTATTGCGGAACCCATCGACAAGACCAATACACTGCCAGATGCCAAGCCGGGACAGTGTTATGCCAAGGTGTCGGTTCCGGCGCAGTACGAATCCAAGGCAGAGAAGGTGATGGTGCGCGAATCGGCCGAGAAGATCGAGACCATCCCCGCACAATACGAGTGGGTCGAAGAGAAGGTCACGCTCAGTGCGGCCCACACGAAGCTGGTGCCGATTCCCGCCAAGTACGAGAAGGTCACCGAGAAGATCGAGGTGAGGCCGGCCCAGAAACTCTGGGTCACAGAACTGAAGGATGACGCGCGGCCCGCCAGTCCCGCCCTGCTGAACGCCGCCAAGACGGCCGGTATCGATCTCGCGGAGGCGGTACCCGGCATGTGCTTCCAGGAGTATTACCGCCCGGCCCAGTTCAAGACCGAGACCACCGATGTGCTGATCAAAGAGGCGGCGGAAAAGGTCGAGATTCTGCCTGCCAAGTATGAAACGGTGGAAGAGAAAGTGTTGGTCAAGGAGGCATCCAAGAAGATTGTCGAGGTGCCGGCAACCTATGACATGGTATCCGAGGAGATCCTGATTGAACCGGCCAAGACGGTCTGGAAGAAGGGTAACGGACTGGTCGAGCGCATCGACAATACCACCGGCGAGATCATGTGCCTGGTCGAGATCCCGGCCAAGTACAAGACCATCAAGAAGCAGGTGATCAGGACCCCGGCCACCATCAAGGAGGTCGAGATCCCCGCGGTCTACAAGACCGTCGAGGTAAAGAAACTGGTGACGCCCGCCCAGGAACAGCGCACCAAGATCCCCGAGGGCTACACGCCGATTGCCAAGCGCATCAAGGTCTCGGATCCCGCGTTTTCCTGGCATGCGCTGCATGATGCCGGCAAGCCCGAGGGTGCGCCTACCGGCAATCAGATCTGCCTGAAAGAGATTCCGGCCAAATACGAGACGGTCAGCAAGCAGGTTGTGAAAACACCGGCCTATTTCAAGAAGGAAGAGGTCCCCGCAGTGGTTGAGACGGTCAAGGTCCGCAAGCTGGTGGCCAAGGCCGCGGAGAAGCGCACCCCGATTCCCGCCGAGTACAATACCGTTACGAAGCGGCTAAAGGTCTCGGATGAGCGGCTCGAATGGCGCCAGGTTCTCTGTGAGACCAATATGACGAAAGACATTGTCACGCAGGTGCAGCAGGCGCTGAAGTCTGCCGGTTACGATCCGGGTGCAATCGACGGCGTCATTGGCGGCTCGACCTTGCGTGCGGTGGATCGGTATCAGCGCTCCAAGGGACTCCCGCATGGCGGTCTGACGCTGCGCACCCTGGAGGCTCTGGGCGTCAAGATCTAACTGGCGCAAGCCGGGCAGGGGATAGCGGGGGACAGGGATGTCCCCGTCCCCCTTCTTATTCCGCCATCACGATCAGCACCGAACCGTGGAGCCTGCGCGCCAGCGTTTCCAGGCTGTCACCACCGCCGGTCGAGGCGCCGCGGGCCGTGGATGGCCCGGCTGCCGGAGGCAGAAATTCTGCGATCACGGCGATCTTCAGGGCGTAGTTGATGTTGGGCAGTGGCTGGGACTCGCCATTCGCGCTGTCGACCCTGCCCAGCATGGACGTAATGATGCCGACCACTTCTCCCCGCATGTTGAGCAAGGGGCCCCCGCTGTTGCCCGGCTGAATGGGCACGGAAATCTGGTAGCTGGACGGGTCGTCCTGCACACCGTTGGTACTGCTGATGATCCCGAGGCTGAGCTTGGGGCTGGTGCCCATGATATCGATGCGCGGGAACCCGATGGTAAACACGCTGGCGCCGAGGTGGGCCCCGGCCGCCGCGATGGGTAATGCCGGCGGCAGTTTATCGGGTGTCTCCACCTTCAGGAGCGCAACATCATGTGTCTCGTCGCGCGCAACCACGGTGGCAGGGATTTTCCCGCCCCGGCTGTCGACCAGGACTACCGACTGACTGCCCGAGACCACGTGGTGATTCGTGACTGCATAACCTGAGGCAACCGGCCAGGCGGTGCCGGTCGACAGGCCGCTCGTCGCGGTCCCGGCAAAGGCCTGCCCGCCCGGATTTGACCAGTTGGCCAGGCGGGTCTTCAGCTCCCGGGCCAGTTTCTCTCCGGAGGCCACCGCCAGCAACGCGGATACCGCGGATTCGGCTCCATCGCCATCATCATGGGACAAATAATTGAGTCCCGCCTGATAGAGCCACTGCGGGGCATCCTCGATTCGCGCCTGACCGGCAATGCCCTCGGCATACATGAGACCGAGCTGAAACTGGGCATCGGCATAGCCTTGTGCAGCGGCTTTGCGCAACCAGTACAGGGCGTCTTCCTCACCGGTGGACTCGATCCTGCGCTCCGCCAGGAACATGCCGAGGTTGTACTGGGCAATGACGCTGTCCTGGCGGGCCGCTGCCCGGTACCACCTCGCGGCGCGTGCGGCGTCTTGCGGGACACCGTTTCCGTTGTCGTACATCACGCCCAGATTGATCTGGGCATTGACGTGACCCTGTTCGGCCAGCGGCAGCCACAGCCGGATGGCCTGCCCGTAATCGCCCTGGTCGTAGGCCTCCCAGCCGCGCTGGAAGCTTTCGGCAGAGGCCGCCGGCAGGGCGTGCGCGTTCAGCGACAGCGCCAGCAGCACGACGCGGGACAAGGGCTTCAAGAGGCTTCGCAAACGTCCCGCCTGTCTCATGATCGGAATCGATCCGTCAACCAAATCCTCCAAGTAATTAGCAATTACCGGGCCACCCGAACGAGGCGCGGGCCGGCATCGCGACAGGCCGGCCCCGGCGTCAGTTGCTTTCCCGACCGGGTTCAGACTATCGCCGGAAACGCCGACAGAACCCGGTGCCAAAGGCTGCAAAACAGGGATGGCCAGGACTCTGTCGGACTCAGAAGTTCGCCACGAGGCAGGTGGGAGAGTGAGCACAAAGCATCAGGATGCTGAGCGCCAGTAGTATTTTATAGCCACGGAATCCACGGAAAAACACGGAAAGAACGAACACCGATTAGACGTTTTTCCGTGTCCTTCCGTGGATTCCGTGGCCATAATATCCGTCATCATCAGATTGAAAAGCACTCGGGCACAGTAGGGCCGCGGCGGGCGTATGCCGCAGCGACGTACAGGGACAATCGACAGCAGCAACAGCGCGGGAGACAAGGCATGGAAGTTCGGGCATGGAGGATGCTGGGGGTGCTAATGATCCTGTGGGGCAGCCCCGCAGCACAGCCGCTGCAACCCGCAGAGGTACCGCAAGCGCTGCGCGACTGGATTCCCTGGGTTCTGCACGACGAAAAGACGCTCGCTTGCACCTACCTCAACGATGCCAGGCAACGTCAATGCATCTGGCCGGGCATGCTCGAGCTGAGCCTCGGCGATAGCGGCGGCCACTTTCAGCAGACATGGGAGGTTCTGGCGGAGGCCTGGCTCCCCTTGCCGGGTGAGGCAGAGCGATGGCCTCAGGAGGTACGGCTCAACGGCGAGCCTGCGACGGTCATCGCCAGGGGAGGGCATCCCCATGTGTGGGCCACGGCGGGTCAACAGCGTCTCGAGGGGCGGTTCGAATGGGCGGCTCTGCCGCAGTCGCTGCACGTGCCGCCCGGGTCGGGACTCGTTTCGCTGCGCGTCGCCGGCACGCCGGTCAAATTTCCCCTGTTCAGCCCCGGGGGCGATCTCTGGGTGCAGGACCCGAGTCAGGCCGGCGCAGTGGAGCAGACAGACCGACTGGATGTGCGAGTCTTCCGCAGCGTCATCGATGATATCCCGATGCAGCTCGTCACACGCCTTCAGCTCGACGTCTCCGGTGCGCAGCGCGAAGTGGTTTTCGAAAAGGCCCTCGCCGACGCGTTCCTGCCACTCGCGCTCACGAGCGCCCTGCCGTCGCGTCTGGAAGCAGACGGGCGCCTTCGCGTCCAGGTCCGCCCCGGCGCCTGGGCGCTGACCCTGGTCAGCCGCAGCCTGGGTCCCGTCGATACACTCGGGCTTGCACCCCTCGCTGCACCCTGGCCTGCCGAAGAGGTCTGGGTCTTCGACGCCCGCAATCAGCTGCGACTCGTGGAGGTCAGCGGCGGACAGGACATCGACCCGCGCCAGACGACGCTGCCTTCGGCGTGGTCCGGCCTTCCCGCCTACCGCATGCGCGCCGGTGATGCACTGTCGTTCAGTGTGCGGCGCCGTGGCGACCCCGACCCGGAGCCGAATCGCCTGGCCCTCGAACGCACCCTGTGGCTGGATTTTACCGGCGAAGGCTTCACGGTCCGCGATAACATCAGTGGCACCATGACGCAAGGCTGGCGTCTCGACGCGCAGCCCGGCATGGCGCTGGGGCAAGTCATGATCGACGGCATCCCACAGTTCATCACACGGGTTGCCGGCCACCAGAGCGAAGGCGTCGAGGTACGTCACGGGATACTCAGTCTGCAGGCAGACAGCCGGTACGGCGGTGACGTTGGGGCCGTGAACATCGTCGGCTGGGACGAGGATTTCCATCACGTGCAGGCAACGCTGAACCTGCCACCCGGCTGGAGGCTGCTGCATGTATCGGGTGTCGATAACAAGCCGAATACCTGGCTCCAGCGCTGGACGCTGCTCGACCTGTTTCTGGTGCTCATTGCGGCGATCGCGACCGGCCGCCTGTTCGGCTGGTTATGGCTGCCGGTGGCACTCGTGACACTTGCCGTCCTCTGGCATGAACCGCTGGCACCGCGCTATGTCTGGTTGAATATCCTCGCGGCGAGCGCCCTCCTGCGCGTGGTTCCGGATGGCCGCTTCCAGCAGCTGGTGACCGGGTACCGCTATCTCTCGCTGCTGGCACTGGTGGTTATCGCGATACCCTTTATGGTGAACGAGGTACGGGTGGCGATCTACCCGCAGCTGGAACGCCCCTGGCAGGGGGCACTCCCGCCGGTGCCCACCGATGCGGTCCGGAGGGACGTGGCCGGTAAGGTTGAGGGCGCCGCACTGCCTGCGCCTTATGCAGGCAGCGCCGAGCATGAGCGGTCCGCCGCACCACGCGTGCCCGCAGCGGCGCCACTGGCACGCGAGGCGCAAGCACCCGGATATCGCTCACTGAATGAGATCGATCCCGACGCACGGCTGCAGACCGGTCCGGGTCTGCCGCAATGGCGCTGGACGCAGATACCGCTGCAGTGGAACGGCCCGGTGGATCGGACGCAACAGCTTGTGCTCACGTATCTGTCTCCGACCATGAATTTCGGGCTCAACCTGGCGCGGGTCCTCTTGCTTGTGCTGCTGACCTGGCGGCTGGCGCGACGGTCGCCCGCCGTTCCCGCCGCGGCGCGGACCGCGCTGGGGTTCGGGGCGCTGCTGCTCATACCGTTGCTGGCGTCTTCACCCGGTGACGTGCAGGCCGGGATGCCTTCTCCTGAGCTGCTCGGACAACTCAAAGAGCGCCTCAGCGCAGCCCCGGAATGTCTGCCCGAATGCGTCGACGTCGCACGCACCGCCCTGCATGTCGAACCCTCACTGATGACGATGCGCATGGAAGTCCATGCCCGGGTCGATATTGCCGTGCCGGTGCCGGGCAAGGCCGGGGAATGGCAGCCTCAGCAGATCCTCATTGACGGCGCCCAGGCATCCGGGGCATGGCGGGATACGCAGGGCGTGCTGTGGGTCCCGGTGGAGGCGGGCACGCATCGACTGGACCTTGCCGGTCCCCTGCCGGGGCGCGACACGCTGCAGATCGTGTTCCCGCTCCCGCCGCACCGTGTGACGGCGCAGGCGCAAGGGTGGGCGATCGAGGGGCTTGGTGAAGACGGTGTCATCGAGCGCCAGCTGCAGCTGACACGGCGCGACAGGACGGCTGACACCGAGGCGACACTCGAGCCCTGGATCACCCCCGCCTTCTTGCGTGTCGAGCGTACCCTGCACCTGGGGCTCGAGTGGGGCGTCTCCACGCGCGTGTCCCGCCTTTCACCGCCGGGGAGCCCGGTTGTGATGGGCGTACCGCTGCTTGACGGCGAGTCGGTCCTGAGCGAGGGGGTGTCCGTAGAGGACGGAAAGGTGCGCGTGAACCTGAGTCCGGGGCAGCAGCACTTCGAGTGGCGTTCTGCCTTCGCGAAGCAATCCGATATCCGCCTGACAGCACCCGCGAGCGAGGACTGGGTCGAGGTATGGCGCCTTGATGTCAGTCCGGTCTGGCATGTCTCCAGCGCGGGAATTCCAGTCATTCATCACCAGGGGCAGGGGGCTGTCTGGTTTCCAACCTGGCGGCCCTGGCCGGGTGAGTCGGTAGCGCTCGCCATAACGCGTCCCGAAGGCGTCGGCGGCCAGACGCTCACCGTCGATCAGGCCACCCTGCGTGTGGCGCCCGGGCGGCGCAACACCGATGCGTCGTTCGAGATGGTGCTGCGCAGCACGCAGGGGGGGCAGCACGCCGTGCAACTGCCGCCGGGCGTGACCTTGCAGGGTGTGAAGATTAATGGCACACCGCAGCCGATCCGTATGCAAGGGAATACGGTGACACTCCCGGTCACGCCGGGGACAACGCAGGTGCAAATGGACTGGCGGGCAGGCACGGGCATCGAGGCGATGTTCCGAACGCCGCCGGTGGATCTCGCAACGACGGCAGTCAACGCGCAGATCCAGGTCCAGATGGGCCCCGATCGATGGATCCTCTTCACCGGCGGGCCGCGACTGGGACCGGCCGTGCTTTACTGGGGCGTGCTCATCGTGGTGGCGCTCGTCGCGGTCGCACTCGGACGTCTTGCCTGGACACCGCTTCGCACCTGGCACTGGCTGCTGCTGGGCATCGGTCTCAGCCAGAGCGACATTATCGCGGCGCTGATCGTGGTGGGCTGGCTCCTCGCACTCGGCACGCGCGATAAATGGCTCCGGGCCGAGTCCGCGACGGCCTACGACTTCGCACAGATCATCCTTGTGCTGTGGACGTTCCTGGCACTGTCGTCTCTGTACGACGCGGTGCGCCACGGCCTGCTGGGCTATCCGGAAATGCAGATTGTGGGGAATGCGAGCACCGCGACCCAGCTGAACTGGTACCAGGACCGTATTGAGTCGAGCTATCCGCAGGCCTGGGTCTACTCCGTGCCCCTCTGGGCATACCGGGCGGCCATGCTCGCCTGGGCCCTGTGGCTCGCGCTTGCCCTGCTGAACTGGCTGAAGTGGGGCTGGCAGCGTTTGTCCGAGGGCGGTTTGTGGCAGCCCATTCCCATCCGCAGCACCTGGCGCAAGGGCGGCGACACGCCGGACGTCGACGCCTGACAGGCGCCGGTGACGAGCGGCACAACCCGGCAGGCAGCGACCTCGCTCGACCCGCCGCCGCAGCCGTGATCAGCGCCCGGCCAAACCGGTTGGGCGCGTCGTGGCGATACCGCGACATCCCCCGGTTACGGGCCCGGCATCTTGCCGCCGCCGCGACGCGGGCGGCAAACGCTTGCCGGGTGCCTGCCGTCAGGGCCACCGCGCGCCGACAGTTCGGTTGCCTGCACCGATAAGTCCCCCGAAAAACAGGCGCTTGCCGGGCGGCCTGCAAAGCGGGCCGATTCAGGAACGAAACTTGCCTGATCCGGTAGGGAAGCCCGGCGCGCATTTCTCGCCGGGGTTCGAGGCCCCGAGCGCAAGGACCGGTGAGCAGCCGGGCGCGGGCTGAGGTGGTGTGACGAAACAAGGGGGCGGTTTATGAATCAATCCACGGTCATCGGCTTGCTGGGTGGGGTCGTGCTCCTGATCGGCATGATCGTCATGTCACCCGATCACATCGGTGCCTTCTTCAATCTTCCGGGCCTGATCGTCGTAATCGGCGGCACACTGACAGCCACCTTCGTCAGCCGCCCGATCAATGACGTGTACCGCGTGCTGCGCACCCTGCCGGATTTGTTCCGGGACGAAAAGACTTCCGGCCAGACCGACTACGCGCCCCTGCTGCGCTTTGCCGGCTGGTACCGTCACGGCAACCTGCGGGCCGCCGAGCGGGAACTGGCCGCGGTCGGTAATCCGTTCCTGAAAGCCGGTCTGCGGCAGATCGTCGACGGTTGCCCGGTAGAGGATCTGCGCAAATCACTGCAGTGGCGGATGTCCGGTCTGCGCACACGTGAATACGGGCAGGCACAGATCATGCGCAGCATGGCGGCCTTCGCGCCCGCGTTCGGCATGCTCGGTACCCTGTTCGGCCTGGTGCACATGCTCTCCGGGCTGGGCGACAGCGGCCTCGACGAGATCGGCGGCATCATGGCCTTCGCCATGATCACCACGCTGTACGGCATCGTCGCCTCGAATCTGTTTTTCAAACCACTGGCCATCAAGATGGAACGCCGCACCAACCAGCGCCTGATGCAGATGGGCATGCTCATGGAAGGGATCCTGCTGGTCCACGAGAGACGCCATCCAACGATCATTAAGGAAACCCTGGAGGCATTCGAGGACCACCATGCCGCGGCATTGCCACCGCAGAAGCCGCTCACCCTGGTCAAGGCCTAGCCCCGATGAGCGACGCGAGCCTGTACGCGGCACTGAAAACCGACGCCAGTCGGGACCGGGCGGTGGCAGAACCCGCGGGTCGAGTCTGACGGATCGTCCCGATGCACTACACACTGGCAGAAGACCCTGGGCAGGCATCCGGTTCGACGCCGGTCGACGCGGCCACGGCGGGGTTTCCCTGGGAAGCCGGGGCGGTGTCCGCCGCGGTCGAACAGGATACCTGGCTGGTGAGCTTCATCGATATCCTGACACTGTTGCTGACCCTGTTCGTGCTGCTGCTGGTTCACCAGGACGGTTCGCCGGGGCCAGGCAGCGGGGCCGAGCCGCAGGCAGCGCAGGTGCCGCTCGAGCAGGCCCGCCCGCCGGCCACGCCAGCGGACCTGACGGCTCTCGGCGGCGAAGCCAGGTCGCCGCAGACCGGGTCGGCGCCCGATACGCAGGCAGACCGGGAAGCCGAACGCCCGCCGGAGTCGACTGGACAAGCGCCGGCGGCGCAGCGCGACATGCCGCGCGAGGCGGCGCCAGCCGGTGAGCCCGCCCCGCCATCGGAGCCCGCGGATTTGCCGACAGACGCAAGGCCTGTGGGGCCGCTCCTTGTACCCGACCGGTTTGCCGCGCCGCATGATCCGGTCCTGCCCGGGATTGTCGAGGCAGACCCGCCTGAGCCGGGATTCACGCGCCTGCTCCTGCCGGCGTTTGAAGCGAGTCCCCTGATGCCCGCCCTGCCGCCCTCTGACGCGCACGCCCTGGCCGCCGATCTCCCGCCGCCTGGGGATGTGAAGTCCGCCGGCGAAACGCAGATCGAAGTCCCGCCGGTGCCGGTGCAGGCCGGGTCAGAGTCTGATGAGGCACCGCTTTCGGACGCGGGTGCGGCGGACCGGTTGCTCGAGGCGTTTCGCAGCAGCGCGCTCGGTGAGCGGGTCGAAGTGACCGTGCATCCGGGTGGTGTGAACCTGGAAATCAGCGACAATATCCTGTTTACTCCCGCCAGCGCGGCACTGACGGTCACCGGGCTGGCACTCCTGCAGGAGCTGGCCGAGGCGCTGCGCGCGCAACCCTGGCCGATCGCGGTCGAGGGCCATACCGACAATATCCCCATCGACACCGCGCGCTTCCCATCCAACTGGGAACTGTCGTCGGCGCGCGCCGCCATCGTCACGCGCTATCTCATCCAACAGGGTATCTCGCCCGAGCGTATCCGCGCCATCGGCTATGCCGACACCCGCCCGCGCGCCGACAACCTCACGCCGCAGGGCAGGGCCAGAAACCGCCGCGTCTCCTTCGTACTGCAGATACCCTCGGCGTAGCCAGCCTGCCGGTCACGGCAGGGCTGTCGGCCTTGCCCGTTTCGGGTGATAATGCTCAGCTCGTCTGTGCCGGATGCTGACCGAGTCTCAGCGCCGGTTACTGTCGTTGTGGCCTGTTGAGAATCGCCCGTGATCAAGCGCCTGATGATTGTCCTGGTGGCACTGACCCTCCTGTACGGGGGCATCTTCGGCTGGAAGTATATCCAGAGCCAGAAGCTGGCGGCGCGGGCGTCCATGCCGCCACCGCCCGCGACGGTGGCCACCGCGCGTGTAGAGCGCCAGAGCTGGCAGCCCCGCCTGTCGGCGGTGGGCAGCCTGGTGGCGACGCAGGGGGTATTCGTGTCCAACGAGATCGCCGGCCAGGTCACAGACATCCGCTTCGAGTCGGGCCAGGCCGTCGCGGCGGGCGAACTCATGGTGCAGCTCGATGACGATGTCGACCGCGCCAGCCTCGCCAGTCTGCTGGCCGACCAACGCCTGGCAGATATCCAGTTTCAGCGTGCGGCGAAACTTGTCAACGAAAAGCTGGTATCGCGTTCGGATTATGATTCGGCACAGGCCGCCCTCGACAGCGCCGCGGCGCAGGTCGACTCGCAGCGGGCACGCATCAGCAAGAAGGCGATCCGGGCCCCCTTTGCCGGCCTGCTGGGTATCCGGCGGGTGGACCTGGGTCAGTTCCTGGCCCCGGGTTCGGAGATTGTGTCGCTGCAGTCGCTCGACCCCATCTATGCCGAATACAGTCTGCCCGAACGTCACCTGAGTGAGCTGGCCATGGCTCAGCCGGTCGAGGTCAGCGTGGCGGCGTATCCCGGGCGGACGTTCGCGGGTCGCATCAGTGCCGTGAGCCCGCGGATCGATGTGAACACACGCAGTGTGCGACTGCGCGCGACACTGGAGAATCCGGAACATCTGCTGCGCCCCGGCATGTTCGCCGAGGTGCATACTCTGCTGCCGGCACGCGAGGACGTGCTGACCCTGCCGGCGCGCGCTATCACCTACAACCCGTATGGCGACGCGGTGTTCGCGGTCGAGGAAGCGGACGGGACACTGCAGGTGCAGCGGCGTCAGGTGGAGACCGGCGAGGAGCGCGGCGGGCGCGTCGAGATCGTCGCTGGCCTCGAGGCGGGCGCACAGGTCGTCAGTGCCGGCCAGAACAAGCTGCGCAACGGCCAGTCCGTGGAGATCGATAATTCGGTCGAGCTCAAGGGCCAGGTAGGCGAGTAATGCAGTTCACCGACATCTTCATCCGGCGCCCGGTGCTGGCCAGCGTGGTCAGCCTGCTGATTCTGGTGATCGGCCTGCGCTCCATCGCCTCGCTGGATGTGCGCCAGTACCCCGAGACCAAGAATACGGTGGTCACGGTGACCACCAGCTATCCGGGCGCCAGCAGCGAGCTGATCAAGGGCTTTATCACCACACCCCTGCAGCAGGCGATCGCGGAGGCCGACGGGATCGACTACCTGTTCGCACGCAGCACCCAGGGGACATCGACCATCGAGGCCCACATGGTGCTCGACCACGATCCCAATGCGGCAGTGGCCGAGATTCAGGCCAAGGTCGCCAGTCAGCGCAACGTGCTCCCGGCGGAAGCGGAGGACCCGGTCATCGATTCCACCACCGGTGAGTCCACGGCACTGATGTACATGGCCTACTACAGCGACGCCATGACGCCCTCGCAGATCACCGACTATCTGCTGCGCGTGGTGCAGCCCAAGCTGCAGGCGCTGCCCGGTGTTGCCAAGGCGGAGCTGATCGGCAACAAGACCTTTGCGATGCGTATCTGGCTCGATCCCGAGCGCATGGCGGCCCTGGGCGTCTCGGCCGAGCAGGTGCAGGACGTACTGCGCGCCAACAACTATCTCGCCGGCGTCGGCCAGATCAAGGGCGCCTACGTGAGCATCGATCTGACTGCGACGACCGATATCAGCGATGAGCAGAGTTTCCGCCGGCTCGTGGTGCGCGCTGCCGACGGCAGCCTGGTGCGGATTGAAGACATCGCCGACGCCAGCCTCGGTGCCGAGGACTATGATTCGACCAGCTGGTACAAGGGCAAGACCGCCATCTTCATCGGCATCCAGCCGACGCCGGGCGCCAACCCGCTGCGCGTCGCCCGGCGGGTGCGGGATCTCATGCCCGAAATCCGCAGTCAGCTGCCGGCCGGGCTCAGCGGCCACATCCCCTACGATGCCAGTGTCTATATCGAGGATTCGATCAATGAGGTGTTTCAGACGCTGGCCGAAGCGGTACTGATCGTACTGATCGTGATCTTTCTGTCCCTGGGCTCGGTCCGCGCGGCCCTGATACCGGCGGTGGCGGTGCCCCTGTCGCTGGTCGGCGGCGCCTTCGTGATGCTGGTGCTGGGCTTTTCCATCAACCTGCTCACGCTGCTCGCGATGGTACTGGCCATCGGTCTGGTCGTCGACGACGCCATTGTGGTGGTGGAAAACGTGCACCGCCACATCGAGCAGGGCGAATCGCGCGTCGACGCCGCCATCAACGGCGCGCGTGAACTGGGTCTGCCCATCATCGCCATGACCACCACGCTGGTTGCGGTGTACGTGCCGATCGGGTTCATGGGTGGGCTGGTCGGTACGCTGTTCACCGAGTTCGCCTTTGCCCTGGCCGGCGCGGTGCTGGTATCGGGGGTCGTCGCCCTGACGCTCTCGCCCATGCTGTCGGCCAGGGCGCTCAAGCCGCACGGGGCGCCGGGCCGGTTCGAACACGGCGTAGAGCGCTTCTTTACCTGGCTGGCCGCACGCTACCGGCGGCTGCTGCACGCGGTGCTCGACGCTGTGCCGGTGGCCCTGGTGTTTGCCGGCGTGGTGCTGGCGAGCATTTATTTCATGTTCGTCACCACGCCCGCCGAGCTGGCGCCGACCGAGGACCAGAGTATTCTTTTCTTCCAGGCGCGTGGTCCACAGACGGCAACCATCGACTACAACGAGCCCTACACGCGTCAGATCGTCGCATCCTTCGAGGGTTTTCCGGAGTATCACGAAAGCTTCTTTCTGCTCGGCTTCGGGCGCGACACCAGCACGGTATTCGGCGGATTCAAGATGCCGCCGCCGTCGCAGCGCAGCCGTTCCCAGATGCAAGTGCAGCCGGAGGTGCAGCAGAAACTCGATCGGATTGCCGGTTTCCAGACAGCCGTATTCCCGCGCCCGAGCCTGCCCGGATCGGGCGGCGGGCTGCCGGTGCAGTTCATCATCACCTCGGATGCCGACTACGCGCGCCTCGATGAAGTGGCCGACACGCTCATCGGCCAGGGCATGCAGAGCGGCAAGTTCGTCTTCCTGCAGAAAAGTGTCGAGTTCACACGTCCGAAGACCACCCTCGTCATCGACCGTGACCGGGCCGCGGATCTCGGCATCACGATGCAGGAGATCGGCCGCAGCCTGGCCGGCATGCTGGGCGGCAACTATGTCAACCGCTTCAGCCTCGAAGGCCGCAGTTACAAGGTAATCCCCCAGGTCGCCCGACAGTTCCGCCTGCAGGCCGCGACGCTCAACAGTTACTACCTCCACACCGATGCCGGGGATCTGGTGCCGCTGTCGAGTGTGATGCGTTTCCAGGAGTCCGTGGAGCCCAGTCAGCGCACCCAGTTTCAGCAGCTCAACTCCGTCATGGTGCAGGGTGTCATGGCGCAGGGCATCCCGCTTGGCGAGGCCCTCGCCTGGCTCGAGGCGCAGGCGCGCGCCGACTTCCCGTCCGGATTTACCTGGGACTACAGTGGTCAATCCCGCCAGTACGCCCAGCAGGGCAGCGCGCTGATCATCACCTTCTTCATGTCGATCCTGGTGATCTACCTGGTGCTGGCGGCCCAGTTCGAGAGCTGGCGCGACCCGGTCATCATCCTGGTCTCGGTGCCCATGTCTATTGCCGGCGCGCTGATCTTCATGACGCTGGGTCTGGCGACGGTCAACATCTACACCCAGGTGGGGCTGATTACGCTCATCGGACTGATTGCCAAGAACGGTATCCTGATTGTGGAGTTCGCCAACCAGCTGCAGATCCACGAGGGTCTGAGCAAGCGTGCCGCCGTGGAGAAGGCCGCCGGCATCCGCCTGCGTCCCATCCTGATGACCACCATTTCGATGATGGTGGCCATGGTGCCGCTGTTGACGGCGAGTGGACCGGGCGCGGTGAGCCGCTTCGATATCGGCCTGGTGATCGCCACCGGGCTGGGCGTGGGGACGCTTTTCACGCTGTTCGTGGTACCGGCCGTCTATCTGCTGCTGGCCCGCGATCACAGCGTTGGCGTCGCAGCCGGTGAGCCGCGCGCGGAGCCTGCGCAGGCCTGAGCGGCATTTTGGCAGGCCGGCAACGGGACGGGGCGATTTTTGTGATAAGCTCTGGCGCCAGGAATGCGCAGGCCCGCCGCCCCGTCGTCGCGCCTGTTGCGCACAATCTGGTTCCGCTGATCGCAAGGAATGAGGGCCCACATGACACGACCCACCCATGTGCTGTTATGGATGATACCGTTTCTCGGCCTGGTCGGCCTCGCGGTGTTTCTGCTCTATGGACCGCTGACCGAGGCCTTTGCCTCCAATCCGGTCTTCAACGGCATTATTCTCGGTGTTTTCCTGATTGGCATCATCATCAACTTCCGCCAGGTCTTCACGCTATCGTCGGAAGTCGCCTGGATCAATCATTTCCGGGGCCATCGCCAGCGCTTCGGGCGCAGGGTGCCTGAGGAACCCCGGCTCCTGGCGCCGCTGGCAAAGATGCTGGGCAAGCATGAAGAGGCCTTGCTGAGCCTGTCACCGCTATCGCTGCGCTCTCTGCTCGACAGCGTCCGCCTGCGGCTCGACGAGTCGCGGGATGTGTCCCGTTACATGATCGGTCTGCTCATCTTTCTCGGCCTGCTGGGCACCTTCTGGGGACTGCTGATCACGGTGAGCGGCGTCGGTGAGATGATCGGCAGCCTGGTTGATGATGGCAGGGACGGTCCGGCCATATTCGGCAGCCTGCTGGAGGGCTTGCAGGGTCCGCTGTCGGGAATGGGTACCGCGTTCAGCTCATCGCTGTTCGGACTGGCCGGTTCGCTGATTCTCGGGTTTCTCGACCTGCAGGCCGGGCACGCGCAGAACCGTTTCTTCAACGAGCTGGAGGACTGGCTGTCGGGTGTCACGCGCCTGAGCAGCGGGATACTGGGGGGGGAGCAGGAGCTGAGCACCCCGGCCTATATTCACGCCATGCTGGAGCAGACGGCCGAGACGCTGGACAAGCTGCAGCGCAATGTCGCGCGTGACGAGGCCCAGCGGCGGCTGGTTGGCGAACAGATCCAGCTCCTGGCGAAGGAACTGGCCGCCTTTGCGGATCTGGCACGCGATGAGCAGCGGCTGCTGTCGCGTATGGCAGAAGGGCAGGGCGATCTCGCGCCGGTGCTGGCGCGTCTCGCGGAGGCGCGTAGTGGCCCCGATGCGTCCATGCAGGAACATGTGCGCAGTCTCGATACGGGTGTGAAACGCCTGCTCGACGAGGTTGCGACCGGACGCGAGCACCTGGTCGGCGAGATTCGCGATGAGCTGCGCCTCATGAGCCGGGCCCTGTCCGGCGCCGGCAACGCCGGCAGCCGCACGCGCGGGCGCAAGCAAGCCAGCGCTAGCTGACCCTGCCATGTTCGTATTGACCCGCCGACGCAGGGTGCTGGACATCTGGCCCGGCTTTGTCGATGGCCTTGCGGCCTTGCTCATGGTGGTGATCTTCGTGCTCCTGCTGTTTTCGGTGGGCGAATTCATGTTGACCGATGCCCTGGTGGGGCGGGATCAGGCGCTGGATCGGCTGCGCAACCAGATTGCCGAGCTTGCCGACGTGCTGGCCCTGGAACGCTCCGAGAAGTCCCGCCTCGAAGACCGCCTCACACAGGTGTCGGATGAGCTGCGGGCAACCGGACAGGCACGCGACACCGCCACGGGACAGCTGCAGCGCATGACGGCACAGGCGCAGGCGGCGGAAGCCGAGACGCGGCGGTTGCGCGATGCGCTGCAGGCGGCCCGCTCGGCCATTGCCGGCAACGAGGCGAGCATGCACGCGCAGCGCGACACGATTGCGGGCCTGGAGAAGGACGTGGCGGCCTTGCGGGTAACCGGCCAGGAACTGGCCGCGGATCAGGAGCGCCTGCAGGTATCGCTCGCGGCCAGCCAGCAGGAAACCACGCAGCAACGCGAGCTCAGCGAGCAGGCGCAGGCGCAGGTCAACGAGCTCAGCCGCCAGATTGTGGCGCTGCGCGAACAACTGGCGCAAGTGACGCGGGCGCTGGATGCCTCCGAGGCACAGGTGCGCGAGCAGGTGGTCGAAATCGAGAATCTTGGGCAGCGCCTGAATGTGGCACTCGCCAACAAGGTCGAGGAGCTCAGTCGTTATCGGTCCGAGTTTTTCGGCAAGTTGCGCGAGGCCCTCAAGGACAACCCCGATATCCACGTGGAGGGCGACCGCTTCGTCCTGCCGTCCGAGGTGCTGTTTGCCTCGGCCTCGGCCGACCTGGATACCAACGGCAGGCGCCAGGTGGAGACGGTGGCGCGTACCCTGAAAGAAATTTCGGCCGGGATTCCCGACGATATCGACTGGGTCCTGAGAGTTGACGGACATACCGACAAGCGGCCAATTCGCACCACGTTTGCGTCGAACTGGGAGCTTTCTTCCGCACGCGCAATCAGCATCGTGAAGTACATGATCGACATCGGCATTCCGCCGCAGCGCCTGGTGGCGGCGGGGTTCGGAAAATATCATCCGCTCGATGCGGCTGATACCCCCGAGGCCTACCGGCGCAACCGGCGTATCGAATTGAAGCTCAGCAGCCGCTAGCCCGGAACCCGTCGCCGAGCGGTGCGCGGCCTGCCTCTGACCCATTGCGGCTGACGTTGCGGCTGACGTTGAGGCGGTTTCTGCGGCGTGGATGTCGGGCCACGACATCCCGGCCATGGTCCACTGGATGTGAGATGTGGACGGGTAACCGAGCCGCCAGATTTCACTGACAGGTCCAGGGCAGATCGACTGTGGCGAAACTCATCGTCATCACGGAGCCGGGAGGCGACCGGGTCCCCTTCTTACGGGGTATCCTGGTGCAATCGCTGCGCGCGGCCGGGCTGTCTTTCGAGGATGCCTATGCCACCGCTCAGCGTGTGCGCGAGGTGCTGGGAGGCAAGCGGGCGGTCACGACCAGCGAGTTGAAGACCTGCGTGGCCAGGCAGCTCGAAACCGGCTTTAGCCGGGAGGTCCGGCGCAGCTATGAGACCGGCTCCGACCGGGCGCAGGAAATCATCGTTCGCAGCCAGCGGCGGGAGAGTCCCTTTTCGGTCGGAATTCTCACCCGTTCTCTAGAAGCCTGCGCGATCGACAGGGAATCGGCCCGCGAGGTCGCGCGCCGGGTGCGCGAGGCCGTGCAGGAAAGCGGGCGGTCCGCAATCGACCTCCCGGCATTGCGGCGCCTCATCCATGAAATGCTCAGGCAATTCTGTTCGGAAGCGGCGGCCGACTGCTATCTTTCCCGGCGCCGCTTCGAGGCAAGCGGTGATCCCCTGATTATCCTGGTCGGTGGCGCGACCGGCACCGGTAAGAGTACCGTGAGTTCGGCACTGGCCTACCGGCTGGACATCGTGCGTACCCAGTCGACGGACATGATGCGGGAGATCATCCGCTCCTATCTGGCTCCCCACGTGGTACCAACGCTTGGCTATTCAAGCTTCGAGGCATGGCGAGGCCTGCCCGCGCTGAATGCCACCGCGCGCAAGCGGGTCACCGATAACCCGATGATAGCCGGCTTTCTGGCCCAGTTCGGCAATGTGAGATCGGCACTGGAGGCGACCATTGCGCGGGCCGTCAAGGAACGTCACGATATCATCATCGACGGCGTGCATGTCCTGCCGACCGAGCTCGATCTGGCCGAAGCCAGCCGGCATGCCGTGGTCGTCCCGGTCATGCTGGCGGTCACGACCAGGGAACGACTGGCGGATCAGCTTGCCTGGCGCAGCCGCGAGCAGCCCGGCCGCGGCGCGTCCCGCTATCTTGACCAGCTGGACGCAATCTGGGACCTGCAGTCTTTCCTGCTGAGCCTGGCGGACAAGGCAGGCATCCCGATTATCGCGAACTGGACGCTCGAGGACACCGTTCGGGACGTGCTGCAGGAGGTGAACCGCCGCATCCATGAGCGGTACCCGCCCGACCCCGAGATTCTGGAGTGAGGTACGGGCAAGCCATCCGCTTGCGCGGGGCAGGCATCGGGCAAGCGATCATGAAACGACTCGTGGCGCTTGCGGACCGTGCCCGGACGGAATCCCGGAAAGTACCCGCTTGGGCCACGGCCTGGTGGGGAACCTATGTTCCCATTGCCCTGGTCGCGCTGCTGGGCGTGACGGTTACCTGGCATGCCTTCCGCGAGGTGACCAGCTGGGAGCGGCAACGCGTACAGAATGCCTTCTATGCCGCGGCCAGAGACCGCGTCCTGGTGGTGCGACGCGAGATCGAATACAACCTCGGTGTGGTCCTGGATGTTGGCAGCTTCATCGAGACCTCGCGACGCATTGAACGACGTGAGTTTCGCAGATTCGTGGGGCCGGCAGTGAAGCGTTACGGCAGCATAGAGTCCCTGGAATGGATTCCCCAGGTCACCGGCGCGGAGCGTGTCGCGTTTGAGAAGGCTGCCCGCCGCAGCTTCCCGAGATTCCAGATGAACGAACGCGGCCCGGGCGGGGATCTGGTCAGGGCGGGGGCGCGCCCGGTGCATTTTCCCGTCCTCTATGTACAGCCCTATCAGCTCAACAAGGAAAGACTGGGCCTCGATCTGGCCGCCGACGGCGCAACACTGGCGGACTTGCTGCAAACCGGGCACATGGGACAGATGCGGGTTTCGCCGCGTGTTCCTCTGGAACGCGGGGGCGGCCGGGAGTTCGGCTTCGTGGCGCGACTGCCGGTCTACGACCAGGAGGATTCGGACCAGGAGGAGGACGCCCTGATCGAGATCGTGGAGGACCGGCCGCTGATGCTGCGCGGGTTTGCGGCGGGGGTCTTTCGCATTGGCGTCATTGTGGAACGCGCCCTGGATAACCTCAGCCCGAGTGGTATCGACCTGGTCCTCTATGACGTGTCCGGCGAGGACAGAAGACAGTACCTTTACCACCACGGCTCGCGACTGCGCGCCGCGAAGCCTGATTCACAGCCGCGCGACGACGGCAAGGCGCGGGATGGCTGGGAGTTCGTTCAGGCCTTCAGTGTCATGGACCGGCAATGGGAGGCGGTGGGTAATTCCATCGCGGGGCAGTTCCAGCCGGATCCCTGGCGTGGCCGGGCCGTACTTGCGGGTGGCTGGTCATTCACGGCGCTGCTGACGATCTATCTTTCCACGCTGGTGGGGCGCGCGGCCAAGGTGCGGCGTCTGGTGGCCAAGCGCACCGCGCAACTGCTGGAAGCCAATGAGGCGCTCAACACCGAGATCGGCGAACGCATGAACGCCGAGAAGGAACTTCAGGCACTGAACGAAACCCTGGAACACCGGGTCGCGGAACGCACGGCCGAATCGGAACGTCATGTGAAAGAACTGGAGCAGTTTGCCTATGTGACCTCTCATGACCTCAAGGCGCCGCTCAGAGGCATTGCCAATCTGGCCGCCTGGCTGGAGGAGGACCTGCAGGGGAAACTCACCGACGACACCCGCGAACAGCTGCAGCTTCTGCGCGATCGCGTGCAGCGCATGAATGCGTTGATCGAAGGCTTGCTGAAGTATTCACGGATCGGGCGCACCGGTGTTTCCCTGGAAACCGTGGATGTCGCCGAACTGCTGGCCGAGGTCATCGACTCGCTATCCCCACCCCCGGGCTTCGTCGTCGATGTCGCCCCGGACATGCCAACCCTGCACACCGATCGCCTGCAGCTTTCCCAGGTATTCTCCAACCTGATCGGGAACGCCATCAAACACTGCCGGGGGGAAGAGGGCCATGTCTGGGTAACGGCCGGCGAGACCCGCGAGGGGGGCTACGAATTCACCGTCGCGGACAACGGGCCCGGCATCGCACCGGAATACCATGGCAAGGTCTTTCAGATGTTTCAGACCCTGCAGACCACGGATTTCGGCAGCAATACCGGGATCGGGCTGGCGCTGGTGAGGAAGATTGTGCAGGAACATGGTGGTTCGATAACATTGGACTCTGCCGAAGGCAGGGGCGCCAGGTTCCGGTTTACCTGGCCCAAAGACGGTTGAAACTGAACGAGCCGGCGCGGGAGACTCTATACTGTTGCTGAATACCCACATCAGGAAACTTCGTCATGCTGGATAAAGATGCCGTCATACTGCTGGTGGAAGATGACAGGGTGGATGTCATGACCGTCAAGCGGGCCCTGCAGAAAAACCATGTCAGCAACCCGCTGTATGTGGCACGCACCGGCGTGGAGGCGCTGGGCATGCTGCGGGGACAGGGCTTCGACAAGATTGAACCGACGCCATCCCTGATCCTGCTGGATCTGAATCTGCCCAAAATGGGCGGCATTGAATTCCTGAAGGAATTGCGTGCCGACCCGGATCTGCGGTCCCTGCCGGTGATCGTACTGACCTCCTCGAACGAACCCAGCGACCGCGCCGCCGCCTTCGAGTACGACGTCGAGGACTACATCGTAAAGCCGCATTCTTTTGACGAATTCTCCAGCGCTATGGCCACGGTTCTCGCCTACTGGTCCTAGCCCGGATTGGCCCCCCTGGCGGGATGGCAGGCGGCAGCCTCAGTTGTTGCGTGCCCCCTGGTCGACCCACAGACGCAGTATGTCGATCTGTTCCTGAGCGAGCGGTGCGCGCCCGTGCGGCATGCGCATCGAGGGGTCCGCCCGTCCTTCCACCAGCATATTCAGAATGCTGTGCCGGCTGTCGCCGGGCACGATGACCGGGCCGTACCAGGTACCCTGCATGAGCGCTTCATAGCTGGTCATGATCAGGCCGGTTTCGAGGTAGCCCTGGCCCGTGTGCGGTGAATGACATTCAATGCAGTGTGCGTGCAGGATAGGCTGCACATGCCGGGTATAGCTGATCTGGCGTTCTTCCTTGACACAGCCGGTGAGCCCCAGCGTGAGCAGACCCAGGCCGATCAGACAAGCGTGCACCATCGCGCCTCCAGGAACCGGTCGGAGCGGATAATAATACGGGCCGGCCGGCGACATCACGGCTGGCCCTGCGCTCGCCTGCCGGCTCCCGACGCCTTTGCCCGCCTGACCTGCGCGATGCGTTCAATATTGTTCAGACTGGTCATGATCTGTTGCCGCAGCTTGTTCTTGACGAAGTAGGTCCCGACAAGCGGCGGTATAAAAAAGCCGGGCTCCAGGGTCAGGTCATAGGTTAATCGGGTAGCATCGCCGTCAGCCCGAATCTGCCAGATCGCCGCACCCGACTTGACATTGCTCAGTTGCGGGACGATCTGCGCATACAGCTCACCCGATTCCAGTTCGCGGATGTCCTCGACCCGTACGATGTCCTGACAGAATATGAAGACACAGTCATTGATCAGGGTTCTGACGCGAACGACCGACGCATCGGGTGCGGGCAGGATCTTGGACTCGGTGATGGAAGGGTTCAGACGGTAGATATGCACATAATCGGTCAGGATATTATGGATGGCATCTGGCGGCGCATCGAGAACCGTCTCCAGCGAAACCTGATATACCCCGTGTTCGTGGCTGACCGCAAACCTGACCGGCTCTGCGGCCCACAGCCTGGCCGCGAACAGGCAACACGCGGTGCACCCGCAAACAGCACTGATGGCACTGTACAAGGTGCGCCGTACAACTGCTGCCTCGCGGTACGGTCGTGTCACTGTGTGCGTCCGCGGTTGACTGTTCGAGCCTCGGGTCGGCCGTCCTGCCTCGCCGATAGCCGGAGCCCGGAGTCTAGCACAGGCGATGCGGTGTACCGGCTGAGTGAGCTGCGCGGGCGTGCCCTGGCCGCGTCTGTACTCCGTGCTACTTTGTCTGTACCCTAGCACCGGTGGCTTGTACCGGTTCCCCCGCGACGACAAGCTGTGGACCCCGTCAGGCCCGGAAGGGAGCAGCGGCAGCAGTGGACTCGGGTGCCGGGGTGTCGCTGGTACAGGCCGCCATTCTTCCCTGCCGGGAGGCGCGCACCCAGGCAGATGCATGGGATGACGCAGGCATTTCCGGCATCACGTCCCTCTAGGAGTCTGTCGGACTTAGGGGTTCGTGACGAGGCAGGTGGGAGAGTGAGCCCAAAGCCTCCCGCTTTCGAGGCGCATAGTGCGCCCTACGCAACGAGAAAGCGGGAGGCTTTGGGCTCACTCTCCCACCGCCGCAGTAGAATCAGCCTGAGTCCGACAGGCTCCTAGATCCTGTATAATCAGGCAGGTCTCAATGGCTGGTACGGTTCCCTGTTACCCCTGATCCGAAATTCATGAGCTACCAGGTTCTGGCCCGCAAATGGCGGCCGCGCAACTTCCGGGAGATGGTCGGGCAGGAGCATGTTCTGCGTGCGCTGATCAATGCGCTGGATAATGACCAGCTGCATCACGCCTACCTCTTCACCGGTACGCGTGGCGTCGGCAAGACGACTGTGGCCCGGATCTTTGCCAAGTCACTGAATTGCGAAGCGGGCGTCAGCTCGCAACCCTGCGGCGAGTGCAGCGCCTGTCGTGAGATTGATGAGGGACGCTTCGTCGATCTCATCGAAGTCGATGCCGCCTCACGCACCAAGGTGGATGAGACCCGCGAGCTGCTGGAGAACGTTCAGTACGCGCCGACGCGCGGCCGGTACAAGGTGTACCTGATCGATGAGGTGCACATGTTTTCGGGTCACAGCTTCAATGCGCTGTTGAAGACGCTGGAGGAGCCGCCACCGCATGTCAAATTCCTGCTGGCGACGACGGATCCCCAACGGCTGCCGGTGACGGTCCTTTCGCGCTGTCTGCAGTTCAATCTGAAACGCCTGCCCCTGTCTCGCATCAGTGAGTATCTGCAGGGCATGGCTGCAAAGGAAGGCGTGACGGCAGAGGCAGGCGCCCTACAGGAGCTGGCGCGCGCCGCAGACGGCAGTATGCGCGATGCACTGAGTCTGCTGGATCAGGCGATCGCCTACGGTGGCGGCCAGGTGCTGGAGGCCGATGTCCGGGCGATGCTGGGCACCATCGAGCGCCGCCACCTGTATGAGGTTCTCAGGGCCCTGGCGCAGCATGACGGCGAGGCCCTGTTGGCGCAGGTCGCGCAGTTCAGCGAGCAGGCACTGGATTACGAAGGTTTTCTCGCAGAGCTGCTGTCCCTGTTACAGCGTGTTGCGGTCGCGCAGGTGGTGTCTGAGGGGGTGGCCGGCTCCTTCCGTGACGGCGAGGAGGTGGCAGAACTCGCGGCCCTGCTGCCCGTGGAGGACGTTCAGCTCTACTACCAGATCGGTATGCTCGGGCGACGCGATCTGCCGCTGGCGCCCGACCCGAAAGGCGGCCTGGAAATGATTCTCTTGCGTATGCTCGCGTTTCGGCCAGGCCAGACCCCTGTCAGGATTGCGCCCACGTCCGCGCACCAGCCAGCCAGGGCTGCCGCCCCGGCGCCGGCTGAAAAGACAGAACCCAGGAAGGCTGTGGCGGCGGAAAAGGACGCAAGCTGGGAGTCCATGATACAGGTCATGGCACTCAAGGGGATGCTGCGCCAGTTTGCGGAGAACTGCACGCTGGTCAAGCGTGAGGGGCCGCATGTCCAGCTGGCCCTGGACCCGGCCCACGGACACCTGCGCAGTGGCAACCTGGAGCAACGGCTGCAACGGGCACTGAGCGAGTACAGCGGGGTTTCGGTGCAACTGGACGTTCTCATAGAACAGGCGGCGGAGGAAACGCCCGCGCGACGTCAGGCACGCATGACAGAGGCACGTCAGCAGGCGGCAGAAGAGGCGATTGCCGGAGACGAACATGTCAAGGCCTTCCAGGATACCTTTAATGCGCAGGTGCGCCCGGAGAGTGTTCGTCCGAGGGATTAACGCAGATATCTCGCCCGCGTCTCGTATCAGCCGTTCCGGCGACACAGGCGGTTGCGGCGAAAGTTCTTCGCATTGGACAGTGTAGAGAGGACATGGCTATGAAGGGTGGTTTGGGTAATCTCATGAAGCAGGCCCAGCAGATGCAGGCCAATATGCAGAAGGCGCAGGAAGAACTGGCATCCATGGAGGTAACGGGCCAGGCGGGCGGCGGCATGGTGAGTGTCGTCATGACGGGACGCCACGAGGTACGCCGCGTCAGCATTGACGAGGCCCTGCTCGGGGAAGACAAGGACATGCTCGAGGACATGGTGGCGGCGGCCGTTAACGACGCCGTCCATAAAGTCGAAGCGACCAGCCAGGAAAAGATGTCGGCAATGACCGCCGGCCTGAATCTTCCACCGGGTATGAAGTTGCCGTTCTGATGGGACAGTCCCGTTATATCGCGCAATTGGTCGAGGCACTGCGCTGCCTGCCCGGTGTGGGCCCGAAATCCGCGCAGCGGATGACCTATCACCTGCTGGAGCGTAACCGCGAAGGCGGCAGGCGGCTCGCGCAGGCACTGGAACAGGCGATGGACAGGATCGGTCACTGCCGGCAATGCCGGACGCTGACAGACACCGAGTTGTGTGATCTGTGCGCCGCATCCGGGCGTGACACCTCGCAGCTGTGCGTCGTCGAGGGGCCCGCTGACGTGGCCGTTGTCGAGCAGGCAACGGGTTACCGGGGGCTTTATTTCGTCCTGCTGGGACACCTGTCGCCCCTGGACGGCATCGGGCCGGAACAACTGGGTCTGGATCAACTCAGGGCGCGGCTGGACAGCGGAGCGGTCTCCGAGCTGATCGTTGCGACCAACCCGACGGTCGAAGGTGAGGCGACGGCATACTACGTTGCAGAGATGGCCCGCGAGGCCGGGGTGCGGCCAACGCGGATCGCGCATGGCGTACCGATCGGCGGTGAACTAGAATATATAGACGGCAGCACACTTTCCCACGCCTTTTCGGGAAGACACGACATCTGGAACCACAAATCCTGAAATCCTGACGGAGAGCGGCGAGGACATATGGATATCGCAACACTGCCTGCCCCCCTGGCTCTGGCGACGGGCCTTCCCGTCACGGGACGCGCCCGGGAGGCAGCCGCGCAGACCCCTGCCCTGGCGCCGTCTGCGCCGGGTCTGCCGCCCGTAGAGCGCATTGTTCAGGGCGAATGGCTCGGCCGTGATTCGGCCGGTGTGGCGGCGGTCGGGCATTATCTGCATGGGCGCGTGTTTGACGCGTTCAATTCCCAGATGCCGGCGCCTCCGGCCGGCCCGGCTCCCGCCGGGGCTGGGGAGCGCGCGGTCAACGCCTACCTGGGCCATACCCGGGAGGGGCTGCGGCATGCGGTTACGCGCGGGCGCTCGGTGGATTATTTCCTGTAGGCTGCGGCATGACGGAGTGCCTGTTTTGTCGCATGGTTGCCGGTGAGATTCAGCCGGATGTGGTGTATGAGGACGATGAAATCATGGCGTTCCGTGATGTGAATCCTCAGGCGCCCACCCACGTCCTGGTGATCCCGAAGCGGCATATCGCGACCACCAACGATCTGCAGCCGGATGATGCAGAACTCGTTGGCAGGATGGTTCTGGTGGCCGGAAAAGTTGCCGGTGACGACGGGGTCGATGAGCGCGGTTATCGCGTGCTGTTGAACTGCAACCGCGAGGCAGGGCAGGCAGTCTTCCATATCCATCTGCACGTATTGGGCGGACGGCCCATGGGCTGGCCACCCGGCTAGCGGTCGCAGGGCACGCGTGCGGCTGGCAACGGTCCCCGCGCTTTCAAACAGGACCCTGAGCGGGTCAGCGCCTGCCCAGCAGTTTCCGGTAGCTTTCCAGTCTGCGCGCACTGATCCTGCCCGCATCCGCCGCCGCCTGAACGGCGCAGCCGGGTTCCTGAAGGTGGCGGCAGTTGTGAAAGCGGCAGTGGCCGCGCAGCCCGGCGAACTCACGAAATCCGCGCTCGATCTCCTCGGGCGTAACCTCCCATAATTGAAAATCACGGACACCGGGGGAATCGATCAACTGCCCGCCATGCGGAAGGTGGTAGAGGGTGGTGGATGTGGTCGTGTGCCGACCGAGGCCCGATGTCGCCGAAAGCTCGCCGATCTGCACACCCTTGCCCGGCAAGAGCGCGTTGATCAGGGAAGACTTGCCGACCCCCGACTGCCCCAGCAGAATGCTGGTCGAGGATTTCAGGCAGGCCTGGAGCGGTTCCAGCGCCTCGGCATCGCGGGTCGATGTAAACAGCACCGGATAACCGAGCACGCGGTAGGGCTCGAGTCGTTGCGCGAGCGCCTGTCGGGTCCCGGCGGTCAACAGGTCCTGTTTGTTGACCACAATCAATGCCCGCACGGGTATCAGTTCGGCAACGATCAGATAGCGGTCAATGAGGTCGTCACTCAGCGGCGGTCTGGCTGCCGTGACGAGCACAATCAGATCGAAGTTCGCGGCCAGTACCCGTTCGCGGCCGCCGGCACCGTGGCTCACCAGCGCGGTCTGGCGGGGCCTGACGGCGGTGATAATTCCCTTGCCCTGCTCGGCAGGGTGCCACAGGACGCGGTCACCGCAGACGACCCGCCCCAGGCGCTTGCGAATGTGACAGGGATGCAGTTGCGCCGCGCTGTCCTCCACGATGGCCGAGGCGCCATGGTGGGTAATGACCAGGCCCGCCTGCTCAGAACGATCAGCCTGACCGGAATGCGGGGCAGGCTCCGCGTCTGTTGGCGTCACCTCGTCGGCAGCGCCGTCACAGGCCTTGCCGGCCTCGAAGGGTCATCCCCTGTGGTCACTCGAACCCGTAGAAACGCGTGTTCAGGTATTGCACGATATTTTCCGTGCCATCCGCCGGCAGTTTCAGTCCCTGGCTGAGTTCGCAGCGGCTGACCCGCGTGCGCAGTGCCTCCAGGGAGATGATGTTTCCCCGGTCTTTGGAATAGACACTGGTGTCGTGGCATTTCAGGCAGTGCTTGTCATGCATCGCCTGGCCGGCCTGGATATCCACGGCAGTGGCCTGACTGGAAAAAACCGCCATCACGAACGCTGGCAACAGGACAGGGAAGGTCGTCTTTCGCATGGTATTTACCCCGCTTGGCTTGTTTATGCTTTTGTGGCTAGGTGAGCAACCCGCAGTGGTGCGGGTGGGTGTGAGTCGTGAAACGCCGAGTAGAGCGGGTCCGGCGTCAGCGTACTGGCATTGTCCCGGTAGAGTTTCACCAGCGCATGGACGAGCTCGTCGGCACGCGTCTGCGAGGCCGCGTAATCGTCTGCCTGGTACTCATGGTGGCGTGAAAGGCGGCTGAAGAGCGGTTGCAGGACAACTCCAAAGACCGGTCCGACCAGCATGAATAACAGCAGCGCCATGTAGGTCGAGGGCTCGCTCACGCCGAGTCCGGCATAAAACGCCGGTTGTTCAATGAGCCAGCCGAGCAGCGCCAGGGCGAGAAAGCTCACCAGCGCCAGTGTTCCCACACGCTTCTGGATGTGCTTGCGGCGAAAATGGCCGAGCTCATGCGCCAGTACCGCCTCGATCTCGGCAGGCGCCAGTGTTTTCAGCAGGGTGTCGTAAAACACAATGCGCTTGTTGTGCCCAAAGCCGGTGAAATACGCATTGCCGTGCCCCGAGCGTTTCGACCCGTCCATGACGAAAATGCCCCGGCTGGAAAAGCCGCATTTTGCCAGCAGGGATTCGATGCGGTCTTTCAGTGATGCGTCATCGAGCGGCGTGAACTTGTTGAACAAGGGTGCGATCAGTGCCGGATAGAGCCACATCATCAGCAGGCTGAAACCGATCCAGACCGCCCACACATAGATCCACCAGAGGTCGCCTGATTTTGCCATGAGCCAGAGCACGGTCCAGGCGAGCGGTATGCCGACAATCAGCGCGATGAGCCCCTGCTTGATGAGATCGCCGATGAAGGTGTGCACTTTCGTGTGGTTGAATCCAAAACGCTCTTCCAGGGAAAAGGTATACCAGGCAGACAAGGGCAGTTCCAGCAGACTCATGAGAAACAGTGCCGAGACGATCACGGCGACACCGGTCGGGATCGTGTCGAGTCCCTGGACACGCCAGAAGCCGTCGAGCAGCGCGAGCCCGCCACCCAGTGTCCAGAACAGCCGCAAGGCGTTTTCGTAGAGCAGGTTGGCGATGCTGAACCGCGTCTTCGCGACGGTGTAGTCAGCCGCCTTACGGTGCGCCTCCGGTGAGATCTTGCCCGCGAAGGAGGCGGGCAGGGCATCGCGATGCGACGCCACGTGCCCTATCTGGCGCAGGGCCAGCCAGAGTTGCAGCACGGTCGAGGCGGCGAGCGCGATGAGAAACCAGAATGTCACTTGATTCATGGGTACGGATCCCGGAATACGCGATTACGATGCGCCTCTGTTAGAATGACGCGAACTGGCTACATTGTAATACAAAGGCACAGACATGGCGCAGAGCCGCGACAAGCTCATCTGGATCGACTTGGAGATGACCGGTCTGGATACGCAGAACGACTCGATCATCGAAATTGCCACCATTGTAACCGATGCCGACCTCGAGGTTCTGGCCGAAGGGCCGGTGCTCGCGATCCACCAGTCCCAGCAGGTTCTGGATGGCATGGATGACTGGAACAGGGAACAACATGGCAATTCCGGCCTGATCCGGCGCGTCCAGGAAAGTTCCTTGAGCGCGGCCGATGCGGAGCGCATGACCCTCGAATTTCTGAGTGATTATGTGTCACCGAATACATCTCCGATGTGTGGGAACAGTATCTGCCAGGATCGCCGGTTTCTGGCGCGCTGCATGCCCGACCTGGAGCGCTACTTCCACTACCGGAATCTCGACGTGAGCAGCGTTAAGGAACTGGCGCGACGCTGGGCGCCCGGTGTCGCGGCGAAATTTGAAAAGACCAGCGCCCATCTGGCACTCGAGGATATCCGGGATTCGATTCGCGAGTTGCAGTACTATCGGGACAACTTTTTCCAGATTCCGGGGCGGTGTTGACGAGCCGGGCGCGCGCCAATCCTTAGATTTGCATCAATCCGGTGTCGAGCGCGGGCCATTACCATGAGCGGAAGGTTCGTGGGCCCAGAGGAACGAAATGGACTGGTTTACCCTTGTCGCAGGCACGATACTCGCGGGACTGGTTGTCTATCTTGCGATCCGACTGGTGTGGGTCATTGTCCGCAACCTGATTCAGGGAACCTGGCTGCGCCGGAGACTGGGGCGGGAACTGGCGGATCTGCCCATGAATCGGGCCCTGGAACGGGCGGGTATCGATGCCGTGGGATATCTCCACAAGGAGCGGATAGTCGACATCGACCACCACCTGCGCAACTGTGAGGCCTGTCAGAATACGCAAAGATGCGAGCAGGAACTCGACGCGGGCAAGTCACCCGAGGAATTCGATTTCTGTCCGAATCGCGACGACCTGTTTCAGCCAAAGTCCTGAACCGCAATCGCGGCGGGTGAACATTTCGTGTACTACGTTAATTAATTTATAGCCACGGAATCCACGGAAGAAATGCTTTCCACTTTTAATAAACGGTGTTCGTTGTTTGCGCGGCTTCCGTGGCGATACTGTCCGTCATCATCAGAGTAAACCCGAGTCAGCTACTCCACCGGCGTGTCCTGCCGGTTGCCCCAGTCCGACCATGAGCCTGGATAACCCTTGACCTTGTCGTAGCCGAGGTGCTTGAGCACCACGTAGATCAAAGACGAACGGTGGTGAGTCTGGCAATAGGTGATGATTTGCCTGTCTGGCGTCACGCCAAGCCTGTCAAGGTCGTTGCGCAGCTCTGCAGACGGACGCAGCCTGAAATTGTTCTGCTTGTCCATGGCGTCGGTCCACTCGTAATGAATTGCGCCTGGAATGTGGCCGCCGCGCAGCGCCAGTTTCTTCTCCCCGGTGAACTCGGCCCTGCTGCGGGCATCGAGCAGACAAACCCCGGGATCGCCGAGGTGCTGAAGTATGTAATCGCGCCCTGCGACGGGCGCCGGATCGCACGACACGCGATAGGGAGCAACAGCCTGAGGCACGGTCGGCAGACTGTCGACCGCGTGTCCCTCGTTGATCCAGGCGATCAGGCCGCCGTCAAGCAGCGAATGACGGTGGTGTCCGATGCTGTCCAGTGTCCATAACAGACGGCCTGCCTTGCCGCCGCCTTCATCATCACAGGCCACGACCCAGATGTCGGGCGAGATACCGAGCGCCGCCAGCAGCGTGCTCAGTGTGTCGGGGTCTGGCAACAGCCCTCGAACCGGCTTGTTCTCCGCGACGATTCTTGCATAATCGAGGTGCACGGCGCCCGGTATATGCTGCCGGGCATAGGTATCCGCCTTGCACAGATCTATGATGAGCAGCCCCGGCGTTCCTGACAGCCGATGCAGTTGCTGCGGGTCGAGGACAAGGGGCAGATCCGATATCGCCATGAGATGAAATGCAAAAGTTTTTCTTGACCTGTCCCTGGAATTGTACGCCAACACGGGCCGCCTGCCATTCGAAAGATTCGGCAGTGACAGCCGATAGCGATCATAACGCCTCGGGAAGGGTCGGATCGCAAAACACGGCAGGCCAGCTCAGACTCCAGGCACCGGCAACTATGGTATGATCCCACGATGCTCGTTCAGACACGGAAGCAACAAACACTCAATCGGCAGGTGCATGATCTGTCCGACCTGATGTCCGTGTACGAGTGCAACTACATTCGCCTGCGACAACTGATCCCGGACTTCGAATCACTGGCGGATCGTTGCATCTCCCGTGTGACAGGCGCGCTCGATCTGCATCTTCAGGTACTCGAACGAAGCAAGTACACCACAACACTTAAACTGACCTATCAGTTTACCGATGAGCTCGGCCGCTTTCCGGCGCCGGATCTGCAGGTGCGTTTCTATCACGACGCGCGTCTGGCGGAAGTACTGAGTTGTGGACGTAAGCGGGGCAAGCGTACCGCCTGGTACGATCGTAACCGCATGCAGTATTCGCTGGATGAAAGATGGCATATCAACCGCTTCCTGCAGAAGTGGCTTGGTTACTGCCTGCGGCAAGGGCACCGGTATGTTGCCAAGGACAAGGCCGCGGACATCAGCTGGTCGGACATGCTCGGCACTCTCGGCGCCTGCGCAGGGGAAAAGTAAAGCCCGCCGCAGGTAATTTCGCAGCTAGGAGCCTGTCGGACTTAGGGGTTCGTAACGAGGCAGGTGGGAGAGTGAGCCACAAAGCCTCACGGTTTCGAGGCGCATAGTGGGCCCTACGCAACGAGAAAGCGGGAGGCTTTGGGCCGCTCTCCCACCGCCGCAGTAGAATCAGCCTAAGTCCGACAGGCTCCTAGTACCGACAACACATTGTCAACTCAACGCGAAACCGCTTGACCCTCCGGCGCTAAGCGTCTTCCCCTCCAAAATTAATGTTGACTAATTTAGTCAACTTCCTCCAGAATAGTGGCGATTTCAGTGGCCCGGACGAGGTTCGGGGCCGTCTGGCGACTCTTGAGGAACACACTGCAATGCGACTTTCTACAAAAGGCCGGTACGCCGTCACCGCGATGCTGGATCTGGCCGTACACGACGATCTGCAGCCGGTCACCCTGGCGGAAATCTCGGAATGCCAGGGTATTTCCCTGTCCTATCTGGAACAACTGTTCGCAAAATTACGGCGCAGCGGTCTGGTTGAGGGCGTGCGTGGACCCGGCGGCGGTTATCGCCTGGCGCGTACACGTGAGGCGATCTCGATCGCGGACATTATCAGCGCCGTCGATGAAAAGGTGGATTCAACGATCTGTGCCGGCAAAGAGAACTGTCAGGATGGTGACCGTTGTCTGACGCATGAGCTGTGGAGCGGTCTGAGCTGCCAGATCTACAGCTTTCTCGACGGGATCAGCCTGGCCGAATTTCTCGACAGACCCTCCGTGCGGGAGGTAATTGCCAGGAAGCTCACTCAGCGCGCGGGGCGCGGAACGGGTTTGACGGCGGCATGAGGTGTTGTTGCGGGGTAGTGTGGTGTTGAAGGTGCGGGTATGAGGGTGAGACGACGATGAGTGTAGTGACTCCGATTTACATGGATTATTCGGCGACGACGCCGGTGGACGAGCGGGTAGCCGAGAAGATGGCGGGGTATCTGACGCGAGGGGGTGTCTTTGGGAATCCGGCGTCGCGTTCGCACAGTTTTGGCTGGACGGCGGAGGCGGCGGTTGAGGCGGCGCGGGCGGAGGTGGCGGCGCTGGTGAATGCGGACCCGAAGGAGATCATTTTCACGAGTGGGGCGACGGAGTCGGACAATCTGGCGCTGAAGGGTGCGGCGCATTTTTACCGCAAGAAGGGTCGGCACATTGTGACGGTGAAGACCGAGCACAAGGCGGTGCTGGACAGTTGTCGGCAGCTGGAGCGGGAGGGTTATGAGGTGAGTTATCTGGATCCGGAGCCGAACGGGCTGCTGGATCTGGAGCGGTTTGCGGGTGCGCTGAGGTCGGACACGGTGCTGGCCTCGGTGATGCAGGTCAACAACGAGATTGGTGTGATTCAGGACATTGGTGCGATAGGGGCGTTGTGTCGGGAGCGCGGGGTGTTGCTGCATGTGGATGCGGCGCAGAGTGTGGGCAAGCTGGCGATTGATGTGCAGCGGTTGCCGGTGGATCTGATGAGTTTTTCGGCGCACAAGGTGTACGGCCCGAAGGGGATGGGGGCGTTGTATGTGCGGCGCAAGCCGCGGGTGCGTCTGGAGGCGCAGCTGCACGGCGGGGGTCACGAGCGGGGTTTGCGCTCGGGGACGCTGGCGCCGCACCAGATTGTGGGGATGGGCGAGGCGTTTCGGATAGCGCGCGAGGAGATGGTCACGGAGGGTGCGCGGATACTGGCGTTGCGCAACCGTTTGTGGGATGGGCTGAGCGCGATGGAGGAGGTGTATCTGAACGGGGATCTGGCGCAGCGGGTTGCGGGCAATCTGAATGTGAGTTTCAATTTTGTCGAGGGTGAGAGTCTGATCATGGCGCTGAAGGACATTGCGGTGTCCTCGGGCAGTGCGTGTACCAGTGCCAGTCTGGAGCCCTCGTATGTGTTGCGGGCGCTGGGGCGCAATGATGAGCTGGCGCACAGTTCGATCCGGTTTGCGATCGGGCGTTACACGACGCAGGCGGAGGTGGATTACACGGTTGAGCTGGTCAAGGCGAAGGTGGCGAAGTTGCGCGAGCTGTCGCCGTTGTGGGAGATGTACCAGGCGGGTATTGATCTGAACACGGTGCAGTGGGCGGCGCATTGAGCGGGCTGGCAGGGTAAACGTAGAGTGGAGCGAAATCATGGCTTACAGTGACAAGGTTCTGGATCATTACGAGAATCCCCGCAATGTAGGGAGTTTTGACACGGGTGATGCGAGCATCGGGACGGGCATGGTGGGTGCGCCGGCCTGCGGGGATGTGATGAAGCTGCAGATCAAGGTGAATGCGGCGGGGGTGATTGAGGATGCGCGGTTCAAGACCTATGGCTGCGGCAGTGCGATTGCCTCCTCGAGTCTGCTCACCGAGTGGGTGAAGGGCAAGACGCTGGAACAGGCCAGCGAGATCAAGAACACGGCGATTGCCGAGGAACTGGCCCTGCCGCCCGTCAAGATCCATTGCTCGGTACTCGCCGAAGATGCCATCCGGGCAGCCATAACGGATTACGAGCGCAAACATCAGGCCTCGTGAGCCGCATGCGGGACTGGCGGGCTTTGGTGCCCGGCATTTTTTTCACCCGGGGCCGATGGCCCCGTTTTTTTGATTCAGGTCTCAGGCACCGACAGGCATCGTGTGGTTCTGTGATACAGATCCGGCGCCGATTGCATGCCCTTCACGGAAGTTACTGCGCGAATCGCGAGAATGGAAATCGTCAGTAACACCAACAGGAGGAGCGTCATGTACAGACTTCTACCGATTGCAGGTATTGCCATCTTGCTGACCGGGATGTATTTGCCGGTAACCGAGGGTTCCAGCGCCGGGATCGAGTATCTGTTGGCGCTCGCGGTTGGAACGCTGATCCTGCCATGGATACGGGATCAGATTGACTCATAGCCATCGAGGAAAACTCAGCCACCGGGTAGTGTGGATCCAGGGGCAACCCCGCGCCTGGACCCGCTACCCGGATTTTTTCCATACCAGGGTGCGGTTGTTGACGGGCATCTCGTGATCGCGAACCAGTGTCATGCCATGGATGCGTGCCTGGTGATCGAGGTGCTCGAAATCACGCACGCCACTTCGCGCATCCCGCCGCTTCAGCCATTCATCGAAGCAGGCATTACTCTCGCTGCTGAAGGCGCCGTTGTAGTTGAACGGCCCGTAAAGACAGAACACACCGCCTGACACGAGCACACTGGCGACCCCGGCAAACATCCGCTCGACCTCGGGCCAACCCATGATATGTGCGGTGTTGGCACTGAAGGCCCCGTCGAAATCCCGCCCAGGCCAGCGGTCCTTGCCGATCTCGAGCGCTAAGGGGGCGCCAACGTTGGGCAGCAGCGGGTCGGTTATCCATGCAAGAATACCCGCATGCGTGTCTGCCAGGTCACTGGTCTGCCAGAACAGATGCGGAAGCTCACGCGCAAAAAAGGCGGCATGCTGACCCGTACCGCTGCCGATTTCCAGAATGGAGTTGCAGCCCGCGAACTCCTGCCTCAGCACCTCGAGTATCGGATACTTGTTCTGCTCGCAGGACTCGGAAAAGGGTTTCATCGTATCCGAATTCGAATGAGATAAGTCTGCCCGGACCGGCCTCAGCCGCGCGCCAGCAGAATCCGCTCGATGTCCGCGTCGGCAAGCATCACAGGATTGGTCTGCATACTGCTGCCGCGGCTGTTGGTCGCGATGCGCGGGTAGTCGGATTCCTCCACCCGAAAGGCACCCAGGCGTGGCAGTTGCAGCTGCTCTGTCCATTGCGTCAACAGCATCACCAGCGCCTCGCGGGCCGTCTCGGCATGGCTGAAGCTGCGCTTGCAGAGGATCTCCCCCAGTTCTGCATATTTGTCCAGCGCGGGATTGTCGGGTTCACGCTGCTGCATCACGTCGATATTGACCTGCGTCGCCGCAGCGACCAGGGTGCCACACACCACCCCGTGCGGGATGGGAAAGAAGGCGCCGAGCGGCGAGGCAAGCCCGTGCACAGAACCCAGGCCGGTCTGGGCCAGCGTGATCCCGGATATCAGCGCGGCATAGGCCATGCGACTGCGCGCATCGCGCGCCTCGGCGCCGCGCTCATACCAGTCGAGCAGTCCGTCGCGGGCCGCCTCGATACCACTGCGAGCCAGGGCATCGGTGAACGCATTGGCGCGCAATGACACGTAGGACTCGATGAGTTGTGTCAGCGCGTCCATGCCATTGGCGGCGATGAGCTCTGGCGGGCAGGCGGCAAGCAGTGCCGGGTCGACCAGCGCGTATTCAGGAACCAGCTGCTCGTCACGGAAGGACTTCTTGAACCCGTCGGCGCCCTGCACACTCAGCACGGCGTTCCTGGTCGCTTCGCTGCCGGTGCCGGCAGTGGTCGGTACCGCGATAAAGGGCACGGCCGGACCCTGGTATACGCGCCCGGTTCCAACACCCTCCAGGTAATCCGTGACGGAGTCGCCGACCCGCAGCAGCCCGGCGATAGCCTTGGCCGCGTCGAGCACACTGCCACCGCCGATTCCAACCACGACCTCAATCCGGTCGTCCTTATAGGCTGCAACCGCCTGATCGACCAGCTGTGGCGAGGGCTCACCGCTGACGGACAGCTGTGCCCAGGTGATGCCGCGCTGCTCGAATGCGCGCAGCAGGGCGGGCCAGTGCTCGGACTGCTGAAGCGAACGCGCGCCGGTGACGAGAAGCGTGCGTTCGCCAGAGCGGCGCACGCAGTCCGGAAGTTGTGCAACACTGCCCTCGCCGAAGATGATCCGCGGCAGACGTGCAATCGTGAAGGGGCCTATCAAATCTACACCTCGGTTTTCGGCAGCAGGCCATGGAAGTGCTCACCCTGACGCGGCTTCGCCATCCAGTCGGCAACGGTATCGCGCCACCGGCGGTAATGTTCGGTGTCCTTGTGTGCGGCCGCATCGAGCTCTGTTGCATAGGCCTCATAGAGGATGAACCGGTCCGGCTCCTCGGCGGACTGCAGTACGTCAAAACGCATATTGCCCGGTTCCTGAACCGAGCCCTGGTGATTGGCGCGCGTCGCCTGGATGAAGTCGTCGATATGCTCCGGTTTGACCTGAACCTGAACAAGGGTCACGTGCATAGAATTCTCCTTGGGATTAACGCCGTGAAGACTAGCCTAATACCTGACCCTGACCTTGCCAAGTGCAGGCGCAGGGCGCCAGTTCAGGCTCAGTGAACGAAGCGGTACATGGTATTACTGTGGTGCTTGGCCTGCAGCATTGCACGCTCGGCGTGTTTCAGCAACTCGTCCGGATCGCCGGCATTGATGGGGAAGAGGGCTATGCCGATACTGGACGAGACCGCCAGCTGATGCCCGTCGAGCGTGAAGGGGGGATGCATGGTGCTGACCAGCTTCTCCGCGACCCGTGAGGCATCGGTTTCGCTGTTCAGCCCGCCGAGGATCAGGAGAAAGCGGTTGCCGCCAATACGCGCTACGGTGTCACATTCGCGCACACAGTCCTTGAGACGGCGCGCAACTTTGACCAGCAGATGGTTGCCACTCGTATGCCCGAGTGCCTCGTTGACCTGTCCGAAGTTGTCCAGGTCCAGGAGCATGACGGCAAGCTGTTTTCGTTCCCGGTGCGCATGGCATATGCCCTGTTTGAGTCGATCGAAGACCAGGCTGCGGTTGGGGAGATCGCAGAGCGGGTCGTGGTGGGCCTGATTCCACAGGCGGTGTTCCGCCCGCTTGAGTTCGGTCACATCCTGCGTCGTGCCGACAATGCCGCGGACGATGCCCATGTCACTGGTCACGACACAGCCGCGCTGATGAACCGTGCGCTCGCTTGCATCGGAACGCACGATGCGGTGATAGACATCGTAGCTTCGCTTGAGGTTGAGACTGGTCTGCAGGGCCTGAATCACCGCGTCCCGGTCATGCGGATGCACCATCGACATGAACGTCTCGTGGCTGAGGGTGCGCCGGCCTGCATCGATGCCATAGATCCGACAGGTAGCCTCGGAAAAATGTAGCTCGCGGGTGGCAGTTTCCCATTCCCAGCTGCCCGGCGGTTGAACGCCATCCCGGACCGCCAGGGCCGCAGACGGGCCGTGCGCACGCCCTTCGAGGTTGTGGCGGTGCAATGCCATCTTGATGCCAAGCCTGAGCTCGGAGTCATTGACGGGCTGGAGCAGATAGGTGCAGGGCGCCTGGGGTCTGGCCGGTCGCTTGTCGGCACAGGCAGTCAGAAAGAGCACCGGGATATTGAAGTAGTCGCGTATGTATTGCGCGGCTTCAATACCGTCGAGCCTGCCTGCCAGGATCACGTCCATCAGCACCACGTCCGGCCGCAGGGCGCTGACCTGGGTGATCGCGACGTCGCTGGACGGCACGACGGATACAACCTCGAAGGTGGTATCCCCGAGATGCGCCTGCAAGGCGTGCGCAGTCCACTCTTCATCCTGAACAATGAGGACTCTCAGTCTCGTCATTCCCTGGTTTCCGTTCCCCGATTGCCGAACGACGGCAAGCTCCCCAACACGACACAAGTGGGGAAAAGCTTAGTCGAAATCTCTGGATTGGGAAGGAAACCCGGCGGACTCCTTTGAACTTCCGCCTTTAAATCACTATAACAATAAGCAAGTTACAGATCTTTCCTTATAAATAACTTAAGGCTATGATCCGCGGCGCATCAGGCTTGCAGCGTGGTGCAGACGTGATCGGCAAATCCGGCGCCCGCCTCCGCATAGATATTGAAGGCGGCATGAACCCCGGCCGCTTCGAGGGCGGGGATCTCGTCGGGGTATCTGGCGGTTGCGGCGATCTGGCCGCGAAAGCCGGATTCAAGCAGCTGGTGCGCCGCATACAGATTCTCCTTGTGACTGGGCATTGCCAGCAGCACGAGCCGCATCTTCGCATGTTGTGTCCTGGCCCGTTCCCAGAAATCCGGATCCGTGGCATCACCGAGTATCACGTTACGCCCCAGCTGTCGTTGTTCCTCCACCAGACCCGCATCGGCGTCGAGGCCCAGTACGGTCGTGCCGAACTGCTCACGCAGCCTGTCGTAGGCGCCGGCGCCCACGCGCCCCATGCCAAAGATCACGATTTCCGCATCGCCCGAATCGATCGGCTGGTCGTCGGGCAGTCGCTCGCGCGTCTGAAACCGCTTGAGAAAGGCTTCGTGGTGGGCGTACAGGCTATGTGCGGCATTGTTCAAGGGCGCGGCCAGCACGAAGGTCAGCGACAGCGACACCGCAATCACGACCAGCCACTCACCCGAGAGCCACTGATTACTGACGGCGATCGCGCCCACGATCAGACCGAACTCACTGTAGTTGGCAAGGCTGAGGGATCCCAGCAGCGAGGTGCGCGCGCGTAACCTGAAGCGGGTGAGGAGAAAGAAAAACAGCACGACCTTCAAGGCCATCGCCGCAACCAGGACCAGTGAGAGCAGAATCGCATCGAGGCCCGGTGTTCCATACAGCCCGATGGTGAGAAAGAATCCGACGAGAAAGAGGTCCTTGATTCCGAACAGTGAGCGGTACAGTTCAGCCGCCTTGGGGTGGCCCGCCAGGAGTATGCCCAGAATCAGCGCGCCAAGATCGGCTTTCATTCCGACCAGCTCGAACACAAACGCGCCACCGAGCGCCAGCAGCAGCCCGTAGAGAATCAGCAGCTCACCGTGACCACTGCGTTCCATCAGCAGCATGAGCAGTGGCCGCAGCGGAATCAGCAGCAGCAGGCCCAGTGCCCAGAGGGAGGGGATCTTGCCCGTCGAGGCGGCGAGGAAGACCACCGCGATGATGTCCTGCATGATGAGAATGCCGATGGCGATCCGGCCATGCAGCGACCCCGTTTCGCCCTTGTCTTCCAGGACCTTCACCGCAAATACCGTACTGGAAAAACTGAGGGCAAATGCGATCAGCACGGCGCGCGTAAGGTCCAGCTGATCCGCGAGACTGAATCCGGCGGCACCCAGCGCAAACATGCCGGCGCCAAGCACGAGTACGGTGATGGCCATGTGCGAGGTGGCCACGGCCCAGATCTGGGGGCGCAACAGTGTCTGCAGGCGGAGCTTGAGTCCGATGGTGAACAGCAACAGGGTGACCCCCATCTCGGCAAACTCGTGGAGGAACCTGCCTGCTTCGACACCCATGGCGTTCAGCACGAATCCCGCCACCAGGAAACCGACCAGCGGGGGCAGCCCCACCTGGCGCGCGGCGAATCCGAGAACAAAGGCGATGCTGATCCAGAGCGGGTCCATGCGTCGGTTGCGTGCGGATTATTGTTGTCTGTCCCGGATGATTTCGGAACCGGTCGCCCGTCCGAAGCCTGGCGCTATCATACGGTTTTCCAGCGCCGAAAGCATGTCGATTCCGGGCCCCGCTGGGCCGGCAAAACCTGCCTCCGCCAGCCGGCCTGCCTGTCAGTGGTGTTTCAATCGAATGATGACGGACAGGATGGCCACGGAATCCACGGAAAAACACGGAAAGACCCAACACCCATTAGAAATTTCTTCCGTGTCCTTCCGTGGATTCCGTGGCGATCGAATAAAAATACTGGCACTCAGGCTGAATTTGTCAGCAGCCGTGATTATCCGGTGGAAACAGGCTAGGATGCGGAACCGAGCTTGTGCTCCAGATCCTCCAGTTTGTGCTGCGTAGCGGCGTGTCGGTTGGACAACTGCTCCGTCTGTTCGTCGAGCTTTGCTTCCAGCGCCGCCAGCTTGTGCAGGGCGGCGGCGTGCCTTTCCGAAAGCTGCTCCAGCTGATCGTTAATCTGGTTTCCCAGGTGGATGATCTTGTCAGTCGACGCATCGTGCCGCTCAGAGAGCTGTTGCAGTTGCTCGGTTACCTTGGCTCTGAATGCCTTCAACAGTTTCTTGGCTGACTTGGGTTTGTCTGACTTCTTGCTGCCCATGATTGTCTCCGTAGATTGGCGTCTTTATACCGTTCCGATACCGGCCAGGATCGCATCCATCGATCAGCGGCAATGCCGATTTGGATCAAAAAAACCCCGGTTCCGAGATCGTAGATCCGCCGACGCGGTCTTCCTGCTACATCGTAGCGGGATTATACCCTGCCTCGACAGGCAAGGTTCCCGCAAGCCGGTTCAGCCAGGGGCTGGGCCTGCCCGCCGGGCGACGAATTTGCGCACCTCCTCAACCCATAGGACGAGACTCGCCACAGCCAGAATCACCCCTAAATCGCCGGGCGGGATCGGGACGGTATGAAACAGCGTGTTCATGGGTGGCCAGTAAACGACCAGAGCCTGGAGTGAAATGCCCAGCATAAGCCCCCCCACCAGCCAGCGATTGCGGAACAGACCGAAGCGCAGCGCCGAGCGTGTCTCGGACTGACAATTGAGCACATTGAACCATTGACACGCGGCCAGCACGGTAAAGGTTTCGGTCTGGATCTGGGCGTAGGGGATCCCCTCGGACAGCTGCCAGATGAAATAGCCCAGTGTGGACAGGGCCATGGTCGGTGTCATCAGTGCGATTCGTTTCAGCAGCGGCCTGTTCACGAGCGGTTCCGAGAGCGAGACGGGTGGCTGATTCATCTCGTCGCCTTCCGGTGGCTCCATGATGAGATTGACGGTAACCGTGCCTTCGGTGACGATGTTGATCCAGAGGATCTGCACCGCCGCGAGCGGAAGCGGGTAGCCGAACAACAGGGCACCGAGCAGCACGCTGATCTCGGCCATCGAGGTCGCAATCAGGTAGAGGATCACCTTTTTCAGATTGCGGTACACCAGCCGGCCTTCCTCGACCGCGTTGACGATGGTGGCGAAGTTGTCGTCTGTGACAACGATCTCCGAGGCGTTTTTCGCCACCTCCGTGCCGGTGATGCCCATTGCCACGCCGACATCGGCGCGCGCCAGAGCCGGTGCATCGTTGACACCGTCGCCGGTCATCGCCACGACGTCGCCTCGCCACTGAAAGGCCTCGACAATGCGCAGCTTCTGGGCAGGATGCACGCGCGCAAACACCGCGATGTGCTCGAGACTCGCACGCAGATCCTGCTCGGGCATGAGCTCCAGTTCGCGCCCGTCGACCGCCCGGTCCTGCGCGCGCGCGATGCCGAGCATACGGGCGATCGCCAGTCCGGTCGCCTTGTGGTCGCCGGTGACCATGACCGGCCGGATCCCCGCACTCTGGCACTCGGCGATCGACACCTTCACCTCATCGCGCGGCGGATCCATCTCGCCCACCAGACCGAGCAGGATTGCGCGTCCCTGAAACTGCTCAAAGCCAGTCGTGGCGTCGAGCGTGGCCCCGGGCACCTCGGCCAGCGCCAGCACCCGCAGGGCACGTTCGCCAAGTTCCCGGGCGGTGGCCGTCACGCTCTTACTCATTGACGGATCCAGGGTGGCCGGTTCCGCCGCGCCGCACAGCTTGACGATGGCCTCCGGCGCACCCTTCAGAAAAATGCGGCTGCCGCCATCAGGGTGCTCATGCTGGGTCGCCATCATCTTGGCCGCCGAGTCGAAGGGGATTTCCGCGCGGCGGACACGCTCACCTTGCAGCGCTTCGAGATCCACGCCGGCCTTTTTCGCCAGCGTCAACAAGGCCGCTTCAGTCGGGTCGCCAAAGGCGCGCCAGCGTGAATCCTCGGCGTCGGGCGGCAGAATCTGGGCGTCATTGCACAGGACGGCCGCGGCGATCAGCGCCTTCAGGCCCGCGTCCGATTCCGCTGTGATATCCGCCGTGCCGTCGCTGATCGCGCCTTCCGGGGCGTAGCCCGCACCGGAGACCTCGAGTTCCCGTCCATCGGGCAGCCAGACAGCGGTTACCGTCATCTCGTTGCGTGTCAGGGTGCCGGTCTTGTCGGAACAGATCACACTGGTGGAACCCAGCGTCTCGACCGCCGCGAGCCGGCGTACGATCGCACCGCGCGCCGCCATGCGTTGCATGCCGACGGCGAGCGCAATGGTCATGGCGACGGGGAGCCCCTCGGGCACCATGGATACCATCTGGCTGATCGCCACCATGAAGATGTCGACCACGGGTATCTCGCGCATCAGCCCGAAGGCCATCACTGCCACGAACAGCGCAATCGCAGCCGCCACCAGGTAGTGGCCGAACTGCGCGATGCGTTGCTCCAGCGGCGTCTTGGGTGGTTCGGCCGATTCCGTCAGTCGTGCGATATTTCCCACTGCGGTTGCGGTGCCTGTGGCGACCACCACGGCCCTGGCGCGTCCGGCGGTAATGTGCGTGCCCGAGAACAGCATATTGCGGCGATCGGCAAGCAGGGTATCTGCCGGCAGGCGATCGGGGTCTTTGCCGACGGGAAGTGATTCGCCCGTGAGCGCCGCCTCGGACGCCTCCAGCGCGGTGGCCTCGATGAGGCGCGCATCCGCGCCCACGGCATCGCCTGCCCTCAGTAACACAATATCGCCCGGCACCAGGCCGCTCGCCTCGATCATGACCTCCTGGCCGTCACGCAAGACCCGCACCTCCAGCGCCGAGAGCCTGCTCAGCGCCTCCATCGAGCGTTCCGCCCGGCCTTCCTGAACCCCCCCGATCACGGCGTTGACGAACACCACGACAAGGATGACCCCGGCATCCCCGTGCTCACCCAGCGCAAAGGCAAACACCGCGGCAACGAACAGGATGTAGATCAGAGGGCTCTGGAACTGCCGCAGGAAGATGCGCAGGCGCGAACGGCGTCTCGCCTGCGGCAGTGCATTCGCGCCGTAGCGGGCGAGCCGGCGCGCAACCTCTGCCTGCGTCAGTCCACGCGCCGTGTCCGCGGCCAGCTCGTCCGCTGCCTCGAGCGCGCCCAGGCTGTGCCAGGATCGGGATTCGTTATCCATGCTGGATGGGTATCACACTGAGAAGACCTTGGGAAGCCGCGTTCGGCTCCGAAGTGGCACCACAGACCCGTTGCCTGGAAAGGATCGCAAAATACCGGTCGGACTGACCGAGCGTGCCCTTTAGTGGGTACGAACGGGTATGAAGAAAAATCGCCAGACCGGGTCAGACTGCCAGTCGCTTTGGCAGAGGCTTCAGCTCCTGGCGAGACAGGCAGTCTGACCCGAATGGCACTTACTTAAGGAATAAGCGACTGATGTAGAGGATAAAAAAGGCTGGTCCGAGTGATAAGCTATAAGTCGCCAGACCAACGCTAATCACATGAGGGACCAGCCTTTATGCATGCTACTCAACGCACCTGTTTGCATCAACAACAACGTATTCGCCGCCGTGCCGCAAACAGCGATTCCTATGCCTTCTTCAATTTGCTTACCGGCCCGGAACTCCTGGAGCCAGTGGAGACGCTGTTGCCCGAACACCGGGAACGGCTGTTTCCACCCACGGAGACGTTGTCGATGTTTCTGGCACAGGCCATGAGTGCGGATCGCTCCTGCCAGAAGGCGGTGGATGAGGCGGCCATCAAGCGACTGACGGGTGGTCTGCCCCGCTGCAGTACGCACACGGGCGCTTACTGCCGGGCACGGCAGCGCTTGCCGGTGGAGATGGTCGCCACGTTGGTGCGTCACACGGGATACGCGATGGCCGAGCGCACCCCGCAAGCATGGCACTGGCGGGGTCGAGCGGTGCGGCTGGTCGATGGGGCGACCGTGGCGCTGCCCGATACGCCGGAGAACCAGGCGCTCTACCCGCAACCGAGCAGCCAACAGCCCGGCTTGGGGTTTCCCCTGTGCCGTGTGGTGGGCATCATCTGTCTTGCCAGTGGTGCGCTACTCGATGCGGCCATGGGCCCTTGCCGGGGCAAGGGAAGCGATGAGCAGTCACTGCTCAGATCGATACTCGATGTTTTGGAATCCGGTGAGATCTTGTTGGGCGACGCCTTTTATGCCACGTATTTTCTATTGTGTGCGCTGCGGGAACGCGGCATCGATGGGGTCTTTGAACAACAGGGTTCGCGCCGGCGCAGCACGGATTTTCGCCGTGGGAAGCGCCTGGGTCCGCGTGATCACCTGATTGAACTGCGTAAGCCTAAGATCAAGCCTGCCTGGATGAGCCAGGTAGAGTACGATCAGGCACCGCACGCTCTGAAGGTGCGGGAACTGTATTGCGGAGGCAAAATTTTGATGACCACCCTACTGTGCCCGAAGCAAACGACCAAAGCAGCCCTGAAGGCGCTCTATCGAGACCGTTGGCATGTCGGCGTGTCCGGCGAAGGGCACATAATCCAGTCGGTGGAAGTCCGACCGAGGCCAAGAGACTCAGGCCTCGTAGCTTGGGAGGCGCCGTGGCGCGAAAGCAAGACGGTGAAGCCCTCCGACCACGTACTCAAGTTGGAGTACAGCAACGTACCAGGTTGTAACGTACAGTGAACGTAGAGGTAGCCTCGTTACACGCAAGCCCGGTGGCCGAGACGGTCGATAACGCGCGAAGGCAGCAAGGGCCGATCGAAATGAGTCCGATACGGCGGCCCTCACCGGCGGGGTATCAGCGGCGACATGGTACGAAGGATTGTGTGTCAACCGGAGAAGCCCTCGGTGCCCGGCGAAGAAACCTCGCCGAGGAGGCCTGTCCTATAACCGTGAGTGGGAAGTGGGCAGGTAGGCACCAGGGTGGCGGATCGGGTCGTACTACTGATGATCGGCGTGCAGCAAAACGCGCCGGGAGGGAAGGGCCCGGACCGGTGGGTATTCCGTTGGTCAAGGTGAGGCAGGGGTGAGATGACAAAGGCACCCACTAGTCTGCAGGATCTGCGACGGCGGATATACCGGAAGGCGAAGTCTGAGAAGACGCATCGCTTCTGGGGTCTCTTTGTGCATATTGCCAAGACAGAGACTCTCTTGGAGGCCTACCGACAGGCCAAGAGAAATGGAGGTGCCCCTGGCATTGACGGACAGACCTTTGCGGATATCGAAGCAGAGGGGCTGGCCCTATTTCTCGCAGCGCTACGGGAAGACCTCCAGACAGGCAGGTATCAACCTCAAGCGAACCGACGGGTCGAGATACCCAAGGACAATGGCAAAGTACGCATCCTTCAGATTCCTTGCATTCGCGATCGCGTGGTGCAAGGGGCACTGAAGCTCATCCTCGAGGCGGTTTTCGAGGCGGACTTCTGCCCGAACTCCTACGGTTTTCGGCCTAAGCGGTCACCGCACCGTGCCCTGGCGGCCGTCAGGCGCAGTGTGATGCGGCGCATGTCCACGGTAGTAGATGTGGATTTGACGCGCTACTTCGACAACATTCGGCATTCGGTGTTGTTGGAGCAGATTGCCAAGAGGGTCCAGGATCCCCAGGTCATGCACCTGGTCAAGCAGGTCATCAAAGCGAGCGGGAACCTCGGGGTTCCACAAGGAGGCCCTTTCAGCCCGCTGGCGGCGAACATCTACTTGAACGAGGTTGACTGGTACTTCGAGGCGATCCGCTGCAAGACCGCTGAAGGTCCCTTTGAGGCGGTGAACTATCATCGGTTCGCCGATGATATTGTGATCACCGTCAGTGGTCACTCCAGCAAGCGTGGCTGGGCCGAGCGTGCCCTGCGGCGCTTGCAGGAGAAGCTCGAGCCGCTTGGCGTCGAGCTGAACCGGGAGAAGACCACGAGGGTGGACACCCTTCAGAGGGACGCCTTCGGGTTCTTGGGGTTTGACCTGCGCCGGGTTCCGAAGCGAAGCGGGAACGGACACTTTATCCTGATAACGCCCAAGAAGAAGGCCCGGAAAGCCATAAAAGCCAAGGTACGCGACATCATCCGCCATGGGGGTGCACTAGCCGCCAAGGTGTTGGTGGCCCGTATCAACGCTGTACTGGCTGGCTGGGTCAACTACTTTCGTGTGGGCAACAGTAGTCGTGCCTTCAGTGAAGTGCGCGACTATGTCGAGATGAAGATCCGGACCCTGTTGACGCGCAGGAAGCGGCGGCAAAAGCGCAGTGTCGGCTGGCGGCGGTGGAGTAATGCCTACCTTATGACGTACTTGGGCTGTTCTGGGACTGGAAAGTCCGTCCGCTCCCCGGTGCAGAGGACTTTGCGTGAAAGTGGCCCTCAGAATCGACAGGACTCATAACCCTTCCGACGAAGCCCGCTGGGTGAGCCGCTTGAGGGAAAACCTCACGAGCGGTTCTAATGGGGAGGGGCTGGAAACGGGCCGGACCTTGATCTCGGTACCGCGCCAGTCCTTTACCCGACAGCTGGATCTGCGCAACATCAAGACCACGTTGGGTATGGAGATGTTGAGCTGCCGCACACCGGCGATGGCACAAAAGGAGATCTGGGTCTATCTGTTGGCCTACAATCTGATCAGACTGCTGATGGCTCAGTCGGCCTTATTGGCCAAGGTGTTACCTCGTCAGCTGAGTTTCAAACACACCCTGCAGATCTGGATTGCCTGGAGGCAGAGCGGCGCCAGGAGCGACGACGACAAACTTGCCGGACTCTTCATCCTGATTGCACAGCGACACGTCGGGAATCGTCCGGGACGCATTGAACCACGCGCCATGAAACGACGACCCAAACCCTTTCCACTCCTCACTAAACCCAGGCCCATTGCCCGAGAAGATGTGCGAAAAAATGGTCACCCCAAGAAGCTTAAGTAAGTG
>CAVPOO010000013.1:0-262728 GCA_963707015.1 uncultured Gammaproteobacteria bacterium
TCGCAGCTTGTATCACATGAAAAATAACAAGCATCAAGCATACGTACTTCCAGCCATATTCCTGTTGGCCGTGGCTCTCATTTATGCTGGCGAGAAACTGTCATTACCGAAACTGCTGGCCATGGGTGTTAGCATCCTCGGGTTTGGTCTTGTCTCCGTGGGTGTGGATTCTCTCCGCCTTCGCTATTTTGAAATGCACCCGAGTTCGGACAGCCTCACGAGCACTTCCCGCTTTAAGTTTCGAGGTCTTTGCGCTGTGTTCTGGGGTCTGTTGTCCTTTACGTTAGGCATCGGAATCCTGGTGATTGCCGGAGTCGTGTTTTTTGGAGCCGGCGATGCAACCGAGCGTCTAATCAGCGCAAGACCCGGGTTTGTGATCGCGCCTCTTGGTTTTATCTTTCTGTGTACAGCGTTGGGCTGGTTATGCGGCGAAGAAGGCATGAACGCCTCGATTCTTATGTTCCTTGCGACACTGCCACATCGTATTGGCGCTGTCATAACGCTGGTTTTTGCCCTTCTTGTTCTCGGGACCGGTCTGTTTGAACTCGTGGCGCCCGCGGCATTTGATCGCATCGTCACGTCTCTTAAACCACCGCTGGCTCCACAGGTGCCACTACGTTAACTCACAAAGAATGCATCAGCTGTGGGTAAAGATATGGTCGACTTCATTATGTGTACTGTTAGGAGCCAGCAATCCGTACGGGACTTTCTCGGGACTGGGTTGAGCACGGTTATGCAATCGAGGCAACGGGCGCCCCGTTTGATCGCGTGTAACACAATAAGATACAACCCAAGATTGCCACTCATAATGCTGAGGTCGGTAGTTTAGATTACGGCATTGCGAGAATAAATGTATATTGATATCGGTCCCTTGCGGCTTCCACCAACATCCCGATCTACAAGCCATACTATCAATTCGGTACTGTCAGATAGTGCAGCCGTGCGCCACTCACCGTTGCGTAGTGGCTCTGAAAAGGGTATTCAAACCGCTGGGTCATCGTCGTGTCCATGTCCTGTTGTTTCAAAGGAAGATCGTGTGGCGCGGAATTGCGAAAGCGCGACGACTTTCTGGAGACATCAGAGGCTGGCATGGGTATCAATTACGGCTGGCACAGCACCGGCCAGGGAAATCCAGCATTCTTAAGGTCGGCGAGGTGTTCATCCACGGCAACCTGCCAGTGCTTCTCTGGTACATATCCCAGTTTTTTCTGTGCGTAGTCATTGGGACAAATCCAGTCTTCGCACAGGCGCACAATAGATCGCGTCAGGAACGGTGACGAGCCGGGCAGTATCGGCTTGAGTGACTCCATTAACCAGCCAAAGGCGTAGCCGGCCGGATAGGGCACACTGTAGCGGGGTTTGGGTACACCGGCCTGCTTTGCGACATAGGTGATCACCTCACGCAGCGTCGGAAACTCAGGGCCGCAGATATTGAACGACTCATAGTCGTTCAGGTTTTCTGCTACCCGAAGCCCTGGCCTCCGAGCCGGATCTGAAACAGGCCATGCGGAAGTTTTTGCGTTCGGTTGCGACCATGGTGACTGCACCGGAGCTGCCCGGTGGCTGCATGGTGGTCAACAGTGCGGTGGCCTGTGATTTCTCGGCATTACCCCGGCGCGTAGTCGCCGCCATTGGCAAGACGGTCGACCAGTCGTCATTCGGCCTGTTGAAGGAAAGACTCCAGAAAGAACTGCAACAACGTAATCTACCTGCGGGTACCCCGACTGAGCAACTGGCGGATTACTTCACTTCCATTATGTGCGGGATGGCCATCATGGCGAAAGTGGGGGTGACGCAGGCGCGGCTGTTCGACACCATCGAGCATGCGTTGTGTGTGTTGCCGGATTCAGATGATCAAGCAGCAAGCGGTTGATCATATACGGAAGACAGCGGAGTTACCGGGCGAGCAGTTTTCCCAATCTTCATTTTCAGCGATAGATTGGCCAGGGTGATACAGGTCTGCCGGAAACACGTGCCTTCCGGAAAGATATTCCTGTATCACTACTGTGGGCATATCGGATACGTTATGGGGCGTCCCGGAGGCAAGTACCTTAAGTTCGCCCCAGGTGTCCTCGTCGACAGTTGATTTGATGCTCATGCGCCGCAAGCTTAGAAAACGATTCACAATACCAGATCGGTCAATTTTCCCTGCATCTAACACAGTTGGTTAAGATCCGGTCTCGCTTGGTACCGCATTTCATGCAGGCTTCGTACATGTATTCTGTTGACAGCCCGGTTCCGCACAACCCCATTGCACGCTACGGGACCGGTCCTGAAGTGCATGGCGGGCAAAAAATAATGAAGTCGATGTAAGAAACCATAACCTGGCGCGACTAACAGAACAGTTTTACATAACAGCCGTGTGTTCAATAACTAACTTAGGTACATAAACCAAGGGGATTCAAAATGAATAAATACCTCAGCGGTATCCTGGCCGGTCTGGCTGCCACCATTGTGTTATCCCTGTTGATGGTCATGAAGGGGGTGATGGGGCTGATGCCGGATGTCGACATCATCACTATGCTCGCTGGCAAGATGGGTGACAGTGTCATGATGGGCTGGGTTGCCCACTTTATGATTGGCGTTCTTGGCTATGGTGTTGCTTACGCGCTGGTGTTCAGCAAACTGCCTTTTGGTGGCCACACAGTGCGAGGGATCGCGACTGGTGTTGCGGGCTGGCTCTTCATGATGGTGGCACTGATGCCTATGATGGGGGCTGGCCTGTTCGGAATGGATCTACCTAGCGGTATGATGGTACCGATAGCTACAATGATGCTGCATGTCATCTTTGGTGCCGTGCTCGGTTTCGCCTACAGCAGGTTGTAGATCCACTGACTAGACGGGGCGTGCCATCACCCGCTTTGTTATCGCCGCTGAATGAACATCAGTGCATGGCCATCGGGATCACGCGCCATCAAACCGCGGGCTGCGCTGCGCCCTTCCGTTACGTTTGTGAAGGTGTGATCGGTACGCTCCGCCGAGAACGCCTTGACTGCCTGATTTCATTGACGGAAAACCCGTAGGGTGCAAAAAATAGAACGTGTCCATGGCAAATTGCTGTCCAAGTCGAAGTTGGCAGGTGGGATAGAGCGCGTTGCAGGGCGACATAACCACGCAGCCCGGCAATACGGGGGCAGCAATACGCCAACGGGCTCATCGAAAGTTTTTCGCTCAGTAACTCATGCGGGACGCTTGCGGGGATCAGTGATGCACGGTCCTGCATTGTGGGGCGAAATGAGCAACAGGCGTCCCGTAAGTTGTTAACGAAAACAGCGAGTTACAAATAGACTCGCAAACTCATAATGGTGAGGCCGGTGGTTCAAGGCCACCCGTAGCCAGCATAAAAGTCGTTTTTTATCAGCCCCGTAGACAAGAGCGTGACTGGCTACGCTTGAAGGTGCTCGCCGAGGCGCAGTCCCCAGGCGTAGATGGTCAGTGCGGGGTTAACCCGGCTTGCGCGTGGCAATACACTGCCGTCGGCGACATACAGATTCTCGATTCCATGTACCTTGCCGTTGGCATCGACCACTGAACACGTTGGGTCCCTCCCTGTCACCAGGCTACCCAAAGCATGTGCGGTGCCGGTCAGCCCCATGGGTTTGGACACGCCGAGCAGTCCGCACCGCAGCAGGCGCGCTGCAAATGCCTTCGTGATGGCCAGATGTTCGCCAAGCGAGGCCGGTATGCGTTTCTGGTCATAATCGAGCACCGGCGGTCCGCCGTGCCCGGCGCCGGAGGAGACGCGATTGTCGGGACTCGAGCCATCCTCTGTGGTGACAAAGAAACCATAAGCGCGCGCGCCGATCACGTTGGCTATAAATTGTGGCACGAGCGCGGGAAGCTGCGTGGCGAGGATCTCGCCGTCCAGCCAGCCCAGACACTGGACCGTGCTGTGGGCAAAGGCATCATGGAAAAAGATCGCCGTCTTGCGCAGCACGTCGTGGTTGGCGAAAGGGGAGAAGGCCAGCAGCGCGCTGTTGAGATGCAGTTTGAAGTTGGCGCCGACCAGTGACGCCGATGGCAGGGTTTTGTTCAGGCCGGTCTGTTGCAGGTAGTCCTGCAGCAGGCGCGGCGAGGTCATGGCGCCGGCGGCGAGGATCACTGTGTCGGAGCGGTAGTCACTGCCATCCACGCAACGCACGCCGCTGAGGCGGGTTGGAGTGTCGTGGTCAAAGAGAAACCCTGTTGCCTCTTTATGAGTGTACAGGGAGAAGCGCGGGTCATCGCGGATCGGTGCCAACAGCCTGCATTCGGCGTCGGCTTTGTAAGCACCGGGTGAGGCGAAACCATCGAAGTGCTTCGCCTCTGGTATATTCAGCAATATCTCTTTTTTAAGCCCTAAACGTAGCGGCTCCGCTCGCCACCCGAGATCGCCTGCAATGATCCGGTTGATAAGATTCTGCAGACCGGGTTCGTTGTCAAAAGCTTTGACGTCGAGCAGGGCCTCGGCTTGCGCGTAATAAGGTTCGAGTTCGGCGTAGTCGATAGGCCAGCCGAGGCACTGGAAGCCCGCATCCGGTTCAAATTCATGAGGACTGAAACGCAACAGGGCGGCGCCGTACCATTTGGTTTTGCCGCCGACGTTATAGTACTCCTCCGGTACCAGCGTGCGGTTCCGCGGGTCCAGCCACGCCTGCCGATTTCTGAACCGTCCCTGTTTGAAAACCTGTGCCACGTCCAGAGTGCTGCCGTCGCTGGGCAGGTGCCCGCCTTTTTCCAGCAGCAATACCCGTTTACCGGCTTTTACCAGACGATAGGCGGCGGCCGAGCCGCCGGCACCGGAGCCGATGATGATGACGTCGTAGTTTTGATCACTCATTGCGGACTCGCTTGCCTGGTGTTCTCCGCATCGCTCGCTTTATTGCCGTGCTCTATTTTCGTCATCGGCTCCAAACCGCAGTGAATGCAACGCCTGTTATCGGGACGGTCCAGTTTTGCGCCCATGCACGCCGGACTGTCGGCCCCAGGGAGAATAGATGATGCCGACGGCGGTCAGGCCCATGGCCAACCCTATGATGGCGTGACGCAAATCACTGTTGCTGACGAGTGCGTGCAGCGGCGAATCGGGTGACTCCAGGATGATGACCGTGACGCCGGCCGCGACCATGAAGATGCCCAGCCCCGGCCCTCCATCAGATACTTCGGCCAGTGTTCCCGTACTGACTGCTGCGGCCCCATCCTCAGCCGCCTTCGGCGAAGCCCGGATAGAGGGTCATGCCGCCGTCGGCGAACAGGCTGACGCCGGTGATGTAGTCGGCGTCGTCCGAAGCCAGCCAGGCCACCGTGCGGGCGATGTCTTCCGGCTCGCCGATGCGCTTGTAGGGGATCAGTTCCATCAACTTGTCATAGGCTTCCGGGGTCTCCCAGGCGGAGCGATTGATCGGGGTGCGAATGGCGCCGGGACAGACACTGTTGACCCGAATGCGGTAGGGGGCGACCTCCTGGGCGATGCTCTTGTTCATCAGCATCACCCCACCCTTGGAGGCGGCGTAGTTGACGTGGCCGGCCCAGGGGATCACCTCGTGTACCGAACTGATGCCGATGATCTTGCCGGCGGCACTGGATATTTCCGAGACCACGCCGCGGCGCTTGAACTCACGGATGGCCTCACGCGCGCACAGGAACTGGCCGGTGAGATTCACATCGATTACTTTCTGCCACTGCGCCAGGGTCATCTCGTCAAATGGGGCATCCTGCTGCAGGCCGGCGTTGTTCACCAGGATATCGATGGTGCCGAAGGTCTCGAGCATCTGTTTGAACATAGACTGCACGTGCGCCTCGCTGGATACATCTGCCTGGATGGCAATCGCGTGGCCGCCCCTGGCCTTGATGGTTGCGACCACCTCGTTGGCGGCATCCTCCTGACCGATGTAATTGACCACTACATCGGCGCCTTCCTGGGCCAGATAGATGGCCACGCTTTTGCCAATGCCGGAACTTGCGCCGGTCACCAGGGCCTTCTGCCCGCGTAACAGGTTGCGGTGCGGGCAGTGCGGCATCACAACATCGGGTAGTTGTTCGTTTGCAGTCATGGGGATTCTCTCTAATCGTGCTTGTGCGGTTGCAGCAGTTTGGCCACCAGCCCGGTCCAGCCGGTCTGGTGTGAGGCTCCGACACCACGCCCGGTGTCGCCATGGAAGTATTCGTGGAACAAAATGTAGTCGCGAAAGTGGGGATCGCTCTGCGATTTTTCATCATCCCCGAATACCGGGCGGTGTCCCTTCTCATCCTTGCGGAACAGGCGGGTGAGGCGCAAGGCCAGTTCGTCGGCGACTTCATCAATGGAGAGGAAGTTTCCGGAGCCGGTTGGACACTCGATCTTGAAATCTTCGCCGTAGTATTCGGCAAAGCGCCGTATCGAAGTCACCACCAAATAGTTGACCGGGAACCAGACCGGACCACGCCAGTTGGAATTGCCGCCGAACAGTCCGGACTCGGACTCCGCCGGCTGGTATTGCACGCTCAACGAGTGCTGCATACAGGAAAACACGTAGGGTTGTTCGAGGTGCGCCCGCGACAGCGAACGCACGCCGTAATCGGACAAAAACTCGGTCTCGTCGAGCATGCGCCGCAGCACGCACTTCATGCGGTGACCGCGCAGCAGGGACAGCAGGCGGCGGTTGCCGCGCCCCGGCTCGTTCCAGTGCGACACCAGCGTGGCCAGGTCGGGACGGTAGTTGAGAAACCATTCCAGCCGTCGTTTGAAGTCCGGCAGCTTGTCCAGCACCTCGGGTTCCAGGATTTCCACCGCGTAGAGCGGGATCAATCCGACCATGGAGCGTACCTTGAGCGGCAACAGCTCGCCGTTCGGGAAATGCAGCACGTCGTAGAAAAACTGGTCGTCCTCGTCCCACAGGCCGACGCCCTGGTCGCCGATGTTGTTCATTGCCTCTGCGATATACAGAAAGTGCTCGAAGAACTTGGTGGCAATGTCCTCGTAAACCCGGTTGTGCTGCGCGAGTTCCAGCGCGATGCGCATCAGGTTCAGACAATACATCGCCATCCAGCTGGTGCCGTCGGCCTGGTTGATGTGACCGCCGGTGGGTAGCGGGGCGCTGCGGTCGAAGACACCAATGTTGTCCAGGCCGAGGAAGCCGCCCTGGAAAATGTTGTGCCCCTCGACGTCCTTGCGGTTGACCCACCAGGTGAAATTGAGAATCAGCTTGTGCAGGGCGCGCTCCAGAAAATCCCGATCACCGTCACCGCCGTTGGCGTCGCGCTCCGTTTTGTATACCTCCCACACGGCCCAGGCGTGCACCGGCGGATTGACGTCGTCGAAGGCCCATTCGTAGGCCGGAATCTGGCCGTTGGGGTGCATGTACCAGACGCGGGTCATGAGCAGCAGCTGGTTCTTGGCGAAGGCCGGGTCGACCATGGCCAACGGAACGCAATGGAAGGCCAGATCCCAGACCGCGTACCAGGGGTACTCCCATTTGTCCGGCATGGAGATGATATCGGCGTTATTGAGGTGCCTCCACTGGTTGTTGCGGCCGTGGCGGCGCGCGGGCGGCGGCGCGGGCATGGCCGGATCACCTTTCAGCCATTGCGGTATGTCGTAGTAGTAGAACTGCTTGCTCCAGATCATACCGGCCAGCGCCTGGCGCTGAATCAACTTTGCGTCGTCATCCGCAAGATCGGTCTGCAGTTCGGCATAAAATTCATCCGCCTCGGCGCGGCGTGCGTCGAACACCTGATCGAAGTCATGGAAGGGATGCGCGTGCTGGCCCTTGGTCAGGCGCATGCGGACCTGCACCTGGCCGTGGGCGGGAACCGTGAAACTGAAATGACCGGTCGCCTTGGTGCCATTCTGCAGTGGATTAACGGCGTGATGATTGCCGTGGATGACGTGCTCGTGGAAGGCGTCTTTGCTGTGGCCTGAGGCCGGCAGACCGTACAGGCGCGCTGCATTGGTGTCATTGTCGCAGAACAGCAAATCGGGGTTGCCGTCGAAATGGCAGTGATACCTTCCCAGCGTGGGATGTTCAATCACGATGCAATCCCTTTCATCGGCAGACAGCGCCGGGCGGGTAGCGTCGTAGCCCCAGGCCCAGGTGTTGCGGAACCACAGCTGCGGCAGGATATGCAGCGGCGCGTCTTCGGCGCCGCGGTTGTGTGCTGTGACCCGCATGAGAATATCATCGACGCCGGCCTTGGCGTATTCCACGAACACATCGAAGTAACGATCGTCATCGAACACGCCGCTGTTCAGCAACTCGAATTCCGCTGCGTCCTTGCCGCGCCGGCGATTCTCCTCTACCAGCTGTGCGTAGGGGAATGCCTGTTGTGGATATTTATACAGCATCTTGAGGTAGGAATGGCTGGGTGTGGCGTCGAGATAATAATAGAGTTCCTTGACGTCTTCGCCGTGATTGGCTTCGCTGTTGGTCAGTCCGAACAGACGTTCCTTGAGGATCGGGTCGCGGCCGTTCCACAGTGCCAGGCCGAGACAGAGGCGTTGTTTGCTGTCGCTGAGACCGGCGATACCATCCTCACCCCAGCGATAGGCGCGACTGCGGGCCTGGTCATGGCTGAATGAATCCCAGGCGTCGCCGTGCGGGCTGTAGTCTTCGCGCACCGTGCCCCACTGGCGTTCGCTCAGATAGGGCCCCCAGCGGCGCCATGCCTCAGCGCCATTACTTTGTGCAAGTACGCGTTGCTTCTCAGCGCCGGGTTTCGTACTCGGCCCCACGTGCGCTTCGTTGGCTGTCTTGGTGCTTGTCGCTGAGCGTGTCATGCCTGTTCCCTTTTTGGTGTTTACTTGTCCGTTTCAAAGCGCGTTTTCCTGGGGTCGATACAACTCCCACCATACGCGCAATACCTCTGCTACGCTCCATGCCTGCGCAAAGCAGCCGCGCGGCGTGAACGGTGATTCCGCATCGAAGACTTCGCTGATGCTGCCGAGGCAGGCAGCGGACAGGTGCAAGCCGAATGGTGCCAGGAACGAGCGTGCTATGGCGGCATCCTGATAGACGCGGTAATGTGCATCGACGAACGGCCCGATCAGCCAGGCCCATACGGTGCCCTGATGATACGCGCCGTCGCGCTCCAGTGGGCCGCCCTGGTAGTGCGCAACGTAGCCAGGCTCGCCGCGGGCCAGGCTGCGCAGTCCGTGGGACGTCAGCAGTTCACGGGCACAAACGTCGACGATCGACTGTTGCTGTACCGCGTCCAGCGGACTGTGGGGCAGTGAAACCGCGAACAGCTGATTGGGCCGCAAACGGCCGTCATAGTTCCGCCCGTCGGCACCGGATTCGCCGTCGGGGCCATCAATGACGTCGTAGAGACAACCGCGTGCCGCATTCCAGAAGCGCTGGAAACTTGTTTTCACCTGCGCCGCCGCGTTTTCGTATTCGAATGCCTGTGCGTCGTTGCCAAGCTGCGTAGCCAGGCTGGCCAGGATGTGCAAGGCGTTGTGCCAAAGGGCGTTGACTTCAACCGCCTTGCCGATGCGGGGCGTGACCACCCAGTCGCCGACCTTGGCATCCATCCAGGTCAGCTGTACACCGTCTTCGCCAGCGGTTAGCAACCCGTCATGCGCATCGACTTTGATGCCGAAGCGTGTTCCGCGCCTGTGCCAGTCGATGATGTCACGGAGCACGGGATAGAGCCTGGCTACAAGTTCGAAGTCGCCGCTGCGCCGTGTGTACTGATCGAGCGCATGGAAATACCACAGCGTTGCGTCGACGGTGTTGTACTCAGGTATTTCTGCACTGTCAGGGAAGCGATTCGGCAGCATGCCTTCGCTGATATGCGCGGCAAAGGTGCGCAGGATGCTGGCGGCCACCTCAAATCGCTGCGTGGCGAGTGTCAGGCCCGGCAAAGCAATCATGGTGTCGCGACCCCAGTCGCTGAACCAGGGGTAACCGGCGATGATCGTTTTGCCTGCCGGCAGACCATCCTGGTAACGGTCGACGATGAACTGATCGGCCGCCAGGGTCAATTGCCGGATCCAATCCGGTACATCAGCCGGTAGGCAATTGAGTCGAGCGGTCTGTTGCCTGTGGACTTGCGCCTGCACGATGGCAACATCTTCTGGTGTGTCGGATTCAGCGGACAGCACAATCGCCGCCTGTTCACCCTGCGTGAGGCGCAGCGTAAAACGGCCGGGTCGGAACAGGTCTTCGCTGTCATCCAGGCCGCGCAGGCGTTCCGCGCGGTGTCTGAACTGCCAGTACCAGGCGGAGTCGGGTATGAACGTTGCGCCGGTACAGCTTACCCGGTAGATGCGCGCTCCGGGACAGGCCTCGACTTCAAAACCATAGGGAATTTCGCGCACGTGCATGTCCCAACCGCCATGGCTATGGCTGTGATAGTCTCGGTAGGTGCACAAGGGCATCCATTCGAGGTCGAGTGCAGCGCTGGCGCGCAGCACTTTGAAGTTCACATACGTGGTGTTTGCTCCGGGTTTCATCCAGAGACGTTTTTCAATCAGGGCATCAGCGATTGCATAACGCCAAACCGGCATACCGTCATCAAGATGAAAGGACTCAAGCTGAAGATAGCCGTGCGGGTCGACTGTACCGTCAGCAAATTCATGAGTGAATAAGCGGTAATGTTCCGCACCATAGTGCACCGCTACATCCAGTGCGGCGACCAGCAGGGTGCGCGTCACCGGAGGGGCGAGCGCCGCCATCAGTAAGCCGTGGTAGCGTCGCGTGTTGGTGTCACAGATCGTACCCGAGGCAAATCCACCGATACTGTTGGTCACCAGCCATTCCTGCTCGATAGCGTTTTGAAATGTGCCGCATTCGCGGCGTCCCAGGGAAATGTGCGTCATAGTTCTTCCTAGTGAAACAGGAGAGTCGCGGTTTGTGTCGGGCTGTTCTGCCATCGGTTTACTCCCGAGGCAAGCTGACAGCGTTGTTGCCGGTCAGATCTGGCAACAGTAAGCGGCGCGCGTCCGATCTGTAACCCTCAGTTAGTCGAGCATGCGCGGGAACCGTTACAGGAAATGTGTCTTGGACCGGACTTGCTGGCAGGGATATTGGACGAGTTTTGGGCGACGACAACCTGCCACGTCTGCGTTTCTCAGGTGTAAGCGCCGCCGACGTAAACGTAGCCATGAATTAATTGTAAGGCATTGAGGACCGGTGAGGTTGGAAAAGACTTGTAATGCGGGAGCGCTGAATTCGACCAATGTTCAGTGGGCGCGCTGATTAATGGAAATGCGTGACACTTTGGGCGGCGATTGGCCGTGTCTATTTTGGAGATTACCGAATATGGCTCAGAAAGTATCGATGAAACCCCTGGGTTTGGCCCTGGGTGCTGCATTTGCAACCACGCTGTCAGATACCGCTGTTGGCAATGCTGCGGACAATCCCTTCGCAATGGCGCAATTGTCGGGCGGTTACATGGTCGCACAAGCGGCCGAAGGAAAGTGTGGAGGCGAAAAGGGTAAGGTCAAGAGTGGCGTCGAAGGTAAATGTGGCGAAGGCAAGTGCGGCGGCGCCAAAGCCGGCAAAGAAGGTAAGTGCGGCGAAGGCAAGTGCGGTGCCAGCAGGGACGGCGATAAAGCCGGTAAAGAAGGCAAGTGCGGCGCCAGTCAGGACGGCGATAAAGCCGGCAAAGAAGGTAAGTGCGGCGAGGGCAAGTGCGGTGCCAGTAGGGACGGCGATAAAGCCGGTAAAGAAGGCAAGTGCGGCGCCAGTCAGGACGGTGATAAAGCGGGTAAAGAAGGCAAGTGCGGTGGCAGCAGGTAGGGTACGGCTATCCACGCATGCCGGAAGCGATTTCGTCCAGGGAGCAGACGTGGTCGGCCTGCCACCCCTGGACGACGCTTATCTGCGCCGGTTCCAAAAACCAATGTTCTGAGGCATAGTGCACATGGATTTACTTCGTTTTTTTCAGCGATTATTGAATACCACACGCATCTTCGACTTCCTGGGCCCGCTGGCCCTGAGACTGTACCTGGCGCCGATCTTCTGGATGGCGGGCACCGGCAAGCTTGCCGACATCGAAAGCACCGCCGCCTGGTTCGGTAATCCGGACTGGGGTCTGGGCCTGCCTTTCCCTACCCTCATGGCCTGGCTGGCGGCAACCACCGAAACCATCGGCGCCGTTTTGCTGGTAATCGGGCTGGCGGTGCGCTGGATTTCGGTCCCTCTGATCTTCACCATGCTCGTCGCGATCGTTTCAGTGCACTGGCAACACGGTTGGCAGGCGATCGCCGACACCAAGTTTTGCCTGTTCAACTGCGCTGATGCGCAGGAAGCGGCTGAACGCCTCAGTGCAGCCAGGGACATACTTCAGCAACACGGTAACTACGACTGGCTGACCGGACAGGGCGGTTTTGTGGTACTCAACAACGGCATCGAATTCGCGGCCACCTATTTCATTATGCTGCTGGTTTTGTTCTTCATTGGTGCCGGGCGTTTCTTCAGTGTTGATTTCTGGATCGACCGGAAGTTGAATGGCTTCCAGTAAACGGGCCCTTATGCGTGAGGTGCTGCCCGCTATTGTCCTGGCACCCGCGTGTCACGGCTGAGAAGAATGTTGAGCAGGTTGTCCTGGAAATTGATGTTTCCCGTGAGCCGGTCATGATCGTCGCAGAACATCACCGAGTAGTCCAGGGGAAAGAAACTGTAGCGGTGGCGCCGGATCGTGGGATCCAGAGTCTGGCGTGCCAGAAGCGACGGCTTGGTGACCCTTCCGTCGCCGGGTTCCAGCATCAGGGCTTGGTAGTCGATACGAGGAACGCGGTTGACTATCTCATCGGGGTAAAGCCGGACCACCGACTCCCCGTCTATTTCTTCCACGATAATGCGCGATGGCGTCAAGACGCAATCCCCGCCAAACACCACGTAGCTGACTGGTGATTGTTCCGCGCCGACCGATAGCGACCAGACAAAACGCCGAGCCCGCTCAAGGTGCTTTTCAAAGTAACGCTGAAGCCGGTCCAGGTAGGCCTGTCCCTGCTTTACGTCTTTGAACTGTTCCAGAATTCTGGATTCAACCCTGGGGTCAAATATCGACCACTCAAACCTGCGCCAAACGGTTACGTCAAACAGATCACGATCCAGCCCGCGGCCGTCCACTGTGACAATCCAGGTGTTAATCGGGTGAGGCAATAACTGATAAGCGCTGGGCCAGGTGGCTATGACCTCAGTAGGTATGCGACTCAAGCCGACTTTGAAGCCCTGCAAAAACTCTTGCAGCGCGGCGACTGAGCCGAAGTTAGGCGTACCGACCAGCACCACCCGGCGAACGCGGGATGCGCCATGATAATTTACGGTGAAGTCATCGTCATCCAGTACATCGACGATGCCATAACGCAAGTAGTAGCGGGCGATCAAACCGCCCATGCTGTGGGCCACGAGGTCCACGCGAAGGTCGGGGTCGTGGTAATCCTTGCGGATCTGCTCGATGAGTTGATCCAGTTTGCGTGCACTCTGCAGGTTATCCTGTCGCCAGTCGTACACGAAGACATAGTATCGCCGTTCATGACGGTCGGCTTGCTCTCCCGGTGTGCCCAGATCAAAGCCGCCGGCTTCATGCAGGGTGCGCATGATTTGCGCATAATAATCCCGGCCTGCCGCGCGGTCGGTGATCGCATAGGCTTCGAGATCTGATGGGGCTGGCATCAGGCTATCTGGGTGAATGGGCAGCGCCATGTCCTGAAAATTACTGAACAGCAGGTCTGTGAGGCCACCCGGCCAGATTTCTTCCCGGCTATCGGCGCGGTGCAATCGGGATCCCAGGATGCCGTGAAGCAGAATAACGGGATTCTGGAAATCGTCCTGCGGGCTTTTCTCGTGGAGCGCTTGCAAGTCCGGCGTGTCACCATACAGGCGGTTGAGATCCGGTAGCGGATTGCTGGAACAAGCGGCGATCAGCAGGCTGATGGTGGCAACGAGGATAGTTTTCATGGTGACCCGGAATCCTTCACCGCAGTAAGAAAGGTATCCATCCGCTGCCAGATGTTTCCGTCAGGCGCTCCTGGACGCTTTCGATGTTGAGTCCCGGACTGATTTTCAATGGTGACAACGGGGAGCCTGGTACCAATTGGAACATTTGCCTGTTTTCCCCTGTCCGCATCGTTAGGCAGCACCCTTCAGCGCTCGTCAACCCGGTTTGTAGCTCTATAACAGCTGCCAGGGTGAGATAGCCTTGCGCGAGTGCCGGAGAGGTCGCCACTATGCCCGCCAGATTCGGATCGAAACCGTAGGCGCGTGCGACGGCATCCATGAGTGGGTGCGACTGTTCGGGGGTGGATGCTTTGCTGTGAACGGCACACGGTGACAAGGGATCATTCCGGCTTGATGTGGGTTTGCGAAAGGATGTTCATTCGAATACCTACGATCGCGAAGATGGTACAGAGTTTGGGACAGGTTGCCGTGTGCTTCCCCGGCGCCAGGTGTGGTAGCGTTCCATCCAGGCGAGTACCCTTGCGGGTGCATGCGCACGTTTCCAATTGCCCGCGGCATATTTATTGGCCTCGGTCAGCGTCGGATAGATGTGGATGGTGCCCAGAATCTTGTTGAGTCCGAGGCCGTGGCGCATGGCGGTCACGAACTCAGCGATTAAGTCGCCGGCGTGTTCGCCGGCAATGGTGACGCCTAGGATGCGGTCTTTACCAGGCACCGTGAGCACCTTCACCAGGCCGTGGGCTTCTTCATCGGCAATCGCGCGGTCGAGGTCATCTATCGGGTAGGTGGTAACCTCGTAGGGGATGCCGTTCTGCCTGGCTTGCTGTTCGTTTAATCCGACTCGCGCGATCTCCGGGTCGGTAAATGTGGCCCAGGGAATCACTGAGTAGTCTGCGCGAAACTTTTTGAATGTGCCGAACAACCCGTTGACCGCTGCGTACCAGGCCTGATGCGCAGCTGTGTGGGTGAACTGATAGGGACCGGCGACGTCACCGACGGCATAGATATTCGGGTAAATTGTCTGCATGTAGTCGTTGACTTCAATGGTGCCATTCTTGCGCAGCGGCACACCGAGCGCCTCAAGGCCGAAGCCGCGGCTGTTGGCCTGCCTGCCCGCGGCAAGCAGTAACTCGTCGAACTCGATCTCGACTTCCTGGCCCCGGTGCTCGGCCACCAGGACTTTGCGCCCGTTGTCTATACGGAATGCTTTTGCGGTATGTTCCATGCGCAGCTCGACACTTTCGCTTTCAAACCGATCCATCACCATTTGGGAGAACTCCGGATCCTCATTCCCCAACAGGCGGGGTGCCTGCTCCAGCTGGATCACGTGACTGCCGAAGCGGGCGAAGCACTGGGCCAGCTCGCAGCCAATTGGTCCGCCGCCGAGCACGAGCAGTCGGCCCGGCAGCGTGCGCAGCTCCCAGATCGTGTCCGACGTGCGGTAAGCGGTGGCTTCTATTCCTGGGATGGCGGGAACAGCCGGGCGTCCGCCGGTTGCGACAATGATGTTACGTGTGGTCAGCCGGCGGCCATCGACCTCTACGGTGTAGGGTGAAGTAATCTGTGCTTCACCCTGAATGCAGTCCACACCAAGACTCGTATAGCGCTCTACCGAATCGTGAGGTTCGACTGTGCGGATGACCCGCTGCACCCGTTCCATAATGTGGGCGAAATCGTAATCAACGCTTGCCGAGTTGAATCCAAATTCGCGGGCACGGCGCGCATGGGAAAGAAACCGAGCGGAACGGATCAGTGCCTTGGATGGCACGCAGCCGGTGTTCAGGCAGTCGCCCCCCATACGGTGTTTCTCGATCAGGCTTACCTTGGCCTTCACGGCGGCGCCGATGTAGGCGCTCACGAGACCTCCGGAGCCGGCGCCGATGACCACCAGGTCTCGATCGAAATGCTTGGGTTTCGAATAGCGGCGCAGCACGCGTCGGGCATTGAATATTTCCACGGCTTTCCTGGCCAATAGCGGGAACAGGCCGAGCAGGGTAAACGAGACGATGAGCCCCGGTGATAAGATTCCAGACAGAGACTCGATCTGGGCAAGCTGCGTGCCAGCGTTGACGTACACCAGTGTGCCGGCCAGCATGCCCACCTGACTGACCCAGTAAAAGGTCCAGGTTCGGATCGGGGTGAGTCCCATCACCAGGTTAATGACGAAGAACGGAAAAGCGGGAACCAGACGCAGTGTGAACAGATAAAACGCGCCGTCCTTTTCGATGCCACGGTTGGCCGCTTTCAGCCTGTCGCCGAAACGCCGCTGGACCAGATCTCGCAGCAGCCAGCGTGAGACAAGAAACGCAAGTGTCGCGCCGATGCTGGACGCGAAGGATACGATCAGGGTGCCCCATATCAAACCGAAGACGGCTCCCGCTGCCAGCGTCATCAGGGCAGCGCCGGGCAGCGACAGGCCGGTGACGGCAACATAGATGACGAAGAATCCTGCAACGCTAAGAACCGGGTGCGCTAACCGGTAGTCGTCAATAGCCGCCTGTTGGGACTTGAAGTATTCCAGGGTCAGATACTGGCCCAGATCGAAACTGAAGAACGCGCCGATGGCTGCGACCAGGGCAATGAGAAGAATGATTTGTGTTTTTGTCATAGCATGTCAATCCAGTGTCAGGAGTTTCTACTGCTGTTAGATAGCGCTGAGTACCTCGCCTGGTCTTGGTCGGGCCGGGTCGGGGTTTATTACACACGGTTATCAGCCATGAAACCATGAGGAGCCGGGCAAAGTGTCGACTAACCACCGTGCGGGGAAACAGCTTTGTCGAGACGACCGCATACAACAGGTTGCAGCGTCGCGTCTGGCCCTGAGTAATACGCGTGACGTCAGAGGGCATCGCACATCTCGGGATGTGTAAGGTGGCGACCCAAGGTCAGGGGTTCAAGGCGCGCGACATTCACGGATAGGCAGAAATGGTGCCCATAAGTGATGCTGAAATTGTGCGCGGGTTATCGGTTGATCTTGAGATAAGACTAAATCCCTGTGTTTTCGGCAAAGTAAAGCTTCCGGATGCCGATAGACTTCATACGAATACATAAGTACTGTAGAGAGTAAATATGTGCAGCACACCGAAGAGCTCTGGAACCACATGCCAGGTCAGGCGTCTCGTTGAAGAAAATGCCGACTACGCGTCGTATTCACAAATGCTGCGGCGGGCATCTCATCGATTTGACCAGCGTCAGCGCGAGCGTGAGGCGCAGCGTAAACGGCAAGCCGAGGCGCTCGCAAGCTCAGGAAAACTGCCTGAAGCGGAAGCGCCTCGATTATCTTATGAAGATGCCAGTGCAATGCATCAGCCGCTTTCTCGCAGATCCATTGTTTCGCGATTCCTGAGCTACCTGGGCCGGCTCGCCTCACCCTGTTCTGAATCCAGGTAGCAGCTTCCGAGTATAAGCTGAGCGTCACCGCCAGTTAATTCGGCCCAGGCTTCTTTCGATCATACCCGAACTCGCATCACCACTGACCGTACAGCAGTTGTCCAATTGCGAATGCCCTTTACTCGTGATCGGTGCGATCATGGCCCGCGTGTCGCAACTGCTCCAGGATTCGGGCGCTGGCTTCGCTTGACAGGGTTTCCTGTTTGGGGCGCGATTCGCCCCCTTCAACCGATCCAATGTGATGGGAAGCAGCACGCAACAACTCCATCTGCCGAGCCATCCGCTGACAGGCCTTGCACATCAGAAGATGAGTCTTCAGGCTGAGACGCTCGCGCCACGAGAGTTTTCGGTCCAGTGATTCGGACACCACAAAAGAGACATCTTTGCACGACGGCATTTACGTTTCCTCACCGTTCCCGCCAAGCCATCGCACCTCGAGACAGCGTCTCAGGCCCATGCGTGCGCGATACAGCATTACGCCACAGTTAGTCGCGGTGATGCCGAGTTCATTACAGATTTCTTCATTGGACAGACCGGATAACTCCTTGAGGGCGAAGACATTTGCGAACGCGGGCTTCAGGCGGCCCAGGCACGCCTCCAAAACATCAAGAAACTGGCGGTTGTGCAGCGTCTTGTCCGGATTACCCCAATCCCTGGGTGGCCGGATCCAGTGACCGCGCACGTCGAACAGGTTGTCTACCTCGCTTTCCGTCGCCGCGTCGGATAATACGCTAATATCGTCCACGGTCGTCTCGCGCACCTGCTTGCGGATAAAATCCACGATCTTGTGCTTGAGGATGCCGGTGAGCCAGGTTTTTTCAGACGCTCGGCCTGAGTAGCTTGCGCGCGCCTGAAGCGCTGCCATAAGGGTTTCCTGCACCATGTCTTCCGCATGCGTGGTGTCGCGCAACCGGGCCAGGGCGTAGCGGAAGAGAGTGTCTCCGTATTCCTCCAGCCAGCAAGCGGGATCCAGCTCAGTTACAGTGATGCTGTCAGGATCCGTACTCATGGCTGTTGGGCATCCTTATTCGGTGAAGCAGCGGCAAGTATGTGATCCGACCGCCGTATAGAGTAGATGGTTCCCCCGGTATGATGTCTGCAAGGAGGTCCCCAGGCAAGAGACATCCCGCGCCCGGCCTGAGGTGAGTGGGGGCCGGTAACCAGGCAAAAAGTTGTTGCCACCAGCGTCTGCGGTTGTTGGGCAGCGGAAAGCCGACTTGCAGGTCCACCGGTGGATCGCAATTCAGGGTCCGGCCCGGATGCATGCAGTCAGTCGCTTTGCCGGGCGCTCTCGTACAGCGATGTCAGGGTCAAGGGCTCGCCCCGGCAGGCTGCCAAAATCGGAATTTAGTTGTAACGCAGGTGTTTTACAAACGACCAAGGTAAAGCCCGCTTATGCAGAGAAGCAAAGCGAGAGATTCGAAAACATTCAATCCAGCGCCCGGAGCTGGCTGGGTCCGGTTTACTAAGGTCGAGAATGAAAAGCTTGTTGGGATGGTTGCTTATCATAGCGTTGGTCGCCACCAATCCGGTTGCGCACGGCCAAGTCAAAAACGGGTTCGATCTGTCCGGCGCGCTGATTCCAGAGGGTGAGATCCTGTCCGGCGGACCACCACGCGATGGTATTCCCGCGGTTAATGCTCCGAAGTTCGTGAACGCGGATGCGGCTCGTTTTCTCCAGCCGACAGACCGTGTGCTTGGCATCGTGCGCAACAGCGTGGTAAAGGCCTATCCAGTCTCCATTTTGAACTGGCACGAAATTGTCAACGACACCTTTGCCGGCGAGCCGATCGTGGTGACCTATTGCCCGTTGTGCGGCACGGGCATCGCCTGTCTTGCCAGGGTTGCGAACGAGGTATTGAGGTTTGGCGTATCGGGTCTGCTGTATAACAGTGATATGCTCCTGTACGATCGGCAGACCCAGTCATTGTGGTCGCAGATCGGCAAGCAAGCGGTCAGCGGTCCCCTGAAAGGCGAACGGCTGCAGGCGATTCCGCTGATGCATACTACGTGGGCAGACTGGCGTCAGCGCTATCCTGACAGTCTGGTGCTGTCGACCCATACGGGTTACGCCCGCGACTATACCCGCAGCCCTTACGCCGGCTACGAACGATCCCGTGCCTTGTATTTTTCAGTGCGGGAGCAGGATCAGCGCCATCATCCCAAGGAGTGGGTGCTTGGTATCGAAATCAACGGCCACTTCAAGGCCTATCCATTCGTCGAACTGGAAAAATCCAGCGATCCGGTGCGGGACACTCTCGGTGGCCATAATGTGGTGGTGAGATATGACCGCCGCCATCGTACTGCGGTCGCGATTGATGATAACGGCGATGTGTTGCCCGCCATCACAGCCTATTGGTTCGCGTGGTATGCATTCCATCCCACGACTGAACGCTATCATGCACCCTGAGTTGTCCATGCCTGTTATTCGTGCATAGGCTCATGCACAGCTTCCACCGAGACGGTGCCATGCGTGTGGACGGCAATTGCGGCAGCACGCGAGGTTATGAGCCCAACAGCCCAGGTGAGTGACAGGAACAGTCTGCAGCCAGGGAACCGCCGCTGGAGGTCTCTGAGGCCGCCGATCACTGGAACGATCGCGAGGACGATGACGACGACTACACCCAAAAGACATTAACTCTTCACGGCCGCACGATACCGTGTCAGAGGCCTAAGCTGTTGAAGTCTAGGGATTCTCCCTGACGCCTCCCGGCTCGTTGATCCACTCCCGTCTTGCTGTCCTGGAGCTTCCCGCCGGAACTCGGCACGCCCACGGTGTGCCTTTTCGTGAGACGAGCTCACGTCCTGAGCCTCCGTTAAGCATCTGTATTTAGAGCCGATAAGGCCCTAGGAACAGGCACCCAGAACTACCTGTGGACCAGGACGAATGCGGACGGGGAAGGTATCTGCAGTTTGGAGAAATGAACGGCTCGGGCTGATGATGATCGCTGCCTCGCTGGCAGTCATCATGCTGACAGTTGGCCTGTTGTTTTCCTACCAGCAGAAGGCGGACGAGGCGCACATCCGTGAGCAGGGCGTGAGCCTGGCGCGCGTCTTGTCGCGTATGCCCTTTGCTCAGCTGCTCCCCGCAGCCGGACAGCAGGGCGTACTCTCTCTCCTGCAATACGGTCAGGCTGACCCGGCATTTGCGTATCTCCTTATCGTCGACCCGCACGGGACTGCGTTGAACGAAGTCTCATCCCCCGGCGTCATTGCGCCGGGTGTGCCGCTTGCAGCGAACCCAACCTCATGGCTGGACGAACGCACGCTGCGTCTCAGCAGTGACGGGCGGGCAGTGCAGGAATTTCACGCGCCCCTGTTCGACCAGGGGCAACTGGCAGGGTACCTCCGGCTAGGATATTTCAAGCCAGGGTTTGGGCTGGATGCTGACCAGGTACCTTTCTTTGCCACGCTGGCACTGCCGATTTTCCTGCTCACGCCATTGTTCTATTTCCTGGTCAGGCGTGAGATTCGGCCACTGCAGACGGTCAACGGCCAGATTGATCAACTCCTCGAAAAGGGAAACTGGCACCGCGTTGAAGTTGGAGCAACCGGTGAACTGCGGGATTTCATGGACCGCTTCAACCATTTTATCGAAATGGCCCGCAATCGGATCGATGCACTGGAGGCAGACCGGGCGGACCTCGAGACGTCTACAAAGGTCTTGTCGTACCAGCGCTCGCGCATCGAGTCGGTGGTCCAGTCGATCCCGGATGCCATCTTGATTCTGGATGAGTCCGGCGCGGTTGGCCTGGCCAATGCGCGGCTGGCGACCCTGCTTGGTGTGGACCCCAGCAGGGTGATCGGCCAAAAGCCAAACGAGTGGTGTGATAACCCGGAGGTGGTTGCATTCCTTGCCGGCTGCGGCAGCGCCTCCACCCCGGGCTACCGTTCAGACTCGGTGGAATTTTCGCCCGCAGAGGCCCCCGAAAAAACCATCGCCGTATCCGCTTACCCGTTGTTTTCACCCAGAGACATGTCACAGATACTCGGTAATCTGGTGGTATTCCGGGACATCACTGCAGAGATACTCGCAAGACGTAGTAGCGGCGAATTCGTCGCTCACGTCGCGCACGAGTTGAAAAGCCCGCTCAATGTTATCGCAATGTACAGCGAATCGCTGCAGGGGGAGGATGGACAGTCTGAAGCATTCCGAATCGAGGCAGCCAATGTCGTGCATGACGAGGTTGAACGCCTGTCCATGCTGATCAATAACATCCTGAGCATTACCAAGATTGAGATGGGGAGTATCAGTATTGAGCGTCACCGGGTCAAGCTTCGCGACCTGCTGGAAGACACTTTCAACGCGGTCTCACGTGGCGGCCGTGGTGATGACCTGAAATTCATCATCGATCTGCCCAGGGAGATGAGCCCGGTGGCGGTGGATAAGGACCTTATGCGGATTGCAATTAACAACCTGCTGACGAACGCCATCAAATACAATCGGCCCGGTGGGACGGTCTCGCTGGTCGCAGAAGAAACCGGCGGGAAGGTCCGGATCTGCATTCGTGACACCGGTGTCGGGATCGCGCCGGAAGACCAGGAGAGAATCTTTCAGAAGTTTTTCCGCTCAGAGCAGGAAGAAGTCAGGGCGAAGGCAGGGCACGGGCTGGGGCTGTCCCTGGTGCGCGAAATTGTCCAGTTGCACCATGGGGCGCTTAGCGTGAGCAGCACGCCAGGGGAAGGCAGCGAATTTACGATCGAATTCGACAAGGAAACAGAGCTGTTGAAGCAGGCGGTGTGATCATGAGACGGATTCTGATAGTTGACGATGAACCCCACGTGGTTCGCGTTCTCAAGCTGGCACTCGAGCGGGCCGGCTACGTGGTCGATCAGGCGGGAGACGGTAAGGAGGCCCTGGACTACCTGCAGCGCCGTGAGCCGGATGTACTGATAACCGATATCGACATGCCCCGCATGACAGGCAGAGAACTCTGCACGCATATTGATAAGGAACTGCCGGACCGCCTGTTCCAGATTTTCATTCTCACATCACGGGCAGAGGTTGAGCATCGCGAGTGGTCGCGTGTGATACCAAATGTCAGCTTCCTGGAGAAGCCTGTCAGTATACGGAACCTCGTTGCCAGGTTGGACGAGCACTTCGCCAAAGTGCCCATAAGTGAGGCGTAAACAGGAGTAGTCGCATGTCCGAGAATGCGCTGAACGCAATCGATTTCGAGAAATATTTCCAGCTCCTGCGCGATCTGTTGCCGGAAGTCAGAGGCATCGCGGTGTTTGCTGCCAATGGTCAGTTGCTTGTGAGCACGGACATGCCGCCAGATGCGGTAGACCCAGAGCGCCTGCACTTTTTAGAAGCCGATCAAATGGACGGAGCCCCGGAGCGCAAGACCTTTTGGTTAGCAGCCATGGGGCCAGGCCAGATCGCTTTCGGGATCGACATCACGACCCGTTTTGAAGAGAGCATCGGATCACTGGTCGTGGTGAAACAATGTGGGCCGGACGCCGCTGATAGCCGGGTCGACGCGATGACCGCCGATGCCCTCCAGGCCGTCACAGCCTGTATGGAAAAGGAATACGAGCTGACGACCGAGCTGAATGCGATGGCAAGCGAACTCGCGGGGCGTTACGAGGAGCTGAACCTCGTCTATGCCACCAAAGATGACATCGCTCAGTTCGAGCATGAAGCCGATGCCTTGAACCACCTCGTTCAGAACTGCGTTGATTACCTGGATGTAGGGATGGTGATACTGATCTCGTCGGGGCGTAAGCAGTTTTTCTGCGCGACAAACCGGCAGGATCCGATTTCCGAGCCCTACGTAGTGGCCCAGCAGTTTGCGGGCGAACTTGCTTCCTGGGTGGAGGCGACCAAGCAGGCTACTGTCATTAACGAGTTTACGGACGAGCGGCGCGCCAGTCTCTGCCCTGACGCACCCTTCAAGATCCTGGCCTGTCCGGTGCTCGATGCCGCTGGAGATGTGGTTGCGGTGCTTATCGGCGTCAACCACATGCACCGCGCCGATTTCTTCAACAGCGACAGAAACCTGCTGGAGGCAATGGCACGCAAGGCTTCGAAGATCTTCCAGGCCAATTACGATACCCTGACCGGTTTGATACGGCAACGCGGTTTCGAGGCAGCCCTCCAGGACCTGCTCGCCTCTGCACGGGATAAGGGCATCTGCCACTGTGTCCTCAATATTGACCTCGACCAGCTCAAGGTCGTCAACGACACCTTCGGCAGGGAGGCCGGCGACGCCGTCATCACGCGTGTGGCTGACCTGCTGCGTCACAGAGTGCGTACAACAGATACTGTCGGTTATCTGGGTGAAGGCAGATACGGGGTTCTCCTGGTGCGCTGCCCGGTCGACCGGGCCCTCCAGGTCGCCGAGAACCTGCGGCAGGACATCGAAAGGGTCGCGTTCCAGTGGAAGCAACAAGCTGTCCAACTGAGTGCCAGCGTCGGGATGGCGGCGATCGAGCCGCAAACAGCAGACATTGAGTCAGTGCTGGAGGCCGCGGAAATCGCGCGCGATGCCGCCAAGGAGTCAGGACGGAATCGTATCCAGCTCTACCGCCACGGAGACACCGCGCTGGCGAGTCGCAAGGCGCAAATGCAATGGGTGACCCGTATCCAACATGCCTTACGTGACGAGCGTTTCCGAATCTACTGTCAGACGATTCAGCCGACTCAGGAGGGATCGGAAGACTATCATTTTGAGATCCTGCTGAGACTCATCGATGAAGAGGGGACCATGGTCAGCCCGATGACGTTCCTCCCGGCTGCCGAGCGCTTCCAGCTCATGCCGGTTATCGATCGGTGGGTCATCAAGCATACCCTTGAGCTGCTCTCTAAGCAGAATCTGGCCCAGAGACAAGGCGAGGGCGTCGTATCTATCAATGTGTCCGGCCAGTCTCTTACCGACGAGCTCCTCGCGAACTACGTCAGCGAGCAAGTCCTGAAGAACAATATATCACCCGACTGTATCTGCTTTGAGATTACGGAAACCGCGGCGATCGCAAACCTGGAAGCTGCACACAGGGTCATGTCGGCACTCAGGTCGGAGGGCTGTCGCTTTTCGCTTGACGACTTCGGGACCGGTCTGAGCTCCTTTGCATATCTCAAATCCATGCCGGTTGACTATCTGAAGATCGACGGTTCGTTCGTCAGACAAATCGTCGAGGATCCCGTGTCCGATACGATGGTCTCGTCAATCAATCAGATCGGACATGTCATGGGGTTGAAGACCGTTGCAGAGTTTGTCGAAAACGAGGCCATCAGAGAGCGTCTTGAAGTGCTCGGTCTGGACTATCTGCAGGGGTATGGAATCCACGTGCCGGAACCACTCGAAGACTATCTTGCCGGTCTCGGGCAGCCACGCCAGGCCAGGGTCGGGCAGCCGTAAATGTGGCCGGCCCCGCAGTGTGACGCAAACGTCTCCGCCAGACACGTATAGGCAACAGTTCAGGACATGAGCGCGACGGAAGAATTCCTGGCATCGCAGATTCTGCGCACGCGCATCGGCGTGATCACGCGTCTGGCACCCCGCACGTCGCTGGTCGACGAGTCGGCGCTAAAGGATCTCCGAGACGCTGCAGAGCACTGCGTAGCGCACCGGGAAACCCAGCTCGTGCTGGACCTTGCCACCGTCCAGGTTCTGAACAGTGCCGCACTGGATGCCATGATCGACATCCAGGAACGCCTGGTCAGGCATGGTGGCTGGCTGAAGGTCGTCAATGTCACGCCCATCGTGACGGACATATTCCACCTCACGGACTTCTCCCGGTACGTGACCAATATGGATGCTGACCGAAGGGATCTTCGAAGCGTCGCCAGCAAATCCCAGCGGCTCGGCGACATTTTAGTGGCCCGGGGGCTGCTCACGGAGGAACGTGTCGCCGAGACGATAGCCCTGCAGAAGAAGACGGCGAAGCGGATGGGTCAGATCATTGTCGAAAATGGCTGGGTCTCCGAACAGGACGTGCTGTTGGCACTTGGCGAGCAGCTTGCAATCCCGTTCGTGCGAGTGCGCGCGGGGGTCTACGATCCCGGGATGGTTGCTCTGCTGGACAGGGAAGCGGCCCGGCGGCTGCGCGTGCTGCCACTGCAGCGGGTCCGCGGCGTGTTGTTCCTGGCGACTGCCGACCCCCAGGCAATGCCGGCGTTTGATGAAGTGGAGGAGCGCACCGGGTGCCGCGTTCGCCCCGTGCTCGCGCGACGTGAGGAAATCCTCAACGCCATCAATGATGCCTATGCCGGCAATGACGACACGATCCAGCTCCTGACTGACGTCGAAGATGACTTCGAAGTCATTGAAAACCTCGCGCCGGATGATTATGCGGCGATCGATGAAATGGCGGAGGGCAGCCCCGTCATCAATCTCGTCAACTCGGTAGTGCAGCGCGCGGTACGCGATGGTGCCAGCGACATTCACGTCGAACCCGGCCGTAACAAGGCGCGGATCCGTTTCCGTATCGACGGCCTGCTCTACGAGGTGACGACCCTGAAACTGGAGCTGCATCCGGCAGTTGTGTCCCGCTTGAAAGTGATGGCAAACCTGGATATCGCCGAGCGGCGGCACCCGCAGGACGGGCGCATACAGGTGCATACCCAGGGGCGCTCAGTGGATCTGCGCTTCAGTTCTTTGCCGGGTCTGTTTGGCGAGAAAGTTGTCTTGCGCGTGCTGGACAAGAATCAGTCACTGCTCGACCTGAACAGGCTGGGTATGAGTGAACGCAACCTCAAGTCGTTCAAGGGTCTCCTCGAACAGAGTCATGGTTTGATACTTGTGACCGGCCCCACCGGCAGCGGCAAGACCACCTCGCTCTATGCGGCGCTGAATTATCTCAACAGTATCGAAAAGAACATCGTGACCATTGAGGACCCGGTGGAATACCAGCTCGATATCATCAACCAGAATGAGGTGCACGACAACATCGGGCTGACGTTTTCGCAGATCCTGAAACATACGCTGCGCCAGGATCCCGACATCGTGATGGTCGGGGAGATCCGCGATCGGGAGACTGCGGAGATCGCAGTACAGGCGGCGCTGACAGGGCATCTGGTCCTGTCCACCCTGCACACCAACCATGCCGTGGGTGCGATTACGCGCATGATCGACATGGGGGTGGAGCCCTATCTTCTGTCATCGGCATTGATCGGCGTCGTGGCACAGCGGCTCGTCCGTACCGTGTGTCCGACGTGCAAGACCAGGTTCCTCGCGCCGCCCGAAGTGACCCAGCGGTATGGCTGGGAAAACGAAGGCCAGGTCCACCTGGTACGCGGTCGCGGCTGCCCCGAATGCTACGACTCCGGGTACCGGGGGCGGATCGGCATTCACGAGGTGCTGCAAGCCGACGAAGAACTGCAGCGGCTCGTGACCTCCAACCCGGGTCGTGAAGAGCTCACGCAGTACCTGAAGGACCGAGACATCGGCACGCTGTTCCATGATGGTCTCGACCATGTTCGCCGAGGCGAGACGACCATCGAGGAAATCTCGCGCGTCATTAACGTTTGAGTGGCTGACTTATGCCCATCGAAATTTCCGAGACCCGGCTTGAGAAGCCCGCCCATAAAGCCGGCGCGCTGTTGGACCGGCTTGCGACGCTGCGTGCCGGGAAACTCGGGGCGCAGGACCGGATGTTCTTCACCGAGCAGTTGTCCCTGCTGCTGGAGACTGGCACCCCGCTGCACGCCGCCTTGCAGGCGCTGAAGCAACAGATCCGTAATCCCGCCATGCTGGGTCTGATCGACGGCATGCTGGACAGGATTTCGGAAGGTAAGGCGTTTTCGGTGGCGCTCGCTCAGTATCCCGAGCTGTTTCCCGCGACCTATGTCAACCTTGTTCAGGCGGCTGAGGCCGGGGGGTTCCTGGACAAGGTGCTGCTCGAATTGCTGAAGATGGATGAGAAGCGTGACGAGCTGCGGCGTACCATTGTGTCCGCGCTGTCCTACCCGATTTTTCTGATCCTGTTTTCGCTCGGCGTGGTGCTGTTTGTGCTGGTGGTGGTATTCCCCAAGTTCGCGGATATGTTTTCCGCCATCCGGGATCAGCTTCCCGCCACCACGCTGTTTCTCATGGCGGCCAGCGACATCCTCAGACAACACTGGCCGTTGCTGCTGGCTGGCCTGCTGGCTGGATCAGCCGCCTTGGCTTACTGGCTCAGAACGCCGTCGGGGGCCGATGTGCTCGATCGATTCAAGATGCGGGTATTTTATTTTCGCGAGATCTTTATTCAGATCTATCTGGTCCAGTCGCTGCGCGTCATCGGTCTGTCGCTGGCCAACGGGGTGAGCGTGATGGACGCGCTCGCATCCTGTCGTGAGGTAGTGCCGAACCGGGTATTCCGGCGGTTTATTTTGGGCATCGAGGAGCGGGTGCGCGAGGGCGCCGGATTTGCCGTATCTTTCCAGCAGGCGGACTTCATTCCCCCCACGGTGCGGCAGATGGTCACAACGGGCGAGGCGACGGGCAGTCTGCCGCGGGTCTTGAGCCGCATCGCCGATCACTACGAACGTGAACTGGGCAAGCGCCTGGCGACCTTCTCACGGCTGGTCGAGCCGGTGATGCTGCTGGTGATGGGGGGGGTCGTGGGACTGATCGTAAGCTCACTGATTTTGCCCATCTTCAAGCTGTCGCGGGCGGTGGGGTAGGGGGCGGTGGGGTAGGGGGCGGGGGGTGCCAGGTGTCAGTTTTCCGCCAAGCGGGAAGCCGTATGTTAGAAGACAGAACCCAGAATACAGAATACAGGGGGGCAGGGTGCGCCTCGTGCACCGATAGCGTCGTTTAGATTAAGACCTGGTTGTTGGCCACGGAACCCACGGAATCCACGGAAAAATTATTAATTGTTCTTTCTTTGGGTTCCGTGGCTAATATATTCGGATGAGTGTTGCCGTACGGTTTCAACGACCCATAGATTCTGTTGAAGAGGCAAGAATTTAGCAGATATCGAGCGCACCTTACACCGCCTTACGTCTTCTTGCGATCCCAATTAACCCGATCAGGCCAGAGCCGAACAGGTAGGCTGCGGCAGGGAGGGGATCACCGACGAAAACTGCAAATTGTCAATGAATACCCCTGAGCCAGCAGTCATCTGAATCTCATCGAAGGCAATCCCTTCGAATCCGAAATAGCCACTATCCGACGCAGTGCCAAAAAAGAACGAGAAAGACTCAACGGGAGTTCCGTTGAGTAACGCGGTGAGCGTTTGATTGCCGCTGCCTGCTGTAAGTGTAAAAGCTGCTTCCGAGAGGGTTGTGTTAAATGTGACTGACCAATCAGTGAACTGATCGGCGTCGTCAGTGAGATTTCCAAGAAACGGGGCTGTCCCGTCGGGGGCCCAAGGCCCTGCAAACAATGAAGGATCGTAATTAAGTCCAGAAAACGTAACCCCAAATCCGTTGTATTCTATTGTTAACGGAGAATTCTCCGGGAGCACTATTTCGTCAAACGTCAGGAGAGTATCGGGAGAAGCAAGTCCGGTACTGCTGCTTTGTATCGATGCTGCCCATGCTTGCGGTGACAGGGCTAGTGCGGCACTAATCAGAAATCCATAACCGATCAAATTGACGCGAGCGAAAGTCTCGCCTGTGAGACGTATTTTCATTGTTTCTCCTCCAATGGCAAGGCTGAATTCTTGGGGTGTTACCTGCCTTATATTTTCTCCGGCGAAAATACCGCATTCCTCCGTGACCTGCAACTCAGCCTTCAGGACCTGGCAGGAAGGGGTGCCAAGTCATGCCGGGTATATAAAAGAGATTCCAATATACTGATGAACTTCGCTGCCCCCGAGGCGCGGTGCGCGTGTCGGGCACCGGTCAGGTTGCAGGTCCGAACAACGCGGGCCGGCGTCCATGGGCCGGTCAATGCTCCCCAAGTACCTAAAGGGAAGAAAGCGCATGCCGATAAGTGCATCACAGTTCGGACCATTGCTTTATACAATCACAGGAAAGGTTGAGCCATGAGCAAGCACTACCTGACACGGCAGATACAAACGGGGTTCACGCTGGTCGAGCTCCTGATCGTCGTAATCATTCTCGCGATTCTCGCTGCCATTATCGTTCCGCAGTTCGCCTCGTCGACCGACGACGCCAAGGAAGCCGCGCTGGATACCACGCTATCCAACGTGCGTGCGGCGGTCGATCTCTACTACCAGCAGCATGGCGAGTATCCCGGCGAGCTGACCGCGGTTGCGGCGGCATGTCCCGGCACGCCGGCAGGTACACCGGGGACGGGTACCGGTGGGGCGGGGGCCCAGGGTGTGCAGGCCTTTATCGACCAGCTCAGCATGTACACCGATGCGAATGGCGCGGCCTGTAGCACGACGGATGCGACCTTCAGGTTCGGTCCTTACCTTAAGAAAAATACCTTGGCGAAAAACCCGATCACGGATGATGCCACACTCGTGGCCGTAAACGCGGGCGACCTGAATATGGCGGGTGACGGTGCAAACGGCGGCTGGAAGTATGACGTTCTGACCGGCAAGTTCATCGCCAACGACACGACTGCCGATCCGAACAATGCAGGTTTCCAGTACGACGATCGGTAGTCAGCCGGAGAGGTGCGCCTGCTGAAGGCGCCCGGTCCCAAATCATAGGGTAAGGGCTGACAAGGGATCGTATCCGGACATCGGTAGGCAAGCCATGCTGCAACAGCGCGGGTACAGCCTCCTCGAAATTCTGCTAGTCGTATCCATCCTGGGGATCGTCGCAGCCGTGGCGATCCCCAATTTTTCTTCCGCTGATTCCCAGAAACTGGATCTCGCCGCCGAGGAAATCGCCGAGGCAATGCGCTTCGCGCGGAGTGAGGCGATGCGTGCCGGCAGCCCGCGTGGTTTCCGGCAGGATTCCAGCCAGAAGCGGATTCAGGTCTTCCGGCCGAACATGTCTACCACACCCTGGACGCTGGTGTACGACGTCTACCATCCGGTCAGTAAGAAACTCTATGACGTCCAGCTCGACACCCATCCCTTTGCGTCGGCCGGTGGTCTGAGCCATAGCAGGATCTATCGTGGGACCTGTAACCAGTCGGGCTCTGTCTACTTCGACAGCAACGGCACCCCGTGGTGTGCTGATCCCGAGACGGTTCTCCTCGAACAGTTTGACGTAACCCTGACGCTGGGATCTTTTTCGCGCGTCGTGACGCTGCACGGCATCACCGGTCGGGTGACCATCCAGTGAGCAAGCCTGGGAAGCATGCAGGGTGCGGTTCATGCGCCATTACGATCGAAGGGCGGTCGGCGGACGGCGGCAGAATGGCCGGGTTCAGCTACATGGAAGTCCTGGTCGCGACCGTATTAATTGCTCTCACCCTGGTTCCCGCAATTGAAGCACTGCAGCCGGCGATGCAGGGAACCGGCATTCATGCATCCGAGACTGTTCGGCACTTTCACCTCACGGCAAAACTCGAAGAGGTGCTGGCGGAACCATTCAATACGCTCGACGACGAAGCGCAGGCGCTCAGCGACCCGACGGCTCCGTCCCCGAACTATTCTGACGCCCCCGGGGCAAACGATCGTCGCCTGGTCTACCTGGCACGTTACGATGCCGACAACGCCGACGGGGATGGGGACGTCTTTTCAGACACCGACGAGGGGTTGCTCTGGATCAGGATCGAACTCGAAGGAACGGGCAAGGCCATTGAGAGCCTGACCAGCATCTATGACTAGGCTCCCGCACAGGCACCGGTGTGTACGACGCGCCTTGAGGCAGAAACTCCAGCCGACTTTGTGCGTGACATGCAACCTCCATTTTTCAACCTTCTCCGAGGGACATCCTGAACGGTGTACTCCGTGCATCAGGAAACCAAACGGTTACACACTGATCGAGCTTCTGATCACGCTGGCGATTGGCGCCGTTCTGATTGTCGGGCTTGGCGGCATTGTCGGCCAGGCCACGGACACTCAGGACACCATCCACGACAGGAACGACCTGACCCAACAGGCACGCTTTGCCATGGAACAGATGGTGCGGGTTGTGAGTCAGAGTCGTTTGCTGCTGTTACCGATGGCAGACAAATCGCCGACTTTGTTTGTCGAAAATATCCGCGAGGAAACCTACCCGCCGTCACCACCGCCTCCCGGCAGCTCGCTGGCCACCGCGGTACTGGCGGTGACGATGCCCGCCTCTCTTGACCTCGACGGTAACGGCATCCCCGATGCCGACAACGACGGCGACGGCCGCATCGATGAGGACCTCCCCGCGGATACATCTAATGACGGCAAGCCCGGCATTCGGGATATTGACGACGACGGCAACGGGATCAAGGATTATGCCTTTTCTCCCATAGCCGATGATGATGAAAGCGTAGACTTCTCCCAGAACGAGGATGCCATCAACGGGATCGATGATGACGGGGATGGCATCATCGATGAAGACCCCGGGGCCGACAACAATGGCGACGGCTGTCCGGGCATCTGCGCGGTGGATGACGACGCGGACGGCAATCTGGATGAGGGCGCTGTTGCGGACGACGACGAGGATGGGAGCAGCGACGAGGACTGGTACGACCCCGTGGTGTTCTACCTTTTCAACGGCACCCTGATGCAGCGCACGCCGGTGCCGTGGGATGAAAACAGCAGCGGGGCTGTCACCGGAGCGGACTTCATCCTCGAATCCATCGCTGAAAACGTCACGCGGCTCCGGGTCAAACGGGTCCCGCAAGGCGGTGATCGCAGCCAGATCATCGACCTCACCCTGGAACTGACCAGCCCTGCGACAGGCGAAGTGGTCAGCCTGCAAACGCAGGTGCGTGTCGGGGGTGCGTTGTGATTCCCGGTGAGGCCTGTCGGGTGCGCTATACGCACCATTCACTACACCGGCCAGCCACCCAGCGCGGGTTTATCCTGCTGCCTGTGGTGCTGGCCATAACGCTCATCGCCACCATCGCCTTCCTGCTCAATAACCAGAGCGCCATAAATGTCGATAGGACGGCCGGAGAGGCCGAGGCCCGGGAGGCAAACGCGATCGCCGCGGCCGGTCTGGCGCACGCCACCTGGGGCGTTCAGAACAGTGGTTGTGCCGGCGATATGGCCATGACGACGGTGCCGTTCGGGCCGGACAGCTACACCGCCACGGTCACCACCCCCGGAGGGGCAACCACGGGCTATCCCAATCTGGCAGCCGACCAGGATGGCTGGTTTCGCAGTGACATCATAACCGATGCTAATGGAAGCCAGCCCACACTCCATCTGCGCCGGGAGTCCGGCAACCTGGAATATGCCGTGGTCCGCTTCGATCTCTCATCCCTGCCGGCCGGGGCACAGATCAATTCCGCAACAGCCCGTTTCTACATCAACGCGACAAAAGGACACCCGCAAGGGCCGGTCACCGTGCATCGGGCCACGGCGGACTGGACCGAAACCGGCGCGACCTGGCAGACCATGGCCACCAACTTCGACAGTGCGGTCCTGCAAACCATCCCGGCCCAGCCTCTCGCCGGGGACGTCTGGGTAGAGGTCAATCTCACCGCCCAGGTGCAGTCCTGGGTGAATGGTGCTCAGCCCAACTACGGCATCATGCTGATCCCCACCGGCGAGGGCACCCATGCCGAGTACATGAGCCGCGATAGCGGGTCCAACACGCGACCCCATCTGGATGTGACCGTCGGTACCGGCTTCGCGACACCCGCAACCATTACCGCCACCGGGACCCTGAGCGGCAATCCCAGCCCGGCCAACGACATCACCCGCACGCTGACACGCACGTCGGTGCCGGCCTACCAGCAACCGGGTACAGCGTTTATGCAACCCGGCGCGGAAGGCGCGGACACCTACCTCTACGAGTGGAAACCCGGCTGGAACTACGGCGCCGGCACCACGATATGGGTAGAAAACCGCTACGCAAACTCCATTGCCAACGGCCTGCTCAGGTTCAACCTTACCGGCGTCCCGCGTGGCGCCAGGGTGACCAGCGCGGTGCTGGAGCTCTACCAGACCAATACCAGCGTCAATGGCGGGCCGGTGGGAGTGCACCGGGTCACCAGCGACTGGGTCGAGGGCACGGCCAGCGGGGCGAACGGGTCCCCCAACTGGACCCAGCGGAACAGCACCAATAACTGGGCACGCGCCGGCGGTGATTACGACGCGGCCGCCTTCGCTACCACTGCTGTCCCGGCCGGCACCGCCTGGTCGAGCTGGGACATCGCTGGACTTGTCGATGGCTGGGTATCGGGTGCGTTTGCCAATCAGGGACTGGCGCTGGTAGCCGAGACCTTCGGCACCGCGGCGCATTTCGCCAGCAGCGACGCCACCGACCCGACCCTGCACCCGAAACTCACCCTCACCTACGCCTGCGAATGCGGCAGTCCCTGCCTGGCGCCGCAGGGCAGCGGCACGGTGGGGATGGTGGTGGTTGACCCGACGACACTGGTCCCCTCGGATGCCTCCAAAAAGGCACTGTTCGAATCCTGGGGCTACACGGTGAACCCTATCGGCGAGAATACGAACGCCGCGGGATACATGACGGCTGCCGCCAGCAATGACGTTTTCTTTATCTCAGAGACGGTCGGTGTCAATCAGGTGGGCGTCCGGATCAGGGACGTGCCCATCGGCGTGGTCAGTCAGGATGGTGCATACAACGGCGATCTGGGCTTTGCCACGGGTAGTGCCTGGACAGTCGGTTCCAGCGTCAACGTCACCGACACCAGCCATTACATCACCGCGCTGTTCCCGACCGGTCCACTGGACATCTATTCCGCGTCCATGGAACAGCTGACCGTCTCCGGCACCGTGGCGGCGGGGCTGCAGTCGCTGGCCGACACCGGCGGGGCCGGCTCGCTGGTGGTGCTCGATACGGGTGCGATGGGTTCAGGGGGCACGCCCGTTCCCGGCCGGCGCGTGATGGTGCCGCTGGGCCGCGATGTCAAATTCAATTGGGACTACCTCAACAGCAACGGCCGGCTACTGGTACAGCGTGCGCTGCAGTGGGGCACGGGTAATACTGGCGGGTCGCCAGCCAAGAATCTGCTGTTTGTTTCAGGCGGTACCACGATGGTGCAATTCCCGTCCGGCGACCTGCTCGTGATCCCCACAGCGCAGGAGCAGCTGCGCATCGACCTGATCGAGTCCTGGGGTTACGGTGTCAACCTGATTTCAGACGATGACAGCCAGCCCAACTTCGATGCGGCGGTAGCAGTGAACGACGTGGCCTATGTCTCGTCGGTGGCGAGTGACGTAGCGCTGGGCTCGAAGCTCAAGGACGCACCCATCGGCGTGGTCAACGAGCAAGGCAGTCTTGTTGACGATTTCGGGTTCGGCCAGCAGAGCGTTACTTACAAGAGCCGCAGCGAAGTCGATGTCCTCGACAATACCCACTACATAACTGAGCCCTTCCCGACTGGCTTGCTGACCATACTGTCCGGCAATCAGACGCTGCATATAATGACTGCGAACAAGGCGCCCGGATTCGCCGCACTGGCTCAAGTGTTCAATACCGGCAGCCTCTGGGATGATTCGCTGGGCGTGATCGAAACCGGTGGGGAACTCTTCGGTGGCGGGGCCGCCGCCGGGCGCCGTGTACTGCTCCCCTGGGGCGATGCGACCTTTGATGTAGCGGCCCTGAATGCCGACGGCCTGACGATCATGGAACGCGCCATCGAATGGGCGGAGGGTGCCGGCTCAAGTCCCGGGCCAGCCTACAACGTCCTGCTGGTGGTGGGTGATGCCACGACTCTGTCCAGCGCTGATGCGGACCGCAAGACCCTGATCGAGGGCTGGGGCCATACGGTCACACTGATTGATGACAATGATTCCCAGGCGAACTTCGATGCGGCCGCCGCCGCGGCAGATGTGGCCTACGTTACGGAGTCCGTGATCCTGGCGGACCTGGGTAAGAAGCTGAAAGAGGCAACCATCGGCGTCGTAAACGAGGATCCCGCACTCCATGATGTGTTCGGCTTCTCCACCAACCGTTTCCTGAGCACCGCGAATCCGCCACTCACAACCGATGCGGCGCATTACATCACCGCGCCGTTCGGGGGTGCAACGGTGCTCGCGCTGTTCTCGTCCAGCCAGCCGCTGGGTGCGGCGGTCGGCACGCTGCCGGCGGGCCTGGCGATCATCGGCACCTGGGCCAGTGGGACAATGTCATCCCTCGGTGGACTCCTGACCCTGGATACCGGGGCGGCGATTTCCGGAGGCGGGACGGCCGCCGGACGACGCGTGCAGATGCCGTGGGGTGGACAGGACGGCGTCTCTGTCACCGACATCACGGCACTGACTGCGGATGGGCAGACGATCATGAAGCGAGCCATCGAATGGGCCTTGGCTGGTGGTGGTGGTGGCGGCGGTGGCGGCGGTGGTGGCGGTGGTGGCGGAAGCTGTACGGTTACCTTAGCCGATGACTTCGAGACCGGTGGCTATAGCGGGAGTACCGGTACTCTTCCATGGTCCACAGACTGGCTCGAAATCAATGAGAATGACGGTCCCAACGGTGGCGATGAACAAGTCGTCAGCGAAACGGATGGTTTCCGCGCTCAAGTTCAAGACAATGATGGTGGCGGCGAAGGCCTTGAGCGTGAGGCGAACCTCTCCGGTTACACGAGCGCGACATTACGCTTAACCTACGAACGCAGCGGGCTCGACAATGCCAGTGACTACGTGACCGTGGATGTCTCGAGCGATGGTGGCACCAGCTGGACGGAGATCGGGCGCTTCGAGGGTCCGGCGAACTTCAGTAGTCCGCAGCTCTTCACCCACGACATTACGAGCTTCATCGCGCCCAACACGCGGATACGCCTGCTGACATCCTCGGCCATGGGCAACAAAGATTTGGTTCTGTTTGACGACGTCGTGATTGAGCTCGGCGGCGGCTGCCCGCAATAAGCTGCGTAGGCCAGCCGTAGGCAGCGAATGATGTTTTTCAGACAAAGTCAGAAATTTCGGGGAATCGCAGAGTGACTGCGTTTGGGTCAAGATTCTTCCAGGTAAGTCGATTCAAGTAGGGGCTTAATGGATTTAACTGTCTGATTTGTCGAACCACGTTGCAATGTACAAGAAGATAATCAACGGCGTGCTGGACGCCTGGTCGGCGACAGCCTTCGGGGGGGACGATATCGCCTTCTATGCGCAGAAACTGACGCTGGAGGAGGCCCGGCAGGGGCTGATGTTCCTCAGCTTTATTCTGCTCTGTCTGTTCAGCATCGAAATGGTGCTGTTCAGCCGCGCCGGCCTCGGGCAGAATTATGTCTACACCTGCTCCCTGCTTGCGTTACTGGCGGTTCATATCTTTGTCTCCGCGCATGTGACACGCAGCGCCGAGTCGATCTACCTGCTTGGCACGACGCTGTTACTGATCAGTGGAACCGCTTTCGTACTGCTGGCCCATCAGACTGGTGCCTTCAGTTTTGCCTTGTTTGCCAGCGTGACGCTGTTGTTCATGGTGATCCCGATCGTCCCCTGGGGGCTGCGCGAGGGTATTGTCGCAATGGTGCTGATCTACGGGACCTTTACGGCTTCCACCTGGGCGGGCGGAAATAATTTCGACAGCGAGACACTCTGGTCGCTGCAGTTCATCATGGTCGGGGCGGGATTGATCAGTCTAGCCCTGGTGGCACGCAACACCGTGGTTCGCAAGGCAGACATACGGACCCGCTTCGATCTGGAACAGGCGCACCACAAGATGATGCACCTGTCCCATCAGGACCCGCTTACCGGTGCCTGGAACCGGCGCTACCTGAAAATTGCATTTTCCAACAGGGTGACCGAATGGCAGGCTGCGGGAAAGGCCTGTCACTTCGCGCTTCTGGATATCGATAACTTCAAGCCGATCAACGATACCTGCGGCCACGACTATGGCGACGAGGTCCTGCGCTGCGTGAGTCGGTCTTTCAGTGCGGTTGTGGCTGATCAGGGTTTTCTGGTCAGGATGGGTGGCGACGAGTTTGCCTACCTGTTTGCCGCTGACAATCCCGGAGACGTCATCGCCGCAGGTATCGAGGCACTGCGCGCCTGTGTCGAGTGCCAGCGTAAGCGCGCGGGTCCGCAGATCTCGATGAGCATTGGCCTGGTGAGCATGCCACCGGATGCCACGGTCAGGCAGGAGTATGTTTACCGGGAAGCCGATATTGCGCTTTACGAGGCCAAGGACCGCAAGGCACAATTCGCCGGGAGCACAAACGTTGTCAGCCGCGTGCTCAACAGCACTGAGGCCGATATGGTTTGAGCGAGGTCGCAGGAAGGAACATGGGTGGCTGTCATTTGCCAGGTGTTTCGCACAGATCGATCCGCGACGAGATCGCCTTCGCAGTCGGCTTCACCTCGAAGCTCGCGCAGCGCGGACTTAGACGCCGGATGCGTCTCGCAAACAGGGGAAGAACAGGATGTTAACTGCCAAAGAGCTGGTTAAGGATGCCGTCGGGCTGGTATCGCTGCCGGACATCTACATTCGTCTCAGATCCCTGCTCGATCGTCCCGATTATGCGCTGGCTGAGGTCGGTGCGCTCATTGGCCAGGACCCGGGTCTGACGGCCCGGCTTCTGCGCTTGGTGAACAGTCCGTATTTCGGAGTGGCTACGCGAATCGAGACCGTGACCCGCGCCGTCAACATGCTCGGCACCCAGCAGGTTCACGATCTGGTGCTTGCGACCTCGGTTGCCGATACGTTTTCCGCTATGTCCACCGGCGTGATGCACATGCGCACGTTCTGGGAGGGCAGTATCCGGTGCGGTGTGACGGCACGCCTGCTTGCCATTCACTGCAATATGCTGGACTCGGAGCGCCTGTTTGTGGCCGGCTTGCTGCGGGACATGGGTCACCTGCTCATGTACCAGAAGTATCCGGCACCCTGTCAGAAGGCGCTGATCCGGGCAACTCAGGCACAGGAGCTGGTGTTCCGCGTCGAACGGGAGCTTTTCGGGTTCGACTATGCGCAGGTTGGTGGCGAGCTGGCCCAGGCCTGGAATCTCCCGCCTGCCCTTGAATCGGCGATCCGATACCACACGGTACCGACACGCGCTGAGGAGTTCCGACTCGAGGCATCGATAATCCATCTGGCCAGTGTGGTGACCGAGACCCAGCGGTGGACGGGGAGCGGCGACAAATGGGTTGAGTGCGCCGATCCCATGGCCTTACAGCTCACGGATTTGTCCGTCGAGACAGTTGATCACCTGCTCGTGGAGGCCGGTAATCAAGTCGCAGCAACCGTCGATCTGATCTTGCCGAATCTGCACGAGGCCTCGTGACCCGAAACTGGCAGGAAACTGTCGGCGCGATCAGATCCGCGACAGACGGTATTCCGGTGTCTTCTTCCTCCTAACCTTGCTGATTTCCTGAAGAATGTAACGGCGTTGCCGATAGTTTACGCGGAGCTGAGGGCCTGGCGCTGTGGCTGGTGGAATGATCGGTTAGCAGGGGCCTGCTGAGCAATTCGTTCGGTATCTCCAGGGGATCTCCGGCGTCAAGGATTCGGACACAGTATGAGTGCATTGAGTCAGGCAGTTCAGAGGTTCACGCCGGCCGCCCGGTCCAAACGGATTGGACCAATTGGCCTCGAATGTTCCCTTCACGAACTTCATCTGGTGCAACTGGAAGCTGCACCCACAGGTGCTATCTCCTTACGGGCGAGGGCGTCGATCGCTTACCCGGAGACCCGGGACGAGCTGATGCTATCGCCGAAGCACATGCGATCCCTGGTGCAGCGTGCCCTGGCTTCGGACCGGTTCCGGGGGCGGCGGGTGGTGTCTGTGCTCCCGTCTCCGCAGACCCGAATCCTGTCGGTGACCTATCAGGTCCATGCCGGGCAGGCGGACGCAGCGGCCCTGCTCAAGGTCATGGCCGGTCGTCTCGAAGAGGATCTCTCGCACTACGTGATCGACTACCTGCCCGTGCGTGCAGAAAAACAGGCTGAAGAACGCCTGGCCATTGTGGCTATCGCGAGGCGAGAGTCGGTCATCAGTTACCTGGAGCTGCTGCGTAGATGCGGGCTTGAGGCGCATCGCCTCGATATCGGGCCGGCTGCGATCCGGCGTCTGGTGAGCGTCATGGCGCCACACGGCGCGCATGACAACGTCCTTGCCATCAATTTCGGGCGCCTGACAAGTTATCTGACCGTGGTTTCCGGCGCCCGCCTGCTGTTCGATCAGGAAGTTCAGTTTGGCGAACAAAACCTGTTGGACGAGATCGCCGCGGCGCTGGAGATGTCCGTGGAGGCCACTCGCGATCTCGTTAAGCGGCATAGCTTCGGCTCGGCTCCCGGCGCAGACAACCAGGCCCTGCCGGCGGGTGCTATTGACGTTTCCCGCACGCTGCAGGAGATCGTCAAGCCCGCGTTCATGCGACTGGCCGACGAGATCAACCGCGCCCTCATCTACACGGCATCCGAGACCCATGGCGAACCCGTGAGCCGCATTTACCTGCTGGGCAGCCTGGCGCGATGGCAGGGAACCGATCACCTGTTGAACCGTCTGGTGAAACTGCCGGTTGAAACGATGCCGGATCCCCTTAAGGCCTTCGGGCAACGCGCCGAGCCAGACACAACAGGACAGCCCGAACCGGCCCCCGAGATCGCGGTGGCAACCGGACTCGCACTTACTGGGATGATCGAAGATGGCAGATATTGATCTCATCCCCACGGATTACCGCTTCCAGATCTGGTTGCGCCGTTGTGTGGCACACTTCGGCATCGCGGTAGGTGCGCTGTTGATGGTGGCAGCCGCGGGCTATTTCGCGCTGGTCTTCGCCACAGGCCAGGTGCAGGCAGATGTCGAGGCCCTGCAGGCCAGGCAGGTGGTTACCACGCAGCAACGCGACGAGCTCACTCGGCTCGAGGAAACCAAACGGAGCTATGAGCGGCAGCTGGCGCTGTTGGAGGGTCTGCGCAGCGGGGCGGCCGCTCAGGCGATGTTCGAGACGGTCGATCGGGCGCTGGTGGACGGCGTGTGGTTCGTCGACTGGGAGTTCCGGCGTGCAGGCTCCGTGGTAGAAGAGAAGACCAGAACGGTTGCGACTGGCTATTTCATTGTCGTGCCGGCAGGTGAGGGGCGCGCTGCCGAGGAGACCTGGAAGATTGACACGCACATGGCGATCAGGGGCCAGGCACAGGACTACTCCGCCTTGTCAAGCTTCGTCCGTGGCCTGCTCGACCAGCCGGAGATCCAGAGTGTTCGCGTGCTGGAATCAACGCTTCTGCCCAGTGCAAAAAGCGCGGTCGTGCAGTTCAGTCTTGCGGTTGTGGTCAACAGCGGCGTCTCGCCTGGTTGATGGACGAGTTGCTGAAAAACCTCGACCCGCGCGTGCTGCGCCTGTTAATGGCGTCAGTGGCCATTGTGCTTGCCGCGGCGCTTTTCACCTACGTGATCTGGCCCGAGGTGAAGGCTTACCGCAGCGCGGTCAACGACCGGACGACACTCGAGCATGTCGCCGAAAAAGGTGAGGCACTGGAACAGGAGATTGCCGGCATGCAGCTCGACGTTGAAGTAATTGGCCACCAGCTGCATGGCGACATGGTGAACCTTCCCGACAAGCAGCTCGAGGCCTTCGTGATCGGGAGGCTGCAGGGCATCTCCTGGCGCAACAACGTGGAACTGCGCGGTGTGAAACCAGGCAAGGGCGATGTGGTGCGGATCTTCCGCGAGGTCCTCTTCGATGTGGAGGTCTCCGGCGATTATTTTGACCTGTTTGCCTGGCTGCAGGAGTTGCGCAAGGAGTTGGGCTTTGTCGTGGTCAAGCACTTTGTTATCAGGCCGCTCGAGCGGGACAAGGACAATCCCCGCCTGTCGGTGAAACTCACGATTGTCTCCTACCGGCGGGTGTAGGGATGCGCCGGGGAAGACACATTGGGGCGCTGGTGTTAGCCGGGCTGGGAGGCCTGGCGCTGGCCTGTCAGGCGCATTCGGCAGGGATCTTGCACAAGAATCCCTTTGCGCACCCGCTGCCGGAAAGCAGTCAGCCCGTTCCGGGTGTCGCCGGCGCGGAGCTGGAGACCAGTTTGGCGCTGGAACTGCGCGGGACCATGCTCGCGGGGTCGGAGTCACTGGTGAATATCAGCGGCCTGATCCTCGGCGTTGGACAGGAAGTTGACGGCTATCGGATCGTTTCGATCCACGAACGCCAGGTTGTGGTCGAGAAGAACGGCGAGCAGAGGACCTTATCGGTCGACAATGAGGATGTGGAGACAAAGGATAAGTAGCAGGTGCTGCAGGACGCTGCAAGTGGTGCTGGTGGTGTTGTCGCTGCTGGTACTGACGCTTTCGGCGCTCCGGCCGGTGCTGGCGGAAGAGGCCGGCGGCGGTCAGATCGTGCACACGGCGCAGCCGCAGTCGGGCGAAGGGATTACGCTGACACTCCGGCATGCCAATCTCGCCGAGGTGATGGAGATGCTGTCCCGAAGGGCGCGCGTCAACATCCTCTTATCCAGCAACGTGGAAGGTACCATCTCGGTCAATCTGTATGATGTCGATCTGGACGAGGCAATCGAGTCGATCGCCACCGCGGGTGGCTATGCGGTGGAAAAGCGCGATGGCAGTTACTTCATCGTCGACCAGGACGAGGCGGGAAAACACGCGGGTGGCGGACCGACGCAACTGCGTACCTTCAAGGTTCAATACTCCAGTCCGGAAATTATCCTAAGCATCCTCAAGAACCATTTGTCGAGCTACGGGAAGATTACGGCGCTGCCGCAGCGCGGGCTGCTGGTCGTGGAAGACAAGCCCTATTTCCTGAACCGTGTTGCCCGGCTTCTCAAGGAGATCGATCGCAAGCCAAAGCAGATTCTCATTGAAGCAAAAATCCTCGAGATCGGGCTTCGGGATGGTGAGTCGTTCGGGCTGGATTGGGCAAAAATATTCAACTATGACGGAGGCGAAGGCTCGTTCGGTATCCGCGGGCTGTCTGATCCAGGTTCTCCGGGCCTGTTTTTTGATCTGGTGACGCCGAATATAGAGGTCTTTCTGGACAGCCTCAGGGCCAGGGACCGTCTGCGCACCTTATCCACGCCGAAGCTACTGGCCCTCGAAGACAGCGAGGCGGAGGCCGTCATCGGTGACCGGCTCGGGTATAACGTCACGACGACGATCGACAACGTCACGACCACCTCTGTCGAGTACCTGGAATCAGGCGTAATCCTCAAGGTGAAGCCCTCCGTTGACGGCCAGGGCCGTATCCTGATGGATATCCATCCGGAGGTCAGCACCGGTACGGTTTCCGATGATGGCATCCCCAATCAGACGACCACCGAGGTGACGACGACCATGCTGGTCAACAGCGGGCAAACCGTCTTTATCGGCGGGCTGATCAAGCGCAGCACCGAAGAGACGCGCGAAGGTATGCCGGTCCTTGGCGATCTGCCGGTGATAGGCATGGCCTTTTCGAACCGAGCGATAAACAGTGTCAACACCGAGCTCGTGGTACTCGTCACTCCCTATATCATCGATGAACAAATACGGCAGTTCGACGGGCGTCAAGCGGCCCGTGTCAACGCGGTGGAGGAAGATCTGGAACAGCAGCCTGTGAAGATCGACAAGGTTATGGGCCAGGTCGAGTATATCGGCGAGGGGATGAAGAGCGACACTGAGGCCTCAAAAAGCGACACGTCTCACCGCCAGGTATTCTTTATTGACCCCTATTATGAGTAGCATGCTTTCCAAAGACAGAAGCCAGAAGCCAGAAGCCAGAAGCCAGAATCCAGAATACAGAATACAGAATACAGAATACAGAAGACGGAAGACGGAAGACGGAAGACGGAAGACGGAAGACGGAAGACGGAAGACGGAAGACAGAAGACAGAAGACAGAAGACAGAAGACAGAAGACAGAAGACAGAAGCGGATGAGGGTGTGCCTCGCGCACCGGTAGCTCGGTTTAGATCAAGACCTGGTCGTTGGCCACGGAAGCCACCGAAGAATTATTGATTCCTCCTTCTGTGGGTTCCGTGGATTTCGTGATTAATATACTCAGGCGAGCGTTGCCGCACAGTTTCAGCGACCCACAGATTCTGCTTAAGAGGCTTTGTTATTTATAGCCATGGAATCCTCGGAAGGACACGGAAAAACTTCTAATGGATGTTGGTTCTTTCCGTGTTTTTCCGTGGGTTCCGTGGCCATAGTATTCGTCATGATCAGATTGAAAAAGCACCGGTAGCCAGATCAGCCGATCACGGCAGAAATTTCAAGGGCAGCGCCGCCACTGCCCACCGATCCCGACCCGGAGCGTTGTTTCAACAGTAGTCAAGCTGCGCTGAACTGGCCGGCGCCGTGCCGGGGTCGGTTTCGAACATAGCGCAGGCCGGCGAGATCCGGCAAAGAGGGTGGCCAAAAGGCGCGCGGCCGCTGCCAGGAGGTCGCACTTATGCGAGTGCCGCCTGATCCGCATCATTTGCCACCCAACGTGCTCAGTCCCTCAGGAACGCATACAGGCGATCCTTGAGACTCAGGCGTGTCTTTTTCAGCTCCTCAATGGTCTCGTCGGCGACGGGCTGACCCAGTCCTTCCAGGTCACGAATCCTGGCATCCAGTTCATCGTACTCCTTCATGAGCTGCGCAAAGGTCGCGTTGCTTGTCCTGAGTTCGTCGATCTTGTCAGTCAGGTTTGGAAATTCGTGGATCAGATCGTGCATTTCGCCAAGCATGGCTTATCTCCTTTTCGAAATAAATTGATGACAGATATCCTGCCCCGGCTTCTGATCAGCGGATCCCAAGCGGATCTTCCGGGTCGATGCCTTCCATGAAGGCGAGTCTTCGGTCACTGTTCGTGAGCTGATAGACCTTGCCGATCCAGTTGTCTATCACTGCCTCGGCGGTGTCATGCCAGGTATTGTTCAAGGTCGGGCGGATCAGCGTCTCCGGGAACTCGGGTAAGCCTTCGCCTCTTGCGACGGCGGTCCGCAGCCGCTCGCCGTATTCTGTGAGAATCGCCTGGGACTTGAGGCTGAAGTAGTTGTCCGGGAGTGGCGGATAGTCTTCGCGAGCCCCGTCGATAAAGCGCATGACCTCGCGCTTGTATTCTTTGAGCAGACTGATGGTGTCGTACTCCGGGTGTCCCTGGCAATACACCACGCGGAAGCGGTCGCTGCTGACTGCCAGGTGGACGCCGGCGATGTCGCTTTCAACGAGCACATGCAGTCCGGCGGCCTCGAACTGGTCACGGCCAATCTCGTTGAAACGTGAATGCGGTACATCAAACAGCGTATTAACATCATTGACCAGAGGATGCGTGCGATCCATTACCCGGTGGCGGTAGACGCCCCAACGCTTGGCGGGCAGGCGGCGACGTTTCTGGCCGTGGCGGAACTGCAGGACTGCATGCGTGGCAAGACAGGAACACAGCACCGATGTGACACTTTCCAGGGCCCAGTCGATCACCTCAATCAACGGGTCCCAGAACGGCTCGGCCGCCAGGTCTGGCTGCGTCACATTGGCGCCGGTAATGATGAGGGCGTCGAGTCCTTCCTCTCTGAGTTGCGGGAAGGATTCGTAGTAGCGCTCAACGTACTCCTGTCCAGTCGTCCCGCGCCTGAGTTGCGGCAGTGAGAAGGGATGCATATAGAACTGGGCGATCTGATTGCTCTCTCCGACGAGGCGGAAAAACTGTCGCTCGGTGGCGGCCAGAGCGGCATCCGGCATCATGTTGAGCAGTCCGACGTGCAGTTCACGGATGTCCTGGTGAATGGCCTGATCGACGCGCAGCACCGTTCCGCCTTCCTCGCGCAGGCGGTCGAAAGTGGGCAGTTCGGAGTAGGCGACCAGTGGCATTTCGGGCTTTCCGGAATTTGCTAAGCGGCCTGTTCTTCCACGGCCCGCTCGACGAGGGCGAGAAAATCGGCCTCAGTCGACACGGTGGCAAGCTGGTCAGTGGTGACCGTGTAGCCGTAGTCCCTGGCAATCGCCTCATAGCGCGGGATGCGCGAATAGAACAGGCGTGAAAATATCCAGCGCACGAAGTCGTCCGGTGTGACCATGGCGACATAAGGCAAGCTGTTTTCCTTCAGGTAAATAGCGAGTTGCTCATCCAGGAAGGCCTCGCGGTAATACAGCGGCTTGGGATCGCTCTCCGCGCGACGGATGAGTTCCTGTTCGTCCTTTTGAGTGGCCTTGATGTAGAGGATCAGCGTGTGTTCATCGAGGACCCGCAGTACCTCCGGGTCTTCCAGTTCACAGATGCTGCCGCCAACATCGTTAATGAAGTGCTGGTAGCCGTAGATCTCCTGTGCCTTGCGAATGAACTCCGGAACGTCGTGCATGGCGGCGATTTCCGCCTGGCGATGTAATTCCTGGCGGCGTTTGAATTCATCCAGTGGCAGACCGCCCTGTTCCGGGTCGCCGAGTTTGCCAAGAAAACTGGAGACCGGTTTCAGATGGTCGACAGTGATGTTGTTATGGATGTAGATCGAATCTGACCGCAGGAGATCGCGCAGAAAGGGTACCTGCATGGCCTGCTGCTTGATGTTGTCGAGGATGGCTTCGTCCAGATACCGGGTCCCAATCCGGTAATCACCCGAATAGTGGAACCAGTTCTGTTCCCGCAGCAGATCGGCCAGACGCGTCTTGCCCACGCCCGACATACCGAGCAGTGTTATGCGCTTGTTGTCCCAGCTGCGAAATTTCTCTGCATTCAGTCTCACGTTGGCAGTACCACGGCCTTGGGAAGGGCATCAGATTGCAGTCATGTGGAATCATCAGGCGCAGCCTGATTCCACGCGGTTCTCGGGATCAGGATAATACCTGTCGCAGCGCTCAATAGGAACGCAGGCCGGTCCGCATTGCCCGCCAGGCTTCTTCGGGGCCCGCCCCATGAGGCGAAAGCCGGCCCTGCCGCGCGCGTACGCCGTCTCGCGATGACCGTGCGCGAAAGGGGTCAGCTTGAGAAATGCAGATCAGCGGCCCTCACACGCGCAGGGGCGCGGCATCTCCGCATACAGACACAGGCGCAGTTCGAAGGCGATGTTTTCGAGGCGCCTGTCGAGTATTGTTCGACGCTCACCGGTAATGGTGTTCCCCTCGCTGTCGATTACTGGAAACGGGGTCGGGGAATTCCGCCGACGTCGATTGCCGGATCGTTGCTGGGTCATGGGCCTCACCTCACGTGTTTTGTTTTCTTATAGTTTTTTTCTGGACGAAGACCACCGCCGGTTCTGTCTTCCACGCAACCACCGGACTGACCGGCCTGTCGGCGCCTCGGGTGCCGAAGTGCCAGCGTGGTCTCCATCTGGATTAGCGGGTGTTGGTGTCAGAGATGCCCCACGCCGCCAGTGTTTCCGTCCGATATATTTCTATAACTAATTGAAATTTATAATTGTATCTTCCGTGTTCGGCTTGAGCGCTGCCTCTGCAGATTTTCCTGAGCCGGTAACCGCCGGCTCCCCACTCTCCACACTACAAGAGTATAGATGGCTCGGCAAATCAGCACATAGCCGGGCTGGCGTGCGAGGCCGCGATCAGTAGCGCCCGTGGGTCTTACTGATGTAGTTATTGAGTTCGACGCACTGGAGGTTCATCTGGCCGAGAATCCTGTGGACTGACCTCACGATTCCTCGCATCACGCCGTAAACGATGGCCGGTTTTTCGGAAAGGTAGGCTTCCAGATCGTCGCGTGTCAGGCCGAGGACCAGCGAATCACCGACTGACCGCAGGGTGGCGGTGTGTTCCGTGCCGTCGATAAACCCGAGCGCCCCGGCGAGATCACCTTGCTTCAGGATATGCAAGGTCACCGGGTCACCCGCACCGGCCGCCCGCTCGACCGCCAGCATGCCCTCAGCTATGACATAGAGCGTGCTGTCGATATCGCCCTGCCGGATCAGGACTTCGTCGCCACGCAGAGTGCGGGTGCTTATCCGGTTCGCAAGATCCGAGCACTGGTCAGGCTCGAGGTCTTCAGCGAAGGGTGTTCTGAGGATCAGTTCATATACGTTGACGGTGTTCATTGCTGGTTACCCCCTCTCGATCCGCCTAAGTATAGGAATATTGACGCCGCGTTCCATAGGTGAAGGGGATTCGGTCGGTAAGTTAGTCGGAAATTGTGCCCTGGATCTAGCCAGGTGCAACCATAGCAGGAAGCGGTATCGGGAATCCAGGATTCAGAAGCCAGGAGACAGAAGACAGAAGACAGAAGCCAGAATACAGAATACACAATACAGGAGACAGGAGACAGGAGACAGGAGACAGAATCGAGGAGACGGGGGACGGGAGTGAGGAGTCAGGAGTGAGGCGGCAGGCTGAGGACATCCCGGGGGCCGGATCCGGAATTCGGTCGGCCGCGTTCCGCACCGTATCTGCAAGCGTCCTTTATGTCCGCAGCGGCGGGTGAAGGTCCGGTGAATCATCACCGCGTTCGTATTCCGCGATCACTTGTGCCCCGAGCAGCACGATGATGGCGGCGGCCTCGACGCTGAGCAGTATCACAATGGCGGAGGTGAGTGACCCGTAGACGACGTTCACCAGCGACAAGGTCGAAAAGTACCAGATCAGGAAATGGCGGGTGGCTTCCCAGAGTATGGTGGCGGTGATGCCTCCCATCAGCGCGTGACCCAGGGCCAGTTGGCCCACCGGCATCACCAGATACAGGGATGTCAGCAGGAGTATCTCACCGAGGACACCGAGCGCATAGACAATCGCCGTGTTCGCCCCTTCCACAGACCAGGTATGAGCCGAGCAGGGAAAGGGGCTGTGCTTCCGCGGCGTGCAAGGCGGCGCTGATGGTCGTGACGGTCAACAGGCCGAGCGTCAGCAGCAGTATGTAGCAGTAGGGCAATATGGCCGAGACCAGAAAATGCCGGCGGCGGATGGCTACCCGATGGTAGAAGATAACCGACATGGCGTTTTCCAGCACCGTGAATGCCATGGAACTGAAAAACAGCAGGATCACCAGACCCACCATCCCGACCAGTTTCCAGTTGGCCAGAAAGTGTGCGATCTGTTGGGTGATGGCCGCCGACTGCCCCGGTGCAATCAGTTCGAGTGATGCCGCGGAGGTTTCGAGCAATTCCTGCGGATCCACGATCTGCGACAGGACCACGAGCATGAGCGCGAACATGGGGATTACGGACAGGAGTGTGTAGTAGGCGACCGCACCTGACAGGAGAAAACCCTGGTTGGCACGGAAGCCCGCCAGCACGCGCAGCATAAAGTGCAATGGATGACTGATAACCTCGTTCAGGCGCGAGGGCTGATTTCCCATATCCCGTTACCGGTCAGTGAAACCGTACCCGGTTCGCGCTGGACGTCTGCATTCGCCTATGCGAGGCATTGTCGGGGAACAGCACGCCGGTGCCAGGCAACATCTGGAACATGATCCAAACATCCTGAGTCTAGCACGCAGCCCCGGTCGGGGCGCTACCGGTGATAAGGATCCTGAGGTCGGACGCCTAGACGCTCCAGGAAATGAAGGTGCCCCGCACCTCGTGAAACCGCAGGGTGACGAACTCGGCGCCGGTCAGGTACTGACCGTCCTCGCTCCGCCTCCGGCAGTTGGTGACGCGCGCCGTAGCCGATAACAGGCCGCCCGCAATCCTGATCACCTGGTCTACCTGCAGGCGGTGAATGGACCGGAACTGCAGGCCGTTGGGGGAAAGATCGTGCACGACACCGGGATAACCCTCGAGTTGTTCGATGCGGGTAAACCAGCGAACGGTGGCATGACAGGAGATCCGAAGTACCGCACGCTGGCTGGACGGGTGGAGTCGAAGATGCCTTGCTGGCTGCAGGGGGCCGGTACAGGTGATGCAGTCGCGTGGCTGGCCGTAACCGGTATCCGCCGAGTTAGCGGTGCCGCAGAAGGCGCAGATTCTACTGGCGGTTTGCCCGGCTGGCATGGGTCGCACCTGCCCGCTGCCTGTGCCGCTGGAGTCGCGTGGCGCCTCGCGAGTCGCTTGCCGGGCAGCCAATAAGGCCGGAAGAACATCCCGATCGTAGGCGGCACGCCTGACGGGCTCGGAAAGCACGGTATAGGCCTCGTTCAGCAGGCTGGCGTTCCCCTCATCTCCGCCCAGATCGGGGTGCTGTTTCAGCTTCTGCATCAGCGTCCGGTAGCTGGCCTTGATGATAGCGCGGGGTGCGTCGGGCTGGACGTGCAGTATCCGGTAATAGTTGCGGCGATTGCCCATGAATCAGCAGCGAATTTGCGTCAGTTTGCCTGTCACCGTGGCCAGTGGTGTCCCCGGGCATGCCCACCCGCCCATGGAATCAATATCGAGCGCTGTTACCCGCAGCTGAAGGGCCCGATGGCGTGCCCTCGTCCTTCTGAACGATCGCGATCAGCCAGTACGTGGCCAGCATGCTCAGCACGACGGATGCGGCGAAGACGTACAGGCCGTAGTGCACCTCCACCCTGGCGATCGATCCGAGCTTGACGGACACCAGCAGCACGGCGATCACGAAGACATCGAGCATGGACCATTTTCCATACAGGGCTATCCAGTGGAGTGTCTTGTGCATACGGGAGTCGGTCTGAAAAGCGCCGTTCCACACGCGCACCATGACAGCGAGCTTTGCCAGCGGCAGAACAATGCTGAAAAACGACAGGATCAGGAACAGTCCCCAATGGCCTTGCTCGACGAGGTCCCCTATCGCAGACGCCAGGGATACCCGGCTGGTGAAGATAAAGAACTTCTCGAGCGACATCAGCGGCGCGAAGACGCCGACAAGCAGAAGCCCGAATGCCAGGGCGAACAGACCGTTCAGCCAGGGCGATAGCGCCGGATGGCGCTTCGCCAAAGTGAGTGATCGAGCGGATTCGGAGTGCCGCATAGGAATATGGTCCCCCAACGCCGCCCTGTGAGAAATACAGGCTTGTCGTAACCGAAAAGCCAGCGCGTCGTGTCAGTATGGATATTGCGCACCGATCGCTGTTGACGTTTTCAGGCCAGAATTTCAACCGGGTCCTCGACGTGTATGGTCCCGGCGTCGCGCGGGATCAGGTTTTGCCCGAAGAAAACCCCACCCTCCGGGCGTTTGCGGTAGGTACTCAAGGTGCGCAAGGGTTCCAGCTGCGGATCCTTTTCACCCGTGTCGGGATCGATGGTGGTGAAGACGCATCGCGAACAGGCCTTGGCCGCCTCGAACATCACCGTGCCAATCCGGATACGCCGCCAGTTATCCTCGGCATAGGGATCGCAGCCGGCCACCACCACATTGGGTCGGAAACGGCGCATGGAAACGGGCTTGTGAAGACGACCGTTGAGATCGGCAAGCGACGCCTCCGAGATCAGCAGCAGGGGAAAGCCATCGGCAAAACTGACTTCATCGCCGGCGCTGCCATAATCGGGATTCATTGGACGGACATCGCTGCTGCGCATACGCACGAGGTGGCAGGACAGTCCGAGATACTGGCTGAACCACTGGTCATACGGGTTGCCGTAGTCGACAGCCGTGCAGCCATCCCGCCAGATGCGGACCTCGCGCGAGGGGTTGGCCGGCGGCGTCAGCGGAATCGCAAGCTCGGGCATCCCCGGCGCGTTGGCTACGAGGATTTCGGCGCTGATCTGTGTCGCAACCACGGCAAGGCCTGGGTGCTGGCGCGCGGTGATAAAGACACCTTCGTCATCGACGAGCATCCAGCGCCGATCCCAGGTCAACCCGCGCTTGAGGACCGTGCTTTCCCTGAGCGTGATCCGCCGCGTCGACTTGATGGGGTAAATGTTGATCTCGGTAACTTCCATCATGCTCGCAGGTGTTCTCCCGTGGCATGCGATTGTAGCTCGAATGAACCGGCTGCTACAGCGTTCGCCAGACCCCGCGCTTAGCTCAGGCTTCCTGCTGCCGCGGGCAGAACGGCCTGCCGTTTGTCGGCGTCTGGATGTCGCGTATACTGGCAAATAAACCTTGGATTTCTTACACTTTTAATCTGCTGGCACGAGGAGTAGTCAGGCATGCCTTACACAACCAACGACATTCGCAATATTGTGCTGGTAGGTCAGGCCGGCGCGGGCAAGACCAGCCTGATCGAAGCACTGCTTTTCGAGGCGGGCGCGGTAGGCGTTCAGGGAAGCGTGGAGAAGGGTGATACGGTCTCCGATTATGACCCGCTGGAGAAACGCCACCATCACTCACTGAATGCGGCCGTGGTCGGTCTCGACCACGGCGGCCGCCGCATCAACCTCATTGATACCCCCGGTGATCCGGATTTCCTCGGCCAGGCACTGAGCACACTGGCTGCGGTCGAAACCATCGCCATCGTGATCAATGCGCAGTCCGGCATTGAGACGGTGACCCGCCGCATGATGGAACAGGCGGCAAGGCTCCATCAATCCAGCATGATTATCGTCAACAAGATCGATGCGGATCCCGGGCATCTTGGCGGTTTGATGGAGCAAATTCGCGAGGTCTTTGGCAAGGAGTGTCTGGCGCTCAATCTGCCCGCGGAACATGCCTCACAGATCGTGGATTGCCTGAATGAGGAGACGGGGGAGGCGGATTTTGCTTCTGTCAGCGATGCACACACGGCCTTGCTCGACCAGGTGGTCGAGGTCGATGAGGAACTGATGGAGCGCTATCTGGAAGAGGGCGAGGTTGCGCCCGAACAGTTACATGATCCCTTTGAAAAGGCCTTGCGCAAAGGCCACTTGATACCCGTGTGTTTTGTATCGGCGCGAACGGGTACCGGTGTTGCCGAGTTGCTCAAGGTTTTTGCCGAACTCGCTCCCAGTCCGCTCGAGGGCGGGCAGCACGAGTTCATCAAGGGTGATGGGAGCGGTGAGCCCGTGGTTCCCGTACCTGATCCGACTGCACCTGTGCTGGCGCATGTCTTCAAGGTTGAATATGACCCCTTTGTGGGCAAGATGGGGATGATGCGCATCCATCGCGGCACCGTACACAAAGGTGATCAGCTGCTGGTGGATGACGGCCAGAGGGCCTTCAAGGTCGGCCACCTGTACCGCCTGCAGGGGAAGCAGCACATCGAGATAGATGACGGGATCGCGGGAGATATCTGCGCCGTGGCCAAGGTCGACGCGGTGCATCAGGATGCGGTCCTGCACGGTACCCACGACGATGACAGGATACAGGCCAGTTCGCCCGAGTTTCCGACGCCGCTGGTGGGTGTCGCGATCAAGCCGAAGAGCCGTGGTGATGAGCAGAAGGTATCGGATGCCCTGCACCGGCTGGTTGAGGAGGACCCCTGCCTGAGAATCGAACATGACCCGGCGGCGAACGAGACGGTGCTGCGTGGCCTGGGGGATCTGCATCTGCGGGTGGCGCTGGAGAAGCTTGCCGAGCGCTACAACGTGCAGGTCGAGACGTATCCGCCGAGTGTTCCCTATCGCGAGACGATTACCCGACCTGCGAAGGGGCACCATCGCCACAAGAAGCAGACTGGTGGTGCCGGCCAGTTCGGCGAGGTCTTTCTCGAGGTCGAACCGCTGGAGCGGGGAGCCGGCTTTGAGTTCGTCGATCGCGTCACGGGCGGCGTGATTCCGTCCCAGTTCATCCCGGCCGTTGAAAAGGGGGTGCGTCAGGTTCTGGAAGGCGGTGCGATTGCCGGCTACCCCATGCAGGATGTGCGTGTCGCCGTGTATGACGGCAAATATCATTCGGTGGATTCCAAGGAGATCGCCTTTGTGGTGGCGGGCCGCAAGGCGTTTATCGACGCCGTTCAGAACGCCGGCCCAACCGTGCTGGAGCCGATTGTCGATCTGGAGGTGACTGTGCCCGCTTCTGCGGTCGGCGGCATTACCGGTGATCTGTCATCCCGCCGGGCGCGCATAGGCCAGACCGATACCAGCGGTACGGGCGACGTGACCATCGTTGCCAAGGTTCCGCTGGCGGAACTGGATGACTACGCGGCGCGGGTCAAGTCACTGACCGGCGGCGAAGGCGACTACCGGATGAATTTCAGCCATTATGAGCCGGCACCGGCGCATGTGCAGAAGCAACTGGCAGAGCGTGCCGGTCGGGATTGAATGCCTGCAGCGGGCGCTGCGGCTGCGCCCGCTCACCGGCTTCGGCGGTTGACCCGCCCGGGCCTGCGTTCTCGCAGCGGCCACGGAATCCACTGAAAGGAACACGGCAGAACCGCTCTGCAGTCGGCCGTGTGCTTCCGTAGATTCGGTGGCCAGATCCCTCAGGGCGCGGCCTGTGCCTCGCGTGCTGCGCGATTCCTGTCAATCATCCAGGGAATAACGGATGACTACATCCCACGCGCCGTGCGAATCGCCGTGGCCGCGGTGCGGGTACCCGATATCCCTGTGGCCGTAGGCGTAATGCCGATGCTGATGCGAATCGCGGTAGCGACCGTAGTCCGGGTAATACCGGTGTCCGCCATGGCGATAATAGTGGTCATGCCTGTGCAGGGTCTTATGCCCGTGCCGGTGCCCATGCCCTTGTGCGTGGCGGTGACGGTCCTGCTGGTGATGCCGTACCTCCTGTCGGTCGGAGTCACCTTTGCCAGCCTGGGCAGGGAGTGTCATAGCGAAGGCGCTGGTGCCGATCAGTATCGCGCTGAGCAGGGATGCCATTGAGTTTCGTCTGGTCATGATGTGTCTCCTATGTCTGTGACTTTCGAGTTCCAGCATAGGCATCCAAGCTGAATCCAGGCTGAAATGCCCGGCCCGGTAAGGATGGTGCAGATCAGGGCCCTGTCGGCGGGTCGTGACGGGCCGGCGCGAGCAGGGGTATGCCGCGCCGGCGCAAGACCAGGACGAACAGCATGCCGGCGAGGAAGCCGCCGATATGCGCGCCCCAGGCAATCCCGCCGCCCTCCTCGGCAGTAACCAGAGAATTCACCAGCTGCAGGGCAAACCAGAACACAAGCACCCAGGCGGCGCGCAGCCTCAGTGTGTAAAGAATGAGGCCCAGGGGCAGGGCCACCAGGACACGCGCATGGGGATACAGCAGCAGATAGGCCCCGAGAACGCCCGAAATCGCGCCGCTGGCGCCGATCATCGGGACCGTTGATTCAGGGTTGGGCAAGGCCTGCGCGAACACGGCGGCGGTACCGCACAGCAGGTAGAAGACGATGAACCGGACATGGCCCATGGCATCCTCGACATTATTTCCGAATATCCACAGATAGAGCATGTTGCCCAGCAGATGCATCCATCCGCCATGCAGGAACATGCATGTCAGGACGGTCGCCCAGGCAGGCAGCAGACTGATTTCAGGCGCCAGCGTTGCGTGTCCGAGGACGACGGCCGGTATTGCGCCCAGGCTGTATACGGCGACATCGGTGTTCTCACCCAGCGAGAGCTGCCACAGGAATACCAGCGAACACGCGACAATCAGGCCTATCGTCAGATAGGGCGGGATCTCGGTGGGGTTGTCGTCATGGAGCGGTATCATGGAAGCGTCGCATCAGGCTGCCGCCATGTTTCGGTGCCGCCGGTGTGGACACCGGCTGTCACCGGCCTCGGGAATCACAGAGTGGCCCGCCATGGTCATGGCCGTCCCGACAGGACCGCATCTATCTTGTCGACCGCGCCGCTGCCCTGGGGAAAATATGTGCCCGGGGTGCAGGTGTAGCCTGTCACGTGGCAGCCTCTGGCTGCGAGCTTACGGCGGAGTGCATCTTCGCTGAGCGCCCCGTTCCCAGCCCGATCCCGGTGTTCGACCTGCATGGCTCTCGGCCTCCCTTGACACGGGCCAGTGTGCAGTACGAGGTTACGTGCAATCCGGCCCGCCGATCAAGCCTCCCCCCGGACGGATTATGCAGTAGAATCGGGGGGCTTGGGCAGGGCATTCAGGGGCGGTGTTGTGCCGCCTGAGGTGGGAGGCTTACGGCGTGCAAGAGATACCTTACCGGCCAAAAAAAGGGCGCGGGGCAATAAGCAATGACAGCTCACGCTACGCTGCCCATGCCTGTGTAGCGATCGATGACGGCTGGTCCGGCGCGCGGGACGGCGAATCGGAGGCGCCGACGCGCACACGGATCCTGGTGGACAGCAGTCGCACCGTCATCAGCCGCAACGATTCACCGGACGTTCCGTTTGAACTCTCGATAAATCCGTATCGTGGCTGCGAACATGGCTGTGCCTATTGTTTCGCGCGGCCGACCCACGCCTATCTGGGCCTGTCGCCGGGTCTTGATTTCGAGACGCAGATCTTTTGCAAACCCGATGCGCCCGCGCTGTTGCGCAAGGAGCTGTCACACCCGGGCCACCGCTGCAGTCCGATCGCAGTGGGGATCAATACCGATGCCTACCAGCCCGCAGAACGGAAACTCGGGATCACGCGGGGTATTCTCGAAGTGCTGCAGGAATACCGCCACCCGTTCTCCATCGTGACCAAGTCGGCACTGGTCGAGAGGGACATCGATATCCTGGCACCGATGGCCGGGCAGCGGCTGGTGCAGGTGGCCATCTCCATCACCACGCTCAAGGCCGATATCGCCCGCTCGCTGGAACCGCGTGCCGCGGCACCGCAGCGGCGCCTGGAGACGGTGCGCCGGCTGGCAGACGCCGGTATTCCGGTGAGTGTCATGATCGCGCCTGTGATCCCCGTGTTGACCGACAGCGAACTCGAGGACATCCTGGGACGCGCGCGTGAGGCAGGCGCCAGCGGGGCGGGCTATGTGCTCATCCGTCTGCCGCATGAAGTCAAGGGCCTGTTCAGGGAATGGCTGGAGGCCCATGTGCCACTCACGGCAGCGCACGTGATGAAACGGATCTCTGACACACGCGGTGGCAAGGCCTATGAGGCCGGTTTCGGAACGCGCATGCGCGGGACGGGCCCCTACGCGGAGCTGATCGGGCGACGCTTCCACACGGCCGCGAGACGCCTTGGTTTTGGTCCCATGCCGGCGATGGCGACGGAGCTCTTTCAGCCCCCCGGCGTCGCGACCCAGCTGAGCCTGCTCTGAATCGGGCCGCACGGGCGTGGCAATCCGCTTGCTTTGATGGCCTGGTCGCGAGGTGATCTGATGGCGGGAACAGCCCGCCGGCATGAAATCGGGAGCGCATTGTGATACCTGATCACCGCCATACGCAGCGTCGTTCCAGCGTCCGCCGGCCCCGCCGTTTCAGGGTCTGGGCTGCCTCGCTCGCGGCGGGTATAGCGGTCATGCTTGTCTTGCTCATTGTCCAGTTGACCGGGCAGGTATCCGCGACCGGCGATGTGCAGGCAAGAATCGATGAGGCGGCGGCGCTGATGGAGAAGGGTAATTACGCGCCGGCTTACTGTATCTGGATTGATCTGGCTCAGGACGGGGATCCCCAGGCGCAGTACAGCCTGGGCTGGATGTTTCACAATGGCTACGGCGTGGCGATCGATGACGAGCAGGCAGTCAAATGGTGGGAGGCGGCTGCCGCGCAGGGGCATGCAGAGGCGCAATTCGATCTGGGAATGCTCTTCAGTCAGGACAGCACGGTCGGCAAGGACATGCCCAGGGCCGTCGGTTGGTATCGACAGGCGGCGAAACAGGGCCACGAGGAGGCCGCCCTTATCCTGCTGGCCCTCGCAGGGGAAGGAGAAGAGCCGGCCAGGGAAGCCGTGGAAGATCTTGCCTTGGCAAGACAGCTGGGCACGGATGTCACGGTCAGTGTGCCGCGCGCAAGCGTGCGGGAAGCACCCTCGACGCAGTCGCGCCGCCTGATAATTCTCGACCAGGGAACCAGGCTGATCGAGCTGGGACAATCAGGCAAATGGCGCAAGGTCTGGGTTGCCAGGCTGGCGCGCATTGGCTGGATGCATGAGGGTCTGATTGAGTAGCCGACAGACTCCTGTCAATCTGATGACGACGAATAGTATGGCCACGGAATCCACGGAAAAACACGGAAAGAACGAACACGCATTAGAATTTTTTCCGTGTCCTTCCGTGGATTTCGTGGCTATAACATAGAAATACTGGTGCACAGCTTGGTTTGTCAGCATCCGTTATTCACCTTGAAGGAGGGGGCCAGCCAGGGCCGGGATAGGCACCTCAAAAAAACACGTTGTCTTTTGCATGTTCAACACAATTCCAATGGACGCAAGAGGATACGATCTGCCCATGCCGCCCGGTGAGAAATCCAGGCTAGTCCTCCGTGAGCACGGGATTCATCAGTGTGCGGATGCGCTTGACGTAGTGGCGGGTCTGACTGGGCACGTAGGGAGCGACCTCACTCCAGCGTTCGGCTGACTCACCGGCAAGCTGCGTCGCCTTGAGCAGCCGGCCGTAGCCGGCGTTGTAGCTCCCGAAGGCAAAATACAGGCGCTCCGTGCCGGGTGGCGGTGTCTGCCATTTGCGGTACAGCACGCGGTTGTAGTAGATGCCCGCGGCCACGTTCCAGCGCGGATCATCGAGGGTAACGAAGTGGGGGTTGTCCCGGGTGATCTCCTCGTAGGTGGCCGGCATGATCTGCATAAGACCCAGGGCCCCCGCCTGGCTCCTGGCGTCCGGATCGAGGCCCGACTCGGCGATGGCCTGCGCCTTGAACCAGCGCCAGTCGAAGTACGGGCCAAAATAGCGTTTGGTGTATTTGCGGAAGTGGCCATCGTATTCATCCGGCCAGGCATCGACCCGGTGCCAGTCCTTCTTCCCGGCGGCCATCGTGGTGACGGGTAACAGCAGACAGGTAAGCAGCAGGATGAGCGCGCGGGGCATTCAGTTGAGCCCCAGGCCAATTACCAGGCCGAGTGCAGTGCCGATGCCAATGAAGAGCCCCATCACCATCAGCCCCACGGCAATGTTGCCCTTGGCCAGTTCCTCGCCAATCTGGAAGGTGCAGACGAGGCGATTGAAGAGGTAGCAGCCCAGCCACATGAAAAACAGGGTCAGCACGCCGCCGCTGGTGGCATAGAGGAAGTTGAGTACAAGGGGATCCAGGGTTTCCGTCATATTTTCCGCCTCCGGTTTGGTTCCAGCTAGTCCATGTCGTGCAGCTTAAGGGTGGCAGTCCTGAGTCCGCTCGAACGGGCGGCTGCCTTCATCGCCCGCATCCAATGCCGCGAAAACGCCAGCCCTGCTGCCAGTCCAGTCATGTAACAACACAGGCGCTACCGCCCCGGCGCGGGTCGCCCGCCCCCAGGAAACTGTCGCCTACGCGCATTACCCCGTGTGTACCGCCAAAGAACAGATTGCGTTCCTGCCAGATCTTGTGATCAGTGTGCCTGGCGATCAGGGCCGCTATTTCATCGCGATCAAACCCGCCCTCGATATTGAGTAACCCGCTTTCCTCATGGATGCGGGGATACTCCACGGCGGCCTGCAGTGGCATGTCAAAATCGATCAGATACACGAGCACCTGCAGAATCGCCGTACGGATCCGGTTAGACCCACCTGAGCCGAGCGCGATCGCGGTATCCGTTTCCCGGAACACGATGCTCGGGGACATCATGGAGGTCATGCGCTGGTCTGGTGACCAGCGATGGAAGCCGCCGGGGTTGAGGTCTTCCTCGCCCAGCATGTTGTTCAACATGATGCCGGTATCGCCCAGGATATGTCCGCAGCCCTCGCCATTGCTGAGAGTCATGCTGGCGACATTGCCGCGGCTATCCATGACACTGATGTGTGTTGTACCTCGATTGCAGCGGGAGCGTCCCGCAATCTGTTGCCGATAGCGGGCAAGGAAATTCGGATCCAACAGGCGCATTGCATCGGGATGGACGCCCTCGTCGAGGTGGGTGTCCAACCGGGCCTCGTTGGTCAGCGCCATGACGCCGGCGAGCATCTCCAGAAGTGCGGCGCTGCCCGGCGTGCAGCGGGCGGGTTCCAGAGTGCTCAACAGGTCCAGGGCAAAACCGGTCAGCAAGCCTCCGGAAGCAGGCGGCGGATTGGTCAGCACCTCGGCATCGCGGTAGCGCAGGCGCAAGGGTTCCCGGCTGATGACACGATACGCGGCAAGATCTTCCGCACGCAGGTGGCCGCCATTCGCAGCACAGTTCCGTTCGATCAGCTGTGCAATATCGCCGCAGTAGAAAAGCCCATCACCCTCCCGGGCAAGCGCTTCCATCAGGTTTGCCAGCTGTGGCTGGCGCATCATCTCGCCGGTACGCAGCGGACCAGCGTGTTCGGTACTGGCAAAGATTGCCCGCGACGCAGGGGTCGCCATCAGAATCGGACTCACGACACTGATGATGTAAGCCTGCAGGGGGTTCAGGGTCATGCCGTCGCGTGCCAGCGCGATGGCAGGTTCCATCAGCCGGGACATCGGCAGCGTGCAGTGTTCGCGATGAATGGTAAACAGGCCCTTGACGGTGCCCGGTGTTGCCACGGAGCCATAGCCGATGTGGAATTCCTGCTGAACCGCGCCGAAGTCAGCCTTTATCGGATGAAAATCGAGCTCTGCCTCGGGCCGTCCGCGGTGCGGGGTGTGAACGAAGAAGTCATAAAGCAGATTCTCGCCGGTTTCCGTATGGGCCATCATGAAACCGCCGCCACCCAGCGAACAAAGTACCGGTTCGGCGACGCAGGCAACGCAGTGTGCCGCGACCACTGCATCGAAGGCGTTGCCGCCTTCTTTCAGGATATCGGCCGCGGCGCGCGCGGTGCGTTCATGTCCAGCGGCAACGACGCCTTTTACTATCATGATCGATGCGGATGTGGGTCCTGTCAGGGGCGCCGGCGGTTACTGTTCAACAAGCTCGTCAAGAGCCCCCTCCATATGCATCTCGGTGAGTTCGGAAAAACTTCCGATCCATTTTCCATCGATGGTGATCTGGGGGACCGTGCGCGCACCGCGGGTAATCTCGAGAAACTCCCGCAGCACCCCGCGATCGACATCGAGACGGATTTCGTCAAACGGGATGCGCCATCTCCTGAGTAACTGTTTCGTGTTGTCGCAGACGGGGCAGATGCCCGTACTGTACACCTTGACGCGCGCCATGGGGGACCGTTGCTCCGATGTTGTCGATCCGGATAGTGTATGCGATGCCGACCACGTTTTTAAGGCGGGTGATGACGGTTGCCGGCGGCGGTATCCGGCAACTCCAGGCACTGCCGGAAAAGGGCCCGAACGTCCCTGTCCGGGTTTTCAGATGGGCAACGCAGCCTGCTACAGGTGCTTGAAGAATTCCTCCTCTTCCCCGGACAGGCCGGCTTCGATCGGCGAGGCCGGGTCGGAAACCGGCGTTTCAACGGCGGTTGGAGGTTCCGTCACCGGCGCTTCAGGGCCGGGTGTCTTGTCATTGAGCTTTCGGTTAGACGTTCCCGCTGCGCGGTCTGCCTGGGCCTGCGTGTCAGGTCCGACGAGCTCGAGCAGTAAACCGATCTCGTCATCCACCCGCAGTGGCCGGAAGGTAAAGCAACGCAGCCAGGCACTTTCGCGGCACAGCCGGATGGCCCCGGCGGGCGGCGTCGGGCTGACCGTGACCAGATCCGGCTGAACCAGGGGACGACCTTTGCTGAACTCGGGGTAACTGCGGGTCAGCCAGTGGATCTGTCTTTCCAGTTTGTCGAGGGTCGCGAGACCGGTGAGCAGCGCATTGCCGCCGTCGTCCGGATCGTATTGCACCAGTACCGGCCGGTTCTTGCCATCCAGCGCAAAGATTGCCGACTCGGCCCAGGGCGGGGATGGATCGAGCACACGGTAACGCTTTCCTAACAGGGTTTCGAGCGATTCGCTGATGAGCGCCGGGAGGCGGTCCCTTGGCAGCGGGGCATCGCTGATTCTGATCGTCATCGGATACTCCCGCGTTTACTCGCTATCGGGCCCGCGCGGTGCCCGTTGATAGAAATGTTCGCGGCGGATGCGGCGGGCTATCCGCGCGAGCTGTTCGTCGCTGGTGGGCAACTCGGTGGGTAACCAGCCCAGGTTCGCGATGGGCTGGTTGAGGAACCGCAGGCAACCGACTGCGAGCCGACGGTAGTAGCGGCGCGCCTGGAACGGATCAGGGCTGCCTTGTACGACGACACCGACTGCCGGTCTGACGGAATCGACCAGCCCCTTAATCTGTCGATAGGCCATGCGAATCCCCGGCAGACTCGCATCGACAAGCAGTAGCAGCGGGTCGTCTCGCCGCATGTTGCTGGGCTGCGGGAGACTGAGCGGTCGGAAGCAAAACGCCGCGGGCGGCTGTTGCTGTTGGAACTGCTGATTCAGCACGCGCGTCAGCGGTCCCAGCGCCCTGGCTTGGAGTTGCACCAGATCATCCGTCACCAGGACGGAAAGCTGCAGCTGCTGTGCCGCGCCGGTCTGCTGCTCTTGCGCATCACTCATGAAATGGTGACTGATCCGGGTCAGGTGCTTTGAGCGTTGGCCAGCGGGCCGCAGTGCCTCGTTTATCATGGCGCTAGACCTTCAACAGCGAGTTGTTACCGCCAAGGGCGTTGGGTACCTGCTCGGGATTGTCGGGATCCTGCTGCCATACCCCATCGATTATCAGTCGGTATTCGTAGGCGCCCGGGTGAACGTGGAGCACCTTCTGCAGCACGCCGTCCCGGACCCGGGTCTCGATGCCGCTATCCGGAATCCAGTTATTGAATTCGCCAGCAATCTCGACCCGCCTGGCTTTGAAGTTCCGGAGATTGAAGACGACCTCCTGAGATTCCTCCTTGTCCGGAGGAAGGGCGGGGTGGGCAACCGGTGCGGGTTTCCGGGTCTCCCTCCCCGGACGCCGGGCCGCCTGTCGGGTTATCTGCCGGTCCAGCTCCTCAGCCAGCGACCGGTAATCCTGGGCGACCGGCGAAGAGGGGCCGAGGGTGGAGACCGGGGCGCCAAGAATGGCCGCTTCCCGGACACGCACAGAGTGGCGGATCGAGGTCTCGCAGAGCGGTATCGAGAGCTCGGTTTGGAGGTGGGTCAGCAGATTGCGGGCCAGGCGGGTACGCATATCGAACATGGTCGTCAGCAGCAGCAGCGGCAGCCGAATGCCGTAATTGTCCTCGAGGAGCTGAACCGTTTCCCGCAATCGTTCGATGCCATCGAGTGAATACAGGCTGGCATCGGTCGGGATCAAAACCTGATCAGCCGCTCTCAGCGCGTTAATCGAGAGCAGCCCCAGCGCGGGCGGGCAGTCCAGAATCACGTAGGCGTATTCCCCCTCGAGTTCGGGCAGGACATTCAGTAACTGGCGTTCACGCTCGGGCCGATCGGCCAGGCGATGCTCGACTGCCGCCAGCAGGATATTGGCAGGGATCAGGTCAACGCCGGCGCTGATGTCCTTGCAGATAACGTCATGTACAGAGGCTTCGCCGTTGAAGACCTGATACAGGCCCGGGCGTTCATCCGACGACTGCCCGAGTCCCAATGACGCATGCCCCTGGGGATCCATGTCGAGCAGCAGCACGCGGTTTCCCATACGGGCAAGCGCTGCGGAAAGATTAATCGCCGTGGTTGTCTTGCCACAGCCTCCTTTCTGGTTCGCAATAGCAATCACGTTCATTATCGTCTCTCCACCCCGGTAGCACGTCTTCCGCTACGGTCTGAGTTTTGTCACCTGGACTGGCTTGCCAGGCCGTTCCAGCTCCTGTGTGCCCGATTGCTGTTGTTGTTTGTTTCCGCATCCCCGTCTCAGGCTATTCTCTCCTCCGTGAAATCTTCCCTGAAAAGTTCTCCCTGTTCAGGTACTTCCTCCTTCCCCTTGATTAGTTCTGCGGCACGTGCCAGTTCGGCGACGGGCAAAATCCAGCTTTGTCCGGTGAGTGCATCGAAAGCAGTTTGGCCATGCAGTATCAGGACGACATCACCTGTCACGACCAGCGAAAGCTCATGCAGCGGTCGTTCGATTGTGGGAAGAAATCCGGCGAGCGACTGGATGCACTTGCGGATTCGCTGGACCGGGATGGCCGCGTCAATCAGTCGCTTTGCCGCCTTCAGCGCAATCAGGTCGGTGAAGCTGTAGCGGGCATGACCGCCCGAGGTTGCATGCGTCGGCGTGAGGAGATGGGTCTTGCGCCAGTACTGAAGCTGACGCTGGGACAGTCCGGTGATGGCGGCAGCCTGCTGGCTGGTGTACTGATAATCGGCCAAGGCACCCTCTGGATGGCGACGCCAAAATTAGGCGCATTGTTACAGACAAACGGGATTTGTCAAGAAAAAAGTGACAAGAGAGGTAATTCTTGTCACTTTTTTTGTGGGCGACGGGCGCGAGGAACCGTCGTCAGGAAGGCAAAGAGTCCTCTTGCTGCGGACGACCTGCCCGCGCAAACCGTCTCCTTAAACAGCCCGATCGAGATTTATTCCGGGTCGCTCGTTTCGAGTACGACAGGCGTGGTCACCCCGCCGGGCTGGCTGGCGAACCATGCCGCCAGATTTTCGATGTCCGCCTCGCTGAGACCACTCGCGAAACCCAGCATTATCGGGTTCTTGCGTCCACCTTCCTTGTATTCCTTGAGCGCCTGGACCAGGTAGCTTGCATGCTGGCCCGCCAGGCGCGGGTACTGGGCATCCGTACTGTTTCCGTCCGCGCCGTGGCAGGAGGCGCAGACCTGAGCCGCTTTGTCTTTCCCCGCGGCCGCATCACCGACAGCAAGTGCCTGACCCGTTCAGGCCAATGCAACCCATGCTAAGGATGAGTAAGGCAAAGGTGTTTTTCATGACATTCCCTTCAGTTCATTTCGGTGGGTGGTATTGCAGAGACGCGCCGTCGCGACGCAGCCACGGTCTTATTTCTCGTTTTCGAAGAACGCCGCGATGTCCTGCATGTCCTGATCATTCAGGTTGCTGGCCTGGGCCCGCATGGTCGGGTGATTGCGCTGACCGCTCTGGTAGGCCTGCAGGGCCGAGACCAGATATTTTGCGTGCTGGCCACCGAGCCTGGGCACGTTATACGTGGGGTAGGCATTGGTGTAACTGGGTACGCCATGGCAGCCCAGGCAGGTAAAGGCCTTCCACTTGCCTGCCGCCGCGTCACCAGCCGCGAGGCTGGATCCGGCAAAGGATACGCCGATCGCCAGCATCAGTGCCCTTGTGAATGTTTTTTTCCTCATGGTCCTCACTCATCACGATTTGGGTTCAAGTCAATGTTTTTCATCCGAATGTCGGGCATGATGGGCCCGGCGCCCGGCACAGGCTGGTCGGCATTATATCGGGTTTGGTGGGGGGACAGAAGTATGGTGTCGGGAACAGGGAAGGCGGGAGTCAGAATTCAGAATTCAGAATTCAGAATACAGGAGACAGAATACAGGAGACAGAATACAGGAGACAGGAGGCAGGAGGCAGGAGGCAGGAGGCAGGAGGCAGGAGGCAGGAGGCAGGAGGCAGATACCGGGGGACTACCAGCTGATATAGGCGTAGCCTTGCTCCTGAAGCTCCATGAGGTCACTGGCGCCCACTTCGACAACTGTCGCGAAATCCAGGAGGTCCATTTCTGTCCAGCCGAGCGATTTCATGGTATTGCCGCAGGCATGAAACTCCACCCCATACATGGCGAGGCTTTCGGCGCGTTGTCGCAGCGCCTCGGGGACCGGACGCTGCGGGTTTTCGCCGAGCAGGTGGATAGCCGGTCCGATGACTGTGACGACGATGTGAATATCGTCTCCGTGTTGGCGCAGCATGGCCCCGACGGAGAAAAGCACGTGTTCGAGGTAGTCCGGATCGGCCTTGTTCAGCTGATAGACCACCTTGTGCGTGGCTTCGCCGAACAGTTCCCGATCCGGCGACTCGGCATGAATCTGTGTGCCAGTCATCAGCAGGCCAATGCCGGCGACAACGGCCTGCAGGCACTGACGGCGTGACGGGGCGGGGATGGGATTCATGATTTTGGCCTTGGTTCAGGTCTATTCTTGAACTATAGATCATAGATCGATACCGCCGGAAGGGCCATCGATTTACGACACGGAACCGCAGTCCGGCCCAGACTGGCCGGGGACATGTTAACGGCCGGCCGATTCTGGTAGCTTGGAAAAACGCGCAATGAGCGAGCCTGGCCGCTGTTTGATGCGGGCAGATTTGCAGAAACCATGAACAGGCATCTATCCCGACTGCTGTGTGCCGCAATCCTGACCCTCGGGCTTGGTCCTGCGCCCGGGGTGCATGCCGCGTTCGAAGAACTGACCGACGAGGACTTCGAGTCCTTTGATGACACGCCACTGTCGGAGCCGCTCGGTTACCCCTCCTGGTTCAAGCTGAGCTTTCTCGACCTGCCAGAGGATCTCAGCGAAGCCGTTGCGGCCGGTAAGCAGGGCCTGTTGGTCTACTTTGGCCAGAAGTACTGCGCATACTGCAAGGCACTGCTGGAAGTCGACTTCGGCAAACCCGATATCGTCAGCTACACGCGCAAGCATTTCGATGTGCTGGGGATCGACATCCACGGGCAGCGCGATGTCGTGAATCTCGAGGGCCAGGAGATGGATGAACACCGGCTGGCAGTCGATATGGGCGTTGACTTCACGCCCACGGTGGTTTTCTACAACGCAGCGGGCGAGGAGGCCCTGCGGCTATCGGGCTATTATCCGCCCTACAAGTTTCGGGCGGCCCTGGAATACGTCGCTGATGGCTATTATGCCAACGAAACATTTCGGCAGTATCTGGCGCGCGCCGGTATTCCGCTCGCCTTCGAGTCAGGCAGCCTGAACTTCGCCGACTTCTTCATGCCACCGCCGCATGTGCTCGACCGTACTGCGATGCCGGGACGACGGCCCATGTTAGTGATATTCGAGCAGCCCGACTGTCATGCCTGTGATGTGTTGCACACGGGGCCGTTTCTGGAACCGGAGATTCGGCGGCGCCTCTGGCAGATGGACGTGGAACAGCTTAATCTCTGGCGTGATACCCCCGTGATTACCCCTGCGGGGGAGAGAACCAGCGCCCGAAAATGGGCGGAACAGCTGGGGCTCTTCTACGCGCCGACACTGATTTTCTTTGATGAGCATGGCCGTGAAATCATGCGGGCGGACTCGGTTATCCAGTTCTACCGGCTGCGTAACCTGCTTGATTACATACTGACCCGAGCCTATGAACACTACCCGACCTTTCAGACTTGGCGTGCCGAACAGGAGCCGGTGCGTTTCAGAGAGTGAGATCGCGCCATATCAGCCCCGTGCCATGACTCGCTGCGCGGTATGCCATGCTCCGGTACCCTGATCTGGATTCCCTCAGTAGCAGGATCAGTCAGGTCCCGTTGTCCGACCAGCATGCCTTCCGGCGGCGACTGGGCGGGCTTGAAGCGCAGCTGCGTCGTGGCGAGTCTGTTGATGGGGGTCTCAAGGCGCTTGCCCACGAACTGGAGGCGGCGCGCGAGCGGCTCGAACTGCGCCGGATAAATCTCCCCCAACCCACGTTCCCGGATGCTTTGCCCGTCGTCCAGCGCCGCGACGAGATAGGCAGCGCGATCCGCGCCAATCAGGTCGTTATTCTGTGTGGTGAAACGGGTTCCGGCAAGACGACCCAGCTGCCCAAGATCTGCCTGGAGCTCGGGCGCGGTGTGGCGGGCATGATCGGTCACACTCAGCCGCGGCGGATTGCCACGCGCAGCCTCGCCACGCGCGTGGCGAGCGAATTGCGGACACAGGTCGGTCATGCGGTGGGTTACAAGATGCGCTTCAGTGATCGCACCAGCCCCGAGACCTACATCAAGATCATGACCGACGGGATCCTGCTGGCGGAGACCCAGAGTGATCCTGCCCTGCGTGCCTACGACACGCTGATTATCGACGAGGCGCATGAGCGGAGCCTGAACGTCGACTTTCTGCTGGGCTATCTGAAGCGGCTGTTACCGGAACGTCCGGAACTCAAGCTGATCATTACCTCGGCAACCATCGACCCGGAACGTTTCGCCGCTCACTTCGACAATGCCCCTGTCGTGGAGGTGTCCGGCCGAAGCTGGCCGGTGGAGATTCGCTACCGGCCAGTGGCCGAGGGCGATGATGAGAGCCATGAAAGGGACAGGCAGCAGGCCTTGTTGGATGCCATTGACGAACTGGCCCGGGAGGGTGCCGGCGACGTCCTGGTATTTCTTCCGGGCGAACGCGAGATTGGCGATGCCGCCGAGAACCTGCGCAAACACCATCCACCCCATACCGAAATATTGCCGCTCTATGGCCGCTTGTCGGCGGCCCAGCAGCAGCGGGTCTTTGAGGCCCACGGCGGGCGGCGCATCGTCCTTGCCACAAATGTCGCGGAGACATCGCTGACGGTGCCCGGTATTCGTTACGTCGTGGATACCGGGCTGGCCCGGATCAGTCGTTACAGCTACCGGACCAAGGTCCAGCGGTTGCCTGTCGAACCCGTATCCCAGGCATCCGCGAATCAGCGGGCCGGCCGCTGCGGGCGGACCGCACCAGGTATCTGCATTCGACTGTACACTGAAGAAGACTACCTGCGGCGTCCGCCGTTCACGGATCCCGAGATTCTGCGCACCAGTCTGGCTGCTGTTATCCTGCAGATGCTGGTACTCAGGCTGGGTGATATCCGGGACTTTCCGTTTCTGCAGCCGCCCGACGCGCGTTTCATCCGCGACGGATTCAAGCTGTTGCATGAGCTGGGCGCAATCGATGATCGCCACAGGCTTGCGGATGTCGGCCGGCGTCTTGCCCGGTTCCCCGTGGATGTGCGTCTGGCACGTATGCTGCTGGCCGCCGCCGAGGAAGCTAGTCTCGCTGAGGTGCTCGTGATCGTCTCGGCACTTGCCGTACAGGACCCGCGGGAACGTCCGTTCGACCAGGCGCAGGCCGCTGATGAAAAACAGCGGCATTTTCGTGACGAGCGGTCTGACTTCATGGCGCTGTTGAAGCTGTGGAATTTCTACCATGCACAGGCTCGCCACCTGTCGCGCAGCAAACTGCGCAAGCTGTGCCGGGAATACTTTCTCTCTGCGGCGCGGATGCGTGAATGGCACGACATCCATCGACAGCTGCAGGCCCTGGTCAAAAGCACAGGGATGCGGATCAATCAGGTCGAGGCCGATTATGCTGCCGTACATCGGGCGCTGCTGACCGGTCTGTTGAGCAATGTGGCCTTCAAGAGTGATGCGCATGAGTTCACCGGGGCACGCAACCTGAAACTGAATATCTTCCCGGGATCGGGGCTCTTCGCCAAGCCACCGAAGTGGATCGTCGCTGCCGAACTGGTCGAGACCGGGCGGCGTTATGCGCGAACTGTCGCGACGATTGAGCCGCAGTGGGTCGAAAGGCTGGCGGGCCATCTGGTCAAGCGTCACTACAGTGATCCCCATTGGGAAAAGCGCGCGGGGCAGGTGGCCGCCTATGAGAAGGTCATGCTTTACGGGCTGGTGCTCGTGGCGCGGCGCAAGGTCAACTTCGGTGCCATCGATCCCCGCCTCGCGCGCGAGGTCTTTATTCGTGGCGCGCTGGTGCACGGAGAACTCACTACCCGGGCGGCGTTTTTCGCCCATAACCAGGCGCTGCTCGCAGAGCTGCAGCAGATGGAGGAAAGGACACGGCGCCGGGATATCCTGGTCGATGAAGAGGTACTGTTTGATTTTTATAATGAGCGGATACCGGCCGGCATTCACAGCGCTGCCGGCCTGGAAAGCTGGTACCAGCATGCCGCGCGCGCAAGTTCCCGGCTTCTGTTTCTCGCCCGGGAGGATCTGCTGCAGCACGCAGCGCCGGACTACCAGGCAGCAGCATTTCCGGATGAGCTCGAGATCGCAGGGATACGCCTGGCGCTCGAATATCACTTCGTGCCGGGCGATGAGCAGGATGGTGTGACCGCGGTCGTGCCACTTGCCGCGCTGAATCAGCTGTCCCCCCAGGTGTTCGAGTGGCTGGTGCCAGGGCTCGTGCAGGAAAAGGTGACCGCGCTCATACGGTCACTGCCTAAGCGGCTGCGTCGCCACTTTGTGCCGGCGCCGGATTATGCCCGCGCCTGTATCGCAGGCTGCGCCGATCGTTCGGGTTCGCTGCTTGGTGTTGTTACACAGCAGCTGCACCGGTTGGCAGGGGTCGAGGTTCCTGCCGACGCCTGGCAGCTCGAGCAACTGCCCGCGCATCTTGTCATGCGTTTCCGGGTGGTGGACGCTGAAGGCAGGACGCTTGCCGCCGGTCGGGATCTGCAGACGCTGAGAGAGGCGGTCGGTGCACATGCCGCCAGCCAGTTCCGGAAGTTGCCGGCGCACGAGCTGGAGCGCGATGATGTCAGGGGCTGGGACTTCGCCGACTTGCCGGAGTATGTTGAGGTGAAGCAGCACGGGCTATTGATGCGGGGATATCCGGCGCTGGTCGTGGAGGCGGATGTCGTAAAGCTGCGCGTGCTGGATGATCCACAGCGTGCGCGGCGCGAGCATCGCAAGGGGCTGGTGGCCCTGTTTCGACTCGTGGCGTCCCGAGCGGTTCGTGATCTCGAGAAGCACCTGCCCGGCATCGAGACGATGTGCCTGCATTTTGCCGGTGTCGGCAGTTGTGGGGGGCTCCGCGAGGATCTCGTGCGGGCGATTATCGCGCAGGTGTTTCCGGGTGACGTGCCTGATATCCGCACCCGGAAGGATTTCGAAGCGCGTGCCCTGAGTGCCGAACGACAGCTCATGGGCGTCGCCAACGACCTGTGCGGCTCGGTTGGCAAGGCCCTGGCCGAATACCACGACCTGGCCCGGAAACTCGGCAAATCGATTCCGCCCCGGTGGCTCGCGTTAGCGACCGATGTCGGGGAGCAGCTTTCCCGACTTGTCTACCCCGGCTTCGTGAGTGCGACACCCTTCGACCAGTTGCCCCATCTCGCCCGCTATATCAAGGGAATACAGGTTCGTCTTCAGCGGGTGGAGCAGGATCCGGGCCGGGACAAACGCCAGGCCGCCCAGCTTGCCCCGTTCAAGGACCGCCTGGAGCAGGTGCTGGCGCAACCCAAGGGTGGCGACGGTGCCGGCAAGCGCGTGATGGATTATCGGTGGTTGCTCGAGGAGTTCCGTATATCGTTGTTTGCCCAGGAACTGGGGACGGCCCGCCCGGTATCTGGCGAGCGCCTGCAGAGACTCTGGTCCGAGCTCGGACACTGAGGCTGCGCGGGCAAGGCAAGCCTGATTGTGAGAAAGTACAGGGATTGCAGCACGGCGGCGGCGGGAGAGGTGCAGGGCGGGGAACTCATCCGTATATGCCCGGCGGAGCAGGGGCTGCGCCATTCCCGGCTGATCGCCTCGCCGGACAGTATTTCCGTCCCTCTTCGGGTGCGGCGTAAGATGCGGGATTAGGGCAGCACGCTGCCGCACCGGCTTTTGATGTGTCCTTTTCCACGCTGTGAGTGAATACATGAGTCAGAGCAAGACCCTTTCGCCCCTGAGTGACGAACCACCTGCGCGCCTCAAACTCGTCTGGTTAGGCGTCCTGTTCGGGCTCGTTTTCTATAGTTTCGATTCGGTGGTGGATGCCTACCTGTTCGGTCAAGAGGATCTGTTCCGCGAGTTGCTGCAGCCGACACCCCTCGAGCTGTGGATGCGTCTGACTGTCTTGGTACTTGCCGTGGCCTTCGGAGGCTTCGCCGATATCCTTGTCTGGCGTGAGCGGCGGGCTGCCGGGCGCGCTCGGACGGCGGAAGCGTTTCTTGACTCCATTGTCGACAACATCCCCGATATGGTCTTAATCAAGGATGCCAGGGATCTGCGTTTTGTGCGCGTCAATCTGGCGGGGGAAAGGTTATTGGGATACTCGAGGGGAGAACTCATCGGTAAGAATGATCACGATCTCTTCTCAAAGGCGCAGGCGGATTTCTTTACCAGCAAGGACCGTGAGGTGCTGGAGGCCGGTTCCGAACTGGACATCGCGGGAGAAGAGATTAATACCAGGTACCAGGGCACGCGGGTGCTGCACACCAGGAAGGTTCCGATCCCTGACGAGGCGGGTCAGCCCGTGTATCTGCTGGGCATTTCCCACGACGTTACCGAGCACAGGAAGGCAGAGAACCAGGTCATAATCGAAAAGGCACGGGCAGAGCGTTATCTGCAGATATCGAGGGCTATGATCATAGGGCTGGACCGTGACGGCCGTGTTGACCTGATCAACCAGCGCGGCTGTGAGTTGCTGGGTTATACCGAGGGGGAAATACTCGGCCGCAACTGGTTCCAGACTGTAGTGCCAGTCAAGGCCAGGGATGAGGTGCTGCAACAGTTCCGGCAGATCATGGCCGGAGAGTTGCAGGCCCTGAGTCATTACCAGAATGAAATCCTGACAAAGAACGGCGATGTGCGCCACGTCGTCTGGAACAATACCGTCGAGCGGAATCCGGAGGGTGAAATTGTCGGTACCTTGTCGTCGGGTCAGGACATCACCGAACTCAAGCGGGCCGAAGAGGAGAGGAAGCACCACCAGGAGGAGCTGGCGCATGTCATGCGGCTGAGCACCATGGGCGAGATGGCATCGGGTATGGCCCATGAGCTGAATCAGCCCCTGGCCGCGCTGGTCAGTTATTGCGGAACCGCGTCCACCCTGCTGGCTCAGGTTCCCTCGCCGCCGCCGGGCCTTGCCGAGGTAGTGGAGCGGGCCGCGGAGCAGGCGCACCGTTCCGGAGACATCATCCGGCATCTTCGCCACTTCGTCACTAAAGGGACCATTAAAAAGGTGTCGGTTGATCTTGATGAGATGATCGAGGGAATCACCGACTTTTTCGAATGGGAGCTGCGCAACAGCCACGTGAAGATCGACTTCCACCTGAATGGCCGCGGCCGCGTGGTCGAGGCGGACAAGGTGCAGGTGGAGCAGGTGCTGCTCAACCTGGTTCGCAACGGCGTCGAGGCTATACAGGGTGCAGGGATCGCTGACGGGCGTCTGGTCCTCCAAACCAGAGTGTTGCCGACGGGTACGATCGAAGTGACTGTTGCGGATAATGGCCCCGGGGTCGATCCGGCCATGAGCGGCAGGATCTTTGATCCCTTCCAGACCACCAAGGAGGCCGGCATGGGCATGGGGCTTTCCATCAGCCGCTCGATAATCGAGGCCCATGGCGGGAAGATGTGGCTGGCCGATGCCCCCGGCAGGGGTGCAGTTTTTGGTTTCGAACTTCCCCTGTCCGGCAACTGATCGGGCGCCCCGCGCGGCAGCTTGTATACTAGCTCCGAGTTAGGAGGCCGCCCGTATGAATCTCGAGGCATTCATCACCAGCCATGAGGTGCCGATCCGGCTGGGGTTCTTTTTCGGCATCTTTGGCATGATGGCGGTGTGGGAACTGGTCGCACCCCGCCGCCGACTGCATGCCTCCAAGCTGCTGCGGTGGTTCAACAACATCGGGCTGGTTTTTCTCAACAGCCTGCTGTTGCGGCTGGTCTTCCCCGCGGCCGCGGTGGGCATGGCGCTCTTTGCACGGGAACAGGCCTGGGGGCTGTTCAATTACCTCCAGATACCGGTGTGGCTGGCTGTGGCCGCCTCAGTGGTCACTATGGATCTGTTTATCTATCTGCAGCACGTCATGGTTCATGCGGTGCCGGCGCTATGGCGCTTGCATCGCGTGCATCATGCGGATCTCGACTTCGACGTGACGACGGGGGCGCGTTTCCATCCCCTGGAGATCCTGCTCTCCATGCTCATCAAGTTTGCGGTGATCCTGCTGCTGGGTGCGCCGGTCGTGGCGGTGGTGATCTTTGAGGTCATCCTGAACGCGACATCCATGTTCAACCATGCCAATGTGCGCCTCCCCGCACGCGTCGACCGGTTCCTGCGATGGGTTGTGGTAACGCCGGACATGCATCGGGTTCATCATTCGGTCGAAGATGACGAGACCAACAGCAACTTCGGTTTCAATCTGCCCTGGTGGGACCGCCTGTTGGGGACCTATCGGGACCAGCCGCGTGCAGGCCACGAGGCGATGACCATCGGCATCCGCACCTTCAGAGATGACCGCTGGTGCAGCTGGTTGCCGGGCATGCTGGCGATCCCCTTCGTCGGAAAGGTGCAGGACTACGCAATTAACCGTCGCCGATGGGACAGTCGCGATGGACAATAAGCGGCGGGCACGTATCCTGCTGCTCGTCGGGCTCGCGGCCGCCATTGCCCTGGCGATCAGTTATCGGGACCGCCTCGATGGCGCGGCACTCGAGGCTTGGATTCAGGGCCACGGGGCCATCGCCCCGCTGCTGTTTATCCTGGTCTACGCACTTGCCACCGTGTTGTTTTTGCCCGGCACAGTCCTGACACTCATGGGCGGTGTCCTGTTCGGCCCGCTCTGGGGTGCCTTCTATAACCTGACCGGGGCGACCCTGGGCGCGACCCTGGCCTTTCTGATCGCCCGCTATCTGGCCTCGGACTGGATCACGCAGCGAACGGGGGGACGCGTGAAACAGCTCATCAAGGGAGTGGAAGGCGAGGGCTGGCGGTTTGTTGCCTTTGTGCGACTGGTTCCGCTGTTTCCCTTCAATCTCATCAATTACGCGCTGGGTCTTACGCGTATCCGGCTGCTGCACTATGTTATTGCCACCTATGTCTTCATGTCGCCGGGCGCGGTCGCCTACACCTATCTTGGCTACGCGGGTCGCGAGGCGGTAGCCGGCGGCGGAGGCATGCTGCAGAAGGGCCTGCTGGCCCTGGTCCTGCTGGCGGTCGTGGTCTTCCTGCCGCGCTTCATTGCCAGGCTGCGCCGTGGCCCCACGATTGGAATTCAGGAGCTCACACGGCGGCTGGAATCGGGTGCGGATATTTTTATACTCGATGTGCGCGGGCCGGAGGAGTTCACCGGTGAGCACGGACACATCGCCGGTGCCTGTAACATTCCCGTCGAGGAGCTGGAGCAGCGCATGGACGAACTGGCGGACTGCCTGGAACGGCCCATTGCGATTGTCTGTCGAACTGACAGGAGATCTGCCCAGGCGGCGCTGCTGCTGGCCAGGCATGGTTTTGCCGACGTGCATATTGTGCGCGGCGGGATGCTGAAGTGGAACGCGGAAGGTCTGCCGGTGGTGCGTCAGCCGGTCAGCTGAAACGGGATGAAAACGTGGGGCGCACAGGAAACCGTGATCCAGTGATCATCGGCGGTGGTGCCGGCGGACTAATACACGACCTCGCACTGGCAATGAAGGCGGGCGCGACGATCGGGGATAGCGCGGCAACCATTCATGCCTGCCCGACCCTCGCCCGGATACACCGTCGGACGGTGAATACCTGGTACGGTACAAAGTTGTTCAGCCCTGCAACAGGGCGGCTGGTGAAGTGAATCAACCGCCTGCTGCCGTGAAAGAGCTGAGATGCCCCGGTAAAAAATGCAAGAACGATCGCTGCGCTCTCCGTCGCAGTTGTCGGATAGGCGCTAGCCCGCATTTCTCACCGGGCGGCGATAGAGTCACATAATGCACCGAGGTAAGGAGCAGAGTGCGGATCAGGAAAAAGACAGTGTGTAATCAGGCAATGCCTATCCCGGTGAGAAATGCGGGCTAGCGCAGTGCCCGGAGCTGATCGAGTACCTCCGGACGGTCCCAGGCGCGTCCTCCGATGGCGCGGTAGGCCAGGTGGCCGTCGCTGTCGACGACGTAGGTCGTCGGCAGCCCGCGTATCGGCCAATCCTGAATCGCCGCGGAATCCCGGTCCATCAGCAGCGGGAAATCGACGCGATAGTCACCGGTGAAGGCAAAGAGTTCGTCTTCGGTTTCGCCTACATTGATGCCAAGAAACACGATGTCATCATTCCGAACCTGTTCCCAGGCGCGCTGCATGGCAGGCATTTCTTCGCGGCAGGGCGGGCACCAGGTTGCCCAGAAGTTCACGACCACGACTTTGCCCCGGTAATCCGACAGACGGTGCGTCCTCCCATCGATGTCTGGCAGAGTAAACTCTGGCGCAGGCGGTTTGTCGGGGAGTGCCGTGAGTGTCTCGCCACTGACGTCGGGTCCCGCGCCGCTGCCGGATCCGGACGCGAGCAGAGCGAGAAAACCCAGCAGAGCCGGCAGCAAATTGAGTCTATTCATTGGCCGGATTCGGTTCCGGGTGGATGTCGGGTGCGCACTGGATGTTGCCGATTTTTCCTTCCAAACGCTGGCCGTTGCGGTGCCAGGTGAATACCAGATCGAAGTGACTGTCCGGCGGAAGGCCGTAACTCGTCATCCCCCAATTATAGTCGCCCGGTGCATAGGTTTGTTGGGTGGGCAGCAATGACCATTCGAAGGCAATACGTGCCGACTGCGGGACTTCACGCTCTGCCCACAGTTTCCGCCAGTGCTCGCGCACCAGCAGCCGGCCTTGCTTCCCGTTGCTCCTGATGCGCCAGTCATTCAGGTCAGATGTCGCCGTGCCCGAAGCTTCCGGACCTGTGTTGCGGAACATGGACTGAAAGATACAGTTGCCGGCAATGTGATCGGCGTCAGCCTGATTGAAGCCGCGGGCCAGAAAAAAGGCGCGTGTCTGGTCCGGCAGGCGCTGCGTAATTCGCAACAGAACACCGTCTGCGTTCCATTCCCAGTGTTTCAGGCGGGTTTCCGGATCGATGCCCAGGGCGACAGGATCCGCGAAACCCGCAGGGCTCACGAGGAACAGGCCGCACAGGGTCATGATGTGCGAGGCTGGCATGGTCTCGTGCTGCTTCCGAATTGCGGCGCGCGGCCGCCGGCCGGTTTTCGCGCTTCGCGCTGCCCCCCTTTGCCGGAGGGGGTGACAGGCTCGCGGCCTGGCAGCCTGCTGAAAAACCCTCATGCGGCACAGTACGGCGTGATAAATCAGCTCAAAATGCGGGGCCGCGAAGCGGCAAACTGACCTGTACACTGCACTTTTTCGCCGATCTGTGCCTGGTCTTGCGCTTGCCTGAGACCTTTTCAACAGCCCGCTAGTCAGCCAGCTTCCGGAATACCAGCGTCGCATTGGCACCGCCGAACCCGAAGCTGTTGGACATCACGATGTCGAGTTTCGCATTATCGATACGTTCGCGCGCAATCGGCATACCTTCGGCAGCCGGGTCGAGTTCCTCGATATTGGCAGAAGCAGAGATGAAACCCGCTTCCTGCATGATGAGGGAGTAAATAGCCTCGTGGACGCCGGCCGCGCCCAGGGAGTGGCCCGAGAGGGATTTGGTTGAGCTGATGACGGGGATGCGGCGGCCGAATACCTCCCTGACCGCTTCCAGCTCGCGTGTGTCCCCGACCGGGGTGCTGGTGCCGTGCGCATTGATGTAGTCGACAGGGCCATCGATGTGGGTCATGGCCTGCTGCATGCACCGAACCGCCCCTTCGCCGGAAGGCTGTACCATATCGTAGCCGTCAGAGGTTGCGCCGTAACCGACCAGTTCGGCATAGATCTTCGCGCCGCGCCTGCGCGCATGTTCGAGTTCTTCGAGAATCAGGAGGCCACCGCCTCCCGAGATGACGAACCCGTCACGATTGGCATCATAGGGCCGGGATGCGGCGGTCGGCCGGTCGTTATACTTCGACGACAGCGCATTCATGGCATCGAACAGGCACGACATGGACCAGTGCAATTCCTCGCCACCACCTGCGAAGACAAGGTCCTGCTTGTCCATCTGGATAAGTTCGGCACCGTTGCCAATACAGTGGGCGCTCGTCGAGCACGCTGAACTGATTGAATAACCAACGCCCTTTATCTTGAATGCCGTGCCCAGGCAGGCCGAGTTGGTACTGGACATGGTGCGGGTTACGCCATACGGACCTATCTTTTTCACGCCCTTGTTGCGCAGGTTGTCGGCAGCGAGCACGACATTTGAGGTGGAGGCGCCGCCAGAGCCTACGATAAGCCCCGTCCGCGGGTTGGAAACAAGCTGCTCCGGAAGTCCGGCGTCCTCGATCGCTTCGCGCATGGCCAGGTAGTTAAAGGCTGCGCTGTCACCCATAAAACGCAGCAGTTTGCGATCGATCGCGGATTGTGTATCTGCCGTGACCGGGCCATATACGTGGCTGCGGAAACCCAGCTCCGCGTATTCAGCGCAGAACTCGATACCGGAGCGGCCTTCCCGCAGACTGTCCTGCACCTCTTGCTTGTTGTTACCGAGGCTGCAAACTATGCCCATACCGGTAATGACGACGCGTCTCATTCGTCAGTACTCCGATCAAAAACCATCTGTTGATAAAAACAGGCCGACCCGCAGATCTTTTGCATGATAGATCTCGCGCCCGTCCGCGCTCATCACCGCATCGGCTATGCCCATGTACAACTTCCGTTGCACGAGACGTTTGATATCAATGCGATACGTTACGAGTTCGGTTTTTGGGGTGACCTGGCCGGAAAACTTGATCTCGCCGCCGCCCAAGGCGCGACCGCGACCCGGGCCGCCGACCCATCCCAGGAAGAAACCTATGAGCTGCCACATTGCGTCAAGGCCAAGGCACCCCGGCATGACCGGGTCCCCCTCAAAGTGGCACTGGAAAAACCACAGATCCGGATTGATGTCCAGCTCGGCGATGATCTTGCCCTTGCCATACTTGCCGTTTGTTTCACTGATGTGTGCGATGCGGTCAAACATCAACATGGGTGGTAACGGAAGCTGGGCATTGCCGGGGCCGAACATCTCGCCTCGACCGCATTCGAGTAGCTGATTGTAGCTAAAACGGTCAGGGCGCGATTCGCTGGCAGGTGTCGACATCTGGGTGCTCGCTGGATTCTGGGGCCTGGCGGTCGCCTGGCATGGAAAACCGGGGATATTTTAAACCACCTTGGCTGCAGTTGCGAAAGCTTTAGGTGTTGATTTTGATCTGGTCCCTGTACATTATCCGACTTCATGTCGGCCGCTGCCAATTGCATGCGAGGTGATAGTCATGGCAGATGTTTCCTTTTCCCTGCGCGCCGAGCACTTGCTGGAAGAAATACTGGCTCACATGGAGGATTGCGAGGAACTGGATGATTTCGACATGGATATTGTCGATGGTGTGCTGACACTTGAATTCGACGACAGCGGCCAGATCATTATCAACCGTCAGGAACCACTCGAACAGATATGGGTGGCATCGCCTCTCGGCCCGGCGCACTTTGCCTTTGACAGCACTCGCGATGACTGGTTCGATGACAAGACCGGCGAGCCGATCTATGACACGCTGGAGCAGGCGCTTACGACGAAGCTGGGCAAGCCGGTCAGCCTGCGCTAGCAATACCCGCAACCCGCTCGGCTCTCAATGTGACGCGACCCGGTGACCAGGGAACAACACGGAAAAATCATCCGTTGTGCGCTTCGGTGTTTCCCGCGCCTGTTATGACTCGCCGTCAGCGTCATGCTGCGAATGGTCTGAAGCCTGGCGCAGGACGTATGCCCTGGCTCGTGATTAATCCCGGAAATTCACATACTGAAAGGGCAGGCCGAGCTTGGCGTCTTTCAGGAGGCTAATTGCCTGTTGCAGATCGTCCCGCTTCTTGCCGCTGATCCGCACCTGGTCTGCCTGAATGGCGGCCTGCACCTTGAGCTTGCTGGCTTTGACAAGCTTGACGATCTTTCTGGCCGTGTCCTGATCAATACCCTGGCGTACCCGGATGATCTGGCGCGCCCGGCTGCCGCTGATTTCGACAGTCTCATCCTGCAAGGCAGCAACATCCACACCGCGCTTCGCCATTTTCTGCAACAGCACGTCACGTATCTGGCCGATCTGGAATTCGCTCTCGGCCTCCAGTGTCAGGAGGAGCTCTGAATGGCCGACCTTGGCATCGCTGCCTTTGAAGTCGAAGCGGGTGCTGATCTCACGATTGGTCTGGTCAACGGCGTTGGCGACTTCGTGCTGATCAACTTCGGACACAATATCGAAAGATGGCATGGCATGAACCTCGCCGGACATAAGCCGGGGTAGTGGACAGAGGCGCATGCTAGCACAGGGCAGTACCCGGTCCGGAATCAGGGCAGGTGAAACGCAAGCCAGACACAGCACACGAACCAGGGATTCGTGTGCTGTTACCGCCGGCTCAGAGGAGTGAAGTCGCCTCGGGCGAGAATGGCGGTACCTCAAGCTCCGGCTCACGGCACGCCTGCCGGATCCGGTCCAGTTCGGGTTCGAGCTGCAGGTTCTGGGTGCGGTTCCAGTGGTCAAGCAGCGGCAGACATTCCCGAACCAGTGTTCGCAGATGCGGTTCCAGTCGTTCAACCAGCCCCGATTTGAGAAGTTGCATGGCCCGATTGAGGTCCGGTTCGGCGGGGGGCGGTGCCTCGGCTACAGATTGCAGTGTCGGCGTTGCCGAGGGCATCCAGTCGGAGAGCGGTGGTGCGGTAAGCGATGGTCCGATAGCGGTAGGCGACGCTGGGACATCCGTGTGCGGTGGTGCGAGATCGGAAAGCGTCGGGATATCGAGAGGCGGGGGCGCCTGATGCCCGCCTTCCTTATAGATTACCTGATTTCCCCCACTGGAACGTGCCGCCAGCACACGTTCGTCAGCCTCCTTGATAAGATCATCCAGGCGCGTGTCGCGGTGAATGTCCGGTGTGACGATGCCTGCGCTGAGGGTGATTTTTCCGACAGGCGCCACACTCGGGACTTGCCAGCCGGCAATCTCGGCACACACGCGTCTGGCCAGCCCTCGGGCACCAATGGCGTTGGCGCCTGGCGATAAGAGTGCAAAGCGATAGCCGTCCAGTCTTGCTGCGATATCCTCGCAGCGAATGTTGCGACGGAGGATTCTGGCTATCTGACGAGCGATCGCTGCGCCTGGCTCACGGTGGTCTTCGATATTTGCCAGTGTCTCTTGTTGATCAGCCTCCAGCACGATCAGTGCCAGATCGGTGCGATGGCGGATCGCATAGGCCACGGCCTGGGTGCCTTGATCGTGGAAGCTGCGTGAGTTAGCCAGGCCTGTGACGGCATCGATCGTTGTATGATGTTCGAGTGTCGCTGCCGTCTCTTCGAGCTCGCGGGACTTCTGTTGAACTTCTGTCTGAGCCTTTATACGCGCCAGCAGTTGTACTGCATCAAACGGTTTGGTAATGAAGTCGGATGCACCGGCAGCAAGTGCGTTTGATTTTGTCCCGTCGTCATCCTCGGCGCCGGTCACGATGATGACGGGGACGTGGCGCAGGTAGTCACTGTCCGAAGTCCGCATCTCTTGCAGTAGATCCATACCGCCCATGTTGGGCATGGATAAATCCGAGAGTATGGCGGCAAACCCATCATCCCGTTGCAGAATATCAAACGCCTCCCGCCCGTCGCCGGCCTCTGCGAATTCATAGTGTTCGCTCAGGATTTTCTTTGCGGCCATGCGAATGACCCGCGAGTCATCGACGATCAGGATCTTTGGGTTTCCGGCACCGGGATTTATTGTCACGTTCGGGCTCCTCAGGCGATAGCGGACTGATAGTGCTCAGATCGGCCTGCCAGAGGCGGGACTTTAGTCGCCGCAGGGCATACGAAAGGTGCTCTGCAGAGGGACACAGCTATATTCTGCACACACCTTTATTATAATAGGCCAATGGCCTCTCGCGCCCGTTCCCCGCTGCTGCCGGTGCTTTTCACCCTGCTGCCGTCCCTCGTTTCTGCAGCCGGCGACGTTGTCAACGAGATGGCGGTTTATTTCGCCGGGCAATACCAGGCGGCAGGGGAGGTCATCATTCCCGCCGCCGAGCTGGACAGTGAAACCGCGCAGGCGGTCCAGCGCCGGTTTGTTGACCTGTTGCTTCCGACATTGGGGCCGGTTGTCGGTTACAAGGCCGGTCTGACCAGCCGCACAGCGCAGGCCCGTATTGGTGTCAGTCAACCGGTAGCGGGCAGGTTGCTGCGCGGCATGTTGCGCCAGAGCCCCGCCCGCATACGGGCCGATGCGGGCGCACGCCTCGCGGTCGAGGGTGATTTGCTGGTGCGTGTCGGCAATGAGTCCATCAACCGGGCGCAGACGGCCGACGAACTGCTGGCTGGACTCGAGGCGGTGATTCCCTTCGTCGAAGTGCCTGACCTGCTGTTTCGACGCGGTCAGACGCCGAGCGCGGCTATTCTGGTCGCGTTGAACGTGGGTGCTCGGTTCGGCGTAACTGGCAATGCGGTACCGCTGCATAATGATGGCTCATGGCGGGAGCGGCTGTCTGAGTTTGAAGTCATCCTCTACGACGGCGCCGGTGCAACATTGGCGCGCGGGCAGGGAAAGGATCTGCTGGGTGATCCTCTGGAGGTCGTACGCTGGCTGCGGAATACGCTCAATGCGCAGGGTATCCAGTTAGTGCGGGGGGATCTTTTGTCACTCGGCAGCCTCACGCCGGTGTTACCTGTCGTGAGTGGTCAGGCGATTCGCGCAAGCTACCTGGGTCTCGACCCCGGGCAAGCGATCGATGTGAGTGTGACCATCGTCGATCCACGCGATTGACGGCTGCGACGCTCTCTGTTTGTCGGACGGAAACGCGGCGGCAAGGCTAAGTCATGCCGAAGGCTGGAATGGGAAGCCAGGATCCAGAATCCAGAATCCAGGAGACAGGAGTCAGGAGTCAGGAGTCAGGAGACAGAACACAGAACACAGAACACAGAACACAGAACACAGGAGACAGGAGACAGGAGACAGGAGACAGGAGACAGGAGACAGGAGACAGGAGACAGGAGACAGGAGACAGGAGACAGGAGACAGGAGACAGGAGACAAAGAGACAAGAGACAAGAGAAAGGTTCGGGACATTCTGGATTCTGGGTTCCGGGTTCTGACTTCCCCCGTCGCGAGATAATTGACACATGGCACCGACCGATTCCGCCAAAGTACCAAAAACAAAGGCCTGCAAAGATGCAGGCCTTGTTAAGGTGGATTGCCGTGAGGTGACCTAGCGGCGCCCTACGGTTTTCCTCTGGGTTGGTCTTTTCTTCGCAACCTTTTTCTTTGTGGTCGCCTTTTTGGCTACCTTTTTCTTGGTGGTGGCCTTCTTGGCAACCGTTCGCTTCGCAGTCGTTTTCTTGGCGACCTTCTTCTTTGCCGCGGTCTTCTTTGCGACTTTCTTTTTTGCTACCTTCTTTTTCGGTGCAGCCTTCTTCCGTGTAGTGGTCTTCGCTACCTTCTTCTTCGTGGCAACCTTGCGTTTCGGTGCCACCTTCCGTTTCGGCGCAGCCTTCCTTACTGTCGTCTTGCGTGTCACTACTTTCTTTCTCATAGCCATGAGGAAAACCTCCTGTTTAATGGTACGCGCAACTTAACGGCATGCGAAATTCCAAACTTTAATAAAAAATAAAACGATAGCGTGCATAAATGATGTTGCACTCGATAAAGCGACGCTAACATAACAACGTCTGATAAGATGGGATGTCGTGGTGGTATAGTTAGCCGCGTTTTTTCTCACACGGAAACGAAACGGTTGCCGCTGATGAACAACCTGATAAGGGAGTCGCGAGATACGTTTAATGCGCTGGTCTGGGGCAGTGATCTGCGAAGCCTGCGGGGTGTACGGCTGTTGCTGGTGCGCGTGGTCCGCATCATCCATGTCCTGATACGCGATCTTCTCAGCGGCCAGCTCAGCCTGCGGGCAATGAGCCTTGTCTATACGACCCTTCTGTCTCTGGTCCCCTTGCTCGCTGTCAGTTTCTCCGTGCTGAAGGGGTTTGGCGTCCATAATCAGGTTGAGCCTTTGCTGCTGAACTTCCTCGGGCCCCTGGGTCCCAAGGGTGAAGAGGTGGCCGGGCTCATCATCGAGTTCGTGGAAAACGTCAAGGTGGGAGTGCTTGGTTCCTTGGGTCTGGCGCTTCTCATCTATACCGTGGTATCGCTGGTTCAAAAGATTGAGGCGGCTTTTAATGATGTCTGGCGGATCGAGAGTCAACGGAGTCTTTCCCAGCGCTTCAGCAATTATCTGAGCGTCATCCTGATTGGTCCGGTGATGATGTTCACGGCGCTGGGTATCACGGCCTCGGTCATGAACAACAGTCTGGTTCAACGCGTTGTTTCGATTGAACCTTTCGGGTCCGTATTAATTACGCTGGGGCGACTGATGCCCTATTTGCTGGTCTGTCTGGCATTCAGCTTTGTCTATGTCTTCATTCCGAATACCCGTGTCAAACCGAGTGCGGGTGTGCTTGGGGGGCTTGTTGCCGGGAGTCTATGGCAGACGACGGGCTGGGCGTTCGCGGCCTTTATCGCCGGTTCAGCCAAATATGCCGCGATCTACTCCAGTTTCGCGATTCTTATCCTGTTTCTGATCTGGCTGTACATAAATTGGCTGGTACTGCTGGTAGGTGCGCAGATTTCCTTCTACGTTCAGAATCCGCAGTACCTGACCATGACGCAGGTGCGCCTTGTGCTCAGCAACCGATTCAAGGAACGCCTGGCGCTGGTGATCATGTATCTGGTCGCGTCGAACCATTATCACAAGCATGAGCCCTGGCGACGTGACACACTGGCAGAACGTCTGGATCTGCCCGATGAAGCGGTACGGAGGCTGTTAGATATCCTGGTCGGCGCGGGCTACCTCGTGGAGACGGCAGCTGACCCGTGTGGCTACCTGCCAGCCATGGACAGCGATACCGTGCAGGTCGCCGATTTGCTTGCTGCGGTGCGTCAGGCAGGGGAGAGCCGGTTCTTGTCCGCGGCACGTCTGGCGTCTGCCGTGCCGCTCGATGAGCTTATGCATCGTATCGAAAGCGCCGCTGGCGACGCCTTGGGGGACACGACAGTTCGGAGCCTGGTGTTGGCGGAGAAGCATCCGGACACAGCCACTCGAGGCGCCGAGACTGCCGGCAGATGAGCGAGGCGGATGCTGCCGAATCGGGTGCTCGGCAGAGACGCCGCTGGCGGCGTGTACTTGTGCAGACGCTGATCGTGGCCGCCATTTTCGGTCTTGTGCGCTTCTGGCAGCTCCGCGACCTGACCCGTGGGCCGGCGCCCGAGATTATCGCGCAGACACTTGACGGTGAGAAGGTTCGATTGTCAGCGATGCGGGGCCGACCGGTGCTGGTGCACTTCTGGGCAAGCTGGTGTCCCGTCTGTCGTATGGAAGAGCAGGGCATCCATGCAATCGCGGAGGACCACGCCGTCTTGACGGTGGCGCTGGATACGGCAACGCCGCAAGCGATGCGCCGCTATCTTCTGCGCAAGGGGCTCAGCTTTCCGGTTATTCGCGATGCGCAAGGCGTGATCGGCGCGGAGTACGGTGTGTCGGGTGTGCCGGCAAGTTTTGTCGTGGACAGCGCGGGCATCATCCGTTTTGCGGAGGTGGGCTATACGACGGAGTGGGGGCTGCGCGCGCGCCTGTGGCTGAACCGGATTCTCTACGGCAACCGCCAGGCGGGCCGGGAACCGACCCGATGAGAGAAACTTCGGTGTTCGTCAGTGGCTTTCCATGGCCGGCAACCGCGGTGCGCGCCCCGGGCTAGCTGACGGCGGCTCGGGACGCGCGACGGCGGTCCTGTTCGGAGAGAAATTTCTTGCGCAGACGGATATGCTTGGGCGTAACTTCCACCAGTTCATCGTCATCAATGAACTCCAGTGCCTGTTCCAGCGAGAGTCGGATGGGCGGTGTGAGTAAAATATTCTCATCACTGCCCGCGGCACGGATATTGGTCAGTTGCTTCGCCTTGAGCGGGTTGACCACCAGGTCGTTGTCCCTTGAATGGATGCCGACAATCATACCCTCATAGACTTGATCGCCATGGCCGATGAACAGCCGTCCGCGTTCCTGCAGGTTGAACAGGGCATAGGCGAGCGCCTTGCCCTTCGCGTTCGCAACCAGCACGCCATTGGTTCGACGACCGAATTCGCCGCGCTTGACGGGGGCATAGTGATCAAAGACGTTATACATCAGGCCCGTGCCCTGGGTGGTTGTCAGAAACTCTGTCCGAAAGCCGATCAGTCCACGCGAGGGAGCGAGGTAATCAAGTCTTACACGGCCCTTGCCGTCCGGCACCATGTCCTTGAGGTCGGCGCCGCGTTCGCCCAGTTTTTCCATGATCGCACCCTGATGCTGTTCTTCGATGTCGACGGTCAACTGCTCATAGGGTTCCTGGCTCTTCCCGTCGATCTCGCGAACGATTACCTCGGGTTTGGAGACACCGAGCTCATAGCCTTCGCGGCGCATGTTTTCGATGAGTATGGCGAGATGCAGTTCACCGCGACCGGAGACCCGGAACTTGTCAGGATCGTCGGTTGACTCCACACGCAGCGCGACATTGTGTAAAAGCTCGCGCTGAAGTCGCTCGCGGATTTGCCGCGAGGTAAGGAACTTGCCGTCCTGCCCGGCGAAGGGCGATTTGTTGACCTGGAAGGTCATGCTCACCGTGGGCTCGTCGACGGTCAGCGCTTTCAGTGGCTCGACGGCAGCCGGATCGCAGAGGGTGTCAGAGATACGCAGGTCATCGACCCCGGTGAACGCGATGATATCGCCGGCCTGGGCCTCGGGGACTTCGATGCGCTCCAGGCCAAGGAATCCCAGGATCTGCAGCATCCTGCCGCTGCGTTTCGTACCGTACTGGTCGACGATGGTGACGGCAGAATTGGCTGCGATCCTTCCGCGGGCAATACGGCCGATACCGATAACGCCAACATAGTTGTTGTAGTCCAGTGAACTCACCCGCATCTGGAATGGCCCGTTCGGGTCAACCTGTGGGGGCGGAACCTCACTGATGATGGTTTTGAACAAGGGTGTCATATCCCCGTCACGATTATCGGGATCGAGGGATGCATAGCCATGCAGTCCGGAGGCGTAGATGACGCGAAAATCCAGCTGCTCTTCCGTTGCGCCAAGGCGGTCGAACAGATCAAACGTCTGGTCAAGTACCCATCCCGGCCTGGCACCAGGCCGGTCGATCTTGTTGATGACCACGATCGGCCTGAAGCCGTGTTCCAGCGCCTTCTGGGTCACAAACCGGGTCTGGGGCATCGGACCGTCCACTGCGTCGACCAGCAGCAGGACCGAGTCGACCATGGACAGCACACGCTCAACCTCGCCGCCGAAATCGGCATGGCCGGGTGTGTCGACGATATTGATGCGGTAATTCTGCCAGCGAATCGCGGTGTTCTTGGAGAGAATCGTGATGCCTCGTTCCCGCTCCAGCTCATTCGAGTCCATGACCCGTTCTGTGGTGGGTGCCCGGGCGCCGAGCGTGCCGGACTGGATCAACAGTTGATCGACAAGCGTGGTCTTGCCATGATCGACGTGGGCGATGATGGCGATGTTGCGAAGGTTCTCAATCACGATTCTAACAGGCTCGCTGGGGTAAAAGGTTGCTTATTATACAGGAGAAGAGCGGTTTCCGGATCGCCAATTACGCGCGTGCTCGGGTGTTCCCGTGGCCCGGTGCTGCGCTATCCTAGGGGTCCATTGTCCCGCCTGGATACTGCCAATGGTCTTTCAGGAATCTTTCGAAATATCAACACATGGGCGAGGAAGCTATCCGATAACCGGAGACGTCCAGTCGCGGGTTCGGACCTCAAGGCTCCGCACCGGACTGTGCCACCTTTTTGTGCACCATACGAGCGCTTCGCTGATCCTGTGTGAGAATGCCGATCCGGATGTGCGGTCCGACCTGGATCGCTTTATGGCACGCCTGGTGCCGGACGGGGATCCACTGTTCGAACACCGGGCGGAAGGTCCTGACGACATGGCGGCACATATCCGTACCATTCTCACGGATTCCGGCCTGACCCTGCCGGTGAGCAGCGGTCGATGTAATCTGGGCACCTGGCAGGGTGTTTATCTCTGGGAGCATCGCACGAGTCCGCATCGGCGCCGGTTGACCGTCACGGTGTACGGGGAATAACGTCAGGACCGGCGCAGCGCGCCCGCATTGCGGTTGTTTTGACCGCTGCAGATGGCCGCTTATCGCCTTGCCCGGAGGGGGCCACCGAGCCGCGCCATTGCCGCGTTACAGCGCTTGACAAGGGTTCCTGCCATTGACCGCGAGCTGCGCCTTGCACTGGCACCGCTCGGTGGCTCTGAACCCGGCAATATCACCTTGAAGGAGTACTAGTCGTTTCCCGCCTGTGGGCGCATGGATGGCATGCCCGGCTTTTCCGGGGCGTCGGCCGGTCGTTCCGGCTGCGGAGGTACGTTCGGCCGGCTTTTCGGGTGCAATTCCACGACCTCGTCCAGTTCGGGGACGTGGGGAGCATCACCCAGGTAGGACTCATCAATATCGTCTCCCGGCCGGGCCTGCACTGGAACCGCTTCGTCACTGTCGGGCGCGGGCGGCGGGGAAGCCGCTGTTTGCCTGTCATCGAGCTTTTCGTGTCCGGGAAGATCCAGCTGCAGCGAGTGCGGGTGTTCTTCGCACAGCGTCTGGGCGCCCGCGGCAAGGTGTTGGTAAATTGCCCGATAGCCGTCCGTCATCTGCTCGAACAGCTCCGCGGTTTTCTTGAAATGCTGATTGACCTGAGCACGGTACTCGGTCTGTCCCTTGCGCGCGTCTGCCAGCTCCCCCGCGAGTAGCTTGCAGCGGCGTTTGTGGGGCAGCACCAGCCATGCGATCAGGAAGCCGGAACCCGCGCCCAGCGCAAAGATGATGATGCCCGCAGCCCAGTTCAAGGCCATGTCAGACGTGTCCAGGATGCATTGCTCTTCCCCGCTACCCGACGCGTGATCCGTCGCCCGTCATTTCAATGACGGTAGTTGCCGATTGAACCACGTTGGGAGGGAGATTTACAGCCGCTGCCGGATTGTCCCCGGATTACCCTGGTGTGCAAGGGATACCTATCGACCGGAAGGTGTCCGCCGTCGGGCAGCGCGCCTGTTGCGGTGCCACTTGTACCAGACCGTTTCATTGCTTCCCGCCGGATAAATGAGCCGCTTCATGCGGCGAAACGGGTTTCCGAAAAAGCGGTTGAAGCCCTGTCCCAGGGCGCTGCGCTGGGACAGTTGTGATTCCCCGGGTGTGAGGCGCTCCGCTTGAAAACGCCGTTTGAGCTTGTACAGATGATAAATGTCTTCCCGGATGAGCTTTTCGAACAGGCGCTTACTCCATCCCCCGAGCGGGGTGTTCCGCCGACGGAAATGCATGCAGATCTGGAAATCGATGAGATGCGGTTTGTTGTCCTTGCCAACAATGATGTTTCCGCGTTTGTTGAGGTCCGCATAAAAGATTCCGCGTAGGTGGATTTGCCGGATAATCGCGCTCAGCCGATCGAAGAAATCGTCCGGTAATGGCTTGCCGCGCCCCCATTCGGCGAGGGTTTCGCCGTCGACATACTCGTGAAAGTATCCGCGTGAACCGTACCTGGAGCCCAGTGCGGGTATGCCCTCGATGCCGGCGACACGTTGATAGATCCGGTATTCGTGCCGCGACATGAGGGCCGCGAAGGGGCGCAATAACACACCGAAAATGAAACGGAAGTCGCTCAGCTTCAGGACATGGCGTTGCCCTCCACCGCTTCGATACAGGATATTTACCGAAAAGAAATCCTCCTTGAGAATCTTCTCAAACCTGCAGTTTTGCCCGCCGATGTTTATCTGTGCAGGACAGGTGCGGCGGCGTGTCATTGATAATGCTGAACCGGATGTCCCACGGAGTCACCAAGGTGGTACTGACAAGTCTGGGGCTGAGATCGTGCCTGGAGGGTAGTATCCGGAATTCAGAAGCCAGAAGCCAGGAGTCAGGAGACAGGAGACAGGAGTCAGGAGTCAGGAGACAGGAGACAGGAGACAGGAGACAGGAGACAGGAGACAGGAGACAGGAGACAGGAGACAGGAGACAGGAGACAGGAGACAGGAGTCAGGAGACAGGAGACAGGAGTGAGGCGTGAGGCGTGAGGCGTGAGGCGTGAGGCCTTCGGGTCTGGGGCATTCTGGATGCCGGATTCTAACTGGCGGGCTGCCGGTAGTCATTTTGTCACCGGTTCCAGGCTAATTATGAAAGTCTCCCACCTCTCGCCTTCATGCACCTTACTCATCCTGGCGAACCGCTGGCTGGTTGACCAGATTGCGTGGCGTGCCACGGCCAAAGGCGCGAATGTTTTCCTCAACCTGATCAACCAGCCTTTGCCGGGCCTCGCGGCTGGCCCAGGCGACATGGGGTGTGATAATCAGATTAGGCAGAGTCAGTTCCAGCAGTGGACTGCCGTGGGCTGGCGGTTCCTCTTCCAGTACGTCGATACCGGCACCACCGAGCCTGCCTTCCTGCAAGGCATGGGCGAGGGCACGCTCATTGACTATGCCGCCGCGTGCGGTGTTGATCAACAAGGCATCCGGTTTCAGCAAGGCCAGTTGCCTGGCATCGATCAGGTTGCGGGTCTGCTCGGTCAAGGGACAATGCAGGCTGAGAATATCTGCCTGGGGTAAGAGTTCAGCGAGCGGGTAGCGCCCCGGCTGTGGCGGTGCGCCGGGCCGTTGCGCGATCAGCAGGCGCATACCGAAGGCCTCCGCGATCCTGGCCACCGCTTGGCCGAGCTCGCCAAAACCGACAATTCCCATGGTCTTGCCAGCCAGCTCACGAACCGGAAAATCCAGAAGACAGAACCCGCCGGCTGCTCGCCAGCGGCCTGCGCCTACGGCATTGCGGTGTTCTTCAAGACGCCGTGTGAGAGCAAGAATGAGACTGAACACATGTTCGACCACGGAAGGTGTCGCATAGCGCCGCACATTGCAGACGGCGATTCGGCATGCGGTGGCCACGTCGAGATCGACATTGTTAACGCCGGTTGCGGCGATGCAGATCAGCTGCAGGTCATTGGCCTGGCGCAGAGGGGTCGCGTCGAGCGGCACCTTGTTGCTCACAACGACGTTCGCCCTGCGAATGCGTTCGGCAACCGCGGTGGCGGGCGTGTGATGGAAGATCTGCCAGTCAGGCAGGCTGTCTTTGAGCCTGGAGAGATCCAGGTCACCGGGGTGCAAAGTGTCCAGATCCAGCAACACTCCCAGCCTGAGATCATCCACGAGAGGCATCAGACTGTGCCGAGCATCGCCTGCTTGAGGTCTTCGTCGGCCCGCGCGCTGATGTGGACCTTGCTGACGAACCTGGTCCGAATACCTGCGCCGTTGAGTCTGAGTATGGCCGTATCCAGGCCGACGGTAAGCTGCTGCGGGATCTCGACAGCGGCGATCTCGCGTGCCTGCAGCGGGAAGCTCGCCAGGCAAAGCAGCAACAAGCCAATGCCGGAATGTTTCATTATGCCGCTCCGGTTTGGATTATGATTGCCCACAGAGTGTATCAGGTCGGGGCACAGGGGGGCATACATGACAGAATCATTGCGTGATGGGATTAGACGGGCCTACCGCTGTGATGAGCGGGAATGCCTGCAGCCCCTCGTGGAGGCGGCGCGACTCAATGAACCGGCAGCCGAAACCGTGCGGGAGCTCGCGCTGAGGATCGCGCGTGAGGCGCGCCAGCGGAGTCTCGAGCAGGGCGGTTTTGGCGCTTTGCTGCAGGAATACGACCTCTCGAGTGATGAGGGCGTTCTCCTGATGTGCCTCGCCGAGGCACTGTTGCGCATACCCGATAGCGCGACAGCTGATCGGCTGATCCATGACAAGCTGGCACGTGGCGAATGGGATCAGCATCTGGGCCACAGCCACTCCCTGCTGGTCAATGCATCGACCTGGGGGCTGTTGCTGACGGGGCGCGTGCTGGATCTTGGCATCCCTTCGCCGGGCGACGCGCTGGCGCGCCTGCGCAAGCTGGTGGCAAGGGCGGGTGAGACGGCGGTCCGGGTCGGCTTGCAGCAAGGCATGAGTCTCCTGGCGGGGCAGTTCGTCCTCGGCAGTGATCTTGGCGAGGCCCTAAGGAAACACACCCATCAGGCGGGTCTGCGTTACTCCTATGACTGCCTCGGCGAAGGTGCGCGCACCGCAGCGGATGCAGCCCGCTATCTGGAGGCCTATCGCCTGGCCATCGTGACCCTGGCCGAGCACGTTGCCGATGATGATGTCCTCGCGGCACCGGGCATCTCGGTCAAGCTGTCGGCCCTGCATCCGCGCTATGAGTTCAGTCAGTCCGATCGCATCGGTTCCGAGTTGATACCCGCTGTGCGCGCGCTTGTGATTACGGCGCGTGACGCGGGTGTCGGGCTTACCATCGATGCCGAAGAGGCAGACCGTCTGGAACTCTCGCTGGATCTGTTCGAGCAGATCTTTGTCGATCCGGCCCTGGCGGGCTGGAACGGTTTCGGGCTGGCGGTCCAGACCTATCAGAAACGCGCGCGGCCAGTGGTCGGCTGGCTCCGGCAACTGGCGAACCGGCACCGGCGGCGCATCCCGGTCCGAATCACCAAGGGTGCCTACTGGGATTCCGAGATCAAGCATGCCCAGGAGCGCGGCCTGGATAACTACCCGGTGTTCACGCGCAAGGTAGCAACTGATGTCGCCTATCTTGCCTGTGTGCGGGATGTACTGGCGGCGCGGGACAGCCTGTATGGCCAGTTTGCGACCCACAATGCCTACACGGTTGCCTATGTGCTGCAGGCGGCCGGAATGCGGCGTGACTTCGAGTTCCAGCGCCTCCACGGTATGGGTGAGGCGATGTACTCGGCGTTGAACGATGCGCTCGAACGTCAGGTTGCCTGCCGCATTTACGCGCCGATAGGCCATTACGACGAGTTGCTTCCCTACCTGGTCCGGCGCCTGCTGGAGAACGGTTCGAACACCTCCTTTGTCAACCAGCTTGGTGATGAAACACTGAGCCTTGATGAACTGGTTGCGGATCCGGTCGCACAGCTTCTCGAGGTGGACTGTACGCCGCATCCGCGCATTCCTCTGCCGGCAGATCTGTACGGTGAGCGGCGAGCCAATTCAGCCGGCGTCGATCTGAGTGATCCGCTCGCCTGGCAGCGTCTCGAGAAAGCGCTTGCGCAGGCTGCGGCGGGACACTGGTGGGCAGCCCCTCTGATCGGGGGCCGGGAGGGGACGGGTGTCAAACGTGCGATTTGCGATCCGGCGGATCCGTCACGCCAGGTGGGCAGCGTGCTCGAGGCGGATCCGGCCAGCATGGACGCGGCGATCGAGCATGCGGCGGCGTATGCGGCCTCCTGGGACGCAACCCCGGCGCACGAACGGGCCGCCTGCCTGCAGCGTGCGGCCGATCTCTTCGAGGAGCACCGTGCTGAACTGATGGCGCTTTGTGTGCGCGAGGGCGGGCGCTGTGTTCCAGATGCCATGAACGAAGTGCGCGAAGCAGTCGATTTCTGTCGTTACTATGCGCAGCAGGCAGCCCAGGAGTTTGCTGTGCCTTGCGCCCTTCCCGGGCCGGTGGGTGAAGACAACCGGCTGGCCCTGCGTGGCCGCGGTGTCTTTCTCTGCGTCAGCCCCTGGAATTTCCCGGTGGCCATCTTTACCGGGCAGGTTGCCGCGGCGCTCGCAGCCGGCAATGCGGTGATTGCGAAACCGGCGCGGCAAACGCCACTGGTGGCGGCACAGGTGGTACAGCTGCTGCATCGGGCGGGTGTGCCCCGCGATGTGCTGCATCTGTTGCCGGGCAGCGGCGCCGCCATTGGCGAACGGTTGTTGCCGGATGCGCGCATTGCGGGGGTTGCCTTCACGGGCTCCACGCAAACGGCGTGGAGCATACAGTCCAGACTCGCTGAACGGCGTGGTCCGATTGTGCCACTGATTGCCGAGACCGGCGGACAGAATGTCATGATTGTCGACAGCTCGGCCTTGCCCGAGCAGGTGGTCACGGATGTGATGACATCGGCCTTCAACAGTGCCGGTCAGCGCTGTTCGGCCTTGCGTGTGCTGTTCCTGCAGGAAGACATCGCCGATCGCGTGCTGGAGATGCTCGCGGGTGCCATGGATGAGCTCGTGATTGGTGATCCCATGCAACTGGCAAGCGATGTCGGTCCCGTCATAGACGCCGCGGCGTGCGCAATGCTCGAGGCTCATGTGCAACGGATGCGCCAGGAGGCCAGGGTGATCAAGGAGCTGGCGGTCCCCGATGCATGTGGTGAAGGCAGTTTCTTCGCGCCACGCGTCTTTGAGCTCGAGCGCATTGATCAGCTCGAGGGTGAGGTGTTCGGGCCGATTCTCCACGTGATCCGTTATCCGGCCGATGGCCTGGATGCGGTGATCGATGCAACCAACAGTACCGGTTATGGCTTGACCCTGGGTATGCACAGCCGCATCGAATCAAGCTGGGATCGGGTATGTCAGAGAGCGCGGGTCGGCAACCTGTACATCAACCGCAATATGATCGGCGCCGTGGTCGGCGTGCAGCCCTTCGGCGGTGAAGGGTTGTCCGGCACCGGCCCCAAGGCCGGCGGTCCCTATTATCTGCACCGTTTTGCCACCGAACGCACCATCACCATCAATACCGCCGCGGTTGGCGGCAACCCCGAGCTGTTTTCCCTGTAGGGTGCAGACCGCAGCGCCCTGGCCCGGCCACAACAATTACGGAGTTTGCGGGAGCATCCAGCAAAAAAATTCAGCGGTTGTTCCCCGATTCTTGCACGGAATCCGGAGCCATTCTCAAGGGTTGACGAGTCCTCTGGGGCGGGGCCAGGGGCCTGCAGCGAGGCGCGTGGCGGCACGCTACTTGTACAGGTTTTCAAACTGCTGGGTGATGTGCGCCGGTGGCCGCGGTGTGATGCAACTGAAGATAAGGATTGCGAGGCTCGAAAACAGAAATCCCGGGATGATCTCATAGAGTTCAAAGGCATCGTACGGCCCACCTTCGAGTTGCTTCCATACGATTACCGTGACCCCGCCGACAATGATGCCCATCAGGGCTCCGTAGCGGTTCATGCGTCCCCAGTACAGCGAGAACAGGATGGTCGGGCCAAAGGCCGCGCCAAATCCCGCCCAGGCATAGGCCACAAGGTCGAGTACCTTGCTTTCCGGATCTACCGCGAGACCGACCGCGATGACCGCCATGATCAGTACGGCCAGGCGGCCCATCCACACCAGTTCAGCGGGACCGGCATCGGGCCTGAGGAAGGCCTTGTAAAAGTCTTCTGACAACGCCGACGAGGCAACCAGCAGTTGCGAGTCGGCGGTACTCATGATGGCAGCCAGTATCGCGGCGAGGCAGATACCGGCGACCAGCGGATGGAAGAGCGCGGTTACCATTTCCATGAAGACCTTTTCGGTGTCTGCCCCGGTCAACGGCCTTTCCAGATAGCCAACTGCTGTCACACCCACCAGCACGGCAGCGATGAGGGTCAGGGTTACCCAGCTTACCGCGATGGTCCGGGCGGCGGACATCTCGTGCACATGACGAATGGCCATGAAGCGGGCGAGTATGTGCGGTTGGCCAAAGTAGCCAAGACCCCAGCCGAGCAGTGAGACGATGGCCAGGACAGTCAAGGGTCGACCATCGGCACCCGTGAGGGGGTTGAGGAGCGCCGCATTGGTGGCACGCAGTGCCTCGATGCTGGGCTGCAGGCCACCCTGCAGCTCCACAACGGCAGCCGGGACCGCAAGCAGGGCAAAGAACATGAGCCAGCCCTGGATCAGGTCGGTCCAGGACACGGCAAGGAAACCGCCCATGAAGGTGTAGATGACCACGACGAGTGCGCCGGCGACGATGGCCATCTGGTAGTCAATTCCGAATACCGCTTCGAAGAGTTTGCCGCTGGCAACCAGGCCGGAGCTGGTATAGAAGGTGAAGAATAACAGAATGAAGACGGCGGCAACCACGCGCAGCAGCCGTGAACCATCGGCAAAGCGTTGCTCGAAGAATTCCGGCAGCGTTACGGCATCGCCCGCCGCCTGGGTGGACAGGCGCAGCCGTGTAGCCACCAGTTTCCAGTTGAGATAGGTCCCGATCAGCAACCCCAGGGCGATCCAGCCCGCCTCGAGACCGGACACATAGGCATAGCCCGGCAGTCCCAGCAGCAGCCAGCCACTCATGTCCGACGCCTCGGCGCTGAGGGCGGTCACCCAGCGCCCGAGCTGGCGCCCACCGAGCAGGTAATCCGAGAGATCGGCCGTGCGCAGGTAGCCGATCAGGCCGATCACTACCATCAGGATGATGTAGCCGGCAAAGGTGTAGTTGATGATCCCGGCATCGGCCATCATTGTTTGGTTTCCCGGAGGAAGCGCTCTGCGAGAAACAGTCCGATCAGGGTCTTGGCATCGCAGAGCTCACCTGACTGTATCCATGCCAGCGCCTGATTGAAGGGAACCCAGTGAATCTCGATGATCTCGTGGGCATGGTGGTCGCTCGGGATGGATGTCAGTTCGCGTGCAAGGAAGAGGTGGATACGTTCGTCGCAGAAGCCCGGCGTGGTGATGGTAACGCCGAGCTTGTGCCAGTCGTCGGCGCGCAGTCCTGCCTCCTCCTGCAATTCGCGCAAGGCCGTTTCCTCAGGTCCCTCGCACGGGTCGATCTTGCCGGCCGGCAGTTCCCACAACCAGCCACCGGAGGCGTGACGGTATTGGCGCAGCAGACAAACCCTTTCAGCCTCATCGATCGCAACAACCGCGGCCCCCCCGGGATGGCGGACCACTTCGAGCGCCATGTGCCTGCCGCCGGGGAGCAGGACCTCTTCGATGCCCAGGCTGACGACGTCACCGGTATAGATGGTCTTGCGCGAGGAAGACAGGTCGATCTCCGTTTCTGCACTCAGGATTTGGGGTAACATACACAGGCCGATGGCGTCCCCGCAAGCATCACGCGTGTGCAGGGTGCACGCCGCGGCGGGGCATCAGCCGCGTAACCCGTGGCAGGACAGCGACATTGCTGAGCTTTTCCTCCGGTGTTATTGCGGCTTCCCTGGCCATTTCCAGTTACTGGTGGAGGGTGCGGTTCACGCAGCGACAGGCTATGCTGTCTGACACTCAACAACTCCGGTTCGAATGTACGCAGTGCGGGCAGTGTTGCATCGCAGGTCCCGGCCATTATGTCTTTCTGACGCACCATGAGGCCAGCGTGATACGCGACTACCTGGGTTTGAGCGAGGGCTGGTTCCGGCGCCGTTATCTGCGGCGATTGTCCGACGGCGATCTGGTAGCCGCCTCCGAGGCCGACGGGCGCTGCGTGTTCCTCGGTGCGAACGGGCAGTGCCGGGTCTATGCGGTGCGACCGGTGCAGTGCCGGACCTATCCGTTCTGGCCCGAGGTGCTGTGTTCAGGCACGGCCTGGGAGCAGGAGTCGAGGCGTTGTGAGGGCATCGGGCGGGGGGCCGTGGTTCCAGTGACTCGGATTCGTGCGGCGCTTGCGCGGCAGCGAGCTCACGATGCAGGCTTGGGGTAATCGGCGCGCAAGCCCTGCTTTGAGGTGACCGGGCAAGCGAACATGAGTTATGGGCCTCATGTCGGAGCGTGCAGACACGGTTGATCTTAATCCTGTGTGTCATGCGTGGCCATAGTCTTGAACGGCTACGCGGAGCGCAGCCTACGGTTGCAGGCAGTCATAGCAGCTTAACAACTGGCCCGCACCCTCGGGCGCATGCTCATCATAGAAGAGTGATACCAGACGCATCGCCTGCGCGGGGTGTAACTCCTGTCCCCAGGTGAAGGTATCGAAGTCCTCGCCTGCCAGCAGTTTGTGCGCGAACGTCAGATAGAGCCGGTTCAACACATTCGCCTGCAGGAGGGTGAAAAGTACGGAGGGACCGGCAATCACGTAGATGCTGCGATAGCCCTCCGCTGCCAGAGTCTGAACAACCCGCCGACCATCGGCGGCGTGCCCTGTCCCTGCCAGGTGGATCCTGGTGCCGGCCGCTCCCAGCGCGGCGAGTTTCTCCGGATCAGCGTCTTCGCCTGTGAATATGTGCACGCTGCGATCCGCGTAGCTTGCCAGCGTGTCTACCGGAATCTCCAGGCTGGCACTGAGAATCGCGATGTCCGGCTGAGGCGACAGCCCCTGCGATCCGCGCCAGCTGTGGAGATCAGCAAATCGCTCCTGCTCGCCGACTGGCAGCAGGTCCTGCGCTTCGCCGCTCGCAAGCTGGCGAAAGTATCGGGCACTGGTGACGAGCAGGTCCGCCTGCGCGGCAAGTTCCTGGTAGAGACGCCAGTCACGTGGATTGGCGAGCGCAGCGGGGACCTGGCGGGTCGCCTTGTGGGGTGCCGGCAGGGCGATGCGGCCATCGAGGCTGGAAATGAAATTACCATAGACGAAGGGATTCTCTGCCTCAGCCCTCCTGTGGAGTGCGTGAGCAAGATAAATGCCTTCCAGCGGCACCGAGCGACCCGGCGTGGGGTAGAGCTGCAGAAGTCCTTTGGTCATTGCCCGGATAAGTGTGGCCGGTGTTGGTGGCCGGCCGAACGTACGGTCAGGGTTCCATTCCTAATCACAAAAGAATCGGGCTGGCTCGCAGGATGGGGCGCTGTCTGTCCTGAGACAGCTCGTGTAGCCGTATCGGCGGAAACGCGTGCAAGCTGGCATCCGCCTTTGCCTGTCCCTCCATGGTTCCCGTTGTCATCCCGAGACACCCGGCCGCCGTCGGTCTGCTCATCACTACCGAAGATAGTGCGCGGCATTTTGCCCGCGCGCTACAGCGTGCATAAGGTAATGCTATGTCATTACCGACCGCCAGTGGCCCGCAGCGGCGCACCCTGCACTTTGCAGGGTGCTGCTGAAGCGCCTGCTGCGATCAGGCCGCAGGACGCTGCATTCCGCCATCCTCTGTGTGTTCGGCAGATTCTCCACTGATCGGGGTTTCCTGGAGTGTAATGGCGTCAGCGAGGGTGATGCCGTCCAGGTAGTCATAGATCTGATGACTCAGTTGATCCCAGAGTATCAGACTCTGGCCACGTGGCGCTTGCATCTCGCCTTCAGCCTCTGGCCGAGAAACCTGTTTGGACGAATCATCCACCGCACGCAGTATTTCAGCGATGGAGATCTCATTGGTGCCACGGCGCAGGCAATAACCACCACCGGGACCGCGCAGACCCGTGACCAGACCATGCTTGCGCAGTTGCGCAAAGAGTTGTTCAAGATACGATACGGAGATCGACTGCTCCGCGGAAATATCCGCCAGGGTCACGGGTCCTTCCTTGTGGTGCAACGCCAATTCCATCATCGCTGTTATGGCATAGCGACCTTTGGTTGACAGTTTCATGGTACACCTCTATGTAAGTTTCAGATTTATCCCGCGCTGTCAGGAATATCCTGACTTCCTCTACCGGAAATAATAGTTATTCTTGAGTGCCATAGTCAAGAATTACCACGTCCTTTGTGTCAGGCAATACCAGGAAAGTCTTCAGATTGCAGGTGAAATAACTATTATAACTAATTGTGTATAAAGCTTTTATTGAGGGATTCTGGGCGGAGTCTCTGGATGTGAGAAATGGAATTTGAATGCGCGGGAAGATGCATAAATTGCCGGGAAATCATGCAACCAGGCGGGCAAGGTTGTCGAGCTCGCGCTGGCCGGCCAACAGTTCATCCACAAGCGCCCTCGCGATCGCCTCGTCGAGTGCCAGCATTTCCAGGCTGAAGGCTGGGAGATCAGTCATTTCGCCGAAGCCCAGGCCGCGGGCGATTGCACTCTGAAGGTCCCTGATCTTTCCGGGGTACCCATAGAGTGGCGAGTTGGCGTAACGCATCACGCGTGCAGCCAGCGGCGCATCCCGTTCAATGACAGCGGCGAGCTCACGCGCACCGGCGCGCGGGTCAGAGGCAAGTTCCAGGATACCCGTCGCGCTGCCGGGGAGCGCCGGCAGATCATGGAAGGAGTCGACACGTTGCTTGATCTGTCGGGGCGTGAATTTCTTGAATGTCGAACGCAGGGACGTGGCCGGATAATCCCCACGCAGATCGGACACCGGACAAGAAAAACAACCGCTTCGTGCCGTCTTCAGCAGGCGTCGGTATTCGTCACCGTCGAGCCCAAGGAGCTCCGACTGACTGCCCGGTTCCAGGTAGACATCGCGCCCCCTGAAGATCCGGCTGTCGACAATGGCCTCCAGACCGTAGGCGCCGGGTAATGGCGGGCAGCACTGCGGGTCGCAGTCCCGGAATACCCGCGCGAGCCGTTCAGCAGGAACCGGCTCGAGCTGGCGTTCCAAGAGTTTGCACAAGGCGTCAAAATCGATCATATGGTGATGAGGGAGGATCGCGAGTATCAGGCCTGAGCGATCACTCAGCAGAACGCTGCGGATCAATTGCCTTTCAGGTATGCCACAGACGCCTGCCGCGTCGTGCAAGGTTCCTGTCGGTGGGTGCTTCAGCACCCGGTACTGCGCATGCTGACGATCGAGGAATCGCTGAATGTTTGCCGGTATCATGGTCATCGTCCCTGGAGGCCACGGTTCGTGTGTCTGTGTATCGTTAGGCAAGATTCAGGCCTATACGAATCTTGCCAAAGAATTTCAGTGGATTCATGAGCCCGAAAATGTAACATTCAGCCAGTGGCGGGCAGGTCAGTGGGCCTGCGGGGCACGTAACCGGTATGAGCGGCATAAACGTGCCGTGGCTAAGTGACTCGCGTTACAGGAGAATTTTGCATATACTGTGGCCGAGGGAGGGTTTTTTCGGAATTATCTTTGGGGGCAGAGTCGATGGCAGCTGGGCAGGTACAGGGGGCGGATCGTCGCGCCCGTTCGCGCGAAAAGCTTTTCACACTGGTCGAGACGCGCACGGAGACATTGACACTCTATGCGAGTCTCGCGGCACACCAGCCGTTCACAGCAGAACCGGATGTCGCAGACTCTGTGCAGCAGTTCTGCCAGGCGCTGGTTGATTATGCCGCTACGGCGCATTTCCAGCTTTACCGCTATATCGCGGATAACAAGGAACGGCGTAAAGCCGTCGTCGAAGTTGCCGAGAAAGTCTACCCCCAGATTGCCCGCACCACGGATGCCTTTCTGGATTTCAATGACCGCTATGACGTGGCTCATTTTCAGGAGCGTGTTGACGGCCTGGCCGAGGATCTTTCCCGCTTGGGTGAATTGCTTGCCGATCGTATCCAGTGGGAGGACCAGGTGATACAGGCTTTCGGCGGCTTCCGACCTTAGAAACCCGAAAACACCCTCAAGCCGTTTTTCTCCCGAGCATAACTCGTCGCGCTCGGTATGAGGCGGCAACAAGCTCCCGTGCCTCACAGGCCGTGATGTAGCGCCAGGGCCGTGGGAGGAAACCGGGCACACGTGCCCGGTACAGCCGGTAGGGCGCCCCGTATTCCACCTCCAGTTTGCGGTCTTCCAGCCGGGCGCCGATCCAGAAGTAGAGTGTTATGCAGACAGCGCTCACCAGCTGCGCGGAATCCATCTCGCGTGTCCACAGAATGATGAGTGCGTAAAGGTACCAGGGGTGCCGCACGAATCGGTGGACAGGCGAGAGGCGCAGACTCGTCTGTCCGGCAGCCGCCGGCCTCAAGCCGAGGAATGCGCGCATGTCGTAGATCCGGGTCGAATGCCAGAATCCCATCAGCGCTGCGAGTGCCAGCAGGTTGGCCGCCCAGGACCAGGCGCCTTGCCATTCCCAGAGCGGCTCGCCGGCGAGGAAAAACATCAGCCAGACGGGCGGGATGAGCAGTGCAACCGACAATATGACATAGATCAGCCGGTAGTGTCGCTCGACTGTCGGGAAGCGGTTCCCGACCCATTGTTTTACCCACAGGCTCGCCATGAGTGAGTGGATTGCAAAGTAGCCGGTCCACAACAGGGTCAACAGAGCAAGGTCAACGGGTGTGGGTGACATAGGCGGGACCGGCATCAAGGGTGCAGATCGGCTACGATAAGCTTGCGCGCCATGAAAAACTACACTCTGAAATTTCTCCGCTATTTTGCCCGGCAAACGGGAAGGGGGGACCTGTGATCCGAGACAGAGAGACAGCCGACTCCATGGCGGAGCTGCTTGACATTATGCAGCGCCTGCGCGATCCGCAATCCGGCTGCCCCTGGGACAAGCAGCAGGATCATCGCAGTATCGCCCGCTACGCTATCGAAGAGGCCTATGAGATGGCTGACAGTATCGAACGGGGTGATATCGATGAGCTGCGCGATGAACTGGGCGATCTGTTGTTTCAGGTTGTGTTTCATGCGCAGATGGCGAGCGAGGCGGGGGTTTTCGAGTTGCGCGATGTGGTGCGATCGATTTGTGAAAAATTGCGTCGCCGACATCCGCACGTCTTCGGTGGGGAGAACATTGCTGACGCGGACAAACAGACACTTGCCTGGGAAGCGCACAAGGAGGCCGAGCGACGTGCCAGGGGCAAGGGAGGTCTTCTGGAAGGTGTTCCGCTGTCGTTGCCGGCGATCACCCGGGCGGTGAAACTGCAGAAACGTGCCGCGCGGGTGGGATTCGACTGGGAAGATGCAAAAGGTGTGATAGCCAAGATCGAGGAAGAACTGCAAGAACTTGCTGCTGAAATGGGTGATAAGACATCCGCACATGCGATTGAGGCAGAGCTTGGAGATGTGCTGTTTTCCTGCGTCAATCTCGCACGCAAGCTCCATGTCGATCCGGAGACGGCCTTGCGTGCCGTCAATCGCAGGTTTGAGCGGCGGGTGGATTATATGGAGACGCGCGCCCGCGAGCGGTCCGGGCGGCTGGCAGAGCTGAGTGTGGCTGAACTGGAGGTTCTCTGGGAGGAGGCCAAGTCACGGGGGTTGTAGCACGGTTGCAGGGTCTGTGTGATTATGTCGACTGGCACACAGTTTCGGGAAAATAGGCTGGCATACTGACAGGGCTTGTTCATCTTACCTCTGTAGTAAAAGCCACTATGGAACTCCCCTTATCTGGCGGGCCGCCTGGCCCGCCATTTTTCTGCGTGCTTCCATGTAGCCGTCCGATGCCTCGGCAGGTAAGCCCTGCGGGCGGACAGGCGATGCCCTCCGCCGCCGAGCCAGATCGGCGTGATCGCCAGATCAATGACGCACAAGAAAAACGGGTCGCATAAAGCGACCCGTTATCACACTGATGGTGCCGTTTTCGTCAGTCGCGCTTGTTGCTGAACGCCTCACACATTTCGGCAAGCGAATGATCACTCGTCTCGTAATAACGCGCGGTGCGGTAAGGTCCATCACGACGTAAGGTGTCCAGCCGTTCGTTCATGGCATAACGGCGATGTTGCATCTCGTCCCTGCGCCGTTGATGAGCCTCGAACATCTCTTTCCGTGTGTCCGCGTAGCCTGCAGCCGGAAATCCTGGTCGCTCCGGCAGGTAGTCCCAATCCATTCCCGGGAAATCTCCCTGCGCCAAAGGTCCAGGGGCTTCGAAAGGCGGGGGGAAACTGGCTGCGGGGTAGCCGGCGGCGTCAAAAGGTGCACCATATTGGCCCTGCGCCATCGCAGCGTCGTTGCGTTCCTGCGAGGGAGCCTGCCATTCCGCCTGCCGCTTCCGGGTTTCCTCAGCTGCCCTTTGCTGTGCTTCCTGGGCCGCCTGCTGCTGAGCGGTTACCGCGGCCTGCCATTCCGCCTGCCGCTTCTGTGCGTCTTCCGCCGCTTTCTGTTGCGCCTGCTGGGCCGCCTGCTGCTGAGCGGTTACGGCAGCCTGCCATTTGCGGGCTTCTTCAGCTGCCCTTTGCTGTGCTTCCTGGGCCGCCTGCTGCTGAGCGGTTACGGCAGCCTGCCACTCGGCCTGACGTCTTTGCGCTGCCTCGAGGGCCTCACGCTGTGCCAGCTCTGCAGCCTTACGCTGTGCTTCCCTGTTCGCCGCCCGTTCAGCCTGCTGTTGTTCGCTGACGGCATTGGCACATTCTGCGGCCACGTGCTGCTGCTGCTGCCGTGCCTGTAAAAGCAGATTGCGCTGAGCCTCTACGGCCTCCTGTTTGGCTACCAGATCAGCTTCGGCCTGTTTCTGTGCCTCTAAAGCGAGGTCGTATTTTGCTTTCAACTCCTGGTTTGCGGCAGAATCCTCAAGCTCGAGACACATGGCGCCGCGAGGTGCATCGCGCTCGGGCCCGATTGGCTGATCCGCATAACGGGCGTAGAGCGATGCCGATACCGTCGCGCCCAGTATTGCAGCGACCGCGACTGTGACGCGGCGTTTGTTTCTGTTTGTCATTAGGTGACTCCATAACGTGAATTGAGAGGTACCCGGGTCAATGGTTCCATTCAGTGGGCTGGCGTACCGACACCCTGGTTGACGCCTGACAAACCATCCCGGGATTCATCGCGTCTACCGTCTCAGCAGTGAACGAAGTAGGATTGAACAATAACAGAATTAGTATATAAGAGAAGACTTATCAATGTCCACAACAATTTTCACGGTCGCGGCCGCAGGCGCCGCGTGCGTACAGGACTCGTTGTACGGCACCGGTATCGCTGGCGCCTCGGTCCAGGACCGTGCCTGGGTCGTGCAACCTGGGCATGGCTGCGTCAATTCAATTTGCCCGGATTTTCTGGTTTAATGCCCACCACTTCAAACGTAAACGAAAAAAATCAGTGCATGTGGACGGAATCTGTGCCGAAGGAGGGGTTATTCATGCGGTCGATTAGCAAGCGATTCGGCGGTTACCTGCTGTCGCTACTGGCATTCGCTCCGGTTGCTGCAATAGCGGGGGATGGTGGCGAGATCAATGCGGCGAACACGGCCTGGATACTGACATCTACGGCGCTGGTGCTGTTCATGACGATACCGGGCCTGTCACTGTTCTATGCGGGTCTGGTCCGCAGCAAGAATGTCCTGTCGGTCTTGATGCAATGCTTTGCGATCACCTGCATGGTGTCCCTGCTCTGGTTGTTCTACGCCTATAGCCTGGCGTTTGGCGAGGGGAGCGCCTGGGTGGGTGGGCTGAGCAAGGTGATGTTTGCGGGGATGGGACGCGAAGCGGTCAGTGGTGACATCCCTGAAACCGTGTTCTCCATGTTTCAGCTGACGTTCGCCATCATCACCCCCGCGCTGATCGTGGGCGGTTTTGCAGAACGCATGCGGTTTTCCGCCATGCTGTTGTTCACTGCCATCTGGCTGACTGTCGTCTATGCGCCGGTCACCCACTGGGTGTGGGGCGGTGGCTGGCTCGGTGAGATGGGGCTGTATGACTTTGCCGGCGGGACAGTAGTGCACATCACCGCCGGGGTGTCTGCGATGGTCGCCGCCCTTGTGATCGGACGGCGCAAGGGATTTCCCGATACCGCCATGCCGCCCCATAACCTCACCATGACCGTGGCGGGTGCCGGGATGCTCTGGGTCGGGTGGTTCGGCTTTAATGCAGGCAGTGCGCTGGCCGCCAATGGCGACGCCGGCATGGCGATGCTGGCGACCCATATCTCGGCGGCTGCCGGTTCGCTCGCCTGGATGGTTGCGGAATGGGTCAGGTTTGGGAAACCGAGCGTTCTCGGTATCGTCACCGGTATGGTTGCAGGGCTTGGTACCATCACGCCGGCATCCGGTTTTGTCGGTCCCGGCGGGGCGATGCTCATCGGCCTTGCGGCAGGTCTGATCTGTTTCTCGGCCACCCAATTCATCAAACGGGTGCTGAAGATTGATGATTCACTGGACGTGTTTCCCGTCCATGGCGTTGGCGGTATTCTGGGTATCTTGCTCGCGGGTGTGTTTGCTTCCACCGAGCTGGGCGTATTCAGCGGTTTCGGCTTCAACGAAGCCGCGGGCATTACCAGCATGGGTCAGCAGCTCGGGGTTCAGTTTATCGGCGCCGCCACGACAGTGGTCTACGCCGCCGTGGCGAGCTACATCATCCTCAAGCTTGTGGACGCGCTCGTGGGCTTGCGCGTGACCTCCGACCAGGAGACCGAGGGTCTGGACATCGCGCTGCACGAGGAAACGGGCTACAACAACCTGTGAATGGCGGCTGGTGCGGGTGAAGATTTCCTTCTGATTCAGCGATCGCTGGCACTGCTTGCCTGGGGTCGGGAAAGTGTCCCCTTCACACGCATCAGCGCGTCGGCGATCTCTTGCGCCAGCCCGGCCACGGCGCGGCTTTGTGCCGCGACCATATCGTCGTAGCTCGTGCCGGCCACGGTCTCCTTGAAGGTGGAACGTTTGCTGAGCAGTTGCGTGTCACCATCATTGGACAGAATCTGCCACTCGACATTGAGTATGACCTTTTTACCTGGTGCCCCATCAAAGCGAATGACCTCGACCGGGATCTGGTAGTCGATCGCTGTGGCGCGTCGCCAGGGATGCCTCGCGACGCGCTCTGCCGGAATCAGATGGGCCAGGTTTTCGGCGAGTGTCCGCGTAAAATCGTCTTTGAGTGCACCACCCCAGCGGTCGAACTCTGCAAACTCGAAGCGGTTGGGACTGATACGCGTTACGATCTGTGGCCGATCGAGATATTGTGGAAGATTGACTGGTCCGACCCCGATAGTTCCATATTCAGCCTGTGCCGCTACGGGCGCCGTCGCTTCCGGTTCAGAAAGCGGACTGAGAGTGTAGAAGCGCGAGGGCTTGGTGGTTCCGCAGCCACTGAGAAGCAGGGCGATCGCCATCAGGGTTGTGAGGGCATGTCGGTCTGACAGATTGAACACAGCTGGACTCTCCTTAGTTCTTACCGCGGATCAGGGCTTCGGGGTGCCGTTCCAGATAGTCGGCGAGCATGCGAATGGACCTGGCCGCCTCGGAAAGCGCCTCGACGAGTGTCTCGAGATCCTTTCCGTCCACAGCCGAGACGATAGTCCTGGTCTGACTCAGGACATCACGAGCCTGGTTTGCCGCCCCCTCGATACTCTCGGCCAGACGTACCACTTTGCCCGAGTCATCCTGCAACAGTTTGCGGACATCCGCAAACGCCTCCCCTGCCTGCTCGGAGGTTTGCTTCAGGCTGGCTGTCAGCGGGGTGACCTGTTCGTTTAACTTGCCGGTCAAATCGCGAAGATTCTGCAGGGCCTCATGCAGGACCTTCGGGCTTTCCCTGAGAGTGGGTGAATCGATGAGCGTGTTGATTCCTTGCACGACTTGCGCCAGCTGATCCACAAGTTTCTGGATCGGAATCGCCTGCAGGTGTTTCACTATCGTCTGCAGCGTCCCCTCCAACTCTTCCATGGCGGAGGGCAGGGTCGGAATTTCCTCGTACGGGGAGGCGAAACCCGTCAGGTGGGCTGGCGTGTCGGGATAAAAGTCAAATTCGATATAGAGTTGACCGGTCACCAGACTCAGCGTGGCGAGCTTGGCGCGCAGCCCGTGTTCCTCGATCAGCTTGCGAACCGGGATGTCCGAAGCCTCGCGGTCGACACCGGTGTCACCGTCGACTTCCCGAAACGCATCGGGATCGGTTTCGACCACGACCGAGATGTATATTTCCGCGGTGGGCCGGTTGACTACCAGCTCAACCTTCGTGACAGTCCCGATCTTGACGCCACGAAAACTTGCCGGTGCGCCCACGTTCAGGCCCTTGGCATTACCCTGAAAGTAGAGCACGAACTCATGGGTGTCCTTGAAGAACTGTCCGGATCCAAAGGTCAGCAGGCCGGTGACAATCAGGGCAAGCGCACCGAGGACAAAGGCGCCGATCGCCGTGGGGCTCGCCTTCTGGCTCATCCCTCACCCCGGGTCAGAAAGCGGTGAAGTTTCGGATCGGTTGCCTCATCGCGCAATTGCCTTGGGTCACCGGTGGCGGTCATGGTCTTCTTTTCGGCGTCGAGAAAGACCGAATTGTTACCTATTGTGTAGATGCTTGCCAGTTCATGGGTGACGACGACAATAGTCGCGCCCAGGCTGTCGCGCAGTTCCAGGATCAGGTCGTCGAGCAGCCGTGAACTGATCGGGTCCAGGCCCGCCGAAGGTTCGTCGAAGTAGAGGATATCGGGGTCGAGCGCGATGGCCCGGGCGAGGCCGGCGCGTTTCATCATGCCGCCGCTGATCTCGGAGGGATAGTAATCTTCGAAACCGGCGAGACCCACCAGCGCTAGTTTGAGTTTCGCCAGTTCACGGATATCGCCCGGGCTCAGATCCGTATACTCGCCCAGCGGCAGGCCGATGTTCTCGGCCAGGGTCATGGAGCTCCACAGCGCGCCGCTCTGGTACAGCATGCCGAAGTTGCGCATGAACTCTTTGCGATCGGCCGGTTCTACGCCCCAGAAATCCTTGCCCTCGTAAAGGATCCGGCCCTTTGCCGGCGGCTTCAGTCCGATCATGAGGCGCAGCAATGTGCTCTTGCCGCAGCCGCTGTCGCCCATGATGATAAAGATATCTCCGCGCCGCACCGTGAAGGTGAGATCCTGTTGTACGACGAAACTCCCGTAGGCCATGGTGACATCCTGCACTTGGATGTGTGCATCAGTCTCGCCTGCCGTGCGCGTGGTCTGTGGCTCAGGCACGGCGCAACCCCTTGGCCTGCGTTCTGCGCAGCCGCTTTTCAGACACCGAGTACGTCATAGATCACCGTGAGAAATGCCGTTGCAACCACGATGAGCAGGATACCGCTCACCACGGCCGAGGTGGTTGCGGCACCGACCGCCGATGAGCTGCGGCCGCACTTGATCCCCTGGTAACAGCCGGCAATGGCGACCAGTACGCCATAGACGGCCGCATTGATGATGCCGACGACAAAATGCCGGATGTGCACGGCTTCCTGCGTCCGGTGCAGATACTCCATCACCCCGATATCAAACGTGGTTACCGAGACGAACAACCCGCCCAGGATGCCAAATAAATCGGAGTACAGACACAGCAGGGGCATCATCAGAATCAGCGCCAGCATGCGGGGCAGAACGAGGAAGTCCATGGAAGAGATACCCAGTGTTTCCAGGGCGTCGACCTCTTCGTTGACCTGCATGGTACCGAGCTGTGCGGCGAAGGCCGCGCCGGTGCGGCCCGCCATGATGATGCCGGTCATCATGGCGCCCATGGCGCGAGCCATTCCGATCCCGACCAGATCGGCGACGTACATCGTGGCGCCGAATTGTGCCAGCTGTGCGGCACCGATGTAGGCGAGGATCAAGCCAACCAGAAAGCTGATCAGCGCGACGATCGCCAGCGCCTGTGCGCCGGTCTGCTGAATAATCAGGATCAGGTCCGAGAGTCGAAACTGCGCCTTGCCAAGAAACAGACGCCCGAGGCTGAGGGTGGCATCACCCAGAAATGTCAGCGCCTTCGCGACCGACCCGGCGGCAGACGTCGCCTGGTTGCCCACGCGGGCGAGAAATGGCACTTTCGTTGTTTCGCGTCTGGCACCCTTGCGTTCGGGTACCGCAGCGGCCAGATGCAGGAGGCGTTGCACGCCCTCGGGCAGCCCGGACTGATCGACGCTGATGTGCTTCTGGGCGGTGATGTCGGTCAGGCGAACCAGGAAAGTCAGCAGTGCGCTGTCCCAACCGGTCATGCCGCTGGTATCGAACGTGATCTGCTGAACGTCAGAGTGGCTGTTGAGCTGGGACTCGAGTTCCGCGGAAGCGGGGAGCGAATGATGGGTCTGCCAACTGCCGGCGAGCCTGATCTGCAGGGTATCGGCCGCGGCGGGAACGAAGCTCAGTTGATACGCGTCGTCGGTGGCTTCGGCAGTCATCAGGACTGTGTCTGCGGGCAGTTCGGATTTGTTAAGGCGAATCAGTTTATAAACGGAAGAACTTTATGGCGTTTCTATCAATTTATGGATTGCAGGTCAAACTGTGTGGGACATTTCGGGCGTGAAAATGGCTGCGGAACGCAATTCAGTAGAAGGGGGTGAGGAGTGAACGGGAAGCTTTCCTGCGAGAATGACCATAGCGTCAGGTAAAACAACGGCGTCCGAAGACGCCGTTGTTCTGAGGAGAGGAAGGCTGTACCGTCTCTTTAAGATAACCTTTTGCGCCGTGCAACAGCGGCAAGGCCAAGCATCCCTGAGCCGAACAACCAGACGGCCGCTGGGATAGGCACAAGGGTTTGGCCTCCAAACCAGGCACTTGTGACGCTGGAGCCATCCACCGTGAAGCCAGCCACGTGTGCAGCGAAGAATTGATTACCCTGCGCCGGGGGGTTCTGGCTGTTACCTGGATTGCCAGAGAGGTCGACATAACTCGCTATCGAGTCTCCGGCGACGTCAATGGTAAAGACGAGCGGATCCTGCCGACTTGACCCCCCATCGGTCACCTCGACGTCAAAGCGGCCGAAGCCATCAAGCTGATTGGGTGGTGGGGCCACGTTGGCAGACCAGCCTGAGGGTAACCCCCACGAGGCATTGGGGCTGTCAGGCAACGAAGTGGAGTCAGCAATGTTGAATCCAAAAGTTTGGATTCCAAAGTTCGTACCCGGGTTGAAAGCGCCGCCCACCGTAGCGACGGTAAAGGTGATTATATCGTCGCCGCTCGCTCCCGTCCCTCCCATATCATCGATCGTTACCGTTAGATAATTGGTGCCATCCGGAAGCGCCGCCTCATTGGATTGGTCTAAAAAGTATGAAACTGAATTGGCGTACACCGTCCCGGACAGTAACGGCGCGGCCAAAATCAACGCTATTCGCGAGTGTACGAGCATCTGATTTTCTCCTCCATCTAGTGCCGCCTTATTTTGGCGACATCTCAATTTTTCGTTGCCCCGTGAAAATGACCACCATCGCGGGACGGTGTTCCAATACGCCTGAACCAGATGCAAATTCCGCGCCAAAGAATAATTTGGCGAATAAACATCAGGTTAACAGTGCTCACTAGTTGGTTTGTTCAGCAAGTGAAAGATTTCTCGACAGGCTTCGTGCAAGTTCCCTCCCTCACGACTTGACAAAAATTCATTCCTGTCAATGGGTAAAAGCAATAATTTCGCTTCATGGGGAAGCTGTAAAATCTGACGACAGAAACCCTGAGTTTTCGGCTCGAGCGTGCGCTATTTTCGCTCCTGTTGACCCTCAGGCGCCTCAAGCGACTTCCGGATCGACGGAAAAGAGGCCAGTTGGCCCACGTCACTCCGGTTATTGTCAGGTACCTCAGCCTGCCAGCAGTTGGAACAGTATGAGGCCGAGGCTGGCGCCGAGTCCGAAGAGGGGGACCCAGCGCGGGAAGACCCGTATGCCTTTCGGGTGCGGGTCGCGTTGTTTGATTCGCCACAGGGAGAGATTTACCAGGCAGAAAACGCCGAGGACCAGGAAGCTGGTGGCCTGCGCGAGTGTCACCAGGGGCAGCCAGAGGGCCAGTACCCAGATGACGCCTGTGGTGATTGCCGTGGAGACAAGGGGAGTGCGGGTTTTTCCATAGACCTTGCCCAGCACCTTCGGCAGCCAGCCCTGGCGGCTCATGCCGTAGAGGATGCGTGAGCCCATGATGATCTGAATGAGGGCACCATTGATGACGGCGAGCATGCTGATGATGCTGAGGACTACCGGCCGCCTGCCCGTTGCCTGCTCATAGATTTCGGCCAGGGGGGCATCGCTCTTCGCAAGCTGCTCCGGTGGTACGGAGAGGACGGCGACCAGGGTGACGGCGGCGTAGAGCAGGGTCGTCACTAACAGGGCGAGCAGGATTGCGAGCGGCAGGTTGCGGGCCGGATCCTTGACTTCCTCGGCGACATTGACCATGTCCTCGAAGCCGATGAAGGCGTAGAAGGCGAGAAAGGCACCGATCATGATGCCCTGCCAGGCGGCTGTGTCGGCAGAGGGTAGCAACGCCGGTAGACGTTCGGGGAGACTGTGCAGACTGTCACCCGCCACGAAGAGCACCAGCCCGAGTCCGAACACTTCAACGATCGCCAGCAGCGCCGCAAACCCGACCGACTCGACTATACCCCAGGCGGCGAGACTCCCCAGGGCGGCAATCAGCAGCGTGATGGCCGTGGCATCCGGCAGTTCGAGCAGCACATGCAGGTAGCCGACGAAACCGCGGCTCATGGCCGCTGCCGATACAGCGCCCATCAGGACGATCAGCAGTCCGACGACGATCGCCAGCAGCCGCGAATCCAGCCCCTTACGGACATAGACTGCCTCACCGGCGCTGAGCGGATAGCGGGCGGCAAGTTCGGCGTAGGTGAATGCGGTAAACGCGGCGACTACCGAGGCGACCAGGAAGGACAGCGGTGCATACATCCCGGCGTAGCCGGCAACCTTGCCGATCAGCACGTAGATGCCGGCGCCGAGGATATTGCCTACCCCGTAGAACACCAGCAGCCACAGGGAGAGTCCGCGTTTGAGTTCGGGCGGCTGGGTCATTCGCGCAGGGCTGAGTGTACCTTGCAGGCAGCCTATTCGGATTGCGTCCCGAATGACGCCAGGCTCGAATCCTTGTTGGCGGCGGGCGGTGTCGATGCAACCGTGCTGTCGTCTGGCGCGAACAACTGCTCACGTCCCAACCAGAGCAAGACGCCGAGCATGATGACAAGCAGGAGAGTAATGGTATCAAGCACGCGCGCCCGGTGCCGTTGCTGCCGGGCGCGCAGGTTCTTTTCAACAGCCATCGCCGTCGGCGCTGGCCTTACAGGCGTCGTCAGGACCGGCAGCGATATCGCGGTCGCGTCATGCCAGCTCGGGCCCTCCCCCAGGCGTGCTGGGCGCCGCGTGTTCGGCGTCTGCATGAGTACCGGTTGCGGCGCCTGCCACATACCCTCCGCAAGCCCGGCATTCTGTCGGTCTGATCCAACCACATTGATAATGGCGGAGTTGATCAGGGGGCTGGCCTCCATGTAACCGTAGACCAGGCGGTATCACACAGCAGGCTGATGATTCTCGGGATGCCGCCACTCTGCTGGAAGACGGCCTCGAGGGCGGCATCGGTAAAGAGTTTCGGATCGCCACCGGCTTGATGTATACGATGGGTGATCAAGGCACGTGTTTCCTCGTAATCCAGAGCGTTGAGGTGGTGGTCGATGCCGATGCTGCGCACAAACTGCTCGAGATCGGGATCTGCGAGGGTGTCGCGCACTTGCTTCTGTCCAAACAGGAAGAGCTGAAAAGGGAGGTGTTTTCGCCGCGCCACCTGTGCGAGGTGATGCAGCGCTTTGAAGGCTGCGACGGAGAGCCCCTGGGCCTCGTCGATAAGGAGAACCGTGCGTTTGCGCCGCTTCTTCTGTTGCCGCAGGAAAGTGATCAATGACTGGAATAACTGATCGCCGTCACCGGTGTCCGCGTCCAGTCCAAAGGCGCGCAGGATCCAGCTCGGGCGCTCGTCGAACGCATCATTGGCATTGGGGATATGTCCCACGGATAAGGCATCACCCAGGGCTTCCCGGAGTTTGAGCTTCAGAGTGGTCTTGCCGGCACCAATCTCACCGGTCATCAGACAGACGCGCTTTTTCTGTTTGACCGCCCTTTGCAGCGCGTCGAGTGCCGCCCGGTGTGCCTTGCTCAAGTACATCAGACCAGGGTCGGGAAGCAGCGAGAATGGCCGCCGGCTGAAGCCGTAGAACTCTTCGTACATCGCCTACTCGTCCGATGCGCAAATCATTGATATGAGGGAAGACATCATGCCTCTCATCCGGCGAGTCTAGTGGAAAACCGTGCATTCTACCGAATGTTGCGGACCGCTGGGATTTCGCTGGGGAACGAAACAGACGGAATCGCGTGAAAAGGGCGTGACACAGAATCCAGGACATGACACAGAATCCAGAATACAGAATACAGAATACAGGCGTCAGGCGTCAGGCGTCAGGCGTCAGGCGTCAGGCGTCAGGCTCAGGCTCAGGCGTCAGGCGCCAGGCGCCAGGCGCCAGAATCTCCGGGTCAGTACAGTCTGATACGGTTCTGGATTCTTAGTTCTGGGGTTTTCTAATATTTTCCACTCAGGAGGTCCGGTACCGCGCGAGGACGATACAGGCGAGCCCCAGAGCGAAGAGCGCGAGTGTCGCCGGTTCCGGCAGAAACGAAAGCGGTACGTTGAGGATAGGCCCGTTGGAGGCATAAAGTTCCCTTGGCGGGGGCAGGGGTAAATTCTCGGTTTGCGGCTTGTTCTCCCACAGCAGGCTGATCAGCGTGGCTTCCAGTTCCCGGCGGAAGGCCTCGGTTTCGCTGACTGGGTGCAGGATGGTGGCGGGCCCGTCTGAAACCGTGACCATGATGGTCACTACGCCCTCATCATCTTCGACCTCCTCGAGCGAAAAGGTGTACTGACCGCGGAGTTCGCCAACAGTACCTGCCGGGTCCGTGGATTCGCGACCTGACACGGGCGCGGCGTGATCCGGTGAGCCCGTTTCTGACCCCGCCTTTAGCGGAGTGCACCAAACCAGAATCAGTACGACAAACAACGACACAGGGAAACCCCGAAGCTTCTTCTTTTCATTATTGGAGTGCGTCATGGCAGCGGCCTCTTGTCAGTGACAGGGCTCTGCTTATGCCTCGCAACCAAGGAAGTGATGTTGCGAAGAGTCCTGTCTTTATTGTTATTGCCTGACTAAACCGCGGCAATTCGCATGCCACGAAAACAATTCTTTATATTACAGTGTGATGCAGAGAGTCTGCCAGAAGACGTTGAGAGGATTGTAAAGAATGCTGACAAGTGCCGTTGGGAGAAAACGGCAGGGCTTAGCCGTAAGGCATTGAAATACTGACGAGTATTTTGAGGTCGCGGCTCGCAGGCGCTACGTAAGTTATGTCGACAGGCAGGCGGGGTGTAGCGATCGCCGGTCCATCTTACGGCATGCGGCGCCTGCCGAGGTGAATGGCGCGACCAGCGACGGCGAGTGCCGCTTCATGGAGGGCCTCGGAGAGCGTGGGGTGTGCATGGATAGTGCGCGCGATATCTTCGCTGCTGGCGGAGAACTCCATGGCCAACACCGCTTCGGCAATGAGTTCTGACGCCCATGGTCCGAGGATGTGCACGCCCAGAATCTGGTCGGTTTCGGCATCCGCGATGATCTTGGCCATACCTTGTGGCGCCTCCATCGCATGGGCGCGCCCGGAGGCAGCGAAGGGAAACATCCCGGTACGGATCGAGTTGCCGAGTGTGCGGAGTTCCTGCTCGGTTTGCCCTACCCAGGCAATCTCGGGAAAGGTATAGACGATGGATGGGATACGGTTCCCGTGGACGGAGATTTCCCGGCCGGCGGCAATCGATTCGGCGACGGCGACGCCTTCCTCCGCGCCCTTGTGCGCCAGCATGGGACCGCGTACCAGGTCACCGACGGCATAAACGCCCGGCAGGTTGGTCATGCAGTACTCGTCGACGTGAACGTATCCGCGTTCATCCAGAAGCAGATTACACTCCGGTGCGAAGAGGTTCTGGGATCGTGGCTTGCGTCCAACCGCCACAATCAGACGGTCGACGGTCAATGCCTGTTCGTCTTCTCCGTGCACGTAATGCACGCGTACTTCTGCGGCGCTAAGCTGTGTCGAAACGACGCGCGTCGCAAGGCGAATCTGCAGTCCCTGTTGCGTAAACTGTTTGAATGCCGCAGCCGAAATCTGTTCATCAACCATCGGCAGGAAACTGTCCTGCGCTTCGAGCAATATGACCTCGGCACCCAGCCGACGCCACACACTTCCCAGTTCCAGACCGATTACACCGGCGCCTATGACGCCCAGCCTCTGTGGTATTTCAGGGAGCTCCAGCGCTCCAGTCGAATCGATTATGCGCTCGCCATCGAGCGGGGCAGCATCGAGTTCCACCGGCTGCGAACCGCTGGCAAGAATAATATTGCTGGCATCCAGGGTCTCGGGGTTACGACCGGACTCATGCGGGGTGAAGCGGACACGCTTGTTGTCCAGCAGGCAGCCGTGACCCTTGAGCCATGTGATGTCGTTAGCCTGGAACAGTGTGGCGATTCCCTTGGTCAGCGTGCCGACGACACGCTGCTTGCGCGCCATCATGGTCGCGATATCGATGGTCACGTTGTCGCTGCGAATGCCATGCTCGGCACATTCATGCAGGGACCGGTAATAAAGCTCGGAGGAATCGAGCAGGGCCTTTGACGGAATACAGCCTGCGTTGAGGCAGGTGCCCCCGAGCACCGGTGATCCCTGGGCATCGAGCCAGTCATCGATCACTGCGGTATGCAATCCCAGTTGTGCACACCGGATTGCCGCTACATAGCCTGCCGGTCCGGCACCGATAACGATCACATCATAGGATTCGGTCATCGTTCAGATGTCCAGCAACAGCCGTGCGGGGTCTTCCAGCACTTCCTTGATCGCAACGAGAAACTGCACCGCGTCTTTGCCGTCAATAATGCGATGGTCATAGGTCAGCGCCAGGTACATCATAGGGCGGATGCGCACCTCTCCTGCCTCGGCGACGGGGCGCTGCTCGATCTTGTGCATACCCAGTATTGCGCTCTGTGGCGGATTCAGAATTGGTGTCGACAACAGGGAACCATATACGCCTCCGTTGCTGATGGTGAAGGTTCCGCCACTCAGTTCTTCGATTGCCAGCCTGCCCTCGTGTGCACGCTCGGAAAAATCGGCGATGCGCTGTTCGATCTCGGCGAACCCGAGCGTGTCCGCGTTGCGCAGCGTCGGTACAACGAGACCTCGCGGCGATGCCACCGCTATGCCGATATTGTAGAAATCATGATACAGGATATCGTTGTCCTCGAGCGAGGCGTTGAGCAGCGGGAAGCGCCGCAAGGCCTCGACACTCGCCCTGACGAAGAAGGACATCAGTCCCAGTTTCACCCCGTGGCGTGCTTCGAACGGGTCGCGATAACGGTTGCGCAGATCGAATACCGCTTGCATGTTGACTTCGTTGAAGGTGGTCAGGGCTGCGGTTGTCTGCTGGGATTGCAGTAAGCGTTCCGCAACGCGCATCCGCAGTCGACTCATGGGAACCCGCCGTACGCCTTGATCCGCCTGCACGTCGATGACAGGTGCGGGCGGGATTTCCGGGGCAGGCTCCGGCGATACGGCTGCTACCACTCGCGGCGCCTGTTCCGCGCGGTCATCAAGATAATGAAGTACGTCTGCCTTGGTGAGACGCCCATTCTTGCCGGTGGCCGCAATCGCAGCGGGGTCAAGCCGGTATTCGCTAACGAGATGGCGTACCGCAGGGCTGAGTTCTGTGACTGTCTCCACCGGCGGCGCCACTCGGGTGCCGGTGCTCGTCATTGGCACGACATTTTCCCGGTGCTGTGACGGCTCGGAAACAGCGTTCACCTCGTCAGCCAGTGCTGCGACTGGCTCAATGACAGCGATCACCTCGTTACTGCCTACGGTGGCGCCGTTGTCCCTGCGCACATCCGTGAGCACACCATCACCCGGCGCTGGTACCTCGAATACAACCTTGTCCGTCTCGATGTCGACCAGCGTTTCGTCGCGGTGTACCGGGTCACCCGGCTTCTTGTGCCAGGTGATAAGGGTAGCGTCGCTGACTGACTCGGGCAGTGTTGGCACCCGTACTTCAATTCCCATCTGTTGGTCTCCGTTTTTTGTCGCTGTCAATCGATTGCGTCCGCAACCAGGGCTTTTTGTTCCTTAACGTGTGTCTTGAAATGGCCCGTCGCCGGTGTGGCACAGTCCAGGCGCCCCGCGTAGCGCAAATGCTGGTCGCGGGTCATGCAGGTGCGAATCCGGTGCTGAATCTGGTACCAGGCGCCCTGGTTCTTGGGTTCCTCCTGGCACCAGACAATTTCACCGGCGTTCGGGTAGCGATCGAATTCGGTACACAGTTGCTCTTGCGGGAAGGGATAAAGCTGTTCCAGCCGAAGAATGGCGGTATCCGCACGCGCCTGATCTCGGCGGTGCTGCAGCAGATCGAAGTAGACCTTGCCGCTGCAGATCACGACGCGCCTCACAGAATCAGGGTCAAGGGGATCGATCTCGCCGATCACAGTCTGAAAACCGCCCTCGGACAGGTCTTCCAGTTGCGAGACCGACAGCTGATGCCGGAGCAGGCTCTTGGGCGTCAGAACGATGAGTGGCTTGCAGTACGGGCGCACCATCTGACGACGCAACATGTGAAACATCTGCGCCGGTGTGGTCGGAACACAGACCTGGAGATTGTTCTGCGCACACAGTTGCAGGTAACGTTCGAGTCGAGCCGAAGAATGTTCGGCGCCCTGTCCCTCGTAACCGTGGGGGAGGAACAATACTAACCGGCAGAGCCGTGCCCATTTCTGTTCGCCTGAGCTGATGAACTGGTCGATCACGACCTGCGCCACATTGGCGAAATCACCGAACTGTGCCTCCCAGATAACCAGACTGTTGGGATCCGCCGTCGAATAACCGTACTCGTACGCCAGCACCGCCTCTTCGGACAGCGGTGTGTCAATGGCAATGAAGTCAGCGCCATTGTTGCCAACGTGCGCCAGCGGTGTGTAGCCGATCCCGTCGCGCTGATTATAAAGAGTGGCGTGCCGGTGGAAGAAGGTGCCACGACCACTGTCCTGGCCGCTCAAGCGTATCGTATAACCCTCATCGAGCAGGCTGGCGTAGGCGAGGGTCTCTGCAAAGCCCCAGTCTATCGGCAGAGCCCCGGCGGCCATCTTGTGCCTGTCGGTGAGGATATTTGCCACCCGCGGGTGCAATTCGAAGCCCTCCGGCAGTTGCAGCAACTGTTCGGCGAGGCCTTGCAGCCGTGGCAGGGGTAAACTGGTCTCAGCGGCGTGCGTCCATTCCGTATTCAGATAGGGTGCCCAGTCGACCGCATAGATATGACCAGTGCCGGCAACCGAGTGCGGAGACACGATGCTGCACTGGTCGAGCGAGCTGCGGTACTGCTCGCGCATCTCCTCGGCCTGCTCGACTGTGACAATTTCCTCGGCAATCAGGCGATCGCGGTAGATTTCCCGTGCCGTTGGATGGGCGCGAATCTGCCGGTACATCAGCGGTTGTGTCACGGCCGGTTCGTCCGCCTCGTTGTGGCCATGGCGCCGATAGCAGAGTACATCAACAACGACGTCCTTGTGAAACTGCATGCGAAAATCGAGGGCGAGTTTTGCCGCGAAGACGACAGCCTCGGGATCATCGCCATTCACATGGAAGATCGGTGCCTGAACAATCTTGGCCACATCGGTGCAGTAGAGACTGGAACGGGTATCCAGCGGGTTACTGGTGGTAAAGCCGATCTGGTTGTTGACCACGATGTGTACAGTGCCGCCCGTCCCGAATCCCCGCACCTGGGACATGTTGAAGTTCTCCATCACGACGCCCTGGCCGGCGAAGGCCGAGTCGCCATGGATCAGCACCGGTAATACCTGCTTTCCCTCCCGGTCGCCGCGACGACGCTGGCGCGCGCGGACCGAACCCTCTACCACCGGTCCAATGATTTCGAGGTGCGACGGGTTGAAGGCCAGTGCGATGTGGACGGGTCCGCCGGGTGTGTCGGCATCGGCAGAGAAGCCCATGTGGTACTTCACGTCTCCGGCACGCTCGACTACCGGGTGTTGGCCTTCAAACTCGAGGAAAAGGTCACAGGGTTGCTTGCCAAGCGTATTGACCAGCACGTTGAGACGCCCTCGGTGTGCCATTCCGATCACAATTTCTCCTGCGCCATGTTCCCCGCCATGCAGAATAAGCGTGTCGAGCAAGGGGATCAGGCTTTCGGCTCCTTCCAGAGAGAAGCGCTTCTGACCTACATAACGCGTATGCAGGTACCGTTCCAGGCCTTCCGCTGCCGTGAGACGTTCGAGCAGATGCCGGCGGAACTCATAATCGAAATGTGGTTGCACGCGGGAACCTTCCAGGCGCCCCTGTATCCAGCGTTTCTCCTCGGTGGCTGTGATGTGCATGTACTCCGAGCCAATGTGGCCGCAGTACACCTGCTGCACCAGTGCAAGAATCTCGCGCAGCGAGGCCGCTTCCCCCAGGACCAGCGAGCCGGGGTTGAAGACGGTATCCATGTCTTGATCTGTCAGACCGTGGAAGGCGGGATCCAGATCGGGTACCGGCGACCGGGAGGGCTCCAGCGGATTGATGTCCGCATGCTGGTGGCCACGAACGCGGTAGGCATTGATGAGCTGCAGGACAGCGACCTGTTGCTCCGGCGCCGCTGCAACCCCCGGCCGGGGCGGCGGGGGCTTCCGGGCGATCGGTATCTCGGGCGTTCCCGTCGCCACGAGGGTCGGCGGTAACGGGGCAGGCGGATGTCCTGCCTCGAGCTGCCTGAAGTAGGTCTGCCAGCGGGCTGGGACTTGGGAGGGATCTTCCAGGTACTGCTGATAGAGCGTTTCGAGGTAGGCGGCGTTGGCGCCATAGAGGTAGGAGGTCTGTTCCAGTCTTTTGAGTACTGCGTTCACCAGTCTTGTCCCCGACACACCATTCCTTATTACTTGACTTAGATCGACATGCTGGCCCGTTGTTTGATTTTTTTTCATCGCCGCTGCGGGCTGACTTCCGGAATCGCCTTCACTTCCCTTTATAGCTCATAGAGGCCAGCCCGGATATGGCTGGGTACCCCGCCGATATGATCCGGCGTAATCAACCGTCGCGGGGCGAACCGGATCACGCTTTCGCGGGTTGCCGTGCCCCGATTCCCTGTTCAGGCAGACGCGCGCAGGCTGCCAGCCGTCGCGGTTCGCACCCGGACCACGTGACCGACCCCATGCCGCGGACGTCAGGGACGGGAGGGGTGAACTGCCGGAAACCGGCCATCAGGCAGTCGCCTCGCCCGGCGCTCCGTGTGACGCACGGTTCCCCGCCCAGCAGGTCCCGGCGGAGTGCCCGGGCTATCCATAGAACCGCGACTGATCGCCCCCTTCCCCTCGCGCTGCCCGCATGTGGTGGGGGCGGGCATCCGCCGTGGGGCACGGGCGCCTCAAATATGTCTGACACACTGAATCGGCATAAGTACCTCGGAGGCTGTGAGCTCTTCGCGAATCCTGTCACCCCGAGGTCTGGCCAGGCGCAATACTGGCTCGTGTTGGTGAGTGGTTGTCCCTGCCGGGCGACCGTGACGGTATCCGCCTCGGTCCCCGTGATGTTTATAGGGGTGAGGTGTTTGGGCGTTTTACTGGGGCGGCAGTACGTCTCAGCCTGTCAGTGACCTTCAGTGATAGGCGGGATGAGGTTGGTTGTCAGCCCCCGGCGTCTGTCAACCGACTGATTGGCCTGCAGTCAGGGTGATGGAAAAGTTTGTCCCGTGACTGCGCAGGCGTCGCGCGAGCCTGCCCCGGAATTCAGTTATTGGGTGCTCCCGCAGGCGCGAAAAAAGCTGTCTCCGGGCAACAGCTGGCGGCACTGGGCGCTGGTTGGATTGGTACCGTAGCCTTGAGTCCCGATAGTCTGCTGGTCACTCGACTCGAGCTTCAGCATCTGCCTCGCCGCATCGCAGGCCTCCTGGCCGGTGCAGGCATCGTCCATGCCGCACACCTTATATACCAGGTGTTGACAGGGTGTGACCGCATGGGCCGGTGTGAGCGTCTCCGTACCGGGCGTGCCCGGAGGGAGACTCTCCACGGGTTCCTGTCCGCAGGTCACGAAGAATGATCGATCTTTGTCCGCCTCCTGACATTGGCCGCTGCTGTGGGTCATGATGTTAGGGGTCGTGTTGCTGCTCCGCTCCTCCTGCTCCATCGAGAGGAGTTGCCTGGCAGGTTCGCAGGCGGGCCCCGCGGAGCATTCATCGTCTGTTCCGCAGACACGCCGCGCCAGCCTTTCACAGGGGGAGTAGCCGATGATCGGTGCACCGATCCATGCGCTGGATTCAGGTGTTTTCGGCTTGGGCCGGCGCGCTTCCAGTATTTCCGTCGTTGGAACGGCGACGCCGGAGCGGATGGTGATCGTAGAACCATCCTGCAACTGATGGACGCCGTCCCAAAGCTGAGTCTGGACCCCGTCCTTCATGATGGTGGCACGGTTGGTGCGAGGGTCTACGGTTATTTCACCACCCCCCTTGAGCCGGCTCGACCACTCGGCAGCCTGTGCGGCAAAGGCGGTGAACGCGAGGAAGAGCATGGCCTGCATCAACACGGCGACGGAGCCGAACGCGATGCCCGGCCGGCATGCCCCGGTGAAGCGCCTCTTGACGGCGCGGTGGCTGGTTTTCGCGTTACGCATATTCAACGACCCTTCAGTCTGGCGACTACCTCATACCTTACCGCAGTGAACGACAGGCAGAACGCGCCGCTCGATTGCCGCCTATTATCTCGATACCGCGGCGTTTTTTCCAGGTATGGCGCATCTCCGGAAATGATCCGTGCACAACGCAATGAGGTTTGATCCAGATCAATTAGAAGCGCTGTCGTGTGGAGAGCGACAAACAAAAACGGCGGCCCGGGGGCCGCCGCACATGCCAGATTGGGGAATCGCCGTGTTGGTCAGGCAGCGTTGCGCCTTCTGGCTATTCCGGCCAATCCAACAAGGCCGGATCCGAGCAGCCATACGGCAGGTGGCACCGGTACCAGCGTGCCTGTAACGTTACCATTACCGGATGCGTCGAAACTGGTCAGATGCGTACCGTCCAAACCAGGGTTCGTACCATTATCGGTCGTCGAGAAATTAGTACTTATGAAAGAGAAAGTAACTGTCTCAAACTCATCAAAGGAAAGCCCGAAAGGTAGAGCCTGCGTAGTAATGGCCGATGCGCCTGCTCCGACCAGTGCAATGTTCAGTGAACCAAGAGCAGCTATGTGTTGCACTGTCACGTCGAACGCCTCCAGGCCAAGCCCCCATCCTGGAGTGGTGTTAGAAGTCAAGAGATCAAATGTTCCACAGCCGGGAGAACTGCTGCAATTAATGTTGACACTCCCATTAATTGGAATTGACCCAATATTAGGAATCAATAGATCTGCAAAAATATCCGTGTTCAAAGTACCAACTAAACTACCGTCTACTTTGAAGTTCATTGTATCCAGCGGGTCAGATTGGGCAGGATTGCCTGATCCACCACTAGGATCACTCGTACTATTTACACCATCAAAAACCGCACCACCACTGACACTCGAGTTATAGGCGAAATCAAAGCCATCGAACTGGATTTCTAACGTTGCTGCTGCAGCAACAGCGGGGAAACTGAAAACTGCCACGATAGCGCACACGGCGCCGGTGATCTGCCTCATTGTTACTCTCCTCCGCCCCTGATTTTTGGCACCAGGTGGCTATTGTTGGTCCATTTAGTAACGATTACAGTCCTTGTTCTGCGCGATTCTTTCCCGATCGCTCATGCAGTAACAGTCCCCAAGGACAAAGCAAGACTTGTTCCAGAAATAGAATAGCGCTCCGGAACAGCAATCTAGCGAAAATGGCAGTCAATTTGATGGCTGAAAACCGTCAATATGACCGACAAAAAATTAAGGATTTCGACAGGCGCGAAGGGTCCTGGGCGGGTTGGTTTTGTCCGACGGCAGGCGGGGAGTGATTGGTCGGGGCGAGAGGATTCGAACCTCCGACCCCTTCGTCCCGAACGAAGTGCGCTACCAGGCTGCGCTACGCCCCGTTTCGTGCTTGTGGCCGGTTAATCCGAACCGCTAGTAGGTCCGGTTAACGGAAAATTCCGCGAGGCCATAAAGTGCGTCTTTGCAGGTCGATGCCGGGAGTGGGGCCAGGGCCCCCATCGCCTTGTCTGCCGCCTCGCGGGCGAATTCGGCAGTGTACGTGATGGCACCGGTTGATTCAATGGCCGTCCGCACGGCATCAATGCCATCGCGCCCGCCCTGTTCTATCGCACCGCGTATCACGGTCGCCTGCTCGGGTGCACCGGTCCGCATCGCAAAAATCAGCGGCAGTGTGGGCTTGCCTTCCGCGAGATCGTCGCCGATGTTCTTGCCAATCTGCTCCGAATCCGAGCTGTAATCGAGGGCATCGTCGACCAGTTGAAAGGCCGTCCCCAGCTGCATGCCATACTCCGCCAGGGCCTCCTCAATCTCAGGTGGCTGCTCCCCGAGTACTGCGCCGATGCGGGCGGCGGCCTCGAACAGTTTGGCCGTCTTGCAGCGAATGACCTCCAGGTAGCGAGCCTCGGTGGTGTCCGGGTCGTGGCAGTGCAGAAGTTGCATGACCTCGCCTTCCGCGATCGTGTTGGTGGTATCGGCCATGATTTCCATGATCCGCATACTCCCGACCTCCACCATCATCTGGAAAGACCGGGAATACAGGAAGTCGCCAACCAGAACGCTGGCCTCGTTGCCCCAGATGGCATTGGCAGTCTCTGTTCCGCGCCTCATCCTCGAGGCATCGACCACATCGTCGTGGAGCAGCGTGGCCGTATGGATAAATTCCACGATAGCGGCAAGGTTACGGTGGCGTGTGCCCCGGTATCCGCAGGCGTGCGCGGCGAGAAGCACGAGCAAGGGGCGAAGTCGCTTGCCACCACTATTAATAATGTAGTGGCTGAGCTGGTTGATGAGGAAGACGTCGGAGCGCAGCCGTTCGTGAATGAGGTGGTTGACGGCATCCATATCATCCGCCGTGTGCCTGTGGATCTCCTCCAACGACATGAATTGGATATTTTTTTTTAATGGTCCACGCATGATACGCGAGTAGCGGCCCCTTGAGCGAGGCCGCACATCATAACAGTGAAGCAGTCGCTTAGTGTAGCCTCACCGGCGCCTGTGTGCCAGAAAAGCCTGGATTGACCCTATGGTGGCAAGCCTATACAATACTCGACTTTTCACGCGCCGTGCCCGCAGCGGTCCTGACGTGAGTCTGAATCGGAGAATCTGGCGATGTATGCAGTGATCGTAACTGGCGGCAAACAATACCGCGTGGCGCCGGGTGACACGCTGCGGGTAGAGAAGCTCAACACCCCCGAAGGGGAGTCGGTAGAACTCGATCGGGTGCTGATGGTCGCCGATGGCGACAATATCAAGCTTGGCGCACCTTATCTCGACGGCGGCCGCGTGACGGCGAGAGTCAAGGCACATGGTCGTGGCCCGAAAGTTGAGATCATCAAGTTCCGCCGGCGCAAACATCACATGAAGCGCCAGGGCCATCGGCAGGCCTACACGGAACTGGAGATCACTGACGTTTCTGCTTGATCGATTGAGTTAGAGGATACAGACGATGGCACACAAAAAGGCCGGTGGCAGCACACGAAACGGACGCGATTCGCAGTCCAAGCGTTTGGGTGTCAAGCGCTACGGTGGCGAGAAGGTCAGTGCCGGCAGTATTCTGGTCAGGCAGCGCGGCACGCACTTCCATCCGGGCGTTAACGTAGGCTGCGGCAAGGACCATACGCTTTTTGCCAAGGCTGACGGTCAGGTACAGTTTGTGACCCGAGGCTCCCGCAACCGCAAGTTTGTGGATGTGGTGACGGCAAGCTAGACCGTAACCCCCGGCCTGTTCAGATGAGCCCCGTCGATGTGCGGGGCTTTTTGTTGGCTAAGAGAGAAGCCGAATGCTGCAAGCCAGAAGGCGCGGAACCTGAAACGATATACCGCCTCCTGATCGTCGCCTGAAGCTGCCTCGAACTCGCATTATCTATATGTGCTGCCTCTTTCTTTCTTGATCTGAACGCCTATGAAATTCGTCGACGAGGCCACTATCCATATTGCTGCAGGTGACGGCGGAAGCGGTTGTGTCAGTTTTCGGCGCGAAAAGTTTGTACCCAGGGGAGGGCCGGACGGGGGAGATGGAGGCGATGGCGGGAGTGTCTTCCTCGTCGCCGATGAAAGCATCAATACGCTCGTTGATTTCCGCTACCAGCGTCGATTCCAGGCTCAGCGCGGGGAGAATGGACGGGGTCGTAACTGCACGGGTAAAAAGGGCGATGACCTGATGGTTCGTGTGCCGGTGGGCACCGCCATTTACGATATCGATACCGAGGAACTGATCGGCGACGTGGTAAGCCCCGGCCAGTCCGTGATGGTCGCTCAGGGCGGCTGGCATGGCATCGGTAATGCCCGTTTCAAGAGCTCGACAAACCGGGCGCCGCGGCAATTCACTCCGGGAACCGCCGGTGAGCAGCGCCACGTGCGCCTCGAACTGAAGGTACTTGCTGATGTGGGGCTGCTGGGTCTGCCCAATGCAGGCAAGTCGACCTTCATCCGGTCCGTCTCCGCTGCCCGTCCCAAGGTTGCGGACTACCCCTTCACGACGCTCTACCCGAATCTGGGGGTTGTACGGGTTGCACCCCACCGGGCCTTTGTGGTCGCGGATATTCCTGGTCTGATCGAAGGGGCCGCCGAGGGCGCCGGACTGGGCATCCAGTTTCTGAAGCACCTGGCACGTACACGCTTGTTGCTGCATATCCTCGATGTTGTTCCGGCCGACGGCAGCGACCCGGTTGATGCGGCGCGGACGATTGTGGCCGAACTCCAAAAGTACAGTGCCGAACTTGCGGCGCGCGAACGCTGGTTGGTCTTGAACAAGATCGATCTGCTGCCGGAGGATGAACGCGACGGTCACTGTCGCGAGATTCTCGCGCAGCTCGAGTGGGAGGGCCCGGCGTATCAGATTTCTGCATTGAGTGGGGAAGGGACGGGAGATCTGGTTAACCGGGTTATGGTGTACCTCGAGGGGAAGGTCGCGGGGGATGAGGAGAAAGACCCGGGCAAGCCGGCGTTCGGCAATCAGAATTCAGAGTAAAGGTTGACACGCAGTCCGGCCCGAGCACTCTGGTCCTGACCCCTGACCCCTGACCCCTGACCCCTGACCCCTGACCCCTGACTTTCGACCATCATCTGCTAAGCTACCTCCATTCAGCATTACTACTGCTCCGAGTCGCTATGCAGAGCCGCGAAGAATTCGCCCAGAGCCGCCGTTGGGTAATCAAGATCGGCAGCGCGTTGTTAACCAATGATGGGCGCGGACTGGCCTCCGATGCGATTGCGCGGTGGGTCGCCGAGATGGCCGATTTGCGCCGCGCAGGCAGAGAGCTTGTGCTGGTGTCATCCGGTGCGGTTGCCGAGGGGATGTGCCGGTTGGGGTGGCGCAAACGTCCGCATGCGGTCTACGAATTGCAGGCGGCAGCGGCCGTTGGTCAGATGGGCCTGGTCCAGGCCTACGAGTCGCAGTTTCAAAAGTTCGGACTGCATACCGCGCAGATCCTGCTCACCCACGAAGATTTGGCCAACCGCGGTCGCTATCTCAACGCGCGCAGTACGCTGGCCTCGTTGTTAAAGCTGGGCGTCGTGCCCGTGGTGAACGAGAATGACACGGTTGCTACGGATGAGATCCGTTTCGGGGACAACGATACCCTGGCAGCCCTGGTTGCCAACCTCGTCGAGGCCGATTTGCTTGTGATACTGACAGATCAGCACGGATTGTTCGATGCCGACCCGCGAACGAATCCGGAGGCGCGCCTGATTGAAGAGGGCGAAGCAAACGACGCGTCGCTCGAAGCGGTCGCGGGGGGCAGCAGCGGGCTGGGGCGCGGCGGCATGTTGACCAAGGTCCGTGCCGCGGCACTGGCAGCGCGTTCGGGTGCCGGGACCCTGATCGTGCCCGGGCGAGAGCCGTCGGTCTTAAGCCGTATCGCTGATGGTGAAGAGATCGGCACCTTCCTCAGGCCGGCCCGGGAACGTCTGGCGGCACGCAAGCAGTGGCTCGCCGGGCGGTTGCAGATGCGAGGGCGTCTGCGGCTCGATTCAGGCGCAGTCAGGGTGCTGCGCCAGTCGGGGAGCAGTCTGTTGCCCGTGGGTGTCGTCGGCGTGGAGGGCGATTTTGCGCGTGGCGAACTGGTCGTGTGCTGTAGTCCGGAAGGGCAGGAAATTGCGCGCGGGCTTGTGAATTACAGCGCCGATGAGGCGCGACGCATCATCGGCTGCCCCAGCGAACGTATTGAGTCAATCCTGGGTTATGTCGATGAACCGGAGCTGATTCATCGGGATAATCTGGTGGTGATTTAGTTCGGAACTCAGAAGGCAGGCGATAGGACTTCGGGTTCAGCTGGCGGCCGTATGCCGGTTTGGGGCTGTCTCTGGCGTGTTTTTGCGAGGTTTCGGGGGCATTGTCATAGCACCTGCGATCGGAGCGGACTGCTTAGTGCGACACAGGAAACACGGGATGCAAAAAGCCGGTCATTGACCGGCTCCTTGTGCGTGCTCATCGTAATAAGCACGTTGTGTAAGTGCGGCTAGCTTGCCTGCATTCCACGCAGATGCTGATTGAGACGGGTCTTGTGTCGCGCCGCCTTGTTCTTATGGATAAACCCTTTTCGCGCCATGCTGTCAATAATCGGTACTGCGTCCCGGTAAGCGCCTTGCGCCGTGTCCAGGTCGCCCGCGCCGATTGCCTTGACGACGTTCTTGATCTGTGTACGCAAGCGCGAACGCATACTGGCATTATGTAGCCTGCGTTTGACCGCCTGTCGGGCGCGCTTTCTGGCTTGTGCGGAATTGGCCAAGGATCACACTCCTGTAATGCGTTATTCAGAAAGACCGCGTACTATGCGCATTTCCTCGGGTTTTGTCAATGCCAATGATCGGCGTCGGAGCCTGGCGCAAGCGCCTGAACCGTTGCCGATGGTGTGGTCTCGTTAACTTAACAGCTATATGAAATTCAAAGAGAATATTAATCACGGCAGTGGTCAAAGCTCGAATCTCATTGCAGTATTGAGGCACAGGCGGCCATGAGGGAGGGGCTTGCGAGGCATGCTGTGACAGTTGGCAGTATGACGCTGCTGTCGCGCATTCTGGGATTTGTCCGGGACATGGTTTTGGCGCGGTACTTTGGTGCCGGGCTGGGTATGGATGCCTTCTTTATCGCATTCAAGATTCCTAATTTCCTGCGCCGTCTGTTTGCAGAAGGGGCTTTTTCACTTGCCTTTGTTCCGGTTCTGAGTGAGTACAAGACCCAACGCGACGCCGTAACTGTGCGCGCGCTGGTCGATCAGGTGGCCGGAACTCTGGCGGGTATTCTGCTTGTAGTGAGTCTTCTCGGGAGTCTGGCCAGCCCGGTTCTGGTGATGATCTTTGCGCCGGGGTTTATCGGGGATGCGGAGAAATTTGATCTTGCTGCGCAGATGCTGCGCATCACTTTTCCCTATATTCTCTTCATTTCGCTGGCCGCCTTCGCCGGTGGCATCCTCAATACGTATGGCAGGTTTGCATTGCCCGCCTTCGCGCCGGTCCTGCTCAACCTGGTCTTGATCGGTGCATCAGTTCTGGTGGCACCGCACATCGAGCGGCCGGAGATGGCGCTGGCTGGCGCCGTCTTCATGGGCGGAATCCTGCAGCTTGTGTGTCTGCTCCCGGGGTTGGCCGGGCTGCGGTTGATTCCCCGCTTTCGCTGGGGATGGCAGGACAGTGGGGTGCGTCGCATTCTCAAGCTGATGGGTCCTGCGGTCTTCGGATCCTCGGTGGCGCAGATCAATCTGCTCTTCGATACACTGATCGCGTCGTTTCTGGCGACCGGCAGTGTCAGTTGGCTGTACTATTCGGACAGGATTGTCGAGTTTCCACTCGGGGTTTTTGGCATCGCACTGTCAACCGCAATACTTCCCAGTCTGGCGCGCAGCTATGCCCGTGGCTCGCAAGAGTCCTTTATGCGTACGCTGGATCAGGGATTGCGCTGGGTGCTGTTGCTAGGGGTACCTGCGGCGCTCGGGCTGTTTCTGTTAGCGGGTCCCATTCTCGCGACACTTTTTCAGTACAACCAGTTCGGATCGCATGATACGCAGATGGCGGCGGTGAGCCTGATGGCCTATGCGGCAGGTCTGCCCGCCTTTATCCTGGTGAAAGTTCTGGCGCCGGCGTTCTATTCGCGCCAGGATACAGGTACGCCGGTGCGCATTGCAGTTGTCGCAATGGCGGCCAATATGGCGCTCAACGTCATTCTTGTTGTCTCCATGCTGCACTGGGAGATCGCGGGGCCGCATGCGGGGCTGGCATTGGCAACCTCCGCGTCCGCTTATCTCAATGCGGGATTGCTCTACCGGCGATTGCGACGGGACCAGCTGTATACGCCCGGGGTTGGGTGGCGACCGATGGCAGTCCGCGTCCTGGTCGCGGCCTTGTTGCTGGGTCTCTTGCTTGGCGCGGGAACAGCCGATCTTGGCCACTGGGCGGCAATGAATGGTACGGCCCGGGTCATGCATCTCGCCGCGTGGATCGCGGCGGGCGCCGCAGTCTATCTGGGTGTTCTGCGCCTGCTGGGTGAACGACTGGTGTCATTCGGGTATGGAACAGCGAACGAATGACAAGTCCGGTCAGTGCTTTATAATCCGGACTTTTCATTCTGTGCTGCGGAAGGTGGATTGCGGTATGCGGCTGATTCGTGGCCTGCACAATCTCCGGGAAGAGCATCGCACCTGTGCTGTCACCATCGGGAACTTTGACGGTGTGCACCTGGGGCATCAGGCCGTTCTCGGTCAACTCGCCGAGCGTGCCGGAGAGCTTGGCCTGTCGACCACAGTTGTGACGTTCGAACCGCAGCCACAGGAGTATTTTCGCCCTGACGAGGCGCCGCCAAGGCTGACAAAATTCCGGGAGAAGTTTGCCGCGCTGCGACGCTTTTCGGTCGACCGGATGTTGTGCCTGCGGTTTGACCACAGGTTGGCGCAGCTGTCGCCGCAGCAGTTTGTGCAAGAGGTGCTGTTGGACGGGCTGGGTGTGCGTTACCTTGTCGTGGGCGACGATTTCCGCTTTGGCAGGGGTCGGGCAGGCGATTTCAGATTTCTCTGCGAGGCCGGGGATAAGCACGGCTTCCAGGTGGTGCACATGCATACCTTCGATGTAGGTGGTGCGCGTGTCAGCAGCACGCGCGTTCGAGAAGCACTGGCGGCCGGCGATTTATCCTTTGCCGAGCAGTTGCTGGGAAGACCCTACCGCATGCTGGGTCGGGTTGCTCACGGTGATAAGCGGGGACGTGATATCGGGTTTCCGACCGCCAATATTTTCCTGCATCGGCACCGGGCGCCTGTAGCCGGTGTGTTTGCCGTGGAGATGTTCGGTCTGGAGCGCGAACCGATTATGGGTGTCGCCAACGTTGGAACGCGTCCGACTGTAGATGGCGTCCGAAGTCTGCTTGAGGTGCATCTGTTTGACTTCGATGAGGTCATTTATGGTCGCCATGTCGCTGTCGACTTTGTGCACAAACTGCGGGAGGAAAAGCGATTCGAGACGTTCGCGGCCCTTAAGGAACAGATAAACAAAGATGCATTTAAGGCGCGCAGATTCTTTGAGCGAAGAGTAACAATAACGACCTGACAGCGGACCAACATCAAGGCTGATCGACAGCGTGGTTGTTGACTGACAACCAGGTACTAACGAAGAGTGAATGCCCAGTGACGGATTACAAAGACACCCTTAACCTTCCCAAGACCGATTTCCCCATGAAAGCCAATCTGGCTAATCGTGAGCCGAAGATGTTGGAATTCTGGGAAAATATCGGTCTCTACCAGCTGCTGCGTGAGGCAGGGGAGGGCAGGCCAAAATTTATTCTGCATGACGGGCCGCCCTATGCGAACGGCGAGATCCACATCGGTCACGCCGTCAATAAGGTTCTCAAAGACATTATTATCAAAAGCAAAACCCTGAGCGGATATGACGCACCCTACATTCCCGGCTGGGACTGCCATGGTCTGCCTATCGAGCTGAATGTCGAGAAGAAGGTCGGCAAAGCCGGGCGCAAGGTAGATGCTGCCACCTTCCGCAAGGCCTGCCGCGATTACGCTGCCCAGCAGGTACGGCGTCAGAAGGATGACTTTATCCGGCTCGGTGTGGTTGGTGACTGGGAGCGCCCGTATCTGACCATGAACTTCCGCTTCGAGGCGGACATCATTCGTTCCCTCGGCAGAATTGCGTCGAATGGCCACCTCACCAAGGGCTACAAGCCAGTGCACTGGTGTACTGACTGTGGATCAGCGCTGGCGGAGGCAGAGGTCGAGTACGAAGATAAGACCTCCCCCGCGGTCGACGTACGTTTTGCTGTGCTCGACGATGAGGCCCTCATGGCACGTTGCCATCACGTCGAGGGCGTCGAAGGCAAGGGGCAACTGTCCGTGGTGATCTGGACGACAACACCCTGGACCCTGCCGGCCAACCGTGCGGTTGCGCTACATCCTGAACTGGACTATGCCGTTGTCCAGTGTGAGGGCGCGCAAGGCCCGGAGCGCTTGCTGCTGGCCGACGCACTGCTGAAAGATGTCATGCTCCGCTATGAACTCGGTGACTATCAGGTGCTGGCATATTGCAAGGGCGCAGATCTGGAGGGTTTGAGACTCTCACATCCTCTCTACCCCCGTGAGGTCCCCGTGATTCTGGGTGACCATGTTACAACTGAGGCCGGTACCGGAGCCGTTCATACCGCTCCTGGTCACGGGCAGGATGACTATGTTGTCGGGCAGCGTTACGGCATTCCTGTAGACAATCCGGTAGGCAGTGATGGGCGTTTTCTGCCGGACACCAAATTGTTCGCCGGCGAACATGTCTTTGCCGCGAATGAACATGTGATCGAGGTTCTGAAAGCTAAGGGCACACTGCTTCATGAAGAGACTATAAGCCACAGTTATCCGCACTGCTGGCGGCACAAGACGCCGATCATTTTCCGGGCAACGCCCCAGTGGTTCATAAGTATGGACAATCAGGGGCTACGCAAAACAGCACTGGATGCCATCGCGAGGGTTACCTGGATGCCCGACTGGGGGCAGGCCCGAATTGACGGTATGGTGCGGAGTCGACCTGACTGGTGTATCTCGCGCCAGCGTACCTGGGGTGTGCCGATTGCCCTGTTTGTGCACAGACAGACGGGGGCGCTGCATCCCGATACCTCGCGCCTTGTCGAGGCGGTCGCGTTGAGGGTCGAGCGGGAAGGCATCGATGCCTGGCACGCGACCGATCCTGTGGATCTCCTCGGTGATCAAGCAAATGAGTATGAAAAGGTGACTGACACCCTGGATGTCTGGTTCGATTCGGGGGTAACGCACTACTGTGTTCTGGAACAGCGGGATGGACTCAGGCAGCCCGCCGATCTGTATCTCGAAGGGTCAGACCAACACCGCGGATGGTTCCAGTCCTCGCTGTTAACAGCAGCCGCAATGCGCGGGTCAGCGCCGTATCGCGCGGTCCTGACACACGGGTTTACAGTAGATGCCAAGGGGCAGAAGATGTCCAAATCCAAGGGGAACGTGGTTGCGCCTCAGAAGGTTGTCAATTCCCTTGGTGCGGATGTATTGCGCCTGTGGGTGGCAGCAACGGATTACCGTGGTGAGATGAGTGTCTCGGATGAGATTCTCAAACGGACTGCGGATGCGTACAGGCGTCTGCGCAATACGGCACGCTTCCTATTGGGGAACCTTAGCGGTTTTGATCCCATGGAAAACGCATTGGCACCAGAGCAGATGTTGATGCTGGATCGCTGGGCGGTCGAGCGGGCGCGTCTGTTGCAGGAAGATCTGATTCGAGCCTATGAGAGTTACGAATTCCACCTGATATACCAGCGCGTGCATAAGTTCTGTGCGGTCGACATGAGCAGCTTTTATCTTGATATCATCAAGGACCGGCAATACACAACGCAAAAGGATAGTGGTGCACGCCGGTCCGCCCAGACTGCCATGTATCTCATTGTCGAGGCGCTGGCGCGTTGGCTCGCACCGATTTTGAGTTTCACTGCTGATGAGGTCTGGAAGCACATTCCGGGTGATCGTGAGCAGTCTGTGTTTCTCGAAGGCTGGTTTGTGTTGCCGGTAATGTTTCTGGAATCAGAAACGGAAGCGACTGAGTATGGCGCGGCGTTCTGGGATCAGGTGATTGGCGTACGTGAGGTCGTCAGCAGGGAACTGGAGCGGCTGCGGGTGGCTGGTGGCATCGGATCATCTCTGGACGCTGAGGTTGACCTTTACTGCGGACGCGAGATCCATGATCTGCTCAAACGATTGGATGATGAACTCCGATTTGTTCTGATTACCTCAGATGCGCGTGTGCATCTGGTCACTGTGCCTCCCTCAGACGCCGTTCATTTCACACTGGATACGGGCGACGAGGTCTGGGTTGCCGTTGCTCCCTCTGACCATCCCAAGTGCGTGCGGTGCTGGCATCACCGTGTAGACGTCGGGGTGCACACGGATCACCCGGAGCTTTGCGGACGGTGTGTAGACAATGTTATTGGTGCGGGTGAACACCGGAAGTATGCATGACAAATGGCGAGAGAAAAGACTCGAGATAAGCGAGGGCGGCACATTTACCGAGCAAGTCATTGCCGTCCCTGCGGGGCGCACGGCGCCTACAGCAGATGTCGTAATGTCATTGCGTAGAAACTGATTATGCTTAAATGGCTTTGGGTCTCGGTACTGGTCGTTATTCTGGATCAGGTAACCAAGCAATTGGCGGAATCTAGGCTGGCGTGGGGGGAGCCGGTCGAGATTTACTCATGGTTCAATCTGATCCTCGCCTACAACAGGGGTGCTGCTTTCAGTTTCCTGAGCGATGCCGCCGGCTGGCAGCGATGGTTTTTCATTATTATTGGTGGGGTGGCAGTCGTCGTGATTCTTTTCTGGATGCGGCGGCTTTCATCCAGTGAACACTTGACCGCGACCTCTCTGGCTCTGATTCTTGGGGGTGCAGTAGGCAATATCATTGACCGATTCCTCTACGGGCACGTGGTCGATTTTATTCAATGGCATTACCAGGACTGGTACTGGCCTGCCTTTAATATTGCCGACTCGGCGATCACGGTAGGCGTTACGTTTTTGATAGCGGGAAGTCTCGTATCTCGTCGTGGAGATGATGCGTGATTCATCCTTCCCAGATTCAGCCGGGAAGTCGCATCACCGTGCATCTGTCGATTGCATTGACCGATGGTATGGTCGCCGAAAGTACCTTTGACGATGAGCCGCTGGTGTTCGTTATCGGCGATGGCACGTTGATCAATAACCTGGAGATCGCCTTGTACGGAATGTGTGCCGGGGATAAGCAATGTCTGGAACTGTCGCCCGAACAGGCGTTCGGAAATCGGGACCCAGCCAACGTGCACTGGTTGGCGCGTGATCAGTTCCCTGCCGATATGGTGCTAGAACCCGGCGTCATTGTAGGGTTTTCAATGCCTGATGGTGAAGAAGTACCTGGTAGTGTTGTCGAGGTGGGTGATTCGAATATCAAGGTCGATTTCAACCACCCGCTTGCGGGGCACGCCATCATCTTTGAATGCAAAATACTGGATGTTAAACCACCGGAGCATGTTGCTGGTGAAGACCAATAGCGGTCGCGGAAGGCACGGGAGAACACGGCAAGAGCAATTGCGTTTTCGCGGGGTATGCCAGCGCGTATTGTTGAGTAACATATCATTGACGTCTGGCAAATGTGCTGCCTTCAGGCTACAGTGTGGGTTAGATGGCTAAGCAAAGATCACGCCCTGCGACGAAAATTCTCCTTGCCAATCCGCGGGGATTTTGCGCGGGTGTCGATCGTGCCATAGAGATCGTCGAACGAGCGCTGGAGTTATTTGGCGCGCCGATCTACGTCCGACACGAAGTGGTACACAATCGTTTCGTGGTTGAACGGTTATGCAAACAGGGTGTTATTTTTCTGGAAGATTTGTCCGATGTGCCGGAAGGCAGTACGCTGATTTTCAGCGCGCACGGTGTTGCAAGGCAGGTCCGCGATCAGGCGGAAAGCAGAAATCTTCGCGTGTTCGATGCAACATGCCCGCTGGTCACCAAAGTGCACCTTGAAGTCTCGCGGTTGGCAGAGGCGGCAACAGAATGCGTGCTTATCGGGCATGCCGGGCACCCCGAGGTAGAAGGAACACTTGGTCAGTATGATCGGGAAAAGGGCGGCGATATCTATCTCGTGGAAACGGTCAATGATGTCGCAGCATTGGAAGTCAGAAATCCCGAACAGCTCGCGTTTGTGACGCAGACGACGCTGTCTGTTGACGACACAACAAAAATTGTGGACGCATTGCGAAAACGGTTCCCGTCGGTTAGTGGACCGCGCAAGGAAGACATCTGTTATGCCACACAGAACCGCCAGGAGGCGGTGAAGACGCTAGCCGAAAAGTGTACTGTTATTCTGGTGGTGGGTTCCTCAACCAGCTCAAATTCGAACCGCTTGCGGGAACTCGCAGAGCAGAAGGGCGTCCCGGCATTTCTGATCGATGATGCAAACGGTATCGACAGGGCGTGGATTGAGGGTCACGAGTGGATAGGCGTTACCGCTGGCGCTTCAGCCCCCGAAGCACTGGTGACCGATGTAGTTGAAAAATTGCGCAGCTGGGGTGCGGCGCCTGCAGAAGAGCTGGCGGGTCGTGCGGAACGTATCGCCTTTTCGCTACCCAACACGCTGAAAGAGCCCGCTACCCTTTCCGGCTAAACCCCGCTCGTAGGGCGCAAAAGCGCCAGCGTATTCCGCCGCAGGCAGGTGCCAAGTCATCCGGTGTATTAAGGCCGACACCCAATACGCCCTACACAGCATCCGGGTCAGGTTATTGGCACGTATCGTGTGAAATATCCGAAGTGTCAACTTATCGCCAGCATCGGTCAATGGTACCGGCAGCGAATCCTTTCGCGAGTTGCTGGTTTAGCGTCAGGTTCCCGCAGGGATCGCCGGCCTGAGGACCCACAGGAGCAGCTGTAATAGTAAAGGTGGTGGCAGTAGGGGTCGCCACGGTCAGGTTATACGTGACGGCGCCTCCATCCAGCGGGCAGGTGGTGGCAAACAGAGGCGGTACGCTGGTTGTTATATCCCGGTACGCATTGTTGCGGGAAAAATCACGTTCCATGGCGCTCGCCAGACTCATCATGGCGCCCGTACATTCAGCGCGCCGGCTGTCCTGAAGCTGGTTCAGGTAGGAAGGATATGCAATGGCCGCAAGGATGGCGACGATCGCCACCACGATCATCATCTCTACCAGTGTAAATCCTTTTGATCTCGACTCGTTCATCGGAATTTCTCCCCGATCTGCAGTAACCGCAAGCTAATCGTCTTTATCTGGGTGTCTATCCTGCCAGGACCTGGGCAGTACCCAGATCTCTGAGATAGGAGGTGAGTTCGCGCCTGGACTCTGTGTGAAGAACCCGACACGCTGTCCTGTTGTCAAGCTGTCCACATTCCCTTCCTTGGCCTCTTTGCCGCGGACGCGTGTAGCACTGTTAACGTAGTAAACCCTGTCATCGACTACGATATACCCCTTGGCCGGATAGAGTCCGTCGACGGTACCGTACACATCGAAATGCTCTGGAATAAAGCGACCACCTTTAGCAGCCATCACCCCTGAAGGGACTACCAGGGAGAGGATCACTGCGAACAAGTATTTGCGTATTTTCATAACGTCATACCTCACTGGGACGCAACTGGCACGCCATGGATGTTTGAATAACGACTCAACATGACTATTCAAGGCCTGTCCACGACATGCGGGCTGGCTGCTTGGGCAGAGCAGGTTGCACATTATCAATGCCGACATTACCGGCCGAGTCAGCTGTGACTCGCTTGTTGGAAATGAAGCGGCTTTCGGTCGGGATGCCCGTGGATTCGGTGCCCACGACAATGGTTCCATTCAGCTCGTCGAGTGCGTCGAAGACCCCGTCACCATTCACGTCGACCGGTGCGAAGGAAGGCATCCCACCGTTCAACTGATCGACCGCCATCAACCAGCCGGTACCACCTGCATCACAGATGTTGGTCGAGGGAATCATTGTGTTGAAAAATAGAACGCTCCCCAGTGCCAGTGGATTCGTCACCGACCTTTCCTTGGTGGTTGGCAGTTCAATCAACCAGCCCTTTTTGCTGTTATAGTTAACAGCAGTATCACTGATCGTACGCACGTTACCCAGCGTTGGATCAGCCGTCGTGGTAATTGACTGGGCGACGAGCGAGTCGCGCCGTAGATTACCATTGCCGGAGTCCCAAACTCCGTAAAACGTCTGCTGTTGAGAACTCGAGTTATCACCTGCCACCAGATACTGGCCGGTACCGAAAAATACCATCAGATTCGGTTTGGTCGAAATTGAGGTTTCGGTCGAGTGCCGGGCAATCGATGGCTTGACCGTAATCGGTTGACGGGTGGCCGCCGAACAGGTTGCGCCTGTACAGGCCTTGAAGAGCGGATTCGATCCGTAGACCGGGTTCCAGCTCGCACTGTTCGAGCCTGTGACATCGAACGCCCACATATTACCGTGCAGGTCGCCTGAATAGATACGGTCGATAGTGCCATCGCCGTTGAGGTCCACGATGGCCGGCGTCGACATGCCGTTACAGTCACTGGATGCGTCGCCACAGTCGTTATTGACCATGGAGCCGGCGCCGGTGTCAATAATGACCGGTGAGCCGAGATTGGATCCATCCAGATAAAGAACGAACAGTTTCGCCCGTCCGTCGCCGCTCGGATCATTGTTGTAGCCGTTACCGAAAATCGCGGCCCACTTGCCGTTATTCAATTTTCCGATACGGATGTCACTGAAGGTGTAACCGAGGTCGGCGTGAGTAAATTCCCACATGACTTTCGGCGATGCATCGAAGTTCAGCGCGGCCGGATCGGTGACGTCCATTGCAAACAGTCCCTTGCCGCCACCACGCAGACCGCCAACCAGGATGCTGCGCCATGCGGCATTCACATAGGCATCCTGCACGATCGGCGAAAGATCAACATAGTACCGGTGCGTGTAGGCGGGGTCGCTTAGATAGTGAAGCCCTGAGCCACCCTGATTTGAAAACAGCAGGTTGGGTACATAGCTGAATATCTCCTGGCCGTTTTCGTTGAATGCATGCAGCGTACCACCGTTCGATCCGACGTAGACCATGCCGGTGCGGCTGGCATTCGACGCGGCAAAGCTCGAATATTGCGTGGCTTCAATGTCGTCCGGGTAGGGTGTGGCCGGTGCACCGACAAAGAAGGGACTCGAATGCACGATATCACTCAGTGCGCTGCTACGCTCGCGCAGGGTCTTACTGGTAAAGGTGTTGCCGCCGGAATCAGAATAGCTGCAAACACCCGCGGCGTTGTTGAGCTCGCAACCCCGTGCACCCCGGAGGTAATCGAGTCGTGCCTTGCCCGTTGCCTCGGTGTCCAAGGTACCGCTGCTGTTGGTGCGCAGGTCATCCGTCTGGGCCGTGGTGAGCGCACTCCATGCAGAATCAATGTTACTTGGCAGGGCGACACCGCTGCTGCCATCGAAGGTAACGAACTGGCGGGGTGTAACACGGTTGTCGATATCCGTGGAGGCTTTCCAGGCGACACCGCCCACCGAGGCCAACCCGGTGGTCGGATTGAAGTTGATGTCAATTGCCGTCAGGTCACCCGACCAGCGTTCCGAGTTGAACGTTGCCTGAAATACGCGGGAACCTGCCTGCAGGCTGGTTGAGTTAAAGGTGACCGCCGCGGCCGTACCCGTACGCGCCTGGATATCCGCGATCTGCTGGTTAAGAGAGTCAATCAGATTCTGCGGGTTGCCGGCATTCAGGAACTGACCCCGCCCATTGAAAGCGGCGTGGCGCATGTCATCGATCGTCGTTGCGGTGTCCGCGGTCGGTGTCGGCCAGTTAAAGCTGGTATCCGTCGGTAAGGGACCGTTTGAAAGCGTGCCATCGATACCGAAGGCGACGGTATAGGTGACCATATGTTGCGTCTGGTTGTCATCAACACCTGCGATGGTGCGCACCTTGTTGGCCATCGATGTGGCGAGATCGCGCTCGTAGTAGTGCATGGCGACGTCCGCCAGCGTATTCGAAATCGTACTGGCAGTGTCACCGTCCGCGTAGGCGCTACCATCGTAGATGGTGTTATTGTCACTGTCGGCATCACCCACATTGGGATTGCCACCATTCCAGTAGCCATCTGACAGCAGGATGGTGAAATTCTGCTGGCATTCGCCGCCGCTCGCGGCAGGCAGGATGGGCGACGCGCCCCAGCTGTTGCCGCCCTCATAGTAGTCGCCCACGTCTTCCAGACCCTGGCGGAGCGGGGTGCCACCGGATGAACCAATCCGAAACAGGTTTCTCAGCAGCGCCAGCTTGTTGGCCGCCGCCGTCGGGTTGACGGGCAAGGTAATATCATCGATATCGCTCACCAGGGTGCGCACGGTATTGTTGTTGTGCAGTGTCGCCATCCCGGCCCGGGCCGTCGACCGGGTGACAATGGAAGAGATGGCACGTTTCATCACATACTCGCGCTTGCGATAGTAGCTGTACCAGTTGGCATAGTTCGTCTGCTGGGCGGCAGAAAGCGAATTGACCTGTATACAATTGGCCTCAGCGCCACAACTGTTCACCACGACGGGTGTCGGACACTCGCCGTCCTGGTAGACACCGTCGCCGTTGGCGTCGTTCCAGACGAAATAGAAATGACTGGTAATATTGGCCGTGCCGGTGTTATACGGGTTGGTGCGGGCCGCCGCGAGGGTCTGGTCCGTGTACGGGTTTCCGGCACTGTCGAGTCCCTGCCAGGGCGTGTAGGTTCTGCCGGGGTTATAGGCCAGCGCGTTATAGCCGACACAGAGCTCGAGCCGCTCGATGTCGGTGTTGGGCGTGAAATCCAGATCGCCACTGTTATCGCCCGTACCGTGAGCGGCGAGTGCGCCGGCAGACTTAAGCACCTCCCAGTCCATACTGCCCGAGTCATCGACCATGAGGAAGATGTTGGGTTGCACCACGGCCTGCAGGAACAGCGGGCTGGTCGCCAGGCTGCCAGGGGCGGATACGGCGTTGCCGGAAAGGCCAAGCGCGATGGCGCCGGCAATAGCTATGGTGAGAAAAGTGTGTCTGCGTTGCATGGTTTCAATCTTCATGACGTGCTCCTCGGCGAAGCGATTCGTACGAGACAAGCATCCTGCGTCGGGTTAATTCAGCGGTATGCGGAAGCTGCTCCAGGCGTGGTAGCGCGATGCGGGGTTGGCACCTCCGCCCCAGCCGACCGCGGTGGCCCGGAACGCATACTGCCGAACATCCGGGTCGGTATAGTTCAAAGGGGGTTGTCCAACCCGTCCCATATACTCGATGACATAGCGGGGTTGTACGGTGACTGAAGACAGGGCATTGGCCTGTACGGTGGCGCCTGCTGTCAGCCAGTCTGCGTCGTCGCCGATGTCGAAGCCGGCTGCTAAGGGCGCAGTCGCCATGCCAACGACAGGTGGCCGCAGCGTGTAAAGGCCTGGCACCGTGCCATCGAACTGATTCAGGCTCGCGATGTTCGTGATGTTGGTTGCCAGCCAGTTCTCCGCGTCTCTGAGTGCCGATTCCGCCGACTGGAAGGCGAGTTGCCGCTGGCGGTTGTTGTTGGCCATGCGTTCTTCCAGCGTGGTGCTGCCCATTGCGGTAATGCCAAGGATCGTCATTACCGTCAGGATCATCAGGCTTACCACCAGCGCCGAACCCCGTTCGTAGTCTGGCCTTATCGTGAAGCTTGTCTTCATTTCTGTCGTAGCCATTGTCAGTGCCCCGTGTCCGTCAGGATTCGCCGCGGTTGCGCAGGCGTATGGTTGTGGTGAAATCCTTTGTCAGTGCACCGCCAGGTACCGGATCGACTGTGTCGAAGGTCATGGTGACGCGTGCGCTGACTACGTTGCCCCACTGGGCCGGCGTTGTAATTGCGCTGGCATCCAGATACTGGTCAGCACCGAGTGTGGTGTCCGTATCGAGACCATAAGTGATTTGCATATCCTGAACCCCTTCAACGATCTCGTTGGCTGCTGTACCGCAGGCATTGACGAAAAGTGAAGTCCGGGTGTTGTCCGCGATACTGGGGCAAAGCATGTAGGTGAGGGTGCCCACCTGAAAGGCCATGCCGGCAGAGGAGGTCTGTGCACCGTAAACGTAGCCAATCCCGCCACTGGCATTCGACTGACCGGTGTTGGGTCCGCTGGCAGCGGTAACACCGGAGGCATGCTGAATGGTGCCGCCGGAGGTCGTCGGGTCATTGGTGATCATGAATACCGATGCATTGCCGCAGTCACCAACTACCAGAATGTCGTACTGTTCCAGGGCCGCGTAGGCACCGTCAGTCGAATCCAGCTGCAGCGGCGAGGTCGGGTCGGCCATGGGCGCGGTTAAACGGATACCGCCGTTGGCGCTGCCACGTCGTATGCTGATGGTGTCGCTGCCGTTCGACCCGGTGCCATTCGTGCCAAAGACCGCGTTGCCGAAATCGTAGGCGGAGCCATACGCCTGGTTGGTCAGGTCGTTGAACATCGGGAAGTCTGCGTCGGCCGAATCGAGGCAGCCCATGTAACCTGCGGCACCCAGGTCCTGGACGATTCGGTCTATGGTAAAACGGGCATTCTGCTGCAGGCGTGAGGTGCCTTCCTGTAGGTTGTAGCTGTTCTTATTGTTGGACACGATCTGAATCACGCCACCCAGCAGTATGAGGCTGATAACCATTGCGATCATCAGTTCCACCAGAGAGACACCGGACTGATTTGCAATGCATGTATCCGGTCGATATACGTTTGTGCGAATGTGTTTCATCTTTGTTCTCAGGGCTGGGTTACGATGGTGACGCATCTGAGGTCATTCGGGTTGTTCGGATTGCAGGCCGTGCCGGTTGCACCGGTACGCAATTCGTCCCACATGACCGTAAGGGTGAACTGGGTGCCAGCCCGGGCAACGGTGCCCTGTCCCGCAGGCAGGAACAAGCCCAGATTCGTGTCCCATTCGAAGCGATCGTTCCCGGCCATCGCTGTAGGGCTGCAACCGCCCCCTGTGTAGCAGGTGACGTTCTGGGCAGAGTTCCCTGCTGCGTAGGCAGCCAGTGCGGCAGCATTGGTGTTTGCCCGTATCCGGTCGGCCATATCGTTTGCGAGATAGGTTGCCTGGGTTGTCAGGTAGGCATCGTGGTTGTTGCGCACGCTTGTCGCCTGCAGCCCGGCCAGCCCGAGGAGCCCGACTGACAGTACGACCACGGCGACCAGCACCTCGATCAGAGTGAACCCAGCGCTGAGTTGCCGTGTTGAATATGGTGTTCTATCTGTATTCATACTCAATGCTCCGGACTTGCCTAGGGACAGGCGAATCGGCTGTTGAGACTCACCCCACCGGTCGACAGGATGCGGAACTGGCGACCCAATTCGCCTGCCCTGTCGTCGCAGACTGTGAGTGTGTCGGTGTTGTTGACCGAGCCGGTGGCGTTGAACCGAAAACTGTTCTGGGTACCGGCGAGGGTTACGGCTTGCGGCAGCGGCTCGGAAACCCGCAGGGTCTCGCCTGCGTCAAGAGTGCCGTCTGCATCAAGATCGACCCAGGCCAGCCAGCCCTGCGCCCAGTTCGCCCCGGTGCAGGTTGCCTGGTCGCTGCTCACGCACAGTGTGGCGTTCCGGCCCTGCTTGACGGCCTCGCTTCGGGCAAGTGTCAGCGAGGAAACGAAAGCATTCGTTGTCGCTGTCAGGCGGTTGTTCTTGATGAAATCTCTCATATTGGGTACACCGACCGTTAGCAGGATGGCCACGACCGCCAATGTGACCATCAACTCGACCAGCGTGAATCCGCGTAAATTTTTCATATCTATGTTTCTACCCGCCCTGTTTCGGGCTGTCATCCGAATCCCGACGAGGGGTTCGATTTCGCCGATGAACGGTCATTTTCGGCAAGTTTTGATCGATCTATCAGTCCCTTATCGGCGGGGGCGGCGCTGGGTTTAGGGGCCCGGCGGGGGAGCGATGAGAAACAGCAGGCCTGCGGCGAGGCGTTCGGGATCGGCAATCAGGGTTGTCAGTTGTACAGTCTGAGGTCCAGATCGGTCAGTCCAGAGGACCTGCGCCTGTGCCTGGGAGAAGACATCGCCGGGTGGGTGATAAAACTGCCATTGGATGTTGTAGGTCTTGTGGATCCGATACGCTTTCGTTGTCCGGAAATAGGCTTGAGTGCCGGGCTGTCCAGGCTGACCTGAAAACGTAAGGTTTCGAGTTGCGGACGGGCGAGCACCGTGGCTTCGGCACGGTAGCCGTCTGCCACCTGAGGTCGCCCAGGGCCACAACGCGTCTTCGGTCGAGTCCAGCCGTTGCGACAGAGTTCGCGTGAAAGCGTCGATTCCGAACGATTCAGACCTACGGCGATCGCCGCAGGTCTGATTCCCATCTCCAGTTGCGTTTGGATCATCGTCCACTCTTCAATACTCAACTGCTCGTAGATCTTTCCCATGCAACATTGTCTCCCAAAAATGTTGCACTTGGTTTTTGAGCGCACAGCCTCTATAAGCATCTAGAGAGGCGATAATTGGGCCAACATTGATGGGACAGAGATTGCTGGGTGGCTTCGAGTGGAAATGTGACAGATGAAGCCGGAAAGGAATACGTCGAGGATCAGAAGCCGCCGGAACCGGATGATGGCGTTACCGTCGTCTGACGGTAATCGGCTGAATGGCCGATCGATCCGGCTTTTAGACGTAACCGGAGGCCACCGGTTTTGGCCGGTGGAGTGTTCACTGGCTTGGGCGTGGCCTCGGCAGCAGCAGCCGGCCTCCCTGAACAGGCTCTGGGTCTGCGAGCAGGGTGGCGAGTTGGATTTGGTGGGGACCTGATCTGTCCGTCCAGTGTACCCGGACGACTGTCTGTGCGTAAGTCATCCCGGGAGTCGGCATGACCTGCCATTCGATGAGATAGACTTGATGGCTGCCGGCCTGGCTTCTTGTCCCTGACACAGCAAGGAGCCCCGGACTGCGTTGGACGGACAAGAACCGCAAATATTCGATTTGTTGGCGGGCAATTGCCGTCGCCTCGCCGCGAGCCTTGGCCTGCCTGCTGCCGATCAGCAGCTCCGCTTGTAGCCGCGCCACAGCGGCGAGACCCACGCCCAGAACGAGCAGGGCTACAAGGGCTTCAATCAATGTGAACCCCGACATGCGAACATTTGGCAGACCGTGCACGGCCCGCTAAAAGTCCTTCCAGGTGCCTGGCACCATCGGTGCGCCAATCAGTGGCAGCAACAGTTCCTCGTGGTTTCTGGATGCCACACTGATATGGGCGAGGCGCAGCTCCGGGCTGAGTTGGCCCAGGGTCCCCTCTATTACGAGACTTCCATAGATACGGGCGCTACCCCAATCGGCTGTGCCCTCGCAGCCGCCTTCGACAAACACGACACCATAGATGAGGGTGCCAGCCCCCAGTCGCGGGCAGTCCATGTGTGCCGGTACAACCAGCACCACCGGGTTATCTGGGCTGCCAAGACTTCGGGTCCAGGTTCGGCCAACCAGATCCGTCGTGGTAGCCCACCAATAGCTTCGCTGCGTGGTTGGCAAATTTGCCGCCTGTTCAGCATCTGCCAAGGCTTTCATCTCCGATTTGCTGATGCGGAAGACATACTCCCAAGCCTGTCCGGGCAAAAAAGCCTGGGTCTGAGCATCGCCACCATGCAGATCCAGCGCATCGAGGTTGAGACAGCCGCCGTTTCCGGGACTGGCAATTGCCACGGCAGCATCTGGAGAATCCGCGTGACGGGGGTAAATGTCCGGTGTGCCCGTAACTACCGGGATGCAGCCGTCAATCACGAGCGGGGGTGACGCTTCGCCCGTCTGTGACAAGACAGTTTGTGGGCGCACATAGGCCTCGGTTGAGGCGACCAGTCCGGGTTCACTTCTTGCCCGAGCATCCGCACGAATCTTCACATAGTAGGGCTGCAATGCAGTCCTTTGAAAGGTGATGTCGATCACAAAGGTATCGCCATGGTTGCCCTGTATTCCGGGCGCATCGGAGTCAGGGACGGAGCTCTGTGTAGCTGTTCCTGTATCACGCCAGCGGGCGCGATAACGGCTGAGCCATGCGCGCCCGAACGCCAGCCCAGCCTCAGCAGCCTGTGCAGCTTCGCTGGCACGAAGTTGATTATTAGTGATGCGTTGTTCCATCATCTCGCTGTGGGCGAACGCAATGCTCAGCAGCGTGATCGCAGTCAGCAGTGTGAGACTTACCGTGAGCGTTGCGACCCCCTGCTGGCTGCCGGTCGGATTTGTCGGTTGGGTCATGGCAATCTGGTTCGCAGGTTTTGACGGATGAAGTAATGGTTTCTCACCTGCACTGACTCGGTGAGAATAGTTTTCATCTGGGGATCTTGCACAAGGCGTCCTGAGAGATGTATGTCTACCTTGCGTAGATACTGGGTCGGCACATCGCTTGCACAGGGCTCCGTTGCGTCGGAGAGGTTCCGGCAATCCTCCTGCAATACAAAGCGTAGTTCGGTGATCTCGACATCCGGCTCGGTAACCGATTGCCAGTATCCCCCAGTGCAATCGTAGGCGCGACCTCCACTGCGCATCTGGACAGTCCGGTTGCGTAAGCGAAAACCGAAACGCTCCTGGTTTTTGTCTGAGTAGTAAGGGCTGTTGGCGCCATTCGAACCAACACCGACCTGTTTGTCGCCATTCAGGTCGTAACTGAAAAGGATGCAAGAGTATCGTCCTTCCTTGGGGTGTTGTCCCACCCGCAGCGCGTTTTCAGGGAAAAAGAACGGATTGTCACCCATCGAGTCTACCCCGGGTTGCCCGGCCCAATAACCCGAGCGTCGGAGATCGCGCGTCATAAGATAGAGTGCCGCATTCAGTTCCTGATTCAGCCGCACGAGAGCAAGTCCCTTTGCATTGATTTGAACGGTGTTCGCGTAAATGGCGGTCACCCCTGACAGCACGATGAGCCCTACAGCACTTCCGATCATGAGTTCGATAAGGCTTGTTCCGTATTGCCGGCGAAGGCAGCTTGATTTCAGCATGGGAGGTATCCGCGGGGTGCCGGGACACTGGTAGGGGTACAGATACGGACACGCCCCAAGAGGCTTAGGCGCACCTGCAAGGCTTGGCCCTGGACCGAGCGGAATCCAACGTGTCCAGCCTTCGCAGTGCCTCGGATACTGCTGAACTCGGTGTCTGGAGTTCCTGCAAAGCGGGCATCTAGCAGCATGATGCCCGGAAAATCGCTGCTGTAGCGAATCTTTTCTAGCGTGTCGCCGGCAGAGGAGACTCCGCAGCCATTGAAGTTGCGCCGGCCCGTTGGGTCGCAGTTACAGGGAGCACCGCGGCTCAGACCGTAGCACCACCGTGTTCCGCTTCCTCTAATACTCAAATGGACGTTGCCATCGGAGCTCGATTTGATCGTCTCACTACGAGCGAACCGCAGGTCGGCTGCGAGGTGTTCGGCTGCGCTGCGCAGGCGATTCCCATCGAGGAACTGGCGCATTGCCGGTATCGCGATCGTAAGTAAAGCTGCCAGAACCGCAAGGGTTGTCAGCAGCTCGATCAGCGTAAAACCGGCCGGGTGTCGATCGTCCATGATCCTTTATCCCGGTTGAGGTGGCTTCAGTAGGTGATTATAGTCGATGTTGCCGCTTATACTAGCCATGAAGGCTCAGGGGTTGTCAGCCGCGTCGTAGGGTCAGAGTGATTCCGGGCTGCCGAGAGCGATTAGACTCACAAGTGTTCCGCAAAAATTCGGTGTGACAACTGAAATAGCGTAACAGGAGACAGGATGTCTCCTTGATGAGGTAGTAATAGAATGCAAGGGATTGTCAGAGGTTTCTCATTAATCGAATTAGTTGTTGTATTGGGCATTATCGCGCTGCTTACCACCATTGCAGTTCCCTCCTACCAGCGGCACATGATGGCCGCGCGCCGCACCGACGCGGTCACGACGCTGCTTAGCATTCAGTCGCAAGAAGAAAAGTGGCGGGCGAGTGACCTCGACTATGCCACACTCGGCGAGATTGGCTGGAACGGGAAGCTGTCCGGCGCTGGGCATTATCACTTGCGGATGGGCAGCCGAAGTGCTGTCAGTTTCAGGTTGGAGGCGATACCGCGCGCCGATGGTCCGCAGGCCAAAGACCTGTGCGGGACCTTTGTCATGACCGAGGATGGTCCGGACTACCGCCAGCCTTACGCAGATCGCGCCTGCTGGCGTCGCTAAGAAGCAGGGTGGACTGCCTATTTGCTGGTGCCGCTATCAGCGGTATGCTGACGGCGCGAGAGCTCGCAGTTGACGGGCTCGATGTTGTTATTGGTCAGGGCCGCGGCGCTAGAGATCCGAGCTGGGCGCGGGTTGGCATACTTTCTCCGTTGTATCCTTGGCGCTAGCCCGATGCGGTTAGTCAACCGGCTCGGCGGGGCCAACGTTGTTACGCGCGGCTCGCGCAATCACCTCTGAAGGAAGACCGTATTGATGCGGCGACTATTGAGCGGTCTGTTGATACTCGATACCGAGTAGGTCGACGCTGCTGGCGCCTGGGCGAGACGTTTGAATGTCGCCCGACAGCCGTCGATGGCCGGGCCTGTCGGGATTAAACCCAGTGCTCGGTCATCGTTCGCAGACGCTATGGTTTCCCGATATCGGTCTCTCCAAAATCCGCGATTGGTTATGGGGCTGCGCGGTGCCTTGAAACACAGGGAGTATCAGTATCGTTGAACAATGTCGCATGATCGATATTCGTTGCGCGGAGGAGAAAGTGCGCGGCATGGGAACCTCACAAGGCGCAATGGCAGCGGGGTATGTGGTGGTGGCAGGTCGCGATTGGAGTCGTGGCCTGCTACAGAAAGCGGTCTTGATTTGCCGATTCAACCTGGGCGCGGTCAGATGATTCTCTTTCATGGGCGGCCGGCCCTCGTGGAACGCATTGTGCAAGCCGCACACCGTTACGTAATTCCACGCAAGCATGGCCCGGCACGAGACGGGAGTACCCTGGAACGCATCGGCTTTGATAAGTCGACCAGCGCCGGGGCGCTCAAGTCACTCCGGGAGAGCGCATTGAGACTGATTCCGGTCTTGAGCCGCTGTGAAGTCGAGCACCATTGGACGCGGCCCGTCCTGCTCTTCCAGATGGCGTGCGCTAATTTGGCGATCACCCGAGTATTCACAAGCTTATTGTCAACGGGGACACTTCCTCTAATGGTGTGTCCTTCGGCCAGTGTCTCCACGTGCGGGCGCTGGCCTTGTCCCGGGGCGGATGCGGGTCGTGGACCCAGGCCCCTATATTGCCACGTTCATTTTGTGGGTTTATGTCCTGGTCGTAGACTTCCGTTTGATCGCGGTTTTATACTTGAACGGTGAAAACGTTCCAATATAACGGGCGGTTAGAGGAAAGCGAGATTCTCGAGCTTCTGACGGCGTATGACGTTCAGCCGACGCAGCAGCGGATTGAAATCGCCAAAGTGTTGTTTGCGCGTGATCAACATCTTTCGGCGGACGAGGTTCTGGCCCGGGTCAATGCCGATGCCGCGCGTGTTTCCAAGGCAACCGTTTACAACACGCTTGGACTGTTTGCCCGTAGCGGGCTGGTTCGCGAGGTGATCGTGGATCGCAGCCGCGTCTTCTATGATCCCAACACCCGTCCGCATCACCATTTCTATAACGTGGATACCGGTACCCTGACTGATGTGGATGCCGACCAGGTCGTTCTCAACGAGCTGCCGGAACCGCCGCGGGGGACGATCCCCGATGGTGTCGACATAATCATCCGGGTTCGCAACAGTTCATCTGATCGGTAGTGAATCCCCTGAGGCGCTGGCCATTTATCAGTTGTACGGCCGACGATCCTTCTTTTATACTGCCGCCCTTTCTGCCGGAATAGCTCAGTCGGTAGAGCAGCTCACTCGTAATGAGAAGGTCGGGGGTTCGATTCCTCTTTCCGGCACCAGTTTCGTGGCAATCCGCTTCCCTGTTTGGCGACTTGGTTGCTCTTCCTCACAGACAATAAATTCCATCAGTAATTCAAGGTATTGCTAAGATCTGCCGCGAATTGGATTGGCGGAAAAACGCCGATGGTGGTATTGTTTTCACGCAAAGGTAGTATTATTACCTAGCAAATAGCCGGAAATGGTCTATTGTAATGGTAGAAAAAGAACAAGAATAATGATTAATAATAGGTGACTTCGTACTTTAGGGAGCCACACACAAGGTGAGAGGAGCAGCAAGCCAGATGCATGTCCGGGTTTGCTGTCGGATAGGAGTCCGAGAATAAAAATGCGTATTTACAGATACATGCGGAGAACTCGGCGATGCGTTTACCTCTCAAACCGCTGTGCGTGGCGGGCTTTGTGGCTGCACAGTTTTGCTCATCCTCACAAGCCGCAGTCCTCAATTTTGAAGGCTTTGGGGTCGGTCGGATAATCGATAATGAGTACACGGGCGTAAGCATAAGCGGCAAGAATCGGGGCGTCGGGCCCGATGCCGCCATTACCTTCGATACGGCTAATCCCACCGGTGGCGGTTACGATCTGGGTGGCCCGTTCTCGAGTCCCCAGAACGCGGCATTGAGCGGGTCTTTTGATCCCGGCAATGTGCTTATCATTCAGAAACGGGACACCTGTAACTACGGCACAGGCTATTGTCGCAACCCGGACGATCAAGGGCGCGGTGGCGTGTTCGACTTCGAATTTGACAGTGCGGTAACGCTTGAGAGTATCGACTTCTTCGATATAGAGTTCGACGAAGACAACGCGAATCCGGATAGCGAGATTCACCTGTTTGATGCGAGCGGCACCGAGATCCACGCAGGTACGTTTTTTGTTCCGTTTACCGGGGGCGACAATACCTGGAATCAGTTGGCGATCGGGGTTGCGGGTGTCAAACGAATGCAGATTGAACTGGCAGGTTCGGGTGCCATTGATAACATCGTATATGCATCGGATGCGCTGCTGGAGACTCCAGTTCCGGCCGCAGGACTGTTATTTCTCTCCGGTTTGATGGGGCTGGGTGTCTTGGCCAGAGCGAAGCGAACTTAGGCCTCGCCTCCGGAGGAATGGTCGCCCACGAGGCCGTCAATGAGCAATTTCGCATGGTCGTGATGGCTGCCCTTCCAGTATATCTGTCCACAATCTCGGCATAACCGAAATCGGTCGAAGTAGCGTTTCGTCTTTGGCTCAAGCCGGTGTATGACCCGGGATTTCTCGACATCGTCCAGAATGCCGTTGCAGCGCGTGCAGCGGGTGAAGGGGGCGATCATGCCATTCAGATCGAAGCGTGACAGAACTTCTTTTGTCTGCAGGCGCGGGTCTGTTGCTCGGACGAAATAGCCTCGGGTGATGACCTTGTGTCGCAGCAGCGTGCGGTCGCGGGTCAGCAGTACCCGGTTCGTCGAACGGGAGATTCGCGCGAGTTCCCCATCCTGATAATCGTTGCGATACAGACAGTCAATGCCCAGCAGTCGCAGGTACCGCGCCAGACGCCCGAGATTGGTGTCGAGTACAAATTTCGGGTGACGCAGGGGCTCTGGTCGCAAACGCAGGAGCGGACTGATGTCCAGGCTCTCGAACATGGGGTAGACGCTGATCCGGTCCCCGTCGCGGACAATGTAGGAAAAATCGACAGACTCACCGTTGGCCAGGATCAACTCCACCTCGGTGTGGGGTACCCCGAACGACTCAACCATGTCCTTTACCGAGGCACGACGGTCAAAGGTGTGGGCGAAAGCTGTCTTGCGCCGCTCGGGCACAAGAAAATCATTCAATTCCTCATAGAAGCGAAAGCTTGCCAGCGCCATGCATTAACGTGTTCAGGCAGGGGTGTTCACCCCTTCGGGTTCGTGCCGGACTTCCGGCCCCATCTCCTCGAAGCTGAACAGGTGCCAGGCACGCTCACCATTGTAATCCAGGACCCTCAGGTCGTCGCTTTCGGAAAGGTCTTGTGAAACCACGTTGAAGTGACCGCCGTAACGTTCGCGGGCCAGGTCGTACGGGATCTCGAAGGCGAAAAACTTCTCGATGCCCTTTGCAGTCAGTTTCTCCAATAACGCTTCATCCTCGATAGAGGCATGCGAGGTCAGAATCATCAAGGGCCCACTGCCAGTAAACAAAAGAAAGACTTTCACCATGCTTCCCCTTCTTGCCACGTCCAACCCGTATAGAAATAGCAGATGTCCTGCGAAGTTGCGTGTCTGGCTAACAACTTGGCACCTTCGGATAATCGCCTAATCGAACAGCGGGTGCAAGATTTGGCATGGATTCTCGATGCGGGTGTGCTGGCCTGCAAACAGGTTGACACTGCAACGGCGTGGCCTCTGGCGCCGCGATAAAGCAACAGCCTGCGCTGCAGCGACTGGGCACCAGCCTCCCGGCAACGATGAGGACCGGTAGTGGAAGGAGCTAAGTGTAACGGCGCTGACACGCGCTCAAGCATCGCCTCGATGGCTTCCGCGCCCGGGGTGGGACGCCCCTTCCTCCCGCTCTCTTGTGCCCGAGAGGGCGGGAGGCTTTTTTAAGTGAGCTGACAGAAAATATAAAAATGCGTGTACTCGTCAGCGCGGCATGGTGGCATCACTCTCAAGATGCCGTGTGCCTGTGCGCTCAGGGGCTGTCAAGGCCGCGATCGAGCAGGGCGACGCCGCGGGCTGGGCCATGTGCGCCCGGTAGACCGACTCTCCTAGGCGGCACTTTGCTCACAATGACTCAACATCAGCACAGGCGGTGCGGTGGAAAAGATGAATGGGCTGGCCTGATTCAAGGCACTGAGCCCCAGGATGTAGCGGGTTTCGCCGGGCAGTACCGCCGCCTCGATATCACGCAGCTGACAACCGTCGCCAATGGTGATTTCGGCAATCCGGTAGACCGGAATCATGCGACGCCGTCCATCCGCAAATTGTCCCGAAAGGTCTCTAACGTACGTCGCCAGTCCTTTGTCCGCCAAAGTCTGCAGCGATGCCTCGTCAATGGCCAGATAGGATGAACCGGTATCGACCAGTAACTCGACGGCGCCAAGTCCTCCAATCGCTCCTTTGACATAATAGGTGCTCGCCGCTTTCTGATGCATCGGAATGGTCACATCAAACTCAGCTGCCGATAGTGGTAAGGGGAGAGCGAAACCGCCAATCAGCGCCGCGGGCGCCAGTCCCTGCGCTAACCGGTTAAACACTCCTCGACACCGGGCGGATCCACCCATAGTTTGGTCCTCAAAAGGGTTCTGGTGCAATCGTTACGAGGACCCAAATGTAGATGAACATCCGTCCGATGGCGAGGGATTTTTTGGGTGTGATGACGGAGCCTCTTCACCAGCCGGCGCTTCGCTGCACCGCCAGCGGCTCGGCATGTGGATGATTTCTTACATAACGAGTACTGCAGCACCCTGAATCTTTCCGTCGCGTAATCGCGCCAGGGCTTCGTTCGCGCCCGCAAGCGGGAACGTTTCTACGTGGGTTTTCACCGGCGCACGCGAAATCAGATCAAAAAATTCAACGCCGTCGTCTCGGGTGAGGTTGGCAACTGACCGTAGCACGCGCTCACCCCATAGCAGGTCGTAGGAAAACGACGGGATATCGCTCATGTGAATGCCGGCACAGACCACCACGCCGCCTTTGGTGAGCGCCTGCAATGCGGCGGGTACCAATGCGCCTACCGGTGCGAAGAGTATCGCGGCATCCAGCCGTTGCGGCGGTAAGCGATCGGAATCGCCGGCCCAAACTGCACCCAGCCGACGGGCAAAAGCCTGTGCATCATGGTCACCAGGTCGGGTAAAGGCATAGATTTCCTGCCCCTGCGAAACAGCAATCTGGGTCAGGATATGTGCAGCTGCACCGAAGCCATAGAGGCCCAGCCGCTGCGCTGCACCTGCCATTCGATAGGAACGGAAACCGATCAAACCGGCGCAGAGCAGGGGTGCGGCCTCGGCACTTGCATAGCGTCTGGGTATCGGGAAGCAGTACCGAGGATCGGCAAGTGTATACTCGGCATACCCGCCATCGATGGTGTACCCGGTAAACTCAGCGGTATCGCAGAGGTTTTCCGCGTCTGCATCACAGAACCGGCACTTGCCGCAGGTGCGCCCCAGCCAGGGGACACCGACACGCTGGCCAATCTCGATATCGCCTGTGCCGGCGCCAGTATCCACAACCGTTCCCACTATCTCATGACCGGGGATCAGCGGCAGCTTGGGTTCTGTGAGTTCGCCGTCCACGATGTGAAGATCGGTACGGCAGACTCCACACGCCTCGATCTTGATCAGCACCTGGGCCACGTGTGGTTTGGGCCGAGAGATGTCTCTCAATATCAGCGGCGTGCCGGCCTTTTCGAGTATCATCGCCTTCATTGTCATCTCCTGTCTGTCGACACTATTCAGCGTTCAGCAGCCCACTGGCGGAGGGCTGATCGGGGAACACCAGCTTATTCTGCCGTAATATGAGCGAGAACACGGGAACAGAGAACATCGTTATGCAGACAAACAAGGTGTCGGCCGACGAGGGCTGGGTCTGGTATGCAAGTGGCTGGAAGTTCTTCGTTCGGGACCCGGGTGTTCAGATCGTCTACCTGCTGATCATTCTGCTGATCTCCATTGGACTGGCGCTGGTTCCGCTAATCGGGGGTCTGGTGCTCATGTTGATCACCCCGGTCCTTGCAGGTGGGTGGTTTCACGCGCTTCATGAACTGGATTCCGGGCATGATATCGGTCTCGGAACACTGTTCGAGGGATTCAGGAACCGCGCCTGGACAGGACCGCTGGTCGTGCTCGGTGCGCTGATACTGGCCGCGGAGCTCTTGATCGGGATTGTCGGCATTACAACGATGGGCGGTACGGTACTGGGCTACATGGGCACGATGCAGGCCGGGGAGATGCCCCCCTCACCGGGGTTAGGGGTGCTTATTGGTCTGTTCATCATCCTGCTCTTAAGCGCCCTGTTCTTTATGGCGCTCTTCTATGCTGTGCCGCTCATCCAGTTTCAGGGCGCTGCACCGCTTGCTGCAATGCAGAGCAGCTTTTCCGCTTCCCTGCAGAATATCGGTGCGCTGACCGTCTTCGGGCTTGTCTATCTGGTACTGGCGTTCTTCGCGGCGATTCCCTTTGCACTCGGGTTTCTCGTGCTGGTGCCGGTCTCGGTTGCCGCGGCCTACAGCAGCTATAAATCAGTTTACGGTGTCGTTCCCTGATCAGTGGTATTTCTCCGTGGTCACATGGCCCGGTTCCCGGCGCCGGTGACGTTTCATGCCACGCTCGGCGAGGAGTTCGCTCACCGCTGTAATCATTCCCGAATTACCGCACAGCATGACGTGCGAGTGTTCCGGGGTGAGGGGCAGTCCTGCGCGATCCTCAAGTTCACGACTTTCAATAGCGGCCTGAATGCGTTTCTGGATTGCGCCCTTGAGAGGTTCGCGGGTGACGAAGGGGATAAATTCGAGCTGGTCCGCATGGTCGGACATAAGCTCGGAGATCGTATCGCGATAAGCCATCTCCGCAACCCTGCGTACCGAGTAGGCCAGTACGATCTTTTCGAAGCGCTGCCAGGGAGCCTCGGTCTTGAGAATGGAAAGAAAAGGACCGATGGCGGTGCCGGTTGCCAGCATCCACAGGTGTAGCGAAGCCGGAATTTCATCCAGGACCAGAAATCCACTGGCTGTTTCGTTGACCCACAGTGGGTCGCCGCGTCCCAGCCCGGCCAGACGGGGTGACAGGGGCCCCCCAGGGACGATATTAAAGAATATTTCAAGAGGCCGTTCCTCCGGTGAATTCACCAGGGAGTAGGGACGGCCTATGCGTTCCCCCTCGATATCGAGTCCGATCCGAACGAACTGCCCGGCCTTGAAACCCGCGATATCAGCGTCAAATCGGAGCGAAAGGAGATCCTCAGTCCAGTAATGGATCTCTGTCACTTTGCCTTTCCGCCACTCTGCCATGGTGTTTTTCCTGTCGCTATCTGTATTTCACAAGGGGCTGCGTGAGAAGCCAGCGTCTGCGGCGCAGTGCCTGAGTTATAACACGAAATCTCGAGTGCGTTCCCGAAGCGCCGCGGCAGATACGTGCCTATTCCGGCACCAGTCGCAACGTGGCGATGACCTTGTCAGCGGGTATCCCGCCCCACGACCAGCTGTGCATGCGGCCGTTCAGCCAGTCATCCAGCTGATCGGTCCGAAACTGCGAGAAGCGATGACCCGACTGACCAAGGGGTTGCGCGCCGCGCGTCTGTCGCCAGTCACCCGGTGTATAGACAACCCGATAAGTCGGGATGAACAGCGGGGTTTCGGGCGCGTTGATCTCGGTTTTCACGGCGTCCACCGTGTGATTATCACCACCGACGGCGACCGGGCCGACACGGAAAAGCTCGCCCAGAAGCGGTATGCTGTGAAAGGCATGCGGAAACGTCAGCCTTCGCAAGCGACCGAGTTGCGCAGACGAAAGCTCGCCCTGCTGTGTCTGCAGGTTCCTCGCAGCCCGACGGAGCGCCCGTGCCCATATATCTGCGGGGGTTTCTTTCCCTGGCGTACGCACGTCATCCCAGAACGAGGACTCGCCCGTGCGCACAGTTTCCTGCAACGCGCCATAGGCAAAGAGGTTTACGGCCATGAATCCCTGCAGGTCATCGCCAAGTTCATCCGCGTAGATGGCGTCGAAAAGTTCCCGGCGCAGCAGTACGAACAGGGCCGCGAAATTGCTGTCGGGTTCGAAGCTGCCGTTCCAGTTCCGCAGCATGTCATTTGCGACCTTCCAGGCCTGCGGGTCGGTCGTGCGCAAGTGGGGTTCCAGTTTGTGCAGTGCGTCCAGCCAGGGTATTGCCTCCAGTCCCTTTTTGTCGAGCTGTATGGCTTGCATGTCGGCGACCGTGAGTTGCGCTTTGTCATCCAGCAATTGCTCGATGCGCCGGGCGCGATAGGGTGGCATCCAGGAGCGCGTGACATGCACCGGATAATCGATGGGAATGGTCCGGTTGTTGGCGCTGACGATCATGCCGGCTGGTGGATTGAGCGTTCCTGGATTGTCTCCCGGCGGTACATAACCATCCCAGCCATATTCACCGTTCCAACCGGGCGCCGGAAAGGTGCCGAGTCCCTTGCGCCGGACAGGTAGGGCGCCGCTCATCTGCCAGGCAATGGAGCCATCGCGGTGGACGATCAGGATATTCTGTGAGGCATGGCTGATCAGCGCAATGGCGGCACGCGCCCCGGCAATGGTGGTGGCGATGTTCAGCCGGTATATGCCGTCAAACGCGCGGTCTGGCAGTTCGATCGTCCAGCGCAGAGTGATCAATTCACGACTTGCCAGTTCAACGAAGTCCAGCGGGATGGGGCGGGTTTCAGCCAGAACATCGTTGAGAATAACGCCATGACCCGTCTCGCGGACCTGCATCCGGTGGGGTTCCGGCCAGTCCTTCACGGCTATTTCTTCGGTTCGCAGGGCAATTGCTTCCGGAGGTGCATTCGCCCGTTCGACACTGTCCCCCGCAGCGGTGAGTCGCTCCACGAAGATGTCCTGGGTATCTGCCATACTGGTATTCATGCCCCAGGCGAGGTCGCCGTTGTGACCAATTACTACCAGCGGCAGGCCCGGCAGGCAGATGCCGGCGACGTGATAGCCCGGTGCCTCCATTTCCAGTTCATACCAGAGGCCCGGCATCGACGGCATCAGGTGCGGATCATTGGCGAGCAACGGCTGTCCGTCGGCCGTGTGTGTGCCGGCCACCGCCCAGGTGTTGCTGGCGGGCCCCGGTCGCGGCAGGCCCAACTGTTTCGCCAGTCTCAGGTAGGGAAGAAACGGCTCGATTGGCGCAGTGGCATAGTCGGGCAGGTCGCGCGCATAGGCCGGTGCCGGAATATTTTCATCGCTTGGAAAGAGTTCCAGCGCCCGTGCCTTGCCCAATCGACGGGCAAGCCGCAGGTAGACGAGCTCTTCCTTGGCATTGAACGACAGCAGGAAGGCCATGTATTCGGCGACAGACAGTGAGTCCGCGGGTCTCCACACAGCGGGCTCGACGCCGACGATGCGGTATTCAAGCGGCAGTCGGCCTGCATAACGTTCACGCCACCGGTTCACCCCGCGCGCATAGGCCTCGAGGTAGCGCCGGCCCTCATCGCTCAGTGCCTCAAGGTCGCGTTCGGCGGCCCTGTGGAGACCGAGTGTACGAAACAGCCGATCAACTGCGAGTACCTCTTCGCCGAGCATTTCCGAGAGTTCTCCGCGCGCAATCCGGCGGATCAGATCCATCTGCCACATGCGCTCCGAGGCCACCAGATAGCCTTGCGCAAAGAAAAGGTCCTCGCGTGACGCGGCGCGGATGTAAGGGATCGCGTGTGGACCGAAGCTGACAGTAACCGGTGCCGCCAGGTCGGGCACCGCAACCATTCCGCTGTAGAGGGGTTCCGCCTGCCGGGCGAGCCAATAGACGGCGCCGCCCGCGCCGGTAAGCAGCAGCACCGGTAGCAGCAGAATCCACACCCACCATCGCCTGGGTGAAGCCATGGTCACTGATTGCACTCACAGCTATGGGTTACTAAACAAACAGTGTTACTATCCAGCAGCTTAAGTCATAGCTGCACCCTGCAACATGGGCGCTCACCGGCGGTTCGCACGCGGCCTGTGGGGTTGTGCTGGGCTTGCTCGGCCACACTGCCTATACTTGTCCACCACCTCCACTAAGCAACCAGTGTCGGGTCAGCGGCCATTCTGTCAGCTTTTCGGGCCAGATGTTAATCACTTTGTTAAGGAACCGATGCAATGAGGACCGGCACAAGACCAGCTATCACCGCTATCCTGTTCTGTCTCGTGATCGCCAGCCAGGGACTCCGGGCGGGCTGGGACGACTGGGTCAAGAAGATCGAAGAATCCGTCCCCGGCAGCACACCCGCGAAGACAGGTTTGTCCGGTCTGTCCGAGACGGAGATCGCCACGGGATTGAAGGAGGCATTGAATGTTGGTGTCGAGCGCGCCGTCAGTCTGCTGGGGCAGGATGGTGGATTTCTCAATGATGCGGCGGTGAGGATCCCCATGCCGGACAGCTTGCAGTCAGTGGAACGGGGACTGCGAGCCGTCGGACAGGATACGCTTGCAGACGAGTTCGTCGGTACGATGAACCACGCGGCGGAGCGGGCGGTTCCGGAGACGACGGCGATCTTGGCCGAAACGATTCAGACGATGACGCTGACTGATGCCAGGGCGATTCTGGAGGGGCCCGACAATGCCGCGACCGAGTATTTTCGCGAGAAGAACCAGGAACGGCTCACCGCCGCCATTCTGCCCATAGTCCGGGAGGCAACGGAGCAGACCGGAGTTACCTCGGCCTACAAACAAATGGTTGGCGGCATGGGATTCCTCAGCCAGTTCAGCGGTGAGAGCAGCCTCGACCTGGATACCTATGTCACCCAGAAAACCCTCGATGGATTGTTTGTGAAGCTGGCGGACCAGGAGCGGCTCATTCGTGAGGACCCGCTTGCCCGCAGCACTGATCTGCTCAAGAAGGTTTTTGGCGGCACGCGCTAACGCAGAATAAAACGGCTGATGAACAGGAGAGACACGCCATGAGTCTGCTCGATGAATTGTTGAATAGTCAGAACGCGAATGTCCTCAAGCAGCTTGCAGGGACCTTCGGTGTCGCGGAAGGAGACGCGCGTACCGCCGTGGGCAGTCTGCTGCCAGCGCTGTCACGCGGTATCAGTCACGAGATTTCCAATCCGAGTCGTGTCAGTGACCTGATGGGGGCATTGCGTCGCGGTAATCACCAACGGTATCTGGACCAGCCGGAGGCGCTGGGTCGCGAGGAGGCGATCGAGGATGGCAACGCGATCCTGGGCCATCTGCTGGGCAGCAAGGATGTCAGCCGGCGTGTCGCCAGTCACGCTGCCGATCAAACCGGCCTGGACGCCGGTATTCTAAAGAAGATGCTGCCAATGATTGCCGCACTCGCCATGGGTGCGCTGAGCAAACAGGCTGCCAGCCGGGGTATGTCGAACGCGTCGCCAGGCGGCCAGGACCAGGCGGGTATGCTTGGCCAGCTGGTGTCTTTTCTGGACGCTGATAAAGACGGTTCGGTAATGGATGATCTGCTCGGCATGGCCGGCAAATTTTTCTGACCACGGAGTGGGCAGCGCTTGCCGTCATGCATCAGAGGACGACCTCGGCGTGCGCCGATCCGCGGGAAAGGCAGGCGTCACACGACGGCTGACTGCGCCACGAGCCTGCCCGGCCTCCATATCGAGCAGCCCCTATCTGGCCGGGGTATGCAGGACATTCAGGGACTGCGGTTCGTGCCCGCGGCAGGCTCATTGTCGCCGTCTTCGGCGGCTTCCAGCCCGGGTTCCTTTCCGATCAGCGAGATCACCGTCCAGCCTGATGCCAGTTTGACGTCGGTTTCCGCAGTGAACAGCAGCAGGCGCCCGGCCGGATTGAGCGCAAACAAGGGGATCGAGCGACCGAAGTACTTCCGGTAGTAGTCATCGGAGGTGAAGTTCTCGGTAAGCGCGGTGGCCCGGATATCGGCGCCAGCGCTGAGCAGGCTGGTCAGCGTCTCGTAGTCCACATCCCTGCCGAAGGCGACGTGTCCGATTTTCGGGGTCCCATTGCGGGCAGTGGCACTACCCTTGCTTTCGCTGGTGGGTAGCAGTGTGTAGATATTGGCGGCACCAAACTCACTGCGATAGCGCAGCGCGGCCAGGGTGTTCAGTTCCCGCTGGGGAGACAGTGCCAGCATGCGGCCAAGTCCCACCAGATCGAGATGGCGGTCGGCATGCTCGGAGACCGGCTGGCCATAGTATGCCTTCAAACCCTCCATCCGGGCCGCGCGGACGTAGTCCCAGTTGGGGTCGGTGAGCAAGGTATTAAAGCCCTGCTTGTCCAACACCTGTGCAATTGATCGCGCTAATCGATTGGCGCCGATAATCAGAAAGCCGCGTGGCTCGGGTTCTCCCACACCCAGTAGCACGGCGAGGGCCCGGGCGCTTGCGCTCTGCAAGACGACAGTTCCGATGATTACGATGAAGGTAAGTGGGACCAGCAGGTGTGCCTGAGCATAACCCTGTTCCTCGAGGCGCAAGGCAAACAATGCGGCAACCGCCGCGGCGACAATGCCACGGGGCGCGATCCAGGACAGCAGCGCACGTTCGCGCCATGACAGGGGCGAGTCCCAGGTGGCGCTGAGGACCTTGAGAGGCCGGGCGATGAACTGGATGCCCAGGAATATCCACACCGCCCCCCAGCCAAGTTCATGGACCTGGCCGATGTCAATCCGGGCGGCCAGGATGATAAACAGGCCGGAGATCAGCAAGATGCTCAGGCTCTCTTTGAAATCGAGAATATCCTCTATCGGAACCTTCGGCATGTTGGCCAGCCACACCCCCATCACCGACACGGCCAGCAGCCCGGATTCGGGCTGAATTGCATCAGCCGCCGCGTAGGCCGCGAAAACCAGTGTCAGCGCCGCGACATTATGCAGATATTCCGGTAACCAGTGGCGGCGCAAGCTGACGCCGAAAAAATAGCCGCTCCCGATGCCAATGGCGGTTCCTGCCGCCAGGGTCTGGCCGAATGTCAGGAGCGTGTGGAACAATCCCGAGGCGTTGCTGCCCGAGATAATGAACTCGAATACCAGAACGGCCAGCAAGGCGCCAATGGGATCAATCACGATTCCCTCCCAGCGCAAGATGCTCGCCAGCTTCGCCGTGGGCCGTACCGTGCGCAGCATGGGAATGATCACCGTGGGACCGGTGACCACCGCGACGGCGCCGAAGAGCAGCGATAATCCCCAGGGAAATTCCAGCGCCCAGTGCGTAATCACCGTGGTCACGACCCAGGTAACCAGAAGGCCGGACGTGACGAGACGACGGACAACACGTTCCAGTCCACGGATTTCAGTAAATTTCAGGGTGAGGCTGCCCTCGAACAGGATCACTGCGACAGACAGTGAGACGATCGGAAACAGCAGACCGCCGAACAAGGTTTCAGGATTCAGCCAGCCGGAAACCGGTCCGGCGACAATGCCGGCGAGGAGCAGAAACAGGATCGCCGGCAATTTGACGCGCCATGCCAGCCACTGGCAGACAAGCGCAGTCAGTCCAATGCCCGCCAGGGTGATCACGATAGTTTCATTCATGGCGTACAGGGAACACTGTCCGGGAGGCCGTCGTCAACCGGCAGGCCAGATGTGTTTCAACTCGGATTCGCCTAACACGGGTTGAGCCTTACAGGTTGGTGACCTGCCGGCTTTGTGGTCCGTTGCTCCAAGTGTCCTCCCGCCGGGGCGCCCAGTGCCCGCGGAAAAAAACGGCGACCCGATAATGCGAGTCGCCGTTGAGACCTCCTGGAGGGAGGTGTCGTGTTATGGTGAAGTCAGGCGATCGATGTGGCTAGCTGATCCGCGCGGCGTGCAGGTTCTGTGCATTTACCTGTGCGAGGATATCGAACGAGGAAATGCGTGCGGGATCATAGTCGACCAACATCAGGCGAGATCTGTCTGCTGAAAAGTGCGCGTCAAAGACCCCTTCCTGACGTGCAATGGTCGCCTCTATGTCCCTGCGACGCCCATTGGCCAAGGCGCCAGCAATATGCAACACCAAACCAGTCTTACGTTCCATATAACGCCTCCTTTGGTTAGTCGTACATCGCCTTCCATCCACAATAAGGACGCTCCAGCGCCCCTGCCGGCCCCCCTGGCCAGCCCCCTCCATGGAGCTCACAGCCTAGACTAGAAATGACTTTTAAGTCAACGAATAAAAAGAAGTTTTCGTTTTTACAATATCTTGTGCCAAATCAACCGCAGCAGGGCCTCCAGGCCCAAGATATAGATTGCGGTAACACTTCAAGGAGTATGGCTAATTCTCTATAAAATTGAGATTTTATCCTGCTGTTCTTCTGGTGACGTGGCAGAACCATGCCACGTGGCGAGGCGGCGCAGGCCGGATGATGGCGGGTAGGGGAGCCCGGCCTGGACAAGCGGCCTCCGACACCGGGTATGCTGTTCCAGCGATGGATCGAGAATCCGTCGCGACGGCCTCGGGGAATCCGCGTTGCGCCTCGGTCATGGCTACGCGCCGGAGGTTGCGACCAGCTTTGGACGGCGGCGGTATTCGTATACTGACCAGGTCTCGCCCCGTCGGATCGTGGGAGGCCGTGAAATTCGACTGCCAGATCGAGCTGTTTCTAACAGCCTCGTCCCTGCTGCTACGGCTGGGGTTGCTGCTGCATACGCTGCTGCATTTCCTTGGCGTAGGCGTCGACCTCGGGTTTGGTAAGCAGACCGTCGCCGTTCTTGTCCATCTCGCGGAAACCGTCCTCTGTCGGCTTCATGAACTCCTGCCGGGTCACGTTGCCATCCCGGTTGGTATCCAGTTCCTGCATAAACTGTTCACTGGGGTCGGGCACGGTCTGCCCCTGTTGCTGGGCGGCAAGCGGAGTGGCTAACGCGAAGAGGAGGGCGGGAGCGATGGTGTTCATTAACTTATTCATTCGAGTGTCCTCAGACTGGTTGTCGGTGCAGGGAACGGTAGGTTTTTCTCCGATCTTCACCGCTATCGTAACAGCCTGCCGGGAAATGACCAGGATTCAACAAGAGGATATTCCCCCCGCAGATAGCCAGTTACCTCTAAAGCAGGTACAATCTCACACAAATTATGCGTGAGGATGACGCAGCTTGTGGATGACCGAGACGCGGCGTTAAGTATCCACACCGAGACCGGTGAGACTGCCCAGGGGTGCAGCTCATCATGAGCCGTGCAGTTACCGAGACACGACTGAAGGGCGTCCCGCTCTCGCCTGGCATTGCGCTCGGGCGTGCCTGCCTGTATCTGCGGCATACCCCTGTCCCCGAACGGGTCCCTCAGGCAGATCCCCTGCGTGAAGCCTTTCGTCTCCGCCAGTCCTTGCTGTCGCTGGGTAGTCAACTGGATGCCCTGGCCCGGGATGCGGAGGCAAGGGTGGGGCACGAGAATGCACAGATCTTCCATGCCCACCGGCTGATGCTGACAGACGAAACCTTCCAGCACCGGCTCTTTCATGCCGTCGAAGAGAAAGGCTGTACGGCTGAGAAAGCGGTTGAAAGAGAGCTCAATTTCTACCGCGCACAACTCGAAGCGGCCGACTCCGATTATCTGCAGCAACGGGCTCACGACATCAGAGAAATCCAGCAGGCCCTGCTCGACCGCCTGAATCACGCGGCGCCTTGCCGTCGTTGCAGGGATGTCGACTTTTGCAGCGTGGGGCATTGCCGGCTCGGAAATGATCACGTCCTGGTGGGCGAGGAGCTGAGTGCGAGCCTGCCCATCGAAACGGATCGCTATACCGTCGGCTATATCGTTGAAAAGGGCGGGCCGACGTCACACGCCGTGATTCTGGCCCGGGCCCTGCAGCGACCGGCCGTTGGCAACATTCTGCAAGTGTCCACGGTCATCCCCCTGGCGGCGAAAGTCCTCATCAACGGGGATGCTGGCGAGGTCATTATCAATCCGTCTGCAGCGACTCTCGCCCGCTATCGGCCCGCTCTGGCGGGTGCGGGGCAGGGGACGCCGGTTTCCGACCCGGTTCCCGGGCTGAAGGTCATGGCAAACATTGAACGATCGACCGACGTTCATGAGGTGCTTGCCGCCAGGGCCGAGGGTATCGGGCTGTATCGAACCGAGATGGAACTGCTGGTGGAGGGTCGACTGCTCAGCGAGACAGAACAGACGGCCCGTTACACGGACGTAGTCCGCGCAATGGCAGGCAAGCCCGTCTACATCCGGCTTCTCGATTTCGGTGCTGACAAGGCGGCAACCTGCCTGGACCTGTCTGGGCAGGGGGATTTTCGGCCTGGACTGCGGGGTGCCGAGTTGCTGCTGGCATGCCCGGAACTTCTCCGCACCCAGGCCCGCGCGCTGGCGCGCGCAAGTCGCCACGGTCCAATTCACGTGCTGTACCCCATGATCGTCGGCGTCAATCAGTTTAGAGACCTGCGGGCACGGTTCGACGAGGCGGTTGCCGATCTTCCGTCGTCCGGATTGCGTCATGGGGTGTTGTTCGAGGTACCGTCGGCATGTCTGCAGGCGCAGCGGATTCTGGGACTGGCCGACTTCGGTTGCATAGGCACCAACGATCTCGTCCAGTACCTGTTTGCGGCGGATCGAACAAACGGAGTCCTTTCGAGTGACACATGCCTTGAAACTGAAAGCGTGCTCTGGCGCATCATCCAGGGCCTCTCCCGTGCCGCCAGGGCGGCCGGCAAGCCGATGGCGATCTGCGGTGAACTGGCGGGTAATCCCGACCTTACCCGCAGGGTTATCCAGGCAGGCATTAGCGCCGTCAGCACCAGCCCCTCCCGCATCGCAGATGTGCGACGGGCAGCGCGCCGGGCGACAACCCACTGAGTCGGGGGGGCCGTGCGAGGCGGGCTGAGCGATTGGACCAGCTGCCAGTCTGAGGCGTGGCAAGGGTTCGCCAATGCACACCCGCGATTACTCTGCTTCTTGCATCCGCGCGCGTCTTCGGAGCACTGTATCGATGCGTTCCTCCCCTCAGCACCCTGACCGTCCTCTGGCAGGTAACCGCCAGTTGATGCCAGGACCCGGATTGAGCGAACGCGCCACACATGGCGACGCACCGCTCTGGAACCTGCGAATTCCATTGGTGCGGAAGGGGATTCGACGCATTTGCGTCAACGCCTGCCAGGGGGGTCGCGCCGTGAAGCGGGCGAATAAAGCTATTGATTTAACTACCGCTAATAGTGCCTGACAGCCAGGACGGTCACCGGCATCCACGAAACGACGGCAATAAGGTTGCCAACCGGCAGTTTGGAGCGACACTACGATCAGGAAGGAACCATCCCAGACATGCTGCTACCACGAACAGTTATCTTCTTTCTCGCAGGCGCACTCGGATTTCTCAACTCGGCGGTTAACGCGGAAGTCGCATTGAATTTTGGCGTGTACACGTCGGATAAGCCGTCGACAATGGTGAGGAAATTCCGGCCCGTGCTGGACAGACTGGAGCATGATCTCAGCAGGCGGCTCGGAGAACCGGTGACAATCCACACCCAGGTCGCCCGAAGTTACGACCAGGGTGTCGAGGACCTCACGCTCGGGAGGGTCGATTTCTCGCGGTTGGGTCCTGCCTCCTACGTTAGCGCCAAGCGATTCGAGGCGGGCATTTCGGTCCTGGTAGTGGAACAACAGGCAGGGCAGAAGGTCTTCAACGGGATAATCTGTGTCGCCGCGGACAGCCCGATTCAAAGCGTGAGCGATCTCAAGGGTAAGCGCTTCGCGTTTGGTGACGTGAACTCGACCATTGGACGCTACCTCTCCCAGCTCTATCTGGTTCAACACGGCGTGCGGGCGTCGGATCTCGCCGCCTATGATTATCTGGGGCGTCACGACGTGGTCGGCAGTGCGGTCGCGGCAGGGACTTATGATGCAGGCGCACTGAAAGAGGACACCTTCCACAGGGTCGTCAAAGACGGCGCACGGCTGCGCGCGCTGGCGGTGTTTCCGAATGTCACCAAGCCCTGGGTTGCACGAGCCGGCTTGCCGGAACGCCTGGCGGGTGCGCTGCGCGCCGCGCTGCTGGAGCTCAACGATCCCACCACGCTGGCGAGCCTGGGGGCGGATGGATTCGCTGAGGGTAATGACGAGGACTTTCTGACGATCCGCCTGGCGATCGAGCACAACAGCGAGTTTTTCCACTAGAGTCCGCCATGCTCTCGCGTCCTTACGGGTCAACCCTTCGGAGCAAGCTGCTCATCAGCTTTGCGGGTACCCTGCTGCTCATCAGTGTGATTTCGGGTGAGATTTATCGCTGGAACGAGACCCAGCGGATGCGCGAGAAGATCGCCCAGGAAAGCAGCAGGCTGGTGGAGGTGCTGTCGGCCAGCCTGATCGACCCCATCATTGCGGAGGACCGGCCCGTGCTGAAGTCTGCCATCGAGGAGGTGGCGTTGACGGCGCGCAGCATATTCGAAATTGAGGTCCTAAACGAATCGGGAGCATCCCTCGCCCAATGGCCGTCGCTCGGTCATCACGACCATAGCGAACAACTAGTCTTCACCCAGGACATCGTGTTCGAAGGCGAACGCTTCGGTACCTTGCATGTGGCCTGGGATACGGCAATGCACGAGGAGGAAATCGGGCGCCGCGTTATGCAATCATACCTGACGTCGGCAGTTACCCTCCTGGTGCTGACCTTGATGCTCGGGCTTCTCGTGAGCCGCATAGTCATCGCGCCCGTGGGCAAAATCAATCAGCGTCTGCTGTCGCTGTCAAGGGGTGATCTCGTGAGCGAGCTGCAGCTCGACGCGGCGGTTGAGTTCGAACGTCTGGCCGAATCGGTGAAAGATCTGGCCCGTTCCCTGCAGCTTCAGCAGGAGCGCGAGTCGGATCTGCGCCTTGCCGCACAGGTGATTGATAATGCCTCCGAGGGAGTGATAATCACCGATCCACAGGGCGTTATTGAATCGGTCAATCCGGCCTTCACGAAGATAACGGGTTATGAATCGAAAGGAGTTACCGGTAAGATGCCGTCTTTTCTCAAGTCTGATCGCCATGACGCGGCATTCTACGAGGGGATGTGGGCGACCTTGCGGCAAACGGGGGTGTGGCAAGGCGAGCTATGGAATCGCCGCGAGGACGGAAGCCTCTATTCCCAATGGTTGAACATCAGTACCATCAATGACGAGCAAGGAAACGCCGCGCACTATGTGGGGATCTTTATAGACACTACCAAAGAGCACCAGGCCAGGGAGCACTTGCGGCGGCTGGCCTATCACGACGCGCTTTCGGGGCTGCCGAACCGCCAGCTGTTTAATGATCAGCTCGACCTTTCCCTGCTGAACGCCCAGCGCGAGGACCGTTCCGTAGCCGTGCTGTTTGTCGATCTTGATCGCTTCAAAGACATCAATGACACCCTCGGGCATACCTTCGGTGATCGGCTGCTTCCGCTTGTTGCGGCGCGTCTCAAGCGCTGTTTACGTGCTGAGGATACCCTCGCCCGTCTGGGCGGTGACGAGTTCACCGTCATCCTGCATGATCTTGAGCGGCCCGACGACGCACACAACGTGGCCAGGAAGATTCTCGAGTCATTCGCAGACCCCTTCAAGCTCGATGGGCGGGTGTGTTACCTGAGTGCCAGCATAGGCATCAGTGTGTCGCCCGATCACGGCGACGATCGTGAGAGTCTGCTCAAACACGCCGACATCGCTATGTACCGGGCCAAGGAGGAAGGCCGTAACCGCTACTGTTTGTACAGCGCCAAGATGAGTGAGCGCTCTCTGGAGCGGCTGGACCTTGAGAATGATCTGCGCAGAGCGGTCGACAATCAGGATCTGCAGATTGTCTTCCAGCCACAGGTCGATACGCTCAGCGGTAAGCTGGTTGGTGTTGAGGCCTTGGCGCGCTGGCACCACGCGACACACGGCTGGATATCCCCGGGGGTATTTATCCCCATGGCCGAAGACATCGGCCTCATTGGGCAGATCGGAGAATGGGTGTTGCGTACGGCCTGCAACCAGGCCCAGCAGTGGATGGCCGAAGGGTTGGGGCCGGTGCGTATGGCGGTGAATATATCCGGCCGTCAGCTGCGCGACAATGGCCTGTTACACGTTGTCCGGGAGGTGCTGGAAGAATCCGGTCTCGATTCCCGCAGCCTCAAGCTGGAGTTGACCGAGAGCGTGCTGATGGAGAACGCCGAGCTTGCCATCGCTACGCTCGACAGCATTCACGAGATGGGTGTGCAGATTTCCATCGATGACTTCGGGACGGGCTACTCCTCGCTGAGTTATCTGAAGCAGTTTTCCATCAGCGAACTCAAGGTTGACCGTTCCTTTATCAAAGGTATCCCCAACGACTCCGATAACGAGGCCATCGCGACCGCTATCATCGTCATGGCGCATGCACTGGGGCTGACAGTGACCGCCGAGGGTGTTGAAACCGAGGACCAGCTGATGTTTCTGCGCAAACATGGCTGTGACTGCCTGCAGGGGTATCTGCTCGGTGCCCCAATGCCGGCCGGAGAACTCTCCAGACTCCTCGGTGCCGAACCCCGTCAGGCAGCCGGTGAATAGCCCCGCCGGGTCAGCCCAGCGCACAGCCTGAATACACCGTCGCGCCCTGAACCGTGTCGGTGCGGTCGCAGCCCGCGTGTCACCCGCCTTGAATCCCCTCGAAATAGGCTGCCATGTCCTGGCGTATTGCCGCATCCGGCACGCGGCCCAGGCCCGCCTGCATATTGTCCACCAGGTGCGCCGGCTTGGACGTCGCCGGGATGGGGCAGGTGACCGCGGGATGGGAGACAATGAACTTGAGAAAAAACTGTGCCCAGCTGGTGCAATCGAATTCCGCCGCCCATGCGGGAAGCGGCTGGCCGTGCACCTTGCGGAACAATATCCCCTTCTCAAAAGGCTCATTGACCAGCACCGCGATGCCGCGATCGGCTGCCAGCGGCAACAGGCGCTTTTCCGCGGCGCGGTTCTGTATAGAGTAGGGTAGCTGGACGAAATCGAGCCGCTCCTGGCGCATGATACGTTCCAGATCATCGAAGGCATTCACCTGGTAATGAGTGATTCCCAGATAGCGGATGCGGCCATCGGCTTTCCACTCGGCAAGGGTCTTGATGTGCGTGCGCCAGTCCACCAGGTTGTGAATCTGCATGAGATCGATGCGCTTTACCCGCAGCCGCCGCAGGGAGTTCTGCATCTGTTCGATCCCTGCCTCACGCCCGCTGATCCACACCTTGGTCGCGTAAAACAGCCGGCCCTGCAGTCCCAGCTCCGTTGCCAGATCGCCTGTCACTGTTTCCGCTGAGCCATACATGGGGGAGGAATCGACGACCCGGCCGCCCTTGGACACGAAGTGTTGCAGAACCTCGCGCAGGGGGTCGCGTTCCATGGCTTCGGGTCCTACGTCAAAGGTGCGCGCCGTGCCCAGGCCGATGGCCGGAATCTCCTCGCCGCTGCTGGGAATGGGGCGATGCAGAAAGGTCTCTGACTGGAGGCGGGCCGCTGCAGGCACGGCCCCTGCGCCAGCCGCGGCGGCGAGCCAGCCAAGAAAGCTTCGGCGCGACAGGCCGGCAATTGCCGGGGTCCGAACAACCGGTTTTCTCGCCATTCTTGCCTCCTCAAGTTGCCACTCCAAGCATAGCCGCTCAGCGCGGTGGCTGCACGCGCGGCAGGTTTCGCAAGTCCTCCTGCCTGTGTCCCAACCACAGGGCCGTCAGCGCGAAGACCAGAGCGACCGGGATCGCCACAAAGGCCAGGGCCGACAGGCTCAGGCCGAGCCCGGTTAGCCCGGCGAACAACCAGCCGCTTGCGGCATCGCCACCCCGGTATACCAGGGTATCGATGACATTCTTGGCCTTGTACTTCTCCTCGCGGCTCACCACGGTAAAGAGCATTTCACGTGCGGGTTTGGCCACCGCATAGTTACCCGCGCGGCGCATCACCTGGAAACCGACCAGGACGCCGAGCACCGGTGCGGCGCCCAGCGCCGCGAAACCGAGCAGCATCAGCGCCGGCACGAGCGCCAGCGTCATCGGCAGTCCAAGACGTTCCACCAGTCGTGCGGTGATAAAGAGCTGGGTGACAATGGTCAGGCTGTTCACGGCCAGGTCCATGCCGGCGAACACCTGCGTGCGGGTCGCCGAATCGGTGAAGGCCGCCTTCACGATATGGGCCTGTTCGAAGTAGAGAAAGGTGGCGAGCCAGGTATAGAGGAGGATGTACAGCGCGATGCCCAGCAGATAGGGCGAGCGGAACAGCAGGCTGAGTCCGGCGAGGATGCCACCGCCCATCGGCGCATCTGTCGCAGCACGCGCCATGGGCAAGGGCTCGGCGCACTCATCCGCAACCGACACTGCCGCATCGGCCCAGCGCACGAGCTGGCGGATACAGATCATTGCCCCCAGTAGAAACGCCGCCGATATCAGCAGCAGGTTGACCGGACCCACGGATTTGACGAGCATCGCGGTGAGGGCGGGTCCCAGCACGGCTCCGGCGCTGCCGCCCGCGGCAATCAGTCCGAACAGCCGGCGCGCCTGCGCATTGCTGAACAGATCCGCCATGAAACTCCAAAATACCGACACGACGAAAAGGTTAAAGACGCTCAGCCAGATGAAAAACATGCGTGCCACGTGGCGGGTGGCTATGTCGCTGTTGAAGAGGACATAAAAGATGAGCAGGTTGGCGATGAAAAACAGATACACCGCCGGTAACAGGGTGCGCCTGGCGAAGCGGCGGGTGGCTGCGCCAAACAGCGGGACCACGAGCAGCATTACCACAAAGGTACCGGTAAACAGCCACTGCAACTGCTCGACGCCGCCCACGATACCCATCTCATCGCGCACCGGGCGCAGAATGTAGTAACTGCACAGCAGGCAGAAAAAATAAGCACAAGACCACAGCACCGCCCCGAGTTCGTGGTCTTCGATACGAAAGGTTGCGCGCCAGCGCATGGGCAGGCCCTCGGAACCGGCAGCAGCGGTCTTCGCCGCGAAGAGTAACGCCCTCACACCCGTCCAGACAACGGTCTTGCCCGGTTCCCCTCCGGCCAGCGATACCGGTACGGCTCGATCCGCCGTTGCCACGGGGCAACCCCGTCCGCGATGAGCGCCTGCAGACTGTTTATCAGCGGCCCCGGAGAAACCGAATCGCGGAAGTATCCTGGCCCTTGGTCAGGACAGGGTCGCAGGTGATCGACGCGGCGCGAGACGCGTTACTGGCTCACCGGGAACGTGAGGGCATAAGCCAGGAGCGTCGCGGCGGCGACGAGAAAGGCATTGCGCAGCGTATCGTTCGCCAAGACGCGGTTTTTCTTCTTGTTGTGGCTATCTTTGTGGTCACTGGATACGTCCCTGGCGAGTTTAGTGCGTCCCGCGTGGACGCTTGAAAAGCTCATTTCAGTGACTTCCTTTTGCATAGTGTGCCCTTTGACGCCGGAGCAGGCGCGACCGTGGACCGTCTGTTCGACACAAGTCATGCAAGAATCGGGCACACTCTCTGAAGGCCGTTTGTGCGGGGACGCGCGCCGGCGGGTGTCAACAGGCCCCGCGGTGTCCGATGAGCGGGGCGGGTGCCGGTACGCGGCGGTCGGGGGCGTGGCGCCGCCGCGCCTTGCTGGCTAAAAGGTATAGCCGAGACCGACAATCAGGCCGCGATTGCGTGTCTCACTGCGCGGCTCGTAGAGCGAGCCCACGACGGTTCCGTTCTGTGTCAGGCTTCGGGTCGAGCTTCGGCCGAGTTTCCATTGCTCATAGAAGGGGCTGATTCGAAGGCCTGCCCGGTCTGTCAGGCTGTAATGCCAGGCCACCGCCAGGCGGTAGCCGGTCTTCTCACCCAGCTCGAGTGTCTTGTCATCAAGGGCGTTCCCGAACTTGACCCTGATGCTGGGGTTAACGGGGCGCATGAGGCGCAGGTCAAGCGTCCAGCTCATCCTCTCGCTCGCGGCGTAGCTGCCCTTCACACCCAGCAGGCCGTACCACCAGTCGTAGGTCTCGGACAGCCCCGCTGCCGATCGCGTCGAGCGTATATCACGTTTCCAGTTGCGATAGCCGGCGCCGGCAAACACGGCTGACCCGAAGCCGCGGGTCAACGCGAATTGCACACCTGCCAGGGCTGATCCGTCGAAAATGTCTTCATCGGTGCGGGTCGTGACGGGCAGTCCAGACTGGGTCTGGCCGTCGTAGCGGACATCACCCGAGTAGTATGAAATCCCCGATTCGGCGAATGCCGCACGCCGTGAGACCTTCACCCCCGCCGCAAGTCCCGGCAGGCTTCCATGCTCGCGATTGAGTCGTGTTCCCCCGTCGTCGAACTCCCTGAAGTCGAAGTCCAGTGCCGATACTCCAATCCATGCGTTCGCAACCACGGCACGGACCGGTTGTCCGGCAGCACAAAGTGTCAGCGGAAGACACCACAGCAGACAAAAGGTGAGCCAGTGACACACGCGTCTGCGCGACGCAGCGCGGGCTAGACTGCGGACCTGGGTGCAGACCGGAAAAAGGTGCGGACCCGCGGGTCCGCACCCCTTGGCGGGGATCCGGCGGTCCGGATTGACCACTTAGCTGGAGATGGCCGCCCAGGTCGTGTTGACCGTGGTGTCGACAGTGCCATCACCGTTGTCATCGACCTCCAGGACCACGTTCACTTCGTCCAGAGCGGTGAGCCGCACGGATGAATTCTGTCCGGTGATCAGATAGGCGCCCGTATACGGGAAGTTACTACCGATGCCCTGGAACATCGTCGGTGTACTGAAAACAACAGAACCCGCCAGATCATTGCTTTCGAGTGTGCCGCTGCTCGTCAGGCTGTAATCTCCCGTGCCCTGGTTAAGGGTGGAAGTGATCGCATAGTTCTTGAGGGCGCCGCTGCTTCCGAGTCCGCTGATAACAAGCGCGTTCCCAGAGAGCGTCGTTGCGAGCGTCACGCCGTCGCTGCTACTCAGCGCCAGACTGATATCGCCGCTTCCTGTCACGGTTTCGCCCGCCTCTGTGACCGTCAGGTTGTTCAGGGTGACGGCGACTGTCAGGTTAAACGGAAATGCAGCGGGATCCCCGGACAGGGCGCCGATGCTCATGTTCAGGCCGCCGCTTAGGATCGAGCCATCACCTTCATCGCAACTGTTGAACGTTGCGCTGAGACTGTCCCCCGGGCCAAGCGCGGCAGGATCGGCGAGATTACCCGAGAGGGTGGTCGTCCCGCTGATGGCGCAGGGAAATACACTCGGGCCGATAACAACCCCCACCACTGCGCTCGAACCGCCGTTCTGCAGGTCTGAAAACCGCTCGAGTTGCGAGCGGATGACGTCCACGAGACTCTGCCGGTCACCACCGGTCGTGGTCACGGCCGCGAGGATGGTTCCCGAACCACCGCCGCCGAAACCCTCTACCGCATCGGTGGCGGTCATCACCTCACCCGACACCGTCGGTGCATTGGCCGTCGTGATACTCAGCGGCGCAAGCGTCGGCGTGCCACCGCCACTGCTGCTGCCGCCACCCCCACAGGCAACGAACAATAGGCTGGTTAACGACACGAGCGCTGTCTTCCATTTCCCTGACATCTGCATTCTCCTGTATGGCTGCTGTACACGGGCTCTCTGGCGGGACTGAGTACGCCCGACACGACCCCTTCAATGGTGGCCTTCGCCCGTGGCCGGAAAACCGTGCCACCCGGCACGCGGGACCGACGGTCTCACGGCGCGGCAGGACGTCGGCGGGCCGGGCGAAGTCACGCGGATCCAGGATGCAGAAAGCGTGCCAGAGCTGGATCAAACGCGCCCCGTCCGCGCCACCCGCACGCCGGCCTTAAGTGGAATGGCACTTACTTAGGCGGTTCCCTAATCAATGTAGGGTGGGTTAGGCACGCCGTTTGTGCCGTAACCCACCGGATGTGCCGGCAGGCACCCATCAAATATTCATCGTGTTGCTTCGCAACGCCTGGTGGGTTACGCAAAAAGCGCTAACCCACCCTACATTTCGACTCAAGTAAGTGCCATTCGGCTTTAAGTGACGCCGTCGTTGCGTTGCAACGTGCGGAAACGGCCGCTGTCGACTCGCAACGCGGAACGCGACACGCGCATACTGGGGCATGCCCGGCGGCAAGATGAAGACTCGTGGATCTCCAGTGGGCAGCGTCGTTTTTGCCGGCGTGCTCGTCGTCTTGCTGGCCGGCGCAGGCGTGTCCGGCAGCATGCCGGCGCTCGCGACCCTGGACCTGGGCGACATCCCCGCGCGCCCTGCTGCGCCGGAGTTTCCCTTCGAGCGCTTCTTTGCGACCCGCAGACTCGGTCAGGTCGAATTCGCGCCCGACAACCGTACGCTCTATGCGCTGCGCAACGACGGTCGGGTGGCCAATGTCTTCGCGATCGATCTCGCCAGCAAGGCAATGCAGCAGGTCACGCACTTCGACGAGCCCGTCAGTGAATTCTTCGTCGACCCCCAGAGTCGTTATCTCATCACGCTGCAGGACATCGGGGGCAACGAGGCCTACGACCTGTATCGCCACGACCTGGCATCGGGCCAGGTCCGCCGGCTCACCGAGACGGCCGCGCGCGACGAGTGCAGGGTCTGCGGACTGTCACCCGACGGCGCCTATGTGTACTACTCACAGACGCGAAACGGCCGGGGTGCGTCGGATCTCTGGCGCGGGCAGACGGCCGGCGGCGAGACAACCCGCCTGTTCCGTGGCGACGGGCGTCTGTTGGAGTGCGAAGCGGCGAGCCCGGACGGGCGCTACCTCCTGTTCGCTGAACTCATCGGTCACAGCGAACGCAGCCTTGCCCTCTATGATCTCAACGCAGGCCAGGCCCGCGACATCATGCGGCTGCCGGGAGCCAACAACGTCGATGGACACGTTACGGCCGACGGGGTTGTCTTCCTCAGCGCCTGGGCAGCCGACCGCTTCCGGATCTGGCGCTACCGGTTCGGCAGCCGGGCGCCAGTGCCGGTGAGACTGCCCTTCGACAACGATGTCGACGTCCTCCGGCTGTATACGGGCGGCCGGGTGGCGGTCGTCACCTACCGCAGCGATCTCGCCGGGAAGACAGTCATCTTCGTCGACGGCTTCGCTACGGCGCAGACATTCGGGTTCCGGCCCGAAGAGATCATGGATGCCGCCTTCAGCCGCGGGAATCCCGAGCTTGGCGTCGTGGCTATCGGCAACGCCACCACGCCGCTGCGTTATTACCGGGTTGGCCCCGAGGGGGCGGAGCTGGTCTACGATGCCAACGAATCCGGCATTGACAACCGGTTTTTCGCCGACGCCCGGTCACTCCGCGTACGCAGTTTCGACGGCCTGGAAATCCCGGTCCACCTGTTCATTCCCAACGCCACCTCGGCAGGCAGACCGCGTGCGGCGATTGTCGTCATCCACGGCGGGCCGGACGACCATGTGGATCCACAGTATCTGGCCAAGGTGCAGTTGCTTGCCAATCGCGGCTTCATTGTGGTGGTTCCCAATGTGCGTGGCAGCAGCGGCTTTGGCGCACGCTATGAGCGGCTCGACAACGGCGACTGGGGTGGCGCGCATATCCGCGACATCGTCGCGGTGGCGGAGTTTGTGCGCGCGCTGGACTTCGTCGACGGTGACAACCTGTTCGTGGCGGGCGCAAGCTTTGGCGGTTTCAGCGTGATGTCACTGATCACCCAGTACCCGGATACTTTCCGCGCGGCCGTGAACTTCTTCGGCTTCACGGAGCTTGCCACCTTTGTGGACAGCTGGCCCGGGTACCTGCAGCGTCATCTGTTCCAGGACCTTGGTTTCGACCCGCGCGCCGACCGGGTGCGTAACTGGGCGCGCTCGCCCCTCTACCACGTCGACCGCATCCGCATTCCTTTGCAGGTCCACCAGGGCGCCAACGACCGGCGCGTGCCGCGGGTCCAGTCGGACCGGCTGGTCAAGGGCATGCTGGCGCGCGGCCGGACGGTTGAGTACTTCGTCTACCCCGACGAAGGCCACGGATTCAGTCGTGTTGAAAACGAACGTGCGTCCTTCGAGCGCATGGTGGCATTCTTAAGACGGCACATGCATCGGGACTGACGTGAGTCAGGGTGCCGCTACGGCGGGACAATCACGCGCATTCGGATGTGCGGTCCCGCTGTTTTCTCCGGCGCTTGACTGATTTCGGGACCCGCGACGACGGGGCCCTGTGTTGAACGATGCCAGGAGGATAGGGCTATGCTAAATTCCGCGAAGATCGGGCTGTTGGCGGGAACTGCCGCCGTACTGTTCGTCACGGTCGCCGGCGGTGCGCTTTTTTACCGCATGGTAGGCCAACTGGAGACCATGACCGTACTGATGGGTAAAATGACGGACCAGGTAGCGTCGATGAACCAGGAGATGACTGCGATACGGGTATCCATGGAAAAGATGGAAGGCCATATGGAGCGCCTGGGTAGTACCTTCGGTCAGGGTGCGCAGCAGATGGAAAGGGTCAATCCGATGCGTATGATGGATCGGATGCTGCCCGGCGCGAATTAGGAAACCAGCACGCTGTCTGATTGCCTGAGACACATGAGTTGTGCGGCTGCGGCCCGTCGAGTTTCACGATCGCGCTTCACGCAGGCCGAATCAGGCGATCGGAGCGGGTCTATCAATCATAGGCAAAAGGGAAAACGCATGGCTACGACGACTAGCAAGAACGTTACGAGAAAGGTGGCGCCGGAGAAGGCGCCGGCCAGTAAGCCATCGGCCAGGAAGGCGCCGGCCGAGAAGGTGTCGACCAGGAAGGCCCCGGTTAAGAAGGCGCCGGCCAGGAAGACCCCGGCTAAGAAGGCACCTGCTAAGAAGGCACCGGCCGAGAAGGCACCGGCCGAGAAGGCACCGGTCAGGAAGGCACCGGCCAGGAAGGCGTCGACCGGGAAGGCCCCGACCCAGAAGGCGGCCGGGGAAAAGGCCACAAGCGCATCCCCAAAGGTCTCAAAGCGGCAGACGTCGCGGATAGAGATTTCACCGGAGGAGCGCTGGAAGATGGTCGCTGTCGCGGCCTATCTCAAGGCGGAAAAACGGGGTTTTGCGCCGGGTCACGAGATTGAGGACTGGAGAGCGGCCGAAAATGAGATCGATGCCCTTCTGTCGAGGACCTGAGACTTGCCTGACGCCCACCTGAACGGGGCCCGCTGCGCCTGCGCTGCGCGCACACACCGGTGCTAAGTCCAGGGGCCAGCGACCCTGTCGTCACAGCCAGGGATCTGCACAAACGCTACGGTACGCACCTGGCCGTAGCCGGCATAGCCTTCGACATCCCACGTGGGCAGTGCTATGGCTTCCTCGGTCCGAATGGCGCCGGCAAGACGACGACCTTGCGGATGATGCTGGGGCTCACTCCGATGTCGGGCGGCAGCCTGTCGGTGTTCGGCCTGTCCCTGCCCGGGCATGCCGGCGCGATTCGCGCCCGTGTCGGCGTCGTGCCCCAGGCCGAGAATCTCGATCCCGATTTCACGGTCGTCGAGAACCTGCGCATCTATGCGAGTTACTTCGGTCTGCGGCGCCGCCACATCGATGCGCGCATCGAGGACCTGCTGGCGTTTGCGGCGCTTACCGAGCGGCGGGATGCCAAAACCGAGACCTTGTCAGGCGGAATGAAACGCCGCTTGACCATTGCGCGCGCACTGATCAACGAACCGGAACTCGTCGTCCTCGACGAGCCGACCACCGGCCTCGATCCGCAGGCCCGGCACGTCATCTGGGCGCGGCTGGCCGAGTTGCGCGCCCGTGGCACCACGCTGATTCTCACGACCCACTACATGGAAGAAGCCGAGCGCCTGTGCGATCAGCTCGTCATCATGGACCATGGCCACATCCTGGACGCGGGCACGCCGCGTGCGCTGATCGAGAAGCACCTGGAGCCCGAGGTGATCGAGATCCGCGGCGCGCCGGAGGCTTCCCTGGCCATGCTCGGCGCCGAGGCGAACTGTCGGCTCGAACGCATCGGCGCGAGCCTCTATTGTTACACCCGCGATTCCGCGCCCCTGCTGGCACGCCTGCAGCAGGGCCAGGGCATGACCTTCCTGCACCGTCCCGCCGGGCTCGAGGATGTGTTTCTGAGACTGACGGGGCGGGAGCTGAGAGACTGATGGACATCTGGCGTCTGCCCCGGGCGCGGCGCGGGGCGCTGGCGATATGGCGCCGCAACATACTGGTGTGGCGCAAGCTCATCGCCCCGGCAATGGTCATGAACTTTGGTGAACCGATCCTGTACCTGCTCGGGCTGGGCTATGGGCTCGGCTTTTTTATCGGCGAGATGGCGGACATGCCGTATCTGACCTTTCTTGCCTCCGGTATTATCGCCTCCTCGGCGATGACCACCTCGACCTTTGAGGGGATGTATTCGGTCTTCACCCGGATGGTTCCGCAACGGACTTACGAGGCGATCCTGGCCACGCCGATGGAAATCGATGACATTCTGGCCGGTGAGATGATCTGGTGTGCGACCAAGAGCGTGTTCAGCGGGGTGGCTATCCTTATCGTCGCAACGCTGCTCGGTGTGGTCGCCGACTGGCAGGCGCTGTGGGTTATCCCCACCGTATTCCTCATCGGTCTGTGCTTCGCCGGGCCGGCGATCATGATGAGTGCCTTCGCCAGCAACTACGACTTTTTCAATTATTATTTCGTCCTGGTGGCCACGCCCATGTTTATTCTGTGCGGCGTCTTCTATCCCGTCTCGACCCTGCCCGAGGCACTCCAGAGTTTCGTGCAGGTGCTGCCGCTTACCCATGCCGTGGCGCTGACACGCCCGCTGATTGCGGGTCAGCCGCTCAGCGAGCCCGGGTTTCATGCCGCCGTCCTGGCGGGCTACGCGGCCATCAGCTACTACTTCGCCGTCGTGCTGGTGCGCCGGCGCCTGCTGGTGTAGCCGGCCCGGGTCCTGATCCCGGCTACATCATCCCCATGTCTTCCATACCGCGACCCTGACCCGCCGGAGCAGGCGGCTCGGCGATCATGGCCTCGGTGGTGATCATCAGCCCCGCCACGGAGGCGGCGTTCTGCAAGGCCACGCGGACCACCTTGGTCGGATCGATGATTCCCATCTCCATCATGTCGCCGTATTCGCCGGTCTGGGCGTTATAGCCCATATTACCGGGATTCTCCTTCACTCTGTTCAGCACCACCGAGGGTTCCACGCCGGCATTCGCCACAATCTCGCGCAGCGGCTGCTCCATCGCCCGCAACACGATGTCGATACCGATACGCTGATCGGCGTTGTCACTCTTCACGCCGCGTGCCTGAACCGCCTGCAGGGCGCGTATCAGCGCAACCCCGCCACCGGGCACGACGCCTTCCTCCACGGCAGCGCGGGTGGCGTGCATGGCATCCTCAACGCGGTCCTTTTTTTCCTTCATCGCCATTTCGGTCGCCGCGCCGACCTTGAGCACCGCGACCCCGCCGGCCAGCTTGGCCACGCGCTCCTGCAGCTTTTCCTTGTCATAATCGGACGTGGCGTCATCGATCTGCTTGCGCAGCTGCGCGACGCGCGCGTGAATATCCTCCGGCCTGCCGTTACCGCCGACGATGGTCGTCGTGTCCTTGTCAACGACCACGCGTTTCGCGGTGCCCAGATTCTCTACGGTCGCCTTTTCCAGGGACAAACCGACCTCCTCGGAGATGACGCTGCCGCCGGTCACCGTGGCGATATCCTGCAGCATGGCCCCGCGGCGATCACCGAAACCGGGTGCCTTGACCGCGGCCACCCGGATGATGCCCCGGATGGCGTTGACCACCAGCGTTGCCAGGGCCTCGCCCTCGACATCTTCGGCGACCACCAGCAAGGGCCTCCCGGCCTTGGCGACACCTTCCAGCAAGGGCAGCAGGTCGCGGATATTGGAAAGTTTCTTGTCATAGAGCAGGACATAGGCATCTTCCAGCTCCACGCACATATCATCCGGCTTGTTGATGAAATAGGCCGACAGGTAGCCTCGATCGAACTGCATCCCCTCGACCACCTCGAGTTCGTTGACCAGACCGGAGCCTTCTTCAACCGTGATGACCCCCTCCTTGCCCACTCTCTCCATGGCCTCGGCGATGATCCGGCCAATGTCCGCATCCAGGTTGGCGGAGATGGTGCCGACCTGAGCAATGGACTTGCTCTCGGTGCAGGGCTTGGAGAGCTGCTTGAGTTCCTCGACCACCTCATCGACGGTGTTGTCGATGCCGCGTTTGAGATCCATGGGATTCATGCCGGCGGCCACCGCCTTGAGGCCCTCCTGCAGGATGGACTGAGCCAGTACGGTTGCCGTGGTGGTGCCATCGCCGGCGATCTCAGATGTATGCGAGGCGACCGCCTTCACCATCTGCGCCCCCATGTTCTCGAAGGCGTCCTCGAGCTCGATCTCCTTGGCCACCGACACGCCATCTTTGGTCATTGCCGGCCCGCCAAAGCTCTTTTGCAGAATGACATTGCGACCCTTCGGCCCCAGGGTCGCCTTTACCGCCCTGGTCAGGATGCTCGCACCACGGGCCATGCGCTGTCGCGCATCATCACCAAACCTGATCTTCTTCGCTGGCATGTTCGTTCTCCGGTCCCGGGCATCAGGCCCGGGTGTCCTTGATATGAGGTTGCGTAACGGCAGCTTGTCTCATAACCGCGCCGCCCGCAAGCGTCCCGAATCGCCCGCGACGCGCTGCGCACCGCGCGCTTGCCTTCGGCCGCGGTCGGCTCGCTTGCGGGCCCTGTCGTCGGCAACGCTCGGGCCATCCGACCACCCTCGCGTTGCGGCCGCGAGCCGGGCGACTGCCGCTCTGTTGCACAGGTTTTCCGCCTAATCGGTAGCGGTCTACCCCAGGCTGTCCGGAAAAACTGCCGTTGAATAACCCCTCCTGCGGCACTATGCTCGATGGTTCGATGCAGTGGCGGGGCAGGCTGCGTCGGCTTCACGCAATCGCTTCAAGGGGTAGCCATGGCGACTATCGGTATTGATCTGGGCACATCCAATTCCGCTGCTGCCGTACTCCGCGGCGGCCGGCCCGTTATGATCCCCAGCGCCGAGGGCATCAGCCTCGGTGGGAAGGCCTTTCCCAGCTACGTGGCCGTGACGGCAGACGGGCATACGCTGATCGGTGAGCCGGCGCGGCGCCAGGCGGCCGCCAATCCGGAGGGCACGGCGATGGGGTTCAAACGCAGGATGGGCCGGCGGGAAAAGCTCCGCCTGCGTGACCGCGAGTTCACGCCGGAGCAGCTGTCGGCCTTTCTGCTGCAAAAGATCAAGCGCGATGCCGAGGCCTTTCTCGGCGAACCCGTCGAGAAGGCGGTTGTGACCGTGCCTGCGTATTTTGACGACAATCAGCGCAGTGCCACCAAAGACGCCTGCGCGGTGGCCGGCATCGAGGTCGCGCGCCTGGTCAACGAACCGACTGCGGCCTCGCTGGCCTATGGCCTCGACCGGGCCGGTGAAGAGCTGCGTATCGTGGTCGTGGATCTCGGCGGCGGCACGCTGGACGTCACGATCATGGAGTTCGGCAAAGGCGTGTTCGAGGTCAAGGCCACCAGCGGCGACACGCAGCTCGGCGGCACCGACATGGATCAGATCCTGGTCGATTACCTCGCCGAACGATTTCGCGCCGATTCCGGCGTGGATCTGCACGCTGACGTCAAGGCCATGGCGCGTCTGCGGGAGGCCGCCGAGGTTGCCAAGATCGAGTTGTCCACCAGTACCACGACTCACATCAGCCTGCCCTATATCACGGCCGTCGGAGCCGAGCCCCGGCACCTGGAACTGGACCTGACCCGCACCGAGCTGGAACGCCAGGTGCGGGCGGTGATCGAACGCTGTCGGACTCCCGTGCAGCAGGCGCTCAATGATGCCGGTCTCACACCCGACGGGATTGATCGGATTGTCTTTGTCGGCGGTCCGACCCGCATGCCCGCGGTGCGCGCGTTTTTCGAGGATTTCTTCGGCCGCAAGGCGGAACTGGGCGTCGATCCCATGGAGTGTGTGGCGAGCGGCGCGGCGATTCAGGCAGGCGTGCTGAGCGGCGAGGTCGGGGACATCGTGCTGGTCGATGTCACGCCCCTGACGCTCGGTGTGGAGACCCTGGGCGGCGTTGCCACTTCACTGATTGCCCGTAACACGCCGATTCCTGTCGAGCACACCGAGACCTTCACCACCGCTGCCGACCTGCAGACCGCGGTAACCATCCACGTCTACCAGGGCGAGCGACCCATGGCCGGGGACAATACCAGTCTGGGCGAATTCAATCTCGATGGCCTTCCGCCCGCCCCCCGGGGGATCCCCAAGATCGACGTGACATTCGACATCGATGCCAACGGCATCCTCAATGTCAGCGCCAGGGACCAGGCGTCCGGCAGATCCCAGTCGATCACCATCACCGGCTCGACACGCCTGCCGGAGGACCAGAAGCAGCGCATGGTCAGAGAGGCCGAGCAGTATGCCGAGCAGGACAGGCAGCGGCGTGAGGAGGCGGACCGGCTCAATGAAGCCGATTCGATCTGCTATCAGGCTGAGAAGATGCTCGCCGATTTCGGCGACAAACTGACCGACGAGCTGAGGGAAAAGATCGAGCGCGGATTACGTGAGACCCACGAGGCACTGACGAAACGCGACGCGGCGCTGGCGAAGCAGCGCGCGGATGCGCTCGCCCAGGTGCTGAAAGAGGCCGGCGTGGTGATCTATTCGCAGCGACCGGGTGCCTCCGGGGTCTACAAAGAGGTCAAGACCGAGCGCGCGGCACCCGCGGGTGAGCCGCGACCCTCGGGTTCCGGGCCGCGGGGACGCGTCGTCGATGCCGACTACGAAGAGAGTCCCTGATCCCTGAAGGGTCTGCATGCCCCCGACACAGCGCGATTATTACGAGGTCCTCGGCGTCGCGCGCGATGCCAGTCACAAGGCCATCAAGGACGCCTTTCGCGCCCTGGCCATGAAGTACCATCCGGACCGCAACAAGGCACCGGATGCGGAAGAGAAGTTCAAGGAGATCGCGGAAGCCTACGCGGTGCTGTCCGATCCCGACAAGCGCGCGCAGTACGACAGCGGCGGCTTCGCCGGGGTGGCGGGCTTCACGCCCGAAGATCTGTTCGGGGGCATCGATTTCGGCGACATCTTCGGCGACACGGGTTTTGGCTTTGATTTCGGTGCGGGCGGCATCTTCGATCGGCTGTTCCGTCACCGGCGTCCCGGCCCGGCACGCGGCCAGGATCTCGAGGTCCAGTTGGTCGTGCCGCTGGAACGCATCGACACGGGTGGCGATGAAACGGTCCGCTTTGCGCGGACAGTGAGCTGCACGAGCTGCGCCGGTTCCGGCGCCAGACCCGGCACCGAGCCGCGCCGCTGCGAGGCGTGTGGCGGCAGCGGGCGCCGGGTCATCACCCACGATCAGAAACGCGAAAAGGGCAGCGTGCGGTTCCAGCAGGTCACCGTCTGCCCGGCGTGTGACGGCCGGGGCATATTTATCGATCACCCCTGCCCGGATTGTCACGGCCGGGGACAGATCGACAAAGAGGAGACCCTCAAGGTTCAGATTCCCGCCGGTGTGGAGGAGGGGACCGCGTTACGGGTCCGGGGGCACGGCATGCCCGCTGAAGCGGGCGGCGCTGCACCCGGGAATCTTTTCGTGACAGTGCGCAGCGCGCCCGATGCGCGTTTCGAGCGCATGGGAGCGGATCTGTGGCGGCGCGAGACGCTCGAGGTTGCCGACGCGGTGCTCGGCACCAGGCTGCAGGTTCCGACCTTGACCGGTGAGGTCGACGTCCAGGTGCCACCCGGCACCCAGCCGGACGAGGTGCTGCGCCTGCGTGGCAAGGGCCTGCCCCGCTTCGCGGAGAGCGGACGCGGCGATCTCAATCTGCGCATTGAGGTGCACATTCCGGAGCAGCTTTCGGCCGAGGAACGTTCACTCTATGAGCAGCTGCGCGCGCTCGGCCAGGCCCGCAAGCCCAAGGGGCGCTGGTGGCGATAGCCCGTCGTCCTGGCGCGCCCCGGCGCAGAACTCACGCCTGCTGCCAGGCGGGCAGCAGCCGGCCTTTGCCATTGCGGTAGTAGGGCGCCCAGGCAAGGCCGACGAAGTGGATATGGATCTCGGTTGATTTCGGCTTGACCTCGATCTGTTCGAGCGTCTCCCGCTGGGCATCGAAATCCAGGGCGAGCTTCGCCACCTCCTGCTCGAACTGGGTCTGCAGGGCCTCCAGTTCGCGCCGCGTCGCGTCGGCCATTTGCTGCGCCCGCTCCACGTCCGCCGCCTCTTTGCGCATGCGTCCGGCCGTCTTCACCGCGCTGCCCACGCGTGTCGCGGAACCGGTGCTGAGCCGTTTACGGCCCAGGAACGCCCCCAGTACGGCACTGCCGAACGCGATGAGCGTATCCATTTTTTTCTGGCTGGCCTGCTCGCTCTCGCGGGCGATCTGCTGCTCGGCGCGCTGCAGGCGATTTTCCAGCACCGTGATCCGGGACCCGTAACGCTTGCGCAGCGTCTCGGCCATGGCGTCGCGCTTTTCGTTGGCCAGTTCCTGGAGACGGATACGGAAATCGCGTTCCGATTCACCCAGCTGGGAGACGGTCTTGTAGGTCGGGCTCTTCAGCAGCGGCAGCGCCTGGCTGCTGCCAATCCAGCGCTTGAACAGTTTCTGCCATTCGGCAAAGTTGCCGGCCCTGCTCAGTGCCGGCGCCAGTTCGGCGAAGCTCGCCTGCCCGGCAGGGGCGGTCTCGAGCTTGTCGAAATCCAGTTCCAACGCCTCGGCCCGCTCCCAGTCCACGGGCACCGGTCCGTCCTCGGCCTCGACCAGGAAGGCAAAGCGCTTTTCTTCATTCAGCTTATAGGGCGCGCTCGAGTAGCCGACATCGGCGGCGCCGATCACCATCGGATGATAGACCAGCTCCTGGTCGCCGTCGGGCGTCCTCAGCGCCGGCAGATAGAACTGGTCGATCTGCGGGGCCAGCGCCGGCGGATGCGGGCTCTCGCCCTTTGCCGCGGCGGGTTGCGCCGCGGCCGTCAGGCTTGCTCGCGCCGGCTCGGCAGCCTTGCGCCCCTGCATCAGTGCCTTGATCTGGCTGCGCGTCAGGGGACCGGCCAGATAGGACAGCGTCCAGCGTGTACTGAACACCACCGGCGCGTTTTCGTGGACGTTGTGCATCAGGAACACCCGATTGCCCAGACCGGCGATACGTTGCTCCATGGCCTGTTTGTCGAAACGCCCGCCAGCCGCGGCCCCCTCGAGGCCCTCCATCACCCTGGCCTTGTCGCGCTCCGTCTGCATGCGGCCGATGAACCAGGTGCCGGTGTTCGCGAGACCCTTATAGTCCAGGTCCACCGGGTTCTGGGTGGCGAGGACCAGACCGAGCCCATAGGCGCGCGCCTGCTTCAACAGGGTGAGAAGCAGGACCTTGGACGGCGGGTTGGCGGTGGGTGGCATATAACCGAAGATCTCGTCCATGTAGAGCATGGCGCGCAGGCTGCTGGTGCCTGACTGTGCGCGCATCCAGCTGAGGATTTCGTTGAGCAGCATGGACACGAAAAACATCCGCTCCGGGTCCGAAAGGTGGGCAATCGACATGATCGAAACCCGCGGCTTACCCGATTCGGTATACAGCAGGCGGCCGGCATCCAGGGGCTCGCCTTCCATCCAGGCCTCGAATCCGGGTGCGGCGAGCAGGTTGTTGAGCCGCATGGCCAGGGCGAAACGGTCCTTCGCGCTGAAGAAAGACTCGATGTCCATCACGCCGATCCGTTCCATGGGCGGCTGCTGGATGGCGGCGATCAGGCCGGCCACATCCAGACTTCTGTCCGCGTCCCAGTAATGTTGCAGGATATTGGCGAAGAGAATGTGTTCGCGGCTCGTCAGGGGGTCGGCGTTGATATCCAGCAGGGCGAGCAGGCTCGTCGCCGTCGCCTGGATCCGCTCACGGTACAGATCCAGGTCCGCTTTCAGTTGCGCGGAGGGTGCCTGGAATGAGCGCAGCACCGAGACGGGCAGGCCGGCTGAGCTCCCCGGCGTATAGACGGCCAGGTCGACCGCCTCGCGTAATCTGGCGATGCGCGCCCCGTCCTGACCCCATGCGGACAGACCGTCGCGCCACAGGCTGGCCTGCGCCTCGGCGTAGGCCTCGAGGCTCATTTCCTTTTTCTCGGCCTCCTTGGGATTCACCCAGGGTTGAAAATCCTCGGCCCGCAGCTCGGGAAAGCTCAGCAGCAGATTGCCCAGATCGCCCTTGGGATCGATGGCAATCACCGGAATGTGATCGATTGCCGCCTCTTCGATCATGCCGAGCCCGAGACCGGTCTTGCCGCTGCCGGTCATGCCGATGATTACCGCGTGGGTGGTGAGATCCTTCGAATCGTACAGAACCAGCTCGTCCTGCAGCTGGTTGCGCTCGAGATCATAGGATTTGCCCAGGTAGAAGGCACCGAGTTTTTCGTATTCTTCCATTGTTCTGCTCCGCTAACGGCCCGAGGGGTGATTCTTACCGTGGCACGGGAAATCGTCAAATGCGCCCGGCGCGTCGCAGGCGACCAGGCGTTGGCGGGCGCGTGAACGGACCGGAATTTCTTTGTTCGAGGGTCTACACTACACTATGATGCTCCTGAACAGACACAGGAACCCGCAAAGATGAAGACGACACGCGTTCCGGAAGACTCGGTCCTGCGCAGGCATTACATGCAGATGCAGGAAGCCGGACTCATCCCCGCCGCGGAGAACGAGCCGGCGCAGGCGCCGTCGGCACCGGCGGCGCCTGCGCCAGTCCAGAAAGGTTTTCTCGGCCGTTTGCTGGACAAGCTTTTTGGAAAATAGGCGACGGCCTCAGTGTTCTGCGACAGGCTGAGCGGGTAAGGCGATCCGTTGCGCCAGACCCGCGCTTCCCGGCTGCCCTGCCGCGCACGCCGGCACGGGCAGGGATTGCCTGGCATAGCCTGCAGGGCGGGTGTCATGCCTGGATCGCTTGCGGTCCGGGTCTGCACGGCTGCCTGGTGAGCCCCTGGCGAGACAGTCGCGCTTTCAACTTGCTAATGACGGATGCTGACAAATTTCGCTGAGTCCTGGCATGCTTGTTTATGGCCACGGAATCCACGGAAAAACACGGAAAGAACCAATACCCATGAGAATTTTTTCCGTGTTCTTCCGTGGATTCCGTGGCCATACTGGGCGTCATCATCGGATTGAGAAAGTACTAACCCGCATTTCTCACCGGGATAGGCACGGCCTGATTACACGCTGTCTTTTCCCTGATCTGCACTCTGTTCCTTACCTCAGTGCATTATGTGACTCGATCGCCGCCCGGTGAGCAATGCGGGCTACGATCCCTGCGCGGGGATTCGAGGCGAGCGCGCCGAGCCGCGATGAAACCTGAACTCGAGCAGCTACCTGAGCAGCATCGAGGGCGTGCTGTAGCGGGCAAGCGTGTCCAGCCGGTACGGGCCGCCCCGGGCGATGCTTTCCGCCGCCATCAGACCCGATCTCACCGCCGGCCCGATGCCTTCGCCCATATCGCGGGTCGCCAGGCCCGCGGCATCGCCTGCGATAAAGGCGTTATCGAGACGCCCCACCTGGACCTTGCCACGGACGAAGTAGCTGTAGCCGCCCGGATTGAACGGGTAATCCCGAACCAGTCCTGCACGCATGAGCTTTGCCGTCAAATACCGCCAGTGCGCTTTGATGTCATCGTCGCGCTGTTTGAGCCGGGTAGCCATGCCGCCAACGCCCACATTCAGATAGCCGTCGGCCTTGGGTACATACCAGGAATAACCCGGCAGGCGCTTTTCCAGGAACCACAGATGGCAGCTGTGGTCCGCAGTGGCGTAGGCGAACTCTTCCTCCAGGGTCACCACCTGCCGTTCCCGGGCGCGCGGATTGGCGTCCCGGAACAGGCTTCGGAAGACGGGGCAGCGGGTGCCACCGGCACCGACCAGGTACCGGCAGCGCAGGCGGTCATCGATGACGAAGTGCTCGCCGTCCCTGCGCAGCGTGCGCACCTCGTGGACCCTGACCTCGGCAGCGGAGCGCTGCGAGCAACCAGGCGTCGAATTCGTAGCGACGGATCGAATGCTGCACGGTCCTGGCCTTGAGACCGAACAGCGGAAAATGAAAGTGGATACGGTCGAAGGTGAGAAAGCGGTGCGGGTAGGTCGCGATGTCGAGTTCGAGATCGGCAACGACCTCGGGCGTAATCCAGCCGGCGCAGAGTTTGGTGCGCGGGAACGCGGCCTTGTCCAGCACCAGACAATCGACACCGTAATGCCCGAGGCGCCACGCGCAGCTCGAGCCTGCCGGTCCTCCCCCCACGATGATGACGTCTACCGTCTCCATCCGTTCGGTCCAGGGTTCCTGGGAACAAGACTCCGAGGTTCCCGCTCACCGGGCGGAAAGCCCACTAGGAGCCTGTCGGACTTAGGCTGATTCTACTGCGGCGGTGGGAGAGCGGCCCAAAGCCTCGCGCTTTCTCGTTGCGTAGGGCGCACTATGCGCCTCGAAATCGTGATGCTTTGTGCTCGCTCTCCCACCTGCCTCGTCACGAACCCCTAAGTCCGACAGGCTCCTAGACGATGGTAGAACAGCCTCCCGGCGTTTGAAACCCCTCGTCTCCCCTTGCAGCGCAGACAAGCCGTTCGTCCCGGGGCGTTTTCCGGGCCGGGCCGGGGCGCTTCCCGCCGCGAGGGCCGCGGGGTTCTTCGCGTGCCTGCCCCGCTCCTGCTTCCGGTTCGGCGTTTGACAGGGTAAGCTCGAAACTCATGAAACAGCGGTGCGCGAGACGCGCCGCACTGCCTGCGGGTCAGGCAACCGGATGGTAGGGAGGTGATGTGATGTCGTGTACCTGGATCGTGGTGGCGGAAAGCAGTCGCGCAAAGGTCTATCAGTCTGAGAACCGCAAGGCACCGCTCCTGGAAGTGGCTGCGCTCGTCCACCCGGAAGGGCGCCTGCACGAAGGGGACCTGGTTTCGGATCAGGCCGGCAGTGACGGCGGCAGTGTGGGGCAGGGTCGGCACGTCGTGGACGGCAGGAGCCGCGCCCGGGAACATGAGCACATCGCGTTTGCGAAGGAGATTGCCAGCCGCCTCGAGGCGGGGCGTAACACGGGTGCCTTTGACAGCCTGGTGCTGGCGGCGCCGCCTGCATTTCTCGGACTGTTGAGGGAAAACCTGAGCAAGCAGGTGATGGCCATGGTGTCCCGGCAGATCGACAAGAATCTCGTACTGCAGCCGGTCGAAGCCCTGCTGGCGCATCTGTGAATGATCGCGACGCGAGCCAGCCCGGTGACAAGCGTGAATGATTGCATCTGCCGTTATCCGGCTCCGCCTGCTCCATGCTGACGCGCGCCGACGAACGCCGGATCCAGTGGATGTCGGTGGGGCTCAAACGCGATGAGCTCGACCCGGACCCGTTCCGCCAGTTCCAGCAGTGGTTCACGCAGGCGATCGATGCCGATATCCCCGAACCCAATGCCATGAGCCTCGCCACGGTCGCGGAGTCCGGGCAGCCGTGGCTGCGCACGGTGCTGCTGAAAATCTACGATGAGCGCGGCTTTGTGTTCTTCACCAACTACGACAGCCGCAAGGCCAGGCAGATTGCCGGCCAGTCGCGGGTGGCGCTGCTGTTTCCCTGGGCCGCGCTCGGCCGCCAGGTGAAGATCACCGGGCAGGCCGACCGCATCCCGCTCATGGAGTCGGTCAAGTACTTCGCCACGCGGCCGCGCGGCAGCCAGATCGGGGCCTGGGCCTCTCCACAGAGCGAGGTCATTACCTCGCGGGCGCTGCTGGAGGCCAAATTCGATGAGATGAAGCGCAAGTTCGCCAAGGGTGAGGTGCCCCTGCCGTCCTTCTGGGGTGGCTATCGCGTGGTGCCGGAGACCATCGAGTTCTGGCAGGCCCGCGAGAGCCGCCTTCACGACCGCTTCCTGTACAGCCGTGGCGTCGAGGGGCGATGGCAGATCGAGCGCCTCGCGCCGTGACGTTCGGGGTCTGCCCGCCATAACACGCGCAACGGCGCGCCGGCCCCATCAGCCTGTGTCAGCGAATTCGTTCAGCGAACCGGCGGACTGCCCGTGATCGAGATCGATGGTTCCATAGGGGAGGGGGGCGGCCAGCTGTTGCGCAGTGCCCTGAGTCTGTCGCTGCTGACCGGCCAGGCATTCACCATGCGACAGATCCGTGTCAGCCGGTCCAGGCCCGGCCTGCGTCCCCAGCATCTGGCGGCCGTGCAGGCCGCGGCGCAGATCAGCGGCGCCGTGGTGACCGGTGACCGCATCGGATCCGGCCAGATCAGTTTCGCCCCCGCCCCGGTCGTGCCCGGGGACTATCACTTCGATATCGGTACCGCCGGTGCCACGTCGCTGGTGCTGCAGACACTGCTGTTGCCGCTGGCCGTGGCGCGGGGGGCCTCACGCCTGTCCATTTCCGGTGGCACGCATGTGCCCTGGAGCCCCTGTTTTCATTACCTGGACTGGCACTGGCGCCGTCTTTTGTCCCGCATCGGGATCCCCTTCGATCTGACACTGGCCATGGCGGGGTTTTACCCCGAGGGAAACGGCGAGCTGCGGGCCGCGATCCCGGGCGGTGCGCAGCCCCAGGCTGTCGAGCTGACCGCGCGCGGGATGCTGCGGCGTGTGCGCGGGCTCTCGGGTGTTGCCAACCTGCCGATGGAGATCGGCGAACGGCAGCGCCGACAGGCACTGAGTCGCCTGCGTGCACTGGCCTCGACGCTCGACGTGGACGTCGCCGTCGAGCCCTTCCCGGCCCGGTCCAGGGGAACCCTGTTGTTGTTACTGGCGGAGTTCGAGTACAGTCAGGCCTGTTTTTTTGCCCTCGGCGCACGCGGCAAGCCGGCGGAACGGGTGGCTGATGAGGCCGTGGATGCCCTGTTTGCGTTTCTGAAAACCGATGGCGCGGTGGATTCCTGGCTTGCAGATCAGTTGCTGTTGCCGCTGGCACTGGCCCGGGGAACGTCCGCCTTGCGCACCGCTGAAGTGACCCTGCACCTGCTGACCAATGCAACCCTCATGGGCTACTTCCTGCCGCTGCGCATCGCGGTGGACGGGCCGCTCGGCGAGCCCGCGACCGTACGGCTGCAGCCGCCCGTGCCGGGGGACACGGGGCGCGGGCCAGGGCCGACATGACGCGTACCGCGGTCCGCGCCGTGCTGTTCGACTTCGGCGGCGTGCTCGCGGAAGAGGGGTTCCGCAACGGTCTCCGCGCGCTGGCCGCACAACAGGGGCTGGATTCCGGGCGCCTGCACGAAGAAGGAATGCGTGCCGTCTATGACTCGGGCTTTGTTCTCGGTCGGGGCACCGCGACCGATTTCTGGGCCTTGCTCCGCAGCCGGACCGGCCTGGCGGGTAACGACGAGGCGCTGACCGAGCGGATCCTGGAGGGCTTTGTGCCCAGGCCCTGGATGCTTGAGCTCGCGTCGCGGCTGCGCGCCCGGGGATTGGTCACCGGCATTCTCAGTGACCAGACCCACTGGCTGGACGAGCTCGATACCCAGTATCGCTTCAGCGCGGTCTTTGACCGCATCTACAACAGTTATTATCTGGGCAAGGGCAAGCGCGATCCCTCGCTGTTCGGCGATGTGGCAGCCGACCTGGGGATGCCGCCGGGGGCCGTGCTGTTCATCGATGACGATGCGGCCAACGTCGCGCGCGCCCGCGACGCCGGCCTGCAGGCGATTCACTTCGTCGACAGAAACGCATTTACCCGGGAGCTCGAAGACGTGCTCTCAGGGCACTAGTTTTTCTTTCAGTTCGATGACCACGGGCCTGATAGCCACGGAATCCACGGAAAAACACGGAAAGAACGAACACCCATTAGGGCACCTCTGATTAACTTGTCATTTCGGGCGGAGCGTAGCGGAGACCCGGAATTCAGTGTCTGGAAGTCAATGTATTAGTGGATTCCAGTATGCGCTGGAATGACGGCAAATGACTTAATCAGACGTTTCTTAGAATTTTTCCGTGTTTTTCCGTGGATTCCGTGGCCAAAAAAATGCAGTGGCACTCGGTTTGATTTGTCAGCATCCGTTATTCTCACCTTGAAAGTGTACTAGTACGCCTGGCCGGCGACGCGCGACGTTTCCACCGGCGTGCCATCACACAGGTGGCGGTAAAGCGCGAGATAGCGCGCGGCACTGGCCGGCCAGCAGAAATCCTCCCGCATGCCGGTGATCACGAGTTTCCACCACTCGACCTTTGAGCTCTCATACAGCGTCAGTGCGCGCAGACAGGTCTCGAGCACGGCCGCGGGGCTGTCCTCTTCGAAACTGAAGCCGGTCGCGGTGTATTCACGCGCATGCCGGTCATTCAGATCGATGACCGTATCGGCCAGTCCGCCGGTGCGGCGTACGATGGGTACCGTGCCATAACGCAGGCTGTACATCTGATTGAGGCCGCAGGGCTCATAGCGCGAGGGCATCAGGAAGCAGTCGGCTCCGGCCTCGATACGGTGGGCGAGTTTTTCGTCGTAGCCGATCTTCACGGCGAGCTGCTGCGGGTAGCGGGCGGCTGCATCGAGGAGCTGTCGCTCGAGCTTGTCGTCACCGCTGGCGAGGATCACGAGCTGCACAGGATGCTCGAACAGCTCCTCGAGTATGGCGAGGATGAGATCGCTGCCCTTTTGCGTCACCAGCCGGCCGATGTGACCGAGCAACAGGGGGCGTGAGTCCACCGGCAGTCCCTGGTAGCGCTGCAGAGCGGATTTGTTGAGCACCTTGAACTGCAGGCTGCGCGCATCGTAGGGCCGCTCGATGAAGGGGTCGGTGCCGGGATCCCAGACACTGCAGTCCATGCCGTTCAATATGCCTGTCAGCTGGGGCGAGCGGTGCTGAAGCAGGCCCTCCAGTCCACAACCGTAGCGACTGGTGCAGATCTCTTCGGCGTAGGTCGGACTGACCGTGGTCACCCAGTCGGCACTGGCGATGCCGCCTTTGAGAAAAGACAGCATGCCGTGAAATTCCAGCGCGTCCATCGACCACAGCGCGTCCGGCAGCCCGAGGTCGGTGAAGGTGTCGGCGGGGAACACGCCCTGGTAGGCCAGATTGTGGATGGTGAACAGGGTCGGCGGACGCGCAGCGTGTTCGGACAACAGGGGCGGCACCAGCCCGGTCTGCCAGTCATTACAGTGCACCAGGTCCGGCTTCCAGGCCGGGTCTGCCTCGCCGAGGGCGAGCGCGACGACGGCGCGGGCAAACAGCGCGAAGCGTGCCGCATTGTCCGGCCAGTCGCTGCCGTCTTTCTGAAGGTAGGGATTGCCCGGGCGCCGGAACTGGGCCGGCGAGTCGACCAGATACAGGCCGACGCCGCTGTCGGGGAAGTGGCCCTTGAGTATCTCCACCGGTTCAGCCGCCCCGGTCAGTGTCAGGCTCGCGATGCTCGTCAGGATACCGGCCCGCTCAAGTACCTCGGGATAGGCAGGCAGGATGAGGCGAACATCGTTATCGAGTTCCTGCAGGGCCTTCGGCAGGCTGCCGGATACATCCGCAAGCCCGCCTGTCTTGATAAGCGGGTATGCCTCACTGGTGCAAAATAGAATCTTCATAAAGTACGCTCAGGTCCGGCCGGGAAATGGAGTCGGCGCTGTGTCGGGGCGATTCTAGCGCTTTTTCAATCGGATGAGGACGGAAATTATGGCCACGGAATCCACGGAAACACACGGAAAGAACGAACACCCATTAGAATTTCTTCCGTGGATGCCGTGGCTATACATAAAAATACGGGCACTCAGCTTACTTTGTCAGCATCCCTTATTAGCAAGTTGAGAGCACTAGCCTATCTTCAGGCCTTTATTGTCTCAAGCCGAGGTTTGCGGTCTTCTCAATGCCGGCGGATTGTAACCGGCGTCCGTGAGTACAAGCGTGTCCGCGCCGTCTGCGGCCGGGTAATTCCCGGTGTGAGCCCTTGCGCCGCGCTGCTGATGCGCGGGTGTTGTCAGTCGGCCCATGCAGGCTTGACCGATTCCTGATCCAGGGCATCGTGAAGGACGCCGGCTCCGTCTGCATTCCCGCTGCCGCAATGGCATCGGCGCACGCGACGTGCGCCCGCGGTGTGCCGGCACGGGCGTATTCTCTTGCGTGAGCGCCGGGGGCGACGCGGAATTCCCGGCCACATGCCAATGGCCGGGAAGGCTTGACGACGTTGCGAAAAAGTGCAAGTGTTGCGTCACTATTACAGTTTTATGACAGGTGGCTTATGTAGTTACGTACAGTCAAGCGAGTAAAGCACGCGCGTAGTTTAGAGGGATCTGGGTATCGCCAGTCGAGCGATATTGGGAAAAGGGAGGAACTGCAGGTGCGCACTCATACCGTCAACGGGCGCCGGCAACAGGGCGTCTATGTCCAAAGGCTCTATCGTCTTAGCTTTCGTCGCCGCCTCGGCGGCATACTGCTGTTTGCGGCAGGCTTCAGTGTTGCGCCGCCCGCGCTGGCGATTCCGTCGCCCGATCTGGTTGTCAATCTGTCCGCCAGTGTTGCCCAGATCCTGGGTCTGGTAACCGTCGTCTTTGGCGGTCTGGCGGTGTCTTCCCGTCGCAAAGGCGGCGCCGCCGCTGTCAGGCACGCCACCGGGTGGCGCTGGGCGGCGCTGGCACTGTCGGTGTCCTTTCTGATCGCGCTGGCGGGCAACATCTTTCAGTACACGCGCCACAAGGACGCCGACAACCGCCGACTGCACACCAACCTGGTGCGCGCTTCGGTGGAGGCGGGACAGAAGGTCGGCGATACCTCCCTTAAGACCCTCTCCTTCAGCGGCCAGCTCGCGCATCCGCGAGGTCTGCACACAGACGAACTTTCCCGGCAGCTGCAGGCGGGGCGCGCGCTGAACCTGATTGACGTCAGGGAACCGGAGGAGGTCGAGGCGGGACGCATCGCCGGCTCGACCCATATCCGCTATCCGGACCTGCGCGGTGACCCCTCAAGACTGTTGCGCGAGGGAATGCGGAACGTCCTGCTGTGCTACTCCGGTAACCGGAGTTCGGAACTCTGTGACGGGTTCACGGAGCAGGGCTATGCCTGCAATTTCATGATCGGCGGCTATGAAAAATGGCTCGCCGAAGGCCGGTCCCTGCAAGGCGCCGCGTCGCGTGCCCCGAAGCAGCTGCGCGAGCTTCCGGACTACGCGAATAAGGCGACCCTGCTTGACACCCCCGAGGCCACGCGGCTCGTTCAAGAGCAGGGTGCGATTTTCGTCGATGTGCGCTACCCCGGAGACTTCGAAGCCAACCACCTGCCGGGCGCCATCAACATTGCGCTGCGCAAACAGACCAGTGATGAGATGTGGTCGCGGCTGAAGTCGCTCCCCAATCAGCCGATCATCGCCCCCTGCTACGACAAGCGGAGCTGTTTTTACGCATCTATCCTCGGGCTGCGTGTCACGCGTCTCGGTTATGACTTCCGCGGACGCTATACCGTTCCGTATGAATACAGCCTGCCGGGTTCCGAGCGCACGCACGTCAGCCAGTGGCTCGCCCGGCAGCAGGACACAACGGTGCTGTCGCTGGTGGCGACACCCCTGTCTGCCGTGCTCGACAGCGTAAGGAACATGACCGGCAGCCTGATCGCCGCGATTGCGCTGCTGGTGTTCGCGCTGCGTGTGCTGTTCGTTCCGGTCACCCTGAAAGCGGAACGGGATCAGCTGACGCAGGCGTCGCTGGCACCCGAGATCAAGGCGCTTCGCGAGCAGCTCGCCGATGACTCACACCGGCTCTCGCGTGCCGTCATGGGGCTGTACCGCAAGGCAAACCTCACCCCGGTGCGCAATCTGATCGGCAGCCTGGCGCAGCTGGTTTTGTTCCTGGTGTTCTTCTCCGTCGTCAATCGCGCCGGCAGCGGCTCGGACGAAAGCCTGCTCTGGATTCCCGCCCTGGGCAGGCCTGACCCTGCCCACGTGTTGCCCGCGGCGGTTGGGGCCTTATTGCTCGGATACCTTTCTCTGATGAGTTCGCGCCGCCGCGCAGGCCTGCTCGCCGCCTACGCCCTCGGGGCCGGTCTCATGGCCTACCTGCTCGCGGGTTTCAATGCGGCCGTGAATCTCTACCTGCTGCTGAGCCTTGCCCTGATGTTGCTCCAGAGCGTGATCGTGCGTCATGTCCTCAAACCGACCCACGCGCAGGCTTTGCCCTCGGCGACAAGTCCGCCGCGCGGCACGCCGGGTCTGGCCTCGCCGGGTATCGTCGCGCTCAATCAGGCGCACCGGGTGCCAGGTGCAGGCAACAAGGCCATTCGACTCGCCCGGCTGATGGCGGCGGGCCTGCCGGTACCCGACGGGTTCTGCGTCACCAGCGAACTGCTCGGCCGGCACGATGGCAGTGGCAATCAGGGGCTGCGCATCGGCCCGGAAGCGCAGCGCGAGCTCTTCAGGCTCTGGGCACGCCTCGGTGCCGACAAGGTCGCGGTGCGCAGTTCGGGGCTCAACGAGGACGGCGCCAGACAGAGCTACGCCGGCATGTTCGAGTCAAAACTGAACGTCACCCGGGCCGACCTCCTGTCCAGCCTGCAGGAGGTCGGCGCCTCGATGCATTCTGCGCGCGCCAGCGTTTACGGCGGTAACCGGCAGGAGGCTGGCGGGGCGCTGGTCCAGAAGATGGTGGATGCGGAGTTTGCCGGGGTGCTGTTCACGGAGCATCCGGCATCTTGCGGCCTGGCCCTGGTGGAGCTGGTCGCGGGGCTTGGGGAATCCCTGGTCAGCGGTAAGCGCACGCCGCAGGCATACTGTTTTGGCTGGGCAAGCAGGCTCGCGGTGGACGGCAAGACACCGCCCATCGATTTGCGGCCGCTTCTGGAGCTCGGCAACCGGGTGGAGAGTCTGTTCGGTCAGCCCCAGGACATCGAATGGGCCTACGCCAAGGGTCGCTTCTTCCTGTTGCAGGCCCGGGATATCACCTGTTCGATACGCGACGGCAGCGCGCCGCGAAACGTGCGCGAGCGGGAACGTCACCGCCTGTTGCGGCTGGCGGCCGGTGTCGATCCACAGGCGCCGCTGTTCGAACAGGATGCACTCTCCGAGCTGCTGCCGCAGCCCACACCCTTCAGCGCGTCCTTTGTGGAACGCTTCTGGGCACCGGGCGGAAGCACGGATCTGGCCTGCCGGGAACTCGGGATTGCCTACGATGTGCACGAGTCCTCACCACCCTACGTGAACACGGTCTACGGCGCGTTGTACGTCAATCGACAGGAAGGCAACCGGCGTGTGCGGCGCGGCGCGGGCGCGCTTGCCTCGTTCCGACTGGCGCGATCCGCCGAGGCAATCGAACAGCGCTACCGGGAGCAGTTCCTGCCGGACTTCCTGACGCGGGTTCGCATCCAGGCTGCGCTGGACTTTGACCGTCTGACTGTCGAGGAGTTACTCGGACTGTGGGAGAACTGGGTCGAGGCGTTTATTACCCGCGACTACGTCCAGACGGACATCATCAATGTCGCCGCGGACTTCTACTGGAAGATGGCCGCGCGGAAACTTGCCGCGGCCGACATCGACCCGGCCCACCATCTGGGACGCACGGCCGAGACCGTCGTACACAAGGCCATGTCGATGCTCCCTGCTATCCGCGCCGGCGAGCGCAAGGTCGAGGAGTTCCTGGCGCTGTTTGGACATCGCGCCCCCGAGGATTACGAATTTCAGCAGGCCCGTTATGCCGAAGATCCCGCGCTGGTCCAGCGGCTGATCGATCGTGCTCAGGAATCCGAGCGCAGCGCACCGGCGCCGGCATCCTTGCCCGGGGACACCATGCTCGCCCTGGTGGTCAGACGCGCCGAAAACTTCCAGGTCCTCAAGGAGGAGGCCAAGCATAATGGCTTGCGGGCGGTGGTGAACCTGAGACGCCTGCTGCTGGCGCTGGACGAGCGGCTGCAACTGGATCAGGGCATTTTCTATCTCAGGCTCGAGGAGCTGAGCGGGCTGCGCCAGTCGGCGTTTCGCGATCAGGCGCGAGAGCTGATCGCCAGCCGTCGCCGCGAGGCGGAAATATTCCGGGACGTCCGGCTGCCGAGCAGCCTTTCGATCCAGGATCTGGAGCGCAGCGACAGCGAGTTTGCCACCGCCCATCTGACCGACAGCGGCAAGGTCCTGCGCGGCGTGCGGGTAGCGGGTCAGGGCGGTGTGGTCGGCCCGGTACGGCTGATTCACGATCCGCAAGACATCGATTCCTTCAAGGAAGGTCAGGTTCTCGTAGCCCGGTTCACCGATCCCACCTGGACTCCCCTGTTCACACGCGCCTGCGGTGTGATCACCGAGGTGGGCGGCTGGCTCAGTCACGCGGCGATCGTGGCCAGAGAGTATGACATCACTGCCATTGTCGGGGCCGCCGGGTCGGCACAGCAACTGAAGAACGGCGAACTGGTCCGGCTGAATGCCGACGGCACCATCGACAGGATCGAAAACCGCCGTCGCCATGAGCGCTGTGCGAGCGGGTCTGTCGTCTACTTGCGCAATGCGGATACCGAGACAGAAGCGACGCTCAAGGATTTCAGCTGCTCGGGGCTGTGTGTCGAGACCCGCGAACCGCTCGAACCCGGCCGGACGATCGGCATACGCCTTGCCGGGGCAGACAGGGATGTGGCCGCCACCGTGGTCCGCCAGGCCGGTGCCAGCGCGTACGGCCTGCACTTCGCGCGCCCGCTCGATGCGGCGCATTCCCGGCGCCTGGGGGCGGCCGCCTAGCTGAGTGCGTTTTCAAACGGATGGTAACGGATATGATGGCCACGGAATCCACGGAAAAACACGGAAAGAACGAATACCCACCAGAATCCTTAGCCCGCATTTCTCACCGGGATAGGCACGGCCTGATTACAGACTGTCTTTTTCCTGATCTGCAGTCTGTTCCTTACCTCAGTGCATTATGGGGCTCTATCGCCGCCCGGTGAGAAATGCGGGTTAGAACTTTTCTTAGAATTTTTCCGTGTTCTTCCGTGGATTCCGTGGCCATAAAAACGAGTGGCACTCGGCTTATACTGTAGGACTGGCGGAGCACCAGGATTCTAAAAAAACCGGCTGGGCGTGTCCGCCTTGACCTGAATACCCAGCGGTTCGAGCCGCTGGATGAGCCGCTTCCAGAGCGAGTCGATGTCGCTGGCGAAGATGGCGTCCGCATCGCCGGCGACCAGATGCCAGTGCTTGTGGACCAGCTCAAAGTCCAGCTGGCCAGGTGCCCATCCGGCGTGTCCGAGGTAGAAATGCAGTTCGTTCTGCGGCTTTCCGGCCGCCAGCAGGCGCTCCAGCACCTGCCGATTGGCGCTCACAAACACGTCGCCGTCCACGGGTGTCAGCAGCGGTGCTGCCGCTTCGTTACGCAGCAACATGGTGATCTGGGAAACGCCGACGGGGCCGCCGTAGTACAGTGCATGGTGACTGGCCGCGGCTTCGTCGATCTCGGCCACGGCCTCCGACAAGCGGATGTGGCTCGGGCGGTTGACGATCAGGCCCGCTGTGCCGTGTTTGTCGTGCTCGAGGAGATAGACGACGGACTGACCGAAATGCGAGTCCTGAAGTGTCCGCCGGGCGACCAGGAACATGCCCGGGGCGGGCCCCACCGTGCTGGTCCGCGGGTTGTGGGGTGAGATCAGCACGGGCAGCAGGTCGTCACCGGCCCACGCGGCGGTAACCGGCAGGAGAGGCGCCCACAGGCAGGCCAGCAGCAGGGCAAGGAGCGATCGCATAGGTGGAAGTTTAGTCCCTGTGCACGGATGCGCCAGCCGCGCAACGCCTGGCGCGCCAGAAAACCGGCCCGAATAGCGGGGCGCTGCGGGGGCCTCGTCACGCATGGGCCAGCCGGGGCCGGATGCAACCGATTTGACAACCGGTGTTCACATGCCTCGAAGCATCCCGTCGCTGCGTCCGTATGAGCCGTTCCGCCCTCGACGCGCAGACCCGCTCAATCCTCGGACAGGCGCGCAGGTTCCACGACCCGGCGGTAGTTACCCGGTTCCCCCTGCAGATACAGCTCGCCCCGGTATTCGATGAACGCGATGGTCGCGACCGGTTGCTGCGCGCGGCGGAAGTGTCGTTCATCGAGCGGCAGCAGCTCGCGCCGCTCCCCGTCGGGCGTGCGCGTGAACAGCCTGCCGTCTGCCAGGACCACCTCCAGCCGGTCAGGCTCAGCCTCCGTTGCGGGCGTGTCGCGCGGAAACCGGTGCGTTACCGCCTGGTAGCGGCCGGTCAACGCCTCGAGCCGCGCCGGATCGATCTGTGCAAGCGGGGGTGTCGTCGGGGTGTGACCCTGGATCAGGTAATCCTGAATCCGCGCGCAGATTTCGCGCAACGCGCGCTGGTGGAAGGCGTTGATCACCACGAAGTAGCCGAGCCCCAGCTCGCGGCTGTAGGCAAAGCGGGACAGGTAGCCGTCACCATCGCCGCCGTGGCCGTGCCACAGGAACCCTGCGTACACGAACTGATAATTGCCAAGCCCGTAGCCATAGCTCAGCCCGCTGCGTGCGGCGAGCGTCGTGCGTGGCGTCTCCATACGCTCAATCGCGGCTTCACTCAGCAGCCGTTTGCCGGCGACCTCGCCGCGATTGAGCAGCAGGTGCACGAGGCCGGCCATCTCGCGGGGCGTGGCATTAATCCCGCCAAAGGCACGAAACAGTGTGTGCCAGTAGGGAATGACGGTCTTGCCGTCCCGGTCATAGCCGGTGGCGAGGTTTGCCTGCGTGGGCGCGTCCAGGAAAAAGCCGGCCTGCTGCATGCCGAGCGGGCGAAACAGCCGGCTCGTGACATAGTCCTCAAAGCGTTGACCGGTGGCGCGCTCCAGCGCATAGGCCGCAAGTCCGGCCCCGGCATTGGAGTAGGAAGAATGAAGGCCGGGCGGCCACAGGCAGACGCGTGCGTCGGGTTCGACCGCCAGGGCCTCCTGCAGGCTGAGCGGTTTGGGGTCACTGTGATAAAACTCGGCATGGCCAAGATCGAGCAGCCCGGCGGTATGTTCCAGCAGCTGCGCGACCCGCACGGGGTCGGTCGCGGACCAGGGGTTGGTCAGCGGGGCATCGGGTGCCAGCGCTGTCACCGGATCCTCGAGTGACAGGCGCTGGTCTTCGACGGCCAGCAGGACGGCCAGTGAGGTAAAGGCCTTGGTAATCGATCCGATGCGATACAGGGTGTCGGCGGTGGCCGGTTTCCGGCTGGCGTTATCGGCATGACCCAGCGCGCCGGTCCAGAGGACGTCCTGCGTCGACACCAGGGTGAGCGCGACACTGGGGATCCGGAATTCGTTGCGCAGTGCCTCGATGTCGTGCAACAGCGTCGGCAGGCCGGGCGGTGCGGCCACGCCGGGCGCGGCGATCGCGGGAGCGGCAAATACCAGCAGGCACAGCGCAGGCCAGCGCTGCGGCCATTCAGACATTGTCATCGCGGATCATGATCGCGCGGCGCAGGCCGCTGAGCGGAGCATCCTCGCGCAGGCGTACATGCCGCGCGCCGCGCGCCTCCAGGCCGAGCTGCCGGTAGGTGGCGCGCAGATCCGGAAACGCGGTCGAATCGACGTACTGTGCATACAGACTGCGCCACACCGGGATGCCGGTGAGCGCGTCCAGTTTGTCCAGGAAGGTCCGGCCACTCCACAGCCGGTCGCTCGGCAGGCAGCAGGCCTGGAATCTGGCCAGCGCGGTGTCCAGCGATTCGCGGTCGCCGCTGCGCCGGCGCAGCTCCTTGTCGGCCATCAGGGCGATTGCGGCGCCGCTCCAGTACACGCGCATGAAGCGGCGGCTGCGGTGCATATCCTGCGAGACCTCGGTGAGCGTCTGATCCTCCGGCGTGCCCAGAATGCCGCGCTGGAAACCGGCATGCAGGTTGTCCCAGGCCGTGGTCGGCTCCAGCACGCCGGCCCGGGCGCGCAACACGTTCTGGTAATAACTGGCGATGCCTTCATACAGCCAGGCATCGTCCGGCGCCATGCGTGGATGCAGCAAATGACTCAGCTCGTGTACCAGCGTCCAGTCGTCGAGGAACTCCTGCAGCGGCCGGGTCTGGTCAATGTACAGATGCACGGCATCGCCGCCACCGCGCATGACCTGGCCCCAGGGGACCGGCTCGCGTGCAGCGCCACCCGGTACGACCAGCACCTGGGGAGAGGGGACCGGAAAGCGGCCATAGAGGGTGGTGATCGCCTGCGCGCCGGCCGTGATCCAGCGACGCACGGCATCCCGGTCGGCAGCCGGTTCGCCCTGCAGCAGGGCAACGCGCAGGCTCGCGCCGCCGACATGGATATCGAATCGATCCAGGCGGCCCAGTGCGACGCGGGCATCCCAGTCCCGCGGTCGATCCGCCAGGCGGTAGCGCGGATGACGGCCGTCCGCATCGAGCCGCGTCCAGGGCGCGGAGACCTCGATTCCCTCCGGCAGTTCGAAACCGACCTCGATGGATGCGGCCGTCCCGGTATCGGGAAGCCAGAGCCACAGACCGGGATCGGTCAGGCGGTCCGGGCCCGGGGGCCGGCCCTTGCGCCCGGGGCTGCGCGCATCCCTCCCGGTCAGTCGCACGCCATAGTCGACGCAATCCCCCGGCGCGACCCCGTTCAGGGGCAGCTCGTTGCCGGCGGTGCGCAGCCTGTGCGTATGCCCGTCGCCGCGGACCCTCGCGTTTTCCAGAAACTGGCCGGCGCGGTGATTCCCAGCCGTCAGCCGCGGCGGCACGGGCGCCTGGAAACAGGTGGAGACAGCGAGCCGCGTCAGGTCGGGCGCGACCGTCACGGTGTAGCGTTGCACCCCGCCGGCCTGGCCGAGCAGGGGCAGGGCGAGCAGACAGCCCAGCAGCAGGGTGCGAGCCTGTGTGATTGTCTTCGCCATGGTATGCCTGACTCCTGTTCAGAGGGACACGCAAAACGCAGTGCGCTGCCCGGACGACTTCTTGTCCGGCCCTCCGATCGGCGATCGGTAAGCGGGGGGGCCCGCCCGGCCTCAGGCGTTACCGGTCCCCAGTACCTTCTGTTTGCGGCTGCGGGCAAAGTCCAGCATACGCTGGGTGGACTTCAGCGCCTTGCGGCGCACCGCCTCGTCGACATGGATCTCGTTCTCGCCGGTCTCCAGCACCCGCGCGAGGTTGCGCAGCTCGTTCATGGCCATCCACGGGCAGTGGGCACAGGACTCGCAGGTCGCCCCCACCCCGGCGGTGGGGGCCTCGATAAAGGTCTTGTGCGGAGAGGCCTGACGCATTTTGTAGAGGATGCCGTTATCGGTCGCGACGATGAATTCCTGGTTGGGCAGCTCCTGGGAGGCCTTGACGATCTGTGTCGTGGAACCGACGTGGTCGGCGAGTGCAATCACCGCCTCCGGTGATTCGGGATGCACCAGCACCGCGGCGTCCGGATGCCGCTGCATGAGAATCTTCAGGGCATCCGCCTTGAAGGCGTCGTGCACGATGCAGGTCGCCTGCCACAGCACCATGTCGGCATCGGTCTGTTCCTGGATGTAACGCCCCAGGTGCCGGTCCGGCGCCCACAGGATCTTCTCACCCTGTTCGTGCAGATGGCGCACCAGGTCGACCGCGATGGAGGAGGTCACCACCCAGTCCGCTCGCGCCTTCACTTCGGCGCTGGTATTGGCATAGACCACCACGGTGCGGTCCGGGTTGGCGTCGCAGTAGGGCACAAACAGCTCGGCAGGGCAGCCCAGGTCCAGCGAACACTCGGCCTCCAGCGTCGGCATCAGCACGCGTTTTTCCGGGTTCAGGATCTTGGCGGTCTCGCCCATGAACCGCACACCGGCCACCACCAGGGTGCGGGCGGGGTGCTCGTTGCCGAAGCGGGCCATGTCCAGGGAGTCCGATACGTAACCGCCGGTTTCATCGGCGATCTGCTGCAGATCGGAATCCGTGTAGTAGTGGGCGACCAGTACCGCATCCTTTTCCTTCAGCAGGCGCTTGATGCGCTCGATCAGGGCCTCGCGCTCTCCCGGGGCATACTCGGGCCGTGCGATACTGCCGGGTAAGGGCAGATCCATGTCCTGCGTGGGTGGGATAATGGGTGCTAAGGTCGCGACATTCATCATCAGACTCCCTTTGCCAGGTGCCACAATGGGGCCCCGCGGCCGGATTTTCAAGCTCCCGACAGAGGTGTCCGGCGGCGCATCACCTCGACAGCGGGCGAAGCAGCCATTATTCTGCCACCGGCGGCGCGGTTATGAGGCAGCCCGCCGGCCCATGCGCGACCTCCCCACCGGTGACTGACGGCGAAACAGTATGACAGCGGAACCGCAGCAACCCGAAGCACGCCTGGACTCCCGGGGTTTGCCGGCGGCCCTGTTCCTGCTCTCTTTCGCCACGGTGCTGTTTACCATCGTGCTGTTTCGGCTGCTCACCTTCTTCATCATGCCGTCGCTGTTTTTCGACCTGCTCTTCATCGGGTTTCCGCTGGGGGCCCTGGCTGGCGCCTATTTTTTTCGCATCGGCAAACCGTCCTTTCTGCGCGCGCTGTGGATTCTGCAGGGGGCGATGGTTTTCTCGGTCATCGCCATGCTGGCCTGCAAGCATTTCGATTATCTGCGGGCGCACCTCTTCGACGTCGAGCTGCGGCGGCTGTTTGTCCAGATGCTGGCGTTCACGCTGTTCTTCCTGCCTTTCTTCGTGGCCTATGGCCTGAGCGAATATGTGGGATACCAGGTTGGCCGGCGCCACCTGCGGGGCCGCATGCCGGTGGTCTATGCGATTTACCTGTTTGGCGCGGCGGCGGCCTATCTGTTCGCCGAAGCCGTGTTTCCGCTGCTGGGTGCCGCGCGGCTGCTGGTGATCCCCTTCCTGCTGGTCGCCCTGGCGATGGTGCTGCTCCTGCCGCCGGCACGCATCCGCACGCTGTTGCTGGTCGAGCACCTTGTGCTCGTGCCCCTGCTGTTCCTGCCGCCGCTGGAGGGCGGTTTCCTGAAGCTCTACAAGGGCAGCAGCCCGCAGTCGACGCACGCCTATGCCAGCCTCGGCTGCAGATTGATCCATCAGCAATGGGGCACGTACAGCCTGATTGAGGTCATGCAGGCGCCCGGGACAGACCTCTACCTGGGGTTTTACAACGACATCATCCAGTGGATGTACGCACCCGGGAAGGGCTTCTTCCAGGCCGGTATGGGCATGCTTCCCATTGACCGGTCGCCGCCCGGCGGCCGGATCGCCATTATCGGCGCGGGCGGTGGACGCCAGGTGCAATACGCCCGCAAATCGGGGCGCAACTTCGAAAAGATCCTGGCCATCGAGATCGAGCCGGCAGTCCTCGAGGCCGTACAGGGTCCCCTGGCCGAACGCTTCGACCATGTTTACCAGGCCGAGGGGGTCGAACTGGTCAACCATGAGGCGCGCAGCTACATGGAAACGACGCAGGACCGCTTTGACCTGATCTATCTGCCCAGCGTGGGCGGTTATCCGCAGATGATGCTGGAACCCGGCAACATGATTCGCACCCTTGACGCCTTCCGGACGCTGCGTGACCGTCTGAGCGAACGGGGCGTGCTGGCCATCTGGTACCCCGCCGTACTCGATCCGCGCGCGATTCTCACCGAGCAGTACATCCGTACGCTGGAAGGCCCGCAGATCGGACTGCAGGTGCGCGCCTTCCGCAGTAGCGGCGACGTCCTGATCCTGGCCGCCGCGCGGCGTGACGCGCTGCCGACGATTCAGCAGGTCCAGGAAGCCTACCTGCTGGCTGCCGATAACGGGGATGGCGGCGCCACCGGACTTCGGCGGAGTCCCGCTGCGAAGTGAAAAAGACCTGGGACGACGCAGCGTTCCGGCCGATCAGCGACGATCAGCCCTTTCTCGCCGGCAACGTGCAGCACATCTTTTCCCTCCAGCAGGTCGGCAAGCTGTTCGCCCTGGTCGGCGCGCTGCTGGCGGCCTTTGCCGGGCTGCTCTACCTGCTGCTGAGGAAAAAGGCCGACCCCGGCATACCCGGCAGGCCGTTTCCGCAGGTGCTGCTGATCAGCGTGCTGGTGGGCGCCAACTTCCTGGTCATCGAGCACTACCTCATCCTGGCCCTGTTCGGCAAGCTCTACGTCTACCATGATGCGCTGGTACTGGGCGCGATCAGTTTCCTGATCGTTTCCGGCCTCGGCAGCACCTACATCACCGCACGCCGGCGGCCGGTCTTTCAGCTGGCCGGCGGCCTGTTCATCCTGGCGCTGTTGTTGAGTCATGCCAGCCTGTCCCCCTGGGCCAGCCTCGCCTTGCTCGCCCCGGTGGCCTTCGTGACCGGCAGCTTTTTCCCCGCCCTGTTCGAGGTGGCGGCGGAAAATCCGCTGGGTGTCTTCGCCGGGGATGCCATCGGCGCCGCGATCGGTTCGATGGCCTCGTTCTTTATCCCGATCGTGTTCGGCTTCGGCTGGTTTTTTGTCTTCGCCACCGCCATGTTCTGGGTCACGGCCGTCGCCACCTACGTGTTTTTTCGTGACCTGGCCGAATCCCGGCCGCCCCTCGGCGCAGATTCCCGGCTTTCCTGTCAGTGAACCGGCGGGCCTTGTACACGCGCCAGGCGCATCCGGGAAGCTGCAACCCGGGGTTGCGAGATGGCGGGTCGGCCGGCACGAGTGAGGTCACCGGGATGGCGCGGTCCGGGAATTCACCATGACACCCGTCGGCCTTGTCTGGCCGCAGCGCGATGAACGGCGCCTGCTGGGACGCTTCTATCTCGCCGGCGGCATCGGCGAACTGTTTGATGTCATCTGGCCGTTCCAGTTCGCCTATCTGTTCATGGTGATGGAGCGGCCGGAATGGGCGGTGATCCCCCTGCTGGTGGAGTCCGCGACGGCCCTGCTTGCGGAGATACCGACCGGGGCGTTCGCCGACCGTTTCGGCAGACGCCGCGCGGTCATTCTCGGCGATGTCCTGAGCGCGGCCGGCCTGCTGCTGGTGCCGCCTGCGGCTCAGCAGGCCGGAACGGTCCAGCTGATCGCAGTCTGTGCGAGCTTCGGGGTATGGGGCCTGGGGCAGGCGCTGGTGTCGGGCGCGGGTGAGGCGTGGGTGGTCGACAATCTCGCCGTGGCCGGTCGCAGGGATCTGATCGACAGTTATTTTGCCCGCATCAGCTCATTCGTTTCGCTGGGTGCGGTCGGCGCGGGGGCGCTGGCGATCCTGATCCTGCTGAGTGTCACGATCTCGCGGCCCTGGCTCGATGCCCTGTGGTACATTGCGGCCGCAGGCATGCTGGTCGCAGTGACAATAAAACTGAGCATCGCCGAGCGCCGCCCGGCGCCGGACAGTCCCGGTAAGCGCGGCGCCCGACCGACGGTTCTTGTCACCATCCTGCTCGGGTTTCGCGCCATTCGGCGCGCGAGAACGCTGCTGTTTTTTGTGCTGGCACTCGTTATTGCCTCATTTCCGGAGTCTGCGGCGGATGATGCCTTCGATATGTCGCTCATCACCAAGGGGATGGATGCGCGGGGTCTGGCGCCCCTGGGGATAGTCGACAACATCATCGGCATGCTTGCCCCCCTGATCGGCATGGCCTTGTTGCGGCGCTTCGGCGCCACCCGCGTGCTGAGCCTGTTCCTGGTGATTCCGGTGCTCGCGGTGAGTACCCTGTTCATCGCGCCGGTTCTGGGGGTGCTGATTTTTCTTTACATTCTGTTCGACTTCGTCGACTGTGTCTGGGACCCGGTGGCCAATGCGCGTCTGCAGGCCATGGTCGCATCGGAGAGCCGGGCAACGGTTGCCTCAATCGTGAATCACCTCGGCGGTCTCATGGAACTGCTCGGCATTACCGTGCTGGCGCTGCTGCTTGGTGAGCACAGCGACCAGCTCAGTGAGCTGGTACCCGACCTGGTGGCGGCATTCTCGGGCGGGGCGAGCGGTGTCAGCGAGGCACCGATGACCCGCGTTGGTCTGTCGGTGCCGGATCTCGCCATTGCGGTTTTCGTCTTCTCGCTGCTGCTGGCCCTGCCGTTCATCCTGCTCAGCGCGAGCGCTTCGCGCGGGCGGCCGCGGCCATGAGTGGCCCTGCGCAGGTGTGCCTGGCCGCCCGGCCCGGGCGCTGGTCCAACGTGACAGTCGGAGTGGCATGCTATGCAGCCTGAGGAACGCTTCGAATTTCTGAAAACCGCCGATCTCAGGACGCCGGCTTTCGTGTTCGATGTCGGCGCCCTGAGAGCGGATGCGCAGCGGGCCCGCGAGGCGGTATGCGATGCCGATACGCAGCTGCTGTTCGCCATCAAATCCTATTCGGTGGCGGCGGGTCTGCAGCACATCGCGAGCGAGGTTGCGGGCTTTGCCACAAGCTCGCTGTTCGAGGCCAGGCTCGCCCGCGAGATTCTCAAGCCGCAGCAGAGTGTGCATCTGACCACGCCCGGGCTGCGACCCGACGAGATCCTGCCAATCTGCGAGCTGGCCGATTACCTGAGTTTCAACTCCCTGACCCAGTGGCTGCGTTTCCGCGACGTGGCGGCAGGCCGGCTCAGTTGCGGTCTGCGCGTCAATCCCCAGCTGTCGCTGGTGGGCGATGCCCGTTACGATCCGTGCCGGGACAACTCCAAGCTTGGTGTGTCACTCGATGAACTGCGCAGGCTGTTGCACGAGGCGCCCGAGCAGCTCGACGGGATACGCGGCATCCATGTGCACAGCAACTGTGACTCGGCAGACCTGACACCGCTGCTGATGACGGTGGAGCGCCTGCTGGAAGGTCTCGGGCCGCTGTTCGATCGGATCGAGTGGGTCAATCTGGGTGGCGGCTATCTGTTCCATGATCCGCTCAATACCGGGGCGCTGGCACAGGCCAAGGCCAGGCTGCAGGCCCGCGGTCGCTACCGCGTGTTCATGGAGCCCGGGGCCTCGATTGTCCGGCGTGCCGGGCAGATTGTCGCCTCGGTCGTCGACCTGTTCGCCAGTGGCGGCCGGCAGCTGGCGGTACTCGATACCAGCGTCAACCACATGCCCGAGGTGTTCGAGTACCAGTTCGAGCCCGATGTGGCGGGCGATTCGGCCAGCGCCGAATACGAGTACCTGCTGGCCGGCGCGTCCTGTGTGGCCGGCGACCTGTTCGGCAGCTACGGTTTCGCCGAGCCGCTGCGGGTCGGCACGCGCATCGTCTTTCCGGATATGGGGGCCTATGCCATGGTCAAGGCGAACATGTTCAATGGCATCAATCTCCCGACCATCTATGCGCTGGGTGAGGCGGGTGAACTGGCAGAGATCAAGCGTTTTGGCTATGCAGATTTCCTGACGCTCTGTGGTGCGTGAGATGTTGAGAATTTACGAAGAAGAACTGGAATTTCCCGCGATCGCCGGACATTGCGGACTGCTGCCCTATCTGGCCGGGATGGTGCGTCGGCACCTCAGGCCGGGGCTGCTGCCGGTGCGTTTCGTGATTACCGAGACGACGCCGACAAGCTACAAGTGTGAGCTGGGTGTGGTGTCGGGCCTGCTGGATGCGCAGCTCGAACACAGCTGCTCGATCTTTGACTACGCGCCGCGCGTGATCAATAACAGCGATGCGTTCAATGCCGTTCTGCTCGTCCCGACCGGGATAGGCAGCAGCATCGGCGGGCATGCCGGTGACGCCAACCCGGTGGCACGGCTGCTGGCCTCGGTCTGCGACACGCTGATCACCCATCCCAATGTGGTGAATGCCTCGGACGTCAATGACCTGCCCGAAAACGGGCTGTACGTGGAGGGCAGCGTGATCAGCCGCCTGATGATGGGCATCGCCGGCCTGCAGCCGGTGCGCGCCAATCGCGTGCTGGTCGTGATCGACGAGCATCAGGACAAGACATTCACCGATGTCGCGATAAACTCGGTGAGCGCTGCCCGCGCCTCCTATGGACTCAGCTGCCCGGCGGTGATCCGGCTCGATCCCCCGGTGTACATGAAATCGGTCTACGCCCCGTCAGGGCGCGCCGTCGGCACGGTGGAGCGACTCGAAGGCCTGATCGCGGTGCTCGAGGAATACCAGGGCCACTATGACGCCCTGGCGGTCTCCACCCAGATCGAGGTCCCCCGGCACTATCACATCGATTACTACACCGCCCGCGGCGACATGATCAATCCGTGGGGCGGGGTCGAGGCGATATTCACCCATGCCATCTCCTCGCTCTACGACATCCCGGCGGCACACGCGCCCATGCTGGAGTCACAGGACGTCGCCAACATCGAGCTCGGCCCGGTGGACCCGCGCATGGCCGCCGAGGAGATCTCCAATGGCTTCTTCATGTGCGTGCTGAAAGGGCTGCAGCGCAGCCCGCGGCTGGTCAAGGACGTGCGTGCCGGCGGCCGGCCCGGCGTGCTGACGGCCTCGGACATCGCCTGCCTGGTCATCCCGGACGGTTGTGTCGGGCTGCCGACCCTGGCGGCCCTGGAGCAGGGGATTCCGGTCATCGCCGTGGGTGAGAACAGGAACATCATGCGCAACGATCTTGCCCTGCTGCCGTGGCTGCCGGGCCAGTTGCACCGGGTGGAAAACTACTGGGAGTCGGCCGGTGTGATGTCGGCACTCAAGGCGGGCATCGCCCCGGGGTCGGTGCGCCGGCCCCTGGCGGATACCGTGCATGTCAGGCGCTCGAAACCCTGAGCCGGATGCGTGCTGCCCGGCGGGCTGCGTCGGTGGTGCCTTCAGTCCGGCCCGGTCATGGGTTTGTAGGGGGTCTCGGGATTACCCGTATAGATCTGGCGCGGGCGCGCGATCCGGGACTCGGGCGACTCGTTCTGTTCCCGCCAGTGGGCGATCCAGCCCGCCAGACGGCCGATGGCGAAGATCACGGTGAACATATTGGTGGGGATGCCGATCGCGCGCAGGATGATGCCGCTGTAGAAGTCCACGTTCGGGTACAGCTTGCGTTCGACGAAGTAGCTGTCGCTGAGGGCGATTTCCTCGAGTTTGCGGGCGATGTTCAGCAGCGGGTCGTCCTGGCCCAGGAAGGCGAGCAGCCGCTCGGCGGTGCGCTGCAGAACCACGGCGCGCGGGTCATGGCTCTTGTAGACCCGGTGGCCGAAGCCCATCAGGCGAACCTTGCTGGCCTTGTCTTTGGCCAGACGAAGGTACTCCTCGGGGGTCGTGTGCCCCTGGTGGATCTGTTCCAGCATGTGCAGGACCTTGACATTGGCCCCCCCGTGCAGCGGCCCCCACAGGGCGCACACACCGGCGGCACAGGAGGCGAACAGGTTGGCCTGGCTGGAACCCACCATGCGCACGGTTGAGGTGCTGCAGTTCTGTTCGTGGTCCGCGTGCAGGATCAGCACCAGGTTGAGCGCATCGCGCACCCGGTCATCGCACAGGTACTGGTCGTAGGGCTGCGAGAACATCATGTGCAGGAAATTCACGGCATAGCGCAGCTTGGGGTCGGGATAGATGTAGGGGAATCCCCGCGACCTGCGATAGGCGAATGCCGCGATGGTCCTGACCTTGCTGATCAGCCGCGCGGCGGCCGCCTCGAACTTGCCCGGTTCCTCCAGCTCGTAGAACTCCGGGTGGAAGCAGGACAGCGCATTGATCATGGCCGAGAGAATGGCCATCGGCGGTGCCGTGCGCGGGAAACCCTCGAAGTTGTGCTTCATGGCCTCGTCGATATTGGCGTTGCCGGTCAGTTCGGCACTGAAGCGCGCGTATTCCACCGCGCTTGGCAGCGTGCCGAAGATCAGCAGCCAGGCGACTTCCACGAAGTTGGGATGCTTCTCGAACTGCTCGATCGGAATGCCACGGTAACGCAGGATCCCCCGTTCACCATCGATGTAGGTGATGGCGCTTTCGCAGCTACCGGTATTGCCGTAGCCGGGGTCCAGGCTGATCAGCCCGGTGCGGTCGCGCAGCTTGCGGATGTCGATGGCCTTCTCACCCTCCGTGCCCTGCACGACGGGAAGCTCATAGTGACCGTCACCCACCACCAGCGTCGCTGTCTCATTCATTACCAACACTCCTTTATCGAATCGCAACTCACCGGGGCAGACCCGCGCCGGGGGCACGCTGCCGGCCGCCTCGAATCCGGACTACCGACCCCTGTCACACCCGCTGCGCGTCATCGGGGTGCGCCTGCGCGAGTCCCATTTTCTCGATCGCGATCTCGCGCATGCGGAATTTCTGCAGTTTGCCGGTGACGGTCATCGGAAACTCATCGACAAACCAGATGTGTCTGGGGATCTTGAAGTGTGCGATCCTGCCCTTACAGAAATCACGGATCTCCTCCGCGCTCGCCGTTTCACCCGTGCGCAGATGGATCCAGGCCATGAGCTCTTCGCCGTAGAAGGCGTCGGGGATGCCGAACACGGCGATCTCGGCAACCTTGGGATGCGTGAAGATGAAGTCCTCGATCTCGCGCGGATAGATGTTCTCGCCGCCGCGAATGATCATCTCCTTCAGTCGTCCGGTCACCCTGACATAGCCGTCGGCATCCATGGTGCCGAGATCCCCGGAGGCCAGCCAGCCGTTGCGGTCGATGGCACTGGCGGTGGCCTCGGCATCGCCGTAATAGCCCTGCATGACGTGATAGCCGCGAAAACAGATCTCCCCGACCGCGCCGCGCGGCACGGTCATGCGGCTGGCAACATCCACGATCTTCACCTCCTGGTGCGGGAGGTTTGTCCCCACCGTGCCGATGCGGCGCTCCATGCCGTCGTCCCGGGATGTCAGATGGGTCAGGGGTGAGGCCTCGGTCTCACCGTAGCCGATCAGAATCTCGCGGCAGTGCATATCCTGCATCACGCGCTGCATGAGCGCCGGCGGGCAGGGGGCGCCGGCCATGATGCCGGTGCGCAGGCTGGACAGGTCGAAGCTCGCGAACTGCGGATCTTCCAGTTCGGCGATGAACATCGTCGGGACCCCGTGGATGGCGGTGCAGCGCTCGGCCGCGACGGCCCTGAGGACGGCCTGCGCATCGAAATGCTCGCAGGGAATCACGATGCAGGCCCCGACCGAGAGACACAGCAGGTTCGCGAGCACCATCCCGAAGCAGTGATAAAAGGGCACCGACACGGCCAGCCGGTCGGCCTCGCTGAAGTGCATCGCGCGGGCGGAAAACCAGGCGTTGTTGAGGATGTTGTGGTGTGTCAGCACCACGGCCTTGGGGAAGCCGGTCGTCCCGGAGGTGTACTGGATGTTGATGGGGTCATCCACATCCAGGGAGCCGGCGAGGGCATCGAGCCGCTCGGCGGGGATGCGGCCGGCGGCCGCCAGCAACTCCGGCCAGGGGGTGAAACCGGGATGCGGGCAGGCCGTCTTCTCCGGGGCCTGCGGGTCATACAGCACTACCCGCCGCAGGGCCGGAAACGCCTCACTCGCGATCGCCGCCGGCCCGGCGGTCGTGAGCTCCGGAATCAGCGCGACCAGCATGGCGACATAATCGCTGCTGCGGAAGCGCGGGATCAGAAACAGGCCCTGGACCTCGGAGCGCTGCAGCGCATAGGCGAGCTCGCGCTGGCGGTAGGCGGGGTTGATGTTGACCAGTATCGCGCCGATACGCGCCGTGGCCATCTGCAAGAGCAGCCATTCGACATTGTTGGTTGACCAGATGCCAATGCGATCGCCCTTGCCGAAGCCGGTTGCAAGCAGACCGCGCGCCAGCGCGTCCACCGCCTGCGCCAGCTCTGCGTAGCTCAGCCGCCGGCCCTGGGGTACGGATACGACCGCCGCGTTTGCGGCGAAGCGTTGCGCGATCCCGGCGAAATGCTCCGGGATCGTCGCACCCAGCAGCGGCGCCGTACCACCCCGGTGACAATAGCTCTTGTCTGTTGTCGACATCGATCTGCCCCATTCGCGATGTCTAACAGGCTTTCGACCTGACGACAACGGATGCTGACAAATCAGGCGCAATGCCAGTGTTTTTATCTATAGCCACGGAATCCACGGAAAAACACGGAAAGAACCCGCACCCATACGAACTTTTTCCGTGTTTTTCCGTGGATTCCGTGGCCATCATATTTCTCATTATCAGATTGAAAGAGCGCTACTCACCGACGCCCGCCCAGTAGGCATCCACGCGGTCCTGGATCTCCGCCAGGAGTGCCTCGTTGCGCGTGGGCGAAAACAGATGGGCGAAGCGGCCCTGTTTCTTCAGGTACTCCTCCACGGGCAGCCGCGGGTGGGGGATCCGGGTGTGTACCACCTTGCCGTCGACATACTCCTTCAAGGGCCACGCGCCAGTCTTCACCGCCAGCCTGCCGATGTCCACCGATTCGCGTGGCTCATAGTCCCAGCCGGTGGGGCAGGGGGCGAGGGCGATGATCAGACGCGGTCCCTCGAGGCTCTTGGCCCGGGCAATCTTCCGGGCGAGATCCAGGGGCTCGGCGCCGATGACCGTCGCCACATAGGCGGGCCTGTGGGCCGCCCAGATGGCAAACAGGTCCTTCTTGTAGCCGCGAAAGCCCGCCGGTCCCCGGCTGGTCGCGGTCCTCGCGGCATGCGGCGTGGCAGCCGAGAACTGCTGGCCGGTGTTGCCGTAGCCCTCGTTGTCATAGCAGATGTAGAGAAAGTCGAGCCCGCGCTCCATGGCGCCCGAGGTGGCGGACAGGCCCATGCCATAGGCGGCGCCGTCGCCCGTCAGCACCACGACCTCGAGGTCTTCCCCGGCCGGCATGCGCTTCTGCTCGAGCAGAATATCCAGGGCATCGCGCACGCCCTGCGCCCCCGCGGGTGCCGAGGCCATGGCCGTGTACAGCCAGGAACCGCGGAATGGCGTGAAGGGATAGACCGACAACAGGGTCATGCAGCCCGCCGCATTGATGAACACCGTCCTGGGGCCGAGCACATCGTAGATCTCGTGCAGTGCCTCGAGGCCACCGCAGCCGGCGCACATCGGCGTGCCCGTCCCGAGCAAATGGGTGGACGGGAGATCCTTCATGCGTTTGAACAGACGCTCGGTCATTGGCCCGACTCCAGTTCGTTGCGCTCGGTATGCGCGATCGCCTGCAGTTTTCTCATCTCGCGCAACTCATCGCGCGTGTACAGCAGCCGCGGCTCGGGTGCGACACCCTCGGCAATGGCCTGGCGGGTCACCGCGGCCATCTCGAAGAACTCTTCCGGACTGATATCCCGGCCCCCCAGCCCGCCGATGAAGCCGACCAGAATGGGCGGGGCATCCGGTTTGCCATACAGCGCCGAGGCCAGTTCCGTGTGCAGGACGCCGCCCTTGCCCATGGATATATTCTGATCGATGACGGCGACACCCTGACGGCCTGCCAGCAGGCGCAGCAGCTGCCCGGCGGGAAACGGTCGCAACAGACGCGGCCTGACCAGGCCGATCGCCCAGCCGGCATCGCGCAGGCGGTCGACGGCCTGTTTGCCCTTGGTGGCAAAGGAGCCGATCATCACGAACACGATCTCGGCGTCGTCACAGCGGTAGGCCTCCACCGCCGGATGGCTGCGCCCGACGGTTTCGGCGAAGGCCTCCGCGGCCTCCTCGTACACGGCGAGCGCATTGAGCGCACCCAGGTGCGTCTCGTAGCGGAAATAGGAGTAGGGCGAGCCGCCCAGCACCGCGACCGCCTGGCTGGCGGGCGCGCTGGCCCGGAAGCGGATGTTCTCCGCGTCGAAGGGCGGGAGGAAACCGGCGACGGTCTGCGGGTCCGGGATCTCCACCGGTTCACGGGTAAAGGACAGATAAAAACCGTCGAGATTGACGATCACCGGGAGCCGCACGCGCGCGTCTTCGCCCAGCCGATAGGCGAGCAGGACGCTGTCGAGCACCTCCTGACAGGTCGAGCAGTGGATCTGCAGAAAGCCGCTGTCGCGCGCCGCCATGATGTCGTTGTGGTCCGACTCCAGGGTCAGCGGTGCAGACAGGCCCCGCGAGACGTTGATCATGACGAAGGGGGCCCGCCAGCCGGCGACGGTGTAGACCATTTCCATCCCGTACAGCAGGCCCTGGCTGGAGGTGGCGGTGAACACGCGTACCCCGGTGGCCGCGGCGGCCCCCGCCGCGGTGATCATGGAATGCTCGGACTCGAGCGTCACCATGCGGCCGGGCATCTCGCCCGCATCCAGCCAGGCGGCGAGGGTCTCGATGATCTCCGTCTGCGGCGTGATCGGAAACGCCGGCACGTAGTCGACCCGCGCCAGACGCGCGCCCCAGGCAGCCGCGGCATTACCGGTCAGGAGTCTGCGTGTCATGCGTCTCTGGTCTCCGCGGCCTGCGCCACATGCTCGGGGACGGCCTCGATGGCGTGCGGCGGACACACGGCCACGCAGACCATACAGCCCTTGCAATGGTCATAGTCGATCTCCGGCGCGCGTTCGGTATTCACGCTGATCGCGCCGTCGGGACAGAAGGTGCTGCACACCCACCAGCAGCGGTTGCAGCGCGCGTAGTCGATGACCGGGCGCAGCGTGCGCCACAGGCCGGTCTTGACCTTTACGCTGGTCGCGCCCGCATGGATGGTCGGCGCGGACAGGCGCGCCGCCTCGAAGGGCACCCCGATCCAGTCCGGCCGGGTGTAGTCGCCGGCGCCGATCTCAGTGCCCTCGGTCACCGACCCGGCATGCGCCGCGAGCCGGTCATAGGCCTGCAGTGCCATCGCCCGGTTCTTGTCCACGCGCTGTGCGCCCAGCGGGCCGAGTTCCTCTTCGATCGCCGCGGCCAGCGCCTCGCGGCCAATCACGCCGACCAGACGGGCCGCCGCGCCGGCACAGGCGCTGCCTGCGAAGGGCAGCTCGGCGCGGTCCTCTACCTCTTCCGTGGCCGGCAGGATCAGCACGGGACCGGCCAGGTTGAGGCGCTGCTGCCACAGCTCCGGGGCCTCGTGGCTGTTGATCAGCATGACCGTATGCGCGCTGGCGCCCTGCAGCACCCCGGCGGCCGGCACCGCGACCAGGCTGTCGTCGGCGACGATCACCAGGTCCGGGTGAGCGATGATCCCGCGTTCACTGATTGGCGTGCGCGCCGCGCGCACATAGGCGAAGATCGGTGCGCCACGCCGCTCGGCTCCGTAGCGGGGCGCATCCTGCACCTCGAAGCCTTCGAGGAAGAAGGCGCTGCCGAGCACGCGGCTGGCGGTCTTGACGCCCTGTCCTCCACGGCCGTGGAATCGGATGCGGTACATGCGACCTCCTTCACTCTTGCCCGTGCGGCGGGTCGGCCGGGCCGCCCCCGCGCTAGACGAATCCCGGCGCCGTGGAAAACAGCGAATAGCGGCGCAGGCTCATGGCCTTCTTCACGCGGGCCAGCGCCAGCTCGACTGAGGCCTGACGGGGCAGGATGTTGCGCCGGGCCGCGTCGTCGAGCACCAGCCGCGTGTTGCGGCGCAGCTTTTCTTCGATGGCCTGCATCGCGGCGGTCTCCGTCGCACCATGGTACTCCATGGCCGCGCAGATGACCCCGCCCGCATTGGCGATGAAGTCCGGGACGCAGAGAATGCCCTTGTCGGCCAGGATCTTCTCCGCACCCGGCGTGATCGGGATGTTGGCGCCCTCGATCACCAGTCGGGTCCTCAGCCGGTCCACGTTGTCCTCGTGGACCACGTCCGGCCGCGCGGCGGGGATCCAGATATCGCACTCGATATCGACGATGGCATCCCGATCGAGCGGCTCTGCGTCTGCATAGTCGCTGAGGCTGCCCCCGCTGTCCTTGATCGCAATCAGTTTCGCGACATCCAGGCCACCCGGGGCATGAATCGCACCCCGCGAGTCGGCGGCGCCGACCAGCACGGCGCCGCGGGCGGTCAGAAACCGTGCCGCGTGCCTGCCGACGGCACCAAATCCCTGCACCACGACGCGGGCGTTCTCAAGCTCGAAATCGCAATACTCCAGCGCGACATCCGCGACATGGCTGAGGCCCCAGCCGGTCGCGCCGATCTCGTCCAGCGGAATGCCGCCGAGCTCGCGCGGCAGGGCGACCACCCGGCCGATCTCGTCCTTGACCCAGGCCATGCACTCCTCGTCGGTGCCCATATCCGGCGCAAAGATATAATCCTCGGTGTAACGCAGGGCATTGGCCAGTGCGCGGATCAGACATTGCTTGTCCGCCCGGGGCATCTTTGGATCGCCATATACGACGGCCTTGCCACCGCCGTGCGGCAGGCCGGCGGCGGCGTTCTTGAGCGTCATGGCGCGGGCCAGCCGCCAGCATTCCTCGGTGCTCACGTCCGGGGCCATGCGTACCCCGCCGATGGAGGGACCCGTGGCGACATTGTCCACCACCAGAATCGCGCGCAGCCCCACCGAGGGTTCGTGCACATGGATGGTTTTCAGGGGACCCAGTTCGTCTGCGAATTCGAAGGAATCTGTCATGATCGCTTTCCCGCTCGTGCGTCTGCCGGCCGTGGCGAGGTCGAGGGCAGCAGGCCGTTCACGCCCCACACCCGGCGTCGCGCCGGCCGGTCTCCTATAGTCCGAGTTCCGGTTTGCCGGCGCTTGACCGCAGTTTCCTCGCCACCTCGTCCACCAGATCCGCCGCCGCCGCCACTTCATCGGCGATCGCCTCGTCGATCAGGGAGGCGAGATCGGTAAACTGGGCGTCAGTGATCTGCGCGCGCGCGCTGTCGCTGAGCCGCGACTTGAAGGCCTCGATGACCTTCTCCACTACCGGGCGCTGGTTCTGTGACATGCTTCTGATCTCCGTCCGGGATCCCTGCAAAACGCCATGATAGCAGTAACCCGGGAGCGTCCGCATGGAAATTCAGCCTGTCGGGACGGGTCCCGAACCGTACCTGACCGGGCGCGACAGCGCCCCCGCTGACGCCGCTCAGATCAGTCTGTCGGTCGCGTGCGCCAGGCGCAGGGCCAGGACTTCATTCAGGTTGCGCAGGACCTTGGCGGCGATGCGCGGGTAGCGTTTCCTGAGCCGCTCCAGGCTGTGTTGCGTGATGCATAACAGCTGGGCGTCCTCGAGCACATCGACGTCGGCCGTGCGCTGCCCGAAGTACAGGCCCGCCTCGCCGACCAGGTCCCCGCGCGCATGCGTGTCGAGCGCGATCCTGCCGGATTCGCCCTGGATCGATGCCTGCAGCCTTGCGGATTTCTTGCTGCCGCGGACGCGCGACGGCGAGTCGCTGGGGATTGCCCCGCCAGCTCGCGACAAGCATTCCCTCCCCCTCGATGGGGGGCAGGGAGCGGGCGAAGGGCAGCAGCCAGAACGTTGGTTGTTCACGTCGGAATTTCTTGTTGCCGCCGACGTGGGCAGGCAGAGTCTCTGCTGACTTCCCCGGGAGCTTCCAGGCGAGCTTTCAGCGGGCGAAGGGCAGCAGCCAGAACGTTGGTTGTTCACGTCGGAATTTCTTGTTGCCGCCGACGTGGGCAGGCAGAGTCTCTGCTGACTTCCCCGGGAGCTTCCAGGCGAGCTTTCCCTCCCCCTTGATGGGGGAGGGTCAGGGAGGGGGTGAAGGGTCTTCCAGCCGAGCCCGAATCACCTCCACGACCGACGTCGTCTGTTTCAGGACCTCGTCGTTCCAGAACCGCAGCACGCGAAAGCCCTGCGCTTCCAGCCAGGCATCCCGGCGCTGGTCATAGCGCATTCGCTCGACATGTTGTCCGCCATCGACCTCTACGATCAACCGCTTCTCCAGACAGAGGAAATCGACGATGAAGACGCCGATGGGGAATTGACGTCGAAACTTAACCCCATCCAGCTGACGACGCCTCAGGAAATACCAGAGGCGCTGTTCGGCCTCGGTAGGGTGACTGCGCAAGGTGCGTGCGCGGTGCGTTTGTTCCACGGACATCTCACGTTCCTCCCTGAACGTTCGAAGGTGTATTAACCCGGCTTGTGGGTGGTGGCGTCAACCCCCTCGGCGTATCCCCCTCCCCCTAACCCCCTCCCGCGAGGGGAGGGGGAACGCCTGCGTTCGCGGTATTTTCACCCGCGAGGCGAGTGGAAAATGCTTCTCATTTGGTCTGTTACCGTCCGACGGGGCGGCGCGGAAAGCGCTGCACTCGGCTTTTCTCCGACGATGAGCACAGCCGAACGTCTGCTAAGCTCCCCGCGAGGTCGCAGGCATACTTCCCCGAGGCGTGCCGAAAATGCGCTTCATTGCGAGGTCGCAGGCGCTTCCCTGCCCCCTCCGACGGGGGAGGGTCAGGCAGGGGGTGAGAGATGCGTGCCCCTGCCGCAGACTCAGGCTGATCGGCGTGACTCAGTGCTGAACGCTGCCATAGAGCTTTGCATACAGCCCGTCGGCGTCCATCAGTTCCGCGTGCCCGCCTTCCTCGGCGATCTGGCCGTCCTCGAACACGTAGACCCGGTCGGCCTGTTTCACCGCAGACAGGCGATGCGCGACGATGAGCAGGGTGCGATCCTGCAGAGACTGGCGCAGCGCCGCGTGCAGCTGCGCCTCGGTGCCGGTATCGAGCGCGGAGGTGGCCTCGTCCAGGATCACTACCTTGGGGTCCGTGAGCAGCATGCGTGCAATGGCAAGCCGCTGCTGCTGCCCGCCGGACAGACGCACGCCCTGCCGGCCGATCAGCGTGTCCAGCCCGTCGGGCATCTGCCGGACGACGTCGCTGATCTGCGCGACCTCGAGAATCCGCCACAGCGCCTCGTCCGTGGCTTCACCGCCCAGGGTCAGGTTACTGCGCACGGTATCGTTGAACATGGCCGGATGCTGCAGCACGACCGCCACGTTGTCGCGTACCACATCGAGGCCGATCTCGGTCACCGGCACGCCGTCGAAGTAAAGCATCCCCTCGAGCGGCGGGTACAGTCCGAGGATGACCTGCACCAGCGTGGACTTGCCGCCGCCGCTGGCGCCCACCAGAGCGACCTTCTCGCCCGGCGCGATATCGAGCGACACGTGCTTGAGTATCGGTTCGTCCTCGCGGTAGGCGAAGCTGACGTTCTCCACGCGTACGCCCACGGTCGTCTTGCCGGCGAAGGGGTCGACGGCGTGCGGATACTGCGGCTCCTGATGCAGCTCCAGCAGGCCGTTCACGCGCCCGAGCGCCGCCTTGGCCCCGTACCAGGCGTACTGCACGCTCAGCAGCTCCTGCACCGGGGCGAGCATGACCCAGAGATAGCCGAACACGGCCATCATCTGCCCGATCGTGAGATCGGAGAACACCACCATCAGCATGGCCACGGCGCGAAAGGCATCGAAACCAAGCAGAAACACGCCGAACGAGAAGCGGCTGGCGGCATCGCTCTTCCAGGAGAAGGCCGCCGAGTGCGTGCGTATGCCCCGCGCGGCCGCGACGACCTGCTCGATGTAGTGGTGCTCCCGGTTCGCCGCGCGAATCTGCTGGATACCGTCGAGCGTCTCCACCAGCGCCTGCTGGAACAGCTCGAAGGCCGTGTTCTCGCGATGCTTCAGCGACTTCACCCGCTTGCCCAGCACCACGGTGAAGTAGATGACCAGGGGATTCATGCACAGGATGAACAGCGCCAGCTGCCAGTGCATCCACAGCAGCACGGCGCTGATGCCGACCAGCGAGAGCACCGCCACCAGCGTCTTGCTCACCGAGGCGCCGACGAAGTCATCGATGGAGTTCAGATCGGTCACGAACCGCGAGGCCACGGCGCCGGAGCCGAGCGTCTCGTACTCGGCCATGGAGATGCGTGACAGGCGCATGAGCAGTGCCCGGCGCATGCGGTAGACCACATCCTTGGCAATCAGCGTGAACTCACGTGTCTGCCAGACGTTGAGCAGGAGCGCGGCCACGCGCAGCGCCAGCGTCACCAGCAGCATCACGCCGACGTAGAGCACCGGCCCCCGCCAGCTCACCGGGAACAGCGCATCGATGGTTCCGACCAGCGTCCCGGGCTGGTCCAGAAGCACCTCGTCCACCAGCAGCGGCATCAGCAGGGGTATGGGTATTGCCATCAGTACGGCGAGCGCCGCGACCACATTGGCGAGCAGCAGCGCATGCCGATGTTCCAGCACACGGTCCAGGATCCAGCGCCAGGTATAACCCGCGGGGGGTATCGCCTGGCGCCGCACCGGCACCGGGGCGGCAGCTGCAATCGGCACGTGTTCAGCCATCACTCAGAGCACAGATCCTCATCGCGCCGCGCGAGGCGCGTCTAGCGTCACTTTACAACATCAGCGGGCCGGACAACGCCCGCGCTCAGCCGGCCCGCGGCAGCTGGGTCACACCAATGCGGGCCTCCGGATGATGCTTGATGATCGCGTCCCTGGTCGCATCGACCCAGTGTTTGGGCACGTCGACCATGACCAGCAGTTGTCCCGCGCTGATGGCCCGCTCGAATGCCGCCAGCTTGTGGCTGGGGATCCCCTTGGCGAGCAGGGCGGACACGATGCCCCCGAAAACCGCCCCGCCGATTCCAAGCACCGGATACAGCCAGTCGGCCACCTCCACAACCACGCCCGGCGGCGGAAAGTTGACGACCAGCCATCCGCCGATGAGCCCGGCCAGCGCGCCCAGGCCAAGCCCCCATTCGATACCGTGGGCCACCTCGCTGCGCAGCAGGACGTTGGCCGTGGGCAGTCCGCCCAGATCGTAGGCGACACTGCCGATCACGTGAATACGATGGTCGGACAGCCCCGACTCCTCGAGCTCCTTGACCACCGCCCTGCAACTCTCGACACTGGGTAGCACGACGTAGATTCGCCTCATCTCGGTTCCTTCGCATCCGGCTTGCCTATTCTAACCGCGGTGTCGAGGAGAATCCGCCTGACCCTGCTGACGTGCCGGATCCAGCGGTTATTCGTTACAGGAGTAACCGTGCTGGACCAGTCCTTCCTCCAGGTAATCAGCGACCAGCGGTCTTGCCAGCAGATACTCCGCCGTGTAATCGGTCCAGCTGTCGCTGGCCTCCTGCACCGCGGCCTCCCATTCCTCCACATCGAAATCGCCGCGTCCAACCCACATCAGCGCGACCAGGGTGATCTGCTGATCCGGTTCGAGCTCATCGATGGCCGTCTTCAACTCCTGGTAGGTGAGGTCATCCGAATGGTCGGCTAGCACCTGCAGGGCCCAGTCGTCGCTGGGGCTGTCGGGTACCTCGGGGATGACTACCTCCTCTTTGGCATGGAATTCGCGCGCCTTGGCAATGATGGAACAGACAATGTCGGGATTGAGATCTATCATGCTTTCTCCGCTCAGTCGATTTTCTCGAGGTTGAGGATGAGTGAATCCGCCGGGTACTTTATCCGTTCGTCCCGAGCGTGTCGAAGGGCCAGCTGCAAGTTGCGAGGTGCATGCCAGGATACGCGCAGCAGGACCTTTTCTTAGCCATCGCAGCGACGGTACACCGGCAATGGAGGAATGCACATGACGACGATCAAGGTAGAGAATCTCAACGACGGCACCTTCAGGGTGACGGTGGCGGGCCAGACCACCACCGAACATCGGGTGACGGTCAGCCCCGCCTACTACGAGAAACTGACCGCGGGCCGGGCGACGGCCGAAGAGCTCGTGAAGGCGTCGTTCGAATTTCTCCTGCAACGCGAACCCAATACCAGTATTCTGCGTTCGTTCGACCTGCCGGTTATTGGTCAGTACTTCCCGGGGTACGAAAAATCGCTTCAGGGGCGGTTTGGCTGAGGCGGGGCGGGCGATCTGAGGCGGATGCGATTCAGTCAGAGACACCTGGAAATCCGTCGGGAAACCGACGGGGAACGACCTGCATTTGTCAGCCACTCCGATCATGGGTAACCTGCCCCCATGAGCGCCATTCATATCATGGCCGTGCGTCATTCGGCCTTCTACAGTCCGTTGCTGATGACCATCGCCGGCGGTTATCTGCGCGACGAGGGTCTCGAGCCGAGCTATGCGGTGGCGACCCCCGAACGTACGGTGCCCGCCAGTATCCAGGATGGGAGCTGCCAGGTGGCGCAGGCGGCGGTGGCCCTCGGTTTCGCCGGGCTCGAGCGGGGCGAAAGCGCGGGCATCGTGCATTTTGCGCAGATCAACGAGCGCGATGGTTTCTTTGTCGTCGGCCGTCGCCCGGAACCGGACTTCAGCTGGACAGGGCTCGCCGGCAAAAAAGTGCTGGTCGATCACCTGTTTCAGCCCCTGGCCATGTTCAAGTACGGGTTGCATCGCCAGGGCGTGGACTTCGCGCAGCTGGTGGCGATCGATGCCGGGGATGTCGATGCGATGCAGCAGGCCTTCCGCCGGGGCGAGGGTGACTATGTGCACCTGCAGGGTCCCGCCGCGCAGCAACTCGAGCACGACGGGATCGGGCATGTGGTGGCCGCCGTGGGCGATGCGGTCGGACCGGTGGCGTTCAGCAGCCTGTGTGCGACGCCTGAGTGGCTGGCTACCCCGATGGCGCGCGCCTTCATGCGCGCCTACCGACGCGCGCGTGAGGCGGTGGTTACGGCGCCCGCCGACGAGATCGCCGCGCGTGAGGCCGAGGCTGGCCTCTTCCCGGGCATCGATCGCGCCGTGTTGACGCGCACGCTCGCGGCCTATCAGTCACTGGGCTGCTGGACTCGGGACCCGGCGATCTCACGCGCGGCCTATGAGACGCTGCTCGATGTGTTCCTGTTCGCTGGCCTCATCCGGGAGCGCCACCCCTTCGATGCGCTGGTGGTGCCGCCGCCTGACTGAAGCCGAGCCGCGATTCGCGGTCTGCCCGGCGGCGTGTTCGACCGCCTAACCCGCATTTCTCACCGGGATAGGCACGGCCTGATTACACACTGTCTTTTCCCTGATCTGCACTCTGTTCCTTACCTCAGTGCATTATGTGACTCTATCGCCGCCCGGTGAGAAATGCGGGCTAATACGCTTTCACCGTGATAATGACGGATACTGACAAATCAGGCTGAGCGCCAGTATTTTTGTTTATAGCCACGGAATCCACGGAATGACACGGAAAAAATTCTAATGCGTGTGCGTTCTTTCCGTGTTTTTCCGTGGATTCCGTGGCCATAACATGCGTCATTATCAGGGGTTGGCTGGCCAGCCCCGTCGCCACTGCCGGCCCCGCGGGGGGTAGGTGCAGGCCCCGGGGTTCTGTGCGCACCAGGCCTCGCGCTGTGCCCGACGCTGCTTCCACTGCGCCATGCGGCACGCGCATTCGTCCGGGTATTGATCACACCAGGCCTTGATCCTCGCCTGACGCTCGGCATGCCGCGCCGAGAATTGCGCGCAGCGCTCCGGGTACTGCTGGCAGTGGTACGCCAGCCGCTGGCGGGCTTCTTCGTCCGTAGTCGGTGGCTGGGCCTGAATAAGCTGGAACGGCAGCAGGCTCATCGAGACGAGCAGCGCAACACGCGCGAGTGGGGTCATATCGGTGTCTCTCCAGTCAGAAAAAGATCGGCGTCAGTGAACGCGCCGGGGATCGGTTGTCGAGCTGTGCAGAGATGGCGCTGATGCACAGATTGAATATAGCTCAGCTCGGGGCTGCGGGGTAGGCGTACCCCTTCGACTGGCTACAGGCTGCCGAAGCCTTGCGGTGGTCGGCGGTGGCGGGTGGCCTGCTCGTAGGCATAGGCGTATCGAAACAGTTTGTGCTCATCGAATGGCCGGGCGAGAAATTGCAGGCCCAGGGGCAGGCCGGCGGCCGTGAAACCCATGGGAACGGTGATGGCGGGCTGCCCGGTGTGCGGTGCGATGACCGGGCTGTTGTTGCCGTGCGGGCTTTTCTCGTCGCCGATCTCGCGGGGCGGATTGCTCCAGGTCGGGTAGACGATCGCATCGACGTGGGCGCCGTCCATGGCGGCAACGACGGCCTCCAGAAACTGCCGGCGGCGCGGGTCGCCCTGCACGTCCACGCAGGGCGGGGTCTGTGACTGCGGGTCGCCGTCGACGCTCATGGCCCACTGCATGGCCTCTGCGTTGCTCGGCAGGAAGCGCCTGCTCGCAGCGACTTCGTCCAGCGACTGGATGGGGGCGGCGGCGCCCAGCGACCCGAGGTAGTTTTTCAGATCGTAGCGGAAGCGGCTGCAGAACCCGGTGGCGTTTTTCAGGCGCTCGAAGTCCGGGATGTCGAACGGATCGACGAGCACCGCGCCGGCCTCGCGCAGCGCCGCCAGCGCCTCGTCCATCCGCGCCAGGACCTCGAAGTCCGCGGTTTCGGTGTCCACCAGGGCGCGCAGCACGCCCAGGCGCGCGCCGCTCAGCCCGTCGGCTTTCAGGAAGGCGGTGTAATCGGCCTGGACCCGTGTCCGGCCGGCCTCGGTAACGGGGTCGGCCGGATCGTAGCCGGCCACGACCGAATAGACGATGGCGGTATCGCGCACCGTGCGCATGAGCGGCCCGGCGATATCGCGGTTCAGCAGCAGCGGCACGACGCCGTCGCGGCTGGTCGCGCCGATGGTGGAGCGGATCCCGACCAGGGCCAGATGCGCGGCCGGGCCACGGATGGAATTGCCGGTGTCCGTACCCATGCCGATGATGCCGAAATTGGCGGCGATCGCCGCGGCGGTGCCACCGCTGGAACCGGCCGGTACGCGCGTCAGGTCATAGGCGTTACGTGTCTCGCCGTGTGTGGAGCTGATGGTGTGGTAGGGGCTGAAGGCCCATTCGGCCATATTGGACTTGGCGAGGATGATCGCGTCCTGCGCGCGCAGGCGTTTCACCATGAAGGCGTCATCCGGCCGACGTGATCCCTGCAAGGCGATGGAACCGGCCTCCGTTGGCATGTCCGCCGTATCGAAGTTGTCTTTGAGGATGACCGGCATGCAGTGCAGCTTCTGCATCTGCCCGCGCCGGGCAAATTTCCGGTCGAGCTGACGGGCGCGCTGCAGCGCATTCGGGTTGAGGTAGATGATCGCGTTGAGCCCCGTCGGCTGGTCGTAGGTCTGGATGCGCTTCAGATAGCGGCGGGTGAGCTGCTCGCAGCTGATGGCATGGTGCAGCATGGCCTGGTGCGCCTGCTCGATGGTCAGCTCGATGAAATCGACGCGTTCCGGCGGCGGCGCCGGCAGTCTGGGCGTCTGCGCGCAGCCGACGCACAGGCCCAGAACGACAAGCAGCCGCAGCGCCTTCAACATGGTTCAGCGTGGCGTCACTGCGCGATGATATTGCGCAGGAAGTTCAGGTAATCGGGCGTGTCCCAGGGTCGGCCGCCCAGTGCCAGGTACTGGAGTTTCCCCTCCGGATCGACGAAGTAACTGGCCGGCAATCCGCGCGGCTGCCAGCGTTCGGTGACCAGCCCGTCGGTATCCATCAGCGGCGTGATGTCCGGGGCGACCCCGGCGAGAAAGGCAAACACGGTATCTTCCGACTCGGCGGTGTTGATCACCACGATCTCCAGCTCGGCCGGGTCGAATTCCGGGTAGATGGCCTGGATGGTTGGCATCTCCTTGCGGCACGGACCGCACCAGCTGGCCCAGAAATGCACGAACACCCAGCGCCCGCGGGCCGTCTCGATGTCCCAGGTCTCGCCGTCCATGTCCTTCAGCACCAGCGGCGGCGCGTCGCGGCCGTCCATCTTAAGTATGCCCCTGGGGAGCTGCTCGGCCGCAAGGGCCTGCCAGGCGCAGGCCAGCAGAACCAGTGAGGCGAGTGCTGTGCCTAGTCCGCGTCGGTGGCGCATTTGATGTCCTCGAAGACGATGGTCCGGGTCCTGCCCTGTTTGTCGGCGCCGGTCGGGAAATTGGCCGTCAGGGTAAAGGGCCGGGACTGCATGGGAATGACGACACTGCCGCCGACACTTTCATCGAGGCGGAGATCGCGCACCTCGGGCATCAGCGTCCAGCCGAAGGTGGACTGATGCGCCTGCGGCAGGCCCGACTCCTGCCACCTGGGTGGCCAGTAATCACGCTTGAGGCGGGCAATGGCGTGCCCGTCCGCGGTGAACGTCCAGCGATCGAGTTCCAGCCACAGCACGTCCAGGGTCTTGTTGCGGATGATGGGCGTAACGAAGCAGGTCTCGAGGATCTTGTCGATGGCCGCCTGCTTGAACTGCCGGCCCTGGTAAAAGGCGCTCAGCTGCGCCGGGGTGCGCAGCACCAGGCGCATGTAGATTTCGTTGTCTTCGTACACCAGCGGCTTGTCGCCGGCCGCGACCGCGGGCTGGCAGGCCAGCGCCGCGGCCAGTAGCGATATGCGGATAAATACTGTGGTCAGTCGTGTCATGGGCTTAAGCGGACCTGCGTTCACCTGATTCTGCAGAAATTCCACGCCCAGTTCAAAGGGGTCTGAAGGCGTTGATTGCAAGGGAGATCGTATGGGGTCATTCGGGTGGATGGAGGAGGGCAAACGGGTCAGCCTCCTCCCACAAGGGAGGGGGTATGGATAAATCCCGCAGAAATAGAACACGCGTGTCTCGGTGACGCACGGATGCAGCGCAAGCGCAAACTGATGTGAAATCTTTTGCAGTTCTCGAACCGACCGCAGACGGGTTTCGCAACTACTTCGGTGACGGAAACCACAGATCGCCGCCGGAAATGCTGGTCGATCGGGCGAACCTGTTGACCCTCAACGTCCCTGAAATGACCGTTCTGGTCGGCGGCATGCGGGCCCTGAATGCAAATGCCGGACAATCTGCACATGGTGTGTTCACCGACCAACCTGGCATGTTGAGCAACGATTTCTTCGTGAACCTGCTCGATATGTTCACGAAGTGGAAGAAGTCATCCACGTCCGAAGGCGTTTACGAGGGTCGTGATCGAGGGACGGGCGAGCTCAAATGGACGGCCACCCGCGTCGACCTTGTTTTCGGGTCGAACTCCGAGCTGCGCGCTGTCGCAGAAGTCTATGCAGCTAATGACGCACAAGAGACGTTTGCGCGTGACTTTGTTGATGCATGGACCAAGGTGATGACGCTCGACCGTTTTGACCAGATTCGATTCCGGTGGAAAAAGGTGCTCGAAAGCTTCTGGAACGCAGCTCAATTCGAGCGCCGGGTCAGGTCGTGAAAAGGGCGGTAAAAGCTTTTTGTGACCCATGAAGACACGCACGGCGGCGTTTAATACGCCGCCGTTCTGCCGTGTCAGCCGCTCACCTTACCGAAGGCAGTTGTTAAAAGAGAATGCACGAGGGCTATAGCAACGGCACCCTGCGCGCTCGTGAGACAGGCAAGGAACGCGTCAAGCCAGTCAATACTGTCGATATCCCTATGCTGAACAATGAACCGGAGATTCATGCTAATTGGGATCAACCCCTTTTGCGGGGTGGTAGCAGGGCGCAGCTCCCTTCGTTACCCGAGGATGATCAGTGGACGAGAGATAAAAAGGGCGTTTGTTTGCCCTATACGTAAGTAATGGCCGGACCACGCCATTTCCGGTTGTAAATCCCGGTTGTTTTGCTCGGATTGGTGCTGCCACCCCAAGGCTGTCGTTTGCTAAAGCAGCCGTTTCTGCCAGCGGGTCTCAACTGTCCCGCGCTCCCTGGTTCTCGTTGAGTCCGGAGCAGTTCGGCGGCATCTTTGCCGGATCGACCGACAGAAAGTTCTCGATCAATTTAGGCGGCTTAAGACCTGGAGCCTGGGCGGTAAACGGGCGCCGTGCCGATCCGGCACGGCGCTCGGGGAAGCAGAACGAGGTAGCAATCCTAAAGAGAAGGGGCGTTCTTGCGTGCCTGTTCTAGATACTTCAACATGATACTACGGCCAGCATGAGTATTGCCGAGATCCCAGGGGAGACCCGGCTCGGAAGCCGTCGAGTCAAAGTAGATGACCACCTGCGGCGAGGCCGCGGTGCCATCGGCGCCAGACTGACCGATGCCCTTCTCGTGCAGAAGCTTGAGCATTTCTCCACGCTCCCAAGAGTGCCTCATCGCAGGCGTCGTCGTCCCTTCATCATCCATGCCTTTCTCTTGCATAAGGTCGAGAATCGCCCCGCGTTCCCACGAGTATTGTGAGAAAGGCTTTGTTGTACTATGACCCTTCACGCTTTGCTCCTGCACCGCGGTGGTAACCTTGTCCCCCGCGCTGTCGGTTGGCGCACTCGAACTGTGGATCGTTCCGGCGAGCGCACCTCCCGCAAAAAGAGTGGTTACGGTTGCAACAGTGACTAAGCGACTTGTACGTTTCATGAGTTTACTCCTCGTTTAGTTTCAGGGTGGAGATAAAGTAATGCGGGCAACTCCGAATTAAAAACTGATTTTGCTGACATATACTTCGGTTATTTCGAAGTGAGCGAGGCTCGGGGGAATTGCCGGCATCGGAGATACCAGGCCGGCTTGAAGTGACTTACGAGCGAACACGGGGAATTCACCGCTTGGCTTGCTGCAAGAGCTACAACTGAACCTTGTGTTTGAGCGGTTGAGAAGAGGCGGCATTGCCACTGAATCCAGGCAAAGAACCGCTCAACCAGCCAGTGTCGCTCACTGCGTCGCAATCGACTGCGAAGCTTTCGCTATCATGTCTTCGATGACGTGTTCCGACCGGTGCGAAGCATGGTGGCAGGACTGAAACGGCAACGCTTGCTACGTTTTCGCCGTTCGCTAGCCATCAGACAAGGGCAGGTTCCGGCCGGAGAAGGCCATCTGACCAAACGACTCGGGAATTATCCAGCGAAATGACCGGGTAAGACCCTAATCGGACATAGCCTATTTGAGGTAGGATGTCTGAAAAGTACTGGAGGTTGCCGTTCCTTGCCTGCCGGCTGGATAGATGGTCTCTACCCAAGCACAAAGTTCATCGTCATAGATCTAACGGGTGGAAGGCTGCGAAATCGAATACCAACAATGCCTACGCCAAATGTAATGACATCAGTAATTCAATCTCGAACTTGCCGGGTGATGTTGGCGCATTAACCGCAAGGTGTGCGGGTGACACCCTTGGCAAAGTCGAGTGATCCTGATCGTAGCCTGAAGGAATGCAGAGAAACAACAATATCTGATTCGGAATAGGAGGCACTTTGGAAAGCTTTATTGGACACGCCTTATCTGTATTCATGGGCTTTTTCGCCATCATGAATCCGGTTGCCAATACACCTGTGTTTCTGGGCCTCACTGCGGATGACGATGCTGGTACGCGACGCAAGATTGCTGCCAAGGCGCTTTTGGTCAGCGCCGTCATCATCGTGGTCTTCTGTGCCGCCGGTAAACTGATCTTCACTCTTTTCGGCATCACCCTGCCCGCGTTCCGTATCACAGGAGGCATCCTCGTCGCCCTTGTTGGCTTCCATATGTTACAAGGAGGAGAACACTCCACCGTCCAGCACCCGAGTGATGAAGACAAGAAGAAAAGCCTGGATGCTGCGCTACAGGTCGCTATCACACCTTTGGCTATGCCAATACTAGCGGGCCCTGGCACCATTGCGACCGCAATGAACTATGCATCAGCCGGCACACTAACCGAGTTTGTGGTCACGGTTTCCGCATTTTTCGTTCTCTGTGCGATTACCTATGTATTCTTCCTGTCTGGCGAGCGTTTAGTAAAGTATATTGGCGACAATGGCGTGAAAGTGATTACACGGCTCATGGGCCTCATACTTGCTGTCATTGGGGTGCAGATGCTCATCCACGGAATTGGCGGTGCAGTTACGGAATTTAGTGCCAGTTGAACTAGCCCGCATTTCTCACCGGGGGGCACGATGATCGCGCAGAGATTTGGATTCACAAACCATTTTCCGATGGAGCGGAGTACGGGCTGTATTTCCGACTGAGGAAAATGGTTTATGGATTCAAAGATCAAGCGAGGGCGTGTCATCCTGGTGAGAAATGCGGGCTAGACGCATGATCGATTAATAGCTTGCCTGTGGCTGTCATTTTGTACCCACGCCAAGCTGGCATTAATCATAAATTGCCGAATAACCTTTTATGGCAGCGCTTCGACCGAGCGCGGGTTGCGTAAGGTGCCGAACAGCATGTCCCAGAGCGGCAGATCCGAATAGTTGTAGCGATGGATACCGCTTGACGGTGGTGATCGAGGGCGCCTTCATTACCTCGAAGGCACTCGACGAGCCCGAGGTCGTCCCCGCGCAGCTCCGACATTTCCGCAATTACGTCGAATTGCTGTTCACGTAAAGCGCCTGCTCGCGACTGTCGGCGACGTCGCGCCGGCTCAGGACGGTGCGTCGCCGGATGCGCGCCGCGGCGCGCGTGCCGTGCGGTCCACCGCCATCAACAGCGGCGGCAGGAACAGAAAGTCCGCCAGCAGCGCGTAGCCGATGGTCATCGCCATCAGCATCCCCGAGTGCTGGTTGAGCTGGAAGGGTGAGAAGGCGAGCAGGGAAAACCCCCCGATCAGGATCACCGAGGTCACCCACAGGGCGGTGCCGACGGTGGCGAAGGCGTAGCGCACGGCGTCGGCCGGCGCCAGGCCCTGCACACGCCGGGCGCGCAGGTACTTGCTGAGGAAGTGCACCGTGTCATCCACGATGATGCCAAGCGCCATGGCAAACACCACCGAGACCACCAGCCCCACCTGACCGACGGTCATCGCCCAGGTGCCGAAGGCCAGCACCGCCGGTACCAGGTTGGGCACCAGGCTGATCAGCCCCAGCCGCAGGCTGCGCAGCGCAACCACCAGCGTGGTGACGATCAGCAGCACCGCGAGCGCGGTCCCCCAGAGCATGGTGCGGATGTTGCGCTCCGAGATATAGGCAAACATGATGGCCGGGCCGGTGGCCAGGGTCTGCATGGTCGGTGGCAGGTGGGTGCGCATCCAGTCCTCGGCACGCGCTTCCAGGGTGCGCAGTTCGCGGGTCGAGAGGTCGCGGGTGATCACGGTGAAACGGCTCGCGGACTTGTCGATATTGATCTGATCGTTCAGATCCAGTCCATAGGGCAGGGAGAACTCGTAGAGCAGCAGATACTGCGCGGCGAGCTCGCGCTGCTCGGGCAGGCGCTGCCAGGCCGGGTCATCGCCGTGCAGGTTCTTGTTCAGGCGCTCGAGGAGCAGATGCAGACTGTTCACGTGCACCGTCTCGGGCTGCCGGGCGTACCACTCGGCAAAGGCCCGCAGACGCTGCAGATAGGCCGGCTCATTGATGCCCGATGGCTGACCCGCGGCGAGTGAATACTCGAGCTGATAGATGCCGGTCAGGTGCGCGGTGGCAAAGTCCGTGTCGCGGCGAAAGCGCATGCTCTCGTCGAAGTACTGCACGAACTGGTCGTTGAGTTCCAGCCGCGGGATCATGGCGCCGACCGCCACGATCGCAACACCCAGGCCCCACAGCAGCGCCCGCCGGTAACGCACCACGAAATCGGCCAGCCGCTGCATCATGACGCCGCCGGTCTTCCCGGCACGGATCCGCAGCGGCAGCATCAGCAACAGTGCCGGCAGCAGGGTGAGCGATGCCACCCAGGCCGCCAGCACGCCCATCGCGGTGATATTGCCGAGATCGCGAAACGGCGGCGCATCGGAGAAGTTCATGCTCATGAAGCCGATGGCGGTGGTGAGACTGGTCAGCGTGACCGGCTGCAGGTTGATCCGCAGGCTCTCCAGCAGCGCGGCGCGCCGGTCGTGCCCCGCCGCCTGCGCACGGATCAGCGTAATCAGGATATGAATACTGTCGGCGACCGCCAGCGTCATGATGATGGTCGCCGCCCCCACCGAGGCCGGCGTCAGGGCGATGCCCAGCCAGCCGGCCAGCCCCATGCCGGTGGTTGCGGCCAGTACCATGACCAGCGCGGCGGCCAGGGTGCCCGACCAGGAACGCAACAGCACCAGCATGATGAGGAAGATCACCGCATAGGACAGCGGCACCAGCTGGCGCAGGTCATCGAGTGTCGCCTCGGGAAAGGCATGATCCAGGACCGCCCCGCCGGTCAGATAGACATCGATGAAGGGGTAGCGCTGCGTGAAGCGCTCGCGCAGGGCATAGGTGAATTCCATCGCCTCGGCGGTCTTGTCCGCATCGCCCTGCTCGATCTGCACCGCGACATTTACCCCGGTGACGCGCGCATCGGGTGCAATCAGCCGGTTGACCAGCAGCGGTTCGGCGAGCGCCACGGCACGCACGGCTGCGAGCGCCGCATCGTCGAGCGCCTCGGCGTGTTCGACCAGGTCGTGTACGAACAGGTCATCGCCCTCGGCCTCGGTGTATTGAAAGTTGCTGACCGAATCCACCCGCCGCGACCAGGGCACCTGCCAGGCCTGCTCCGTCAGCCACTCGACCGCGGCCAGCGCCTCGCGCGTGAACACCTCACCCCCGCGCGGCGCCAGCACGAACAGGATGCTGTCACTGCGCGAATACACCCGCTGAAAGGCATGCCAGGCCGAGAGCTGCGGATTGCGCTCGGAGAAAAACGCCTCGTAGCTGGCATCGAAGCCGAGATAGCGCATGCCCGAGGCCGCCACCACGGCCACCGACAGCACACCGATGACCACCAGCCATCGCGCGCGCTGCAACCAGTCGACATACCGCTCGAGCATCTGCCTGTGTCAATGAGTGTGTGGCGGGGTTGTTGAAGCGTAGCAGCATGGGGAACGGGGAGGGGAACAATTTGTTCCCTCCCCCTGGAGGGGGGTGAGGCGGGTAAAAACGAACATCCGGTGGATGTTCGTCCCGCCGAACGCCCGCGCGCTACGCGTGAGGGCCGGATGGGTCAGGGCGGGGGTGACAAACCCTCAGCCGGCCGCAATCCGCCCGCCTTAGCGCAGCGCACGGCGATCATCGCGCGGGGAGTGCGAAATCAGGTCGGAAAAAAGTACCGGCAGCGGCAGCACGGTGAGGTGACCGTTGCTGGCCTGGGCATAGGCTCCCGTATCGATGAGCCAGACATTGCCGACGATGCGGATCTTGCGGTTCGCGTTGATGGTGTGGCCGCAGACCACGCGGTCGATGCCGGCGACCGGCGTCTGCACCCAGCCATCGGCCCGATCCCGGCTCCACAGGGCGGTGTTGTGCGCCTCGGGATCACCTGCCTCCAGGGCCGCGAGGAAGGCCGGCCACGCGAGGTGCGCGGGGACATCGGCGTGCACGATGCCGACGCGGCCGGGACCGGCCTGTATCTCCATCGCCAGCGGCAGCCCGGCGGCGGCGTGCAGGAACTGCTCTCGCAGCGCGGCATCGGCCTCGTCCCACCAGGCGCCGCCGTTCAGCAGTGTCCAGTTCAGCATGATCGTCTCATCGTCCTGGGCCGCGAGCAGCATCTCTTCATGATTGCCCATGCAGCTGTGGAACCAGGGCTGGGCCAGCCACTCCAGCGCGGCCGGCGAGTACGGGCCGCGGTCGATCAGATCGCCCACTGCAAAGCAACGATCCCGCGCCGGATCGAAGCCCTGTCGGTCCAGCGCCGTCTCGAGCTGATCGAAACAGCCGTGAATATCACTGATGACAAAGTCGCGCCCCGTCGGGTTCAGGGCATAGCGCTGGATCATCGCCGCCGTTCCTCTTCCGCCTGCCGACTACTTAGAGCCTAGCAGGCTGTTGAAGAAGTCTCAGGCGAGTGCAGGACAAGCCACCGATCGGCGAAGAAGCGCAGAGTACAGGCAGTTTGCCGCGTCGCGGGCCCACATGTTGAGCCGGTTTGTGCCGCCGGACTGTGCTGCGTGCCGGTTTTTCAACAACCTGCCGACACTCGCGGGGCGGTTTGCCGCAGGCTGCGTGCCGGTGTCCGGCAAACCACCGCAGCGGCGTGCCCGCGCTTTGCGCGTCCTGCCGCGATGGGTGATACTGCAGCGAAATCGAGAAGCGCCCGCGTGCCACGTGCAGGAGGACCATCCGCGATGTCCGATTCCATCAAGTACACCCTCGGCGAGGGAGATATTCCGAAATACTGGTACAACATCGTGGCGGACCTGCCGACACCGCCGCCGCCCGTGCTGCACCCCGGCACCAGACAGCCCATCGGCCCCGACGATCTGGCGCCGATCTTCCCCATGGCGGTCATCCAGCAGGAGGTCAGTCAGGAGCGCGAGATCGAGATTCCGGAACCGGTGCGCCAGGTCTATCGCCAGTGGCGCCCGAGTCCTCTGTACCGGGCGCGGCGACTGGAGCAGGCGCTGGATACCCCGGCGCGCATCTACTACAAGTACGAAGGCGTGAGCCCGGCGGGCAGTCACAAGCCCAACACCGCGATCCCCCAGGCCTTTTACAACCGCGAGGAAGGCATCAAACGCATCGCCACCGAGACCGGCGCCGGACAGTGGGGTTCGGCGCTGTCCATTGCCGGGGCCTTCTTCGGGCTGGAGATCGAGGTGTTCATGGTCAAGGTGAGCTTCGAGCAGAAGCCCTACCGGCGCACCTTCATGGAGAGTTTCGGTGCCCGGTGCATTGCCAGCCCCAGCGATCTCACCGAGTCGGGCCGCGCCATCCTCAAGGAGCACCCCGACAGCACGGGCAGCCTGGGCATCGCCATCAGCGAGGCCGTCGAGCGCGCCGTGCAGCGCGACGACAGCAAGTACGCGCTGGGCAGCGTGCTCAACCATGTGCTGCTGCACCAGACCGTGATCGGCCAGGAGGCGATTCGCCAGTTCGAGCTCGCCGACGACTACCCCGACCTGGTGGTGGGCTGCACGGGCGGCGGCAGCAACTTCGCCGGTGTCGCCTTCCCCTTCCTGGGCGAGAATCTGCGCAGCGGCGGCAAGGTCGAGTTCGTCGCCGTCGAACCGGCCGCCTGTCCGACCCTGACCAAGGGCAGATACGCCTATGACTTCGGCGATACCGCGCATCTCACCCCGCTGGTGAAGATGCACACGCTGGGGTCTACTTACGTGCCGCCCGGCTTCCACGCCGGCGGGCTGCGCTACCACGGCATGGCGCCGCTGCTCAGCCACATCACCGAGCTCGGCTATATCAAGCCGAGGTCCTACCAGCAGCTCACCTGTTTCGAGGCCGGCCTGCAGTTCGCCCAGGCCGAGGGTATCCTGCCGGCCCCGGAGGCCAATCACGCGGTGAAGGGTGCCATCGACGAGGCGCTGAAGTGCAAGGAAGAGGGTGTGAGCCGCTGCATCCTGTTCAACCTGTGTGGTCACGGCCACTTCGACATGCAGGCCTACCGCGACTACATGGACGGCAAGCTGGTCGATCAGGTCTACGAGGAATCGGAGATCGCCATGGCGCTCGCGGGGCTGCCTTCGGTGGCCTAGGTGATAGCAACGGGCGCTGACACGTCAGGCTGAGTGCCGGTAGGTTTTTTTATGGCCACGGAATCCACGGAAAAACACGGAAAAATAAGAAAACAATTCTAAGGAACCTCTGATTAAATTGTCGTTCCAGGCGGAGCGTAGCGCAGACCCGGAATCCAGTGCCTGGAAGTCAATGCGCTAGCGGATTCCGGCATGCGCCGGAATGACCGCAAATGACTTAATCAGAGGTTCCCTAATGGGTGTTGGTTCTTTCCGCGTTTTTCCGTGGATTCCGTGGCCATAACATTTGTCATCATCAGACTGAAGAAGCACCAGCGGGCTGCGCGGGTCTAGTTGACCGGCGTGATGCCCGGTCCCGAGATGTTGGCGGGACACTCGTCGAACATGCCGAAGCCGAGGTCGGTCAGGGTCTTGCGCATGGCCTCGAGGTTGGCCGCGGTTTGCAGTCTTTCCCGGTAGTGCTCCAGCGCACCGAAATCCGCGCATTTCTCGACCAGCGGGCGCAGGCTTTCCAGATCCTGGACGCGGGTGAAATCCACCGAGTAGCCGATGGTGGTCGACGCGGTGGCGTGCATGACCGGTGCAATGCCCGCCCCGGAGATCGCCTCGGGACAGTCGTTGAACATGGCGAAGCCGATATCCGTCAGGGTCTTGCGCATGGTCTCGAGGTTGGCCGTGGCTTCCAGTTTATCCCGGTAGTGTTCCAGCGCATCGAAATCAGCGCAGTTCTGGACCAGCGGGCGCAGGCTTTCCAGATCCTTGACGCGGGTGAAGTCCACGGTGTAATCGGTCGCCAGCGACACCCCGGCAAACCCCAGCAGTGCCATCATCAGTAGTCGTGTTGTCTTCATGTCCTGTCCTCCCGAGAACCTGCGTGCGACGGCAGACGGCCCGGGCACGGCGCCGCCCGGCGCCGCGGGGTGCGGCAGACCCGGCCGATGCTGAGGCCGATTATGCGGTATCCCGATGACGCTGTCGCTGCGGCGCGGGAGCGCTCCCGGGCCCGCGCCGCTGTTCTCCATCGGTTCTCCCGGGTAGAATAGACGGGCAGCGAAGATCCGACCCCGTAATGCCATGCAACTGACCCGACGTCAGCAGGAAATCTACGCCACCCTGCGCGACAACGCCGAGCGCTTCGAGCATCCGCCGAGCTACGACGAGCTCTGCCGGCTGCTGGGGCTGAGCTCGCGCGGCTCGCTGCACAAACACATCCAGGCGCTGGTCCAGGCCGGTCTGGTGGAACCCATGGACGGCACGCAGCGCGGCATACGCCTGGTCGAACAGGCGCCGGTCGAGGCGGGCATCCCCCTGCTCGGCACCATCGCCGCCGGCCGCCCCATCGAGGCCGTGCCGCAGCCGGAATTCATGCAGGTGCCCGATGAGCTGCTCGGTACCCGGCCCTGCTACGTGCTGCGCGTGCAGGGGGATTCAATGATCGAAGCGGGCATCCTCGATGGTGACTACGTGGTCATCGAACAGCGCGACAGCGCCCGCAATGGCGAGATCGTCGTGGCGCTGGTCAACAACGAAGAGGCGACCCTGAAACGCATCGAACAACAGCCGGGGCGGGTCATCCTGCATCCGGCCAACGCCAGCCTGACACCGCTGGTGTATTCCCCGGACGAGGTACAGATCCAGGGCGTGCTGAGAGGGCTGCTGCGCAGCTACCGCTGAGCCAAATTTTTTTTCCCGCCCACCCTGATCCGCACACCCGAGGGAAACGGGGAATGCTTGTGATGGAAGGGGGTAGGAGTGGGTGCGTGCCCGCGATGGGGGAGGGGGGCAGGCGGGCCAACGCCTCCCACTCCTACTCGAGCAAGCTCAGATACTGCCCATAGCCCTCCTTCTCCATCTCCTCCCTGGGGATGAAGCGCAGGGCGGCGGAGTTGATGCAGTAGCGCTGGCCGGTGGGTTCCGGGCCGTCGTTGAAAAGGTGGCCGAGGTGTGAGTCGCCGTGGCGGCTACGGACTTCGGTGCGCGGCAGGATGAGTTTGAAGTCGCGCTTCTCCACGACCATGTCCGGTATCAGCGGCTTCGTGAAGCTTGGCCAGCCGGTGCCGGATTCGAACTTGTCCCTGGAGGAGAACAGCGGCTCGCCGCTGGCGACGTCCACATAGATGCCCTCGCGGTGCTCGTCCCAGTAATCGTTCTTGAAGGGCGGCTCGGTCCCTTCCTGCTGGGTGACCTTGTACTGCAGGGGCGTCAGGCGGCTTTGCAGTTCCTCCTCCGATGGCTTGCGGTACTCGGATGTTGCGTTCGGCGTGTCTTGACGGGTGTCCATGTGCAGCTCTTCTCCCCAGGTTTTTTCCAGATACTGGTCGCGCCCCGAGCGGTAACGGTAGAACTCATAGCGCAGCGGGTTCCTGCTGTGATAATCCTGATGGTACGCCTCCGCCGGGTAGAACGTCGTCGCCGGCAGGATGGGCGTGACGATCGGCTCGGCGTAGCGACCGGAGGCCGCCAGCGCCGCCTTGGATTCCTCGGCCGCGCGCTTCTGCGCCTCGTCATGATAGAAGATCGCCGTCGTGTACTGCTTGCCGCGGTCGGCGAACTGGCCGCCGGCGTCGGTCGGCTCGACCATGCGCCAGAAGGCGGCCAGCAGACCCTCATAGCTGATCCGGGCCGGGTCGTAGTACACCGCGACGCTCTCCAGGTGCCCGGTACCGCCGGCGGCAACCTGCCGGTAGCTCGGATTCTTCACCTGTCCGCCCGTGTAGCCGGAGATTGTCTTCACCACCCCGGGCACCTTGTCGAAATCGGACTCGATACACCAGAAACAACCGCCGGCAAAGGTGGCGACCGCCAGCGTTTCGTCGATGGGTTCTACGGGCGCGACCGCCTCATCGCCGGCGCAACTCACCAGGAACGCGATGACGACCGCGGCCATCAGGCCCAGTCCGATAAGACGTCTTCTCATAGACATTGCTCCGTCGAGGCCGCTCCAAGGCGCTCTTGCATCCGGGGCCTCCGGAATGAGGCCGGTTACCTGACTCTGACCATGGTGGGGGTGAAGAGTTGCATTCCCCAGGCGTTCGCTGCCGCCTGCGGTCCAGCCGAAGCACCCTGGGCCGCAGGGTTTCCAGGCTCAGAACCCGGTTTTCGAACTTAAGGGAAGATTGCCGCCAGGACAAGAATACCGTCGATGTTCCAACCGGTAGCCGGCTGAAAGAACTCGGGCCACCATCCAGTATGCCTTCAATCTGATAATAACGAATGTTATGGCCACGGAATCCACGGAAAAACACGGAAAGAACGAACACTCATTAGACTTTTTTCCGTGTTTTTCCGTGGATTCCGTGGCTATAAAAAATACTGGCGCACAGCCTGCTAGCCCGGATTTCTCGCCGGGATAGGCATCTTTACGAAACACGCTGTGTTCTGGCGACTCAGCACTCTCTCAATCTCTTCAACAGAATATGCGGTTCCACCGCCGCCCGGTGAGAAATCCGGGCTAGGGTTGCTTTTCGAACACCTGGTACAGGTTACGGTGGCGCTGCGTGCGGGCACAGATTGGACACAAGGGTTCATTCGCACGGCCGGTTTGTGGCCGGTGGAAAGGCACGCCGCACGCTTCGCAACGCCCCGTCCACAGCGGAATCGCGTCGGTCGCCACTGGCTGCCAGCACGCGACGCTGACCGCATTCGACTCGCAGACGTCGCTGCACACGCCGCACCCGCTGCACTGCTCAGCCACGATACGATAGGCCGGCTGTGTTGCATTTTGGTCCAGCACAATCGCCGCCTGGGGACACAGCCGCACACAGGCGTCGCAGCCGCTGCACCGTTCGGCGTCTATGGTCGGGGCAAAGGGCACGATCTCGGTCGACCGGGTACGCGGAATCAGGGCGCCGGGCGGAGTCAATGCGTCACGGTCTGCCCTATGCAGACCGGTCAGCCGCAGGCCCTCGCGGAGTCCCGCACCTAGCGCGCGGCCAAGGAATGCGCGTCGACCGACAACCGGGCCGCTGGCCACAGGAAGCGCGGCACGCATGCGCTGCCAGTGTGCGGGATCCTGATCCAGCAGCTCAAGGGACGCGCGGCCGCGGTCGGCAAGCATGACGTTGATGGCCGCAAGACGCTGCGGCAAGGTCTCACCGCGGCCCCGCGGACAGGTGTCGCAGTCAGCTTGTGCGATCACCAGGCGGGTGACACCCGAACCGGCGAGTCGCAACAGATCACGCATGCCAAGCGCATGCAGACAGGGCAGCACCGCCGGGCCGCTGTCGACTGCGGCCCGCTCACAGGCGGCAAACGCCAGACGCCGGCCGTGCCAGTCGCCGATCGCCGGTTCGTGAGGCTGTGCGATAGCGGCCTGCGGGCAAGCCGCGGCGCACAGGCCACAGCCGTCACAGACCTCGGTGTTTATACCCAGTGACTCGTCGTCGAGCACCCAGGCGTCCCGCGGACAACTGTCGACGCAGGCCTGGCAGCTCGCCGTTTCCAGGGCTGAGTGGACACAGCGTTCAGCGAGGATCTCGGGCAGCACCCACGTCTGATGCAGCGTGTCGGCAAACTGCATTGTCGGCTCCAGCGAATGGTGGCCCGATCGTCTTACCAGGACGGCGCTGCACCCGGCACGAAGGGGGCCGGTGGCTCGACTGCAACCGAGACCCTGGGTTTCATCCGTTGCGCGATCACTGCCGAGCCAGGTCGGGGCTCACCCAGGATGTCGACCAGCAGCGCGCGCAGCTCCTCCCCATAGGCCGCCGTCAACATGGCCAGCCCCGCATAGAAGGGTGTCGCACAGCGATGTGCGACGCGCTGGGCAAACTCGGACAGCCAGCGTAACAGGTGTTCATCCATGAAGGCTGCGCTATCCCGCAGTACGTTCACCGCAGACTCATAGTCCGGCACCTCAGCGCAGGTCGTAAACAGGTGGGCCAGAAAGGCGAGCTGATAGCCGAGGTAATCATCGGCACGCCTGCGCCAGTTCTCGGCCGCGATGTCGTAACGCCGATACCACGCCCGCACCTGAAACATCGGCTGCTGCATCGCCAGACCGTCCTCGTCCAGCCACACAGATTCGAACGGTGACGCCTGAAGCGTATGGTTCAGATAGATGTCGGCGTAATCTGACGCCAGCGCATCCACGGCCGCTTCACCAGGATTCTGCCCACAATCGACCAGCGCGGCATTCAGCACGCTGGCGGCCTCGGAGGCCAGATCCGATTGCAGACACAACCCCAGACCCGCCGGGAAATGCGCCTGCTGCAGATCACCAATGCGCGCCGCATCCAGTTCCCGATCGTGCAGCAACGCCAGTTGCGATAAATCCTGTGCGATGGCACTGCACAGCATCGTCAGTACCGCTGCAGGACCAGGCTGTTTCGCCAGGCGCGACATCAGTTCACCTTGCCCTTGCGATGCGCTACGAATACGATCGACGGGTTGGTCAGTTCCGGATTGGCGAAATTCCTGACCTGGCGGGAGGGCACATCGTTCGGCCCCATCGCCTTGGTCGGATAGGTTCCGGCGCGCAGCTGGTCGATGGGACCGATGTCCAGCACGCGCATCATGCAGCCCATCACACAGTAGGGCTTGCGGCCAGCGTCAATTTCGTCGACGCACATATTGCACTTTTTCACGACCTGCTCTTCCACATCGAACTGGGGTGCACCGTAGGGACAGGTCGCCTCGCAGCGGCGGCAGCCAATACACAAGGTCGAATCGATGTCGACGATGCCGTCCTTCTTGCGCTTGAAGATCGCGCCCGTCGGACAAGCCGGCAGGCACGCCGGTTCCGCACAGTGGTTGCACGAGACGTTAACCTTGTAGGCGTAGACATCGGGATACGTGCCACCTTCGACGTAAAGCACGCGCCGGAAGCGCGGCCCTGCGTTGAGGCCGTTCTTGTCCTTGCAGGCGATCTCACAGGCCCGGCAGCCGATACAGTCCACATTGTTGTGGATGAAGCCAAGCTGCATGTCCGGCACGACGGGGGTATAGACCTCTTTCTTGCGGCGTTGGACCGCGGTCTTGATCGTTGCCTTTTGCTCCGGATCGAGTTTCTTTGCCACGGCTCAGCTCCTCTCAATCATCACAAGTCGCGCCGGAAGACGTGCGACCGCGCGGTCGCGAGCTTGTCCCAGCCGGGCTTGTGCACCAGATCGGTCTTGGCGATATTCACCAGCACCGTGTTATAGGCGAAAGCGCCTGCCGGGCTGGGTGCATCCAGTGTCAGCATATCCGGATTGCCCGCGCGGTCGATGCCGTTCTCGTCGAGATCCAGCCAGGCACCTTCGAACAGCACCGCGACACCCGGCATGCAGCGTTCGGTGACATAAACGGGAACCACCACCCTGCCGCGCTCATTCCAGACCTCGACCGTATCGCCGGTCCTGATTCCCAGCCGTTTTGCATCGGAGGCGTTGAGGGTGACCTCCTGCTCGTAGGTCTCACGCAGCCAGGAGCAGTTGTTGAAAATGGAATGCGTGCGCCAGCGCGGATGGGGCGAGATCAGATGAAACGGAAACTGGCTGGTCTTCGGGCTGTTCAACGACTCCCAGGGGTCGATCCATTTCGGGATAGAGGGGATGTGGTAGCCGTAGCGTGTCTTCGCCCAGTCCGTGATCCCGGCAAGCTCGGTGCACAGGATCTCAATCTTTCCCGAAGGCGTCTGGAAGGGCATGCCCTGTTCAATCTGGGTGCGGAAGGCCACCAGCGGCTTGTCGAAGGTGAACTTGTACACGCCGTGCTGCTTGAATTCCTCCCAGGACATCTGGACACTCTGGTGGTTCTGAACCCCCTGCCACCAGTCGACCAGGTAGGCCTCGTCGACGGCATCGGGATTGCGAAAATAGGAACGATCTGCCTTCGGATTAAAGGCCTTACCAAAGTGATCTCCGCCGATGCGATACGCCAGCTCGGTAAAGACCTGAAGGTCAGTCTTCGATTCGCCCAGCGGTTCGATGACCTTGGGCCGGTGGATGTAGTAATGGCCCTTGTACCAGGGCAGGGCGACATCGTGGCGCTCGAAATGGGTCGCGATGGGCAACATATAGTCCGCGTACAGGCCGGACGGTGTGATGGTGGAATCCATGCACACGACCAGCTCCAGCTTCTCGATCGCCTGGCGTTCCTTGTTGATATTGGTGAGCTGGTTGAACCAGTCCGAGCCCTGCCAGAAGATCCCCTTGATGTTGGGAATGACGCCTTCGAACTGGTCGGTGCGTGGCCACAACCCGACCTCTTCGCGGCGCACGTTGGGGTAATTGAGCACGCAGTGCGCCCAGCGGTCTGACTTGATCGATGCAAACCAGACATTGGCATATTCGTCGTACGGATAGGCTATTGCCTGGGCATGCCAGGACTTGCCAACGCCCTCAGCAGAGCCGCCCAGGACGCCAATGTTGCCGGTCATTGCCTGCAGGGCTGCCGCCATACGGTTGTATTGTTCGCCGTAGGCGTTGCGACCCGGCGCCCAGCAGGCCTTCAGTGCCGCCGGTTTTGTGGTTGCGTACAGGTCGGCCAGCTTCCTGATGTCCTCGGCCGCGACACCACAGATGTTCGCCGCCCATTCCGGCGTCTTGGGAACCCCGTCATACGTGCCGAGGATGTAGTCCTTGAAGTTCTCTGTGCCGTTCGCAGAGCTGGCCGCCCAGTCCGGCATGGTGCCTGCGTCCATGCCCATACAGAACCGGTTGATGAAGTCCTGATTCTGCAGCCCATTGCTGAAGATATAGTGGGCCATGCCGGCCATCATGGCGGCATCGGTGTTCGGCCGGATCGGGATCCACCAGGCGTCATAGGCCGCGGCCGAGTCAGTGTATTGCGGATCGATCAGCACGAATTTGCAGCCGCGCTGTTTGGCCATGCGCATGTAGTAAAAGGTGTTGCCGCCGTGAAAGGTGTAGGCCGGATTCCAGCCCCACATGATGATCAGCTTCGAGTGCGCGAAGGCGTCATCCTCGTTGCCATCTTCGATGGTCCCGAACGTCCAGCGTGAACTGGTTGTCGTGGCCTGGTAGGACGGCACCGACCAGGAGCTCGTGCGGCAACCGAACATGCCGAGAAAGCGGCCCAGCAGACCCTCGATCTGATCCGACTTGTGGAGCACGCCGTAGGAGGCGCCGGCATAACTCTGATCCAGCAACGCCGTTGAGCCATAGGTGTTCTTGATGTCGATCATGCGGCGGGCGATGTCGTCCAGTGCCTCGTCCCAGGAGACCCGCTTGAACTTGCCCTCGCCCCGTTTGCCGACGCGTTTCATCGGAAACAACAACCGTTCGGCGGAATAGATCCGCTGACGGTACGAGCGGCCGCGCAGACAGGCCCGCAACTGCGGCTCGGCCTCGGTATCCTTTCCGACGTGGCCGTCCTTCTGATAGCGACCGTCGTCGCTCGACAGTCGCACGATCACATCGCCCTTTTTGTGCGCGACCAGCATGTGACGTGAGCCACAGTTGTGGGCGCAACTGGTAACCACGGTCTCTAACTCGTCGTCTCGCGGATAGGGTTCGTAGGCGAAGGCGTTGGCCGTCTTGGTCGTCTTCAGATCGACGAGGCCACTGGCGCCGAGTGCTGCGCTCGTAGCCGCAGTCGTTTTGAGAAACGAGCGCCGGTCCATGTTCAGGCGTGCGGTCAGCCCCGCCAGTGTCTTCTCGATGCGCATGTCCACTTATCTCCCCGGTCTGCGCCTAGTTTTTGCTGATGCGATTCCTGCTGATCTGGAAACGCGGATCGGATTCCGTTGGCCGGTCTCTGGCCCAATCGGGTACGGTCTCGCCGCCACCCGACCAGGGGTGGCGAGGATAGGGATAAGCGATGCGGTACCAGGAGCGTCCGCCGTGGCAGCCATAACAGACGTCGGAGTCGTCCTTCGCCGCCGCTTCAATCGCCTCCGCCTTGAGGAAGTTGACCTGGTGTCGGTGGGTGCGAATGGCAGCGTGACAGGTCAGGCAGCTGCCGAAGGTTTGTTCATGTTCAACCCAGGGGCCGGGTAAGCCCATGAGCTGGTACGAGAACTGGCCGTGGCACATGAGACAGATGTTCGGGTCCACGTGCTTGCGTTGCGTGAGGTTGGGATCACCGGTTGCTGACGAATTTGCCGTTTCTTCGCGCGGGTCATTACCCTGGTGACAGGTATTGCACTTCAGCGTCATGACCTGCCTGGCGTAGGGTGTGACCAGGTGACGGCGATGAAAGGTCTCCTGATCGCCTGCATAGGTCGTCAGCGTCTGGTACCAGGCGAGTGCCTCCGATGCTTTCACACCTGCCGGCGAGATGTCGCGTACCCGGCGGTCAAGAATCTCCGGGTGACAGACCAGACATTGCGCATCCGTTGCCTGGTCTATTGCGGGCTTGAAATGGATGGGATCCCAGCGCGCCGCGTCGTAGCCCGGCTTCTCACCGGCGGCACTGGCCAACGAAACCATACTGCCCAGCAACCCTATGGCAGCCGCTTTGAGGACTCTGTGCATGACACTTTCCGGGTTTCAACTCCGTAGAAGAAGGAGCGCGTCCCTGCGCTCCCACGAGTACAGTGCCGCGTCTTTCGACCCGGCAACCCCGTCACTTACTTTCAGTCGGTGGAGTCCATGTCTTGGCCTCGGTCGTTTCAGCTGTGTCGCCGGACATCCCTTCCATGCCCTGCATGCCGGACATCCCCTCCATGCCCTGCATGCCGGACATCCCCTCCATGCCCTGCATCCCGGACATGCCGCCCATGCCGCCCATGCCACTCATTCCGGACATGCCACCCATTCCACCCATTCCGGACATGCCGCCCATGCCGGACATGCCGCCCATGCCTGTCGGCCCAGCCAGTGACCACTGTGTACATACCCAGTTGCCACCGCCAGCCATCCCGGCCATGCCGCCCATGCCACTCATTCCAGACATGCCACCCATGCCGCCCATGCCACTCATTCCGGACATGCCACCCATGCCGCCCATGCCACTCATTCCGGACATGCCACCCATGCCGCCCATGCCACTCATCCCGGACATGCCACCCATGCCGCCCATGCCACTCATTCCGGACATGCCGCCCATACCACCCATGCCCGTCTGGGCCGGATAGAAAAAGACCTCGCCACTAGGCGAGATCCTGAAATAGCCGGACATTCCAGCCATTCCGGACATGCCACCCATACCGCCCATGCCGCTCATTCCGGACATGCCACCCATACCGCCCATGCCGCTCATTCCGGACATGCCGCCCATACCGCCCATGCCCTGCATCCCGGACATGCCACCCATGCCGCTCATTCCCGACATGCCACCCATACCGCCCATGCCCTGCATTCCGGACATGCCACCCATACCGCCCATGCCGCTCATTCCGGACATGCCGCCCATACCTTCCATGCCTTGCATTCCGGACATACCGCCCATGCCCGACATGCCGCCCATGCCGCCCATGCCGCTCATTCCGGACATGCCGCCCATGCCCGTCTGCGCCGGATAGAAGAAGACCTCGCCACTAGGCGTGATCTTGAAATAGCCGGACATGCCACCCATGCCGCTCATTCCCGACATGCCACCCATACCGCCCATGCCTTGCATCCCGGACATGCCACCCATTCCCGACATACCGCCCATGCCTTGCATGCCGGACATGCCACCCATACCGCTCATTCCCGACATGCCGCCCATGCCCTGCATACCGGACATGCCGCCCATGCCACCCATTTCGGCCCATGCGCTACCGGCCAGTGCGAGACTGACAACAGCAGCGAGCGCAGTTTTCTTGAAATTACGAAGCTTGTTCATTATTTCCTCCTACTCCTGATAAGCGATGAAAAAACCCAAATTCCCGTTTTATTTTCTGTGCCAGTTACGGATGTCGTAACGGCCAGTTGCTCCGGGGTGATCAAACGGGGTGTACCAATTGCCCTGATCCTCCAGGAACCGCAAACTGGCAGGGTAAGGAGACGCAATCCCATGTAAGGCTCGCATATACCAGTCATGGTCATGATCCACAGTCGTGATCATTGGGGCGCCGGCGGGACGCTGATAAGGCTCCACGCCGGCAATTAAAGAAACCCCATACGCGAGCACGGGTAGCATCAGTGTGACCGTGGCTGCTGAAAGTCGTGCTACCCGTAGCCTGTTCAAATCACGCATCTCTCCATCCCGGGCCAATCGTGAGCGTATCCAGGAAAAGATTAAGGACAGTGCAACACCCCCGACCTCACTAGAGCAATCGACGTGCCACCCGTCGACTTCGATCTCATGCTATTGATTTAAGTAGCACTTTCTGTGGGTGCCTGGAAAAACTGTGAAACGGGTCACACTTTTTTCTGCCAAATAGTCGGGCCAGAACGGCTTTGTCTCGAGATTTACCCGCTGCTCAATTCCCAGTGGAAGGGCGACAGCTTCTCCTTTCAGACACTTGGCGTGGCCGAAGGGACCTCTGCGCCATACCGCGCCTCCTCCACCAGTTTTCGGACTATTTGTCAACCGCGCTGCTCTGTCGGCTCTACTCCCGCCAACCTGGCCCCCGGGAGCCAGGCTTGGTACCAATCGATGAACCGCAGTCCCACGGCCCATGGGGACAGGGTGGCCGGGCGCCGCGGTAACCCGGGTATGGATAGCGGTAGCGCGCCGGCGGCACCGGGCGATACATCGGACGCCCATAGTACCCTCCGTAGTATCCCGGTTTCTGGGGTGCCCGAAGCCGTTGTGCCGGCATCGGTGCACGGGGAGCGGCGCCCGAGGGGCTTGCTGACTTCTTGTCGACGGCAGACTTCATCTTCGCTTCTGATGGTCTCGTCACTGGCGTCGCAGGCGAGGGCGGAGCCACCGGTTTCTCAGCCACCGCCGGAGCAGCCTCCTCAGTCGAGGGCGGAGTCGCTGGTTTTTCAACCACGATCGGAACCTGCTCAGTCGAGGGCGGAGTCGCTGGTTTTTCAACCACGATCGGAACCTGCTCAGTCGAGAGCGGAGTCGCTGGTTTTTCAACCACGATCGGAACCTCATCACGCCCAGCCGTGGCTGGTTTGGTCTGCGGCGCCGTCTGTTCTTGCGCTTCGCCTGTTTCAGCCGCTGACCCCGGTTCGGCGGCAGCTGGCTGCGGGGCGACAGGTGTCGTGACCCTGGGTGGCCAATAGATCAGGCTGCCATCCGGTCCCGTCTCCATACGCCAGCCCTGGCGTTCGAGTGCCTGGCGCAGTCTCTCGGTAGATTCCTGTTTTTGGGCACGCACTTGCGGAGGGTAGTAGATCAGGCTACCGTCAGGCGCCTGTTCCATTCCCCAACCCTGCCGCTCAAGGGCATTCTGCAGCCGACTGGCAAAGTCTCCCGCCGGTTCCGCCAGCAGCGCCGGGGAGAGCAACGCGAGAACCAGCCAGGATGCGGTCAGGTAACAAAAACGTGAGACGTTCAGGCGCTTCATCGATAACTCCTCCGGATTCTTATTTACAGGTCGCGGCAACAATAGCAATCTTGTTCGAGCAAGCCCTGTGCCAGCTTCCGCTAAGCCACCGGGATCATGAAAGAATCGGGTATCTACCGCAAGATGGCCGGCAAAATTGCCTGCGGATCCGGGCGTTCCACACGCACACCCACCGACCACGCCTGACAATTTGTCAGGGAAAAAATTTCCGCTGACACTACAATGAAGTGGAGCCGGAAGGCCAGCATCGTGCCAATGGCCTTGGCATCGAGCCTGCCGGCGGCTCCGATGGTGCCCACATGCAATGGCTTGAGCGCAGTATCCATCACAAATTCATTGTTGGTACCGCGGCTGGACTGCTGGTCAGCTCTGCGGTGTTCCTGGTGCTGTATATCGGGCTCTATCAGAAGGAGTTGGCGACCGAACGGGCCCAGGTTGCCGTGCAGGTCAACAATCTGCTCCAGAGCACGCTGGAGAATGCCATGCTGAAGCGGGACCTGGATGGCCTCCGACACATCGTCAACCGGCTGGGAGAGCAGCCCGGTATCACGGCGGTCATCATCACCAATCCCCAGGGACAGATCCGGTTTGCCAGTGATTCAACACGGCTCGAAAGCCGGCTGCCCGTCACCGAAACCCTCGAACCGGCCACGCGCTTCGTCACCGACCCTGCGGGTCGTGAGATCCTCAGAAGCATCAATCCCGTGCACAACAAGCCGCCCTGCGCGCAATGTCACGGTCCAGTGGAACAACATCCGGTCAACGGTATCCTCTACGTGGACTATGACGCCGCACCGATACGGGTGAAGGCGCGCAATACCACCCTGCTGCTGATGGGTTCCGGTGCGCTCATCGTACTGATTAACCTGGCCGGCGGCTGGTGGTTCATCCGTCGCTTTGTCATCAACCCCGTCGATCGGCTGGCCATTGCCAGTGAGGCACTGAGCCAGGGCGACCTGCACACCCGTGCGAGTATTCCAGGCAAAGATGAGCTGGCGCGACTGGGGCAGACCTTCGACCGCATGGCCGAAAACCTGCAAAGCAAGGTACAGGCGTTGAAGGAGAAGGAGCACTTTCTCCAGGCCCTCGTCGATGCAACCCCTGACGGGTTGCGCGTCATCGACAGTAACTATCGCATTCTGCTCGCCAACCGCGCCTATGAGGAACACCTCGGGCTGCCCATCGGCAGCGCGATCGGTTCGACCTGCCACGCATCGGCCCACGGCCTCGATAGCCCGTGTCCGAGCCCCCTCATTACCTGTCCGCTGCAGGAAATACTGGCCGATAACCAGCCCCTGAAAGTAGTGCACCGACATCAGCGTGCCGATGGCGGGCATACGGATGTTGAGATCTATGCCGCACCGATGGCGGTTACCATAAGAGGCGAGCCGCAGACCCTGATCGTCGAATCCATACGGGACCTGGCCACCGAGATACGCTTCTCCCACGAGCAAAGGCTCTCCGAACTGGGCCGTCTGGCCGCGGGTGTCGCCCATGAGATCCACAATCCCCTGGCGTCCGTGCGCCTCGGGCTGCATGCGGCCGAGCAGGCGCTGGCCGACTCCAGCCAGCCGCCGGAGTCTGTCAATCAATTCCTGGAACTGGTTGACCGCGAAGTCGACAACTGCATCCACGTCACCGAGCGCCTGCTCAAGCTCAGCATGCCGCCGGCGAGCACACCGGAGCTGGTGACAGTCAAGGACGCCGTGGGCGAAACCCTCAGCCTGTTGTACTGGGAGGCCAGGGCGGACGGTATCCAGCTGGCGGAAGCGTACGAGCCGGAGGATCTCAGGGTGCTGGCCACCGACAGCGAGCTGCGCATGGCAGCCCTGAACCTCGCCCAGAACGCCTTCCACGCGATGCCAGACGGCGGCAAGCTGAGTATCTCGGCGTGGCGTGCCGAGGGCGAGATCTTCATCTGCTTCGAAGATACCGGACGGGGCATCCCGCCTGAACACATTACACGGATCTTCGACCCTTTCTTCAGCCGGCGCGCCGACGGCGCCAGGGGCACCGGCCTCGGACTATCCATCACCCGGACCCTGGTCCAGAACTATGGCGGCCGGCTGGAAGTGGAAAGCACGCCGGGCAAAGGCAGCCGGTTCACGATCCGCATGCCTGACCCGGCCCTCACACGAGAGAGCATCTAATGACGAAATCCATCCTGGTCATTGAAGATGACACCGTCCTGAACCAGCTCATTGTCCGTCAGATCAGAGAGCTGGGACACGAAGTCAGTGGCGTTACCAGCTGGGCACAGGCAGAGAACTACCTGTCCGGCCACGAACCTTCACTGATCCTCATGGACGTACGACTGCCGGACAGCGAGGGCCTTGAAAAGCTGCCGGCGCTGGTCGGTACCTATCCCGTCATCGTGCTGACCGCTTACGGCTCGGTCCGCGATGCCGTCGATGCCATGAAACGCGGTGCCGCCGACTACCTGCTCAAGCCCGTCAGCGCGGACGAGCTTCTGCTCACGATAGAGCGCACACTGGAGAACGCGACCCTGCGCGAGGAGCACCAGTTCTGTATGCGCCAGCTGAAGGCACGGGATTCCCGTTCCCGCCTGCTGGTAGGCGACAGCCCGGCGCTGGAGGCGGTACGGCGCCTGATCGAGATGGTGGCGCCGGACGATATTACGGTGCTCATTCAAGGCGAGAGCGGCACCGGCAAGGAGCTGGTGGCTCAGGCCATCCATAACCAGAGCCACCGGGCCAAGCGTAACTTTGTTGCGGTGGATTGCTGCACCCTGCAGGAAAAACTGTTCGAATCCGAGCTGTTCGGCCATGAGAAGGGCGCCTTCACGGGAGCCAGCCAGCAGAAGAAGGGGCTGATCGAGGGTGCCGCCGGCGGCACCCTGTTTCTGGACGAGATCGGCGAGATCGAACCTGCCATCCAGGTAAAGCTTCTGCGTGTGCTGGAGACGGGTAAGTTCCGGCGGGTGGGCGGTACCATAGATCTCAATGCCAACGTACGGGTGGTGGCCGCCACCAACCGGGGTCTGGAATCCGCGGTGGACACCGGAACATTCCGCGCTGATCTCTACTACCGCCTGAACGGCTTCCACATTCGCGTACCGCCGTTACGTGAGCGTCGGCACGACGTACCTGCGCTGGCCGAGCACTTCATCCGTCACCACAATTTCTCGCTGCGCATCAACAAGCAGCTCACGCCCGCCGCAATCCGCAAGCTGGTGGCCTACGATTGGCCCGGCAACGTTCGTGAGCTCAAGAATGTCGTGGAACGCGCCATCATCCTGTCACGCGATAAACGGGACATCCGGCCCGAACACCTGGCATTCGGGAGCGGCGGCAAGCACAGCAAGGCGCTCGTCAACCTGAGTTTCGATCATGAACCCACGCTGGAAGAACTGCAGGCCAATTATCTCGGCCTTCAGCTGGAAAAATACTCGGGACGGCGCGGCAAGGTGGCAGATGTGATGGGCATCAGCGAGCGCAGTGTGTATCGGATGATCAAACGCCATGGACTGGAGGAAGACGCATGAACCGCTAACTCGGCGATGATTGAACGGCCTGCCCGGAGTCTGGGACAGGGGAAGGTGAAATGGCGTCCCGAATACCCCCCCTCCCGAAACCCTCCCCCGCGAGGGAGGAGGGAACCGCGCATCCCCCCTCCCTCGACGGGAGGGAACCGCGCATCCCCCCCTCGACGGGAGGGAACCGCGCATCCCCCCCTCGACGGGAGGGAACCGCGCATCCCCCCCTCGACGGGAGGGAACCGCGCATCCCCCCTCCCTCGACGGGAGGGGGTCAGGGGGAGGGTGAATACCTGCATGAGAGCGGTCAGGCGGATGGTGAACAGGAGCGGCTCCCTGCGAGAGCGGCCTGCCGGGCCTGATCATCCATCCAATCTGCTAGTGCCTTAACTCACCAGGCGTCCCCGGCATGACTCATGAGCTCTTCTTGCGAATTCGCGGCAATGCAGTAATGAAGGTACCCGGCGCAATACAAAAGGGGCTGAAAAAAATTCAGCCCCCCTAATCGTTTTTATTATAAAGTTTGCTATTTAAATCTATTATTATTAGTTATTTATTGTTGTTATTTCATCTGATTTATTGCTTTTATTTTACGTTTCTGAGCGGGTACCGAGGAATCGATGTCGATCTGCCGTGTCCTGCTGTTAGTACAGTCTGCGTGGCGGGTCCAAATTCCTATAGTGGGGCAAGACAGTATTTTTTGCCGCAGGGTACCCTACCTTTCTTGAGACGGGGTGGGCGCACGCAAGGCGGCGGTCAGCTCCTGAAATCGCGTATGGCTTCATTGCAAGACCTGACCCCCGACGTCGTTCCCCCCTCCCTAGCCCTCCCCCGCGAGGGGGGAGGGAACCGCGCATTCCCCCTCCCTTTATGGGAGGGGGTTAGGGGGAGGGCGGTGTCCGCGATGGGAGGCCAGTGGGAGGTGAAAACCTGCCACTCCAGTTCAATCGCAATCAGCCGGCGTTCTTGAGTTCTTCTATGGGTCGCGCGGCTGAGTTGTTACAATCGCGCTTCGGCTTCACGTGGTACCGGGACACCATGGCCACCGACTGGCGACCCATCATCGATGATTTCAAGGCGGTCGTCCCGGCGGTGGACTTCTGGTCGCTGCGGCTGGTGCTCGATGAGACCGAGACGCTCAACGTGCGCGAGGCTGTGGTGCAGCCGCCGAGCCTGACGCAAAGCCGCGGCGTGCATATCAGCTTCATCGATCGCGGCGGGATGAGCTATGCGGCGACCAGCGCGTTGACGCGTGAGGGTCTGCAGGCGGCCTGCGAGCAGGCGCAGCAGTGGCTGGAGCCAAGCCGCCGCCATGCACTGATCGACGCCGAGCGCGTGCCGCGACCCGAGCGCTCAGGCAGCTACGCTTCAAACGTGGCGACGCCCTGGGAGGCCTGGAGCCTGGCCGAGAAGCTCGAGCTCTTGCAGGACATCAACCGCACACTCAAGCTCGATGACAGCATCGTCGACTGGCAGGCGCATCTCACCCGCCGGCGCACGGACCTGACGCTCGTCACCAGCGACGGCGTACAGATCGATCAGCAGTTTCACTACATCGTCCCCGGCTATGCCGCGGTGGCGAACAAGGGCGCACAGACCCAGTCGCGCACCGGCGGCGGCTGGGGCTCGGCGCGCCAGGGCGGGCTCGAGCAGCTCGCCGCCTTCGACTTCCCGGACGGCGCCCGGCAGGTGGCCGAGGAGGCCATCGCCCTGGTCGATGCGCCCGAGTGCCCCGGCACGACCGCCGATGTGCTGCTCATGCCGAGCCAGATGATGCTGCAGATCCACGAGAGCATCGGCCACCCGCTGGAGCTCGACCGCATCCTCGGCGATGAGCGCAACTACGCCGGCACCAGCTTCGTCACCCTCGACATGTTCGGCAGCTACCGCTACGGCTCGGAGCTGCTCAACGTCACCTTCGATCCGGGGATTGCCCAGGAGATGGCGAGCTTCGGCTTCGACGACGAGGGCACGCCGGCCGAGCGCGCCCACCTCATCCGCGACGGCATCCTCGAGCGCCCGCTCGGCGGCGCGACGTCGCAGGCCCGCGCCGGCATGCGCGGGGTGGCCAACGCGCGCGCCTGCGACTGGAACCGCCCCGCCATCGATCGCATGGCCAACCTCAATCTCGAACCCGGCACCAGTACCTTGGACGCGCTCATCGGTTCCATCGAATACGGCGTGCTCATGGACACCAACCGCTCCTGGTCGATCGACGACAGCCGCAACAAGTTCCAGTTCGGCTGCGAGCTCGGCCGGCTGATCCAGAACGGCGAGCTCAAGGGCCTGGTCCGCAACCCCAACTACCGCGGCGTCAGCGCCACCTTCTGGCGCAACCTCGCCGGTGTCGGCGATACCAGCACCTTCGAGGTCTGGGGTACGCCCTACTGCGGCAAGGGCGAGCCGAACCAGATGATCCACGTCGGCCATGCCTCGCCGGCCTGCGTGTTCCGCGACGTCGAGATCTTCGGGGGCGAGTAGTGTTCTTTCAATCGGATGATGACGGATATGATGGCCACGGAATCCACGGAAGAACACGGAAAAATTTCGATGGCTGTCATTGCTGTCCCGTTACCTCCGTCTCGTTTATGCTCGCTTTGTGGGTGCACGGGGAGAGGGAGGTAACGGGACAGCAATGCATGGTTGTTGGTTCTTTCCGTGTTTTTCCGTGGATTCCGTGGCTATGAATAAAGATGCTGGCACTTCGCGTGATTTGTCAGAATTCGCTGTTATCCCATTGAAAGAGAAACAGTAGTGGAAACCTACTTCCGCGAGCTCAGCGACACGCTCTGTGCCGGCCTGCCGGCGGGCGAGGTGCTGCTGCTCAACTACCAGGGCGAGGTCTCGGACTTCGTGCGCCTGAACAGAAACAAGGTCCGCCAGGCCGGCAACGTGCGCCAGCAGAGCCTGCATCTCGATCTCATCGGCAAGGGCCGCGAGACCTCCGCCGCGGTGCAGCTCTCCGGCCGCCTCGACGACGACCTCGCGCAGGCGCAGCAACTGCTCGGCCGGCTGCGCGAGCAGCTGCCGCTGCTGCCGGAAGACCCGCACCTGAACTACGCGACCGACGTACACAACAGCAGCCACCACGGCGAGAACCACCTGCCCGCACCGGACCATGCGCTCGAACAACTCATCGACGCTGCCCATGGCCTGGACCTCGTCGGCGCCTGGGCCGGCGGCGCGATGAGCCGCGGCTTTGCCAACTCGCTCGGCCAGTTCAACTGGCACAGCGCCTGGAGCTACAACCTCGACTGGAGCATTTATCGCGAGGGCGACAAGGCGGTGAAGCAGAACTACGCCGGCTTCACCTGGAACGGCGACATCCTGGCAAAGAAGATCAAGACTGCGCGTGAGACGCTCGCGCTGCTCGGGCAAAAGCCTAAGCGGCTCGAGCCCGGCAAGTACCGCGTGTTTCTCACCCCGACCGCACTCTACGAGCTGATGCAACTCGTGAGCTGGGGCGGCTTCGGACTGAAGAGCCACCGCACCGCGCAGACGCCGCTGCTCAGCATGGCGCGCGAAGGCGCGACACTGCACAACGGGGTCACCCTCACCGAAAACCATTACGCCGGCCTCACCCCGCGCTTCACCCGCGCCGGCTTCATCAAGCCGGACAGCGTTACGCTCATCAAGGCGGGAAAGTACCGCGACTGCCTCGCCAACGGACGCAGCGCCAGGGAATACGGCGCCGAGGTCAACTGCGCGATCGAACGCCCGCAGTCACTGGAGATTGCCGGCGGTCACCTGCACCGGGACGAGGTGTTCGACGAGCTGGACACCGGGCTCTACATCAGCAACCTGTGGTACTGCAACTTCTCCGATCGCAACCACTGCCGCATCACCGGCATGACCCGCTTCGCCTGCCTGTGGGTGGAGCAGGGCAGACCGGTCGCGCCGACCAACGTCATGCGCTTCGACGAAAGCCTCTACCACATCCTCGGCGACCGTCTCGAAGGCCTCACCCGCGAACACGAACACATCCTCGATACCAGCAGCTACGAATGGCGCTCCGATGCCAGCGCCCGCCTGCCCGGCGCGCTGGTCAACGACTTCACCTTCACCCTGTAACGAAAAGGGGTCGGTGACAAATCGCAATCGTTATCATTTGTCACCGACCCCATTTTGGCGAAGCACTTGACATAAGTAACGTTAAAGTTACTATTAGAGCATGCCGACACGGACGTTGGTTGAGTATCTCGACGGCGAGGCCGCTCACCCTTTGGCAAGTGGTTCGCGCGTCTCAATGCGCAAGCGGCTGCCAGGGTCACCGCTGCGCTCTATCGCCTTGCCGAAGGCAATGTTTCCAGCGTCAAGGCAGTCGGCCAGGGCGTGAGCGAATACAAGCTAAGCACAGGCCCGGGATACCGCCTGTATTTCGGTCAGGACGGCGAGACTCTGGTCGTGCTGCTTGCGGGTGGCACAAAACACCGGCAGTCGGACGACATAAGACGTGCGCAGGCACGCTGGCTCGGCTACAAGCGCAGAAAACGAAAGCAGTGATACAATCATGGTGCTGACACGACAGTTTCGCGAAACCGTAGCAAGGCGCGTTCAGAGCGACGCACGATTTCGGCGCGCCCTTCTCATAGAAGCAGTAGAATCCCTGCTCGACGGCGACCTCACCACAGGTAAAGCGCTGCTTCGGGATTACATCAATGCCACGCTGGGTTTCGAGGCGCTGGCGCAGATGCTCGGCAAGGACAGTAAAAGCGTTCACCGCATGCTTGGCCCCAACGGCAACCCGCGTGCGGAAAATATCTTCGCGATCATCAAAGTGCTACAGAACAACGATGACGTGCGCCTGCAGGTGAAGATCAGCAAGCCTCGGGCGGCGTGACGCGATAGCGGATCCAGAGTCCGTACCACACGAATGAGTGCCTGCCGGCACAGGCGGTGCGTTACGGCACAAAAGGCGTGCCTAACGCACCCTACATCGATCAGGGAACCGCCGAACAAATGTAGGGTGCGTTCGCGCTGTTTGCGAAACGCACCAGCCTTTGCGCAGCAACACAACATGTCTTTAATGAGTGCCTGCCGGCACAGCCGGTGCGTTACGGCACAAAAGGCGTGCCTGACGCACCCTACATCGATCAGGGAACCGAGTAAGCAATGTAGGGCGGGTTAGCGTTTTTTGCGTAACCCGCCAGCCGTTGCGAAGCAACACCACGCATCATTCACCGAGGCGCCCAGTTCTTCAGGCTCAGCGGCGGGACGTAGATACCGAGCGGCTCGCGTACCCAGCAGTCGCCGCTTGCGGCGCGTTCCGCCGGTGTCGTGAAGCGGTACTGATAGAGGTTGGCGCGCACCTGAGTGGGTGGCTGCTCGGGAAACGGATTGTCCGCGAGCAGCGCCAGCACCGGGGCCGAGCCTTCCAGCAGCCGGTAGAGCAGGTCGCCGAACCAGGCATTGCGGTAGGGCGACTCAGCGGCGGCGAACCACATCGTCCAGTCGAGGCGGGGATGATGCGGGAGGCTCCAGCGCGGGCAGCGGTGCACGTCGCCGGGTTTGTAGCGGAATTCATAGGCGTGCCAGTCCTCGCCATCCAGCGAGCCCTCCACGACGATTTCGCGCCGCACGGTGTTCATCACGCCGAAGAAGCCGTAGAAGTTCGTGACACCGAAATGCGACGCCGTGTCGACGAGCGTTGCCAGCGGTCCGGGCAGGGGCCGCTGCTCGATGCGCTGCCAGATGAGGGCAAGGTCGACCACCACCACGACCGCCGCCAGCACGGTGCCGCGGCCGTCGCCAGCCGGCCCGGCGCGGGCAGACGGTAGCGCAGGCGCGCGACAAGCCGCGACGGCAGCACCCAGGCGAGCGCCCGATCATCGAACAGGAACAGGCACAGGAAGATCGTGAGCAGGTTCAGGAAGTAGAAGTTGCCGGTCAGGGTGATCGCGGTCTGCAGGATGAGAAAACCCCAGGCCGCCACGAAACGCAGGCGCCGCGGCATGAAGACCAGCCAGGGCAGCACCAGCTCGATGCCGAACATCGACAGCACCGAGAGCTGCTGGAACCACTCCGGCAACTGGTGCGCGTACCAGGCCAGCGGCGTGGGCAGGGGCTGGGTTTCGTAATGGAAGTCGAGCGCCGTCAACTGTGCCCAGCTCGCATCGTGCGTGAGCAGCTTGACCAGGCCGGAGACCAACATGAACCGGAACAGCAGCCAGCGGAACAGCCAGATGACGATGCGCGAACCCGCGGTGAGGAAGATCGCCAGCAGAGCCACCTCGAGGATCAGGGCATCGGGCTGGATGTCGCCGAACACCGGCATCGCGACCCACAGCGACAGATGCAGCACGAAGGCGAGCACCAGCATGGACCGCGTCAGCACGTTCAGCACCACCAGCGCGGATGCACCCGCGCCGATCACGCAGGCCGCCAGCAGCGCCGTGTCGGAGCTGTTGAGCCAGAACAGCGTGGGTGCGAACCAAAAGCGCTGCGGGCCGTGCTCTGCCGCAAACGTCGCCAGCGTCTGCGACAGCGGCAGGATGCCCTCGCTGCCGACCAGCCCTAGTTATCTGGCTGCCGATCGAGGCGAACGCGACCAGGAAGGTCAGACCCAGCAGGCGCAGAAACAGCCAGCTCACCAGGTGCCAGGTCTCGGGGTAACGCTCCTCGCCCCACAGCCGGCGCGACCACCGGTAGGCCGCTTCGCGGTGGTGCGCGATCAACCTATAGGCGGCTTCCGCCAGCCCGGCAAACCCCGGCACCCGGCGATACAGCCACAGGCCCGCGCCCCGGCCGGGCACCCGGGCCAGGACTCGGAACGCCGCCTCGGCGCCGCTGTAACGCACCCCCTCCGGCTCGAAGAGCTGAATCGCCCGGGCGAATTCTTCCACCGGCACATCGGGATGATCGGCGGCGATTTCCTGGTACGGTGCGTAGCGTACCCGCCTCGCCGGTGAGGCGCTGCCAGTAGCGCACCCAGTAGGCACAGAAACCGCAGTCGCCGTCGTAGGCGAGCAGAGGAGGGCGGGGGTCTGTGCTGTTCATGAGTCGGAAAGGGTCAGCCGTGAATGGCACTTACTTAAGTCAAAATGTAGGGTGGGTTAGCGTTTTTTGCGTAACCCACCAAGCGTTGCGAAGCAACAGAACGCATTTTCTTGATGAGTGCCTGTCGGCACATCCGGTGGGTTACGGCACAAACTGCGCGCCTAACCCACCCTACATCGATCATGGAACCGCCTAAGTTAAGTGCCATTCGGGTCAGCCCTGGTTAATGGAAAACTGTTCTGCTATGTCCTGTCACGTTTCCACAGGAGGCAGACCTCAGTCCCCTCGATGTTCTTAAATACTACGAAGGTGGCGGGCCGACCAGTACGAAATGACGGCTCGGATAACACGGGCACTTCACTTGCTTACCTCGAACTCAGTCCGGCTGTTTGTGGAGGATTGTCAGCCAATAGAAACACTATAAAACAATAATTTAAAAAGCATACCTAAAGTAAAAATCATGACTCCTGCGGCGACCAACTGCAGGACTGGTCCGCTGACCGCGCTGAATTTCCACCACCATGGCACCAGAGCGACGCTCCCTTTGGCCTTCTTATTTCACATGGGTTCGAGTTCGTGTCGATGGCCTTCAACTGAATGCGGCTCGCGGGTACGTTCACGTCGGCCAGCGAACCTTCCCGGTGCTCTGAGTGAAGTGTAGATCAGGCGACGCGCTAAGCTGTTGCCGGGCTTGTCGGTTTTGCCTTGAAAGGCGACAATCCCCCGCACCTGTTGTGCGAAAGGACAGTCATCGCCACTGATGGCCCAGTTGGAGCAGCAAGCCAGAGCCCAGATCGACAGTCTTCTGAAGGCGGCGGGCTGGCATGTCTGCGACCCCAAAGACGCCAACATCGCCGGCCATCGCGGTGTCGCCATCCGCGAGTTTCCCTTGAAAGCCGGGCATGGGTTCGCGGATTACCTTCTATATATTGATGGCCGGGCCGCCGGCGTCATCGAAGCCAAGAAGCAGGGCGTGACGCTATCCGGCGTCGAGATTCAATCGGACAAATACACCCAAGGCCTGCCCGATGGCCTGCCGGCCTGGCGCCACCCCCTGCCATTCGCCTATCAATCCACCGGCACCGAGACCCGCTTCACCAACGGCCTCGACCCCGAACCGCGTGCGCGAAATGTGTTCGCCTTCCACCGCCCCGAAACGTTAGCCGAGTGGCTGGAGACAACGCCGTTCGCAAACGAAGGGTCCCCTCTCCCCCCGGGAGAGGGACAGGGTGAGGGGATCTCCATGGCGGCCGAAGACCGCGCAACATACACCGCTCGCCCCAGCACCTTCCTCACCCGACTGCAGCACATGCCACCCCTCATCGAGGAAGGTTTATGGTCGGCACAAGTTCGCGCAATCAAAAACTTAGAAGACTCTCTTAAAGTCAATCGTCCGCGCGCCCTGATCCAGATGGCCACCGGCTCGGGCAAGACCTTCACCGCCATCTCGTTCATCTACCGGCTCATCAAGTTCGCCGGCGCCCGGCGCGTTCTGTTCCTGGTCGACCGCGGCAACCTCGGCGACCAGACGCTCAAGGAATTCCAGCAATACGCCTCGCCCTACAACAACTTCAAGTTCAGCGAGGAGTACATCGTCCAGCGGCTGCAGGGCAATTCCATCGACTGGCCGGCACGCGTCTGCATCAGCACCATCCAGCGCATGTACTCCATGCTCAAGGGCAAAGAGCTGCCCGAAGACCTCGAAGAAGTGTCCCCCGCTTTTCTCCCTCCCCTTCAAGGGGAGGGCTGGGGTGGGGATGGGGTTAGCCTGTTCAAACGGCCGGAGCCCATCGAATACAACCCGAGTATCCCCATCGAAACCTTCGACATCATCGTCACCGACGAATGCCACCGCTCCATCTACAACCTCTGGGCGCAGGTGCTCGAGTACTTCGACGCCTACCTCATCGGCCTCACTGCCACGCCCAGCAAGCAGACCTTCGGCTTCTTCCATCAGAACCTGGTGATGGAGTACAACCACGAAATGGCCGTGGCCGACGGCGTCAACGTCAACTACGACGTCTATCGCATCCGCACCCAGATCACCGAGGCCGGCTCCAAGGTGGAGGCCGGCTACTCGGTGCAGATTCAGGAGCGCGACACCCGCAAGAAGCGCTGGGAACAGCTCGACGACGACTTCGACTACGACCCCAACCAGCTCGACCGCGATGTGGTCGCCCCGGACCAGATCCGCAAGATCATCCAGACCTACCGCGACAAGCTGTTCACGGAAATCTTCCCCGGTCGCGACTGGGTGCCCAAGACCCTCATCTTCGCCAAGGACGACGCCCACGCCGAGAACATCGTCGAGATCGTGCGCGAGGAATTCGGCAAGGGCAACGAGTTTGCCCAGAAGATCACCTACCGCACCACCGGGGCCAAACCGAAAGACCTCATCAACGAGTTCCGCACCAGCCCCATGCCGAGAATCGCCGTCACGGTCGACATGATCGCCACCGGCACCGACATCAAGGCGGTGGAAGTCGTCATGTTCATGCGCGCCGTCAAATCCCGCGCCTTCTTCGAGCAGATGAAAGGCCGCGGCGTGCGCGTCATCAAGCCCGACGACCTGCAAAGCGTCACCCCCGACGCCAAGGCCAAGGACCACTTCGTCATCGTCGACGCCGTCGGCGTCTGCGAGCAGGACAAGACCGACTCCCGCCCCATGGAGAAAAAGCCCACCGTCAGCTTCGAAAAGCTCATGCAGGCGGTGGCCTTCGGCAACACCGAGGACGACGTGCTCACCTCACTCGCCGGGCGGCTGGCCCGCCTGGAGCACCGCATCAGCGCCGACGACGACAAAAAGATCCGCCAACTCAGCGGCGGCTTGGGGCTGAAAGACCTCGCCCACCGCATCGTCCAATCCCTCGACCCCGACGCAATTTCTTCCCTTGCGGGAGAGGACACCACCCAACCCCCTCTCCCCCCGGGGGAGGGCGCCTCTTTCCCTCCCCCTCAGGGGGAGGGCCAGGGTGGGGGTGGGCTGCCCGCGGCGGCCAACGCGCGCATCGACGCCGTCAAACCCCTCCACGACCCCCAACTCCGCGAACTCCTCGCCGAAATCAAAAAGAAAAACGAAATCACCATCGACATCATCAGCGCCGACGAAGTCCTGGAGGCCGGCTTCTCCCAAGACGCCCTCGACCGCGCCAAGGGCATGGTCCAGTCCTTCGAGCAATTCATCAAAGACCACAAAGACGAAATCACCGCCCTGCAGGTGCTCTACAGCAAACCCTACAAACACCGCCTCACCTTCGAGGCCGTGAAAGAACTCGCCGACGCCATCGAAAAGCCGCCCTACCTGTGGAACGAATCCCAGCTCTGGAACGCCTACGCCGCGCTGGAAAAATCCAAGGTCAAAGGCGCCTCCGGCCGCCGCATCCTCACCGACCTGGTGTCGCTGGTGCGCTTCGCCATCCACCAGGACAACGAACTCATCCCGTTCCCCGAGCGCGTCAACGCCAACTTCAAGGCCTGGCTCGCCACCCAACAATCACTCCCTCTCCCTCCCGAAGAGGGCACCACCCAACCCCCTCTCCCTCAGGGAGAGGGCCGGGGTGAGGGAAGTCGATTCACACCCGAACAACTGAAATGGCTGGAAATGATCCGCGACCACATCGCCGCCAACCTCGGCATCGAGCCGGATGACTTCGAGTACGCGCCCTTTGCCCAGGAGGGCGGCCTCGGCAAGGTGCATCAGTTGTTCGGCGAGCGACTGACACCGATAATCGACGACTTAAACAAGGCCCTGGTCGCGTGACGCGGGCGGACCAGGATTTGCACCGATGCGGGCGACACGAAAGGCCGGCCGGAAAACGGATTTCCGGTCAGATGGACAATTCACCAAACCTAAAGGAGCTAGGTTATGGCAACCAGGAAGGGAAAAGGGGCTGGACCAATTGTCCCCGAAGAACGCATTGCCCAGGGAATACTGATGATCCGCGGACACAAAGTCATGGTCGATGCCGATCTCGCGGAGCTGTATGGCGTCACGACCAAGCGCCTGAACGAGCAGGTAAAACGCAACCGTGAGCGATTTCCAGACGATTTCATGTTCCAGCTGACCGCCGAGGAAAAGGAACAGGTGGTCGCAAATTGCGACCACCTCGCGCGCCTCAAATTTTCACCCGTAATGCCCAACGCCTTCACGGAGCATGGCGCAATCATGGCGGCTTCCGTGCTCAATACACCGCGAGCCGTGGAGATGAGCGTCTATGTGGTGCGCGCCTTCGTCCGCCTGCGCCAGATGCTGGCCTCCGATGCGGAACTGGCCCGCAAGCTCGCCGCACTGGAGAAGAAATACGACGCGCAGTTCAAGGTGGTGTTCGACGCCATCCGGGAACTGATGACTCCGCCGGAACCGAAGAAGAAGCGACCCATCGGGTTTGCGCGGTGGGACGAGAAGTAGGATAGGCGCGTAGGGTGATTAGTCCGCAGGGCGCAACACGAAGAAGCGAATGAACGAGATTGTTGGAGAATTGAACGAGACGTCGCGGGCATGAGCGCCAAAAAAGAACTGGTGGCATCCGATGCGCAGGCCGGATGGGAGCTTCTCAAGATCGTGGCGGTCGCAGAGGTGAATCCGCGCGCTGACAAGTCATCGATACCCGATGACCTTCTTGTCTCGTTCGTTCCCATGCCGGCGGTCGGCGCAGGTGATGGCTCAATCCGTGTGGAGGAAACCCGAACGGCGGGAGAGGTAAAAAAGGGATATACGGTTTTCCTAGCAGGGGACGTGTTATTCGCCAAAATCACGCCTTGCATGGAAAACGGCAAAATGGCTGTCGTTCCGAAGCTCGTAAATGGCTATGGGTTCGGTTCGACGGAGTTCCACGTTCTCCGGCCTAAACCAGGGTTGAACCCGAAGTACCTTTATTACTACGTGTCCAGCCAAAGCTTTCGCTCCGAGGCGCAGCGACACATGACCGGCGCAGTCGGTCAACGACGCGTGCCTGCTCCATATATAAAAGAATGCGAGATTCCGGTTGCACCCCTCGACCAACAAAAACGCATCGTCGCCGAAATCGAAAAACAATTCTCCCGCCTCGACGAAGCCGTCGCCAACCTCAAGCGCGTCAAGGCCAACCTCAAGCGCTACAAAGCCGCCGTCCTCAAAGCCGCCGTCGAAGGCCGCCTCGTCGAAACCGAAGCCGAACTCGCCCGCCGCGAAGGCCGCAGCTACGAAACCGGCGAGCAACTCCTGCAACGCATCCTCGAAACCCGCCGCAGCCAGTGGAAAGGCAAGGGCAAATACAAAGAACCCGCCGCGCCCGACACCACCGACCTGCCCGAATTGCCGGAGGGGTGG
>CAVPOO010000014.1:0-163473 GCA_963707015.1 uncultured Gammaproteobacteria bacterium
ACCGGGGACAGACCGCGGTTTCCGCGCGCCCTTAATGTCACTGGCTGTACATTAAACCGGACTCCTGAAACCGTGGTCTGTCCCCTGGTTACTGCCTGGTTACTGATCTTCAATACTCAACTGCTCGTAGATTTTTCCCATGCAACATTATCTCCCAAAAATGTTGCACTTGGTTCTTGAGCGCGCCCATCTATTATTTGGAAATCGAAAAACAATAATATCGACGTGAAGGTTTCAGTGCGTTCGCCCTCGGACGTTTGATTACCGAAAAAGACGGCGGCCCTCAGGCCGCCACTTTACCTGCCTCTCTGTTGCTGTTACTGGACCGTGAAATAATTTGATTGGCGGCTAGAGCGGGCCGATTAGCTGGACATTTAGATCCTGGCGACTCAACTCATCGAGTATTGCACGAGAGGATGCGAAGTTGGTGTCATACCAGACAATCAAAAGATGCCAACGCTGCAGGGAAAATTCGGCTGATCGCACACCGTCTATTTCTTCCAGTACAGTTATGACCTTCTTGCGCTGATCTTCGTTCAGTGCCTCGTTGACATGAATCAAGAGATCGGTAGACGAACGTCCTTGCGCTATAGCATGCTGCCTCAGTTCCCCCTCACTCCTTGCATACGGCATCAGGTTAATCATAAACCCCATCATGAATCCCTCCATTCAGTTGCGCACCCAATTAGCTACCAGCACTCCAGGCTGGGTTGGCGCGGAAGTGTAGGCCCTTTGTATTTCCGTGCTGTGACGGAGTTATGAATTTCGATGAGCCGATAGCGTGTGGCCGGTGTACCGAATCCTGCGCGGCGACGGGTTGTGGTAGATGGGACAAAAAGGGGTCGGTGACAAATCGCAATCGTTATCATTTGTCAGCGACCCCTTTGGTCCACCCCTTTCGTCGCACAGGAAGCCGTCAACGGTTGGTGAGTGCACGTGACAAAAGAAGCGGCGGCCCTGAGGCCGCCGCGAGTAGTTAATGCGAGTTGGTTCTTGTGGTTCTTTAGCCTGATCTCATGAGCCTCAGTCCGCTGCTGGCACTACTTCGGAGGCGGCGGTAGGAGACATGAGACGCTGGTGGAGTTTCCTGCCGCATCCGTTGCCGTCACCACAGCATCCGCGGTCAGCCTGATGTGCGCGACTACCGCGCCCCCCATGGGCTTGGATACTGCCTTTGAACCGGGCGCTTCGGTGATTTTCACTGTATCGCCGCTGCTGAAGGGACCGAATGGCCCGGAACCGTTGGCATCCGAGACGAAGATCTGTGGCGCCGGATCGTCGTCGTCAGTGGCCAGCAGCTGGTAGAACCCGTCTTCGTTCTGGCCCGGTGACTTCTTCCCTGCCTTCGGCACGTTCTTGCCGCTGGGATTTGGGGCAAATCGGGGACAGACCACGGTTTCCGTGCACCTTAATGTCACTGGCTGTACATTAAACCGGACTCCTGAAACCGTGGTCTGTCCCCTGGCTACGCCATTTAACCGTGCTCTGGAAACCGTGGTCTGTCCCCTATGTCCCCCCTATGTCCCCTATAAGGCGGCAAAGAGGCCGCCCTTTCCGGAGTGGCAATGTGTCAGGCCGCGTTCTTCCTTCTGGATAATCCAATAAGTCCGAGCAAGCCGGACCCAAACAACCATGCGGCTGCTGGTATGGGAATCAGTGCAGGTGGGTTCTGTCCGAAGCGGATGTTGTCGATACCAATGTTGTCCTGGATACTGCTGGTAATACTCCTGAAGTCGATCTCGATGACCAGCTGCTGCGCGCTCAATGGCGTGGCAAAGTCAAACTCCGTGTGGCGCGGGCCTGATGCGTCACCCTCTACGAGCACATCAGTCTGCGAAAAGAGCGTCGCGGCATCGCCGAAGACATTGACACCGTTGATCGTATAATCGGCTTCCGGCCAGCCGGCGAGGTCGAAGTGATACAACAGCACCTCGAAGCCCGGCTCCGCGGTCAGGCGCACGCTCAAGGTGTTTGAAGCAGCGGAAGCGAAGAGGACGTTGGTCAGGTCGCCATATTGTATGGTCCAGAGTCTCACATTCCCGCCCGAGAAGTAATCGGCGACGATATTGGGGGTAAAACCCTCGCCTTCATTACCATAGGTGAACTGCCCCCCGAGAACATCTACTATGGAGCCCGTAACGTTGTCGCCATAGTCCTGCTGGACAAAGGCACCTTCGGAAGTCGGGACTATTATTGATTGGCTAACCGCATCCCGCGACTGATCAAATATCAAAACGGTCGCGTGACTCTCGCCGACAGAAACACCCAGTGATATTGCTGCGGTTACAAGCAATGATGCGAAACGGATACGCATGGCAGACTCCCTCCTAAACCAGCGCCAATTACCAGGTCACCACTGGTATCGCTGTTGGGGCTGATGAAACCGAACACGATAGGAACGTTACTCCCGATTGGCACTCGATGGATGTGTGCCTCCTGTACACTGTCATTGGAATCGCCGGGCGTCTGAGTTCCATCCAAGTCAAGGCCTACCAGGTCTATTGTGATCGACAGCGCAGTCTGAGCGTCGTTCAACACCAGCGTCGCAGAGCCGGTTGCCATAGAGGCATTAGACGAAACCTCTTGAGCGCCCTCAAGTATGGCCGTAAATACGGTTGCCGCCGCGGCGGAATTGGTAATAATGCAGGCGAAAATAGCCCAGGCAGCCATAGACAGTCGGTCCATGATTATCTCCTCCGTCCGTGACGTTGCCACATTGGTTAATTTATTACTGTCGCGAATCTCAAGTTCGCGTATTGCCGAAAACAGGAAGCAAGAAACGTGCGAAATAGTGTATTTTTAATTACAACAAGACGTTGACAAATGTTGCGCTGAACCATCAGCCGCAAGAACGTAAAACTGTTCGACAAGAGATCAAGCAACTCGACAGAAGCGGACTTCCCTAACCGGCACACTGTGAGGCGCTATCGCAGTGTTCCTCCCACGGTGATCGCCGCTATTCACCAGAAGGCTGGGGTGGGGCGGGAAACGAATGTACAGAGAACACTGACTTCCTACCCAATTAGCAAAAGAAGCCAGTTTCCAGCCGCAGTTGAAACGGGAAAAGGGGTCCGCTTTAATCGGACCACTCTAATCACACGCTCAAACCCCAAATAATCACCGGCCGCCGCGCACCGCACGCACACGAAAGCCGACAACCTTGTTGAAGCCCATCACGATGCCATTGCCGAAGTCGACGTGCCACGCAGAGTCCGGAAGACTGACGACGGACGTAGACGACCAGTGGGCGGCCGCGGCCGTCGGGTCGAAAATGGGGTCAACAATACACGGGGGGCGGCCAAGACTACAATCCAGGATTGTCTGCAGCTCCGCACTGGTGGGCAGACGCCAGTCGCTGTGGCCGCCCAATTGTTCCGAAGCGAGAGAACTTGCCACTTCGCCGTTTAGCCGGGCCAGGAAGTCCGTGAAGGCCGTGCCGTCCGGGTTGGTGTCATCGCCATCCGCAGGGCTCGTCCAGCTGTAGCTGTTATCCACGTCGTGCGGGTTGTTGAGGTCCTCGATCCCGTCCTCCCCGTTCTTCATCTCCCACATCAGCCCGGTGCCGTGATCGCAGATGGTGCCGTCGCCGTTGTCGACAAAGCGCGTGGGTGCTCCGCGACGTCCTCTCTTGTGGTCAAGCGGCGGGCAGACCACCAGGGCGTTGACCAGTATGTCGAGTTGCGATTTCTGATTCCCGGCCAACACAAGGCACGGGCTCAAAAGCATAATCAGAAACGCCTTAAGTAATTTTATTTTCATGGTCTGTTTCCTCGATTTAACAACGAACAAGGTAACCCCGGACCCACTGCAAGTGCGGCGGCGGTCTCACGCCGCAACAACTGCAGCCTAAACTGATTCAGCAGTCACCGGTATTGACTCACTTCAATGCTGTTCGAAGTTCCCTGTAATATTTGAGGTCAGTAAAAACTTCTCGGTTGGGGTGGGCGGTCCAGCGGTCATGCATTCGTAACGCCCCGCCGTTTGGAGGCTTGGTGCCCGAAGTTCTTACTCTGAACCCAAAAATTTTAGCGCTTCCGGTACAGCGCATCGGGAATCCACCCTTCTTCGAGCACCTGTTTTGCAAAGTCCCTGTTAGCAGAGTCTTCACTAAAGGCTACATCCTCCCAAAAAGGCAAAAAGGGGTCGGTGACAGATCGCAATCGTTATCATTTGTCACCGACCCCATTTGATCCTATTTTGGCAGCAGGTACGGCGGTGGTGACCAGTGCTTGCTTTCGTGATCAGCCTGAGCGTAGGCGAGCTCCGCTTCTTTCTGGGCGTTTTGTGCCAGTTTCAGCGCTTTCTCCTTATCGCCATCAGCATTCGCCTTCTCCGCTTGCTCGATAAGTTTATCTGTGGTCACCCACGCGCCTTGCAAAGAATCAGCCTTTTCCTGAGCTGCCTTCGCGGCGGCGATGGCCTGTTGCACGTCGGTTTCGCCAGCCTGTACGCCGGCATGAACAGACAGCGCGAGTATTGCAGCGATTGCCACTAAGTTTTTCATTGTGCTTTCCCCACTTTACTGATCATGATCTTGATGAAGAGGTGTCTGTGTCGTAGAGGTCATTGCTTGTTTTGCGCTGGCCAGCTTGGGTCCGCGCGCCAAGGGCGGGCCTGCAGCACTGGCCACCGCCAGGATGTGCAAGAATTCACGTCGACTGACACTCATGCGGTTTCCTCGAGCGCATCGTCAACCTCAGCGCAGAGTCGACTATCGATCCCATGGGCTCAGAATCGGTTGTTCGGGGCATTCGAGGGCAGCCCATTGCTAAGGCGACGGTGAAAGTATTCCAGGTTGTTCATGGCTTCACCCCCTTCTTTCAGAGGTCTGGCACCGACGTTCTGCATGCACCCCTTGTAGCGGCGCTGAATCGGACCGATCGCACCCCACTTGGAGCGATAAGCAGGGAAGTTACTGGCCTGGCCGACGGCAGGACTCAGTTCATTGCCGCGGATACGGGAACCCGCCGCCTCCCAGTGGCAGTTGTAGCAGGCAAATCCTCGTGGCCCGCGGCGCGTGAAATAGATACGTTTGCCATCCTCGTAGGCGGCCAACGCGCGGGGATCATCCGGTACCGTGATCTCGATGGGCTTGCCACGAGAGGTCTCGGCCAGATAGGCCAGGATCGTCGGCAGGTCGCCCTTGAGCAGGTTCAGAGCGTTTTCACCGTTGCTTTCCCGGCACTCGTTGATCGCCATGGACAGGGTCTTGACCTTGCCCGTCTTTACATCAAAGCGGGGATAGGTTTGGGCAATGCCGATGCCGCCGTTCTCGAGACAATCTGCGTAGGTCTTTCCGTTCTTGAAGGGGGTGTTGAACAACTGCTCCCCTTCTTCCACCACGGGCTCATAGGGTGGAAACTCCATGATCGCTTCCCACTGGGTGCGTTTATCCTCATTGAAATTGTACATGCCCAGGCTGTAGTTCTCGGCTTTGAAGTCTGGAAACCGCTTTTTGAAATAGTCCTGATAAATCTCCAGATCGGCATCGGGGGACACTTCAGCAACAACGGATGTTGCTCCCATTCCCAGCAGCATCAAACTCATTGCCGCCACTCGCACGTGTTTCATCTTGTCATCCTCCATCGATGTGTCTAGGGGCCTTACCTGCATGCGCCCGGTCGCTTGGCGCTTTCTCCCAATGTTCTGTATGAAACCAGAGCTCAGGATCCCAAGGGTCCAACACTACGTTATAGATCAGATAGTTGCGATTCTTGCTCCTGACAGGAAAGCGGTGAACGCCAGACCTATACGCGAGGTGAATTTTTTAAAGTGTGTAAAGAAAGTCGATAATCAGCTGAATCTGATGGTCATCAACAAGCCCATTACGCCCGAAGGGCGGCATCATGGTGTACGATTTGATCGCGACATGGGGATCGTAGATGATCTCATAGAGCTTTTTCCTGTCCGGAAATCGTGCTTTCATCGCCAGAATAGGTGGTCCTACCGTACCTGCCTGGTCGGTCCCCTCAAACTGGTGGCATGCCTGGCACAGATTGATGGTCAGTTCTTTACCTTGCTCCAGAGGTGTCCTGGCTTTTTCTGCGGCGATCGCGTCATGCGAGGTAAGGATAGTTCCTGTGATCAGGGTGCCAGCGACACAGGTCAAAATCGTCGTAGTAATGTATTTCATGGTCCTCCTCCCGCGTGTTGGGAACCTTACCAAAGCATAGGAAATCCACCGCTTTTTTCCAGTCAACAGTAGTAGCGCCGCAAAAAGGGGTCGGTGACAAATCGCAATCGTTATCATTTGTCACCGACCCCTTTCGGACCCCTTTAGTCGCTGCCTGCAAAGTAATTGAGATGAACACAATATCTGCCCGCAGGTTTAAGTGTTTCCCAAATCGGGTGGTCTACCCTTTCAGTGATACGCATAATCGCATTGTCCGGCTGCGGCAGATGCTGGCCTCCAATGCGGAACTGGCGCGCAAGCTCGCCGCGCTGGAGCAGAAATACGACGCGCAATTCAAAGTCGTGTTCGATGCGATCCGGCAGCCGATGACCCCGCCGGAGCCGAAGACGAAGCGTCCCATCGGCTTCGCCCCGAGGGAAGAGAACAGGAGGGGCATGTCGGATGGGCTAACGCGGAGGCTGCAGCACATAGAACCCGATGGCCAGGGTGATTTAACGTCACTGCCTGTGGCGTCGATTTGAACTCCGGAATCCGTGGCCTGTTCCCTGGTTGGTATTAATAGCATAGGTACTGATTGCATATGAAAGAGTTATTCACCGCATTGTCGGACGAAGAATACGAACGCCTCGATGAGTTTCTGCTCGAGCGTATCGATGATGACGCGGACACGAATGATAAAGACGAGGGCGTGCTGGATATTTCCGAGCTGGACGGGCTGTTCACAGCCATCGTCAGCGGCCCGGTGACCATCATGCCGTCGCAGTGGCTGCCGGTGGTGTGGGGTGATTTTGAACCGGTGTGGGAGGATGAAAAGGACTTCACGGAGATCCTGTCGTTGATGATGCGGCACATGAATGCGATCGCCAGCCTGTTAATGGAAAGGCCTGAAGAGTTCGAACCGGTGTATCTGGAGCGCGAAGTTGAAGGGCGTACCGACACCATTGTTGATGAATGGTGTGAAGGCTATTGGCGCGGTGTGCAGCTGACTCAGGGACACTGGGATCAGGGCGGAAAGGAGATGGCAGCACTGCTTGCGCCGATATTGGCTTTTACCGGCGTGACGAACTGGCGCGGACACGACTTTGCAATCGATGAGGTAGAGACGATCCAGCAGGCCATCGCACCCAATGTCCGGGCGATCCACGCCTACTGGCTGGCGCGGCGAGCCGAGCATGAACCTGTCGCCAGACCCGTGCGTCGCAGCGAGCCGCGGGTGGGTCGCAATGATCCCTGCCCCTGTGGCAGCGGCAAGAAATATAAGAAGTGTTGTTTGCATTAATGCGCCATTGCTCGTGCCCCATCAAAAAACAAAAAGGGGTCGGTGACAAATGGTAATCGTTATCATTTGTCACCGACCCCTTTTAAGTCCTTTTAAGTCCCCGACTTGCTGCGCCAGGGTACCGCCTCGTTTTTACACCGCACCCGGAAGTAACGGGCATCTTCGAGGCGAAAAGCGGTAAACCGGCCGCCATTTGCACACCCCGTATCCAATGGGTAGACGCGTTGCTTCTTCGGCGGCTTGTCGTCCAATTTGGCCCAGTGGCCAAATAGTATCCTCACTCCCTTGCTGGCGCGCTTGGGGACCAGAAACCAGGGCATGGAGCGCTTCTTTCCGGAGGCGTTGCGACGCTCACCGGCGAGATCCAGGCGCCCGTCGCGGTCACAATATCGCAACTGGGTAAAACAGTTCACAATGAAACGCAGGCGCTCCCAACCCTTCAGATCCTCACGCCACTGCAGCGGCTTCTCGCCGCACATATGCGCAAAGAAATCTTCGTAATCGAAATTCTGAAGCACAGCCTCGATTTCGTGGGCGCAGCGGCCGGCCTGTTCCAGCCCCCATTGGGGCGGGAGCCCCGCGTGCACCATGGCATATCCCAGCGTTGAGTCCTGGTGCAACAGAGGTTGGTGCCGTAACCAGAACAGCAATTCCTCGCAATCCGGGGCTTCCAGTATCTCGGCGATCGTGTCCTTATCTCGGATCTTTGCCGCGCCTGCGGCCGCGGCCAGAAGGTACAAGTCGTGGTTGCCCAACACGCTGATAGCGGAGTTGTTCAGGGTTCTGACAAAACGAAGCAGTTCCAGGGAATTGGGGCCACGGTTCACCAGGTCGCCGGCGAACCAGAGACGATCCTGTGCCGGGTCGTAATCGAGCATGTCCAGTAATCGCAGCAGATCGTCGAAGCAACCCTGCACATCGCCGATGGCGTAGGTAAACCGGCGATGTTCTTCCAACCCCTGCTCCGGTGTAGACGGCTTCCTTGCCAGTTCTGCTTGCCCGGTGTTGCCTCCCATCCCGATTACCCACGACGTCAGATTCGAGAAATATCACGCGAGTGTGGGGAGGAGGGCATTCCGTCTCGACGTGGCAGCCGCCGATCGGGGGATTGAGGATCGGCGAAACGTTCTTCAACCGCAGCAGACCGTGCGCCACGAGAGAGCAGCACAGAGCGTCGATAACGCCGCATTCCCAGCGCTCCTCCCACCTTTCGACGCTCTCCAGCACCTGGGACCGATAGGATGCCCACGCGCCAATCTCGACCGACTCCAAAGCATCGAGACCTTGGACAGCTTACAACACTTCATGCGGAAATCCGACCGGTCGACTCAATGGATGTCTCAGGGCAACGGCGTTGTTCAAGCGTAGGCCAAAAGGGTCGGTGACAAATGATAACAATTGCAATTTATCACCGACCCCTTTTAGCCGAAGGCACACGTTTATCTCACTGAATCGACTCGTATGCTCTTCAAGGCCACCTTTGTCAAGGGTTATCAGACGCGTGCCCGTTAAGCGTTCGGAAGAAAGGGAACCGAGGGGTTTCACCCGCTTTTCGCCATCCCGACCGAGCCGGAGCCTCATTCAACGAGCACGCTCTTCACTCTCAAAGAGTGACCAGAAGAAAGCCGTAAAAACGCTCACGTTCAGCTCGTCCTTGAACAAGGGGCTGTCGTCGTTGGTGGCGCCGGTGTGGATACCAAGCCGGGTGCCAAGCAGCAACCGAAACCGCTTATTGAACCGCTTTGACATGCCAAAAGTAATACTCGAGCCGAGATAACCGGCATCGGCATCATAAGCAGGGCGCGTGGCCATAACAAATTCAGGGCCTACCGCGTAAAGGTAGTCCATCAGGTCTTCGGTGGCAAAAATCGGCCCCGCGCTGGTGAACACTTTCAGGTCCAGGCTGGTGACATTCTCCCGGCTATAACTCAGCTCTGGGCTAAAAACGTAACCCTGACTGTTAACTGATGAGAAATCTGTCGAATAAACAGCACGCGCCTGTAAATTCAAATTCAGCTTCCTGTGGCCGGGCTCGTTGATCAGCTTGAACCTCAATTGAGGCCCAATCCCGAAGAGATAATCCAGATCCGGCATATCGCGGCGGGCGTCATTGTTTCCGGAATCGACGGGAAAAGCGGCGCTGAGACTCACATCGAATTCAAACCGGTCTCGGTTAATAAAGCGGCCGCTTATCGCACCCCGGTTTTCCTCGCCACCCACGCGCCAGATCTTGCCGCGATAGATCGGGATGGGTGCGGCGAAAACGCGAACCGTGTTTTCGCCAGCCGCCGGGTAGTCGGGCAACCAGCCGGTAAAGCCTCCAATACCGACTTCCCATAGTGGCTTACGATCATCAGGTGTGTTTTCCTCGTTGCTTTCGGCGAATGCTTGCGCGAACCCGAAGCAGATAAACACCAACACGCCGATAAGACGCTGTATCGTGAATGTGTCAGGCTCGCGGTTCATGTCTCGTGCTGTGACCCCATTTATTCCTGCGAATAACGAGATGCATCTTAATTCCTCCGTCCCCTTTTGCGAGGGCGCGGATGTGTTTCGCTGTGTGTGATTACCGTGGTCGGACGCCGCGTTGCAGCGCAAGACAAACGCGCTGTGTCAAGGAACCTCGATACCACCCCAGCTGGCTGTACCCTGTGACCGTTCTACCAACCCGAAGTGCCAGGCTCACCTTTGAACGGGCCGACGATCTCCCCGGTAATCCAGCCGCCGTAGAAGCCACCCCTCTGCGCACGCACCCGCTCGCCATCGACATAGCATTCAATCCGGTCCGGAAAAAACGCCAGATAGTTGCGGATCGCCGTGAATTCAGCCAAGGGTTCGCGATAGCTCCAGGCCGCATTCTTTACACACTGCTTACCCACGCAGACACTGAAATAGCTGGCCCGGCCCTTCCATTCACAGAAGCTGCTCTCGGTGTCAGGCTGCAAGCAGTCGAAACGCACGGACTCCGGCGGCAGATAAAAAGTTGGCGGACTGGCGGTCTCCAGCACCCGCCTGGCTGCATGGGTCTCGGCGATGAGCACGTCATTCAGCCGGACCTGAACCAGGCGGGCGTCATCCCCAATCATCGGTGGGCGCGGGTAATCCCAAACAGATTCCTGCCCCGGTCCGGGTTGCACCGCGCCGGGCGGGCGTGCCTGGCCGCGGAACCGCCACGCACCACGGGCGTGCTTGAGATCATCATTATCCATTTTGATAGTATGACCTATCCGAAAGATTCAGGTGCCTCAGCGCATGATGCGATCTCGGAATTAATGGGGCTCGGTGACAAATCGCAATCGTTATCATTTGTCACCGAGCCCTTTTGCCACAAGACTGGCGGGCGAAACGCACAGCAGGCGCTGGGTTTCGCTGATCGGGGTTGCGCTTTGCCTTGCAGCACTTGCTAGGCTGCTGTGGCAGACGGCACTCACGACACCCGGCAGGATCTGGATTCTGGTGGCGATGATCACGGTGGCCTTCGCGACCGAGCTCGGCTTTCGGCTGGCCACCGGACGGACATTGAACGTGTTCAAATAACGGAGATGCAAGGGTGTTGACGTGAATGGCACATGCTTACGTCGAGCTGTAAGGGTTAGCGTTTCCTGCTTAACCCACCCAACGCTGCAAAGCAACACGACGCATTGTTAACGCATGCCTGCCGGCCCATCCGGCGGGTTACGGCACAAACGGCGTGCCGAACCTACCCTGCATTGATTATGGAACCGCCTTGAGTAAGTGCCACTCGGTGCTGGCGTCTTTTATCGTTGCTTGCACCTACAGCAATAAACCTTCTTCGATCGGATGATAGACGCTGGCGGCCTTAATCAGAGCGCTGGCTGTGAGTGTCGGCACGCCATAGACTTCAGTGCTGACGCCATAGTCCTCGTTGAGCTTTTCCAGCAACAGGTCGAAATCTCCGTCACCTGAGAGTAGTACGACGGTATCAACTTCTCTCGCGACCTCCAGGGCATCGATGGTGATGCCAACGTCCCAGTCTCCCTTGGCGGAACCGTCGCTGCGCTGAATGTAGGGTTTGAGTTTTACGGTGAAGCCGATGTGCTTGAGGGAGTTCTGGAACTGGAGCTGCCTGTCGTCGCCGCGATGAATGGCATAGGCGGTCGCGGAAACGATGTTTCCTTCAGCGCTTATCCGTTGCCACAGTTTGCGGTAATCGAATTGGCGGCCATAGGCCTGGCGCGTGGTGTAATAGATGTTTTGGACATCTGCAAGAATAGCGACTCGTTTCGACATGCGGCAAAGATAGCACGACCGGGTGCAGGCACATCGCAATGGACATAAATGAGATAAAAGGGGATAAATGTAATCCCTCCGTCCCCTTTTGACGTCCGCGTGTCCGTCCCGCGGACTGTTTGCCTTGGCCGTGGACTTTATGGAAAAGGGCTTTTATCCTTCCCTACAGGCCATGCGCACCACGGGTCCGCGCGTGCGTCCGCGTTCCGCTCGAACCGGTAAGGGAGATGACAATGAAAACACTACTTTATCCGTTCCTGCTTGCGCTTGCGTTTGTTTTTCCCGCGAGCCTCACAGCGGCAGACGACAGCAAGGAGCTGCGTAAGCAGCGCCAGGATGCCCAGAGAGCGCGCCAGCAACAGGTGATTGAACGCAACAAGGAAATCAACGAGGCCACGAAAGCCTTCAGGGAATACACGCGTGACCTCAAGATACAGTACCGGGAGCAGACGCGGGATTTGGACACCGAGTTCAAGCTGCGGGAGGTGGAACTCAAGGCCGATCACGATGCCCGAGTCGCCGGGGCTGAAGCGGAATATCAGAAGAAACTGATGGGGCTTTTCATGAATCCGGGAGTGGAGTTTACGGATGAGACTGTCCAGCAGATGCAGTCAGAGGCAAAGGCCTTTTCCGACGCACTGTTCGACCTGAAGAAGCAGTCCGCGGAGGAGCTGCATGAGGCGCTCATTGCCAATGAGGAAAGCAAGAACGCCTTGTGGACAGAGATGGATCAGATGGCGCTGGGCGAGGCCGAGTCTCTGGGCCTGACCAGGACGTATCCGCCCATTCTTGCCACGCCGCTAGGCGATGGGCTCACCACCCAGGAGGAGCGATGGAACGACAAAGAAAAGAAGGATGTCGTGAAGCTCGAGGAGCGAAACAGCAAGGCCCTGAGCGAATTTCGCAACGGTGCGGAGTTGCGGAAATGGGAAATCGGGAATTTGAATGAGGATTTCAAACTCACCTGGGAAGAGAGAGCCAGACTGCATGAGCTGGATTCGGAGCAGGGTTTTTACAATACCCTGTTCATACAGGCTGCCCAGGGGCGGCAGTTCGATCAGCAGAAGCTAATTGCGCAGATGGCGGAGCTCAACGAGCAGAAGAAGCTTATCGGTATCGAGTATAAAGCGATCCGCGATAAGAACCGCATCACGCGCCGCGAGGACAGAAAGGCGATTCTGGCGAAGTGAGAGACACGGACAGTCGGACCCTTTTTCCATTGTTCGTCTGGTCAAGAAATGGGGACGGAGGGATTTTATTTTAGTCGCTCCGTCCTGGTTATTCATTTGGGAACTCCCCTCGCTATGGCTCACGCTGAGCCCAGACGACACGATCTGGTAAGACTTTCTACGAGATTCCTTGGTGCTTCAGTAATGCCTATTTTGGAGGCAAAACACTGTGCCCGTTGGCCACTTCTCTCCACAGAGGTTGCGGGTTCTTGGCGAACTTTTGCAGCGACTCTCGACGTTCAGGACCCTTGGGCAACTTCGCCGTCTGACCACGGCTGGCGTGACCGGGCTAGTCAAAGCGAGTGAATCAGGGCTATCCCGGAGCAATGTGGGATCCATCGACAAAGCACCCGCTTGAGTCGGCGGGCGTTGAAAAAACAGGGTTACCCATGAGCTGGCCCCGGTCAACAGGGCCGACAGGCCTTCGCACCCCGGCGACTTCCCTGGGTCAAGCCAGGCTTGTAATGCCACCGGGCAGGACGACGCACTCGTCACAGCACATGTGCTGTGACGAGGCGCTGCGTACGGATTCCGCCCAGCATTAAGATGCCTATCGGGGTTTATTAAAGTGGTGTAGAGAAGTTCTTCGGGCTATAGCAGAGCGTCTCGCATTTGGGCAGAGAAAGTACTCATTCAGCCAGCCGGCCAAATTGGTTCGAAGGGCAAGGTCCAGCCAACGTCACCCCCCAAGACAGTCATGGCAAGAAGGGATCTTAGCCGTCGGCAATCTGCGCGGCCTTTTGCAACAGGTTTTCGGCCATTTTAATGCTGGCGATGTCGATCAAGCGACCATCGAGGCTGACCGCGCCCTTGCCTTCCTTCTTGGCCTGCTCCATGGCCTCCATGATGCGTTTGGCTTTGTCGATTTCCTCCTTCGACGGGCTGTAGACCTGGTTAGCGAGTTCGATCTGTGAGGGGTGAATCGCCCATTTGCCCTCGTAGCCGAGTATGGCGGCGCGCTTGGACGCGGCGATATAGCCGTCTGAGTCAGAGAAATCGCCGAAGGGCCCGTCTATGGGGCGCAGACCATAGGCACGGCAGGCCACCACCATGCGGGCCTGGGCGTAGTGCCACATGTCGTTCCAGTGGAACTCGCGGGGTTGGTCGCCATCCTTGTCGGTCAGCACCCCGTACTCGGGATTGGCGCCTCCGATCACGGTGGTGCGGGCGCGCGTAGATGCGGCGTAATCGGCCACGCCGAAGCTCATCGCCTCCAGCCGTTTGGAGCTCTGGGCGATTGCCTCGACATTGGCCATGCCCAGCGCCGTCTCGATGAGCACCTCCAGACCCAGGCGCTTGTCGCGTTTTTTCGCGATCTCGATCTGGGTCACCAGGGTATCCACGGTATAGACGTCAGCGGGCACGCCCACCTTGGGAATTAGCAACATATCCAGGCGCGGGCAGTTCTCCACAATGTCGATGACGTCCCGGTACATGTACCCGGTGTCTAGTCCGTTGATGCGCACCATCATGGTCTTGTTGCCCCAGTCGATATCATTGAGGGCCTCGATGATGTTCTTGCGTGCGCTCTCCTTATCGTCCGGGGCAACGGCGTCCTCGCAGTCGAGGAAGATCACATCCGCAGCGGAAGTGGCAGATTTCGCGAAAAACTTTGGCGAGGAACCGGGTACGGCCAGCTCGGAACGTTGCAAACGAGGTGTGGCCTGCTCGATGATGGTTGCACTCATATAGCTTACTCCTGGTTGTCGTTTTCATCTTGGTTGATCGTTATCGCTTCACCCTAGACGGCTTATTCACAAGATGTGTAGCAGCGACACAATGTCGATGGCGTAGAGGAAGCATAAACGCCCGATTTCTAAAATCCAGAGGTATTGGCCAGCCATTCGCATTGGCAATTAGTCTGCCATCGCCGCGAATGCCCGCTGAAACCCGCCGCCCCTGCCGAGAATTTCTCCCTCTCCACCGCTTACGCTGCATAGTTGCCACCCCGGGATTTTGGCTGAACGGCGGGATCGGGTCCGTCTCCGGTCGTTAATCAACTAGTTATATCTTGTATATCAACAACGATTAAGAAAATCATCCGGGATTAAAACAGCAATCGGAACGATACTGATCTGCCGATTGTATTTCTGGTACAGGAAGGCTTGTTGGAGCAGTTGATATCCAGGAACCGATCCCACCTGTCCAGCTATACGCCGGGACCGCCTCTGTTTTTGTTTCGTGACCCGTCCGTGATGAAAACGTTACATACCTGTGACATCCGCGTGAACTTCCGCCGGTAGCATTCTCCTTGTACTCCTGAATCGGAGCGTAATTGGGTGACAGGATTTCCGCAGCACCGGGCTTGATCTGGGTCCCGGGAAGGTGGGTGATGACCAACGCGGGTTCGAAGCGGCCACTTTATTTCGACCAACATTTCGGGATTTCTTATCCCTTGTGCTGGTAACTCACCACGTACTTGGAGGAGGCATACAATGTTTCATAAAGTAATGACGTTAGCGCTCGCTGTTCTTGGTCTTACCCTCAATGTATCTGCCATCGCCAGCAATGCGGGGGCTGTGTACGCAATGACCAACGCGGCTGATGGCAATGAGATCGTGATTTACGGTCGAGCCAGCGATGGAGAATTAACGCTTGCCGGCCAGGTGGCGACAGGCGGACTCGGAAGTGGAGGTGATGCACCTCTCGAACCAGTCGATGCGTTGGGTGCACAAAGCCCGCTCATTCTCAGTAAAAACCAACGGTTCCTGTTGGCGGTCAATGCGGGCAGTGATGAGATCTCGGTTTTTCGGGTAAAGAAAGACCGTTTAGTCCTGGTAGACAAGGTTAGCTCGGGTGGGGACTTTCCGGTGAGTCTCACGCTGAATCGCGACTTGCTCTACGTCCTTAATTCCGGTGGTGACGGCAATATTACCGGGTTCAAGCTGAGCCCGAGCGGGCGCTTGACCCCGATCGCAGGTTCAACACGGTCACTTGACGTCGATGGAGCCAGTCCACCGTTTTTCCTGGTATCTCCCGCCCAAGTGGGGTTTAGCCCGTCGGGTGATGTTCTTGTCGTCACTATAAAAGGAACCAATGAGATTCGCGTATTTTCCGTTGATGAGGATGGGGTGCCCAGCAGTCAACCGGAGACATCAACCTCAAACGGCACAACACCATTCAGCTTTGTCTTTAGCAGACGTGGAGATCTAATCGTTGTCGAAGCGTTTGGTACCGGTGTTGTTGGAGACCCAAACGCCGGCGCCGCTTCATCGTACGATATCGCGCCGGAAGGTGGTCTCGAAGTCATCAGTGGTTCGGTGGGCAATTCTCAGACGGCGACATGTTGGATCGTTGCCAGCCCGGGTGGGAGGTTCGCATACACCACAAATAACGCCAGCAACACCATCAGCGGCTATCGCATTGGTCGCGATGGCCGGCTCAGCTTGTTGGATCTTAATGGAGTTACCGCCATTACGGGTGAAGCACCGGTCGACATAGCCATTACCCCTAATGGCCGGTTCCTTTACAACGTCAACGCATTCACCGGCACGGTAAGCGCGTTCCGAGTCAACAAGGCTGACGGCAGTCTGACTGCTCTCGGGGAAATTGGTGGGCTACCGATAGATGATGGTGCGGTGGGTATCGCTGCACGCTAGGCTCATGCTGAGCCCGACAGACTCCCAGGCGCAAGAACCTGATCTGGCAGTTACCGTGTCACCAACATCGGCTCCTTCGGGAGCCGATGTTGTCTCACGTTGAAGGTCCGGTTGTGTCAGCCGCCATTCAGTGATCGTAAGTGATCGGCGCTTACAACAGTCTGCACCGAACGCCCGCCCGGGTACATGCAACGAGTTCAAGTACGCACGTAGGATACGGATGAGCTGCTCCAGGTCCTTTTCGCAACGTTGAGAGTTGTCAATACCTTGGCCAACGTGGTCTCGCATGTGGCTTTCTGCAAAAAGGGGTCTGCAAAAAGGGGTCGGTGACAGATCGCAATCATTATCATTTGTCACCGACCCCTTTTGACCTCGATCAGCGTTTCCCCGCGCCTTCCAGGACTCTGATCCGCTCTCTGAGCTCGTCGATCTCGGACTGACTCGCGGCGCCAGGGGACGGTGAGCCGTAGACCTGTGGAGCGCCGTAGGCGCTCGGAGTTCCGTACTGGCCGGGACCGCCGTAGCCACCCGGCCCGCCGCCACCGTAGCCGCCCGGCCCGCCACCGTAGCCGCCCGGCCCGCCACCGTAGCCGCCCGGCCCCGCCACCGTAGCCGCCACCGGCCCGGCCCGCCACCGTAGCCACCCGGCCCGCCGCCACCGTAGCCACCCGGCCCGCCACCGTAGCCACCCGGCCCGCCACCGTAGCCACCCGGCCCGCCACCGTAGCCACCCGGCCCGCCACCGTAGCCGCCCGGGCCGCCGTACCCGTAGCCGGGACCGCCACCATAGTCGCCCGGACCGCCGTCCTGGTAGTCGCGGTCTTTGTTGCTGCTGCCTCCCATCCATTTGGAAGGGTTCATCATATTGCCCATGTCGAAGGCGGACCCGATCCCTGCACCGCACAGCATGGTGCTTCCCAGAATCAGGGCCAGCGTTCGCCGCAAGTTGATTCGATTATTCATGTTTTTTCCTCGTCAGTGTTATATGTTCCCGGTCAGGCAGGACTACCGCCGCGCGAACGGGGCGGCTTCAAAGCAAACCTTTTATTCCAGGCCAATCGGGATCAGGCCGGTTTCCCCTTTCCCAGGAAAGTCCTGGTCTCCTGCCTGGCTTTCTTCGCATTTCTCTTTTCTTTCAACGTCATGGTGGCTTGCTTTCTGGTTTCCCTGCGGCTTTGGCGTTCCTGGGTCATGGCATTTCTCGTCAGCAATAGTCCTGAGGTATGTGGCGGGTCAGGTACCCGCCGGGCGTCGATCCTGGAACGCTACTTAGAGTATAGATGCTCGACGGTTCCGTGCCAGATTAACATTTCGGTATTCCACCCGACGCGCCGCTGAGCTGCGGCAGCTTTCGCCGCATGTCTCTATCAACTGCGCAGTCAGGCTGCCGCACTCGGAAACTTCCGCGACAGGAAATTGTAAAGCCAGCCGAATACGGCACCCGCAATGGCCCCGTCTACTAACCCGTAAAGCGTTACGATAATGATTGGCCCCACGCCAGGGCCAGGATCGTAGCCCGAGTAGATGGAGGCCGCCAGTTCGAGGAACGCACCGCCGTAACTCGGCCAAATCGCGTTAGCGGAGGCAACGATAAGCATGGCTGCGCCCCAGAATAATCCGGCTGTAACCGATAGAGCAATGACGTTAATTCGCATAAAGCCTCCGCTACGAAAGGTGACCGGTTACAAAGTACCCGGGTTGAATGGCGCTTACTTAGGGGGCTCCACAATCAATGTAGGGTGGGTCAGGTACGCCGTTTGTGCCGTAACCCACCGGATGTGCCGGCAGGCACCCATCAAATATTGATCGTGTTGCTTCGCAACGCCTGGTGGGTTACGCAAAAAGCGCTAACCCACCCTACATTTCGACTTAAGTAAGTGCCATTCCCCTCCGTCCCCCTTCTGCTCTTTTCACCTATCGCTCATTGCCATGTGAAATCGCGTCGGACCTTTTTGTGCTTCTTAGCGACCTTGGCGGCGGGCAGAAGGCCGCCTGCCTCACGAGCAACGACGCGGTGCATGGCCGCCGTGGGATGAATTCCGTCCCAGAAGACGTATTCCCATGGCTGTCGGCAAATCGCGCCAAAGAACACGCCGGGCGTGATGCAGGCATCCGTTCCATTAGACAAATGGAACGCATCCGGAGCGGTCGCCGCCTCAGTCAGCAATGTAAAGACATCGAAGAGCACGAGGTCGATGCCAGGAAGGGAGGATTCCAGTGCGAGCAGTCCCTGTATGCTCACCATGGTCAGGGCACAGATTCCGAAATCACCGGTACCGGGCAATGGGGTATCGCCATTGACCAGCAACAGGTTGAAGAGCGCTGACAGCTCGGTCGCGAGCATGGTGACCCCCGGAGATACCGGCTCCAGGCTGGTAATCGCTGGTGTGACACCGAGATTGGGCGAATTCGTCACGAGAAGCGTCTTCGCGCCCGCGTCATGCAGGAAGGCGATATTCTGTTCGATGCTCGCCACCGCCTGGCAAAGGATCTGCGTAGAGGCGACTTGCGCTTCTCCTTCAGTACCTCCCGACACTAAGACATTTGCGAATTCAGCGATGGCGTCACGCACATCGTTGCCGCCGAACTCCATGACCACCAGGTCCCTGCGTGTCAGCGCGCCGCCAGTGAAGCTGAGAAACTGTCCAACCTGTTGCGGCAGGTTGACTCTGTCAGGAAATTCGCGCGCCCTCGCGCCTCCAACGGCATAGTTCCTGCCCACGTCGGAGAAGCGAAACACCGCCTTTGCACTGTCGGCTGAACCCAGACTCGTCGCCAAATGCTCGACCCAGGTGCGGCCATTGGTAAACCGGTACGTAAAGTAAGGCCCGTCCGGGACCAGGTTGTCGAAGGGGCGCAAGGTAATGCCCGCACCAAGGGCGGCCGCGTTCCCGCTATCGGACAGGCTGTCTCCGAATATCGTTAGCCTGACACTTTTGCCATCATCAGGGTGATAGGCAAAACTGGCCGGGGCGGTTCCGACAAGGAACACAAAACAAAAAACAGTGCAGATGGCCGTGAATGGATTTTGACTGCGGGGTAAGGTTGTCAGGGCATACTGTCTCTTCATTTGCGGGTCCCCCTCGGTCGCGATATGTTGTTTCCTGGTACGTTGCGAAATGAGTTTAAGTTCCGTACAGCCGCTTGTTCTCAAGTTTCACGGTTATAGAACAACCGTTTGCCTCGCCACGAGACGCACTGCGAGTAACAGGTTATATGCCTTTAATCAGCTTCCAGCTGGCAAGGAATAACCGTCAACTTTGACTGTCAAACCTGTAAAGCTGATTGGTCGCCGTGCTGTAAGGCACTCGCCGACCGGGATTACTGTGCGAGCAAATCGAGAGTGGTAAAAGATCGAAATCTTAGTGCATTCAGGCGGGGACGCAATAAGTATCTGTACTTACCTGAAGGTCCGGCCAATGTACTAAACCAGGGCTTTCCCGCAAACACAGCAGCCCCCGCCGGCGCTTTGTTCCCTGTACTAACGACCTAATCAGCGCCTGCCTGGTTATTCCTGAAAACAATGTCACCATACCAGGCGACGGCAGATTCCCGTGTGTTGTCCGTATCCGTCATGATGGCCACACCGGATATCATTGGGGGTTCCTCATTAAAGGCCTTTTTGTAATCCTCATAGACATTGCGTCTCTCCGTTACCCACTGCTGTAACTTCTCATCGCCCGCCTCAACGACAAACATCATCACCCGGTCGGTGTAGGGATTTGCAGTCATGGAGCCAGCCCGGCTGTTACTCCCCCAGATATAGGCGATAGCCCTGTACGGAACATCCTGCCCCTGGATGAGCCGGGCGGCCTCGTATTTCAGTCGCTCCAGGTAACCGGCCTTGTCAGGGTCGAACGCGAAGGTAATATAAATTCTGGCGGGATAGTCGTCCCCGTCCTTGCTGGTGACATCGCCCTTCTGCAGGACATTATTCACTTTCCATCGCCACTGGATGACAGGGTATTCCGTTGGGGCAATTGATATCGCCCGGGCCAGTCCGGAAGCAGACTGATCACTGACCGCTTTGACGACAACTGTGTCACCGTCTTCCACCAGGGAGTAATCGGTATGCCGCTTGATCCGGCTGAAATTCAGCGGCTGCCAGCCAGTCGGCAGGTCTTCACTGGTCCTGGCTGATGAGAACATGCCCGCTTCGAGAGACCCGGGTGACTGCCCATGCATCAACCCGGGTCCGCTCAACAGGCAAATAAACAGTAGCGCCGGGCTACTGCGGCTAATCCGGGTACTCGGCAAACTCCACCTCATCAGAATGCTCCGGTTGCAGGGACTTGTGGCCATACTCGCGATAGACTCCGCCGACACGTCAGTATGCACGGATCGTCAAACACCGGATGGTTTTCATCCTCGCCATCATGAACGGAAGCCGTGACGCGGGCGGCCGCAGATTTCGAGTATACTTGCCGTGGCTGCCGCACGACTATCGTCGATTAAAGGATTAAAGGGGTCGGTGACAAATCGCAATCATTATCATTTGTCACCGACCCCTTTAAACCCGACACCTTTAAGACTTTAAGTCGCAGGGCAAATGTTCGATCAAAAGAGGAAATGTATCGGAATGCGCCGGTTGAAGCATCCAGAACACTGAGCAGGTAGTTAGCGCTTCGCTCGCGTGTAAACAGCGTCACCAGGGACGTTGCGCTGAAAAGGTCACGACAACGCGGTATCCGTTGTACCCGGATGCAACGCCGCTACTGCACATCCGGCAAGGTTCGACGGCACTCAACGGCCAGCGCCTATCACGCACATGATTGAGCGCCGCTTTTGACGCGCAGTAAGTGAACCATGTCACCGACCCGGTTATCTTCTATGATGCCGACCTTCGCAGAGACGGTTCAAAAATGGCCGCCGTATGCGGAATCGGGCATGAAGATGTTTGGCCAGAACACTGATGGCAAACGTATTGATGTTCATGCTCTCCAGAAACGACGGATCGTCTGCCGAACGTCTTTCGGGGCCGTGAAGCTGGAGAACGGCAAAGTCGTAGACAGGTACCAGTGTCTAATGAATCCGGGAAGACGGATAAATGGATTCATAGAAGACTATACCGGTATCACCAATGCCATGTTGAAGAAGGCACCCCCCTGTGAAGAGGTGATGGACGAATTTGCAGACTTTATCGGTGATGTTAATTTAGTCGCGCACAATGCTTCGTTCGATCGACGCTTCCTCGATGCTGAGTGTTGCCGTATCAGCAGGCAATATAAAGGGGACTTTGCCTGTTCCATGCTGGCCGCGCGGCGCGTGTATCCTGATGCGCCAAATCACAAGCTGGGCACACTCGTAGCGTTCAATCAGCTTCCCACCGATGGCACGTTCCACCGCGCGCTTGCAGATGCGGAAATGACAGCGCACCTCTGGTTGGGCATGCTGAACGATATCAGGAGTGTGCATCGTATAGAGAGTATCTCTTTCTCTCTTATGCAAGAGCTTTCGCGGGTTTCAAAGGCTTCGGCGCCTGGTTTCTTAAAACGCTGCATGAGCGCGTTCGGACCAACGTAAGCTGTTGCACGCGGCCCGTGCATGGGCAGAGTTAGGCCTTAACAGAACGCGCCATTGACCCAATTCGTGAGGACGGCCGGTTTCACCGGGATACCGGATGTTCAGGATCGAAGGTCTCAGCTCGGCCAGAGAACGATCAGGTCCTGGCTTACGGTTCTGCGTAGTTCTGCCTCCGACCGAGCCTTGCCGGGGGGTCCGGTTCGAACACATGCCCGCCACAGGTTTGACACCCCGCACGTATCGGACAGCGCGTCAAACCCGCACGCCTGCCGATTTTTTCCTTAGCTAACAAGGGATATTAAGTCACGGCCTTAATCTGGCATAGCGTTTGCACATGGTTCCATCCTGAAGATGGCGTCCAGATGTAAGTCTTGCCAAGCAAGAACAACAAGAGGGACGCAGGACAACACGTCGTGGATGGCCGAAGTTTATTGACGGATCTCTACAGGAGCGGCCGAGCCATGACCATATTCAATCAATACCTGAACCGTTACGCTGAATCGAGGGAGGAGGAGTACACACTCCAGGAATACCTCGATATCTGCAAGAACGACACCTCCGCCTACGCCACAGCCGCCGAACGCATGCTGATGGCCGTCGGCGAACCGGAACTGGTGGATACGCGCCAGGATCCGCGACTCAGCCGGCTGTTTTCCAACAAGGTCATCAAGATCTACCCCGCCTTCAGGGAATTCTACGGGATGGAAGAGACCATCGAGAAGATCGTCTCCTACTTCCGGCATGCCGCGCAGGGTCTGGAAGAAAAGAAACAGATACTGTATCTGCTCGGCCCGGTCGGTGGCGGCAAGTCCTCGCTGGCTGAGAAGCTCAAGTCCCTGATGGAGCAGGGCGCGTTCTACGCTATCAAGGGCTCGCCCATCAACGAGTCGCCCCTGGGACTGTTTTCGCCGAGCGAGGACGCGCCGATTCTGGAAGACGACTACGGTATTCCAAGTCGCTACCTGAGCGGCATCATGTCGCCCTGGGCGATCAAGCGCCTGCACGAGTTCAACGGGGATATTTCCAAGTTCAAGGTCGTGAAGCTCCGTCCGTCGGTGCTGCAGCAGATCGGCATTGCGAAAACCGAACCGGGTGACGAGAACAACCAGGATATTTCCTCACTGGTCGGCAAGGTGGACATCCGCAAGCTGGAGCAATACTCGCAGGACGATGCGGACGCCTACGCCTACTCAGGCGGCCTGTGCCTGGCCAACCAGGGGCTGCTGGAATTCGTGGAAATGTTCAAGGCCCCGATCAAAGTGCTGCATCCTTTGCTGACCGCAACCCAGGAAAGCAACTACATGGGCACCGAAGGCCTGTCGGCTATTCCCTTCGAAGGCATCATCCTGGCGCACTCGAACGAATCGGAATGGCAGGCGTTCAAAAACAACCGCAATAACGAGGCCTTCCTGGACCGCATTTACATCGTCAAGGTCCCGTATTGCCTGCGCGTCTCCGAAGAAGTAAAGATCTACCAGAAACTGATGCGTAACAGCTCACTGTCGGCGGCACCCTGCGCGCCGGATACCCTGAAGATGATGGCGCAGTTCGCGGTGCTGTCGCGCCTCAAGGAACCGGAAAACTCCAGTATCTTTTCCAAGATGCGCATCTACGACGGTGAGAACCTCAAGGACGTCGATCCCAAGGCCAAGTCCTACCCGGAGTACCGCGACTACGCCGGTGTCGATGAGGGCATGACCGGACTGTCGACGCGTTTTGCGTTCAAGATCCTTTCCCAGGTCTTCAACCATGATCACTCGGAGGTGGCCGCCAACCCGGTGCACCTGTTATATGTACTGGAACAGCAGATCGAGCAGGAGCAGTTCACGCCCGAGCTGGAGGAACGCTACATCTCCTACCTGAAAGGCTACCTGGCATCAGAGTATGCCGCATTCATCGGCAAGGAGATCCAGACGGCGTATCTGGAGTCGTACTCGGAATACGGTCAGAACATCTTCGACCGCTATGTGACCTATGCCGATTACTGGATCCAGGAGGAAGAATACCGCGATCCGGATACCGGTGAGAGCTTCGACCGATCGGCGCTGAACGAGGAACTGGAAAAGATCGAGAAGCCCGCCGGCATCAGCAATCCGAAGGATTTCCGCAACGAAATCGTCAACTTCGTGCTGCGCGCCCGCGCCAGCAACAAGGGCCAGAACCCGGCCTGGACGAGCTACGAGAAACTGCGTGGCGTGATCGAAAAGAAAATGTTCTCCAACACAGAGGACCTGCTGCCGGTGATTTCATTCAACGCCAAGGCTTCGGCGGAAGACCAGAAGAAACACGAAGACTTCGTAGATCGCATGGTGGAAAAAGGCTATACGGAAAAACAGGTTCGCCTGTTATCAGAGTGGTATCTGCGCGTACGTAAGGCGTCCTGAGAGGTGGCGCCTTGACCCAGGTTATCGACAGACGGCTGAACGGCAGGAACAAGAGCGCGGTTAATCGCCAGCGTTTCATCCGCCGTTTCAAGGCGCAGATCAAGCGCGCCGTTGCCGACGCCGTTTCCGGCCGCAGCATCGTCGATATCGACAACGGCGAAAAGATCAACATTCCCGCCAGGGATATGTCAGAACCCGTGTTTCGGCACGGTGCCGGCGGGCGCGGGGAGGCCGTGCACCCCGGCAACACCGATTTCGTCACCGGCGACAGAATCAACCGTCCGCCCGACGCGGCCGGTGGCCAGGGGGGTAAGGCCGGCAACAGCGGCGAGGGCGAGGATGGCTTCGCGTTTCAGCTGTCGCGCGAAGAATTTCTGGAACTGTTTTTCGAGGATCTCGCCTTACCGGACCTGGTCAAGACCCAGCTCGCCAAACTGGCGGACTTCAAGAGCGTACGTGCCGGCCATACCAGTGACGGGGTGCCGACCAATATCAACGTCATACGCTCGCTGCGCGGTGCCCTGGCGCGGCGTATCGCCCTGCGCGGACCCCATATGAAACGCCTGCGCGAGGTCAATGCCGAACTGACGGCACTCGAGCCGGTCGCCGGTGAAACGGATGAAGAGTCTGCCCCGCGCAGGCTCGAGCTCGAGGAAGAGATCCGTCAGCTCAAACAGCGCATCGAAGCCATTCCGTTTATCGATACCTTCGACCTGCGCTACAACAACCGTATCAAGCAACCCAGGCCCACGACCCAGGCGATCATGTTCTGCCTGATGGATGTCTCGGGGTCGATGGATGAGGCACGCAAGGACATCGCCAAGCGCTTTTTCATCCTGTTGTACCTGTTCCTCACGCGTAACTACGAGCGTATCGAAGTCGTCTTCATCCGCCACCATGCCTCCGCCAAAGAAGTCGACGAAGAGGAATTTTTTCACTCACGTGAAACCGGCGGTACCGTGGTATCCAGCGCACTGAAGCTGATGCACGAAATCATCCGCGAACGCTATCCGCTCACAGAGTGGAATATCTATGCGGCACAGGCATCGGACGGCGACAACTGGGCCAACGATAGCGTTATCTGTCGTGACCTGTTGACGAGCACGATCATGCCCTGCCTGCAGTATTTCGCCTATGTGGAAATCACGCCGGATGCCCACCAGAGCCTGTGGCACGAATATAAGCGGGTGGCAGAGGCCTGTGGCAACTTTGCCATGCGGCAGCTCGAAGGCGCCGAGGACATCTACCCGGTGTTTCGCGAGTTATTCAGGAAGCGTGTCACATGACGGCGAAACTGCTGTCGGAAAGTTCGGAATGGACGTTCGAGCTGATCGAGCGCTATGACCGGGAGATTGCCCGGGTCGCCGCGAACTACGGCCTGGATACCTACCCCAACCAGATCGAAGTCATCAGCGCCGAGCAGATGATGGATGCCTATTCCTCGGTCGGGATGCCGGTTAATTACCATCACTGGTCGTTCGGCAAAGAGTTTCTCGGTATCGAGCAGCGTTACAAACGCGGCCACATGGGACTGGCCTATGAGATCGTTATCAATTCCAATCCCTGCATTGCCTACCTGATGGAAGAGAACAGCATGACCATGCAGGCACTGGTGATCGCCCATGCCGCGTACGGCCACAATTCGTTTTTCAAAGGCAATTATCTGTTCCAGACCTGGACCAATGCTGACGCCATTGTCGACTATCTGCTTTTCGCCAAAAACTATATCGCCGACTGCGAACAGCGTTATGGCGAGGAAGAGGTGGAACTGTTACTCGACTCCTGCCACGCATTGATGAACTACGGCGTCGATCGCTACAAGCGTCCTTCCAGGCTCTCTGCCGAGCAGGAACGCCGGCGCCAGAAGGAACGCGCAGAATACCGGCAATCCCAGATCAATGACCTGTGGCGCACCCTGCCTGCAAGGGATATTGCCGAGTCGGCTCAGGATGAGCAGCGCTTTCCCGCCGAACCGCAGGAGAACCTGCTGTACTTCATCGAAAAAAACGCGCCCCTGTTGAAACCCTGGCAACGCGAAATTGTGCGTATCGTGCGCAAGGTCGCACAGTACTTCTATCCGCAGCGCCAGACCCAGGTGATGAACGAAGGCTGGGCCACCTTCTGGCACTACACGATTCTCAATACCCTATATGGTGAAGGTCTGGTCAATGATGGCTTCATGATGGAATTTCTGCAGTCGCATACCAACGTTGTCGCCCAGCCGCCCTTTGACAGCAAGTTCTACAGCGGCATCAATCCTTACGCGCTCGGCTTTGCCATGATGAGCGACCTGCGCCGCATCTGTGAACAACCGACCGATGAGGATCGCCACTGGTTTCCCGACATTGCCGGCAGCGACTGGATCAAGACGCTGGATTTTGCCATGCGCAACTTCAAAGACGAAAGCTTCATCGCGCAGTACCTGTCACCCAGGCTGATCCGTGAGTTCAAGCTGTTTTCGGTGCTGGACGACGATGCGCAGGAGCAGCTCGAGATTTCCGCTATTCACGACGAGCGCGGTTATCGCTATATCCGCGAGGCGCTGGCAGACCAGTACAACCTGGGCAGCCGCGAACCGAATATCCAGGTCTACAATGTCAATCGCCGCGGTGACCGCTCGCTCACGCTGCGGCACACGCAATACAACCGGCGCCCTCTGGCGGAATCTGCAGAACAGGTCGTCAAACACATTGGGCGCTTGTGGGGCTTTACGGTGAGGATGGAGTCCGTTGTCGAGGACGACAAAATCGAAGTCACGTGCGAATGCAAAAGCGAGCACTGAAGTCAACCGCAGCAAGCAACCGCGGCTTAGTCGCCGCAAGGCCTGCCGGCACCTTGGCGGGTTAGGGCACAAAGGGCGTGCCTGACCCACCCTGGATCGATCGGGGAACGGCCCACGAAATGTAGGGTGGGTTAGCGCTCTTTGCGTAACCCACCAGGCGTTGCGGAGCGACACCACGCATTGTTTTATGAGTGCTTGCCGGCACATTCGGTGGGTTACGGCGCGGACCGCGTGCCTGACCCGCCCGGCATTGACTATGTGACCGCCTGAGTCAGTGCCATTCGTCACCAACCCCTTTAATCTTTCAGCTCCTGGTCACTGAGATCGAACCGCAACGCTGGTCAGGCCGCTGAGCCGCTCATCGCCATCAATGAATCGTACATAGATCCTGTGATTGGCGGGATCGAGCGGGATTGTCGCTTTGCTGAATAAGAAGACACCGAATGTCGGTGTGGCTGCGGATTCAAATTCGACCGTCACACCTGACCCGGCGTCTACGGGATCTGCGAGGCAGTCACTGGTCTGGGGATCGGTCTGACAGATGAGCAACTGCAGCGGCAGATCCGCGGCACCGGTATTGGCATCAACCCGGATCTGTCCCCCGATGCCGACGTTTGCGGCTGCAACCGCAAACACCCCCGAGTCCGTGACCTTAACGACACCATCGTTGTCGATCGTGGCCGCCAGGGCCACGATGTCCGGAACCGGATCCGGGGAAGCGGACATCTGCAGGGTGTTGACGCCCGAAATCAGGCCGGCAGCCATCGTGTCGGCACAGGTGAAGCGTAACGGTATCTCGACAGGCGCAAACGCGGCTTCGGGGGTGATGGCGAAGACAAAGCTCTGACTGCCGCCGGCGGGTATATTGGCCGGCGTCGATTCAGCACCTGTCGGATTGTTGAAGGCATCGGTGGTTCGAAAGGAGAAGGTGACCGGCAGCGTTGTGTCGATACTGGGACCACAGGCCGCGGCGGGACCGGCGCCAGCGTTGATGATGGTCGCAAATGCTGTCGCAGGACTGCCGACCTGCACTGACCGGCTTGCCGGGAGTATGGCCGCATACAGCGGCGGGTTGGTGAGGACGGTTGCGAACGTGGGCCCCGACAGGCCGGCGCTCGGCCCCACCAGCGACCGCAGTGGCGCGACATTCCCATCGGCCAAGCGGTCGAAGACGCGTACGGCACCGCCGCCGACCACCACCAGCTCGTCGTGTAACAGATCCAGGGCCAGGCCTACCGGTGACGTGAAGCTGGGTCGCCTGGCCGCCAATGCTTCTGATGGGCGCAGCGTCGCCTGTGGCAGTGCGCGGATAGACGCTGATCGTGTCGGCAGCGATATTGGCCACGAAGATCTCATCATGAACCGGGTCAACGACAATTGCCCGCGGGCCATTCAAACCGGTGCCCGAACCTGAGATCACCCGCAACGGCGCTTCGTTCCCGCTTGCGCTTTGGCGAAAGACGGTAATCGAATGTGTCGTGATGTTTGTGATCAGCAGCTCGCCGTTGACCGAATCCAGCGCGATGTCTCGAGGTCCGGCTAACTGCGTTGCGGTGCCCGCCAGGTTGCGACGCGGCGCCTGGTCGCCCTGTGCGGTGCGATCGAAGAAACTGATGGACTGGCCAAAGCTGTTTGCGACAACCAGTTCGTCCCGAAAAACATCCACGACTGCAGCTGTCGGGCTGCTGAGAGCTGTCGCGTCACCGCGAATGAGACGTTTCGGCAGGGCGCCATCGGTATCCTCACGATTGAACACCGTGACAGACTCACTGAAGACGTTGGCCGTCACCAGTTCATCATGCACCGGATCGAAGGCGAGACAGACCGGGCCATTCAGTCTTGTGCTGGGGCCACCCCGCAGTATCCTGGTCAGCGAGATATCGTCTTGCGCGTCGCGGGAGTAAAACAAAACCTCCCCGGCGGGGGGGGTGTTGGCGATCGCCAGTTCGTCCCCCAAGGCCGTGGTGTGAGGCAGGGTAAGGACGAGAAGGGCAATCCAACAGCCCCTGGCACAGCCTGCCTTCAGATCAGTTGGATTGATCATCCTGCCAGCGCCAGCGATGGATCTCACGGCTGGATGTATCCTCCGCACTCTCAGCGAGGCCAGTCCAGAGTTCGAATGTCGTCGCGTCCGACCAGGTCAGGTGTGGCGTCGCCTTCCAGATCAGATTCTCCGGGATTGGAAACGTGCCGGCGTTGTCCCAGGCAAGACCATCTGCCGACGTGAAACAATGAATTCTCGTAAGATCGAGGGAATTGGCGACCAGCACATAGACACCGTCGGGGCGTTGAGAAACATCGACGTTGTACAAGGGTTTCTGCAGGCCCACTCGCACGGTATCAATTCGTTGACGTTGTATTGAATCGAATCGTGTTCTGAACACGGTACCCAGGGGATATTCGCAGGCACCATAGCTGGGTAGCCCGCCATGGTAATAAACCCAGATTTCATTACCGACGGAAATCGCCGAAGGCGCCCACGCGCCACATTCAGAGAGTCCATTGTCCAAGCCGATCTCAACGCCGAGATTCTCCCAGGTGTCACCGTCATCGCTGCTGACGGCAAGCCCGGTCAGATTGCCCACGAACCAGCAGTCCGGTGCTGGAGCGCAATCCTTTGCCAGTCGGGTGAAGTACATCAGGGTCTGGCTGCCAACGGCGATGACGGACGGATCATTAACTGCGGCGCCGGCCTCTGCGAGGGTGATCACCGGCGTGGACCAGTCGTTGCCGACCCGTTCGCTGAGGTAGATTCTGTCCTCCGGTTCGTGCTCTGAAATGAGCCAGCCGCCTGTCCACATTTTCTCACCCAGGATATGCGGCGCGTAGACGTTGTACAGATTCGTCAGCGGTGAATCCTCCTCAATCAGGATCAACGAGGCATCCGCGCCCGCCACGTGAGTCGCCGTCGTCAGGGCAAGTAGAAGGACGAATCCCCGAGCAATAATCATGCTTCGCACCTTCGCCTGGCGGCCAGCCGAGTGCGGCGATTGCTTTCATACGGTTCCATCGGCATGTATCCTCACCAAGGCCCTCGCTCGCATCTATTCGGCAGGGATCGCGAATACCACGATAAAAGCCAGAATGGTCGCCACTGCAGCAAAGTGTGTCCGGTGCAGGCGGTAGGCTTCGCGTTCGTGATACTGGTGACTCACGATGAGGGCAACGACACACTGCAACAGGTAGTACACGGCGAAGGCACGTGAAGCGAAGGAGATAATCTCCAGCAGATCAGCGGTCCATACCAATATGATTGCGAAGAGTGATACCACCAGGTACCCCATGTTGGTGGATAACTTTCCGCTACTGCTTTCGCTTGCCAGGCATCCGGCACCGACCGTATCGGCGACTGCTGCACTGAACTGGCTCATGATCGCGGCCACAATCAGCATCAAGGGCAGTGCGGTCGCTGCCAGTGCGGTTGCAGAAACGATTTCTGCGATCTGGATATTCGCAAGGTCGAGATGTTGCACAATCGGCATCAATGCCGTGACCGATATGACGTACAGGGCGCCGGAAATCAATTGGGCGCGGCGCATGGTGCGTACACGGACATCAGCAGGGTATTTTTCGCCCAGGAACCGCGATGTCTCAAAGCCCTGAACCACCAGCAGAATGCCGCACAGGATGCACGCCTTGATGATCCAGCTTCTGTCCGGGACATCAAAAATGAGCGAGCGGTCTGATTGGATGAAGTTGTAGTCGTACACGAATATCCCGATCAACAGTGCCGCAACGATAGATAACTGTAGCGACATTGAATACGCCTCGAGTTTCTCGAGGCCACCGAGTCCGCGTATGAAACCCGTGGTGGCAATGAAAACGATGATGACCGTTGTCAGCGTTCTTTCCAGGCCAGGTGAATCCTCAAACCCCAGGTAGTGGAGTAGAAAGGACGATAGCAGTGACAGATAGAACGCAACAGCGGTGACGTAAGCGAATGAAAGTGCGGTATTGGCGAACAGATCGATTTTGTATAGGGCGGGGTGAGCGTCTTTTCCATGCAGGAGCGGTTCGGCATGAGTAATATTGAAGCGAATAACGCCACCAATGGCATAGGCGAGCGCAACGATACCCGTGACTGCGAGCGGCGAATAGGCGCCGACCACGCTTGCCAGCAGGGGCGCTATGATCAGAAACCCGCTGCCGATGATGGAGGAGAGTGGCGTGAGCGTTGCCCGCCACGACTCGCTTTTGGTCAAACGAGGGTGGAACATGAACAGCAACACACTGGCTGCAATCACCACAAGTATGATGTTCAGCATACCCCCTCCGTTTACGGCTCTAGCCTGAAACGTAACGCTGCAGGAGGAGATAATCCTGCTTATCGGCGTGGCATTATGATCAGTGTGGCACCCCGCAGCACTGTGAGCGTCAAGGCGGAAATCCCATCGATGCTGTGGGTCCAGACATTGCCATTGGCAAGCGAGAGGTGTTCGGTAGATGTAATTGCCGCCGCCTCCGCCCCAACAAGAGTATGCTGATGGCCGACGAGACACACCACCTCATGCATACGCCGCAACATGATTTCTTCGCCGTGCGTACTTCTTCAGAAGCCATTACTTACGACTGAAAGAGATAACACATTCTTACAGTGGCTTCACTGATCTGAATCAGAGAAGGCGACGAAAGTCGCCGTCTTTGTCGATATTGTCGCGACGCTTTCTTGTACGCCATTTCTCCCCAACTCAACTGTCCCGAGAGGTTGGGCTGGAGAGCAATTAAAGGGGGTCGGTGACAAATCGCAATCGTTATCATTTGTCACCGACCCCTTTAGAGTCCGTCACCGACCCCTTTAGAGTCATCACCCTGCATTTCGACTTAAGGATGTGCCATTCGTCACCGACCCCTTCAAACTCGATCACTCTGGGCGGACTACGGCGCGGCCTGCTCCGCGTGGCCGGCGGCATCGCGAAACTGCAGCGCGGCCAGCCGTGCGTACAAGCCGGCTTCCGCGACCAGCTCCGCGTGACGACCGCTGGCGACGATGCGTCCCTGGTCCATCACCAGGATGTGGTCCGCCTTGCGCACGGTAGCAAGGCGGTGGGCGATAATCAGGGTCGTGCGATCCTGCATTAACCGTTCCAGCGCCTCCTGGACCAGCCGCTCGCTTTCCGCGTCCAGGGAACTGGTCGCCTCATCGAGCAGCAGCAGCGCCGGGTCGCGCAGGATGGCGCGGGCAATGGCGATGCGCTGACGTTGACCGCCCGAGAGCCGCACGCCCCGTTCGCCAAGGTAGGTTGCGAAGCCGTCGGGCAGCTGATCGAGAAACTCTGCCGCATGCGCGGCCTCGGCGGCACGGCGTACGGCCGCCTCGGATACCCCGGCGTGTCCGTAGCGGATGTTCTCCCAGGCGTCCGCGCCGAATATGACCGGGTCCTGCGGGACCAGCGCCATGCGCTGGCGCAGCTGCTGCGGGTCGGCGCTGCGCAGGTCGATGCCGTCGAGGAGGATTTGGCCCGTATCCGGATCGGAGAAGCGCAGCAGCAGCTGCAGCACGGTCGATTTTCCCGCCCCCGAGGGACCTACCAGCGCCACCTTGCTTCCGGGTTCCAGCCTGAAACTCAGCTCGCTGAGGGCCGCCATCTCGGGTCGTGTCGGATAGTGGAAGGTGACATGGTCGAACACCACCGCGCCACGCGCCGGCTCGGGCAGTGCAACAGGGCGAACCGGGCAGCGGATGGCCGGTTCGCTGTTGAGCAACTCCACCAGCCGTTCGGTGGCCCCGGCGGCGCGCAGCAAATCACCGGCAACCTCGCTCAGGGCGCCGACCGATGCGGCGACCAGCACCGCATAGAAGACGAAGGCCGACAACTCGCCACCGGTGATGCGTCCGGCCAGCACGTCATGGCCGCCCACCCACAACACGATGCTGATGGCGCCGAAGGTGAGCAGCATGACCAGGGCGGTCAGCAGCGCGCTCACCCGGGTGCGGCGGATGGCGGCCCCGAACGCGGCCTCCACCTGCTCGCCATAACGCCGGGCGTCGACCGCCTCGTGGCAGAAGGCCTGCACGGTGCGGATGCCATACAGGACCTCGTCCACGTAGGCGCTTATATCCGCGATGCGGTCCTGGCTGGTGCGCGAGAGCCGACGCACCCGGTGTCCGAGCAGCCAGAGCGGCACGACGACTGCCGGCACACCGAGCAGAACCAGCAGCGCCAGCTTCACGCTGGTAAAGGCCAGCATTACCAGTCCGCCGCCGATCAGCAAGGTATTGCGCACGGCGATCGGGAGTGTGGAACCCACCAGGACCTGCAGCAGCGAGGTGTCGGTGGTCAGACGCGAGATGACTTCCCCGGTGCGCGTTGCCTCAAAGAACGCCGGCTCCAGCTTCAGCACCCGGTCGAATACGCGCTTGCGGATGTCGGCCACGACCCGCTCACCGATCCAGGTGACCAGATACACACGGGCCGCCACCGAGGCGGCCATCACCGTGATGACCACCAGGAAAAGCATCAACGCCTGGTTCAGGGCCGTCACCGACCCGCTGCTCAGGCCGTAATCAACGACGCGCCGCAGCACAAGGCCGAAGCCAAGCACGGCACCGGCCGCGATCACCAGTGCCACCAGTGCACCGGCCAGCGCGGCACGGTAGGGGCGCAGGAAGGAAAGCAGCTGTCCGAGCAAGCGCAGATTGCGGTTACCGGGGCGCTCTTCCGCGATTCGGGTCTTCCTGGCCATGGGGCAGTGTACCCCCGTTTCGGGCCCTGCAGTCCAGCCAGCGTGGCGGAGGGTGCGCCTCCCACTCGCGCAGTTCAGGATCCTGCCGAAGCAGATCCTGGCGCAGGCTTCGCATAGCCTCCAGCGTGTAACGCGCCTTGACCCGGGGATAGTGCCGTCCCAGCCAGGCGTACAGCGCCTGCTCGGCCGGCATGAGCACCGGACGGTTGTCCCACAGCGTGTCGTTCAGATGGACGGTGACGGCGCGGATGTGTTTCATGTGTCTTCGTATGGTGGTAGTTCAAACCACCCACCTACACCGATTCCAGAACCAGGCCTGCATAGCCTTGGATTAACCCTGTAAGGCATTCAATTGCGGAATAAATTGCTCGAAGGCGACAGAAAACTGCACAAGACAAGAGAGGTAACCAGGAGACAGCAGCGACACAGTGTAACCGGTCCCCCGCATGATGCGGCCTGTCAGGACGGGTTGTTAATCTGTTTGAACATTCCTGTTAATCTTGGGCCTGACTGCGTGATACTTGAAATCCGGCAGCATCGGGGAACATCCATGCGTGAACAGGCAATAACCGCAGGCTACAGCGTTAAAGAAGAAATTGCTCACAGTGTCACGCACGGCATTGGCGTGCTGTTGAGTGTTGTTGGTCTCGCGACACTGCTTGTGTACTCCAGTCGGTATGGCGATGCCTGGCACATCGTCAGCTCAGGCATTTACGGTCTGACGCTGATCGCGCTTTACACGTCATCGACGCTGTATCACAGCGTAACCGTACCTGATCTTAAGAAACTTCTTCAAAGACTCGATCATGCGGCAATTTTCCTTCTTATTGCCGGCACCTATACGCCGTTTACACTGGTCAATCTACGCGGTGGTTGGGGCTGGACCCTGTTCGGCATGGTGTGGTCAATTGCTATTGCGGGCATGATCATGGAGCTGATAGTGAAGAAGCGCTACAAGCGCATTTCCCTTGGTTTGTATCTCGGTCTTGGCTGGCTGGTTATGATCGCCATCGAGCCAATGGTTGCCAACGTCGCACCGGGCGGTTTGATCTTACTGCTGGTCGGCGGACTGTTCTATTCGCTGGGTGTCATATTCTATGTGTGGAAGACACTGGTATATCACCATGCCATCTGGCACGCATTCGTGCTCGCAGGCAGCGCATCGCACTTCTTTGCAGTGTTCCTGTACGTCATTCCAAACGGATCTGCGGCTTGATAGCGGTAAATCCAAAAAGGGGTCGGTGACAAATCGCAATCGTTATCATTTGTCATCAGCCCGAGTGGCGCATACTTAAGCTCGAAATGTACGGTGGGTTAACGTCTTTTGCGTAACCCACCAGGCGTTGCGAAGCAACACAACGCATATTTTATGCGTGCCTGCCGACACGTCCGGTGGGTTACGGCAGACATGGCGTGCCTGACCCTCCTAACATCACTTATGGAACCGCCCAAGTAAGCGCTATTCGTCACCGAACTTTCTTCTAAGTGAGAAATTCAGCACAATGAATAGTGGCTCCCGAGGGAGCCGCTATTCGGATCCGATAACACTTACTATGACTTTTTGCGTCCGGCAACTCCGTCAGGCCCGTTTCTGGTGACGCCGCTTTTTGATTCCTGTGGTATGAGTTAGGATTATAAGGTACTCCCTCAGACTGCAGGCCGATGTTTTTGGTCTTGTTCCGGATAATCTGTTTGACGAGAAATAGGGAGGTTATGAAATGAAAAAGTGTTACCTGTTTAATTTGGCGACATTGATGGCGATTTCTCTTTCTTCTCCGGCTTACGCCGCCGGCAATGCTGCACAATGTTCAGGCCAAGTGGAAAAAGCCAACTCAGCCGCTGCAGTTCTGAAGAAATGTAATAGTAAAGTCGAAGCAATGCAGAAATCGGGTGTACCCGATAATTTTATTGAAGACAAGACCGGATTCTGCAGAAATGAAGACAGGGCACTGAATGATGCAAACAGGGCAGTGATAAGGTGCCGGCAGCAAGGGCTTGGGATGACTCCACGTGGGCCACGTGTGCCGTTAGATCCGCGTACGGCTGAACAGTGATTAATCCTGTCCGGGTCAATGGAATGTCATTGATCATCAAAAAGCAAAAAGGCATCGGTGACAAATTTCAATCGCTATCATTTGTCACCAGCCCGAATGGCTTACTCAGGCGGTTCATAATCGACGCAGGGTGGGTCAGGCACGCCGTTTGTGCCTTAGCCCACCGGATGTGCCGGCAGGCTTTATTGAAAAATGCGATGTGTTGCTTCGCAACGCCTGGTGGGTTACGCAGAAAACTCGAACTCACCCCACGTTTAAACTCAAGTAAGTGCCATTTGTCAGCGACCTCTTAAATTGATCCGGGTGGGACCCGCGCAACCGATTGAAGTCAGGAGCATGCCCTCCCGAAGTGAACGGACTGCGCGCGGGCTCAAGTGTTCTACTGCTAACGCGTAATGATCGGCTGTGAAAAGCAGTTGGCAGGCCGTGGGTCAGGTAGTATTGCAGGTGTTCAACGGGATCGAGGAGAACGGACGGTGATGAATCTGCAGCGGTTCGAGGCCTCACTATCGGGCGAGGTCCCGCCGGAAGGGTTGATGGCAATCCTGCAGGCGCTCTGGTACGAAGGCAAAGGTGACTGGGACAGGGCCCATAAAATCGTGCAGGACATTCCCGGCGCATCCGCCGCCTGGGTGCATGCCTATCTGCATCGCAAGGAAGGGGATACCGGGAACGCCGACTACTGGTATTCCCATGCGGGTCGTACGCGGCCTTCTGTCCCACTGAAAACGGAGTGGCAGGAACTTGTTGCGGAACTTCTGGGTGGTCAGGCCGAGTGAGGTTCCCTGGGACATGCTAATGCAGGATCCGCTCACCACGCCGGAGTATCATGGCCTTGTCAGCCACCTTCGCGACGGGCGGTGGAACGGTGCCGGGCCATACACATACCGGCGCACCAGCCCCTCTCCCTTTCGGCAACGGTATTCCGGGTCTGATTGGAATGGCACTGACTTAAGTCGAAATGTAGGGGTTAGCGCTTTTTGCGTAACCCACCAGGCGTTGCGAAGCAACACAACGCATCTTCTAGTGCGTGCCTGTCGGCACATCCGGTGGGTTACGGCACAAACGGCGTGACTGACCCACCCTACAATGATTATGGAAACGCCTGACCGGTGCGCGCCCACGCGGGTGGGCGGTGTGGCCACGCAGATCTGCTAGAGTCGCCGGCCCCGTGTCCAGAGTGATTTTCCCACTCCCGTGGCGCGCGCATTGAGATCCTCGGTAAACGCCTGGGCATAACGGCTGACCTGCTGATACGAACCGCATCTTCTGCCTACTATGTCACCGTTCTTGCGTCTCAGGGTGTAGCGGTACCAGTTGCCCCCCTGGATGCCCGCAGGCGGTTCCGATTTTTCCACGCGCACCAGCCTGTAGTTCAGGTCGAGTGGCAGTTCCTGATCAGTTAATAGCATGCATCTGATTCCTTCTTGTGAGTGTTTCCGGTGCGCAGTCTATTTATAGGGATGCACCGTCGGCTGTGAAGCCGGTCCTGCCGTAACCCGTGCAGGTTGGGGGTCGGCACCGCATTGGACGAACAGGAGGAGGGCTCGGGACGTCGTCGACGCGATGGCGGGAAGGTGGCGTAACGGCGCTGCGGCCGGTCCTGTGCTATAAGCCGGACGTGTAAACCCGATCCTGCCTGTGCACTATCCTTCAGAAGCACACGGCCCTCGCAGGTCCACACCTGCGATGCTACTGCAATGCCACGCTGGACGCAATGGCAGAGATGCGCTGATGCGGCAGTTATCGTCGCTGACGGTCGCCAGTGACAGGCATGCATTAAAAATGCGTTGTGTTGCTTCGCAACGCCTGGTCGGTTACGCAAGAAGCGCTAAACACCCTACATTTTGACTTGAGTGAGTGCCATTCGGGTCGGTGACTCATCGCACTCGTTATTATTTCTCACCGGACCCTTTGATCGGTTTCGGGACGCGCAACGCCGATATCGACAATGACTGGTGTTCTGGGCGAAACTTATGCGATGAATAGAACCGCTTCGCATAGCCTTCGCCGTTCGGTCTGCCAGCTGCTCCTGCTGGTGTCACTCGTGGTGGCACCCGCGCTGTACGCAGTCTCTGCCGACCGCCCCCTCGAACCCGTCGACACGTCCAGCCCGCGCGCCACGCTTACCGGCCTGTTGATCAACGCAGACAGGACGCTGGAACAGCTTGGCGGCGAATACAGGACTGCGCCCAGTTATAAACTGCTGTCCCAGGGTATGGTGTCGTTAAGGCGCGCCCTTGCCACCCTGGATCTCAGCCAGACGCCACCGAACACCCGTATGGAATTTGGCTTTGATGGAGCCACTTATCTTTATGAAGTCTTGTCGCGTCTGGAACTTCCGCCGCCAGACGCCATTCCCGGCAAGGCCGCTGTGAGCGGACCCGATGCGATCACCCGCTGGACCGTTCCGCACACGGAAATTACCATCGCCCGGGTCGCAGAGGGTCCGCAAACCGGCCAGTTTCTGTTTACCCCGGAAACGGTGTTGCGCGCCGAAGAGTTCTACCTGAAGATGCGTGAACTACCCTACCGTCGCCCGGTCCCGCTGGAACACGTGGCAGAGCTGCGCAAATTCATGCCCGGATGGATGATTCCGATTGCCAGCATCGAGCGGCTCCCGGCATGGACCAGGGACGTCATCTTCGGACAGGCGGCGTGGAAATGGGGCGCCTTTGCTGTCCTGCTGCTGATCGTCCTGGGTCTGCTGAAGCTCGTAAAGCGGCTGGCACATCGCCACCAGTCGGACAAGCTGGCATACAAGCACCTGAGGCAGCTGGCCTTGCCCGTGGCAGTCATTGTATTGATGCAGCCCACTGCCTACCTGCTGACGGAGCAGATCAATTTCATCGGCAGCATGGCGAGGGCGACGAACCTGGTCACCGGCGTCATCGCTTACCTGTCTGCGACCTGGTCCCTCTGGCTGGGCTCACTGCTGGTCGCCGAGCTTATCCTGCTGTCGCCGAAAATCGCCGAGGGCAGTCTCGATGCCCAGCTGCTGCGCCTGAGTGCGCGGATTATCGGTATCGTCCTGAGCATTACCATGATCTTTTACGGCGCCAACCAGATCGGGATTCCGCTGGTGGGCGTGCTCGCCGGTGTCGGTGTCGGCGGTCTTGCGATTGCCCTTGCCGCCCAGGATTCGCTGAAAAACCTGTTGGGCAGCCTGATGATCTTCATGGATCAGCCTTACAAGCCGGGCGAACGCATCGTCGTCCAGGGGCACGATGGTTTCGTGGAACAGATCGGTCTGCGATCGACCAAGATCCGCATGCTCGATGGCGCGCTGACCACGATCCCCAACGAAAAGATGGCCAGCGCAGATGTCGAAAATATCGGCCGGCGCAACTTTATCCGCCGCCAAACCCGCCTGCGCCTGGCTTACGACACCCCGGTGGCGAAAGTCGAGCGGGCACTGCAGATCGTCCGGGATATCCTGCGTGACCACCAGGGCATGCGTGAGGAGCTGCCGCCACGCATCTTCTTCGATGAGTTCAATCCCGACTCGCTGAGCATCCTGGTCTCCTACTGGTATCACCCGCCGAAACGCTGGGAGGCGTTGCAGTTTGACGAGCAGGTGAATATGGCCATCATGCGTCAGTTTGCCGCTGAGGGCATCCGCCTGGTACCGCCCGCTTCAACCACCCGTCTCGTCCAGGAAGACGGCCACCCGGCGCCGTTTGCGGCTGCCAAAGACACCTGATCCTCTGCAGTTCCACCCTGTCGGGATCTATCGAGAGCGAGCGGTTCATTCGCCAGCGGGTTCCTGATGCACCAGTTGATCACTTCATCCGGCACGGCTGGACGCCAGGCGTGCTGCGGGGTTGTTACGTGGTCTGCTGGTTGTCGCCGTGCCTCGCTGCGCGTGCGGATGCGAGCCAACAACAGCTGCCGCGGGAATCCTCGGGTTCAAACGACGCCTGGCTCGAAGGGCACCGCGTGCTCGAGCGGCGCCCGGGCCAACAGACTTACCTCCCGCAGGCGGAAACCGCGACGACGGATTCGCCTCGTCGTGAACCCGTCGACGTTCTTGCATCGCGCCCACGGGTAGACTGCGCGTCATCCACACAGGCTCGCGCATTGTGGGTTGGGCGGATACGCCGCAGAAGCGGGGTCAGCCTGCGGCGAAACTGCCGATGATAATGGTTTCAGCCCGTCGGGCAGCCACCAGACGCCACATGGAGAAACGTTAATGAAGACACAGACAGCGGTTGAAGAGTGCCCGGTTTCGCCCGTCCGATCTTCGATGGACTCGGAGCGCGGCGCTCGGCTGTCGCACGCGCAGGTGCAGGAACTTCCGGTTGCGCCCGCTCGTCTGGCTGACCTTTCCGGGCAAGACGGCCCGAAAGTCCTGGGGAAGAAAAAAGCGGGAACGAAAGCCAAGAAGAAGGCCGTCGGTACCGTTCGTGGCATCGACACGGTGTTTCGCACCGAAGCCAAGAAGAAGGCCGTCGGTACCGTTCGTGCCATCGAAACGATGTTTCGCACTGCTTACCGGACCCATTTGGATCTCACGGCGCTCGCAGCGACCAAAGCCAATATCATGATTTCGTTGAACGGATTCATTTTGTCGGTCCTGACCCTCTCGGGCCCGTTCGTTCTCATGTCCGAACCGCTGTTCACCATCCCGATTGCAGTATTTCTCGCCACCTGCCTGACGTCCATCATCTTTGCGGTCCTCGCCGCGCAGCCTCGCCTTATGAGAACCAGGCAGTCCTTGGCCGACTTCGAAAATGACCGGGCGAACATCCTGGTCTTCGAACAGTTTTCGGCGCTCGACGAGGGGGAGCACCTCAAAGCGATGAAGGGCCTGATGGGCGATAATTCCCGTATCTATGAGAACATGACCCGCCAGATCTACTTTCTTGGTACTACGGCAGACCGCAAGTTCCGGTTCCTCAGTGTCTCCTATGCCGCCTTCCTTGTGGGCCTGACGATCAGCACCGTGCTTCTGCTTGCGATAGGACTGCTGCACAATACACCCGATCTGGCCACCCTCCTGGGACAGATGAGACTACGGTTTGCCGGCTAGGAGCCTGTCGGACTTAGGGGTTCGTGACGAGGCAGGTGGGAGAGTGAGTCCAAAGCATCACGATTTCGAGGCGCATAGTGGGCCCTACGCAACGAGAAAGTGGGAGGCTTTGGGCCGCTCTCCCACCGCCGCAGTAGAATCAGCCTAAGTCCGACAGGCTGCTAGGGGTTGCATTGGGGAAGAGAACGCGTTGTTTCGAGATTCAACTCAGGCGGGAGGCCAGGCGTGCAGCGGGGTTGTTACGCGGTCTGCTGTTTGTCGCCCTGTTTGGCTGCGTGGGCGGATGCGAGGCAACAACCGCTACTTCGGAGATCCGCCTGTTTGACCTCATCTACGAACCGTCCGGCGTGCAGCAGTTGCCGGATGGGCGGTTTGTGGTGATCGAGGACGAATCGGCCCATCCACTCGACGTCGTGATCCTGCAACCGGACGGACGCCTGTCGGAGCAGCCCCTGTACCGGGCGTCACTTTTCAGCTGGGCGTCACAGAACCGGATCCTGGGAACGCTCGATGATCTCGAAGGCGTGGCGGTCGACGCGCAGGGGCGCATTTACATCATCACCTCCCACTCGCGCAAAGCCAACGGCAAACGCGCCCGGGAACGCGAGCAGCTCGTGCGTTTCCGCATAGAAGGCGATCAGGTCGCCGACGTCCAGATCGTTCGCGACCTGCGAAAAAAGCTTGTCATGGCGAATCCCTTGCTGGAGGACGCCGTCAAGATACGGGACGTAAAAGACGACGGCGGTTTCAACATAGAAGGCCTCAGCTTCGATGCGTCCAGGGAACGCCTGCTGATCGGGCTGCGCAGCCCCCTTGCCGGTACTGATGCGATCATTCTGTCGGTGGAAAATCCGCATGCCGTCTTCGACGAGGACCAGGCACCGCGCATCTCCGATCAGTTGATCCAGCTGGACTTGGATGGCGGCGGTATTCGCGCCCTGGCCTACGACCCGCATCTCGGCGGCTACCTTATCATCAGCCGCAAACCGGGCAAGTCGTTCAAATTCTGGCTCTGGAGCGGCGATGTCTCGCATTCGCCGAGACGGATCAAGGCGCCGAAACTGGGAAAGCTGTCCCAGCCGGAGGGGATAGCCCCGGTACTGCGCGACGGCAAACCTGTTGGGATATTCGTCGTCAGCGACGATGGCTGGGGCATCAAGGCCAAACCCGGACACTACCTGTTTGTCCCCTACGATCAGCTCAAGATCGAGAATGAATAGATGACGTGTTGAAAGACTCCTGCGCGCCGGCGCAGGACGTAATATCATTCCGACCTCGTAGGCCGAAGACCGTGAAGCGGGGGCTTTGCGCATGAGGCTGTCGGGGGTGCCGGAGACCGTTGCCTGGGGAGCTGTGGGTAACCGCAGGGCTTAGCCGGGTATCCGGGATTGCCATATTCTTAGGAGAACGACAATGGCCAATTCGCATCGTCCGCGACTGTGCGCGCTTGCGCTGGGCGGTATCATAAGTCTGGTTTCCGGGTCCGCCTTCGCTGGTGCGGAGTTGATGAACTTATTAGAGGTACTGAGAGACAACGGGACCATAACCCAGGAACAGTATGAGCGCCTGCGGCTGGAGGCAGGTGGGGGCACGGTAGCGGCACCACCAGCGAAAGAGCGCGCCGAGACGTCGTCCAGGAAGGCGGCGAAAAAGAAAAAAGACGATGCTCAGCCAAAGGTCGAAACCGAAGGTGGTCTGCGCGTTGAGAGTGCCGACGGCGATTTCGCGATCGAGGTGGGTGGCCAGGTTTGGGTGGACGTTGCTCGCTATTCAAAGGACCAGACCGCGCTCGGCAACGGAACCGAGTTGCGCCGTGCCCGATTGTCCCTGCAGGGACGGCTTTTCAGAGACTGGGGTTACGCTGCGGAGTATGATTTCGCGGGCAACCAGTCCGAGGTCAAAGACGCCTACCTCGAATACCTCGGCTTCGAACGGGTTTCCATCAAGGCCGGTCAATACAAGGAGCCGTTCTCGTTGGAGGAGCAAACCAGCGGGAAATACATCACCTTCATGGAACGGGCGCTGCCCGTCGACGCGTTCTCGCCGGGACGCAAGCTGGGGCTGGGTGCCTCGGGAAGCGGGGAGCGCTGGGGCGCTGGGGCGGGTCTGTTTGGGGAGGCCGTCGGCGATGACGTTGACGACGAAGGGGACGAGGGTTGGGGCGCGGCCGCTCGCGCAACCTTTGCACCCCTGGACCGTAAAAGACAGGTCGTGCACCTCGGCGGCAGTCTGGCCTACAGACGCACCAACGACGAGAACGAAGTACGGTATCGCACGCGCCCCGAATCCCACGTCACCGACGAAACGCTGGTGGACACCCGCACCATCGGCGACGTCGACGACACCCTCACTTATGGCGTGGAAGGCGCGTGGGAACTCGGGCCTTTCTCTCTGCAGGGCGAATACCTGCGTAACGACGTGGACAGACGCGCCGGCCTCTCGGACCTGAGCTTTGACGGCTGGTACCTTTACGGCAGCTGGTTCATCACCGGTGAGTCGCGGCCATACGATGTGGCGCGGGGACGATTCGGCCGCATCAAACCGAAGAACCGCTACGGGGCATGGGAACTCGGCCTGCGTTACAGCAGCCTCGACCTGAGCGACAAGGATGTGCAAGGTGGTGAACAGCAGGACGTCACCGTCGGCCTCAACTGGTACGCGAATCCGAACGTGCGCTTCATGGCGAACTACCTGTGGGTGAACGCCGACCCCGACAAGGACGGAGCGAAGGACAAGCCCAATGTGTTTCAGGTACGCGGACAGTTGGATTTCTGAGTCGCGGGGGACAATAGTCAAAAAGGGGTCGGTGACAAATCGCAATCGTTATCATTTGTCACCGACCCCTTTTTGATTCAAGTTTTTGAGGAGCAATTTTGGCCGGCGTCGAACGCAGCAAGTCAAGCGCTTATCTGGTTGGCGGCGGCATCGCGGCGCTGGCGAGCGCCGTTTACCTGATCAGGGAAGGTGGCCTGGCCGGGAACAACATCCATGTCCTCGAGCAGGGCAGTGTCACCGGGGGGGCGCTGGATGGCTCGGGCTCGCCTGAGGACGGCTATCTGATCCGCGGCGGGCGCATGATGGAGGCCCATTTCGTGTGCACCTGGGACCTGCTCTCAGGCATCCCGTCGCTGGACCACCCGAACAGAACCGTCAAGGATGAATGCGACGAATTCAACCGGCGCTTCGTGTCGGAGTCCCATTGCCGGCTGCTGCAAGACGGCGAGAAGGTGGACGTGTCGTCCTACGGGCTGAGCAGCCGGGACAGCTTCGACATGCTCAAACTCATGTTCCGCTCCGAGGCGTCGCTGGGGGACAGCCGGATCATGGATTGCTTTTCTCCGGCTTTCTTCACGACCAACTTCTGGTTGCTGTGGCAAACCACCTTTGCGTTCCAGACCTGGAGCAGCGCCGCGGAGATGCGGCGTTATTTCATCAGGTTCATTCACCTGCTGCCCGGTCTCAATCAGCTGCAGGGGATACTGCGCACCGTCTACAATCAGTACGATTCCGTGATCCTGCCCATCGAGACCTGGCTCAAGGACCGCGGTGTGAACTTTCTGCTGCAGACCCGCGTCACCGATATCGAATTCGACCTGCAGAGCGAACGCAAGGTCGCGACGGCGATACGCTCTGTCCACGGCGGAAAGGAACAGCGGATCGAGCTTGACGCCGGCGACTATGTGTTCATCACCAATGGGTCGATGGTGGACAGTTCCTCCACCGGCTCGATGACCTCGGCGCCTGTGCTGGGGTCGAAGGCCGACGCCGGCAGCTGGGCGCTGTGGGAGCGGATCGCCGGGAAATCACCCGATTTCGGCAGGCCGTCCACTTTTTGCGACCATGTCGATCTGTCGAAGTGGGAATCGTTTACCGTCACCCTCAAGGACGCGAAGTTTTTCGACTTCATGGAAAAGTTCACCGGCAACATCGCCGGCACCGGCGGGATAGTCACCTTCACGGACTCAAACTGGCTGATGTCCGTGGTGCTGGCGCATCAGCCGCACTTCCGCGGCCAACCCGAAAACGTTCATGTCTTCTGGGGGTACGGGCTGTTTCCGGACAGGGAGGGCAACCGTGTGAAGAAGGCAATGTCGGAATGCACCGGCGAGGAAATTATCAGCGAACTCTGCCATCACCTGAAGATCATGGGCAGGGAGGGCGACACTTTTGCCAGTGCGAACTGCATCCCCTGCATGATGCCCTTTATTGACAGCCAGTTTCTGCCCCGCAAGCCGGGCGACAGGCCCCGGGTGGTGCCGGACGGCGCAGCCAATTTTGCCTTTATCGGGCAGTTCGCCGAAGTGCCCGATGATTGTGTTTTTACGGTCGAGTATTCCGTGCGGACGGCCCAGACCGCTGTTTACTCGCTGCTGGCGCTGGATAAGGAAGTCTCTCCGATCTATGAGGGGCAACACGAAATCCATGTACTCATCAATGCGCTGAGCGCGATCCGCCGATAAACGTCGCCGCGGCGACTGCGGGTGCGCAGAGATGGGACTTTCATTCGCAGTGAACGGACAGCGGCGGCGGAATACGCTGCCAGGTAGAGGTGTTTGCCTCGGCACAGGGTCCCGGGAATGAGCCTCTCGTTTGCGCAGCCGGGAGACCCCGGCGGTCTTGATGCGCGGGTCAGTCGCGGGCGTACCTTCGCCACCTGGCGCATCGCCGGGCCGGAATGGGCGCTGTGCGTGGGTCTCCCTGCCAATGGCGACCAGGAACTCACGCCCCTCGGGGCCGCAGTCCTGTGCCGCGGCACCACGCGCTGACCGGCCGCCCTTCATAAACGCCATGGACAGGCTACAATAGTGCTCCTCTGATCGTGAATGGCCTGAGTGGGATTATGGAAAAGACGATTGAATCGCTCCTGTATGCCAGCCGCTGGGTCCTGGCGCCGATTTATCTGGGTCTGAGCGCCGCCTTGTTTCTGCTTGGCGTGAAATTTTTCCAGGAAGTCACGCACACCGTCCCTCTGGTTCTGGAAATGACAGAATCGGACCTGGTGCTGCTGACGCTTTCACTGGTGGACATGGCGCTCGTCGGTGGTCTGCTCGTCATGGTGATGTTCAGCGGCTATGAAAATTTTGTGTCGCGCATCGATGTCGGAGAAGACGCCGAAAAACTCTCCTGGCTGGGCAAACTGGAATTCGGTTCCCTGAAACAGAAAGTGGCGGCCTCCATCGTCGCCATTTCCTCGATCCATCTGTTGAAGGCGTTCATGAATGCCCCGGCCACGCCAAATGACAAACTCATGTGGTACGTCATCATTCATTTGACCTTCGTATTGTCTGCAATCGGCATGGCATATGTAGACAGGATGAACACCCACTGAAGGTCAAAAAGGGGTCGGTGACAAATCGCAATCGTTATCATTTGTCACCGACCCCTTTAATCCTATGAAGCCGTGGATCCTGCTCGATAGCGCACAGGTGCCCGGCGACGGTGGGGAGCTGCGCCTCTACCAGCGGGGTGATGAATTTTCGATCAACATCGTCGGCCGTGGCGAGTTGATGAACAGCCGTGTCCATGGCTCCGAAGACGCGCTGGCGGAGCAGACCTGTGCCAGGCTGGTGGAGGGATTAAAGCCGAGACTGCTCATCGGTGGTTTGGGCATGGGGTTTACCCTGGCTGCGGCGCTTCGACACGTTGGCGAACAGGCGCAGGTGGTGGTCGCCGAATTAGTGCCGGCCGTCGTTGCGTGGAACAGGGGGCCGCTTGGGGAACAGGCTGGTCATCCGCTCCAGGATCCGCGGGTGAGCGTGCGCGAGGGGGATGTCGCCCGCGTTCTGACGACCGGGCAGCAGGCCTACGATGCCATCCTGCTGGACGTGGATAACGGCCCCGAGGGACTCACGCGCAAGGAGAACGACTGGCTCTACAGCGTGGACGGCTTGAACGCGGCCTACGCGGCATTGCGCCCTCAGGGTGTGTTGGCGGTATGGTCGGCCGGTCCCGACCGGAACTTTCTGCAACGGCTGCGAAAGGTGGGGTTCGAGGTGGATGAGGTGCGTGTGCGTGCCCATGGATCGAAGGGCGCGCGGCACATCATCTGGTTCGCCATGCGTGGGATTTAGTCAGGGCTGCGGTCACCGAAACTTTGCCGGCCGTACGGATAAGGGCGACTAGCGAGGCGTCCAGCTGCCGAGTCGCCGTGGACTTTAAGGAAAAGGGCTTCTATTCTCCCTTGATGGCGTGCCGCTTCCCTGGCCCGGCACGCGTCAGTCAACATACGGCCATCCGATTGGACTACTAAAGCGAAATGGGGCTGCAAACGAAATTCAATCTGGTGTTGGGCGTGATTTTCGCCACTGGGCTGGCCATTGCAGGATACATTTCCTATTCAACGGAGATGAGGCAAGCACATGAATTGATTACACGAGACGCGAACTTCGTCATGGAGGCGGCGCTTGCTGTGCGCGCATACACTGTGCAAGAGATAGGTCCCCTGTCGGACGCATCACCAACAGACGCGTTTCTGCCTCAGAGTGTGCCGTCCTATGCCGCGCATCAGACGTTTGCGCATCTCGTCGATAGCGGAAATTTTTCCGACTATCGCTATCAGGAAGCCTCCCTGAATCCAACCAACTGGAAAAACCGCGCAACCGATTGGCAGGTAGGAATCATTCAGCAATTCAGGAGCAACCCCAATACAACGGAAATAATCGGTCAACGAATGACTGATCGTGGAGAAACGCTTTATCTGGCCCACCCGATCAAGGTTGATAACATTGCCTGTCTTCAGTGTCACAGTACCCCGGACAAAGCTCCCGAGCACATGCTCAAGGTCTATGGATCAGCAAATGGTTTTGGCTGGCAACTCAATGAAATCATCGGCGCCCAGATCGTCACCGTCCCGAGTTCGCTGGCCCAGCAGCACGCACGAAAAAGCGTTCTTACCGCTTTGGGGGCACTTTGCAGCGTGTTTGCCCTGGTGTTTATTGCAACTAACCTGATGCTCCGTAAATCGATTATCGACCCGCTTACGGAAATCTCCGATATCACTGATGAATTCAGTCGAGACCCGCGAGACGCGCCGGAATTTTCGGCCGTTAGATCCGACCAGTTAGGCGCTCTGCAGCATTCCATTAACCGCCTCAGACGCAGCCTGGGGAAGGCGATGGCATTGCTTGAAGATCGAGACAACAGGCGGGTCTGATCAATGGCGGATATTTTCCTCCTGATACTCACCGCCCTGTTTGGGTTGATCTACAGTTTTCTGCGCAGTCAACCCGGTCTCGCAAGTGAGCCGGTGCTTGACTATCTCTGGTGGGCGGTGGTGATTGGCGGTGCCGTAATTCTGGTGCGAATCACCAGCTATCTATTGGTTGATGTGTTGATGTCGCGTTTGTGGTGGAAACCGCCTTCGCAGTTACTGCGGTTATTGATTGTCGGCGCGCTTTATGGCATCGCGATCACGCTGATTTTCAGGTTTGTGCTGCACGTGGATGTCGTCGCGATCGTAACGGCCTCTGCCATAGTGGGGTCAATCATCGCGTTGGCCGTAAATACCACTCTCGGGCACTTATGTTCCGGCATCGCCCTTAACCTGGAACGGCCGTTCCGGGTCGGGGATTATATCAAGGTTGGCGAGCAGGTCGGTGAGGTGGCGTCGTCCTCCTGGCGCTCGATCACGGTCCGTACCTTTTACGGCTCGTTGCTCGTCTACCCCAACAGTAAAATAATGAATGATACAGTTGAGGTGTTTCCTGCAACTCAGGAGCCCAGCAGCCTGATCACGATACCCGTACCGGCCTCAGTAGCGCCGCAAAAGGTCGCAAAAATCATTAACGACGTCATCCGTGCTGTCCCGCACGTCAAGCGCAATTGCAGCCCCCTGATACAGGTCGACGAATTCACCTTCGATAACAGACTGACTGGGCCCTGGATCACGCTCTATCGCGTGATTTACTATCCCGATAGTGCGCGGATCGCGTGGTATACGGACGGGCTTATCAAGGAGCGCGTGTGGTATGCCTTTTCGCGCAACGGGATCGGCGGCTTTCTCGACGATAAGGATGGTGGGGAAAGCGCGCGCAGGCATCTCGACCTCATCGCAGCAAATCCCATCTTCCGGGACATCAGCGCGGACGAGACAATGCGTCTGTCAAAAAGCGCTATCGGCCTTTTGTATGCCGCGGGCGAGCCTGTCTTCGCTCAGGGCGATGTAAACCGCTCGATGTTTATTGTCTGTCAGGGCACGGTTAACGTCCAGCCAGGCGAGGTTCCGGAGACGGGTTCAGCCAAAGTAGCCGAGGAAGCGCTCAAAGCCAGCAACACGTCACAGTCGATCTGGCAACCGCACCGGTTGGATCGCATCAGCTCTGAGTTGGCCAATCATGTGGGCCCAATAGCGCGTTATCTGGTCAGGCAGGCAGCTGCTAAGACTTCCGATCCGTATTCGTTATATCGCATGCTTGCGCGAGAGATTGCCGACCCGGCTGACAGGGCAGCCTTTCTGGAGGGATCACCGACTAATCCGGTTGTGCAGCTAAGGCAGGGCGATTTTTTTGGAGAGCTGTCTTTGTTTACCGGCACGCCGGCCAGTATGCCGGCAATGGAGGCCGCGGACGAAGTCGAGCTCCTTGAACTCAGGCCGACCGTGCTTGCGGGGTTGTTAGCAGGCAATGCCGACTTGGCGACGGTTTTTAGCGATCGACTCGCTGAGTACCGGGCACAAACAGGAAGTCATTTTTTCGCCAGCGGGCAATCTGAAGCAAGCCTGGATCGTCACGCGCTGTTGCAGCGAATCAACAGTTTTCATCATGTGGGGTCTGAAGCGCGTTAGTGTGCTCAGCACAGAAGTTTCCAGGGTGCCCTGGTTTGCGGCAATGGCATCCGTAGTGGCTTTTTCGTGCATGGATGCCACAAAGTTATCTTGCATGCGCTGGCGAGTATTCCGGTAGGCCTTCTTGACGCCGCGCTTTACCATTCCGACGAGATGACATTTCAGGTCATGCCACTCGCACCGCGCAACCTGAATCCCGAGGTCTGGCGGAACCACGGCAAACGCTTTCTTCGCGCCGTCGCGCACGTCGTCGGGTTGTTCCAGCGCCTTATTGCCGATGGCCTGGAGTTGCTGGTCCAGCGCGCGTTCCTTCTCCTCGAACTCTCTGTCGACGGAAAGGTCCAGGTTATCGTGGAAGGATAATGGCTTCAGGCGCCATCGCGAGTCAGCCGTCAGGTCCTTGGGGCAGCGGAACGGAGCAGGCCCGGCGTCTTTCAGGGCGCAGAACCTTGAGATGGCGCCGTCTGCATAGCCCTGTTGCCAGTCGCGCCGACAACGCTGCATGGACTCGAATGCCATGTCGAAGGCGACCTGGGTTCACGAAGGTGCTGTTTGCGCTGCTGGTTTGATTCGAAGCGGTTCATGCGGGGGCACACCGTTATCAACAATGACCGGCCCGGGTGGCTGTGCGAAAACAGCCACCCGGACCCGCGCTTTTTGCACGGCAGAGGTGTTGCCTACTGACCGTTTTCAATGCCCGCGTAGATTTCCCCGTCCGCCCCGACTTCGCGGTTCATGTCAGAGAAGGTGCTGTCTTCGTAATAAAATTTCACCGAATAATTATTACCATCGACGCCGATCAATGCCCAGGTTTCCCTGACGCTGACATTCCCGATAGTTCCACTGAGCACCAGATAGCCGAAGCCATCGATGGTCCATGTGAACGGTATGTCACCCTCTATCGGGTCAGTGGCGAGGCCCGTCCCGTTCGCATTGAAGGTCATGGTCTCGATCGCACCCGGTTCGTTGAAGGTTTTTCCCGCCACATCGACGGCGGTGAAGGCACGCCCGGTCGGCGTCAGGCAGGCAGCAACGGCTGCCTGATATTGCGCGAAGCTTTTCGGGACCAGAGGGACCTCATTAATATCATCCCAGCCGGAATCGTCTATCAGGCACGCAGTCAACGCTGCTGCAACGTCGCTTGTCAGTGCCGTGCTGGTTGATCCGCGCACGATTCCGCCGCCGTCCGTGAACCACACGAAAGCACGGCTGTTTGCGGGATCAGGCGCAATCGGTCCGCTGGCCGTGGCAAAAAAAGCGAACGTCGGTGTTTCATTAGCCGCAATTGTTGTTGTTGCGGTGCCTGCCGGTACGGTCGGATTGATACAGGCGCCGGTCGACGGGTTGGTTTCACACACACTGATCGTCACAGGCAGCGTGGCTGACCCCGTGTCGGCACTGGCCGTGATCGTCCCTGTCGATCCCACGTTTACCGTGGCGACGGCAAAGGCGCCAACCCCGCCGCCCGATGCAGGCATATCCAGTGTCCCGGTTCCCGTCGCCAGGGCAATGATGTCCGGCACCGGTGTGCTCGACGCGGACAGCAGCAGGGTATTGAGGCCGCTGGTGCTGGCCGCAGGGCTGGTATTGGTGCAGTCAAAGCTCAACTCGACGTCGGTCGGTGCAAAGGGTGCGGTCGGCGTGAAGGCAAAGACGAAAGTCTGCGCAGCGCCTTCGGCAATATCGACGGGGGCATCCGGCGAACCGGTGAGCGCATTGGTCGCCGGATCGGTCGTCTGGTAGAGAAAGTCTGCCGGCACCGGGGTGACCGGACTGATGGTGCAGCCGGTTGCCGTACCCGGCCCGGTATTGATCACTGTGGCAAACGCAGTCGCCGTGTTGCCCAGTTCGGTCGAACGGCTGCCGGGCAGAACGGCTGAAACAAGCGCTGCAAAACCGGCAGCAGGCGCGACGCAGCCCAGCCCCGCGATAGCTGCCGCGGCGATGCCGGAAACACGGATGCTTCCCAGCTTATTCCAGATCCTTGAATTCCTGATTCCCTTATGTCCCACGCGTACCTCCATGACAGTGTCCACTCCAACAAGATCGTTGAGGTTGCAGATAGTCCCACAGCAGATAAGGGAACACAAACCCGCGGGGTCTATTCCGGACGCTCTTTGGTTGCGGTGATGGGCCGACACGAAAAGGACTGACAGTGAGGCCTCGGGAAGAACAGACGCTTGAACATGCGCAAGACTGGAGCGCGCATGAGCGGACGGAGACCTCCACACAGCTGTTACTGGGGAAAGCGCCTGACCGGCCAGAGTCCGGCCAAAAGTGGTCCTTTGCGGGCGGTGAGTCGCGCGTCAGGGCGGCTCCCCCCACATGGCGCCCGATCTTGACCAGGATCAATTGTCTGAGGGAAAAGTCTAATCGAGATCAGCCGCCCGGTTTCAGTTGGTCAGGGCACCGACAAGTGACGACCTGACCCGGCTCACCCACCTGATTGCGCAGCGCATCGGCCGTTTTCTGGAACGCCGAGGCGTGTTGGTGCGGGATGCGGACGACTGCATGGATGCAGGAGAAAGGGCACCAAAAGTAGGCGCTTTCGGCGACGCATGGAGCAGTTGGCGAGAACAGCTATCTGACCACAGATGCAGTGCAAGTATTGGTCATCATCATGCCCGCGCTGTGAGACCAAGTCGCAATGTACCCCCGGCAAGTATCCGCGCGTGACACACTGGGAAAATGAGGCTGTTCTGGACGCATTGGAAGCCACGCTTGGATAAGGAGCCAGAGCGAATGCGTGTGCGCAGGCAAACAACGGAACATCCCTTCGGGACACTTAAATCGTGGATGGGGTACACACACTTCCAGATGAAGACCCTGAAACACGTCAGTACGAAGATGACTCTGCATGTACTCGCGCAGGTAACCGACGATGGGACTCAGCCCCAGCGGGCGCATGAGAGTAATCGCCAGTATGCCGACAACGAGCAGAATGATCACCGGCTCCAGCGCATAGACGTTTTCCATCGCAAGTTCTCGTTCTAATGCGCGCCTGAAAATAGACTCATGTGAAGGAGTGGATACCGGCGCGGCCTTTCCCTCAACCCGTGTTGGAAAGTCATGGTCTGTTTCGACCGAAACGACATGCCGCCCATACCAGCCTCGGTTCCGCCTTGCCCGTCACAACGTTCCCTGCTGCGGTTAATTATAGGTGCCATTCCACCTGTCCGCTGTTGTTTCGAACGACGGCCGGTACTTCCGGGCTCCGGTGATCCGGGCGGGACGGCCAAGCCGCCCGGTGCGGCGGGCCCGCCTGTCTGTACGGGGGATGGGGTTGCGGGTATAAACGGGGGGAAGTTCGGGGTGAACAGCGCAAGGGCTTTCCCCGCCTTTCTCCCCGGGCGGCGTCAGAATGGTATGAGGTGATGAGATGATGGTAAGGGTGTCGACTCGACAGCCGACCGTGTTTACGGAAAGCGCCAATCACGGTGAGCTATGCAGGTTAACCGTTCCGGCCATCGGTTTCGCGTCGGTATGACATTATGCTTCATTCCAGCATGGTTCATCCCATCTTCCCTGAGCCGGGAATGGAGCCGGCTGAGCATTGCCGGCGCACGCGGGCAACGCGTGGTCGCCCAATAGCCATGCGCAAACTCCCCCGCCGGTTCTACGACCGCGACACGATCGTCGTCGCGCGCGAACTGCTCGGCAAGTACCTGGTCCACGTGTCGCAGGGCGTTGAGCGCATCGGCCGGATTGTAGAGGTCGAGGCCTACCTTGGGCCACACGATCTCGCCGCCCACTCCGCGCGGGGTCGCACCGCGCGTACCGAGGTCATGTTCGGACCGCCCGGTCATGCCTACGTTTACCTGATCTACGGGATGCACTGCTGCATGAACGTGGTGACCCGGGAGGAAGGACACGCCTCGGCCGTGCTGCTGCGCGCCGTGGAGCCGGTGCAGAATATCGAGGAGCGCACTTCGGGACCGGGACTGCTGTGCAAGGCCATGGAAATCGACCGGCGGCTGAACGCGCATGACCTCGTGAGCGCGGACTTCTATATTGCCTCGCACTCCGGCGAGGCGCCGGTCACGATCGTCAGACGGCCGCGCGTCGGCGTGGACTACGCGGGTCACTGGGCGAAACGGCTGCTGCGCTTCTACGTCAAGGGCAGTCTGTTCGTGTCGAAGCGCTAGCGTGCGGAGCCCGGCAATGGCCGAAGACAAGCCGGCACTCGACTATCAGCCCCGACTCGACACGCGGCGTTCACTATCTGCGCCGAACGGCATCGACCGCTGCAACTGTCGGGAACTCACTGTCATGCGCCGATATCCGGCGAGATGTCCGCGAAATTCTTCAGTGTCCAGCCGCCGGGCGTCCCGGGCAGGCCACAAGCTGGCGGACAATCAGTCCGCCTGCGTGTCTGAAGCATAAGGCGAATTCGCAAGAATGCGATCATGTTGCCAGTTGCCAACTCGCAGGGAACCCAGTGCCGGCGTTGGTGCGCGTGTCTACGAGCGCCATGACCCGGAACGAACCCTCCTTTACCAGCTTGTCAAAGCATACTGCGCCGCTTGCCTGTCCCACCAGGCGGCAGAGGGCGCGGAGTTGCCAAAATATGTCGAGCAGGAGTTCGAGGATTACCTCAAATGCGGTCACGTAACGTACGGTTTCCTGCGGCTGCGCTGCGACACCTGCCATGCCAAACACCTGATGGCGTTCAGTTGCTATCTGGAGTTGGAGACTATCCAAAGTAACGGCCTTTCAGGAGACCTGGTGAAGTGAGAGAGTTGATTCCAGGCGGTCTAGCCCGCATTTCTCACCAGGATGACACGCCCTCGCTTGATCTTTGAATCCACAAACCATTTTCCTCAATCGGAAATACAGCCCGTATTCCGCTCCATCGGAAAAGGTGTGAATCCAAATCTCTGAGTTTCCACCCTCTGCGCAATGATGCCGCCGAATGAAAACTCTGCGCGCGGCTTCACCAAGGGTGTGAGCGCCTAAACACCTGCACACCATTGAGTCTGCGTTATCCCCGGACCTCGTTTGTCGAGTGCTTTAAATCGATGACCGACTCATCGTCGAGCCTACTGGCGAGAAAATACTCGGAGTACAGCTCCGCCAAGACCCCGTAAACGAAGGGATCGCCGTCGCCGACTCCAAATAGTCTCAAACTCCAGATAGCAGCTGCTATCATGAGCTCACGATAGCAGTTGCAAACGACGCGGCTTCTGCTCCAGCTGCGGGGCGCAGCGCATGGCCGAGAGTGCGGCCCTGTTAGTGGCTGAAGTCTTTCCCGAACAGCCTGTGCGCCAATCGGTGTTGAGCTTTCCGTATCCGTTACGTTTCCTGCTCGCGAGCCGTCCGGCGATCATGGGCCAGGTGCCGGGTATCGTCTACTCGCGGAATTTTGTGAATGACGCGAGTTGGCCTATTGTGTTGAAAAACCGGGTTTCCAGGTTGGTTCTAAACATATTAGCCCGGAGGTGTGTGATGGTCTTGAGCACGTAGGGAGGCAGTGCAGATGCCGGGATCTCATTAGAGGAAGTCTCTGGTGAACTGTGGCATCCAAGTTATGTCGAACATCTGATCAAAATCACTTTGAGCAAAAAATTCGGACTCTCACGCTTTTCGCGTTTTTCAGCACAATAGGCCGTACTCGGTCAATTAGGCAAGTAATGACCGAGTGGTTCTATCAGATGGCCCGTAGGATCGAGATGGTGAGAAGCTGAGATGTCCTTGACGACGGCACCTGCTTCGTACAAGATTCTGCGTACTGCGCGGCTGGACGTCTTTCCCTGCTTCCAACATTTTTCTGAGTGCTCGCGGAGGTCAATAATGATCGATCATTCGAATGCTGCCCGCAACCATGCTCGGACGCTTGTCTTGATGCTGTGGAGCGGTGCCTGCGGATTAGGTGTGGCCGCACTGCCAGGGATCGTCCACGCGACTGCCTGCGGTGACACCCTGACGGCTGGACAGGTGCTCGACCATTCTCTGCTCGAGTGCAATGTGTTTCCAGCGCTGACTATCGAGGGACCGGGGAGCTTCGATCTCAACGGCCATACGATTTCCTGCGCCCTGCCTGAGGACGGTACGCTGACGGGTACGGGAATTAGGGTGACCGGATCCGGGGCGAGTATCCATCACGGCACCATTGAGAACTGTGACCGGGGTGTGGTCGTCGGCGGTGACGGCCAGCACCTGCTGAGGAAGCTGACCGTGAAATCCCCGGAGGTAACAAACGACGCGGGCAATATTTACAACAATGGGATCGCCTTCCACGGGTTGAGCAGCCGTAACCGATTTGTCCGAAACAAGGTTGTTCACTACGCGGGGGAAGGGTTCAGGCTGGATGATAAGGGTTCAGCCAACGACAACGTCCTTAGCCTAAATCTGGTGACAGAAAGTGCAAATCACGCCTTTCGGGTGAACGGCGGACAGCGCAATCTGTTCCTGGCAAATGTGGCCCGCACTAACACGGGACCCAAAGGCGGAAAAGTCCAGGGGGAAGGGTTCAGATCACAGGATCGCGGCACCCGGTTTATTGCCAACGTGGCGATTGGGAATGGCGACGAAGGATTCCGTCTGCGCGACGCAGCGGCAACGGAAAACCTGCTGATCGGCAACACCGCAAGGGGGAACGGTTTGGATCCCTGCGATCTGGCGGCAGACGACGCGAATCCTGGCATCGCCATTACGGGCGGGAGTTCAGGTAACTGGGTAATCTACAATACGGTGGATGGCAATTGCGTCGGCCTCTTTGTCAACACGTTGTCGGTCGGGAATTGGATCGCCAGGAATACCGCCCTGAATAATGCACTCATCGACGTGGCCGATGGCAACTCGAACTGCGACATGAACGCATGGTTGGGCAACGAGTTCAACACCAGCGCAGTGGGTCCTTTGTTCAACGAGGACCCAGGTTGCATCCACTAACAAGGCCGGACTCCGCTGACTGACGGGGAACAGCAACCGGAATGGGGCAGTGGCACTGAAGAATGGCACTTACTTAAGTCGAAATGTAGGGTGGGTTAGCGCTTTTTGCGTAACCCACCGGGCGTTGCGAAGCAACGCGATGAATATGTGACGAGTGCCTGCCGGCACATCTGGTGGGTTAGGGCACAAACTGCGTGCATCACCCTACATTGATTATGCAACCGCCGAGTAGGATGGTCACTGAACCTGTCTTGATCTGAATGACTGCTTGCAGTATTAAATGGAAGACACGACGGAACGGAGAGGGCATCCAGGAATGGGAGAGGAATAATGAAGAGCAGTATTGTCAGCAGTATCGCCGCGATTGGCTTGTTCTGGGTTGTACAGACGCCCGCCATAACGCTGACGGAGTGGGGAACTTCAGCCAGTGCATCCAGTGCGGACTGCACAATTGTCCTCTGCAGCAAAACAGATTTCTTACTGTTCTTTAATCCGATCATCGATGGCCCCTCAGATGGCGGTCTTAACCAGACATCCGCCGCGCTGCTGGATTATGTCAATCCGGAGGGCAGGGGCACGGTGAGCGCCAGTATTGCGCTGCAGGGGGGACTGTCCATCCCGATACTCAAGGCCCGGGCGGAATCGGTGGATGCCAATGGCTGGGTCAGTGCCCTGGCGATGGGGATCCAGGGCTACCAGTTCACGGGCAGCGACGGCACCACCATCAGCCTGGACTCCGCACTGACAGGCAGTGTGACGAATACCAGTGGCTCCGATGTCACCGGCTTGAGTGTCGGCGTCTGGCTGATCATGGGTGATCCTGCGGTGGTATTTCCCACGGCAACCAGCCTGTCGGATCTGGTCCTGCAGATTGCGGTAATGCCGATCGTGGATTCCTTCACGTGGGAAGATCTCAGCACCGGTGTCGTTGACCGCGGCACCACCACGACAGACACGGGCGATCAGCTCGAAATAACGTTGAATAACGGGGATGAGTTCTACGTACTTGCCGCCCTGACCGCCGCGGCGGATGGCACGGGTGCGGTGGCGGATGCATTCAGTACCTTTGAAATGGGCTTCAACACCACGGAGCTGGTGCCAGCCGTTGTCCCGGCCCCTGATACCACGGTTGTGGCGGCTACCTTGCCCACCAGCCGCTCAGTCCAGCTCGGCAGCACGGCGACGGCCTTTGCCACCGTTATCAACACAGGCAGCGCCACTGCCACAGACTGCGGCATCGCAGCGCTGACGAGCGTGTCGGCAGACTTCGCTTATCAGACCACCGATGCGGCCAACGCACTTGTCGGGACCGCTAATACGCCAGTCGATATAGCGGCAGGCGGGAGCCAAAGCTATGTATTCGCGTTCACGCCAACGGCGCCAATCCCTCCAGCCGACGTGCAGCTCACCTTTGACTGTGCCAACACCGAACCGGCCGCGGTCACGGTGGGCCTCAACACGCTGCTGCTTGTCGCCGACAGCAACCCGGTGCCGGACATCGTGGCACTCGGGGCTACCCTCTCGGGCGATGGCATCGTGAACCTGTCAGGCACTGGCGTCTTCTCGGTGGCCACGGTCAACGTGGGTGTCGCGGGTACCCTCACCGTCAGTGCCGATACCGGCAACGTCAGCTTGCCGGTGAGTGTCGCGATGTGCGAGACGGAACCGGCCACGGGGGTGTGCATCAATCCGACTGTGCCAACCTCAGCGCCAGTGACAACATCCATTGATGCGGGCGCTACGCCCACCTTTGCATTCTTTGTCACCAGTACGGCCAGCGTGCCGTTCGATCCGGCCAATAACCGCGTCTTTGTACGCTTCGAGGATACGGGTGGCGTGACACGGGGCGCGACAAGCGTCGCGGTTCGAACCTTATAGAGAGTTTGAGACGGATAAAAACTGTTAGGCTGTACTGAATGGTGAACCCGGATACGTTTTAACCAGATCACCTTTCGTAGCGGAGGCCTTATGCGCATTAACGTCATTGCTCTATCGGTTACAGCCGGACTGTTTTGGGGTGCAGCGATGCTTATCGTTGCCTCCGCGAACGCGATTTGGCCGAGTTACGGCGGTGCTTTCCTTGAGCTGGCGGCCTCCATATACTCGGGCTACGATCCCGGCCCTGGCATTGGGCCGATCATTATAGTGACCCTTTACGGGTTAGTAGACGGGGCCATTGCGGGTGCCGTATTCGGCTGGCTCTACAATTTGCTATTGCGGAAGTTTCCGAGTGCCGGCGCCTAACTGCGCCGTTGATTGAGACACTCAGCGAACGCTGCCGCGGTGGCTCTCGGTTTGAGGGTGTCCGCTTCTATTTGCCCTGCTGAAGCTAACATCGATTCTCAGCCGCCCTCTGTGCCGGTCTACAGGCGTCAGAATGGATATGTGGCTAGTGTTCTAGTGGTGTTTTTGTGCAGGAGAAAAATCGGCGAACTTCGGTTTGGGGGTCGCCGTTTTTGCCATCGTTCCCAAGAGCAGCCATTTTCGGAAGGTATTTGCCTGTCTCCTGTTCAGTCAAGCGTTGTAATCACGATCGGCTCCAATGGCACAGCAACGTTTGCCATTGTCCTGAACGGCAGCGGGAACATCGCGTTCGACCCGGCAAATAACCGCGTATTTGTGCGCTTCCAGGATGCCGGTGGCGTGACGCGTGGCTCGACGAGTGTGGCGGTGCGAACGTTATAGCCATTCCGGGAGTGATCGCAACGCGGCAGGCATCGGCTCATAAGAACAAAGCAGATCTCTTTGAGCGTAAGGTCTTAGGCGCGCTTCGCTGGCTGTTGTGCGGCAGCCTCGCGGGCTGCGCGCCCCGTCCGACGAGGACCACCAGGCGGTACCTTCGGACCGAATACGCCGACCCTGGCAAGTCGATCTGTCTTGTGGGGCGAGGGGTGTGCGGGTGACTGGAAAAACGCCCTTGCATTTCCTATCCTTGAAGGAGCGGCCTTTCGTTCCCGAGCAATGCACTGCTCGAGCATACCCGCCATCGGTACGAGGGGCTGACCGGGCTATCCAGTCCCGCCGCTCAAAGCCCGCGACAGCGTCGCGACCGGAGGAGATCATCAATGGACGCATGGCTCGACCCCGTCCTCCTCTCGCGGGCCCAGTTCGCATTCATCGCCGCATTCCACATCCTCTGGCCACCGCTCACCATTGGTCTCTCGCTGGTACTTTTCTGGTGGGAGACTATGTGGCTGCGCACGGGACGGGAGTACTACTACCGGCAGGCACGCTTCTGGACTCGCATCTTTGTTCTCAACTTCGGCGTCGGTGTGGTTTCGGGGCTTCCGATGGAATTCGCATTCGGTACCAACTGGGGGCCGTTCTCGATCGCGACGGGGAACTTTATCGGGAATATCCTCGGTTTCGAGACCGTGCTGGCTTTCGCCACGGAGGCCGGGTTTCTCGGGATCATGGTCTTCGGCTGGAACCGGGTGCCCGCGCCGATGCATCTCTTCGCCACGGGAATGGTGGTATTGGGAGGTGTGTTCTCCGCGTTCTGGATCATGGTGGCGAATGCGTGGATGCAGACGCCGCGCGGGGCGGTGATCGTCGACGGCAAATTTGTCGTCAGCGACTTCCTGGAGGCGATCTTTACCCCCGATCTCGTCCACTCGTTTACGCACATGTTTCTGGCGTGCATCGAGCTGAGCACTGTGGTCATGGCGGGTTTCGGCGCCTGGTACTTCCTCAAACGGCGGCATGTCGATTTCTTCCTGCCGATGTTCAAATTCGCGGCGCTGGCGACCGCGATTGTCGCCCCGCTCCAGATCGTGGTGGGTGACCTGGCAGGTAGCGCCCTGGCCGAGCATCAGCCGGCCAAGCTGGCCGCGGTCGAGGCCCACTGGCATACGAACCCGCCTGGTGAAGGCGCGGCATGGTCAGTGGTCGCCTGGCCCGACACCGCGGCGCAGGAGAATCGCTGGGCACTGGAGATCCCCAACGCCCTCAGCCTGATCGTGACGCATTCCCTGACCGGCGAGGTGAAAGGGCTGCGCGACTTCCCGCCCGCGGACCAGCCACCGGTGTGGATCCCCTATTACGCCTTCCGCGTCATGGTGGCCGCCGGCGTTTTCATTGCGCTGCTGGCGATCTGGACGCTTGTGCGCTGGCGTCAGGGTCAGCTGCAGGGCTCACGCGTGTGCGATCAGCGCTGGCTGATGCGGGCCTGGATCGCCGCCATTCCCGCGGTGTATCTGGCGCTCGAGGCCGGGTGGTTCGTGCGGGAGGTCGGGCGCCAACCCTGGCTGGTCTATGGGCTCATACGCACCTCTGAGGGTGCGGGCACGCTGACCACCGGTTCCGTGCTGTGGTCGCTGTCGGGATTTGTCCTCAGCTATGCGGTGATTGGTATCGTCGCCTTTGTCTTCGCGCGGCGTATTGTTGTCGAGGGGCCCGATCTGCAAAGTTCACTGCCGCGGCGGTGGGGATACAAACCGGCACCCACGCCCGCCGGGACGGTCAGTTCCGAAAACTAGAGGCTTACCTGATGGATGCCAGTTCCACACTGCCGATGCTCGCTACGATCTGGTTCCTGATTGTCGGGCTGTTCCTGATGTTCTATGTGGTGCTCGACGGCTTCGACCTGGGTGTCGGGATCCTGTCCCTGTTTGTCAAGGAAGAGGCCCGGCGTGGCATGATGATGAACAGCCTTGGTACCGTCTGGGATGCCAACGAGACGTGGATCGTGATCGTGGGCGGCACGCTGTTCGGCGCTTTTCCGCTGGCTTTCGGAGTTGTCTTCCAGGCGCTCTACATCCCCGTGATGCTGATGCTGTTCGGCTTCATCTTCCGGGGTGTGGCCTTCGAGTTTCGTCACCTCGCGCGGCGCGAAGCGGTCTGGGAGTGGTCCTTCGGGATCGGTAGCCTTATTGCCGCGGGCGCCCAGGGACTCGCGCTCGGCGGCTTGCTGCAAGGCCCGAGTGTCGAGCAGGGCCGCTTCGTGGGTGGTCCGTTTGACTGGCTGACCCCGTTCAGCCTGCTGGCAACAGGTGGGGTCCTCGTCGGTTACACCCTGTTGGGGGCCACCTACCTGATGATCCGGATGCAAGGCACGATGGAGGATCGGCTGTATGGGTTGGCCAGGTATCTGGCCGTCGCCATGCTGGCTGTGGCAGCGGCGGTTAGCCTGTGGTGTCCGTTTCGCTACGAGTGGATCTTCGATCGCTGGTTCAGCCTGCCGGATTTCTACTACTATGCTTCGTTGCCAGCCCTGGCACTGTTCGCATTCACCATGCTGTTTCGCAGTCTCGCGCAGCGCAGGACCGTGGCGCCCTTTGTGTGGACCCTGGTGATTTTCGTGGCTTCCTTCGCGGGCCTCGGCGCCACGTTTTTCCCCTATCTGGTTCCCGGAACGATTACCGTGTATGAGGCGGCTGCCGCGCCTAACACCCTCGTGTTCATGCTCGCGATCGTGAGTTTCTTCATTCCGATTATGATCTTTTACAACGCGTACCAGTATGCGGTATTCAGTGGAAAGCTGGACGAATATGCGGGCTCCGGTGAAAACCAGAGTCATTGAGTCTGGCGTGCCCATTACTGCGGTAGCGAAAGGTTCGCTGACTCGCGGAATTTTATGCGCTGTTTGGATGTTGCGGTGAGCGGCAAGTGAAACCCGCCGCGCCGGCACGGCATCGCGCGGCCTGCGTTCCTCACCAGGCTCGCATGAGGTTGTCTGTGGCGGCGCCTGTAGCGCCGGTTATTGCAGGCTCTGCAGGAACCCGAGTCCGTCGGTTCCGTGCAGTTGCACGGGTACCGGTGAGATCTTCCATATGTCGTCACAGTATTCCCGAATCGACCGATCGGACGAGAACCACCCCATGCGGGCCGTGTTGAGAATGGACATCCGCGTCCATTTCTCTTCATCCCGAAACGCCTTTGAAACCTCTTGCTGACAGGCGAAATACGACGCGCAGTCTGCAGACGCGAAGAACGGATCGTGGTGAAGCAAAGAATCCAACAGTGGCTGGAACAGTCCCGAATCCCCCCGTGAAAACAGTCCGCTGCGGATAAGTCGGATCACTTCCTCCAGTTCGGGATTGTTTTCGACAAAGCTCATCGGGCCTGGGCCGCCCCTGGCCAGTATCTCAATCTGTTCCGTTGTGCAGCCAAAGAGAAAGAAGTTTTCCGCACCCACCGCTTCCCTGATCTCGATGTTGGCCCCGTCGAGTGTGCCGATCGTCAACGCGCCATTCATCGAAAGTTTCATATTTCCGGTTCCGGATGCCTCTTTGCCGGCTGTGGATATCTGCTCGGACAAATCGGCGGCCGGATAGATTCGCTGCCCATTACTGACGTTGAAGTTGGGCAGGAAAATCACCTTCAAGCGTCCGCGCACCGCGCGGTCCCGGTTGATGATGTCTGACACACCGGTAATCAGCTGAATGATCAGCTTTGCCATGCGGTAGCCGGGTGCGGCCTTGCCGGAAAATATGAACGTGCGCGGGAGGATTTCCGCATTGGGATCCTGCTTGATGCGGTTGTACAGCGCGATAATGTGCAGCACGCTCAGATGTTGGCGCTTGTATTCATGGATACGTTTCACCTGCACATCGAAGAGCGAGTCGGGATCAGCCGCAATGCCCGTTTCCTGTCTCAGATAGTGCGCAAGCGTGCGTTTATTGTGATGCTTGATATCCCGCCACTGCGCACGGAATTCTGCATCTTCGGCCAGCGGTTCCAGTTCGCGCAGGGTTTCGAGTCTCTTCACCCACTGCTCGCCCAGCGTGTGGTTCAGCAGTGCCGCCAGTCGCGGATTGCTGAGCACGATCCAGCGGCGCGGGGTTACACCGTTGGTCTTGTTGCTGAAGCGGGTTGGCGAAAACGCATAGAAATCTTTCAACACGTTGCGCTTGAGCAGTTCCGTATGCAATTCAGCGACACCATTGACCGCATGGCTGCCGACACAGGCCAGGTGTGCCATACGCACGGTGCGTTCGCCGTCTTCTCCGATGATCGACATGCGTGCGATGTGATCGGTATCACCCAGGCACCAGATGCGAACCTTGTCGAGAAAACGCTCATTAATCTGGTAAATGATCTCCAGGTGGCGTGGCAGCAGGCGCTCGAACAGTGGCAGTGGCCAGCACTCCAGGGCCTCCGGCAGCAGGGTGTGATTGGTGTAGGCAAGCGTGCGCTCGGTGATTTCCCAGGCAACTTCCCAATTCATACCGTGCTCGTCGACCAGCAGACGCATCAGTTCCGGCACCGCGATCGCCGGGTGGGTGTCGTTGAGTTGAACGGCAAACTTCTTGTGGAATTCGTCCAGCGGCAACCGTTGCCGAAACAGTATGCGGATCATGTCCTGCAGGGCACAGGAGACGAAGAAGAACTGCTGTTCGAGCCGTAACTGCTTGCCCTGTGCCGGTTCATCGTTGGGATAGAGCACCTTGGTCAGGTTTTCGGAAACGACCTTCCTTTCCACGGCGCGGTAGTAGTCACCCGCGTTGAACGCTGCAAAGTCGAAGGATTCCGACGCCTCGGCGCGCCACAACCGGAGCGTATTGGCCGTATTGCAACGGTAGCCGAGAACGGGGGTATCGTAGGGCACGCCCATGACAACTTTGTCGGGGATCCAGCGAACCCGAGGCCTGCCTCGCTCGTCGACGAACTCCTCGGTGTGGCCGCCGAATTTGACTTCAACCGTCCATTCCGGCCTGGGGATTTCCCAGGGATTGCCGTAGCGCAGCCACTTGTCTGTGAGCTCGACCTGGCGACCGTCGCGCAGCCCCTGCTGAAATATACCGAACTCATAGCGAATCCCGTAGCCCAGTGTGGGGATCTGCAGTGTCGCCAGAGAATCGAGATAACAGGCGGCGAGCCGGCCGAGACCACCGTTGCCCAGACCGGGTTCTTCTTCCTGCGCGAGCATCAGATCCAGATCCAGCCCGAGCTCTTTCATCGCGTCTCGGGTTGTATCGAGGATATCGAGATTAACCAGGTTGTTGCCGAGATGCGGCCCCATAAGAAACTCGGCCGAAAGATAAGCCACGGTTCGCGCGCCCTGCCTGGTATAGGTCGCCGCGGTACTGACCCAGCGATGAAGCAGTCGATCCCGGACGAGGTAGGCCAATGCGAGATAGTAGTCCTGCAGTGTTGCGATCGGCGGAAATTTTCCCTGCAGAAAGAACAGATGGTCGAGAAACGCCCGCTTGATGGACGTCTTGTCCAGACCCGTACGATTGCTTTCACCTGCCAGCGCGGGTGGAGTTGGCTTTAGCTGTGCATTCACAAGTTTCTCCTCGCGAAAATCTTGATCCGTGTCTTCACGCTACGCTCATGCACTGCCACAGCGTCCGGATGCACCAAAGCAGGGCGGCCGCTGAGCGGACCCGACGCGTCTGCCCACCGGCCACTTGCCGAGCGGCTCCTCAAATGCCTGGGCAAGCCCCTGTTTTCACTCGAATCCAATCGCGAAACTGGCGACCGTCACAAGGCGGGCCAGACAGGACCCTCGGCTGGAACGCAGATCCGGGGATTCAACCTGCAGGTTGCATGCCGCAGGTATCAGGACCAGGCAGCGGGTGGCCGCTGCAGTGGAAAGAGCGCTCGAGGGACATCAGCGCTGCGTGGCTTCGACCCCCTGCGCCTGCCGGGGCAAGCGGCCTGAATGACGATCCGGCGAGGGCTTCTTCACCTGTAACGCAATGTTTGCGTAAAGGTGCCATCGTTGTTATTGACAGACTCCATGTCCCCGCTGATGCCCGCATAGCGTCCTGTGCCACCCACTATACTGATGGCCGAGATCCCCGCGTCGAACTCGCGTCCGGCGACCTGGATGCTGCCGTTTGCGAATGTCAGTGTCCATTGGCACTGGAAGCTGTGCGCAACACGGGTACGAATACACGTGCCACTGTTGTTGCCGATTTTTTGCATGTCTTCATTCAGTAATGGCTGATCGAATACCAGGATGTCTCCTTGCGAGTCACCGGCTTCACCGACGTCGATCAATTGGGCGGTGTCGACGCGGGCGTCTGCAACCGTGACAAGTGTCTGTGTGGTTTCCTGGGAGCAGGCGGCTGCTCCCAGGATGATTGCTGTTAACAGGGCGTTCTTCAGGGAAAGGGCAGTCGTGTTCATTGTTAGATGCTATCCAGCTCAACAGGCGTGAAATGATACAGGGTAATCATAACAACAGGTGACATCCATCGGCCGGCCCTCTGTCAAGGACGGAACGCACCCCATCCCTGCGAAGGCCTCGAACTCTTGACGCAGATCAAACGGCGCGTATCGGAACCTTTCTGTTGGCGGGGCAGCACCCTATACTCACAGGGTAAAACTTGCTCTGAAGATGCAACGAATAGAGAAGCTGGAGGTGTGTTATGCGTGCAACAAAGCGTAGATTGCTCGCGGTTACGATTGCAGCCGCTGCTCTGCTTACGATGACATCTGCCAATGCCTGGTGGGGCCCCGGTGGTCCGGTTGCATGGGGCTGGGATCCCCACGAAGCTTATCTGGAGGAGTATGGGTTTTTCGATCCCTATGGGCCCAGCGCGACAGATATCGAGCGCATGTATCGAGACAACTGGTACGCCGCAAGGGGATATCCCGTTTATCGCGGTGTTGGGCCATACGGTCCCAGCGTCTCAGATATACGCAAGCAGTACATGCGCAAGCTAAGGCGGTCCTGGGGATACCCTTACTAGGGCAGCCTAACGCCAATGAGGGTGGCCGTTTTTCTTTGCTTTCGAATGGCCGAAACTTGCGCTTTGATTAGTAAGTCGCTGATCTAACGAAGTCGCGTTTCAAAAATGGGCTTTAGACCGTTGCTGCCAGTGCCCGGCATAGCGCTGATGAGTGGGGCGTTGACTAACTTCAGATCGCAGGACGCGTCGAGAAATACGACACGAAGTCGGGGTACAGCACAGTCTTAACCAGGACGCACACCGCTCTCAGAGGCTGCATGTTCTTTTTTATAAAAAAAGGACATACCTGCAGTATTCGACGAGTACTTATCTAACGACGCTTGAGAAGTTCCCGAATCCGCTCACATACGCGCCGTCCAGTGCCAGCAGGTGAAAATGGCGGGGTGAGGATCGGCACTGTCGAATCCGGCGACTGCAGTATCCCCGACAGCAAAGGCAAGGCCGCGGCAGCTCGCTGCCTTGGAAGACGCGTCCGGCTGAACTCAACCCTGGACGACTTTCACAATGAAGGCCACGAATGGCAGCGCCACACCAAATGCCAGGATGCCGTAGAACAGGATGGCTTCTACGTTACTCGAAAAGCGCTTCCAGCCGGAAGACGCCTCAGAAGCGGAGCCGGCCGTCGCGGCCGGTGCCAGGGCAATGGGTGAAGCGGAAACGACAGAGCCATCGGTTGACGCGTTGATGTGCACGTTGAGATACCTCGATAACTGAAATGGTCACAGTGACCGCACGCAATTCTGCGCGCAGTTGCCGCTCTTTAGCAATCTAAATCTATGCAATAAAAACAGGTTGTTATAGAGGCGCAGTCTGCGCGCGAAAAAAGGGGCACATCAATTTTTTGTAGGGAGCAGTTAACCCGCATTTCTCACCGGGCGGCGATAGAGTCACATAATGCACTTAGGTAAGGAGCAGAGTGCAGATCAGGAAAAAGACAGTGTGTAATCAGGCAGTGCCTATCCCGGCCCTGGCTGGTTCTCGCGCGCCCGGCGCTCCGGCTCGCGGGCGCGCAAGCGTAGGTGCGGAGACGGGGCGCGGCGGCCGCATGGCGTGTGGCGCGCAGCCGGCGCGCTTACGGCCACTCCCGCGACTGGCCTTCGGCCCCGTGTCGCGGCCGCGACTTGCGTTTCACTCAAGGGGTGGCTACGGCTAACACTTTATCGCGCCCAGGGCTCGGCTGTACCAAGCCCGCTCCGCAGGCGAACGGTCCACTGGACCTTTCGCTTTCCTGGCTCCGCCCAGAGCGGCGTCCGGACACACGAGCCCTGCGCCAGCATCCGGGATCCCGGTGAGAAATGCGGGTTAATCGTGCTGACACCGCAATTTACACAGGCCGCGTCACAAAGCGGTGCGCCTGTTAATTGCGGTTTGCGAACGGCTCGGTTGGCTCGGTGCAGTCTATCAGGAGTTGTACATACTCGAGACAAAATGGCCGCTGTGTGTTACTGGATTTCGAGCAACTTTGTAAAAACGTTTATAGATCAAAGAAGAAAAGTTACCATGTCACATTGCAGAAATGTACAAAACATGTACAATATCACCCAGCGACTAATAAGGCGCGCGGAAGCAGGGTGGCTCTCATCGTACGGCGCGAGCCAGCCGTGAGGCCCGCGACTGTACCCGTGCGAACCCGTCACCGCACGTGAACCCGAGAGGCACTCAACCCGTGGCAAGAGAACTCGACATCCCGGTTAGCCGAGCCAGCCGACTGCTGCATCTTGGCAGGCTGGCAGGTGGAATCGCCGGAGGCGCGATGGCGGAAGGGCTGCGCATGCTCGGATCGGGAAACCTGCCCACTGCGCCCGACCTGTTGCTGAACCCGGCCAATGCCAGGCGACTGGCCAGCCGTCTTTCCGAGATGCGTGGTGCTGCCATGAAGGTAGGACAGTTGCTGTCGATGGAAGGGGGAGACTTTCTCCCGCCGGAATTTACCGAAATCCTGGGACGTCTGCGCGACGATGCACACACGATGCCCATGCTGCAGGTTGCCGCGCAACTCGAGAGCGCCTGGGGTAAGGACTGGGTAAAGCGGTTCGATCGTTTTTTCTTCCAGCCGATTGCGGCGGCCTCCATAGGTCAGGTGCATAAAGCGACCAGCCACGATGGCCGGAATCTGGCGATCAAAATCCAGTATCCCGGGGTCAGGGAAAGTATCGACAGCGATGTCGATAATGTGGCTGCCTTGCTCAAGTTTTTCCGCCTGATTCCGGAACCCGATGCGCTGGCCGTGGTGTTGCAGGACGCCAAGTTCCAGTTGCACGAAGAGGCGGATTACCTTGCCGAGGCACGCCACATCGAAGCCTACCGGACCCGAATAAACGGCTTGCCGGGACTGCGCGTGCCGCGGGTAGACACCGAATTGACCACCGATACTGTTCTGGCGATGGAGTTTGTTTCCGGAGAGCCGATTGATGCGCTGGCGCGCAACGCTGTCGGCCTGCGCAATGCGGTCGCGACCCGCCTGGTGGAACTGTTTCTGAAAGAAGTCTTCGAATGGGGGCTGGTTCAGACTGACCCGAACTTTTCCAATTACCTGTATCTGCCCGATTCCGGGGATGTCGGGTTGCTCGACTTCGGTGCCACCCGCCGTTATCCGCAGGACACAATCAAACTCTATCGCCGCCTGCTGGCGGCTGCGATTCGTGGCGAGCGGGACGCGCTGATGGCGTCGGCAGAAGCCGTCGGCTACGTTGGCCAGGGTGACCCTGAGCTGTACCGGTCGGCGGTCAGCGTGTTGATCAAGGCGGCAGCCGAACCGGCTCGGGCAATGGGGGGCTATGATTTCGGCAGAAGCAGTCTGGCCAGGCGCATGAGCGAACAGGTTGTCAGTCTGCGCGTCGAAAACCGGATGTGGCGCATGCCGCCTTCCGAAGTGCTGTTTCTGCATCGCAAGCTCGCCGGTATTTATCTGCTCTGCACACGTTTATCCGCGTCGGTGGATGTGCGCCGCCTGGTAGAGCCTTACGTCGCGCACGGGGCTTGACTCGATTTTCCTGCACCCTACGAGAAATCACATGATATCAGCACAAGCAAGTGACACGACTCCCGCTGCCATCGATGGATGCGCCAGACCCGTGGTTTTCTACGACGGTGGTTGCCCGGTGTGTCGGCGGGAGATTGAGCATTACCGGCGTATTGATCGAACACGCCGTCTTGGCTGGGTGGATATTACCCGGGAGCCCGTTCGACTGCGCAGTTATGGGCTGACGGTGGAGCAGGCCATGCGGCGGTTCCATGTCCTGGACGGGTATGGTCGCTGGCAGACGGGGGCGGCGGCATTTGTCGAAGTGTGGTCGCATCTGCCGTATTACCGCCGGCTCGCGTCGCTGGTAAGGGTGCTGCGCCTGGACAGACCGTTGGAGTTCGTATATCGCCGCTGGGCTGATTGGCGCCTGCAGCGCCGGTGCAGCAATGACCGTTGCGGGGTATCACATGAATGAGCGACACAGTCTGCGCCACCACACGCTGGAGCGGCGGCAGACGGTACCCGCACGGCTCGAGCGGGTCTTCCGTTTCTTCGAGAATCCGGAAAATCTGGCGCTCATCACTCCGCCGAGTTTGCGCTGCCGCCTGGTCATGCCGGGTCCGGTCACCATGCAGGAGGGACTACGAATCGACTACACCATTCGCGTTGGCGGTATGCCGGTGCGTTGGCGTTCTCTGATTTCGCTGTATGACCCGCCGGCTTGCTTTGTAGACGAGCAAGTCAAGGGCCCTTACGCCTACTGGCGGCACATGCACCGCTTTGAATCCACGGCGCTCGGCACCGTGCTCACGGACGAGGTGGTTTATGCCTTGCCGGCAGCCATGCCGTCGCTCGTCGAAGGGATGGTGCATTCCCTCTACGTGCGACCGAACCTGGAACGTATTTTCGATTATCGGGCGAATTTCTATGCGGACTTCTTCGGCGGCCAACATAGCGAGTTGCAATCCGAGTCGGCTGCCCCTCGAGCGCCGACGCAGATGCGCTGATGAGGGCTGTACGTCCTGGCGGAACCGGTTTTATCGATGGTCGGGCAGTGCGCGGGTCGGACAGATGGAACCGACTGCCGCCGCACAACATACTTCGCACCAGGTGACCGTCTTGGCGCTGAGCGCGCGCGGTGGTGGTTTCAAGACAGGTCCGCTAAACGGGTCGTGTCTTTGCTCTTCGGGCGTTGGATCAGGGCCTTTGTTTGGCAAAAGTCACTTCCGCACATTCCGAGCCCGGCGGCCTTCAGTAGCTGGTACCAAACGAAGGGTCGGTGGTGTACGCGGGGGTAGCAGACTGGCAAGCCGGCTGCCTTGCGCAACCGGGCTTTCGCAGAAAAGCCGGTGCAGGTACCTGTTGCCACCCTGGGCGGAAAAGTTCTTATTGAGCGACCTGGTTGTTGTTCGCGCAGCGATCGGCAGGCCACGCTTCAGATGCGTGTCCTTGTGAACTGTGTCAGCGGGGCGGTGTTCGTGCGTCCGATGAACAAAGCCTCGGGCGGGCGATAGCGGCGCCAGGCGCCGGGGGCGTGGAGCGCGTTGCAGCATGCTGCGCTCCACTCTTGCCGGGTTTATTCGTCGTCTCAGCAGGCTCCGATACCCGCTCGGATCCGGTGAAACCTCAACCGGAATAGTCGTCCGTCGGGTTGCTCAGTGTTTTCGATAAATCCCGCTCCGGAAGCTCAACGGGCATGTCGAGGTAGCTCTGGCGCGAAGCCATGGTTTCGAAGTAAATCGTCAGATCGTTGCTGGAGTCACCCTCAACGACATGGGGTCGGTTCGTCGGATCGGTGATGTCGAAGCCGTTGATCGGGTCCGTCGTGCTGGTGATGTGGGAGCTATTCATGATTAACCCTCCATGGGTTATGTCCACCTACGCCAGCCTGGGGGATGTGGGTATCTAATAACTGACTAAATCAGTCAGGTATAGGCACTATACGCTCTCTGAGCTCAATAGCGAGGGGTATTTGCCTTAGGGGGCGGGAAAGGGGAAACCCGGTAGCCAGCTCGCCGGGGCCGGCACCGGGGTCAGCGCCGCGCGTGCCTCATTTACCGCTTCTGCGCGACACACCCACCTGCAGCATCCCCTTGCCGAATTTCTCGGTAACGGCGTCGATCGTCTCCAGCAGACGCTGGTCGTTTTCCCGCTGTTCCGGTCTGTCGAAGAGGTCGGCCTGGCCGGGCCGGACTTGCTCCCAGCCGCTGATACCGACCCCAATGAGCCGCACCGGCTTTTGCGGCAGCTTGCCCCCGAGGAAAAGCTGCCAGGCCGTCTTGAGAATGTCACGCTCGTCGTTTGTCGGCGCGGTTCGCTTGTGCTGCCGCGTGTGGGTCTCGAATCCCTCGAAGCGGATCTTCAGCGTTACGACGGAACCGGACAAACCCTCCCGACGTGCGGTTCCTGCCACATCGGCCGCCAGCTCGCGCAGCGCATCGTGCAGCACGGTGTTACTCTGCACGTCCGTCTCGAATGTCGTCTCCTTGGAGATGCTCTTGCGGCGCCGTTCGGGCACGACCCGGTTCGAGGCGATGCCAAAGGCCTGGCGGTGAAAACCCGCCGCGGCCTTTTCCCCCAGATATTGCTCCAGCGTTGCGAGGCGGCAGGCGCGCAGCTGTCCCACGGTCCTGATGCCGAGGCGGGTGAAGATCTTCTGCGTCTGCTGCCCGAGCCCGCGCAGGTTGGACACCGGCATGGGGGCCAGGAAGTCGAGGACCTGGTCGGGGGATACCACCGTCAAACCGTCCGGTTTGTGGTATTCCGAGCCGAGTTTCGCAATCAGCCGGTTCGGTCCGATGCCCACCGAGGCGCTCAGTTCTGTCGCCGCGAAGATGCGGCGCTTGATCTCGCGTCCGATGGTCTCCGGCGCGCCCACCAGCCTTTCGAGTCCGCTCACATCCAGGTAGGCCTCATCGATCGAGGCAGCCTCCACGGTCGGCGTTAGGGTTTCAAGGATCTGAAAGACCTGCCGCGAGATGCGTCGGTACTTGTCCAGGTCGGGGCGCAGGAACACGGCATCCGGGCAGCGCCGCCAGGCCTCGGAAATCGGCATGGCAGAGCGGATACCGAATCTTCGAGCTTCATACGAGGCGGCGGCAACCACGCCACGATGACCGGGCAGGGCGCCAACGACAACGGGACGGCCCTCGTATTCGGGATGGTCCCGCTGTTCACAGCTGGCGAAAAACGCGTCCAGGTCCATGTGGGCGATCCAGCGGTGTGGCTGTTGGGAGCGTACCATGTGTTTTCAGCGATGAGTCACTCGGGCAGAAGATACCGCGTCATGGGCGGAAAGGGGACAGATTTGTGTGTTTCTTTTGCGTCATCCTTTCGTGTCGTTCAATGGCATCAGCATTTATGACTGCAGATGAATTTGAACAGGCTGGGCTCTTTGGGGCCACGATTTATGCAACTGTCGGGTGAGGTAAACGGTCTTCCTGACAATCCTAAAGGAGCCGCCTGGCGCGCCGTTCTGGTGGCAGGATTATAATGCGACGTCTGCCTGCTCGCGGGCGGGGCAGGGCAGGGAAACAGCATGAGACGCACACGCGGGACAGCGCCGGGGAAAAAGCCTGCAGCCTACTGGACGGGCATGCTGTTCGGCCTGTTGTTTACTGGCATCGGGACCGGCTTCCTGCTGCTCGGTGTGATCCCCAATCTGTGGGACGCCCTGCGTATGCAGGACTGGGTGCAGGTGCCGGCCGAAGTCGTCGCGCTCGAGCTGAAGACAAACCGTTCCGATGACACGACCACCTACCGGGTGATCGCACGTTTCCGATACGACTACAACGGGCAGCACTACACCGGCAACCGTGTCGGCATTGCCGATGGAGGCAGTGATAATGTCGGGAACTGGCAGCGCGCGACCTATTCCAGGCTCAAGGGCAGGGACCGAATCCAGCTATGGGTGAACCCCGCTAAGCCGTCCGAATCCGTTTTTGACCGCCAACTGCGCTGGGGCCTGCTGGGTTTCAAGATGATCTTTGTCGTCGTGTTTGGCGGCTTCGGCATCCTGGCGATGTGGTACGTCAACCGCACCCCAAAGCCCGTGCCGCCCGGCCTCCCGGCCTGGCAGGCGAGGGCCGCATGGACGGACAACAACATCCATTCCGCCGCCCGATCCACACTCTGGTTTGCCTGGGGCTTTGCGGTCTTCTGGAATGCGATTTCCTCACCCATCCCGTTCATGCTTCCCGCAGAGCTGGCCAAGGGCAACCAGCTTGCCTGGGTGGGCCTCCTGTTTCCGGCGGTGGGCCTCGGTCTGCTGATCTGGGCCATCCGGCAGACGCTCAACTGGCGGCGCTTCGGCACCACCCTGTTGCAGATGGATCCGTTTCCCGGTGCGATCGGGGGTGACGTCGGTGGTGCGGTGGAGCTGAGGCTTGCCTATAACCCGAAGTACCGGTTCCGTGTCACGCTCACCTGCAGTCATGCCCATACACGGCGCACCAGCAAGAGCAGCGAAACGGTACGTGAAACCCGATGGCAGGATGAGCAGCTCGCGGTGGTGCAGCCCGGACTGCACGGCACGCGGCTGCGTTTCCTGTTCCGGCCGCCGGGCGAGCTGCCCGGGAGCAGCGAGGGGGGTGACAGCTGGAACGAATGGAGGGTGCAGATCTCCGCCAGCCTGCCGGGCACTGACTTCGAGCGCAGTTGGGAGGTCCCGGTGTTCAAAGACGCGGGGCCGCACACCGCGCGCGAACGGGTCGAACCTCGCCCGCTCGAAGCCGACTCACGGGAGCCGCTGGACAGGGTGGTCTCGATCCGCGAGACCGGCGCAGGCCTCGAACTGTACTACCCTTACCTGCGCCACCTGGGCCTGGCCTTCGGCACCCTGGTCACTGGCGGGGCTTTCGTCGGCTTTGCCTGGCTGTTCCACACCGCGAGCGGTGCAGACGGGTTTTCGAGCCTGTTCGTCGGGCTGTTCGCCGACGCTGGGAATACTGATTCTCATCTGGGGACTCTATCTGCCTGGGAATTCATTGCGTGTTACGGCCGGCAGACAGGGACTGAGCGCTGTAAGGGGAATTTTCGGCCTGCGCTTCGCGCGCCATGCCGCCGCCGAGGAGATAACCGGTATTGAAAAATCCATCGGGATGCAGGCCACGCAGGGTAACCGGACGCGTGCCTACTACCGGATCCAGGTCCACACCCGTGCGGGTCGCAGCATCACGGCAGGCAGCGGCATTCCCGGTGCCAGCCGCGTCGATGCCATCATCGCGCGCATGCGCGAGGCGCTTGACCTGCCCGGCCTGGCGACCACAGCATGGTCCGACCCCCAGTCCTGATCCGTCCCGGGTTTGCCGATCGCCAGGGGCGGAGCAGGGCGGCTGCGCGCGGGTGCTGGAGTTTCTGAGGGTGCGCTCAGGCGCAAAGAGGTGTTACCCATGACAGGGCCTGTATTGCCGCCAACTATCCATTTGCGCCCCATGCTGGAGTCCGACCTTCCCGGTGTCTATGGTCTGGAAGTGACCAGCCAGCCGCTTCCCTGGCCGCTGTGGTTCTTTCGCAGGCAGGTTCGCCAAGGCGCCTCCTGCTGGGTGCTCGAAGAGGAGGCGGGGATCGTCGGTTTCGGTATCGTTGCCTTTGCGAAGAACCGGGCGCACATCATGAACATGTGTGTTGCACCCGGCTATCGCCGCCGCGGTCTGGGGCGGCGCATCCTGCTGCATCTGCTGGGCGTCGCGCGCCATCGTCACTGCAGGCGGGCCTGGCTGGAGGTCCGTCGTGCCAATCGCCCCGCTATTGGGCTGTATCGCACGCTGGGTTTTCGCACCAAGGCGATCCGCAAGGGCTATTACCCCACCCGGACGGGGCGCCAGAACGGCCTGCTCATGGCGCGTCCCATCCGCTCGTCGATGCGCGAGACACGCTGAAGCCTTTGCGGCGGTTTCTATACGCGTTCCCGCAGCCAGGCGAGGATATCTGAAGCCAGGGTCTGGCGATTGGCGCGTGTGACCTCCCACAAGTCAGACTCCGGACGACGCTTCACCTCGTCTATCAGGCCGCCACCTCGCTTCGCCACCGTCGCCACCAGCGGTTTATCCGAGTCCAGCAATGCCCGTATACCGACGGTGAAACGCGGAGAAAGACACTCCATCCTGCCGATCTCGTCGACAAGATAGAGGTCTATGCCATCGGCCAGGCCCAGGCTGGATTCGGCAAGACGATCGATAGCCGCTACATCGACACCGTATCTGCCGACAGCATACCGGTGATTGAAATCGACATGGGCAATGACCGATTCGTCCGCGTCAAACGTGACCAGGCGAAACCCCTGACGCACGCCCGCTTTGCGTATCTCTGCGGTATAAAAACCGCCCAGCCGCTTGCCTGCCAGGGCTTCGGCCACACGGCGGATCACCGTTGTCTTGCCGACGCCAGGCACGCCGGTCAACAAAAGATGGTGGTAAGATGCCGGCACGTTGTTCCATTACCAGAATCCTGAGCAAACCCGGTGCGCAGGTTGATGGGAAGCAGTATAGCGTGCCGCTGACACCTGACGAAGCGCCGGCTCGGTCGAGTGATCAGGCATTCATGCGAACAGGGTGTCGCGTTGTAGATTTCGAGCGCAGAAGGTGACCGATGGTTTGTTCGGCGTGGTCTCATGAGCCCGACGGGTTTTTCGCAGCGCGTTTACATCGCACCGAGGGGCGGCACGCCTGCGGGTGGGGCAAATCATGCCCCTGACCCTGCTCCACACCGCCGACTGGCAGATCGGCAAGCAGTTTGGTCCTGTCGCGGGCGATGCCGGCGCGATGCTGCGCGCCCAGCGCCTGGAGACCATCAGGGCGCTGGCGGCGCTGGCCAGCGAACGGCGTGTGGATGCCGTGCTGGTGGCCGGCGATGTTTTCGAGGATAACGCCGTCTCGGACGAAACCCTGCGCCGCACCATGAATGCGCTGGCCGGGTTCCAGGGCCCCTGGGTGCTGCTGCCGGGCAACCACGATGCGGCACTGGCGCAGAGCGCCTGGAGCCGTCTGCGGCGGCTCGCCATTGTGCCCGACAATGTGATCCTCGCGACGGACCCCGAGCCCATCACGCTCTGTGACACGCGCCTGTGCATCCTGCCGGCGCCGCTGCAGCGACGCCACGAGGTGCGCGATCTCACCGACTACTTCGACCGTGTCGAAACCGGTCCCGGCGTACTGCGGGTGGGGCTGGCGCACGGTGCGGTGCGCAACCGGCTGCCGGAGGAGTCCGAGGCCATGAACCCGATCTCGGACACGCGCGCGGACTCGGCCCGCCTCGACTACCTGGCGCTCGGCGACTGGCACGGGACCCTGGAGATTGCGCCGCGCACCTGGTATGCGGGCGCACCGGAGCCCGACCGCTTCAGAGCCAATGATCCCGGCAACGTCCTGCTCGTGGAGCTCGGCGAACCCGGTGCGTCGCCGCGCGTGGAGAAAATCCGCATCGGCCGGTTCCACTGGGAACAGCTCGAGTTTGCCCTCGCAGACGCGGCGAGTATCGGCGTGCTCGATGACCGCATCGCGGCGCTCGCTGAGGTTTCCCGCACCTTGCTGCGCCTGCGCCTCAGCGGGGCGCTGGATCTGGGCGCGCGCGGGCAGCTCGACGAGGTCCTCGAGCGCTGGCGGGCGCGTCTGCACCACCTGGGTGTGGACGACACGGGGCTGGTGGCGCGGCCCAGTGCCGAGGACATCGCCGCCATCGGTGCCTCGGGCTTTGTTCGCGATGCCATCGACACGCTGATTCGCATCCAGGATGAGCCGGCGCATCCCGATCACGCCCACGCGGCCCGGGCACTGCAGGTGCTCTACCTCGAGCAGCTGGCGCTGCGCAAATGAGCGCCATGTGGTTCAAGTCCGTCGATGTGAGTCGCTTTCGCCAGTTCCGCGCCGCGGTCGAAGTGCGCGACCTCGCACCGGGCCTGAACGTGATTGCCGGCGACAACGAGGAGGGTAAGTCGACGCTGCTGCAGGCGATTCGCGCGGCGCTGTTCGACAAGTACACCAGTTCCGTCGCCGATACCTACCGGCCCTATGGCGAGAGTGTGAGCCCGAGGGTGGGCCTGGTCTTCGAGATCGACGAGGTGGAATACCGGCTCGACAAGGTGTTCTCGCGCAAGAAGGATGGCGAAGCCACGCTCACCGCCAGTGACGGGCGGCGCTGGGAAGGGCCGCAGGCCGAGGAGTTTGTGGCGCAGCTGCTCGGCTTCAGCTACGCGCCGCGCGGCGCGAGCAGGCCGGAGCACCAGGGCCTGGCGGGTCTGCTGTGGGTCGAGCAGGCGCGCGCCTATGAAGAGGTCACACTCAGTGACCAGTCGCGCCAGCAGCTGCACAGGGTATTCGACACCGAAATGAGCGAACTGCTGGGCGGCGAACACGGCGAGGCACTGCACCGGCGCATCGGGGAACTGCGGGAGGCGTATTTCGACAAGCGCGACAGGCCGCGCGGCGACTACCGGCAGTTGCAGGACAAGCAATCGAGGCTGGCCGAGCGCCTGGAACAGGCCAGGCTCGACTTGCAGGCCTACGAGCACAAGACCGACCAGCTCGACAAACGCCAGGCAACCCTGCGCAGTTATCTCGATGACCGTGCCCTGGAGAAGGCCCAGGCGAAGCTCCGTGACGCACAGGACACACAGACGCGGGTGCGGGCGCTGGCGCGCCAGGTGGAAGCGGGCAGGCAGACGCTGGATCTGAGCGAGGCCGAGCAGAAAGCCGCCCGCCTGGCCTGGGAAACCCGCGCGAAGCTGATTCAGGAACAGCAACAGGTCCAGGAAGGGCTGACCCGCGCGCGCGAGCTGCTGGCGCAGCGGGAGACGGAGGTCGAGCCGGCCCGCGAGGCGGTTGAGACGCTGAAGGCAGCGATTGCGGCCGGGAAGGAAGACAGGATCGCGCAGGAAGCGCGGCTGCGTCGTGCCCGCGACGCCGAGACGCTGGCGCGGCTGACGGCGGAGAAACAGGGGCTGGATACCCGGCTCAAGGACGCGCGAGCAGCCGAGGCGGCGCGGCGAGCCTGCCAGGCGCAGCGCGATGCCATCCGGGTCACGGCCGGGTCGCTGGACGAACTGCGAAGCGTCGAGCACGATCGCGCCCTCGCCGAGGTGCGGCTGCGCGCCGCGGCGACGCGGGTCGATCACCGTCTGCAGCTGTCCGCGCCGGTGCGGCTGGCCGGCCAGGCGATGCAGGGCGAGGGCTCGGTGCTGGTGACCGAGACCTCGCTGCTCGAGGTCGATGGCATCGGAACCTTTACTATTCACCCCGGGGGTGAAGATCTGGACAGCCTGCGCGCGCGGATGCACGAACATGCGCGCACGCTCGAGGATCAGCTGGCCGAACTGGGTGTGGCGGACATCGGCGAGGCGGAACGCGCACTCAAGACCCGGCAGGCGCTGGAGAGTGAGGCCAAGGCGCACAAGGCCAGGCTGAGCGGGCTGGCGCCCGATGGCCTGGGCGAACTCGAAGAGCGGCTGGCGACCCTCGACAGTCAGCGCCAGGCGCTGCGGAGCAGGGTCGGTGAGGGTGCGGAAGCGCCCGGCGATCCTGTGGCGCTGGAGCATGCGCTCGGGGCGCTTGTCGACACCCTCGCGGCCCGGGAAACCGAGCTCGCAGAACGGCAGCGTGTGTTTGGCGAGCGACGCGATGCGGTGGTCGAGGCGGGCGCCGCGGCCAGGTCAGCGCAGACCCATGCGCAGGCCCTGGATGAGGCGCTTCAGACGGCGCGCAAGGCGTCTTCGGATGACAGGCTCGCCGGCGCGCTCGCCGATGCCGACCGCGCCGTGGAAGACGCAAAGCAGCGGCTCGCGGCGCTCGAGCTCGCGCTGCAAGCCGAGAACCCGGAGGCGGTCGCTGCGGAGGTCGAGCGCTGTGAAGCGGCGCTGGTCCGGGTGAAAGACGACATCGCGCGGCTCGAAAAAGAGGTCAACGACCTTGCCGTTGAGCTGACTGCGCTCGGACAACGGGGGCTGGCCGAGGAGCTGGCGCAGGTCGAGTCCGACCATGCGGCGGTGGAACGCGAACTGAACCATATCGAAGCCCAGGCGCTGGCCGTGGATCTGCTGTACCGCACCCTGGATGCGGCGCTGAAGCGCGCCAAGGAAGCGATCGCCCAGCCTGTCATCGCCCGGCTGCTGCCCTATCTGCGCCAGTTGCTGCCCGGGGCCGAGCCATCGATCAGCGAAGAACTGGTGCTGACCGGCATCCGGCGCGAGAGCGCAACCGAGCCGTTCGAGGACCTCAGTATCGGCACGCGCGAGCAGCTGGCGGTGCTGGTGCGACTGGCCTACGCGGATCTGTTGAGCGAGCAGGGCATGCCCGTGACGGTGATTCTCGACGACGCCCTGGTGAACTCCGACGACGAACGCCGCGACCGCATGAAAGCCATTCTCTACCAGGCGGCAAAACGGTATCAGGTGCTGGTCCTGACCTGCCACGAGCGGGAATATCGTGATGCGGGGGGAACCTTTATCCGCCTGGCGGATTGCAAGGCGGCGGACGGTGCATAGACATAGTCCCCACCTGATTGACCCGGATGACCGGGTGCGACCCGGAAGTTGAGGTTATTGCCATACGGGTGCAGGCCGCAAGCCAGCGTGCCTTTCGCGCTACGGTGTCTGTTTGCCTGTCGACCGGCGATCATGGGCCAGGTGCTCCGGATCGGCTGCCGCACGATTTCCCCGCATCTGATCAAGAAGGCAGTGTGGACACACAACACGGCACACACCGGCGCCGTCCCTGCGCTTCGGCAGCGCGCTCAATGTGAAGGTTCATTTCGCTGTGCTGTTCCCGGGGGCTATATCGATGATCCCAACGGATACCTGCACGGTTGCGCCGGGTCAGGGCGACTCTGAACAGACGTATTCAGAATCCAGCCCCACAGTCGCTATCACAACCCACGCATTCTACTATATGGAAATAGTATGACTGAGAACATTAAGGTCAAATTGTGGATTCCAAAGCTGCACAATGACGGGTTGCCGTTCAGCGCTCAGGCATGGAAAACGTTCAATATAATCCTGAAATCATCACTCGATGGTGTCACCAGGGATGATAAAAGCGACATTGCGCATAACTCCGATGAAAACGCGCGGGAGCACAAGCAGGACGTGTGCGAATACGAAATGGTGATTCCGGCCAACAGACTGAAATGTATCGACAGGATGGCCAGATCGGCGAAGGATATCTTTGGTCGGCAGTGTATCCTGCGTCTGGCGACCGATGTCGACGCCACGGTGATATCACTGTGTTACGACAAACGTGTAGACAGCGATTCGTTCACGATCGGGATGAACAATCGTAATCATGGAATCACCGGGCTGACGCTGCCATTCAATAGCCACAGCTTCGCGACATTAGACGATTTATATAACAAGCCGGTTAGCCCTGGTTTATTAACCGGATCTGACTCGCCGTTCAAGTTTGTCAAATTCAGTCAGGGCGATCCGGCGGAACAAATCGAATGGTTAAACACGCACTGCGAAAGCATCATCATCTATGGCGATGAGCCAATGTTGGAATACGCATGCCGAGAATGACGTTGCCCTTATGGCTGACGGTTGCTGGTAATTGTCAACACACGCAGGACGTTTTCCTGACCGATATTTCCCTCAAAAACCGCAGCCCCTGGTCTGTGTCTCCTGCCGCTATTCCTCACCCGGTCAAGTATCCTTGAATCGCAGGATTGCATCGATTCCCATCGACTTTCCCCGGAGGCCGCCTGCCCTGTAGCATTAATCCCGACAGGTCGCCTGCACGGATTCGCCGGATCAGGTCGCAGGGAAGGCGCGGTGCAGAGCGAGGGTTTTTTCGGCCGAAGCGGCGAAGTTCAGCACGGATTCGTGGCGATAGCGGGATAAAGACCCGGCCGGAGCGTGTTCAGTTAACGGGGAGACGTGCGCGCAGGGCGTCGCGATCATACCACCAGTTATCGCCAGCCATGACATCGAGAATCTGTGCCAGTCGAGGCAGGAATTCCGCGGGGTCATTCAATTGCAGCATCTGCATCCAGGTGTTGAAGGTATCCTGATCCTCGATTCCCCTGTGTCGCTTCGCAACGTGCGCCAGGATCTGTGTCGTCAGGAACGTCAGGCTTTCGTGTTGATCCTCACTGGCACGAATGTCAGCAAGGTGGTGAGCGGCGGCGGCTGCGACGGCGCCGCCATCGGAGTCGTCCGGGGTTTCATCGACGATATGCTGCAACAGGGCGACCGATGTCTCGGGTTTGATGGGAAAGGTGACGGACAGCCAGGTGCCGTTCGCCAGTGCGATGATCGATTCCTCTCTGTCCGCCCGATAGAGGATATCGCACGCCTCGGCCGCCTCCTGCCAGGCTTGCTGCTCGGCAAAAACGTCGAAGGCAGTGCGCGCCTGCGTCCAGGCGTCATCGTTTCTGCCGAGCCCCAGCAGTGCCTCGGCGATATCCAGTGCGATGCGCGCGCGATCCAGCGCGGTTGCGGTCGAGGGCAACTCGGCGAGGTGCTGCTGATGTGCCGCAAGCAGTTGCTCGAGTTCGGCCTGTGACTCAAATGGACTCTGTGCCTGGATGAGATCGGTCAGGTGTTTTTCAGTTTCGTGTTCCGACATGTCGTCTGGTAGCTAAAGAATCGATTGCAGGGGATCCGTAACGGGCGGCATTGCCCGATAAGAATCAGTGGTCGCAAAGTATACCCGAGTCGGTCATGGCAGCCACGCAGGGTGTTCTATCGAAAGTGACGTTTTGTTCATTACGTAATATTATCCCGATCAACAGGCGGGGAATACGCCACGGTGAATCAATGAGGTCAGAGTCACTGCTCTCCGATCACCCTGCGCTTCGCGATGCCGGCACATGCCGCGACCGGGTAACACCTTGATTATCAGGGAGCGGATGGTGGTTTTGCGCTGCGCGCAGCCGGCGCCTGCGAAGGCGCAGGTCCGCAATGCTGCATGAGTCAGAGCTCCCCTGATTCTGGAAAGGACAGGATTCATAAGTGCGAGACATTATCACCGTTGCCACGCATCAACGCGAAACGCTGGTTGATATTACTGAGCAGGTAAGACAGCTCGTACGCGCCAGCGGTGTGCGAGATGGCATTGTTACCGTTTATGCACAAGGTGCCACGGCCGCAGTGATGATTCAGGAAAACTGGGACGAGAGTGTGCAGACGGATGTCGTCAACTTTTTGCGTCAGATCATTCCCAAGGGTGTCTGGCTGCATGACCGGCAGGACGGGAATGGCGATTCGCATTTAAAAGCTGGCCTCGTGGGGCCCTCGGAAACGGTGCCTGTTATTGATGGCAAACTGGGATTGTCAACCTGGCAGAACATTTTTCTTTGCGAGTTCGATGGGCCGCGTTCCGAACGTCATATCGTATGCACCGTGATAAACGATAAATGAACACAGCAGACAGCGGACAGACAACGTTTTACCTTTCTCAAAATACAGGCGATCAGGTGAGCGTGGCCTGTCCCCTGTCGGCTGTTCTGCTTCACTCCGTCTCTTCAGGAGCCGTCGCCTGGCCGCGATAGGATCGTGGCGGCGGCGCTTGCCTGAAGAGCGGCGGCGGATAGTTCCCGTAGAAGCGTGGCTGTGGCCAGGCGGCTGGCGGTGGGTAGGGGCGGTAAGCGGGTGGACGATAGCGAGGCGGCGGTCGTGGAGCGACCGGTTTGGAATCGGGCTCAATCGTGGTCGCCGGTTCCGGCGTGTTCTCGGTTGTTGTAACAGGCGCGGGGGGGGCGGCCTGTGTGACCGGGGGCGCCGCAGCCACGGACGGGGTGGCCTGTGTGTCCTTGGCAACCGCAACGACGGGCTGGCTTTCCTGTCGATCCCTTTTGACCATCACTGCACGGGTCGCTGTCGGCTTCATGCTGTCGTGTTCCGTGTGCCAGTAACGGTAGCCCCACAATCCGAACAGCGTGATGAGGCCGAACACCAGGATCAGGTGCACGGGCATATGACGTCTGGAGCCAGCGGTTGCGAGGTTGAGGTCCTGAGCGCAAGGCACCACCTCCGTTTCGCGCCCGGTTTTCTGTTCTGCCTGCTGCGGTGTTGATTGTGCAGCAGGCAGCGTATCCGGCAGTGGCGTGGCATCGGCCGCGTCCACCTCGGCGAGCGTCGGCTTAGACACCGGCACCGGCACCGGCGCGAGGCGCGCGGGCTGGGCGTTTCCGGGTTCTGCCTGCGCAGCGGCGATCGGTGCCGACGCGGTTGCTACGGGTTCCTCCGTGGCCGTCTTTTTACCGGTCTCGCGCGGTTTTACCGGTTTGGCCGCAGCAGCACTGGCTTTCTTGCCGTGCTTGGATGACTTCCTGCCCTTGCCAGCCTTCCCCTCCTTGTCGTGCCTGCGTGACTTCTTTTCCTTGCCGGCCTTCTCGGATTTGGCGTTCTTGTCGGTTCTGGTGGGCTCTGGCGCTTCGACAGGCTCTGTGCCAGCCGGCGACCTGGTTGAGGTAACGGCAGTGCTGCCAGTGGTACCCGGGAATTCCGCGCGTGGCTCAGCAGACGAGGGCAGACCAGGGGGCGTGCCTGGCTCGGTCGCCGGCCCGGTTGGACTGGATTTTGACCCCGATCCGGACGTGGTGTTATCCCGGCTTGCGGTCTTGTCCGTCGCCAGCGTTTCCTCGGTGACCTCCTTGTCGGTCTCCTCGGGGTGAAGCGGATCCGGTTCTCCGGCTGATACATCCGGGGCATCACTCAGGAAATGATGGCTGACCCGTTTCAGGAGTTTCGATCGCGGGTCGGCCGGTCGCAGTGCCTTGCTGATCATTCTGCCCGCTCTCCGAGAGGTATCATTGGGACGTAAAGAATCGCTGCCGCGCGAATTAGACAGGGATTATAGGGGACAGGCCGCGTTTTCCAAAAATTGATCGACCCGTTGATCGTGGTCCGTCCCGTGTCAGACCCATACCGGAAGCGGATCGGGCGGCTTGATAAGGGGAGTGATGACCGACGCTGTGATGAAAGTACCGGTCAATCGGGTCAGACTCGGCAGGCCGCCCCTGAGCATTCTTCGCCGGGATAACGGTGCTCATGGCATCTGCCTCGTCCGTCCCAGTCTTCGCCTGGCGCCTGGCACCACCTGCCTGCCGGCGGCCTATTCATACCGCAATGCCTCGATGGGCCGCAGTCGCGACGCCTTGCGTGCCGGGTGCAGCCCGAAGAACACACCCACCAGTCCCGCGAACAGGAAGGCGATGAGCACCGACCCGGGCGTAACGCTGACCGGCAGTTCGGAGAAGCGCGCAACTGCCATTGCGCCGCTCAGGCCGAGCAGGATGCCCAGCACGCCGCCGGCGGTGCTGAGCACCAGCGCCTCCAGCAGGAACTGCCACAGGATGTCGCGCTGGCGTGCGCCCAGGGCCATGCGGATGCCTATCTCGCGGGTGCGTTCGGTAACCGATACCAGCATGATGTTCATGATGCCGATGCCACCCACCAGCAGGGACACAGAGGCGATGCTGCCCAGCAGCCAGGTGAACACCCGGGCGCTTTCCTCCGACGTCTGGGCGAGTTCGGCGCGGTTATACGTGCGGAAGTCGTCTGGCTGGTCTTTGCGCAGGCGGTGGCGCTGACGCAGCAGGTCCTTGATTTCCTTGAGCAGTCGAAACGAGGCCTCGCGGTCGCTGGCGACCAGCTCGATGCGCTCGATGTGGGTGATGCCCTTGAGCTTCCGCTGCACGGTGGTGAGGGGTGCGAAGATGGCGTCGTCCTGGTCCGAGCCCCAGGCGGTGGCGCCCTTCTCCGTGAGCACGCCGATCACCTGGCAGGCCAGGCCCTTGATCACGATGGATTCGCCCAGCGGGCTGCGCAACCCGAACAGCTCGCGAGCCACCGTCTGTCCCAGCACGCACACATGGCTGGCACCCAGTACGTGGCGCCGACTGATGAACTCGCCCTCGGCCAGCGGCCAGCTGCGTACCGTGGCGTAGTCGGGGGTCACGCCCTCGATAGCGGTACCCCAGTTGGTGCCGAGGTAGCGCACCTGGGCGGTGGCACGCACGCTGGGCGCCACAGCGACCACGTCCGGCAGCTCTGCGATGGCGTCGGCGTCTTCGCGCGTCAGCGTGGTGATGCCGCCGGCGCCGGTGCGCACCCCGCCGCGGGTCACCGAGCCGGGGCGGATCACCAGGCTGTTGGTGCCCATGCTCGCCAGCTGAGCGGCGATGCGCTGTTGGGCGCCGCTGCCGATGCCGAGCATGGCGATCACCGAGCCCACGCCGATGACTACCCCGAGCGTCGTCAGCATGGCGCGGGTCTTGTTGCGCCCCATGGCGCGCAGGGCCAGCTGCAGGGCGGTGTACCAGTTCATGCCTGTGCCTCGAGCCGGCCGTCGCGCAGGAACAGCCGGCGCTGGGCATGGTCGGCCACGTCCTGCTCGTGGGTAATCAGTACGATCGTCAGTCCGTCCTGGCGGTTCAGCTCATCCAGCAAGGTCATGATCTCGGCGCTGGTGGCCGTGTCGACGTTGCCGGTGGGCTCGTCGGCCAGCAGCAGCGAAGGGTGCATCACCAGGGCTCGGGCGATCGCGACGCGCTGCGCCTGACCGCCGGACAGCTGGTTGGGCAGGTGGTACAGGCGCTCGCCCAGGTCCATGCGCTCCAGGGCCTCGCGCGCCCTTTGCCGGCGCTCGGCCTTGTCGACGCCGGCGTAGATCAACGGTGTCTCAACGTTCTCCAGCGCGCTGGTGCGCGGCAGCAGGTTGAAGTTCTGGAACACGAAGCCGATCTCGCGGTTGCGCAGTGCGGCCAGCTGGTTGCTGTCCATGCGGGTCACGTCCTGGCCATGCAGCCGGTAGCTCCCGGCGTCCGGCACGTCCAGGCAGCCGAGGATATGCATCAGGGTGGACTTGCCCGAGCCGGACGGTCCCATGATCGCCGCGAACTGGCCGTGCTCGATGGTCAGGTCGATGCCGCGCAGGGCCTGGATGGTCACGCCATCCAGCACATAGGCCTTGTGCAGATCGTGTATCTCCAGCAGGGGCGCGGTCATCGGACGGGCTCTAGAACAGGCTCAGGCCGAAGCGGCGCTTGCGCTCGACATCCTCGCGTCTGAGCGGGCACGGCGATGGGCATGCCATCGGCAAGGTCTGCGCCGCTGACCTCGGTCACCTTCTCGCCAATGATGTCGGTGGAGACGGTGAGCGGGATGAGCGTGTCGCCGTCCACCCGCCACAGGATGGCCTGGCCGGGCTTGAGGCCCTCGCGCACGAGGTCCAGTTCCTCCTGCGGCCAGGGGGGTACGTAGCGCAACGCCGCGTGGGGCACAGTGAGGACGTTGTCCCGGTGCGCCACCTCGATGCTGACGGTGGCGGTCATGCCGGGCTTGAGCGCCAGGTCGGCGTTGTCCACATGGATGATGCAGTTGTATTTGACCACGCCGGCCTCGATCTTGGGCTGCAGCCTGACCTGGGCGACGCTGCCGTTGAACTCGCGGCGCGGGTAGGCAAACACGGTGAAGCTGACCGGCTGCCCTTCCTGCACCTGGCCGATAAAGGCCTCGTCCACATCGGCCTCCACCTGCATCCGGGTCAGGTCGTTGGCGATGGTGAACAGGGTGGGGGCCTGCAGGCTGGCGGCTACTGTCTGGCCCACGTCGACATTGCGGGAGATGACCACCCCGTCGATGGGTGCATAGATGGTGGTGTAGTCCAGGTTGAGCTGCTCGCGTTCCAGTGCCGCCTTGGCCTGGGCCACGCTGGCGAGCTTCACCTGGTGTTCCACCTTGGCTGACTGGTAGGCGAAATCGGCGGCATCCACCACGCTCTCGGCCACCAGCTTCTTCTTTTTCATGTCGGTCTGGCGCTCGTAGTCGCGCCCGGTGTCCAGCACGCTGATCCAGGCCTTGTCGCGGGCGGCCTCAGCGCTTTTCAGATTGGCCTGGGCCTCGGCCCGCTTGGCAACGAAGATGGCCGGATCGATCTGTGCGATGATGTGGCCCTGTTTGACCTGGTCATTGAAGTCGGCATGCAGGTGCTGGATGGTGCCCGATACCTGACTGCCCACCTGCACGGTGTTGATGGGATTCAGGGTGCCAGTGGCCGATACCACGGCGCTGATATCGCCGCGGCGAATCTGTGCCTGGCTGTACGTCGGCGTCTGCTCGGTATCGGGTTCCCGCAGCAAGTACCACGCGCCGCCGATGAGGGCTGCAAGCAGCAGGATGCCAGTCAACAGCTTTGTCATGTGATGAGCCATCTGCGCTTCAGACCCTTTGGACGGTATCATGCCGGGTATGGCGATGAAAGCCATACACCCCTGGAGTTGAGCGGCTGGCAGGCTGTCGATGATTGACGATTGACGGGGTCAGTGATAAATGGGAAGGGTTGTGACGGCTTACCGCCCTTGTTCTTACAGGACTGCCTGACATGAAACTTTATCTCGTACAGCACGGCGAAGCCTGTGCAAAGGAAGTCAATCCCGAGCGGCCCTTGACCGATCAAGGCCAGGCCGACATTGACCGGCTTGCCGCATTTCTCAAGCAGGCGGGTATCCGTATCGACAGGGTGATACACAGCGAAAAGCTACGCGCCATTCAGACGGCGGAGCGCCTGGCGGCTGCTATCGCACCCGGGGTGGAACGGGAGATTAGCGGCATCATTAATCCCAACGACAGTCCCAAGGCGTTTGACTGGCAGAGCGACAGCTGGGACAGGGCTACGCTCGTCGTCGGTCATCTGCCGTTCATGGCCAAACTGGTTTCGCATCTGGTCATCGAAGACGAAAACAGGCTCATTACGGCCTATCAGCCGGGTAGTATCGTGTGCCTGGAACTCAACAGCAATGCACACTGGCAGATCAACTGGATGCTCAGGCCGGAGTTGCTGAGCGGAAGATGAATCAGGGAAAAGAGCGCAACCCGTGCAAACCACGGCGCATCTTTACTTTGTGATGGCGGAATCAGTAATCAGTACTCGTCAGAGGTGCGCGCAGGGTCTGGGGTTTGATGAGCAGTAACTGCACCGTGCCGATGGACTGTCGCCGAAAGCCGCCTTCGCAGTAACACAGATAGTACTCCCACATGCGAATGAAACGTTCCGGGTAACCGAGCTGGCGGACTTTTTCGATATTGGCAAAGAAACGCTGACGCCAATGGCGCAAGGTGGTGGCATAATGCGGGCCGATGTCTTCCAGATGAAAGATGCGCATATCGGTTTTACGCGCGACGGCGTCGCTCAGCGCCGCGAGCGACGGCAGACAACCGCCAGGGAAAATATAACGCTGGATGAAGTCGACGGATTTTTCTGCCAGCGGGTAGCGCTGATCCGCAATCGTGATGGACTGCAGCAGCATTATGCCATCCGGTTTGAGTAAGTCACTGCACTTTTCAAAGTAGGTGTCGAAATACGGGTGGCCGATGGCTTCGATCATCTCGATGGAGACCAGCTTGTCGTAGCTGCCATTGAGTTCCCGGTAGTCGTCAAACAGGAGGGTGATGCGTTCCTCCAGTCCGGCATCCTGAATGCGTTTCCGGGCATAGTCATATTGCTGTTTGGAGATAGTGGTGGTCGTCACGCGGCAGCCATAATGTCTTGCGGCATAGAGGGCAAAGCCGCCCCAGCCGGTTCCGATTTCGAGGACATGATCAGTGGGCTTGAGCTGCAGTTTCTGGCAAACGCGTGCCAGTTTCACTTCCGACGCCTCCCGCAGTGAGGCCTGCGGGTGGTGAAAAATGCCGCAGGAATACATCATGGTGTCGTCGAGAAAAAGCTCGAACAGTTCATTGCCCAGATCATAATGCGCCTCGACATTGCGGCGGCTGCCTTTCAGGGTACTCCGATGGAGGTAACGCTGGAGAAGATGCAGCGGTTTTGTGAGCCAGGCCATGCCCGGTGCGATCTTTTCGAGGTACTGACGATTGCAGAGAAGCAGTTCAATTATCACGGTCAGGTCATCACACTGCCAGTAGCCGTTCATGTAGGCTTCTCCGCTGCCGAGTGCGCCGTGCATCAGAACCCTGGTATAGAAGGCACTGTCGGTAACCGTAATGGTGACCGTTCGCGGAAATCTGTCGTCCTGTCGACCAAAGCGATACTGCTCGTCTCCGTCGTTCAGTATGAGTTCGCCATGACGAATGTTTTTGAGCCGAGTCAGCAGGGCGCGTTTGGCGTAGTCACAGAAAAAACCGCCGTCCCGGGTTTGTGCGGTGGGCTTGTCGAAACACAATACAGCGGATTTCATGGTCTCTTCACCGGGTCAGGTGCCTCCAGTTTGTCAGGGTGTGGAACAAATGGCACTTTCTTCAACCACAGACGCAGTGCCTGGTAGTAGATGGCCGTGATCATTCTGGTCGTCATCAGCGGGTAGCGGATCAACACGCCCGCCAGGTTTCGAGCGGTGAAAGGTCGCTGACTCAAGGATAGTGTTGCGTCAAAGAGTTGCTCGCCCTTCTGGTAATTCTTCATATGCACAACAAGCTTTTCAGCGGGCAGAGTGAAGCGCCAGTCATAGTCGATAGCCATGTCCATGAACGGTGAGACATGAAAGCGTTTATCGAGCAGATAGCGTTTCCTGCCTGGGCTGCCACGGTTGAGTGATTCGGGCAGGATGTAACAGTATTGTTGACCCCAGGGGGTGTTGTTGACCTCGGCGACAATGACATCGATATTTTCACCGCTTGCGTCAAAGCAGTAGTAGAAGCTGACCGGACTAAAGCCATAACCCAGGTAGCGCAGGTGGGTAAGCAGCCGTATCGGTCCCTCGAGTGTGAGGCCGGTTTCATCTTGGACAAACTGGCGCACGGCAGTTCGCAGATCGACGGCGTTGTCGCCAAGATGGTCTTCACGCCGGAAACGGGCAAGCGCAGGCCGCGTGCTGGACCACAGCCAGCGGTTCTCGAACAGGGTCGGCAGTTCTTCCAGATCGAGATACAGCATGAACAAGGCGTAGCGAAACGCATGCGGCACCGGTTTATAGCGGCGGTGTTTAACCTGCCCGACGTAGAGACGGCTGTGCATATGTAATGTGTTCCTTGAAGTCCCGCAGCGCATTCAGTGCGCTGACGACGCCATCTTCATGAAATCCATAGCGCCAGTAGGCGCCGCAGTACCAGGTGCGGCGCTTGCCATTGATGTCCTGTTGACGTTGTTGTGCGGCGATGCCTGCCGGGGTGTAAACCGGGTGCTGGTACTGCACGCGGCAGAGGATTCTCTCGGGATCGATCGCCTGCGTGTCGTTGAGTGTCACGCAGAACGTTGTGGGCGCCTGCAGCTGTTGCAGGATATTCATGTTGTAGGTAACCGATACCCGCCCGTGGTCGCCGGGTCTGCGCCGATAGTTCCAGGCGGCCCAGGCACGTTTCCTTTTCGGTAACAGCGAGCTGTCAGTGTGCAATACCGCCTGATTGTTCTGGTAGGGAATGGCGCCCAGTATGTCTTTCTCACATTGGCTGGCATCAGACAGGATGGCCAGCGCCTGGTCGCTGTGGCTGGCAATAAACACATGGTCGAAGCATTCGGTGATGCCCGCAGCGGTGCGTAACTCAACGTGGGTGGGCAGCCGCCTGACCGATACGACCGCTTCGTTGAGGCGGATACAGTCGCGAAACGGCGCAGTCAATTTGTTTACGTATTCACGCGAACCACCCCTGATGACGCGCCACTGTGGCCGGTCCCTGACATTCAGCAAGCCATGGTTGGCGAAAAACCGCACGAAATAGCAGGCCGGAAACGCCAGCATCTGCTGCGGATCGGTAGACCAGATCGCCGCGCCCATCGGTATGATGTAGTTATTGACGAACAAACTGCCGTACTTGTTGTCGTGCAGGTAACGTCCGAGCGAGAGTGCTTCGTCCCTGCCAGCGAGTAATTCCCGGGATTCGCGGTTGAAGCGCAGGATATCCCTGATCATCGCATGAAACCGGGGTCTGAGGAGATTGCGCCGTTGCGCAAACAGCCGGTTCAGCGAGGACCCGTTGTATTCGATGCCGCTGGTTTCACACCGACTGCTGAAACTCATGGCGGTGGGTTGCGACTCGACGCCAAGTTCATTCAGTAAGGCGATAAAATTCGGATAGGTCCAATCATTGAAGACGATGAAACCGGTATCGATGGCATAGTGCTCGCCGTCGTGGATGACATCGTGGGTGTGCGTGTGCCCGCCCACATGAGCTCCGGCTTCGAATACCGTAATCGCGTGTTCCCTGCACAAATGCCAGGCGGCAACATTACCGGCGATGCCTGTTCCGATGACGGCAATTTTCATGGCTGTTCGATTCCTGCTGCCTCTTGACGCTGTGGCACGCGGCGAATCTTCGAGGTGTCATAGCCCTGTTGCGCAATCATCCGGAGGATATCGCTGTAGTCGGCCTCGGGTATTGCCGGGGTACGGGCCATGATCCAGACGTAGTCACGCTTGTTGCGCCCGATCACGGTCTGGGTGTAATCCGCATTGAGATATATCACCCGATAATCGGCCTTGACGGGCCAGATGAATTGCATGCCCCAGATGGCATTAGACGGGTCTTTGCCGACGAAACCGGTGGGTTTGTATGTCTTGACAGGGCCATCGAAGGAGCCCTGATTGAAGCGAAACGTCGTCGCCACCCGCTTGTCACGGATCAGTTCATAGGACTCGATGGCATTGTGCGCGTCGCGCTCGAGGAAGGTCGGTATATTGGCAATAACATACCAGTCGCCCATGAAACGTGACAGGTCGACCTGGTCGACAGTGCGGAGCGGGATCGCCGTCGTGCTGCATGCGTTGAGTGTGACGACCGGCAGAATGTAGAGGAGTTGTATGGGGTTTTTCATGTGGTTCTTACTCGATGACGTAGCGCAGCACGCGACCACTGCGGGTGGTGGACCGGAGGGCCAGCCACTGGTCATCCTGGGAATACCAGAGTTCAATGCTGGCCTTGTCGGTGTTCAGCTTGTAGTGATGGGCAGGGGTGTTGGTATTTCGCACGCCGATGGAGTCTTGACCGAGGTACTCGACCTCGATCTCCAGGTATTCACCGGTTTGCGAGTTCAGTAAATGGGTACGTTTCAGGAACGATTTGTCCCAATAGGCAAAGGTGCTGATGCAGGCGGGCAGGGTGGTATCCCTGCTGTCCGTGCTGAGCTGGAAGACCTGGCCATCCACGGCGCCTTCAACCCGAAACTGCCTGCCGTTTTCGTCGGTGCTTGATGCGATGTGTTTCAGGCAGCGACTGTTCCAGAGTTCGACATTGCTGTGGCTATACTTGAACAGGGGAATCTTCAGAAAATGAACCGCGAACTTTGCCTCGGTGGAAAGTTGCTCATGGGCGCCATTTCGTGTCAGGTAGAAATGGTGGTAGCCGATTTCCTTGTCATCGAGGAACACCCGGAAACGCCAGCTTTTCTCTGAGCTCGCGCTTGCCGTGAGCGGCGACAGGACGGCAAGACAGGCGAGCAAGCCGATGAGGAACGCACGGCGCGCGTAGTTGCAATGACGCATCAGCGCTGAGTTAGGGATTCGACGCATGTTTGGGGAGCCCTGGAATAAACGCGTTGGTGCGCTGGACGTAGTCGCGGTATGCGGGACGTCGTTCGCCGATATCCTTTTCCAGCAGCGTCACGCCCGATACGCGCAGCAGCAGGATCGTCATCAACAACGGGGATATGATGGACCACCAGCCGCCGGCGGAAACCGCGAACAGGTAAAAGCCCCACCAGACGCAGCACTCGCCGAAATAATTCGGGTGTCGCGTGTATCGCCACAAACCCCTGTCCATGACCTGTCCCTGACTGCCCGGCCCGGCCTTGAAGGCAGCGAGCTGGGCATCGGCGATACTTTCAAACAGGATGCCGAATAGGACCAGCACGGCTGCCACGGCGTCCAGCAGGTTCAGCGGCGTGCCGCCGGCAACAGCAGCAAGCAGTGGCAGGGATATCACCCATGCCAATGCGCCCTGGAGCAGAAAAACGATCCACAGGCTTTTGACGGCAAAGTGGGGGGAATGCCTGCGGCGTATGGCCTGATAGCGCGCATCTTCCGGTTCGCCCCAGTTACGCCAGGTGATATATACGGACAGCCGCAGTGCCCAGAGCGTGACCAGCACAAGGACGAGTGTTCCGCGCGCCGTCGCGAAGTCGTTCAGCAGGAAATAGGTCGTGCACAGGGCGAGAAAAATCAGCGACCAGAGGCTGTCGACGATACTCACGTCGCCCTTGAAAAGGCTCACGATCCATGTGAGCGAGGGGAGGAGTAACGCAACCAGCAAGCCGGAAGAATAAATGTCCAGATCAGACACGGGCATTACACTCCGCGAGCGGTAGGGGCGATGGCTGGACTTTGATGCCGTCGAGGCGGTTGGAAACGGACATCAGAAACGGCATGATCAGGGCCCACCCGCAGCCCAGAACAAGCATGGCTACGGCAAGATCCGGGATCTGCACGCCGCCGAGTTTATGACCGGCGAAATAGGCAGTCGGTCCGGAGACGGCGCCGAGTAAGGCAGCCAGTGCCGGGCGTTGTTTCAGCCATCGGAGCGAGACATTGAGTGTGGTGGCAAACAGCAGCCACATGGCGATGATCCAGTGCGGCGCTGTACCTTCTATCAGTGTTCCAGAGGGATATTCCAGAATGCCGGCGTACACCAGGGCACTGTCCCAGACTGCACCGATGCCACCCGCGATGAGGATGAGCGAGAGTTCTTTGCGCGCGTCGGCCGCTGTACTGAGGTGTCGGACGACAATCAATAGGGCTGTGACGGTGCCGAGCCAGGGCAAATGGTTGGCGCCGGCGAGTACACAACACAGCCAGCCGGCGTTGAAGACGAGTAAATTGGTAATGACCGCTTTCATACGGGGGTGCTCTTTTCGAAGAGATAATGACTCACCCACCAGTGCTTGCCATTGTCGTAGCCAAACAATTCTGCGCAGGCCATGAAGAACATCCGCCACCGCATCCACCACTGCTGGGTGGACTCGTATCGGTACGCTTTCTGCAAAATCGGCCAGAGAACGGCTTTTTTCTGATCCATGTTCTGCAACCATGCGTTGGCGGTTTTTTCGTAATGACCGCCATTCCAGCGCCATTGACGCACGATTCGCAGGTGCTCCTGGAAGTGCAATGGCAGGTCATCACTGGGCATCATGCCGCCGCTGAAAAAATGCCTGCTCATCCAGTCGGTCGCAGTGTTGTCCTCAAAGGCATAGGGGACGTCGCGGTGACAGAAGATGTGCAGGAAGAAGCGTCCGCCCGGTTTGAGCCAGCCACTGATGCGGCCAAACAGCGCGCGGTAGTTGCGCATGTGCTCGAACATCTCGACGGAAACGATCCGGTCGAATTGGCCCGGACTGGCAAAATCGTTCATATCGCAGGTGAGTACAGTGACGTTATCCAGGTCCTGGGCCTGGGTAAGCTGTGAGATGTGCCTGCGCTGGGAATGGGAGTTTGAAACAGCCGTGATTCGACTGTTCGGAAACATCCTGGCCATCCACAGTGTCAGCGAACCCCAGCCGCAACCCAGTTCCAGAATGTCCATGCCGTCTTCCAGGCCGGCGCGTTCGCAGGTGATGCGCAAGGCATCGGCCTCTGCCGTACTGAGGTCGGTGACGCCGGCGTTCCAGTAGCAGCAGCTGTACTTCTGGTGATCGCCGAGTACGTTCAGGAAAAAATCAGTCGGTACTTCGTAGTGTTGAGCATTGGCCTTGAAGGGGAGAGGTGCGATGGGGCCTCTGTTCATCTCCCGGACAAAGTCAGCCTTGCTGTCGGCAATGACCTCGCAATCATTCGCCTCGAGCAGCGCAATGCGTCTTTTCAGGAGTCGCTTGATCCCGTGACGAATCACGGTGTCAGGGACAAGGCCCTGTTCCGTCCAGTTGATGGCTTTGGCGGAGGCATTTTGCATATTCGGAACCTTGGGGTATCAGAAGCCTTATGGATGTACAAACCTTATACAAAATGGTTGGAGCTGTGTCAAGCGCCTTGGTAGCCATGGCTGGGAAGGATCTAGGGGAGGATTGTAAAAGGCTCACCATAACAGATGGATAGGGCTTGCCTTTGACGTGAGCGTGGCAGATTAACTATCAGCAGGCATTGTACAACTGTCGCATTGTGTGTATGTTCCATTGCGGAAATGGGTTCAACGGGGGCTAACCGATGTCACTGAAACAGTCGTTGATGGTGGTCCTGGTGGCGGTGCTGTCGAGCATCTGCGCATACGGGAACGCGGCTGGCTGTCCCGAGGTGCTTGACTACCACAAGCGACCGCTGGCGGAAGAGGAACCGGTGCACCTGTGTGAAATGATGCGGGGCAAGGTCGTTCTGGTAGTCAACACGGCCAGTAAATGTGCTTACACACCACAGTACGAAGGACTGGAGAAGCTCTACGAGCGTTACCGTGAGCGCGGCTTGATCGTGGCCGGTTTCCCATCCAATGACTTCGCCGGGCAGGAACCCGGTACGGAGGAACGGATCCAGACTTTCTGCCGTCTCACATACAGTGTCCAGTTTCCAATGTTCGAGAAGGTGCGGGTCTCGGGCGAATCGGCAGATCCGTTTTACAAACACCTTGCCAGGGTCACTGGCGAAAAACCCCGCTGGAATTTCCACAAATACCTGCTGGACAAAAACGGCCAGGTGGTGGCGAGTTTCCCAAGTCAGGTGACGCCGGAAGACAGGCGGCTTGTCCGCATGATCGAGGATCTGTTATGAACTCGCCGGTTTATGGTGAGTGAACTGTGCGTCAGGCGGGGTCGCTCGATAACGGGGCTGCGCCGCAACCACGGGCAAACAGGCTAGGGGGAAGGGGTATGTCAGAGGCCAGAAGACAGAAGCCAGAATACAGAATACAGAATACAGAATACAGGAGACAGGAGACAGGAGACAGGAGACAGGAGACAGGAGACAGGAGACAGGAGACAGGAGGAGCAGGAGGAGCAGGAGACAGGAGGCAGGAGGCAGGAGGCAGGAGTGAGGAGTGAGGAGTGAGGAGTGAGGAGTGAGGAGTGAGGAGTGAGGAGTGAGGAGTGAGGAGTGAGGAGTAGGGGGCGGGAGGTGGCTCGCGCACCGATTACTTCGGTTAGAGCAAGACCTCGTTGTTGGCCACGGTACCCACGGAATACTACGGAAAAATATTGACGCTTGCTTTGACACCGGCATTTGCCAGAACCGCCGGCGAATGCGCGTTGGAGCGTGTACTTACCGCTGATTTCTGGTGAGGAAAGATGCCAGGAGGGCTAACGGCGTCGCTCGCTACTCAGTGTCTGGCTGACCAGCTTCAGTCCGCTGCCGACAGTTTGTGTCAGGCAAATGGCGCCGGCGGCTTCGATTTTTTTCTGGTGTGAAGCCGCGGTTTTGCCACCGACAAAGACCGGTATCCTGGCTTTACTGACCAGCTCAGGCAGCTCATTTTCGAACACGCCGCGGGACGGCCTGGACGAACAAGCCAGGACAACACCTGCACAGGCTCTTTTCTCGAGTACACCAGGAAGTTGTTCCAGTGGCGTATTGGCGCCAAGCACCAGAACGCGGTAACCAAAGTTGACGCTCGACAGTGCAAAAAACAGCAGGCCGAGCTCATGAAACTCGCCCGGCAGGCAGGCAAGCAATAACAGTGGGCCGCTGCTGCGCTGGTTGATGTGGTGAATGCGCGTGCCAAGTTTGTTGCGCAGATAAACCGAAAAGAAGTGTTCCTCTGCAATACCGGTGTCGACTTCCTTCCAGCGCTCACCCAGGATTCGTAACAAGGGCGTGGTCAGGTGCTGGTTGGCGACATCAACAGGGTACAGTGACAGCGCATCATTGTACACACTATCAAGGGCGTATTCATCAAAACTTTCTATCGCGTTGAGCATCCTCTGTTGATAGCTTCTCCACACCTCTCCCGAATCACCGACAGGTGCAGCCGCCGCTTGTCCCGGCGCCTGTTCCAGCAGTGGTTTGACCTGGCTGATGGAAATCCCCTGATCGAGCAAGTCGAGTACCTGCTTTATCAGATCGACATCACCTTCGGTGTAGAGCCGGTGCCCCTTCGGGGTGCGTTGCGGCGTAATCAGGTTGTAGCGCCGTTCCCAGGCCCGCAAGGTAACAGGGTTCACGCCGGTCAGGTTAGCAACCGTGCGTATGGGAAGGAGACTGCCGGGTATCATGGGTTTTTCTGCGCGTTGGGGTTGAGGCATAGAAGAGTCTGTCTCATGGTGTGTACAAGTATTGTACTATATCATGGGGAATTGTAACAGCCCTTAGCTTGTGTGGAACGAACGGGGTAGTGCAGTAAGCTGCTAAAAGGATGAAATATTCTGGATCATCTTCCTGGATCTGATCCTGTCGCAACATGCCCGACCGTCGCCGAGCAACTATTTCAGGTGGCCATCGTGGAGTGTTTGACAACAAAGCATCGATGCCTGGCGTCAACAGGAACCAGGCGAGTTCTGCAAATAGCGAAACATCTGTCCAGTCGTGAGTCACCAAATCAACAGCGAGTCAATCCAGTGGGTACTGTGTGAATCATTTATTGGGCGTACTTTCTGTCCCAAATTAGGGACTTTAATGTTGCTTCAAGCGGAAAAGTTTCATTCAGGCGGTCGCAATCATCCAGTCCACAGAAATAGCGTCGCCGGTGTTTTTGCGGGTGACCCAACCTTGCTAAGACCAATACAAAGAATGTACAAAAAAGCTTGACACGAGTTGTACATCTCCTATACTTCGTCATGCCGCGCCTGGCCCGAGAGGTCTGGCTTCGGCGCTAGTTCAGGGTTGGGAAAATTCTCTACATGATTGGATTTCAGATAAATTTTCTCATCCTCTTCGCAGTCTCACCACCATGGAGGATTGACACGTGAAAGTAACAGACACCTTTGACGAATTGAACGCCGGAGCCGGCTCGATCAGATCGATGCTCACCCTGCTGCTGCTGGCAACCGTGGCTTTGATTATTTCGTCACCTGCGGGTGCCGGCGATCGGTACTATAAGTCCTCGGAGCTTTCCAATGCGCTTGAAGCAGAGGGTTTTCAGACACTCAGGCTTGCGCTGGACCTGACAGGACTGCTCCCGGTGCTCGACAGCAATCGAGTGACACTGTTTGCGCCGACCAATGACGTTTTCGACGCCACGGCAGAGGCACTCGGTTGCACTGACGCCTTGGATCTCGCCACGCGGCTCATCAATATACCAACGGGGGACGGCAGCAATGCCTTAGCAGACGTGCTGTCCTACCATGCGGTACTGCGCGTGATCAGAACCAATAAGAAGCTTTTGAAATCCAGCCCGCTTCACACCGCGAGCAGCGGTACAGTAACCACCGGCGTAAACAGCAAGGGGCTGTTCGTGAAAGGCGAGGTAAACGAGACGCCGAGCAGTATTACGGTTGACGGTATCCGTGGACATCGTTGGGTGATCTACCCAATCGACAGCATATTGTTGCCGTTTGCGCCTCCCGCAGACCTCTGCACCAGCAGCAGCTAGGTGGTTCTGGATTCGTCAGCACCGGCTGGAGTGCAGCGCACTTCTGCCGGTGCTGACGCCCTCAGCCCGACGCGAAGTTGACCACATGTAAACCCATCCTTTCGCACGTCACGGCGTGATTCCTGTGATAACGAGGTCCTCGCAAGTGTGCCGCGCCAACACATCCGGGGGCGTCGCGGCACACCCTGCGTGACTCACCCACCTTGCATCTATTGGGGAACTGCCTGGGTGAGTGCCATTCGGGTCAAAATACAGTTTCTGCTAAGATAGCGTTGCGCTGTCACTGTGACTATCCGGTAACCGGTGACGCATGCCAGATTTCACCGAGGGGCTGGATAGTTGCAAAAAACCCGCTTCAGTTTCGGCAGGTACTTCATGAGCCGCACGCGCGACAGTGAGCTGAATCCGTTTCAGGCAGACAGGCGTGCAGACCCCGCGGGTGACGGCTGGTCAAGCGCCGCCTCCGGGGCCACAGGGCAGATCCGCCCGCGCGTCAGAGCACAGGTGCCGTATACGGCGCCAGTTGTCGGTACCGAACAGCGTCAATACATGGACCGCCAACTTATTCCGGATGAAGTCATGGGGGTCGGTGAGCCGACACAATCGCTATGATGTGTCAGCGACCCGTTTTGGCTTGCTGATCTTCGTTTGTCTCATCCTGGCGTCGTGTACGGGCATACCCTCCAACGTCCAGCCCGTCGACAATTTTGAGCTCAACAGGTATCTCGGTACCTGGTATGAAATCGCACGGCTGGACCATTCCTTCGAGCGGGGGCTTTCAAATGTTTCGGCCAGCTATTCGTTACGAGACGATGGCGGTGTAACAGTCGTCAATAAGGGCTTCAAGGCGGATAACAATGAGTGGAAAGAAGCGATCGGCAAGGCCTACTTTATGTCCGACCCGGACATAGGCCGGCTGAAGGTGTCTTTCTTTGGCCCCTTTTATGGGGGCTACAACATCATCGAGCTGGATCATGAGAACTATCAATATGCCCTGATTTGTGGGCCGGACAGGTCCTATCTCTGGATCTTGTCGAGGACGAAGAAAATGGACCATGCCATTCTCGACAGGCTCGTCAGCAAGGCAAGCAGTCTGGGTTTCGATACAGAGAAACTGATTCTTGTCAGCCAGGACTGAAAGCGGTACCCATGTGTTGTTGAATTCCCCGGCGCCAGGCAAGGCCGGTCAAGCAGGGCGCCCGTGTGTGCGGAAAAAAACAAGCCGTCTATGCGGCGGGTTCGTATATCAGCCGGAACTGTGATCTGACGGGGTTTCCAAGACAAGGCCCCAGGGCGGCACCCCGAGGCCTGTCGATCTTGATTAAACGGGCTTGCAGCGTTGGCCTACTGTACTTCTTCTATTGTTGGCTTAACGTCATCCCTTATGGCGCCATCCTGAAAGATGCTGCAGTACGGGTCCCGATCGATGTTCACCTTCTCGAGTTTCACCGGGAAACCCAGAATAACCGCGGTGAAGTTGCACTGCCAGTACTCCGGCGTCACGCTTGAGGTGTGCGTCGTGCAGTCAATCTCCAGGGGCAGACTCAGACCAGGAGCCGTGGCGTCCAATTCGATTTGGATAGCGCTGATTTCACCCGACAGCCGGGCGCCATTGGGGGAAGGATACTTTGCCCCCTTGGTGCTGATCGCAGATCCCGTAAACCCCTGCATGGTGTACGGGCCAGCAACGTTGGTCACCTTTCCGTTTGCGTCGTAGACGGACTGCTCGCCATGTCCAAACTTGTTATTGCGTTTCGTCAGTTTTCCAGTCTTCTTGGCACTGTACACCAGACGGACCGGGGGGCCGTAACCGTTCATGTCATCCCCATTAGGCGGTACCTCCATGCTTTTCAGCATGGAATCCCCCAACGACAGCGAATTTCCTCCCGTGAGATTGGCGAGTGCGCCATCCCGCATAAGGTACTCGATACCGTATTTCCAGTCGTCAGCAACCGGCTTGTAACACACCGCTTTGTCGCCCGCATGGGCCGCACCGAACGGCAGCGCGGCGCCCAGGCTCAGGGCGACGGTGGCGCTCAGGCTGATCAAACGGGTCGTTTCGCATTTTTTTTCATCTATCTCAGGCTCCTAAATTGTCATTGATTTTCATTTTCTGATTGTTTTAAGAAGCGCGGTGCAGCACAGCTCCCGCGGTCTGTCCGCAGGGGTGTACCCACACCTTGCTTCGTCGCCATGAGATCGCAGGATGCTCCCGGCGTCGGGCGCCTGCGGCAAAGCGAAAAACCAGGACGGTCTCCGCCCCGAATTCCCCAAATGGCCGGTGCGCCTCGGGAGCCTGCCCCCTGCGTCTCTGACGGCTCTTGTGGTTGTTGATTGCTTCCTGGATCACGCGGAAACCTTGAGATTGGCTCGCCGCACCGGATGGGCCCACATCTATCCCTGAAGCCCTCGTAAAGGGTAGAACATTTCGCCAAGGGGTCAAGTCGAAGCAAACGGCTGAGCCGGCAATCGTTCGTCTGGTTCCCGCGGCAGGACGCGGTATGACAAGGTTTGTGCTTCTGCAACAGAGGGTTTTCTCGCAATGCTCACCTATTCTGTTTAGACACGATCCAGTCCGGGAAACAGCCGTGTAGCGAACACTTCACCCGGTCGTCGCATCACACCAGCCACGTCGTCCGCCTACAGACCAGCGGCTACCCGAGTCGGTGAATACGCACGTTGATTTACGGTCCACTGAAACTTCCGCGCTCTCCGTGCACGGCGCGACTCGATGACGCTGCGTTTCGAGGTTCGGCAGCCGCGGCTGGAACTGATCGGGAACTGAGCGGAACTGGGGCCTGACTCTATTGCGGCTCGTGGCGGAGGCCGCGCTTGATGCTGTGGCAGCACAAGCGATTGGGTTCAATGTAAGCAAGAAAGAAATAAAACGGCGACCCGAAGGCCGCCGTCTGGAGGAGTCGACCAGAAAATGATGGTCAATTACAGGCTATCACGTTGGATCCCTCGCCAATATGGGTAGCTCTACCCATATTGGCGAGGGATCCAACCAACCCGATCAGGCCGGAAGCGAAGCGGCGGACGGCAGCCACAACTTGTCGATACGTAAGACTACCCGCACCGCAACGCACTGCGTCCGGCGCTGGTCGGAAGCACTTTGCGTATCAAAGCAGATTGACGGATAGACGTGGACTTGGCCACCGCGAAGGCTTTTCCCGGCAACGAGAGTCGACTTGCCCAGCGTGTGGGCGAGCGCGGTGAATACGAAGCGAACACTATCCGGCGTTCGAGCCGACGGCTGAGACCCACTATGGGTCGTCTATCTCCGTGGCCGGCGACCCAAGCTTTAATTTTTAGGAATTCGAGGATCCTGCATGAAAACAAATGGATATGGATGCCCATGTCCCGATGCAGAATTCATTCTGGTTTTCAGGTCAGGAATGGTATAAATGATGCCTCGTTCTTATGAGGATTCATACAATGAAAAGGCACTGGTTTGTCTCGTTATATGCCCTGGTGGCGCTGACCGGCACGGTTTTCGCCGCCGATGGGCAATGGCAGGCGCTACCTGAGACCGCTCCTGCGCCAGCCGACAACCCGACCACTGAGGCCCGGGTCACACTGGGCAAGATGCTGTATTTCGATACCCGCTTCTCCTCCACCGGCACGGTGTCCTGCTTCTCCTGTCACAACGTCATGGAAGGCGGCGACGATCACAGGCCTACCTCTATTGGTGTACACGGGCAGATCGGCGGGCGTAATGCCCCGACCGTCTGGAACGCGGCCTTCCATTCGGTTCAGTTCTGGGACGGTCGTGCGCCCACGCTGGAGGAGCAGTCCAAGGGTCCGCCGACGAACCCCATCGAAATGGGCATGAAGGACCTGGATGCCACTATCGACCGCGTTCGCAGCATTCCGGGTTACCGGTCCTACTTCGAGGCCGCCTTCGGCGCAGGCGATGTCATCACCATCGACAACGCCGCGCGGGCCGTCGCCGCCTACGAGCGTACCCTGATCACGCCCAATAGTCCCTATGACCGCTACGTCAAGGGCGACAAGCAGGCTATGAGTGCCCAGCAGGTGCGGGGTATGGAAACCTTCGCCGCACTGGGCTGCACGGCTTGCCACTCAGGTCCTGCGTTCAACGGCGCCGCCAGTCTCCCGATCGGGCAGGGCCTGTTCATGAAATTCCCGACTTTCCCTGGCAGCGATTACGACACTCGCTACAAGCTGACGGAGGATCCGGGACGCTACAACGTCACCGAGAAGGATGCCGACAGAAACCTGTGGCGGGTGCCGACGTTGCGCAACCTCACCTATACCGCACCCTATTTCCACAACGGTTCGGTCGCTGGCCTCGCGGAGGCGGTGCGGGTGATGGGCAGGACCCAGCTCGGCAAGGACCTGAGCGATGCCCAGGTCAAGGATATCGTCGCCTTCCTCAGCGCACTGGATGGCGAATTTCCACAGCAAACCATGCCCAGGCTGCCGGCAACGCCCGGCGACTTGTTGACCGGTAACTAGGGAACCGATGGGGTCGGTGACAGATAAAAATGATGGCGGTTTGTTGCCGGCCCCTTTGTTGTCTTTTTCAGCTCGCTCGAAAAGAGGTGGCGACCGACTCGAACACCGGCCGGTCACGCTCGAAGTAGTGCAGGGTGGGCGCGCGGTAGGTCAGCAAATAGAAGCCGCGTTCGTCGACGAAGCCGCGAATCAGCAGCTCCATGCGCAGGCCCTCTTCGGTTTTGAACCGGAGATGCAGTGCAAAACCGGTCTGTCCGCCGATCTCAACCGGCGCATTGCTGAGTACCTCCAGACTGGGTAATTTCTGCTCCGCGGTGGCTCTGATCTCGGCAATCGTCAGGTCGGCAAGTTCGGAGGGCAGCATGCCGGGTGACGACGTCCTCTTCAGGTTTTCGAAGCCCTTGTCGTGCGCCCGGTACTCGATGAGGATGCGCTGCAGGTCAGGGCCATCTCTGGACAGCAGGACGGTGTCGTCTTTCTCGAACCGTACCCAGCCGGCGGGCAGGCTGACATGGTAATGCGCGCCACGGTACTGCGTGTCGGCGCTGTCGATCCTGACCCAGTTGGCCGCGCAGCCAGCCAGCATGCCGACCAGAAGCATCATGAGCAGTTTGTATGGCATCGCGGTCACTCAGTTCTTTCTCAGGGAAGACCTGTACAGTTCGATGTAACCCTTGTCCGGCGCGTCAGGACGCAGCTCCAGATAGCGCCTGAAGAAGGATTCGGCCTGTTCCGGCCGGTCGCTTTTCATGTAGTGTAAGCCCAGCGCGCGGTACGTGGGGGCAAACGCGGGCGCCAGCCGCAAGGCCGCCTGATAGGCGTTCGCGGCCCGTTCGCTGTCGCCCTCTTCACCGCGCAGGCGGTAGGCCTCGCCCAGGTAGAACCTCGCCGACGGCGGATAGCGGGTAAACGCATCGTCGCGTTCGAGTATCAGGAGCACGCTCTGGTACTGGCCGAGCTCGAGATAGTCCTGCAACAGCTCCAGCTGCAGCTTTTCCAGCTGCTCGCGGTAGGTCTGCTCACCCCGGTTTCGATTCGCTCCCCCACTTTGGCGTACTAACTGGCTGAAGCTCTGGATACGTTCCTGCAGTCTGGGGTGGGTTGAGAAGAAGTAAGGCTCATCGATATCGAGCGCGTCCACCTCGGCCAACAGGTACTCGAAGGTCACGGGCGCCTGGCTGACATCGTAGCCGGCCGCCCGCAGCCGCTCGAAGCCGTCCACGTCCGCCTCGCGCTCGAGGTCCTTGGAATACCCGTACATCGAGGATATAGCTACCAGGTCGCCGAGCAGCGGTATGCCGGTCACCACTCCGAAGCCGGTCGAGAAGGCGGTGGAGCTCTTGACGTTGCGCTGCTGCTGCCAACTGTGCTTGTGCGTGAAATGCACACCCTCGTGGGCCAGAACGGTGGCCAGCTGGGCCTCGTTGTCCAGACGCGCGAGCATGCCGGTATTGATGTAGATACTGCCGTTGGGCAGGGCAAAGGCGTTCAGACTGGGTGAATCGAGGATCCTGACACGGATGGTGTCTGCGTATTCGGGGTACAGCTTGCGCATGATGCCTGCAACGTAGGCCTGCAGCGCGGCATCCTCATACAGGTAATCCGCATTCACCATCTGCTGGTCCAGCTCCTGCGCCGTGTGCCACAGGCGGCGCTCCTCGGCCGTGAGGCCGGCGGCACCCTGGGCGCCTGTCATGGGCGCGATCGGCGCCGCCTGGCAGCCGGTCAGCGAGAGAACACCCATCAGCACAGCCAGACGCCGCATCTGTCACTGGCCGGCTGGCGAGCCGTCCCCGACGGTCCGCAGGCCGGGGTAGCCCTGCATGAGTTCGCGGGCCAGCGCCAGGCAGGAGCCAGGGTCCCGCAGGTCCGTGCCCCCGCTCGCGACCTTGTAGTTCAGCCACAGCAGATCGCCGGTGTCAAAGTCCACGAGTCCGCCGAGCAGCACGGAGTGGCCAAGCGGAACCATGACACCAAACACCGCACCGACCACTGCCGTGGCCTTGCGTCCCGCCGAGGAGACGACGTCTTCGCCGACGATCACCAGACCGGCGTCGATGCCGTACCTGGTTTTCAGAAAACGCAGTTGATTGCCCAGCGTATAGTCGAAATGCGTCAGCCTTGAAGTGCCAGGCCGAATTGGCCGGCAGCGTCGCCCACATCGCGTTATTCGCCACCAGGTTAAACAGTGCCAGGTGTTCCTTGATGATTTCGCGTTCCTCGGCGGTGAGCGCGGATGTATCGACCTCGCGCGTCACGCAGCACTTCCCCCGCGGATCCTTGGAGACCAGCATCGCCGCGCGGATATTGTCTTCGGCGCTGCGACTCCACTCGGGCACCTGTTCCTTCACACCGCCCGCCGACATCTCGTAGACGTCCACGTCCACCGGGAGCAGCACAACCTGCTCGAGCGGTCGGGCAGCCGCATCGCGCTGCAGGCTGTGGTGCACCTTCGCCGTGGGTCCTGTGGTACAGCCCGCCACCGTCAGCGCCATCAGCAACAGCCACACAGCCCCGGCGTGGTAGTCCCTGTGCATGTCCCTGTCTCGCTTTACGCTCTTCACGGCACGCCGATTGAAGCGCGAGCAACGCACGGTGTCAAACTGCATTCAGAGCTAACGAAACTGAAGGGCTGGAATTAAGGGGTCGGTGACAAATGATAATGATTGCGATTTGTCACCGACCCCTTTTAGGCGGTTCAGTTCGAGCCAGGCGGCGCAAGTACGAGGAATCCATCGGGCGCAAGGCGGGTTGCCAGCATCACGTCGTTGATGTCGCGGTGCTCGAGCCAGGTGCGGGTGCGTCGATGCGCAGGGTCGCGCCAGAAGGACTCGATCTGCTCGCCAATGGGCACATAGGGCATGAGTTCCTGCAGCCGTGCCTGCGCGCCGGCACTGAACAGGGAGCGACCCCGGCCGTCTTGCGCCGCCTGCCACAGCTTTTCCACCGCGTGCAGCCCGATTGCCAGGCCAAGCTCGCGAAAGGCGAGACGGTAGTCGGCCGGCAGCTGCAAGTCGCCGCTGCGTGCGTAGTGCTGCAGGCCCGCGAGCGAGGCCGTGAGCAAGGTCTCGACGAGATGCGTGTCCGCCGGTGCCCCTTGCTGAAGCAGCTGTTGCACACGGTAGGCATCTGTCAACAGGCCGCCGATGCCGAGCGGATCCGCGGTTGCCAGACCGTCGCCGGCGATCATCGCCAGGAACTGGCCGGTTTCGTGGGCGAGGTCGGGTTCGCCGGCGGCGTCGGGAAGCGCGGTCGCAGTCGCAGCGAGCTGCAGCGCGTTGACGTAGCCGTCCAGCGGATCGTGCTGCCCCATCGAAGGGACCAGCGGCCGCGTGAGGTCGATGCTCATCTTCCAGTACATTCTGTGCATACGGCCGGCGGCGGGCTGGTAGGCGAAGGCGCGGTAGGCGGTGCTGGCGAGTTCGCGCGCCCACAGGTTGAAGCTGGCTTGGCCCGTCGAACGCGTCACCTGATCGAGGGCGTGCATCCACTTGGTCAGGTAGTGGAAGTACTGGCCGTCGCGGTCCCACTCGAGCCGCTCATCGAAACGATCCTCCGGGCCACGCTCGGGAAGTTGTTTGCCAATGCGCAGACCGCCCCGGGTCGGATGGGCCTCGCCCTCGGGCTCGCTCAGCCCGCTGAGCCAGCCGCTGCGGCGATCGTCGTCCCGATGCTGCCCCAGCGTGTGATGGACCTGTGCGACCAGTCGCAGCGCAAGCTCGCTGTCGTGTGCGTCCCCAGTCACGCGCGCCAGGCCGAGTAAGTTGCACACGGCGAAGGCGTCCGTCCAGAGGTAGCGTTTCTGTGACTGCCCGGATGCGAGGCCCGTGCGCTCGGCAAAACCCTGCATGAGCGCGACGGCCTCCTGTATACGCGGATCGGGCATGTTTACGGACTCCTCCTGCGCACCGGCCACGGTGAGCGCGAGCGAAAGAATCGCGCCAGACAGGCACACATGCGCGCGCAGTTGCCAGCGTTTGCGAAGATACATGTAACCTCGGACAGGTGCGAATCTTTCCGGCCGTCTGTTTCGCTGCGGCGACTGACAGGCGTATTTTAGACCCAATGTGGGGAGGGTTGGAGGTAAACCACCTCCAGCCCCCCACCCTCCCCCTTGTCTCCGGTCTAACCCCTGAGGGGGAGGGGATAAAGGGGCTTGACTGGGCGTCGGGCTTCGTGCCGTGGCAGAAAACATATCCTTTCTTCAGGCCTGCGCTACGGGAATTACCTGTTTGTGAAATAATGCCTTTCTGCAAATCTTTACAAGACAAGGGAGTTCTGACCATGAAAGCAACCGCTGAATTACAGGTCGTGCCGATTGGCACTGGTGTCTCCGTCCGGCGGGAGATCAGCCGTGTCGTCGAACTGCTGCAGGACCGTGACTTCATCCTCGAGACGCACGCCTCGGGCACCAATATCGAAGGGGAACTGGCGGAGATACTCGCTGCGGTCGGGCAGGTGCACGAGGCCCTGCACCGTGAGGGCAGCGTGCGTCTGATCAGCTTCCTGAAGCTGGAGTCGCGCACCGACAAGACGCCGACGCTGGCCGGCAAGAAGCTCTGATGAGCCCCGGTGAGAAACGTGTGGCATGACGCGGGACAGCGCTGATTACCCGGATCGATTGCAGACCGTATACGATTACCATCAGGCTACCAAGCACCGGTTTCAGGCCTATGCCAGGGGGCCGGGGTACCTTGAGTGGACGACTCAGCCAGACGCCTTCCGTCGCTATGCGGGTGCGCGGCTGATCGCGCTGCAGGCGGTCCCGACAGCGGATGAACCCGGCTATGACGCTGTTTTTGATCCAGGGCGGAGACCTGCCCCCGCGGCGGTAAACCTGCAGACGGTTTCCCAGCTGTTTTACGACAGCCTGGCGCTGTCGGCCTGGAAGAGCCTGGGCGATACCCGGTGGGCGCTGCGGGTCAATGCCTCCAGCGGCAATCTGCACCCGACCGAGGGCTACCTGATCTGCGGCCCGGTCGAGGGCTTGTGTGACACACCGGTGGTCTGTCATTACGCGCCCCAGGCACATGGCCTTGAGGTGCTGGCGGAGTTTGACGTGCCACACTGGCGCGCGCTGTCCGCCCGCTTTCCCGCACAGACGTTTTTCATGGGACTGACCTCCATTCACTGGCGTGAGGCCTGGAAGTACGGCCATCGGGCCTACCGTTACTGCATGCTCGATGCGGGGCACGCGCTGGCTGCGATCAGTATGGCGGCAGGCGGACTCGGCTGGCAGACGCGCCTGCTCGACGCTCTGGGCACGGACGATCTCGCCTTGCTCATGGGCACCTTTCGTGATCAGGATGCCGAACGGGAAGAGCCGGATATGCTGGTCGCCTGCGTGCCCGCCCGGCAGGCGCCGGAGGAGACAGGTCTGCCCGAGGCCGCGGTACGATCGTTTGCATCGCTGGCCTGGCAGGGCAGCCCCAATCAGCTGAGTCCGTCGCATGTGGAATGGGGGATGGAGGACATCGCGCAAGCGGTGCGCAAGCCGCGTGGTGAGGTTCAGTATGAGCGGTTTGAAAATCCGCCTGTCGCCTGGTCACTGGAACCGCGTCCGGTGTCACTGCGCCGGATGATTCGCCAGCGTCGCAGCGCCGTGGCCATGGACGGGCAGACCTGCCTGTCACGCGACAGTTTCTATCGCATGCTCTACAGAACGCTGGCGGTACCGGGCGCGGTGCCGTTCGGCACCCTGCCCTGGAAATCGCACCTTCATCTGGCGCTGTTTGTCCATCGGGTGGACGACCTGCCGAGTGGACTGTATCTGCTGGTGCGCGACCCTGCACAAACCGGGGCGCTGCGAGGCGCGCTCAGCGAGGCGAATCCCTGGCAGTCGCCGCCCGGCTGCCCGGAACAACTGCCGCTGTTTTGCCTGATCGAGGCGCAGACGCAGGCGGCCGCGAGGCAGATCGCCTGTCATCAGGATATTGCCAGTGACGGTTGTTTCAGTCTGGCGATGCTCGCTGAATACAGGGCGCCGCTGGAGCGTTACGGCCCCTGGTTTTATCCGCGCCTGTACTGGGAAGCCGGACTGATCGGCCAGCTGCTCTATCTCGAAGCCGAAGCGGCCGGTATACGCAGCACGGGCATCGGTTGCTTCTTCGACGACCCGATGCACGAGGTGCTGGGGCTCGAAGACGACGCATTTCAGGACCTCTATCACTTCACGCTGGGTGGGCCGGTGGAGGATACCCGATTGACAACACAGCCAGCCTATCCGGCTGAGTGACTGGAAAAGGAACGGCGTGATTTCGGCGGCTGTCCACGCTGACTGTTGTTTGGGACCACCTCCACCCTGGTCCTCCGCCTGCGGGGAAGGGGATTGCTGACGGGGAGGGGACTGCATGCTCACGGGGGAAGCAAAGGGTCCTGCCCGGCGACTGGGGCCGGCCGGTGATGACGTCGAGTAAGTCATTCATTCTGAAGAGCAATAGATGCCGTCTTTCGCCGACCGCCCGAACGGGGCAGGCGGTGCTCGAGAAAACTGCTCAGTCGCCCCGCTCGTGGAAGGCTGCCGGGTGGTCGCGCGCGAAATCGCAGAGCCAGGATAGTGGCGGGCACGCCAAAAAACGGTCGTTGCCAGGACAGGCTCACAGAAAGTCCCCCGTCTGGCCGCGCGTGGGCGATCACCCCTGTTATACTGGCGCCGGGCGCTTTTGGCTCGCGCGCCACAGTCGGGGCAAATTGTGATTTCCGAATCTGGCGTGGTCTGAGCACCCGGAGCTAGAATAGCGCGCCATTGGCCAGGGGAACCGCGGTGTTCTCTCGTCTTTCTGATCTTTGGGATCCTGCATCACGCCGGGCAGGATGCAATTAACCCAGTAGCCAGGAAAGTTGGACATTTGACCTGTGTCACATATTTGTGACGCCCATCATGGCGCTTGTGTCTGGGATGGGAGATACGAAGTAGCCCGCGGTTGAGACTCGCTGCCGGAATTTGCGGTAACCACCCACAGGAGCCAGTCAGGCATGGGTACACGACAGACAAAGTCAAAGCACCGAAGTGATTCGCTATGCAGGCTGGTGACGCTCTTAGGGACGTTGACCGCCACATTCCATGCCTTTGCTCAGTGCGATGTGCGTCCGCAGATTCAGCCCAATGAGGTCGTCATGGGGACGCTTGCTTCCGGCGATTGCATCACGGATGAGCTGTTTGCCGATGGCGACCTCAGTTTCGCCGATATTTATGAGCTGGCATTGCCCCTGCCCGGAGTCGTGACCGTGCGGATGGAGTCTGCCGCCGTCGATTCTTTTCTGGAGCTCTATGATCCAAACTTGAGGGCACTGTTTGCTCTCGATGACGACAGTGGTGGACATTCCACCGCCTGGTTTAGTATCGATCTGCCGGCGGGAAACTACACCTTACTGGCGACTTCCTTTAAGGCGGAAACCGGAGCCTACACGCTCACGACGAGCTGCAATGGATGTACGGTCGCTCTTGCGGCATCGGTGTTGCCCACCAGCCGCGCCGTGCAGGTTGGTACTCCAGCCACGGCTTTCGCGACCGTCATCAATGCGGGTTCCACTACCGCTACCGCCTGCGGTATCTCACCCGTCACGAGTGTTCCAGCGTCATTCAGGTATCAGACAACCGACCCGCTCACCAATGCCGTCACGGGAACGCTGAACATGCTCGGATGCATTCGATGATCTCAGCTATGGCGGCGTAGCCGTCGTCAGCTTGTCCAGTCAGAGTGACTCGGCGTTCAGTGGCGCCGCTGCTGTCAAGACCTTCTTCCGTGATATATTCATGGACTTGACGGGTACCGTGGCGGTATCCGGATCCCTGGAGGGCTCCGTAACCTACGATGTTGTGGTCGACGGTATGCTTCAGAGCAGCGGTGATGGGAGCTTTTCCGGCACGCTGGACGGCAATACGCTCTCGTTCAGCCTGTCGCTGCAGGACACCGTTGGGAATACCTGCACGAACGCAGCATCGGTCAGCGCCAACCGTTAGCGAGGATACGCGGGCCGGAGCCATTTGAGGACCATGTCGCTGATCCCTTTTCCACTTTCCAAATTCATCCATTCATGACGGAGGTCAAGCTTATGTCAACACAAACAATCCAACATTGGGGTCCCTGCGCGCTGGCAGTAACACCGCTGCTTGCAATGCTGATGTTGCTTGCCGCCGGTTGCTCTGATGAGCAGTCATCGACTTCGCAGCAGACTCAGTCGACTGAAACTCCCGCCGCACAGGTCGCGGAACCGGAGTCGATGCCACCTGCCGAGAGGCCTGAACCCGCCGCCAAGGCAGGCGAGACCGTAGCCGTCGCTGCGGCAGGCGACGGTGAGGCCGTGTATCAGAAGGCATGCAAGAACTGCCATGCAACCGGCGTCGCAAATGCACCGAAATTCGGTGACAGCCAAGCCTGGGCGCCGCGAATCGCAAAAGGCAGAGATGCCCTGTTTGGATCAGTCAAAAATGGATTGAACGTCATGCCACCGATGGGTGGCTGCATGGCGTGCAGCGACGAAGAGCTGCGCAACGCGGTTGAGTACATGGTATCGCACGGGTCCTGAGCCGTCCTTCGGAAAAGGCGTCGGCGTGAATATCCTTAACTCACTCCGATCGCCTTTTCTTGTTTCTTAAACTCTCGCCGGCGGAAACCGATACTTTGTGCAATTGCATCAGCCTGGCGGCCAGCATAGCGTGTGGCTGCGCGGCAATAGGCTGGGTGATTCATTCTTCAGGACAAGATCGACCTCATGGAAACGCCAAAGGATTTCAGAGATATCTTCGACAGGGGCCATGCACTGATCGCGGACTCGCTCTATAGCGAGGGCTGGTTACAGAGACCTGGCACGGGTTATGACCCGGTGCGCGGCGCCTGGCCGGATCAGAGGCCATTTGCCGTCGTCGAGCTGCGGCGTCTGAACGGGTCCGCCCAGGTGCTATCGACAAGCGAGAACCGCCTGCGGCGCGCCCTCGCACAGGAATGGGCCGCCCTTGGGAACCTGAGCCTCCAGGCAGCACTCGCCAGCAGCAGGGTCGGGGTGATGTTTGAATGGGCTCACGATGTACGCACCGCGCAACAGACCAGCGCACTCATCTTATCCGGTTACCGATCATGGCAGCGCGACGACGGGCTTCACGTCGGGGTTCGCATCCGGGTGATACTGGCCAATGCGGATGAGCTGCCGTCGACCTATACCGCCTTGAACTGCAAGCCCGAGTGACCACGGAAAAGGAGCCGGCGTGATTTGGAAACAGTCACTCGGTTCCGTTCTTCGCACCGCTTTGCATGTCACCACGACAGGCTGGCGGTGCAATGCGACCCGGCTCGTCTTCCAACAATGCCCCGGCCAGGGCGGAAAATACCTGACATGAAAAGGTGGAAGACGTATGGTAGACGCGCATGCAAGGGTCCGGCGCGATATTTCTCAAATCGCTCCGGGTCCTGAAACGCTGAAGCGGGAGGCCTCCATGTTGCGAGTCCTGTGTGGCTTGATTCTTACCTTGTGTCTCGGTGTCGCCGCCTTGGGTGCAGGCCCCGATGCGGCGACGGCGCAGCTGATAAACGACCTGGGGCTTCGCGAGGCCAAAGCACCAATCAGCACCTCCGGTGTGTGGCAGAAGCCCAGACGCATCGTGGTGACGATGCTTGATCGGCAGAAGGCATCGAAGCCCGACGCGGTGGCGTGGTTGAAGGAGGTGGCGGGGGAGGCCGAGATCGTGGTAGCGACTTCGCGCGACGTGCCGGCCGCTCAGCTCGAAGGCGCCGACGTGCTGCTTGGGTATTGCACCCACGAGAATCTCAAGAACGGCAAGGCGCTGCGTTACATCCTGAACTACTCCGCCGGGGTCGACAACTGCGCGAGCTCACCACTGGCGCAGACGCGCGAGATTCTGGTGACGAATATGCAGCGCGTTTATGGGCCCGGCATCGCCGAACATGTGATCGGCATGATGTATACGCTCACGCGCAAGCTGTATGTGTTCCGCGATCGGCAGCGGGAGCAGCAATGGGACCGTGCCGCGGTCGAGCGCACCTCAATGCAGGAGGTGCAGGGCCGCACCCTGCTGGTGGCGGGGCTGGGCGGTATCGGCACCGAGATCGCCCGCCGCGCGCACGGCCTCGGCATGCGCGTGCTTGCGACGCGCAACTCCTCGCGCGAGGGCCCGGATTTTGTGGCCTACGTCGGGCTGTCCGATGAGCTGCACACGCTCGCCGGGCAAGCGGACGTGGTGGTCAATGCCACGCCGCTGACACCCGGGACCACCGGCCTGTTCGACCGCAGCTTCTTCAGCGCCATGAAGCCGGGTGCCTATTTCATCAACGTCGGTCGCGGCAGGAGTGTGGTGACCGAGGACCTCATCGAGGCCCTGAATTCCGAGCGGATTGGCGGCGCGGCGCTGGATGTCACCGATCCCGAACCGCTGCCGCCGAATCACCCGCTATGGACGGCGAAGAATGTCTTCATCACCCCGCATGTCAGTGCCAGTTCCGATGAACAGATGGGACGCTACTGGCTGGTGGTGCGCGAGAACCTGCGCCGTTACGTCAATGGCGAGCGCATGCTGAGCGTGGTGGATCTGAAGCGCGGGTATTGATGTAGGCGGTTCCATAAGCGACCCAGGCTGGATTAGGCACGCGGCTTGTGCCGTAGCCCACTGGATGTGCTTTCTTCGGGATTAGTCGTTCTGGTTTGGCCTACCCGCATCAGTACCAGTGCCGCACAGGCTCTGCTGAAAGGGGGGCATTTCATGTGCCTGCTGTTTGTTCGAAAATCGAAAACAATGACTCCCGCTGTGTTCGTGATGAGCTGCTTCTGCACGGCGCTGTGGCTTATCGCCACTGGCGCCGTTGCCGATCCAGGAATCCTGGAGCTCAACGTCGGTGAGGCGCGCGAAGTTGTGCTCCCTGGTGGGCGAACGACCGTCATCAGGCTGCGGTCCTACCTCGAACGGACGGAGCCCTTCTACCAGTCGGCCGACAGCCAGTTCGTCGATGCGGTGGTTTCGGCAGACGTGGCGCTGGAGGTTGACGGTGTGCAGCACACGGTGACGGGTGGACCCTTCCGCCTGCCGGTCACAGTCAACGGGGTGGCCGTACTGGTCGCCTGCACGCGAGGGTGGGCAGGCGGCATCTTTGCGGATGGCCTGACCAGGGATGTGCGTCTGGAAGTGAGTGACGCCCGCACGCCGTGGACGGAGCCCGAACGCTTCGTCTATCCGATCCGGAATTACCGGTGGCGAGCCTCAAATTACCAGCACACCTATCTGGGCGTGGTGGTAAATCAGGCCAGGCTGTATTACCACCGGGGCGAGGACCTGGGGATGATTCCCGATCTCGAGCAGACCCGGGCGATGTCCGACGGGCGCCTGAGCAGAGTGCCGCCCCCCGGAGGCGATGGGGACTCGAACGACCTGTGGGTGGAAGACGCCGGGGGAATGACCACACGCTACCTTCACATGAATGCGGCGGGTATTGATCCGCTACTGAGCGAAGGCGATGGCGTGCGCCAGGGTCAGGCGCTGGGACTCGCAGGCAATACCTATGCCGGACATTGCAGCCCTTCACCCCATTTGCACGTATCGATGCACGATGGCGATGTCTACCGCAATACCTTCCCCCTGTTCGTGGCCGCATACCGCCACCGTTTCCCCGGGGAACTGCTGCCCATCGCCGGCAACGTCCGCCACCTGTATGCCGGCGAGGAGATCACACTGGACGGCTCGCTGTCACTGGCGGGCAATGGGGCGCAAATCGAGTCCTACCAGTGGACGTTCACGGACGGCGGACGCGCCAATGCGCCAAGGGTCAGGCGTCGCTACCCGCAGCCCGGTGTGTACAGCGAGGAACTGCGGGTCACCGATAACCAGGGAAGGACGGACCGGGACTTTGTCGAGGTGTTCGTATTTTCACGCACGTTGGGCATGCGCCCCCCGCGCGCCTGGATCAACTACTATCCCATCCGCGGTATTCGCCCCGGTACCGAGGTTCGTTTTCTCATCCGTTACAAGAATATCCGCGACCTCACGATCGATTATGGCGATGGTACGCAACAGCCCTATGCAGAATGGACAACGCACCGCTACGCGAAACCGGGCAACTATGTCGTGTCGGTCAAAGGAGAAGATGCCGGCGCGGGTCCGGGAACATTCCGCGTCCGCGTGATTGTCGAAGCGCAGACCCCGGTAGAAAATTATCCAAAGGGCGGGGAGTAATCTATACTTCGCCTGCCAAAGTTCAAAGCACACCGATTCGTTTCTCTGCCATGTTTATTGATGCACGCAAGCTGCCTGAGCGTACGACGGTGGAGGCCGATCTGGCGATAGTCGGCGGCGGGCCCGCAGGTATTACGCTGGCCAGCGCGCTGGCGGGCAGCCGGATCCGCGTGTGTCTGATCGAGGCGGGCGGACTCGAACCAGACGCCGAGACACAGATGCTGTATGAGGGTGAGAACGCCGGCATCGAATACCCGCTGGCAGGCGCGCGCCTGCGCTATTTCGGGGGCAGCTCAAACCACTGGGGCGGCTATTGTCGGCCCCTGGACCCCATCGATTTCGAACCGCGCGACTGGGTGCCGTTCAGCGGCTGGCCTTTCACCATCGACGAGCTGCTGCCGTACTATCCGCCGGCCAGCGCACGCGTCGAGGTGGCCCCCGCCCACTTTGACGACCTCGCGTATTGGCAGGAAAGAACCGGCGAGCGCCTGCTCGAACTCGCCACCCGCCGGATGGGGACGCGGTTTGTTCACTTCAGTCCGCCGACCCGCTTCGGTGAGCGCTACCGCGCGGAGCTGGCGCAGGCCGACAATGTCCGGGTGTTGTTGCACGCCAACGTCGCGGATATCGCTTCGTCCGAAGCAGGCCGCACGGTGACGCATCTTGACGTTCGCACCCTGAGTGGTCTGGCGCACACTGTCAAGGCGCGCTGTTACGTGCTGGCAACGGGGGGCCTGGAAAACGCGCGTCTTCTGCTGCTCTCGAACAAGGTGGTGGCGGCAGGGCTCGGCAACCAGCACGACATGGTCGGCCGCTTTTTCATGGAGCATCCGCATCTCACGGGGTTCGGCGAGATCGTTGTTGCGGACATTCAGCGGCTGCCGCGTATCTATCGCGAACGGGTGGCGGGGGAGGGTCCGGTGGTCAATGCGGCTTTCAATCCGTCGGCCGCGTTCCTGCGCGAGCGGCAACTGCTGAATGCGACCTTTATGGTGGCGGTGGCCGGTGAGTACGGGCCGGACGCGAGGGTAAGCGACAACCGGGAGAGAAACGCGGCCCATACCGACATGCTCATGGCGGCGCGGCGCTTCCTGTCAGACCGCGACGACGCGGAGAAGTCACCGGAGCCGGACGCCGCCGGGGTGTGGCTGGGCATTGGCTGCGCCTGCGAGCAGGCGCCCAATCCCGCCAGCCGGGTGAGTTTATCGGCCGAGCGAGATGCGCTCGGCCTGGCAAAGATCAGGCTCGATTGGCGCCTCACGGAACAGGATCGCCACAGTGTCGTCGAACACATGCGCTCGCTCGCGCTTGAGTTCGGGGCACTCGATATCGGGCGGATGATCCTGAATGTGGAGGACGACGGCCGCTGGCCGGAGGTCGTCAGTGGCGGCAATCACCACATGGGTACCACGCGCATGAGCGACAATCCGCGGCGCGGCGTTGTCGATCGCAACACGCGTGTGCACGGCACGGACAACCTCTACATAGCCGGCAGTTCCGTGTTTCCGACCAGCGGTGCCGCAAATCCGACTCTGACGATCGTGGCCATGACGCTCCGGCTCGCCGACCATCTCAGGAAGCAGTTGCAGTGAAGTGCGTGGTCAGACAGGCACCGGGTGGGGCTGCTGAGCACGGCTGCACACGCCGGGCGTTTCTGCTGGCGGTCCTGGCGGGTGTAACGGGCGGTGCCACACTCACGAACCGCTACGCGCTCGCGGCCGCGTCGCCTGAGGTCTGCGGGCCGCCGGCCTGGCTTGCCGGCATCACCGGCAAGCGGGATGCCGTTGTGCGTCTCGGCCAGGCCTATCTCAAGACCCGTCCAGCGGAGCAGGACAGCGACGTTCTCGCCGCGGCGATTGACCGGGCGCTGGCGTCAGAGCTCGCGGCCGATGCGCGCGCCGCGGCGGATCCGCTGCAGGTTATTGCGGCACTGAGGCGCGTGGTCCGGGGCGAGTATGCGCGTGGTGAGGTCGTACGGGTGGCGGGCTGGGTGCTGAGCACGACCGAGGCGCGCCTGTACGGCCTGCAGGCGGCGGTGTCCCACAGCAGGCCCGGGAGTGTGCCTGATGCGCGGCGATGAGGCGCAGAGACCGGGCCGCGTCCTTAACGCGGTTCCTGCGAGGGCAGATTCGAGACATCGGCCGCCTGGCCCGTGGTCTCATCCGTATCCATGCAATGCGCGGCGCAGACCAGCTCCGCGCTCAGCCCCGGCAGGGCACTGATCACGGACACCGCCAGGGCAGCGAGATAGGGAATCGACTGGATCAGCAGCACGATGATCCACAGCAGCAGATCCGGGCTGTCCGAACCATGCGCCAGCGCGACAGCCACCGCGGCCGTCCAGAGCGCCAGCATGATCAGACATTCCTCGCGCACGCTTGCCAGGGCCTGCACCAGCGCCGGGCTGTGCTCGAGCTTCGGCGTGCGCACGAACGGCCGGCCCGTGGTGACCATGCCCAGCAGCATGGCCTTGCCGATGGTGTGTGACAGGGCCAGGCCCGCCAGCATCGCCGCCAGGGTCTGGCGCACCGTTCCCACCACCCGCGCACCCCGGTACAGGTAGAGCACCTTGACGATCTTGAAGCAGAACAGCGCCAGCGGCAGGATGGAGAAGATAATCAGCGGCGGGTCAAAACGCAGCGGTGCCAGCACCATGGCCGTGGACCAGACCAGTGCGGCCAGGTTGAACAACAGGTTGACGCCGTCGGCGATCCAGGGCAGCCAGCCGGCCAGGAAGTGATAGCGTTGCCCGGCCGTCAGACGGGTCCGGCTGATACCGAACAGCCTGGCGGCATGCTGGCGTATGATCTGCATGGCGCCATAGGCCCAGCGAAAACGCTGAACCTTGTAGTTCAGAAACGTATCCGGCATGAGACCTCTGCCATAGCTCTTCGGGATATAGCTCGCCTCATAACCCTCCTCGAAGATACGCAGGCCCAGCTCCGCATCTTCGGTGATGCACCATTCGCTCCAGCCACCGCTTTCGGCGAGCACCGTTTTTCGCACCAGCGTCATGGTCCCGTGCTGGATGATGGCGTTGCGCTCGTTGCGGGTGACCATGCCAATATAGAAAAAGCCGCGATACTCGGCGTAACACATCGCCTTGAATGCGTTCTCTGCGCCATCGCGATAGTTCTGCGGGGCCTGCACGATGGCCGACTGCGGGTGCTGGAACTGGGGCACCAGATCACGCAGCCAGCATGGGTCGACGATATAGTCGCTATCGATGACGGCAATGATCTTGGCCTCCTCGGCGGTGCGGGCGAGGGCATAGTTCAGGGCGCCTGACTTGAAACCCGCCAGGGGATCCACGTGGTAGAAGCGGAACCGCGCCCCCAGTTTCTGGCAGTGCGCCTCGACCGGTTGCCAGACGGCCGGGTCGCGGGTGTTGTTGTCAATGAGCAGCACTTCGAAGCCGGGGTAATCGAGTCGGGCCAGCGCATCGAGGGTTTCAATCAGCATCGCGGGCGGTTCGTTGTGGGCCGGCACATGAATCGAGACCATCGGCAGGTCTTCGTCGGCGGCTGGCAAGGGCGCAAACAGGCGTCGCCGCTCTGTCACCCAGAGCGTCTCGGCCCACTCGTGCGCCTCGATCAGCAGCACCAGAATGACGCCGATCATCCCGATCAGCATCAGAATGCCGACAATGATGGAACTGATGGTCAGGTATTGATGGCCGTAGTCATAGACCACCCACACGGCGGCGGTGGCCGCAGCATAGGCGATGATCGCGAGAAAGCCGCGACCGTGACTGGTCAGGGTCTTGCTGTCGATCAGCAGGAGGGCGAAGGTGATCGCTGCAATCAGCACGGAAATGCCGGCCAGCAGCGGCCAGTGCGGGATTTCCACGATGGGCTCTGAAAAGGCGAACTTCGGCTGGCGCTCGACATCGAATACGCCCCAGTAAGCCCCGACGGCGCCCTCGGTCTGGCGCTTCCAGGGCTGGTCGAAGGCCTCCATCACATAGTAGATGTAGTGCTCCTGCCGGGCCCGCTCCAGGAAGCGGCGCAGAAACACCGCCTCGTTGGCATCCGATGCCACGGCAGACTGGCGGGTGCGGCCGTTGCTTGGCCAGCCCACCTCGGCAATCACGATCGGCTTGCCGGGATACAGCTGTTGCAGGTCATGGATGCGGTCGACCACGTGGTCGACCGCATGATCGATAGCGATTCCCTCCCAGTAGGGCAGCATGTGCACCGCGAGGTAATCCACATGCTCGACCAGCTCCGGGTGTTTGGCCCACACGTGCCAGGGCTCGGCGGTGCTGACCGGGATCTCCAGTTCGGCGCGCACCTTGTCCAGGTAGGCGATCAGCTGCCTGGTGGAAATCTCTCGGCGCAGGATCGCCTCGTTGCCGACAATCACCCGCACGACATTGCGGCGCTGCTTTTGCGCAATGGTGATCAGGCGTTCAATCTCGAGCTCATTCGCCCTCAGATCGGCACTGATCCAGGCGCCCAGCGCGACATTGATGCCGTGCTTGCGGGCCAGGGCCGGGATCTCGCCGAGCGTGTTGCCAACCGTGTAGGTGCGGACCGCATGCGTCGTGCCGGCCAGCAGGCTCAGATCGCTGTCGATCTCTTCCACGCTTGGCCAGATGGCCTTCACCGGGTCATGGTGCGCGCGCAGGGGCTGGAATGAGAAACCCTGGATCACCTTGGGCCAGGGCGGCTCGGTATCCGGGCGATTGACCCAGGCCCACACGCTGATGGTCACGGCGGCGATCGCGACGGCAATGATGATGTTGATCTTGGTCATGTGTGGCTACGTAGCGAACCCAATCAATCGATAGTACGGGCGGACGCCGAATGCGACCGCGTCAGCCGGGACCGCAAGCGAGCCAATGTATCCACTGCCATCCCGTCCTGCCGTTTCCTTCTTCTCAGTTCTTCGGCCGCGTGCTGCCCACCGCCCGCTGCCGGGTGTGCTCGCGACGGCGCCCGGTAACAACCGGCATGTGAGCGATTTCACGAAGTCAGGTTGACCTCGTACCGAAATATTGGTTTGAACACTGCCACCCCTAACCGCTTGAAAGGAATAGGCGATCTGTGGTCGAGACCATGGCCCTCATGACGGAGCACTGCCGCGGTGGCGCTATCCCTGACGTGCATTCGGCCCTATCGAGACTATACCCGATATCGCCAGCGCTGAAAGAGCGGGGCAGGGATGCGTACCGGTTGAATGGCTGCTCGCCGCCGGTGACCCGCTCGGTGCGCGGGACACCCGCCTGCCGTGGCAACAGCCCTGCCGCCGTCCTGCTCCTGACCAGCCTGTTGTGCGCCATGGCATCCGCTGCGGTGGGTGGCAACGCATACACGTTCAAATCCGATACGATAACCAGCAACCCCTACCGTGCAACCACACTGGCTGCGCTCTCACGTCACGAAACCGGTCTGCGACTGCTGAGCCGCGACCTGGTGCTTGCCAACGGCGAAAAGACCCGCCTTTCCTTCCTGCTTGCGCAGTCATCCGCAAGTCCCGTCCACGACGCGCCCTCCGGGTCAGCGCAGGCAGACCCTGCCGGTGCCGAGCAGTCGGTGAGCCACATGGAATTGCAGGGGGCGCTAACGTCGCGACTGAGCTATCGCACACGGCTCGGGCTCGCGGGGGAGCGGTACCGCGGCAGTTACGGCGGCAGAGACAGCCGCTGGGTCGACACGCAACTGGCCTGGAAGCCGAGTTCGAGGCTCGGTTTTACCAGCGATTTCCTGGCCAAACGATCTGGGCTGTCGACGCCAAATCCGCTGACTCTCGGAAGGCTGGGATTCACCGCTGCCGGTAAGGGGTTTACCGGCACATCAGGCGCTATTGGCTATTCCGCCGGACTGTCTCTTACCCGGGAACGCCGCGCCAACACGGAACCGGTGGCGAAAGAAAAGCTGCAGCTGAGCCTCGAGAAACCACTTGCCAAAGACTGGCCAAGCTTGCGCCTGCAGCTCGGCCAGGCACGCGAGCACCGCAGCCACAGGGTTATGGGGCGGCAAACGGAGCGTCGCTTTGGGGTGAGTCAGGGGCTGTCCAGCCGCCTTGGCGAGGCCAGCTTCCTGTTCGAGTATGGTACCCGAGCGTACCGCCTGGCTCAGCCCCGTGATGAGGATGGCCCCGCCGTCGGTATCCGCTTCGAGCGCCCGGAGGACCGCGCAGGGTTAAATCTGTACCTCGTCCGCACGGATTATCGTGATCCGGGCACCGCCGATGCGACCCGGCACGGTGCCTCGTTCTCCTACGCACGGCTCATGGATACCGGCTCCATCGGCCTGACCTTCAACTACGACGCCCAGCGCAGCGCAGATGGCACCGCGACGCCCAGCTATGGCTCCGAGCTCGTCTGGACCAACCGCTTCTGACACGCAGGACAAACGGAACGGGTTCAGTGTTTGCGGGGCGCAGGACCCAACACTTCAGTTCAGGGGCAGGGGTTGGGGTGCGCCTGGTGAATCGCCTGGATTGCCTCGAGAACGTCCTCGGACAGGCTTATCTGGATACTGCCGATGTCGGTCCTCAGCTGGTCCATCGTGGTTGCCCCGACGATGGTGCTGGTGAGAAACTTTCGGCTGGTGACGAAAGCCAGCGCCATCTGGGCAAGATCGAGATGGTGGCGTCGCGCAAGCGCCGCGTATTTTTCGATGGCCTGTTCGGCGGCGGGGTTGCTGTAACGTGTATAGTCCGGATACAGGGTCAGGCGTGCTGCGGCCGGGCGCGCACCGCCGAGATACTTGCCGGACAGGACACCGAAGCCCAGCGGTGAATACGCGAGCAGACCGCAGCCCTCTCGCCACGATACCTCCGCCATCCCGACTTCATAGGTTCTGTTCAGCAGGCTGTAGGGGTTCTGCACGCTGACGATACGCGGCAGGTTCAGTTGCTCGGCGACGTGCAGGAAGCGCATCACGCCCCAGGGTGTCTCATTGGATAAACCGATGTAACGGATCTTTCCCGCCTGGACAAATCCGTCCAACGCTGCCAGTGTTTCGGCAATGGGGGTGAAGTCGTCCTGGTCTTTCGGCGTGAACCCGAGCTCACCGAAATAGTTCGTGTCGCGTTCCGGCCAGTGCAGCTGATACAGATCGATCCAGTCGGTCTGCAGGCGCCTGAGGCTCGCGTTCAGGGCCGCTTCGAGGTGTTGGCGGGTAAAGCGGGTTTTGCCCTTGCGGATGTGATCAACCCAGCCCTCGCCCGGTCCGGCGATCTTACTGGCCAGAATAATCCTGTCCCGATTGCCCGTCCTGCTCAGCCAGTTGCCGATGATCTCTTCCGTGCGTCCGTAGGTTTTGGCCTTGGGTGGAATCGAATACAACTCTGCGGTGTCGAAAAAGTTCACGCCCTGTGCCATGGCGTAGTCCATTTGTTCGAAAGCCTCGGCCTCGGTGTTCTGTTCGCCCCAGGTCATGGTACCCAGACAGATAGCGCTGACATCGATGCCGGTATCGCCCAGTTTTCTGTAGTGCATATGCGTTGGTCTCTGAGGGGGACTTCCGCTTATAGTACGCAAAACCGCTCGCTGACCCTAACCGGGGTTGTCGTCTGCGCGGGAATACGGTCAGCCGGGGGGGAGCACCGGGCAACACAGGGCTCAGCGCGCAGTCGTCCTCTGGCGCCGCTCTTTGGCCAGCGGGGCCGGAGACGTGTCGGGGAGTCACGGCCAGTCTGGCTGCTGCTGGCCAAAGCCTCCGGGTAGGATAGAATAGCGCAGGAATTGCGGACCGGGCCCGCCCTTGCCGTGAAGCGATACCTGGCGTGCGCTTTTATTTCGGTCAACCTTTCGGGTCGGGGAGCATTCAGACATGTCGATTTCAATCAACGCCTCCCTGCGGACCCTGCTGGTTGCCCTGGGTATACTGACCTGGCTGGTGTGCCCCTCGGTGTGGGCGCAGACCGACCAGGCGCCTGTCGAAGACCCGCAATTGCAGGACACCCTCAGTACACTAAACTCGCTCATCGGCTTACAGGTCCAGCTGAAAAGCGAGATCGAAGGTCTGGGTCGCGAGTTGAGTGCCGCTCAGACACCGGCTCAGAAGAAAGAGATTCAGGCGCAACTGGATAAACTCGACGTTGACCTGCAGATCACGATCAGGAATCTGAAAGAGACTGCGGCCGGCGCGGACATATCCGGCCTGCGCGTCACGAAGGAACCCGAATTCAACTTCCAGGAAGAGATATTCGCCCTGCTCAAACCGGCCTTGCAAGAGATGAAGGACATGACCAGCCATGTCCGCATGAAAGCCGACCTGAAGGACAAGATAGTCTATTACCATGATAAGCTGCCTGTCGTGCGCAAGGCTGTTGCCAATATCACACGCCTGCTGGAAAGCACTGAAGATCCCGCCCTGCAGAAATACCTGAAGCGGATGCTGGCGGACTGGCAGAAGCAGTTGACCTTCATGCAGAGCGAATTGCAGTCGGCGGAACTCCAGCTGGAAAAGCTGGAGCGTTCGGAGGCCTCTCTGGCCGAAGCCTCGCAGAGTTATCTCAAGGGCTTCTTCCAGAAACGGGGTCTTTATCTGACCCAGGCCCTGCTGGTTGTCCTGGGCATCCTGCTGGTATCGCGTCTCAGCTACAAGGCAATGGTGCGGCTGATTCCCGGCTACCGCAGAGAACACTGGAGCTTTCGTATCCGTCTGCTCGATCTGGCGCACAGGGTGCTCACCGTTCTGTTGGCCATCATGGGACCGATGGTGGTGTTCTATGTGGTCGAGGACTGGGTGCTGTTCAGTCTTGGCATTCTGCTGCTGTTGGGTATTGGCCTGACTGTCAGACACGCATTGCCGCGCTACTTTCACCAGGTCCAGCTTTTTCTCAATGTCGGCTCGGTGCGCGAGGGCGAAAGGATATTTCTCGATGGCCTGCCGTGGCGGGTAAGGCGGATCAATATCTTCAGCATGCTGGAAAATCCAACCGCCGACCTTGTCCAGCGGGTGCCGCTCGACGACCTGGTCGATCTGAAGTCCCGGCCGGTCAAAAAGGAAGATCCGTGGTTCCCGTGCCAACGGGGCGACTGGGTCCTGCTCAGTGACGGAATGCGTGGCAAGGTTATCGGGATATCCCCGGAACTGGTGCAGCTGATCGAGCGCGGCGGGGCACATCGAACTTATCAGACCGCGGATTTTCTCGGACTGGCACCACTCAATCTCACCATGAATTTCCGTCTGAAGGAAACGATCGGCATCACCTATGGCCTGCAGAAGGAGAGCGTTACGACCATACCGGATATCCTGAAAGGCCATATCGAAAAGCGTATTGCCGACGAAGGCTATGCCGACCAGCTGCTCAATCTTCGCGTCGAGTTCCAGCAGGCCAACACATCCTCACTGGATATCGTGGTGATAGCCGATTTCGATGGCGTGCTCGCGGACCTGTATAACCGGCTGAGACGCGCCATACAGCGCTGGTGCGTGGAGGCATGTACGGAATACAACTGGGAGATCCCGTTCACGCAGCTGACATTGCACCAGGCTGAAGGTGTAGGGTCAGATCCTGAATCCTGAAATTTCAGGTCTGCAGCAAGGGTGATTCGGGTGTAGCTGGGGCTTTTTTCAATCTGATGATGACGGATTGTATGGCCACGGAATCCACGGAAGAACACGGATAAATTTCTAATGCCTGCTTCGTTCTTTCCGTTCAACCATAAGTAAGGCGATAAACTCCCGCCGATTCAAAATCCGCCCCCCGATGGATGGCCCTGCGATGTCAAGCAAAGTATCCGAAGCCGAGCCGGACAATGAGAACCTCGATCCGGTCTATATCAGTGAACAGCAGTTTGATCGGGCCGTGTGCCATATGAAGGGGCTGAAAAAGGGTCTGGTTGATTTTCTCAAGAAACCGAAACGCGTGAACATCGTTAACTTTCCGATCGAGCTCGACGATGGGTCGGTGGAAAGCTTTCAGGGTTGTCGGGTGGTTCACAACCGGGTATTCGGGCCCGGCAAGGGCGGTATGCGTTACCATCCCGACGTCACGATCGAGGAGGTGATCTCGCTTGCCAAGCTGATGACCTGGAAATGCGCACTGGTCAACATTCCTTTTGGCGGCGCCAAGGGCGGCGTGGTCTGTGATCCGAAGAATCTGAGTGAAAGTGAATTGCGGCGCATTACCCGGCGCTTTACATCCGAGTTGTTTGACGTCATTGGCCCGCACAAGGATATCCCGGCGCCTGATCTGTATACCAGTGAGCAGACCATGGCCTGGATATTCGATACCTACGATGTGCTGCACCCCGGCTACAACAATCGCCCCGTGGTGACCGGCAAGCCGCTGGAAATGGGCGGCTCGTATGGCCGTCACGAGGCGACGGGCAATGGCTGCGTCTATGCGACCAAACGCTTTCTGTCAAAGGCGCTCCTGCCCGAGCAGCAGGAAATCGCCGGTGCGCGTGTTGTCATTCAGGGCTTCGGCGATGTCGGATCCGTGGCGGCAGATGCCTTCTGCCGTGAGGGGGCGAAGATTGTAGCGATCAGCGACAGCCAGGGCGGTATTTACAAGGCAGACGGTCTGGATCCCGCCGTGGTCATGGACTTTAAGGCGGAACACGGCACGGTTGTGGGTATGGCCGATACGCTGACAATCACCAACGCGGAACTGCTGGAGCTCGAATGCGATATCCTGGTGCCTGCGGCACTGGGTAATCAGATTCATGGCGGTAATGCCAACAGTATCAAGGCCAGATTGATTGTTGAGGCGGCGAATAATCCCACCACGCCGCTGGCAGACGATATCCTGAATAAGAAAGGCATCTACGTGTTACCGGATATTCTCGCCAATGCGGGTGGCGTGACCGTGAGTTATTACGAATGGGTGCAGAATCAGGCCAACGAGCAGTGGTCGCTCGAGCAGGTCACCGAGAAACTGAAAGCCAAAATGTCTGCGGTGGTGGATGCGGTATTCAACCGCTGGCAGTCGTTTGTGGTGGGAGAAGAGCTTCCCGCCGATCAGGCAACGGCTGTCGAAGCCGGTCAGCAGGCACCGGATTTTCGCACCATTGCGCTGCTCATCGCCATCGAACGCGTCGCCAAGGCAACATTGATACGCGGCATCTGGCCGTGATCGCGTGAGCAGGCAGGGCAGGCCGCACGCGCAGTGAGTCATGCCGCGCTGGTCGATGCTCAGCCTTTTCCAGGACAATGCCGACCTGTGGGGTCGTTCCCCGCTGGAGATGGAGCGGCGTTAAGCGGATCGTTGCACGTTCTTGCCGCCTATACGCCCTGATGCAACAGTCGAAGGAGGATGCCGTGTCACAGAGTAACTTCAGCGGAGGCTGCCTGTGCGGCGCCGTGCAGTATGAGATCAGCGGCGAAGCCAGGCGCTTTTACCATTGTCATTGCCGACGTTGCCGCAAGGCCACGGGTACCGGACACGCCTCGAACCTGATGGTGCGGACGCGCAGCGTGACCTGGACACGCGGGGAAGACTTGATCGGGCGCTACAAAGTGCCGGACGCCGAACGATTCGCCACCTGTTTCTGCAAGCAGTGCGGGAGTCCGTTGCCGCGTGTGATTCCGGAACTGGGCATCGTGGTGGTTCCCGCCGGCTCCCTCGATAGCGAACCCCCGATGCAGCCGCAGGCGCGCATATTCTGGGGCTCGCGCGCCCCCTGGTCCTGCAGCGCGGGCGAGCTCCCGGTCTTTTCCGAGTATCCGACCCAAGGCGGATGAGGGCGCGACAGAGCGATGTTCCGCCACCCCGGGGAAATTTCCTTGGCCGCCTTTTCGCTAGGGGGGTGAGAGACCGAGCGGCGCCAGCAGCCGTTCGGCATTGATCACCACCAGGCGGTAGCGGCTGCCGGTGACCCGAGCGGCGAGCCAGGGTCGAACCAGTGCGAAGATATCGGGCATGGCGGCGAGGGCCGGTAGCGACAGCTGCAGGGACTCGCCGTCAGCGCTCAACATGACCCGATGCGGGAACTGGCCCGGAAGCCTGCGGATAGACAGCGTGTTCCAGTCGACACGGACGCCCAGGTCCAGCTGTCGGCCAATCTCGGCGGCGAGCAGGTTGAGCTCGGCTACCACCTGTGCACAGGCCTCGCGTTTTTCGCTGAGGTGCTGGGTGTCCTGGAACTGAAACTCCAGCCCGTCATCGGTGGCGCAGACCGGCCCGGCCTGCTGACTGAATCGCCACATCGGCGGCGCGGCCGGGGGCCCTTGTGTGGACGCCAGGGTGGCGAACTCGGCCATTAGCTGGTCGCACAGGTTCAGGCTGCAGAAACGTTCGATGACGCGCTGCTCCAGGTCCCGCTGTTCGCGTGGTCTGGGACCGTCCACCAGCACCGGCCGGCCGTCCACGATCAGGTAGAGGCGGTTGCCGGGACTGATACCTATGTCGACGGATGTCGCGAAGGTCACGGTTTCGGCGAGTACGGCCAGTTCCGAGGCCATCTGCTCTACTGCCGTGGCCCAGCGCCGCAGATCGCGGTCGCCCGCGCGGTAGCGCTTGTCGCGCTGCGCGCGGTCTGCCTCGCGGGCGTAGGCGGCCGCCAGTTCGGAAATGGCGGCATAGGCCAGATCGGTGCGCAAGGGTCCGGGTGCCTCGGCCAGGCTCATGGCGAGTCGGTTGAGGGACACACCCGCCGCGGAATTTTCTGCGCCCGCGATGGGCGACAGGGCGAGGCAGGCCACCAGGCAGCATTGCAGCAGCACGGTGAGCGCGGCGCGGCCGCCACTGCTCGTGCGCCCGGCGCGTGAGGGGCGGGCAGGGGGGGCGCGCCGCATGAGGCGATTCGCCGTTGTCTCGAAGTCTTGCATGGGAGCAGCTTAGCCTACCTTGCGCCTGATGAATCGCCTGGCGCCCGTGCCGCGCCGCCGTGCGGGACCTGCACACCGCTTTGGGTGTAACATCCCCGGCGAAGAAGCTCTCAGCCCGCGAGGCGTGCCGCATGCTGGGATCCTGCGGGGCATGCCGGTTTTTTGAAGCCATGAACAGACCCCTGGATGACCTCCGACGCGCCTCGGGGATCAACGTCGCCAACGCCGAATACATCGACCAGCTCTACGAAGCCTTCAAGGAGTCGCCCGAAAACGTTTCCCCCGAGTGGCGCCACTATTTCTATGGCTTCGAGCACGGTGCCACGGGCTCGGCGCCGAGCCTGCTCGGTCCCCGACCGGATCCGCATACCCGTGTCGAGCGGCTGATCATGGCCTACCGGATGCTTGGCCACCTCATGGCGGACATCGACCCGCTGCAGATCGAGGAACGCCCGCGGCCGCCCGAGCTCACCCCCGCCTACTACGGGCTGGACGAGGCGGACCTGCAGCAGCCCGTCTCGGTCGTGTCCATCGATTCGGTCAAGCCACGTCCGGCGCGTGAGGTCATCGACATCCTCGAACGCGTGTATTGCGGAACGCTGGCCTGCGAACACATGCACATCTCGGCCTCGCGCGAACGTCGCTGGATCGAGCAGCGGCTGGACTCGACCCACGGTGACTGGGCCGCCCTGCACCCGCCGCAGGTGCGCAAGGAGATCCTCGGCGACCTGACGGCGGCCGAAGGGCTGGAGCGGTATCTGCACCGCCGCTACCTGGGCCAGAAGCGATTCTCGCTGGAAGGCGGCGATTCGCTCATTCCGCTGCTCGACGAGATCGTGCAGCGTTCCGGCAAGCGCGGCGTCACCGACATCGTCCTCGGCATGGCCCACCGCGGGCGCCTCAATGTGCTGGTCAACCTGCTGGGCAAGGCACCCGGGGAGTTGTTCTCGGAATTCGAGGGACATGGCGATCTGGACGCGCGGATCGGCTCCGGCGACGTGAAATATCACCAGGGATTTTACTCGAACATCCAGACCCCTGGCGGCCCGGTGCACCTCTCGCTGGCGTTCAACCCCTCCCATCTGGAGATCGTGGGGCCGGTGGTGGAGGGCGGCTGCCGGGCGCGGCAGGACCGCCACGCGGACAATGCAACCGACCTGGTGCTGCCCGTGCTCATCCACGGCGATGCGGCGTTCGTGGGGCAGGGGGTGGTGACCGAGACGCTCAATCTGTGCAAGATCCCGTCCTACAGCACCGGCGGTACCATTCATGTGGTGCTGAACAACCAGATCGGTTTCACCACCAGCCATCCCCGGGAAGCGCGCTCCACGCTGTACTGCACCGAAGTAGCAAAGCTCATCCAGGCGCCGATCTTTCATGTCAACGCCGACGACCCGGACGCCGTGCTCTTTGCCGCGCAGCTGGCGCTCGATTACCGCCTGAACTTTCACAACGATGTGGTCATCGATCTGGTCTGCTACCGGCGCCACGGCCACAACGAGGCCGACGAGCCCATGATGACCCAGCCCTGCATGTACCGGCGCATCCGGGAGATGGAAACGACGCGTGCGGTCTACGCCCATCGGCTCGAGCGCGACGGGGTGATCGCGGCGGGGGAGGCCGACGCGATGGTGGAACATTACGGCGCGTCGCTGGAGGCCGGCAAGGTGGTGGTGCGGGAGTTCCTGCGCGGCTCGCGCAGCGGCTACGAAGCCCACTGGGATCAGTACCTGACGGCGGGCCCCGGGGAGACGGTCGCGACGCGGGTGCCGCTGGAAACGCTGGCGAGGCTCGGCGGCAAGACCCTCGCCGTGCCGGAGGGATTCATGGTGCATCGCGGCGTGAGCCAGGTGCTCGGGCGGCGCCGGCGCATGCTCACCGGTGAGCTGCCGCTGGACTGGGGTATGGCCGAGACGCTGGCCTATGCCACCCTGCTCGAGGAAGGCTATGCGGTGCGTCTGTCCGGGCAGGATTCGGGGCGCGGCACGTTCGCGCACCGTCATGCGGAACTCCATCACCAGGAGGAACGCCGCCGTCACGTGCCGCTGGCGCACCTGTTCGAGGGCCAGCCGCGCTTCGAGATCATCAATTCGCTGCTCTCGGAGCTGGCGGTGCTCGCCTTTGAATATGGCTATGCCACATCCAGCCCCAATACCATGGTTGTCTGGGAGGCGCAGTTCGGCGACTTCGCCAATTGCGCACAGGTCGTCATCGACCAGTTCATCTCCAGCGGCTATCTGAAATGGGGTCGTGTGTGCCACCTCACCCTGCTCCTGCCGCACGGTTTCGAAGGGCTGGGCCCGGAGCATTCCTCCGCGCGTCTGGAGCGTTTCCTGCAACTGTCTGCGGAGCTGAATATGCGCGTCTGGGTACCGACGACGCCCGCGCAGTTCTTCCATCTGCTGCGCGATCAGATGAAGCGCACCTTCCGCCGCCCACTGATCGTGATGACCCCGAAAAGCCTGCTGCGTCACCCGCTGTCCAGCTCGACCCTCGACGCCCTTACCGACGGGGCGCTGGCGGTGGTCCAGCCGGAGATCGACCCGCTGGAGCCGGAGACGGTGCGGCGCGTGGTGCTGTGTTCAGGCAAGGTGTTTTTCGACCTGCTCGCCGCAAGGCGGGAGCGTGGCAGCGCCGATATTGCGATTATACGCGTGGAACAGCTCTATCCCTTTCCGCGGCGAGCCTTGCGTGAGTTGCTCGATCGATACGTCAACGCCCACGAACTGGTGTGGTGCCAGGAGGAGCCGCGCAACCAGGGAGCCTGGTACCAGATCCAGCACCACCTGCGTGCACTGAAGCACGGCGACCAGTCACTGGGCTATGCGGGCCGTCCGCCTTCGGCCTCCCCGGCCTGCGGTTACACGAGACTGCATCAGGCGCAACAGCAGGCGTTGATCGATACGGCGCTGTCGGTGAAACCGGTCGACGACCCCGGCGAGCGCCTCGAGGATACGGACACCCACTGATGCGGCTCGGGGGTGCGGAAAAACCACCCCCTCCCTGAACCACCCCCTGAGGGGGAGGGGATGGAGGTGGTGAGGGGCCCTCCGACTGAGACAGATACGCAAGGGAGAAGGATCGTCCTGCTGAGGGGATGGCCATCGGTGGACAATTCTCCGGCCTCCCACCAGGGAAAAGGGGTACCACTATTCCCTCCCCCTTGAGGGGGGAGGGTCAGGGAGGGGGTGTAGGAATCAAGCACAGACCGCGAGCCTGGCCTGCGTGGCTCACGCCGCGCTGCCCAGCCAGAAGGTCATGTCTTTGTCGAGGAACTCCCGCCACGCCATGTAGTGCGTGCCGTCGCAGGAGAACGTCAGGCTGATCATGCCATTGAAGATGTTGATCGAGGCCGAGCGCAGGTAGAGCGTCTCGTCCGCGGTGCGCAGCTGGCGCATACCGGTCAGTATCGCGCGGATCTGATCCTGCGGGATGAGCGCGGTGTCGGGATAGGGGCGGCGCGGGTAGAGCAGGCAGACGTCCGGGTCGCTCAGCACCTCGTGGTCGAGGATGCGGTAGCGAAACGGATCGTCCACGAACCAGATGGTAGCGCGGCTGCTGGAGAAATGAACCACGCCCTGGAACATGCCGCGCTCGGTCAGCAGTTCCTCGAGGATGGCACAGGCGGGGTCCATGTTCCGGTCTAGCACGCTCTCGATCCGGCATTGCTGGAACACCGTGCCGCGGATCGCCGGATCGCCCTTGATCTGGCGCCAGTCGCCGGACTCTTCGTAGAGTTCGGCGGTCACCGGCAGGTCGCGCAGGTCGAAGTCGGCCCCCACGAAGCCGAGCGTCTGGCCGTCCCCATGTACCACCTGCAGCGCGGTGAGTGAGGGTCGGTTGGTGTGCAGGCTGAGGTAGGCATCGGACAGCAGGAAGCCCCAGGCGGGGACGGCCTCGCGCATGTAAGGGCGCTGCGAACGGTCGCGACCGTAATGGTCGGGCAACAGGCCGCCGACGCTGATATTGTCACTCATCTGGATGCCATTTGTATCCACTGCATACAGGAACAGACCGTGCGGCACCTTCCGGAACCCGTCAGTCAGGACGATGTCGAGCTCCTCGCGCTGTCCCCATACCCTCGCGCACTGCTCCGCCAGCCGCTCCAGCGGCGCGGACAGCAGCTTGGCCAGCGCGATCCGCTGCTGGTGGATGGCATCTTTCAGGGTGGCTTTCACTGCTGTTAGGGCCTGTTAACGCTAACCCCAGCGCGGCGACGGTGGCCAGTTTGCCGCGAGCCAAGGCGCACAGAGCGCGTTGTACCTGCCGTACATAAGCGATGTGCAACGCCGGATCGCGGCAGACTGGCCCCGTCCCTGCGGGTTGCGCCCCAAAAGCGGCCATGCCGCGTTGCGCGTCGCTCATTTGGGATAACCAAACTTCTCTCCTCGCGCCTTGCCTGGCCGCTTTTGGGACAGCAACGCCGCGTTGGGGTTAGCGTTAACAGGCCCTAGTGTAAACGCTGGCCGGTGATCGGGCCATGGCCAATTGATGACATTTCTCGGTGGCCGGCCATGACGGCAAAGGCGGTCCAGAGGCGCCTTCGGGACGCCAGTCATGGAAACCCGTGCCCAGGCCTCGTTGTTGCGCAAAAGTGTCAGATAGGGGTTCCGGGCCGGTTTGTCAGTCAAGGTGATTCAACGCGTCACGACCCCGCTAGCCTACATCTGCCCGCCCAGTTCGAGATGCAGCGTCATCACAATGGACATACCCAGGAAGAGCCAGACACAGGACAGCAGGCCCGTCATCAGCAAGGAGTACATCACCAGCTTGGAGTGCCGGTAGTAGATGATAAAGAACCCGGCAGGGACCAGTCCGGAGAGTGCATAGGTGACGACTTTATTTGCCCACATGCCGTCTGCTGCGCCCCCGGATCGGATGTGCATGTATTGGATAAGGCCATACGCAACCAGCGTCGCGAGACCGAAACAGAGATTTTGCACATGCATTTTCATCGTTGGGTTCGGGTGAAAAGCGGAAGGCATCTCAGCGTAACCGCGTTTCGGACGATGCAGGGCAGGTGCCGACGTGAATGCCGACTCGCCGGGCGGACCGCCAGTGACCTCCGCGTGCCCGCTCAGGATCCATAGGACTGGCAGGCTGCATACAAGGCCTCCACCGCCGCGGCGTCGCTTGCGAAAGGACAGCGGACCTCCCGCTGGTGCTCGAAATACCGGCCGGTGTACCGGCCTCCGGCATCACCGGTCGCCAGCCAGACCGGGGTGCTTGCCCCCGCGTCCGGCGACTCGTGCCCGCCAAAACCCAGATCACGACTCAGGGTCGAATTGACATCGCCCGGGTGACAGGCGTTGACCCGGATACCGAACGGTTCCAGTCGGCTGGCGAAGGCCGCCGTCAGCATCCGGTCGGCCTGTTTGGACTGCCGATAGGCGGCGTCATTATCGTAGGGCCGCTGTTTGAATTCGAGGTCCGCGAGATCGAGGCCGCCGGCCCAGTAGCTCGCCACGTTGATGAGCCGGGCGTCGGTCTCGCGTCCGAGCGAGCGGGTGAACGCCTCGCTCATCCAGTAATAGCCCAGGACATTGGTTGCGAACTGCAGCTCGATGCCCTCCGGCGTACACTGGCGGCGGCGTGGCGTGATGGCCGCGTTGTTCACCAGGACATGCAGCGGGCCTTCCCAGCGTTCGGTCAGTGCGACGATGGAGGCGCGCCGCGATACGTCGACGAGTTCGTACCGGACGCGCGGATTACCCGTTACCTGCGTGATGTGCTGCGTGCAGCGAGCCGCCTTGTCCGCGTCGCGGCAGAGAAGCACAACCGTATACTGTGGAAGCGCGGCAAGCTGGCGGGCAATGGCCATCCCGATGGCCCCGCTGGCCCCGGTCACCGCCGCGACGCGTTCGGTACTGTCGTGTGTGGCTGCCATGTCTACAATGGTAGGCCAAGTTTGACCCGTATGGCGACGAGTGCCTTGCGGTACGTCGCGCCTTTATCCACGGCCGTGCTCAGGAGATCGCGGGGCGACGGCGTTGCCGATCATCCAGGCGATGCAGGCCGAACCTTGTGGCCAGCGCCCGGGCCGAGCCGAATTCGCCAGGCGTGAGAGGCCTGTGCAGCGGCGGATATTCATCCGCGCGGTAACAGGGATAGTACTGATCCATCAGATTGAGATAGGTATCCTTCGATATCTCCTCGGCGAGAAAGGCCAACACCCGCTCGCTGCCGGCAAGATGTCCCGGCAGCACCAGGTGACGGACCAGCAGCCCGCGTCTGGCGATGCCCCGGGCGTCGAGCTGCAGATCGCCCACCTGGCGGTGCATTTCCCTTACCGCGGCGACATTCACCTCCACATAGTCCGGCGCTTTGGAGTATTTGCGGGCGATGGAAGAATCGCCGTACTTCATGTCGGGCATGTAGATGTCGATGATGCCGTCCAGCAGCGCGAGCGCCTCGGGGCTGTCATAGCCGCCACTGTTGTAGACCAGGGGCAGGCGCAGGCCCTGCTCGGCGGCGATGGCGACGGCCGCGATGATCTGGGCCACCACGTGGCTCGGTGTCACCAGGTTGATGTTGTGACTGCCCTGGGCCTGAAGTTGAAGCATCATGGCGGCCAGCTCTTCCGGCTCGACCTCGCGGCCCCGCCCCTTCTGGCTGATCTCCCAGTTCTGGCAGAACACACAGCGCAGGCTGCACCAGCTGAAAAAGACGGTGCCGGAACCGTTCCAGCCGCGCAGCGGATTCTCCTCGCCATGATGCAGTCCGAAGCTGTTGACCACGGCGCGCTCACCGGTGCGGCACACGGCGCCCTTGCGGGTCTTGCGACGGTTACTGTGGCAGTAACGGGGGCACAGATCACAGTCCTCGAGGTGACGGTAGGCCTGTGCCGCGCGCGCCGCCAGCTCGCCGGTGGACAACAGGGTCAGGTAGGCGGGTTCAGAGTCTATGCCGGTCGCGCGGCTTTTCATCGAGGTGTACGTGATTCGAGCTGAATGGGGGGCGCTGCGTGAGTACAGCTTAACACAGGCGCGCCGGTGTCGAGGCCGGCACGCGGCCGGACTTCGATCGGGCAGGGGGTGGCTGGCGCCGCCGCAGATTGTCCTTGGCCTCAGGGTCGCGGTAAGCTGGGCGGCGCCGGGCGCCGCGCTTCGGCACAACTGACGGGTGTAAACGGAACAGACTCCTAGCCCGCATTTCTCACCGGGCGGCGATAGAGTCACATAATGCACTGAGGTAAAGAACAGAGTGCGGATCAGGAGAAAGACAGTGTGTAATCAGGCAATGCCTATCCCGGCCCTGGCTAGTTCTCGCGCGCCCGGACTTGCGCTTCACTCAAGTGGTAGCTACAGCTACCACTTTCGCTCCAGCGCGGCGTCCGGACACACGAGCCCTGCGCCAGCATCCGGGATCCCGGTGAGAACTGCGGGCTAGCGCTTCTTCAATCTGATGATGACGGATATTATGGCCACGGAATCCACGGAAGGACACGGAAAGAACCAACACCCATTTGAATTGTTTCCGTGTCCTTCCGTGGATTCCGTGGCCATAAGAAAGAATACTGGCAGCTCAATCTGTCAGCATCCGTCATTGTCACGTTGAAAGCGTACTAGCACCTGAAGTCATTCTTGCTTATGAAAAACACGCTCTGGTGGTTCGCTCTGATCGCCCTGCTTGGCGGTACCGCGGCCGGCTTTTACTCTATGTGGCAGCATGAGGGCGAGCCCTTGTCCCCGCGGGTCCGCACCGAGCCCGGGCCTGCGCCCCGGACCGGGCTCGGGCAGCCGCAAGACGATGAGCCGCAGATTCGTCACCCGATCGAGCAGGTTCAGGCCCAGGCAGACGCACAGCCCGCCCCGGAACCGGCGGTGGCGGAAGAACCTCTGCCGGCGCTGGATGAGAGCGACGCGGCGATACAGGCATCGCTGGCCAGTCTCATGGGTGAGGCGCCGGTGACGGAGTTTTTCTTCGCGCAGCACCTCATCCGTCGCATTGTCTCCAGCGTCGACAATCTGACCGCAGACAAGGTGCCCCTGAAGATCCGGGCGGTCAGGCGCGTCGCAGGCCCCTTTCTGATCGCCGAAGAGGCAGACGGTTACCTCATCAACCCGAAAAACTATGCCCGCTACACGCCCTATGTCCGCCTGGCGGAGGCCGTGGATACCGGCAGTCTGGTCGCGGCCTACCTGCACTTTTATCCCCTGTTTCAGCAGGCCTACACGGACCTTGGCTATCCGTCGGGCTACTTCAACGACCGCCTGGTCGAGGTGATCGACGATCTGCTTGCCACCCCGGCCGTGCAGGGGCCGATCAGGCTGGTCCGTCCGCGGGTGCTGTACCAGTTCGCAGACCCCGCGCTGGAGGCGCGCTCGGGGGGCCAGAAGATCCTGCTGCGGATGGGCCATGAGAATGCGGCCAGGATCAAGACGGTGCTGCGCGAGATACGCCGGCAGCTGACGGGGCAGGCGGCGCAGCAGGAACTGAAGATGCCCTGATCCGGCATGAGCGCCGCGCCCGCCGCCCTCCCGCGACACGGCGTTACAGACGCCTGTTCAGGGTCGCATCCTCGTTGCCTTGCCAACCACGCACCCGGATGTCCCGACGCAGGCCGCGTCTGACGGACAGGCAATGGCCGGGGAAAAAGGCTTATGATTGGCTATTGGACAAATCGATGACAGGTTCCCGATCATGAGTGATGCCTCCAATCCCGAAACCATACTCTACAACGATCAGGTCATTCGCCTCGAAGAACTGCTGGGGGAATACGACCACCTGCAGACCGAAAACGCAACTCTGAAGGAAACTCAGAGCAAGGCGATTCGGCGCTTCAAGCGCGAAGAGGAACTCAAACCCTACCAGGCCGAGCTGATCAGGATGCAGCAGTACCTGGAGTCCACCCGTACCCGGATGATCATCCTGTTCGAGGGGCGTGACGCCGCGGGCAAGGGCGGGACCATCCGTCGCGTCACCCGCTATATGAACGAGAAGCACTACCGGGTCGTGGCACTTGGCAAACCCACCGAAGAGCAGAAGACCCAGTGGTTCTTCCAGAAGTATGTCGCCGAGTTCCCCCGTGGTGGCGAGGTCGTATTGTTCGACCGCAGCTGGTACAACCGCGCCGTCGTTGAACCCATCTTCGGATTCTGCACCCGGGAGGAATACGAACACTTCCTGATCGGCGTGACCGGATTTGAGAAGGATCTGGTCCGGCAGGGCACCCTTCTCGTCAAATTGTATTTTTCGGTAACCCGGGAAGAACAGGCACGGCGGTTCGATAGACGCAAGACCGATCCCCTGCGTCAGTGGAAACTCTCCGAGATTGACGTCCAGGCCCAGGACCGCTGGGATGAATTCACCAACCAGAAATACGAGATGCTCAAACGCACCAACACCACGCACGCGCCCTGGACCATTATCCGTTCCAACGATAAGCATCTCGCGCGCCTGAATGCCATGAAGGTGATCCTCAACGCCGTGCGCTACCAACGGCTGGATCCGGGTGTCAATTTCGTACCGGATCACGAAGTGGTCATCTCGGGCGCCCGGGAACTGGAACTGATGGAGGCCCAGCGCCTGCAGAGCGGCAAGTTTGTCGGGTAAGAAAAACAGCACAGAGGAGACAGGCTTTCAGATTGCGCTCTGTCGCCCCGATTCAGGTTGACTTATTCTGTCCCCGGCGCTTCCGCCTGGTAAGCCTGTCCGGAGCAACGCCATGTACTTATCCTGCCTCGATGCCGCACGGGTTGCGATAGTCGCCGATACGCACGGCCATCTCGACGCGCGCATCGCGGACGTGGTGGCAGCCTGCGACTGTGCGGTACATGCCGGTGACGTCGGTAATGCCGGCGTGCTGGCCGAGCTGCAGCCAGGGATGAAAACCGTTATTACCGTACTCGGCAATAACGATGTGGCGGAGAAATGGCCGCCGGACGAACGGGGCACGCTGAGCGCATTGCCGGTCGAGGCGCGCCTCGAACTGAACGGCGGGCAGCTCGTCGTGGTGCACGGTCACAAGGCCGGGGCGGTGGAAGGCCGGCATGCCTGGCTGCGCAAGCACTATCCCGAGGCGCGCGGCGTGGTGTACGGGCACAGCCACCGTCTGGTGTGCGATCAGACGGATTCACCCTGGATCATGAATCCCGGTGGTGCGGGCAGGGCGAGAACCTGCGGCGGGCCTTCCTGCCTGGTGTTGTCGGTCGACGGGGGCGACTGGTCGGTTGAGGCCATACGCTTCGCGCCCCTGCCCGCAACGGTGCGGCGGCGCGCCGCAACTCAGGGCCAGAGAACGACGTGACGGGTCGGTGGAATGTGACGGTGCCCGAAACCGGATTGACACCATGAAGCATGACGACAAACCGCGGTGCGCATGGATGGGTACGGACGAAGCGATGCTTCGCTACCACGACGAAGAATGGGGCGTGCCGGTTCACGACGATCGGACCTGGTTTGAGTACCTGGTACTCGATGCCTTTCAGGCGGGACTGTCCTGGCGAACTGTGCTGCACAAGCGGGCTGCGTTCAGCGCAGTCTTCCATGGCTTCGAGCCCGCCAGGGTAGCCCGCATGACGGAGACCGAACTGGAGAACGCCATGCAGAATCCGGCGATTATTCGCAACCGGCTCAAGATCCGCGCGGCGGTGAAGAATGCAAGGGCGTTTCTCGCACTGCAGGACCGGTGCGGTTCCTTCGATGAATTTATCTGGTCGTTCACCGACGGAAAGGTGATTCACAACGCCTGGAAAGAACTCGGCAGTCTGCCGGCCTCCACCGCACTCTCGGATGCCGTCAGCCGGGCACTGAAACAGGCAGGCTTTTCCTTCGTGGGGACCACCATCTGCTACGCGTTTCTTCAGGCGGGGGGCGTGGTGAACGATCATCTGGTCCATTGTTTCCGGTATCAGGAGTTGCTCGACGGCTGAATGGTAGCCCGCTCCCCACCGGGAGGCGGGATGCCCGTCAGCCCGCCCCGCTCAGCAATGGGGGGAGTGGACAGTGCAGAACCGCGCACACCGCGCGCAGCAACTCGGCCTCGCTGACAGTTACCCTGTTGTCGTGTGAGATCGTCGCGCTCAGCGCCTGGACCAGGGCCTGTTTCGCCATCGCGGGCAAGGTGTCCAGCTTCTCCAGCGCGGCATCCATTTCCTCGATCCAGCCTGCCGGTGTCGCGTAGTCCGGCCAGTTGCCCGCGCCGGGAAGCAAGGTGCGCATGCCGTCGTGGTACGCCTCGCGCGCCGTCTGCGCATCGTCCCTGTGGCCGAGAAAGGCGACGACCGAAAACAGGATGTGAAGTTCCGCGAGACTGCCCGCCAACCGGGCGCGGGGTGCGGTGCGCCGTCTCGGCGGCTGTGCGGCATCCCGCAGCAGTGAAATCAGTGCCCTGGAAAGCAGGTATTCGAAGGTATCGACACGGCCGTCCATTCCGATCAGGTCATTCACGCCTGCCAGGAGCGTCCGGATCTGTTCGTGCGGCCGGCGCTTCAACGCCGGAAAGGCCAGCTCCAGCAGGGGCAGCCGGAATGGCATCCCGAGTTCCGACATCGCCGGGTAGAGCGCTTTGACGGCCTGCACCTGATCGGGCCCGAGAAACGCGGCGAGCCGCGTCGTCTGCCGCTCGCGCGTGGCCTCATCGGGGTCCAGCAGCAATGCCAGGGTAAGCAACAAGGCGCCAGCCGGCGAATGGGCAGCCTCGGATACCGCGGCGGGGATTAAATGGCGCAGGTCCGACGCGTGCCGCATCTGTGCGGCACTGGGATTGCCCACCGTCTCGCTCACGGATTCCGGCGTCAGCACGAGCAGCGCCTGCAGGAGTTGATCTAAGCGCGCCCGCGCCTCGCGCGTGCCGGGAACCGGCTCACGGGTCGGGCCGCTCGCAGGGGCGGGCTGCCCGCGCCCGGCTGCCGCCTTGCGGACGTATTCCGCCGGATCAAAGCGCGGATCCAGTGCGCGGATTCGCTCCACGATTGGCGGATGGGTCGCGAACAGGGCGGTGAGGCGCGGCACGCCGCTGGCAAACAGCATATGGCTGACTTCCTCGCTGTCGGCATCCTCGAGCAGGGAACCCGCGCCAAAGCCGATTTTCTTGAGTGCGCCGGCGAGACCCTCGGTCTGGCGCGTGAACTGAACGGCCGAGGCATCGGCCAGATATTCGCGCTGGCGAGATACGCCCGCCTTGATGACGCGCCCGAAGAACAGGCCGAGATAGCCGATCAGACTCAACGCGAGTCCCGTCAACAGGATCACGGCGACCGCGCCGCCATCCTTGCGCGAATCGCGACCGCGGATACGCATATGCCGCGCGCTGCGCAGTATGGTGCGGCCAATCAGGCTGATAGCCAGTATGCCAAACAGGATACCGATCAGGCGCATGTTCAGGCGCATGTCGCCGTTGAGAATATGGCTGAACTCGTGGGCAATGACACCCTGCAGTTCGCTGCGTGAAAAGGTCTCCAGGCCGCCGCGCGTGACGGCGATTGCGGCGTCGCTGGGTGTGAAGCCGGCGGCGAAGGCATTGAGTCCGGCCTCCTGCTCCAGGACATAGACCTCGGGTACCGGTACCCCGGATGCAATCGCCATCTCTTCCACGACATTGTGCAGGCGGCGACGCAGGGGGTCCGATGTGTCGGGGCCGACCAGGCTCCCGCCCAGACCGCGCGCCACGCTGCCGCCGCCGGCGCTCAGTCCGGCAACCCGGAACAGACTGGCCATGCCGATAAAACCCGCCGTAGCCAGGCTGGTCAGGCTCAGCAGGCCAAGGTGCTCGCGGGCCCAGACCAGATCGGGCACGGTCAACCGCCCGCTGTCGTCGCCCAGGCTGGCAAACAGGGTCGTGACCACCAGATCCACCGCGAGCACAATACCGGCCACGGCCAGAACGAACATCACGACCAGGAATCTTGTCTGGCGGCGGGCCTTGTCCTGACGCTCAAAGAAATCCATGGACGACGGGGTATCGGATCAGAAGGCGACCTGCGGTACCTCCCGTTTCACGGGCGCCTCGATCTCCAGGAATTCAGCCTGTCGGAAGCCAAAGGAGTTGGCGATCATGGACCCGGGAAAACTCTGGCAGGCGTTGTTGTAATTCATGACCGAGTCGTTGAATGCCTGGCGTGCAAAGGCGACTTTGTTTTCGGTCGTGGCAAGTTCTTCCTGGAACTGCATCATGTTCTGATTGGCCTTGAGATCGGGGTAGGCCTCGGCCAGCGCAAACAGACGCCCGAGCGCACCCCCGAGTGCTGCCTCGGCACTGCCCAGTTGCCTGATCGCCTCGGGATCGGAAGGGTCGGCGGCGGCGCTCTTGAGACCGGCAAGGGCGGCGTTGCGGGCCTGAATCACGCCCTCCAGCGTCTCACGCTCGTGCTTCAGATAACCCTTGACCGTCTCGACCAGGTTGGGGATCAGGTCATAACGGCGGGTCAACTGCACATCGATCTGGGAGAAGCCGTTTTTCACGCGATTGCGCAGACCGACCAGATTGTTATAGAGCGCGATTGCATAGACAACGATGGCGGCGGCCACGGCGAGAATTACCCAAAATGTATTCATCTGTGAGAGCCCTTTGCGAGGAGTTGTTGCGCGTCGGCGCCAGCGCTTTTTTCAATCTGATGATAATGGATATTATGGCCACGGAATCCACGGAATCCACGGAAAAACACGGAAAGAACCAACACCCATTCGAATTTTCTTCTGTGTCTTTCCGTGGCTAAAAGTAAAAATACTGGCGGTCAGCTCAATTTGTCAGCATCCGTTATTATCAAGTTGAAAGAGTACTGGCAGCCTGCCAGGAGTCTGTCTGACAGATGCCTAGCATACGCCGCGCGGGGAGATGATACCAAGGTGGCGACAGTGTGCGAATGCCGTCAATGACTGTGGTCTACGTCCGTGTCTCCTCGGACCTGGGGCGAGAATCTATTGCCAGCCCAGGCGCAGGCTGCCGTCTCCGGCCAACTGCACGGTGGCGGCGAAGCGCTGGCTTTCCCGGTTCATGACCTTTGCCAGCCAGGCCGCCTCTTCACTCGCGGCGTGGTTCAGGCGCAAGCGCTGCATGCGCATGGGCAGCATGACGAGGCGCAGCAGTGCGCCGTTCGACCGGTTCAGAGTGACCAGGTACAGCAGGGTGAGATCACTGCGAAACTGCGCATAGCCGCCGATGCCTTCGTAGTCGTCGATCAGGTCACCACAGCCGTAAAGAATCGGCTTGCCCCGGTAGACTTCGATGCCGATGGGGTGATGCGAGGAATGGCCGTGGACGAGGTCCACGCCGGCCTTGTCAATGAGCGCGCGGGCAAAGCGGGTGTGGGACGCCGGGACCGTGTAGCCCCAGTTGCCGCCCCAGTGGATGGAGACCACCACCAGGTCGCCCGGTCGCTTGTCTGCCCGCACGCTGTCGGCGATGCGGTTCACCGTGGTGTCCGACAGGTCCGTCAGCAGATTTACCCCCGCGCGGTTCGCCGTGGCTGCCCAGGCTGCCGGTATGCCGCTGCTGTGGACGCCGCAGGCGAAGACCAGCACGCGCCCGCCATCGGCCAGTGGCAGTGCTGCGGGTGCCTGCGCCGCCGCCTGGCTGGAACCGGCGCCCGCCATCCCCAGCCCGGCCCGTGCCAGGCTGTCCAGTGTCTCGTCGAGTCCGGCGTAGCCCCAGTCCAGGACATGGTTGTTGGCCAGTACGCAGCAGTCGATATCCGCGGCCGTGAGACAGGGGATATTGTCCGGATGCATGCGGTACTGGATACCCTTGCCGGGCCAGGGTGTGCCGCGGGCGGTGACTGCGGTTTCGAGGTTGATGATACGCACGTCAGGCGCGGCCTGTTCGAGTGCGGCCAGGGCGTCACCCCAGATATAGGCGAAGTCCACCGGCCGGGCAATCGGCCCATTGGCCCGTTCGGCCAGGCGTACATAGTCCAGCGCCGACTGGCTATAGGGTTCGTGAATGCGCGGATCGCCGGGGTGGGGCAGGGCCTGGTCAATGGCTCTGCCGGTCATGACGTCGCCAGCCACGAAGAGCGTGGCCGCGCCGGCCGGGTGCTGGTTTCCTTGGGCGGTCTGGGACATTGTTGCGACGCCATCACACAGGCCAGGGATCGCCAGGGAGGTAAGGGCCGAATACCCGAGAAAGTCCCTGCGTTTCATTTCACCACCGAGGCTGGCCTGGATGAATACCGGCCACAGCCATGACTCCCGTGCATGTGCCGCCGGTTCGGGTGCTACTGCGGTAAACCGCAATCCGTTGGGCCGCTCTCCCACCCCCGCAGTAGAATCAGCCTGAGTCCGACAGGCTCCTGGTACGCTTCCAACGTGATAATACCGGATGCTGACACTTTAAGCCGAGTGTCAGTATTTTTATAGCCACGGAATCCACGGAAGAACACGGAAGAAATTCCAATGGCTGTTGGTTCTTTCTATGTTTTTCCGTGGATTCCGTGGATTCCGTGGATTCCGTGGCCATCATATCCGTCATTATCAGAATGACAAAGCACTGGAGCGCCCGGGTTGCTGAACGCCCGGTTTAGCAACTCCGGCGTGGGAGGACCAGTGGCCGGAGGCGTTGGATTGCGTCAGACGCAGACCCGGGATGGAGACGCGTCAGGTGTGGGGCCGCGCCGACATGAGCAGACGGCGGTGTGGGTGAGACAGCCTGGAACCATTTGGTCAAGCGACTCCAGTTCGCGCAAGCGCTCCAGGGTCGGCAAGCTTGCCTTCTCGTGGCATACCCGCTGGTACTCCAGGGCTCGATACGCATTCCAGTGCCGCGACTTACGCCACTGGTCGCGAACGTAATCCTCAGACCTGCGGTAGGCTGCACGCGCGAGACCCATGCCGATGGCCTCAAGCGTCAGGAACACAGCGAGGCCGGCCAAAGCGGCCAGGGCCGGGTCGGGCAGGAACTCACGCAGCGTCTGAATCCACTCGAACATCGCTTACCTCCTGAAAGCCGGCCGCCACCGCGACTGGCCGGTCTTACGCGCCGGGCTTACTCGACCGCATAGGGGTCAAGACAAAAGTTGCTGCAGTCGTCGGGGGGCATATCCCACAGGTCGGACTGCCCGGCATACTCGAGCTGCCGTTCCGCGTCGAGTGCGTATCCGGCAGCCTCGGCATAATCCACGAGCCTGCGATATTGAAACTCTTCCAGCTCGGCCATCTCATAGATCTCAACCACCCCGGAATGGGCGGTGCGGGGAGGGCCGAGGGACACCAGGCCCACGAGCCACAGCGTTATAACGGCACGCACGCAGCACGACTGATGGCGGGTCCTGACAGGACGGGATCCCGGCTCGGAGGGGCAGCGAAAAGAGGCGCGATTGACCATCGGTTCAGTTTCGCCGGATGCGGCAGAGAATCGTTGACCGCTGTCACAGGCGCCCGGATGCGAAGGCGGTTCGGTGTGATTCTGTGAACCAGGTGGACGGTGTCTGATGCCTCTCGCCGACCGGTTGCAGCAGGCGTGGACAATGACCGGCAGACCAGGCGTCCCGGGCGATCCCGAACCGTCCCCTTGTCCGCGTATTCGCGTTGCCCCGGGCTTGCGCTAGAATGGTCCGCGTGTGTTGCTACGACGTGTGATCGAAGGTGATGTTATGCCGACTTATGACTATTACTGCGACGCGAACGGCCGGACGGTGGAAGTCAGCCACCATATCAATGAGAGCATCGGGTCCTGGGGCGAGCTGTGCGAACAGGCGGGCATCGGGTCCGGCGAGACGCCGGCGGATGCGCCCGTTCGCAGGCTGATCAGCGGCGGCGCCGTCGTCAGCCGCGCGAGTCTCTCGAACCCGGAACCGGCCTGTGGCTCCGGCGCCTGCTGCCCGAGTGGCGTCTGCGGTTTTCCGAAGTAGCGTGTAAGGTCTGAAAAAACAAAGGGCGGGTCACGCCTTAACTAAAGGCTGATTTCCAGCCAGGCGCACCACTCGCGGAACAGGTCCTCGTCGAGGGCGGCCGCTGTGGAGCGCGGCTGTAAGCCCAGCGGCGGATTACGCTGTCCTTCCAGGGTGACCGAATGGCCCCCCGTCTCGTGAAGAATACTCAGGCCGGCAGCATAATCCCACAGGTCGTGCCGGCCGTGCAGGTAGACGTGAACGCGGCCGGCGGCCACCCAGCAGAAGTCCAGCGCCACCGAGCCGAAGCTCCGCTGTGAGCCGTAGGGCGGGGACTCCGCCAGGCGCAGGGCCAGGGCCCGGGGCAGGCGCTTGTAGTCGACGAGCCCGATCCCCTTTGCGAGGGGGGTGAGGGGACGCCGTCGACCGAGCGGCTGGCCGTTCAGCCAGGCGCCCTGACCGGGCAGCGCATGGAAGAACTCCCGGCGGCAGGGGTCATAGACGACGGCGAGCCGTACCTCGCGGTCGATCACCAGCGCCAGGGACACCGCGAAGTAGGGGATACCCACTGCAAAGTTGCTGGTGCCGTCCAGCGGGTCGAGGATCCACAGCCCCGTGCCGGCGCTCTCCAGCTGCGCCTGGCGTTGCTCGTGGCTCATCTCCTCTCCCAGGAAGCCATACTCGGGGCAGAGGTCCGCAAGCTCCCGCTTCATGCGCTCCTGCATGAGCAGATCCGCCTCGGTCACCAGTGAACCGTCTGCCTTGATCTCGGCATCGACGCGTTTGAAGCGCTGCAACAGCTCCGTGTCCGCGGCCGCGCAGAGTCGCTGCTGCAATGCCTCTATCTGTGCCTGTCTCACCTTTGCCTCCTTCCCGCACCTCACACCGGGGTGCCGCCAATTGTAGGGGAAAACGTGCCAGGCAGTCGAAGGGTGCCGCAGCACCTGCGCGAGGCGATTCAGGGGAAGTCGCCAGGTATTTGCAGCTCGGGGAGAAGCCCGGAAGGTATGTGCAGTCAGGCGCAGGGCGCGTAGTGCAGGGTCCGGATGCGATCCAGCTTCTTGCGATGCATGAGCCGGTAGAAGCGCCGCAGTTCCTTGAATATGCCGGTCCCGCCGCGGCGCTTGAGGAAGTGTTCCTGCAGCAGCGCGCAGTAGCGGCTGGCGTAGTGATTGGCCCGGTGATAGCGCATCAAGGTGGCGTGATCCAGTGTGCTGTCAAAGACCGGCCTGGCAAACAGCCGTTGATGCAGGGCGCTCGGGATACGGCCGCCGCGCTGCCGTCCGATGAGGAGTGCGGCAACCACGAACTTGTCGACCTCGGCCTGCAACTCGAGCTCGAACAGGGTCACGCTGCGACCATGGCCGGCATTCCACACGAGATAAAGGAAGTGGGATATGCCTTCCAGAACGGTCCAGAAGGTGCCGAGGTTTCCGTCATGCAGATGCAGGGTCGGGTCGTCTGCATGCAGCCGTTCCATCAGGGCTGCGTCGAGATACAGTGCGAGGTTGAGCGTCTCGCTTTCCTGATGCACCAGCAGTTTCTCCGGCGTCTCGCGGGCGCTGGGCCCGCTGTCGTAGTGACGCGCCAGCGCGGCTTCCGTGATCAGAAACTGATCCACATCCTCGTCGACTGTGACTTCATAGATGCGTTCCAGGTGATGCTGAATTTTGCGTAAGCCGGCCACGGGCGCATTCAGTGTGAGACTGAGATGGGTGCCGCCATACTCGGTTGTATGCCGAGGTCCCGCAGGCGTTGCGCGGCACGCTGGCTGCCGGTACGCAGCCAGACCTCGTACACGCGCAGGATATCGGTGCTGCTCGTGCAGTTCGATTGTTCAGTGACCTCTGCCAGCACGTCGACAAACCGGGTAAATTTCTCGGCCAGCTCGGTAAACACGTCGCGCCAGGCCCGCGCGCCGGTACTGCGCGCCAGATTGTCGGATAGCTGCGCATAGGCACTGCCGCCCATGGCGATGTAGTAATCGACATCGACGGGTTTGCGACTGAGGCTGTCGGCAAATACGCCCGCAATGAACAAGGCCACATCACCAAGACGCCGCATGGCCCGGTTGCGTTTCTGGGTGGAAGGTTCTTGAGCCGCCTCGGTATAGATTAGCGCCAGGGGTTTGAGATTCAGTCCGTCTTCGCTGCGCTCGTAAAGCTGTTCGGTATGCAGAAACGAGGTCAGCAGATTGGTCAGATAACAGGTGGTTTCAGTACCTGCATCGACGCGCTGATTGTTGAGTGCCGTCGTTATGGATGTCTGAAAGTGTTCACGAATCGTTGTTTGCGTAATCACTCGCGTGTGTGGATTACTGTCAATCATCGTTGCATGATCCTCCTGTACGATAGCGAACGGCGCGGCGAATGCGCATTCGGCTCTGCGGGCAAGACATCAAATCTCGTGTAATGGCTCGTCATCAATCCTGCATTTCTCGACTGCACGTCAAAACGCAGTCTTGTGTATAGGTATAGGCAAATATCGAACCAAGTGCCAACGAACTTGACCCGAAAACGGCGCTGACCCGTCTGCGCGGCTTTGGCACTCAGCATGTGAGAGTGCTGACAGGCGCGAGCAAGTCCTTGTTAGCAAAACAGGCTGTCGGGTTTATGCCGAAGGGATGGCGCGCTAAGCGCGGCTTGTGACACCCCTGTCCGCAGGCATTATGCGGACAGGGGACGAATGGTGGAGCAAATACAGATGTTGGGGATGTGCGAACAGACGCTCGATCGCGCACAAACTTTGGTCAATGGCGCACCATTGTGATGCCTGCGTGAATGTGATGCCTCAGCGCATTGGCGCCGGGTAGGGTGGCGTATATTGGTCCCTTCTCGGTATGTAGATTTCCAGGACGCCGTTCTCGGACGTCGTCTGCATGCGGCTCGCGTCGGCGTCATAGGGTAGTCGCAGTCGCTTGCGGAAACTTGCCTGCGAGCGTGCGACCCGGAAGGCGCTGCGGTCTCCCATGCCGTATTCGTGGGACTGCGCGCTTTGCACCACCAGCGTGTTATACCGGACAACGACCTGGACCTCGTCCGGTGAGATTCCCTCGAGATAGACCCTGACGTAATAACCGTCTTCGCTCATGCCCGTCTCAAAGTGCGCGCCAGTGTGGCGGTAATAACCGGCGGGTGAGCGCGGGTAAGGCATATACCCGCGGCCGCCGGGCTCACCATAATAGTCATAACTCCAGACGGTCGCGGGCAACAGGGCCGTGACGAGGAAAACGGTAAGCAGTAGTCGGATGCGTCGGTGCATGGTTTCTGTCCTCTTGGCGTGTTGTTATGTGTGCCCTGATCTGTTCAGCGCTTATAAGGGAGTGTAGCCGCTCCTGATCGTCGCGGCGTTGACGTGGGTCAGGTGCGCTGGTTTTGATGGGTTTCCCGCACGACCGATGCGTACGAAAACAGGCGTGTCGGTTTACTTCCGCGTTCATTACTCGGTGTCCCCCGGCCGTTGAGGCAGTTCCCCCGAGGGCTGGCAAACTTTCCGGCGTCGGTGCTGTCTACGGTTCTATGGCGTCGTCGCGTCGCGCTGTTTTGGGAGTGGTGATATGAAGGAATACCTTACGTGGCTGGCCATTGCCGGGCTCCTGGCAGCCGGTGCGGCGCCGGGCGCCGAGCTGCGACTGGAAAGCGGAACGGCACGGACGGTGATGATTGAACTCTTCACGTCGCAGGGGTGTAACAGTTGCCCGCCTGCCGAGGCCTACCTCAATGGCTACATCGATCACCCAGCGCTGTGGACGACCTATATCCCGCTGGCATTCCACGTGGACTACTGGGACGACCTGGGATGGAAGGACCGGTTTGCACTGGCTGACAATGCCGTCCGGCAGCGGCGCTATGCGCGGCTCGGCGGGGCGCGCACGTTGTATACGCCGGCATTTCGTGTCAATGGCGAGGGCTGGGCGCCAGGGTTACTGAAACGCAGTCCCAGGGCCGACGGGCAGGCAGCCGGGAATCTGCGCCTGACCCTGAGAGGCCGGGAGTTCCAGGCGCGATACGATCCGCGCGCCGGTGTGCACAAGCCGCTGGTGCTGCATGTCGCGCTGCTGGGCATGGGCCTGACGACCGACATTGAGGCGGGCGAAAATCGAGGACGTCAGTCCGGTCATGAGTTTGTGGTGCTGGCACACGAGCAGCTCGCGGGGGAAGGCAATGCCTGGCGAGGCAGCCTGCCGGCCGTCGATACGGCTTCGGCTGCACGCCTTGGCATCGTCGCATGGCTGAGTCAGGGGGATGACCCGACGCCGGTGCAGGCGACCGGCGGCTATCTTCCCGCGCCAGACCGGGACGGATAGAGCCCTGAGGCCGGAGTGTACCAGGCAGCCGTACCAACCAAGCCGCGGCATGCGTCGAACAGGGATCACGAGACGCGCCGTCGCGCCGGGTGACGCCTCAGCGATCGCACCGTTGCCTGCGCAGTGCACTTGCAGAGCGCGTCGCTTATTTGGATTTTTCCTTGCGCAGGTATTCCTTCAGTTCCTCGAGGGACTCGATCATGGCATCGGCGGCACGGCTGACCCCTGAGCTTATGCTGTCATCGAGCCTGTTCACCGCACCCTTCGCCAGTTCGGCAAGATCTTCGTCGATGAACTGCTTGACATCGGTGAGCGCCGCGGCAAGGTGATGCCTGGCCGAACGCAGCGATTCGTAATCCTCTCTTGCGTCTTCGACTTCACCCTGAGCCTCTTTGGGGGGCTTCTCTTGTTCAGTCATCTCATGCTCCTCTGTTGCTACCCCGCATGATCGCGTATCCCTGGGTGGAATCCAAACCCGCCGAATTCACCCTGACGTCGGTGAGCCCCGCCCCGTCTGCGGCGTCCTGCGGGAGCCCCGGGGTCCTGATTGCCGCGCGGCAGCAGCCGCTCAGGCGTGTCCGGGGACGGTGCCTGTCATGGTGCTTCCGCTGCCGGCGAGGTACCATCGGGGCGTTCACCGGGCCGCTGGGGCACGCCAGGCGGCGCGACCGACAACAATTAACTATATCCGATGAGGAGACATGGCAATGACAAACAAAATACCGGCTTTCATGCTGGGAAGCCTGCAGGCGCTACTCCTGGGCAGCGTTACGACACTCGCGACGGCCGAGACCGCGGAGGGACCCGCTCCCACAGCGACCAAGGGATTTCCCAGCGCGGTACTTGCACCCTCGAGTATGCCACCCGGCCAGGGAGGGGGTAGCTACGGGATGCCACCGGGGCAGGGGCGGGGCGGCTACGGGATGCCACCCGGCCAGGGAGGGGGTGGTTACGGCATGCCGCCGGGACAAGGGCCGGGCGGTTACGGCATGGGACCTGGGCAGGGCGGGGGCGGCTACGGGATGCCACCCGGCCAGGGAGGGGGTGGTTACGGCATGCCACCGGGACAAGGGCCGGGCGGTTACGGCATGGGACCGGGGCAGGGCGGGGGCGGCTACGGGATGCCACCCGGCCAGGGAGGGGGTGGTTACGGCATGCCACCGGGACAAGGGCCGGGCGGTTACGGCATGGGACCGGGGCAGGGCGGGGGCGGTTACGGCATGCCACCCGGCCAGGGAGGCGGCGGTTACGGTACACCGCCGGAGCAGGGAGCAGGTGGTTACGGTATGCCACCGGGCCAGGGGCCAGGCGGCTACGGGATGCCCGCAGCGGGACAGCAGCCCGGCGGGATGGGTGGTCCCGGCAGGATGGGCGGTCCCGGCAGGATGGGTGGTCCGGGTATGCGGGGCGGTCCGATGGGGGGGCCTGGCATGATGGGCGGTCCCATGGGCGGCCCCGGCATGACGGGCGGTCCCGGCGCGAGCTCGCTGGATGCTATCGCGAATCTGCAACTGAGTGATGAGCAGCGCGGCAAAGTCGACGCGATCAGGGCGGATCTCGACAAGCGCCAGCAGGAGGTCAGGGACAAACTCACCAAGACGAGTGAGAAGCTGCGCAAGTTGCAGGAAGAGCAGATGCAGTTGAGCCGGACCATGGCGGACCTCAGCGGTCACATGATGCAGGCGAGCATCGATGCGGCGAACCGCGCCGAAGAGCTTCTGACGGACGAGCAACGCCAGAGCCTGATCGGTTCCGGTGCGCATATGATGATGCCGCGGGGGGGAATGCCCTACGGTGCCTCCGGACCTGGCGGTGCACAGGAGTAGTCCTTAGTCGGCACGCCCACGCGGAGCGCTGCGGCCAGGGTTGCGCATCGGCAGGGACGCCGTGCGCGCACCGCAGCGGCTGGGATGAAGCGACTATGAAGCGACGGTGCGGACCTGCGTGACCTCGCGGTCCGCCCGATCATGGCGCGAACCCGGACCTGCAGGTTCTCAGGTCAATTTTACTGATGCGGGCATCACCGCGCCGGATGCCTCAACGCGGCCTCGAAGCCGTTGCCGGCGTGGGTGACGGGCCCTGGGTGGGGGAATGCGGAGAGCGGCGATATGCAGGATATCCCGGCTATTATCAAGGCGCTGGAATTCGCGGCGCACAAGCATCGTGATCAGCGTCGTAAAGACGCGGAGGCCTCGCCCTACATCAACCACCCGATCGCGCTGGCGAGTGTGCTCGCCAATGAGGCCGGGGTCACCGATGCCGAGGTGATCTGCGGGGCGCTGCTGCACGACACCATCGAAGACACCGAAACGACGCCCGCGGAGCTTGAAGCAGCCTTCGGTCCCACCATCCGCGACATTGTCCTGGAGGTGACCGACGACAAGCATCTCCCGAGCGCGGAGCGCAAGCGACTGCAGATCGAGCACGCGGCGCAGGCCAGTCGCAAGGCGCGGCTGGTGAAGCTGGCGGACAAGATCTGTAATCTGCGCGATATCGCGAGTTCGCCACCGGCCAATTGGTCGCTGGAACGCAAGTGTGCCTACTTTGACTGGGCCGGGGCGGTGGTCGACCAGATCCGCGGTACCCACGCGACGCTGGAAGCGCTGTTCGACGCCGCCTGTGTGAACAGGCCGGGGGAGGGCGGACGGGAATCGGGCCCCGGGGTGACTGATCCCTCGGGCTGAACGGGTTCGCGTGGTTCGGCGTGCGCGGGGTTTTCGCGGCGGCCCGCGGGCCTGGTGGCCAGTCGGCCATCGATGGCTTATGCTCGGGGTTTCCGGTCAAGATCACACGATAGCGAAACAACAAGAGAGGAGATCGCAATGAGTAGAGATTCATTCCGTTCAGGGCAAACAGCTGATGCGGGTCTTGACGGCATCAGCCGGCGTGATTTTCTGGTCGGGGCGGGAGCCGTGGCCTCGCTGGCCGCCAGTGGCGCCGCCTTTGCGGTAGCCGGCCCGGTGCATGACCATGCGTCCCATGCGCCGCAACACCCCGCTCTGCTGGCGGCGGTAAACGACTGCGTCGCCAAGGGGCAGAGTTGCATTGCCCATTGCCTCGTGTCCTTCAAAGAGGGGGACATGTCCCTCGCAGACTGCGCCGCCAAGGTCCATGAGATGGATGCGGTGTGCAAGGCGTTTTCGTATCTTCTGGCAGCGAATTCGACCTACCTGATGGACTACGCGGCGATCTGCACTGAGGTCTGCCAGGACTGTGAGGACGAGTGTCGAAAACACGATCAGCATATCGAATGCAAGGCCTGTGCGGATGCCTGTGCCGAGGTGATCGCGCAGATCAAGAAGGCCTTCGCCTGATTCGTGGGCAGGGGCCCGGACCCTCATGACCGTCGCCCCGGTCCCGGGATGCCGCGCGTTCGAGGCGTCTGTGCGCTGACTGTCGCGCGGCAGGCGCACGGCGGATCGAGCGGACACTCAAGGCACGCACCCGGCGGGCCGGGGCCGCACAGGGGATCCTGACAGCGCATGCGCGATTTTATTCGGGTGCTGATTCTCGGAACCGGACAGATGGGCTCGGGCATCGCGCGCCTGGTGCTGGAGAAACGCGGCCTGCAGCTCGCCGGCGCCTATGCCAGGCGGGCGGGCCGCGCGGGCATGGATCTGGGGCGGGCGATCGGACTGGAGCGGGATCTTGGTATCGCCGTCGGCACCGATCTGCTGACCGTCATCGAGCAGACGCGACCCGAGGTCGCCATTCAGGCAACCTGTTCAGGCCTCGCCGACGCCATGGACGAAGTCGCGATGCTGATGCGTCATGGCGTGCCGGTCATCTCGATCGCCGAACAGATGGCCTACCCGGCCTGCAGTTCCCCGGCGCTGGCCGAAAAGCTGCACGCTTCGGCGCTCGCGCACGGCGTGGCGGTTATCGGCACCGGGATCAACCCCGGCTTTGTGCTCGACCTGCTGGTCATCACCCTGTCCGGTGTCTGCGCCGACATCGAGTCGATCACCGCAGAGCGTGTCAATGACCTCGCACCCTACGGTCCCACCGTGCTGGCCAGCCAGGGCGTCGGGCTGAGCCCGGCGGCATTCGCGCACGGACTGGCCGATGGGTCCGTGGTCGGGCACATCGGCTTTCCGGAGTCGATCTATCTGATCGCCGCCGCCGTCGGCTGGGACATCGAGCGTATCGAGGAAACGCGTGAAGCCATTGTCTCGGAAGTCCGGCGGGAAACGCCCAGCGCCGTGGTGCGGCCCGGGGAGGTCGCGGGCTGTGTGCACCGGGCCGTGGCGTACCGGGAGGGCAGGCCGGTGATCACACTCATCCATCCCCAGCAGGTGCACCCGCAGCTCGCGGGAACCGAGACCGGCGACAGGATCGAGATCCGGGGAACGCCGACGGTGCGGCTTTCCGGCAGTCCGGAGATACCGGGCGGCCAGGGCACCTGTGCGCTGGCCGTGAACATGATCCCGCGGATTCTGAATGCCGCGCCCGGTCTGCATACCATGGCCGATCTGCCGGTCCCGGCCGCGCTGCTGGGCGACGCACGCCGCTTCGTGCACGGTTTCAAACCGGACTAATGGCATGGCCACGATGATCGAGGCGGGCACCTGGGTCGAGATCGGTCGGGTTGTGCTGCGCGGCGGCGAGCGGGCGCCGCAGGTCCCCGAGGATACCCGGGAGCTGGCCCTGGAGATGCGGGTGAAGGGCTTTCTCGTGGCACCGGCCGCGCTCGGCGAGGAGGCCGAGGTCCTGACGCCCGCCGGGCGCCAGCTGCGCGGCATCCTGAAGGAAGTCAATCCTGCCTATACCCACGGCTTCGGCGCGCCGCTCCCCGAGCTTTCCGCCATCGGGCCCGAGGTGCGGGCCATGCTGCGCGAACGGCGAGACCGCCGATGAGCGCCTACAGCTACCCGGCCGTCATGGCCCGGCGGGCCGAGATCATGCGGGCCTCGGTGGGCATCGATTATGCGCACTACACGACCGGCGTGCTGGCCTTCGACTACGAGCGGCTGCTCGCCGACACGGGTTATGACGTGGCCACTGCGCACAGCGTGCAGCGGCGCACGGCGGTGGGCGACACGCCGCTGGTGGCGCTCGATAACATCACCGCGCTGGTGCGCGCGGTGGCGCCAGCCGGCAAGGGCGCACGCATATACGTCAAGGACGAGGCCGCCAACCCCTCCGGGTCCTTCAAGGACCGGCGCGCCTCGCTGTCCGTGCATGAGGCAAGAAAACGCGGTTACCCGGGGGTTGCGGCCGCCACCAGCGGCAACTACGGCGCCGCCGTGGCATCGCAGGCCGCCAAGGCCGGGCTGCGCTGCATCGTGGTGCAGGAGGCCTTCGACAGCCAGGGTATCGCGCAGCCGGAGATCGCCGAGAAGACCCGCGCCTGTGAGGCCTACGGCGCCGAAGTCATCCGTCTCTCGGTCGGGCCCGAGCTCTTCTATGTGTTTCTGCGGGTTCTGGAAGAGACCGGCTACTTCAACGCCTCGCTGTATACGCCCTACTCGATACTCGGCATCGAGACGCTCGGCTACGAGCTCGCCGGACAGGTCATAGAGCAGGCCGGGCGTTTCCCCGACGTGGTGATCGCCACGCACGCCGGCGGCGGCAACCTGACCGGCACCGCACGCGGTCTCCTGCAGGCGGGTGCTACCGGAACTGCCGTGGTCGCGGCCAGTGTCGATCTGTCCGGCCTGCACATGGCCTCGGACCACGATTTCAACCGCAAGTCCTTTACCACCGGCCACACGGGATTCGCCATGCCCTTTACCACCTGGCCGGACCGTGCGGACGTGCCGCGCAACGCCGCGCGCGCGCTGCGTTACATGGATCGTTTCGTGACCGTGAGCCAGGGTGAAGTCTTCTATATCACCCAGGTGCTGGCCGAGCTGGAAGGCATGGAACGCGGCCCGGCGGGCAACACCTCGCTCGCGGCCGCCTTCGCCATCGCCCAGGAGCTCGACACCGAGCAGATCGTCGTCGTGCAGGAGACCGAGTACACGGGTGCCGGCAAGCACCCCCTTGCCCAGCTCAACCTGGCCCGGCGCATGGGTGTCGAGGTGACGCGGGGTGATCCCCGGGACAACCGGCCCGGTGAGCGTATCGTAATCCCCGCGCACCCCGCACAGATCGCCGTGGTGGATGTGGACCTCGATCACGTGCGGCACTCCTATCTGCGCCATGCCATCGACTCGCTGCCGCGGGATGCGGTGCTGGGTGAGGTGGATCTTGAGTTTCTCGCCGCCGAGACGCGCAGCAGTCGACGCTATGTGAAGGAGACCATCGATGCGTTGCGTGGCAAGACCGGATGATTTCGCCACGCGCCGGGCGCAGCTGGCGGGCCTCTCGGACGCGGAACTGCACTGAGCTGTCCGGTGATATCCCGCCATAGGGGCCGCTATGTAGAGCTCTACATAGTGGTAGAGTAAGGATGTGGCGCGGTGGTCCAAGGTTCAGCCTGTCTGTTACCGCCCCTTTCGTTTGGCGGTGCCTCAACAGGGAGGTGCTGCGCGAGCTGAAGGCCGACCCTGCGGCGCAGGACATCCCGCTCATCATGGTAACGATGACCGATGACCGATGACCGACGACAGTCGAGCAGCCCCCGAAACAGCGACTTCATGAACGGGTCCGCACAGGTAGAAGTCGTACGCCGCAGGCGGGAGGAATTCCTGCGATAGCGCAACGTTCACATGGCCGCGCCCATCGTAACGGTGTCTTCGAGAAGACCCTCGACCGTGAGGTTTTCGCCGAACTGCCCATAGGGAAAAGCGTCGCGGCCAAGCGCCTCCTCAAGCGAAACGGGAGAGCAGGTTCCGCCAACTCTCGCGCTCCCCTTCCGGACTGAACAGCGGTGCGCGGTCTGCACAATGTTGCGTCAACTGCATGAGAAAACCGGGATCCGTCTCGGCCTGCCACAGCAACGCGGTCAACGCCGCCGTGTCGCGCAACGGGTAATAACCCGGGTAGTCCTCACCAAGTAACCCTACCGAGCCCGGAATGTCCGAGGCAATAACGGGAACACCCGCCACCACCGCCTCCGACACCACGTTGGCACCACCCTCCATGATGGAACTCAACACCATCAACCGGGTCTTCACGAATTCCTTGCGCACGGCCCAACCCGGCACCTCCCCTCGCCACAAATAACGCGGGTTCCGGGTCATCTCTTCCCGAGCCCGCTCGGCCCACTCCTCGTCGTGCGCCTTACCAAGATGAATCACTCGAATGCGGGAGGAAGCGGGAAGATCGCGAATCGCGAGTGCCGTGCGCAACGGGTCCTTCTCGTCCCGCAGGTGACCGATCACACAGATGTCGAAGTGGCGCCGCGAGGGGCTTCGCGGCCGAGACAAGGGCAGTGCCGATTGATAGATGCGCTCCAGTTTGTCACCGAAGCGTTGGGGAATGGCCTGGTGCACCTGATCATGCAGGCACACCAGGACGTCGGCCATGTCCATGGAGCGCAATGTGGTCTCCGGATCGCTGGCAAGGAACCGATAGATGTCGGTTCCGGTTAGGGCCAGTATCAGTGGGTGATCCGGATATCGGTGGCGGAAAGCCTCGAGCGATTTGGCGCTGCGCCATGCATGGAGAGCCACCATGACATCCGCCGACTGCTGGTCATAGTCGACGGCGACACGTACTTGATGTCCCAGCTCTTGGAAGATATGCGCCCAGCGCACGGCGGTGGTACGATTGCCGGCCCTGGATAGTTTCTTTGCGGGAGTTATCAGGCTAATCTTCATTCTCGCTTGTCTCACGGTACCTTTTGGCACGCCAACATGTCACGAACCGTTAGCACCGCCTATCTGACGGAGATCCTGCACGACGCGCGATCCCGCACGCTGGAACTGCTGCAGGGGCTGGACGCGGCGCAGTTAATCGGACCCAAACTTGACACAGTCAATCCCATGCTGTGGGAGATCGGCCACGTGGCCTGGTTTTACGAGTATTTTATCCTGCGGCGCCTGTATAACCACAGGCCGCTTCTCGCCAACGGGGACGATCTCTATGATTCCATAAAGATTGCCCATGATACGCGTTGGAATCTGCCGCTGTTGTCGTTGGACGATACCATCGATTACATGGGGCAGGTGCAAGATGCGCTGATCGGGCGTCTGGACGGCGCGATGGCCGACGAGACGGATAGCTTTATCTACAGGTTCGCCACGTTTCATGAGGACATGCATGATGAGGCCTTTCTCTGGACGCGGCAGACTCTGGCTTACCCCCGACCGGCGCTGGCTATCGCGTCGGAGGGCCTGCCGCCGGACGCGGATGCGGGTGACCTGCCCGGCGACGTAGAAGTCCCGGGGGGCACCTTTTGGCTGGGCTCGCCACCGACCGCAGCCTTTCTGTTCGACAACGAAAAGTGGGCCCACCCGGTGGCGGTCGCGCCGTTCAGAATAGCTCGCGCCCCTGTGACCAATTCACAGATCGCGGCCTTTGTCGATGCTGGCGGATACCGGCGACAGGAACTCTGGGACGAAGAGGGCTGGCACTGGCGGCATAGCGTCGGGGCCGAACACCCCGTGTACTGGCAGCGTGACGATGCGGGAGATTGGCACTTTCGCCGTTTCGATGAATGGTTGCCCCTCCCGCCCCATCAACCCGTGATTCACGTCAACTGGCATGAGGCCAATGCCTATTGCCGCTGGGCCGGTCGGCGACTGCCCACGGAAGTGGAATGGGAAGTCGCCGCCATTGGGGAGGCGACGGCGAACGGTCGCGAGCTATCGCCCGGGAAGCGCCGTTTCCCGTGGGGTGACGAACCGACTACACCGCGGCACGCCAATCTGGATGCTCGTGCACTTGGTTGCATCGACGCGGCGGCTCTGCCGGCGGGCGATAGCGCATTCGGCTGCCGCCAGATGCTGGGCAACGTCTGGGAGTGGACCGGCGACACCTTCGCACCCTATCCGGGGTTCACGCCCGATGCTTACCGCGAATACTCCCAGCCACTGTTCGGCAACACCAAGGTGTTGCGGGGCGGCGCCTGGAGCAGCCGCAGCCGGATGGTGAGTGCCACCTACCGCAACTATTTCGGCCCCGAGCGCCGCGACGTGTTCGCGGGGCTTCGGACCTGTGCGCTGAACCAGGATCGCTGACGCCGATCTGTATCTGAGGGTCCGATGATGCCGGATATCACCGCCAATCGCCCAGCATTCGAGTCACTGATGCAACGATCCAATGTCAAAGGACTCATGCAGCTCGCCGGCCATAGTGCGGTGCTAGCGACCACCGCGCTGATGGTGAGCGCGACGCGAGACACCTTCTGGTTGCTTCCGGCTCTGCTGCTGCATGGCGTGGCGCTGGTATTCCTGTTCGCTGCGTTGCACGAGTCGATTCACCGGACGGCCTTCGCCAGCCGCCGCCTGAACGATGCAGTAGCCTGGGTCTGCGGCGCCTTGTTGGTACTGCCGCCGCGTTATTTCCGAGCCTATCACATGGCTCATCACCGGTTCACACAACAGCCCGAGCGCGATCCAGAGCTTGCCGTCCCCAAACCGGCCACCCTCGGCGCTTACCTCTGGTACGTGAGTGGGTTGCCGTACTGGGCCGAACGCCTGCGAACAACGCTGCGGCATGCGCTGGGGCTTGTCCCCGAACCCTTTGTATCCCACCACCTTCGCGCCGAGGTCGTGCGGGAGGCGCGTGTTCTGCTGACTGTCTACGCCCTGGTGGCGCTCGTTTCGATCCATCTACACAGCGCTGCGGCAATCTGGTACTGGGTTGTTCCCGCCGTGCTGGGTCAGCCCGTGTTGCGGCTGTTCCTGCTGGCTGAGCACGCAGGCTGCGTGCAGGTATCAGACATGCTGCAGAACTCACGCACCACACGCAGTATTTGGCCACTGCGTCAGCTTGCCTGGAACATGCCCTATCATGCGGAACATCACGCCTGTCCCGCGCTTCCCTTTCACGCACTGCCCAAGGCCCATACTCTGGTCTCGCACGCGATCACCATCCAAGCCGCGGGATACTTGGCCGTGCACCGTGAACTCCTGCAGCGGTTGCTGAAAAACCGTCCAGGAGGCAAAATCAGCGCCTCTGGGTTATAGTCGCATGCGACACGTTTTCAACCCCTGCCCCTCGAAATCCCGGGGCGACAAGAATCCTGCGGGCGTTTAACGTCACGTTGCTGCCCGTCACGGCTGTGCAGAGGCCGAGACCTCATTCCTCGGCCATTCGGGATCAGGACGCGATGCAGCTGCGAAGGGCCTTCGCCAGCTTTTGATGAGTATGCGTGCCTGGAAACACTGCCTGCCAAGAGTCACTATCCGTGCAGATAAACAACACACCGATCGTCAAAGACCTCGTGCTCATCGGTGGTGGGCACAGCCACATCAATGTACTCAAGCAATTCGGCATGAAACCTCTCCCCGGGGTTCGTCTCACCCTGATCTGCAAGGATGTCATGACACCCTATTCGGGTATGCTGCCGGGTCTGATCGCCGGGCATTACAGCTTTGAGGAAACCCACATCGACCTGGGTACGCTCGCACGATTTGCGGGGGCACGGTTCTACAACGACGCAGCGGTGGGCCTGGATCTTCCCAATAAACGCATTGTCTGCCGCAACCGGCCACCAGTGGCCTACGACCTGGTTTCTCTCAACATCGGTTCGGCACCCATGACGGTGGACGTGCCCGGCGCGGCCGAGAACGTGGTCCCGGTCAAGCCCATAGATTGCTTCGTCGTCCACTGGGAGAAGCTGCGGGAACGCGTGCTGGTGCGCCGCAAACCAACCCGCATCGGTGTTGTGGGCGGCGGCGCGGGAGGTGTGGAGATTATCCTGGCGATCCAGTACCGCCTGCAGCAGTTGCTGGCCGCGGACGGCCAGGATGGGTTATCTCTGGAATTCCATTTGCTCACTGACACCGCCGAGATTCTGCCGACCCACAACCCGCGCGTGCGCAACAAGTTCCAGCGAGTACTCCGGGAACGCGGCATACAGGTCTATACCGGACATCGAGTGATCGCGGTGGAACCGGGGCTGATTCACTGCGATAACGGTTTCCAGCTAAGCCTCGACGAGATCCTCTGGGTCACCTGGGCGGGTGCCGCGGGCTGGGTGGCGGAAACGGGACTGGATGTCGACAAACGGGGCTTCATCCAGGTCAATGACTTCCTTCAGTCGACATCCCACCCCGAGCTGTTCGCCGCCGGTGACATCGCCACGATGATCAATCATTCGCGCCCCAAAGCGGGCGTGTTCGCCGTGCGCCAAGGACCGAAGCTGACCGAAAACCTGCGCCGGGCGCTGCTGCACCGTCCGCTGAAGCCTTATCTACCGCAGAAACAGTTTCTGAGCCTGGTGAGCACCGGCAACCGCTACGCGATCGCCTCCCGTTCCGGCTGGGCTCTGGAGGGGGCGGCGATCTGGCGCTTGAAGAACTGGATCGATCGACGCTTCATGGCAAAGTACTGCGATCTGCCAGAGATGTTGGAATCAGCCGGCGCGGATATTCCCCGGGGTCTGGCGGATCAGGAGGCGATCAAAGAGATCTCCGCCCTGGCCATGCGCTGCGGCGGATGCGGCGCCAAAGTCGGCAGCACGCTGCTCACCCGCGCGCTGAGCCAGCTCACACCGGTAGCGCGGGAGGACGTGCTGGTGGGCCTGCATGCCCCGGACGACGCGGCGGTGGTGGCGGTACCGCCCGGCAAGGTCATGGTGCACACCGTGGATTTCTTTCGAGCCATCGTCGACGACCCCTATCTGTTCGGCAAGATCGCCGCCAACCACAGCCTCGGGGACATCTTCGCCATGGGCGCCGAACCTCAGACGGCCCTGGCCATCGCCACCTTGCCTTACGGGCTTGAGGTCAAGGTGGAAGACACACTGACCCAACTGTTGGCCGGAGCGCTGGAGGTGCTTCAGGATGCCGGAACGGCATTGGTGGGCGGTCACACGGGCGAAGGAGCGGAACTGGCGCTGGGCTTTGCAGTGAACGGACTGGTGGAGCCAGAACGGATTTTGAGTAAAGGCGGCATGCAACCCGGCGACCAGCTGATACTCACCAAACCGTTGGGCACCGGCACGCTGTTTGCCGCCGACATGCGCCACAAAGCCAAAGGGCCATGGATTCAAGCCGCTTTGACCTCCATGTTGCAATCCAACCAGGAAGCCGCGCGTTGCCTGCACCGTTATCGGGCCAGCGCATGCACCGACGTGACCGGTTTCGGGCTGTTGGGACATCTGCTGGAAATGGTCAAGCCGGCGGGCGTGGACGTGAAGCTGTATCTACGAGCGATTCCCGTGCTCGATGGAGCGCTGGAGACCTTGGCGTCGGGCATCGCAAGCTCGCTGCAGCCCCAAAATGTGAGGCTGCGGCGGGCGATCCGCGATCTGGAGACGGTGGCCGATGACCCGCGATACCCGCTGTTATTCGATCCGCAGACGGCGGGTGGGTTACTGGCGAGCGTCCCCGCGGATGCGGCAGAGGCGTGTGTCGCCGAGTTACGGCAATCGGGGTATGAGCAGGCTGCGATTATCGGGGACGTGCGGCCCCAGGACGAGCACGTGGAGCCCGTTTTCGTATCGCGTTGAGCACGCCGAGAAACACCAACGAGACGGGACAAGTGCTTGGCACTTGCTCATGATGACACGTCGTCCGTGGTCGGTTGCCGCCGATTTCGGGTAACCGGCGCGGGTGCTGGGATCCAGCGTCTTGCGATAAAGTTTTCCTCGCCGCAATGGAGCGCGATGAGGACAGACAACGCGTAGAGATTGAATCGGTGATTGAATCCGCTAGAGCCTGTCGGACTTAGGGGTTCGTGACGAGGCAGGTGGGAGAGTGAGCACAAAGCATCACGATTTCGAGGCGCATAGTGGGCCCTACGCAACGAGAAAGCGCGAGGCTTTGGGCCGCTCTCCCACCGCCGCAGTAGAATCCGCCTAAGTCCGTACAGACAGGCTCCTAGACACAGGATTAACCCATGAACCACCAGGCGGGCATAGAGCCTTGCGTGTTGTATGCGGTAAACCGTTGAATGACAGGTGTCGACAACATTGCTGCCATTCGAGCATTCCGCTCGAATGACGCTTCAGGGTCGGTTTCTGACCATCGAGAACATTATGTTTCGGTGGGTTGTAAGATGCCTGCCCTCAGTCGCAGGCCTGTCAGCGCACGCAAGTACTCAACGGGCAGGCGTCTTACAAGCCTCGAGGGAGGAAACCGCGGGACGAAGCCACGCGGTTATAGTCGGCAGTCGCGTTATGGGGATTTGAGTTGTGACTTTTCGGTGCTGGGCGGCAAAGTCACTCGGCGCCGAGACGGCAATGTTCATTGTCGGGTCAGTTGCATCCCAATGGCAGCTGGTATTCCGCTCTCGGTGAGAGCAAAAGAGCGTAACTCGATGCCCTCGGCAAAACGGTGCCCTTACCGGGTCTGAGCGATAAAGGCAAGACAGGCAACAGGTGGCGGCGACACTCATGCGTCACCCACGCACCTGGGTGGTCCACGGGGCAGTTGCCCGCGCATGAAGGTGTCGATGATGCGCATCGGAGCGCCACAGTCCGGGCAGACATAGGTGGAGGAAGTCTGCGCATCAGGGGCACTGTCACCTGTTGTCTCCGCCCCGTTCGTTGCTGCATCAGTGGACGTGTCGGTTTTTTTACCCATCAGCAGCTCACGGGCCTGCGCCAGGTTGTGCTTTCGTGTGGTGTTGGCGGTCATCCCGTAGTGCCGGATGCGGTGAAAACCCGAGGGCAGGACATGGAGCAGGAAGCGGCGAATGAACTCATCCGGCGCAAGCCGCAGGGTCTTGTGTCGAACCCGTTGCTTGGCCCGGTAGTCCTTCCACGTGAAGGTGACGCCCTGCTCGTCCAGCGCAATGAGGCGGCTGTTCGCGATGGCGACCCAATGGGTATAGCGGGACAGATAGGCCAGTACGGCAGCCGGCCCGGCGAAGGGACGTTTGGCGTAGACGACCCACTCGATCTGGCGCAAGGGTTTGATCCAATCACCGAAGGCCTTCGTCTCAGCAAGCACCTGATGGTCACCGAAGAACTGCAGTTGGCCGGCGTGACAGGCATCGCAGAGCTTCTCGAGGAACAGCCGCCGGAACAGTCGCGAGAGCACGCGCACGGGCAGGAAGAACCCCGTCCGGCAGGCGACCCACTGTTGGCCATCGAGCGACAGCCCCCCGCCGGGGACGATACCGTGCACATGGGGGTGATGGGTCATCGCCGAGCCCCAGGTATGCAGGACCAGAGTCACGCCGATACGGGCGCCCAGATGCCTGGGGTCGGCGGCAATCGTGCGCAAGGTCTCGGCAGCCGCCTTGAACAGGATGCCATAGACCACCGACTTGTTGTGATAGGCGAACTCGCTGATGGGTGCTGGCAGGGTGAAGACCAGGTGATAGTAATCCACGGGCAGGAGGTCTGCCTGGCGTGCCTCGAGCCAGCGCCGGGCCGCAGTGGCCTGACACTTTGGGCAATGCCGGTCACGACACGAGTTGTAGGCAATCTGGGTGTGGTCGCAGGCTTGGCACT
>CAVPOO010000015.1:0-523865 GCA_963707015.1 uncultured Gammaproteobacteria bacterium
TAAGCGTTAACACTAAATCATGAAGAAAATTATATGCTTCCCCTCTAGAGAGAGCGCCATCATCTGGCACAAAGCAATAGTAACGACACACACGCACATTGCGTCTGTAGCGTAGTGTTCTTGTTAAGAGGGTTGACTTTCCGGACCCCGGCGTACCGACAAGCGCCAGATAACCCTTGTTGTTATGTTCTAGAGCCTGTTCCAGCTTCTGAACGGTAGTGCCAATAGGTACATAATAGGTCGGCGTTGGAAATTCATGGCGTGCTTTAAAAGCGTATCTTTCACTCCATCCTGCAAGGTCAAGAATGTCTTGTCGTGTTAGGGTTATAGTTCCTTGCACTTGCCCCGCTTTTTTAAGCAAAGCAGATTGCAAATGCTCGATATCTTTGTAGTACCTATTAGTCTGTTTATATTCCTCTCTGTCTTGTGGACGCCGGCGGCTTAGATCGAACTTACAATGAACACGGAATTTTTCAAATAAATCAGTAGAGAGCCCAGATACCGTTTGAATGTCTTGGATAAATGGCTGCCATTTTTGAATGGTTTCCTGCGAAGGTATTTCTACATCCCAATATGCTTTTATATATTCGGCGAGATGTCTTGGTGGAGTTTGCGTTTTTGGGATATCGCTTATAGCACTAGTTGATGGATAAGAAGTCGTATAGAGATGTACGAAAACTTCTTTCTCTGAATGTAAGGCATTTAACGCGACCCACCCGTCAGCAAGCTGCCTTACAAGTCCATTCTCTGGAGCTGCGTTGCTTCCCTTCAAATCACTTGGAGTTAGAGAAGTCTGCGGAACATGCCATTTAACTTGATAAGCATCTACGCGCTTTTTTCTTACAATTTGAATGTCATCTACTTTTTCAGCCTTAAAGTCCTTAAGAATGGCACATTCAAAATCGCTACTATGCAGCGCCTTTAGAATCAGTTCAGATGCAGCCGCATATTGAGCATCGTACCCCTGCAGTGCATTATCTTCGCCACGAGCTGGGGGAGTACCATGCTTAGTCATTTAGCCGCCTACTCATATAACATTTCTGGAATACGATATATGCCTCCCGGACAACACCCACACCCCCAAGGTCAGCAGCAGCATCATGAACATGGATACTTCAGCTCCAGAAGCGCTGGTAGCTTTGGGCTACTCTGCTCCTTTACACCCGTTTTGACGTTTGGGACTAATGGGACGAAGGAATTCTATTATACTTCCCTCATTACCTTTCTTGTCTCGCTCTTTCATTTACGCGCATCAATCGTTCTCGCTCGCTTACTTACACCGGCCAGAATTGGGCCGGCCGTTGATTCCGGCATCCCAACATTGGCGGCTAAAGCGGCGGCCTCGGTGATCGCATCTTCTATCCGCGAAGCCAGTTCCGAAAAGATACCCTCCATGTCCTGCTCATGCAGCCCGGCTTTCTGGCCGGTCTGGTAGAAATGCCGGAGTTGGATCTGACTGAGGCGATAATACCCCTTGTCCCCGACCGCCATCGCCAGCTTGACCTTCTGTATCGGGAATTCCGGATACGGTGCCGCGGACATTACATCGTAGAGCGGCGTCAGCCGGTAGCCACCCGGGGTGAGGAATATGGAGAAATTCTTGGCATGGCCATCGATGGCGGCCAGCAGCCAGAATACGATCTGCGCCTTCATGAACTCAAGGCGGTCTTCATGCGGGGCGACCGCGCCGTTCAGGAACTCCATCACCGTCACGATGCCCGGCCCGCCATCGCTTTGATATTTCCGCAGGGGCGGCACCCCCAGTGCCTGACAGATATCCTCCTGCGGCAGCCGGTACAGCACACCCTCCTGCCAGATCCGGTCGAAACGCTCCACGACGATCACGGGCTTGTCGTCAAATAAACGCACCTCGGCATTGGCCGTCTCCAGGCCCAGGGCGCGGCACAGCACCAGACACAGCCATTCATTCCACGGGGTGTCGGAAAAATCCGCCCCGTTCGGGCCTTCCTTCATGGCGGGCTTGAAGATATGGGAGGTCGGTGTCGGTCCAAGCGGCAGCTGCCATTGATTGTCTATTTGGAGAAAGGCGGTCTTTTCCTGCACGCCGGCAATCGAGATGCGAAAGTCATCCTCATCGGCATACAGGCCGAGGGGGTTCGTTCCAAGGGCAGCCAACCGGGCGGCAATCTCATCGTCTGTGACCGGGCGGTATTCCATTTTGGTTGGATCGCCGGGGTCGGCGCCTTCCGGCACAAAGCGCAGCGCACCCACACAATCGCGCCCGATGACGGCAAGCAGATCAAAGATACCAGCGCTTTCGGCATGCTCGCGCGCCGCGATTTTTTCCCTGACGGTGCGGTCATCGGGCAGCAGCCCGTCGAAGTAGCTGGTTGCACCCTCCCCGGACCAGATGCGATCGGTCAGTGGCATGGACAGGGAGATGGGGAATGCCCGGTCTGACGACAACCAGTCCGGGACATAGCGAAACGAAGTTGCACCGCTTGGCGCGCGGGAATACTCACCGACCTTGCTTGAGCCGAGATACACATCCAGCACGCGTCCCTGGCGTTTGCGTCCCATGCTCAGTACTCCGTGGGGTCAAACCCGGTTGTCCGGCGCGGGATGACGGACAGATCCAGATCCAGCGCCGCCAGCACCCGGATCACGGTGTCGAGCTTCGCCGTGGTCGCGCCGTTCTCGATGTCGGAGACCAGGGCCTGCCGGACAGATGCTTTTCGGGCAACATCGACCTGCCGCAAATTGCTGGCCTTGCGTGCCAAGCGGATGGCCGCGCCGAGATCCTTGTTGCTGCGGATGACCTTTTGCATCGATTCGTCCTGTTTATACGATTAGCCGTATAAATCATATATATACGCTATGAAGGATAATGTCAATATATACGTTAAAAGGGATATTTTGATTAATTCTCGCTTCCGGAAGTGACACTGGCCGCACCGATACCAACTCATACCTCCATGACCAGATCCGGCCTGAAATCCGGGTTCAGGGCATCTGGCGCATAGCCGCGCGGATTGCAAACCACCCGGCTGCCGTAGATCTCGTAGTCATAGGACTCATGCATGTGGCCGTGGACCCAGAGGGCTGACCGGTCACCGTCCATCAGATTTTCCAGGTTGCTGGCGAAGGCCGGGGTCAGCAGGTCACTGGCATAGCGTGGATGCACCGACTGTGACGAGGGGGCATGGTGGGTGACCACCACCGTCTTGCCGTCGAAGGGTTCCGCCAGCATGGCCGCCAGCCACTCCCGGCTGGCCGTGTGCAGCCGGATGGCGTCCTCGGGCGTGAACCGCTGGCCGTTGTTCTGGATGATGGAGAAATCCGTCATCTGCTGCCGTGCCTGCTGCATGGCAAAGAACCTGTCCGCCTCGCCAAACAGGGCGAAGTCAGTCCAAAGGATGCTGCCCAGGAACCTTACGCCGTCGATCACCACCTGATCATCGTTCAGCACGTGGATGTGGTCCGGCGCCTGCGCCTTCAGTTCGTCGATCAGGGCGATATCGTGGTGGTAGAACTCGTGATTGCCCGGCACATAGATTACGTGCCGGTCAGGGAACCGATCGCTCGCCCAGCGCAGGCCTTCCATACCCACACCGATATCGCCCGCCAGGACCACGACGTCGGCATCGGTTGCCGGCGGCGCGAAGTCCTCGAACTCGATGTGCAGGTCATTCAGGATGTGGAGTTTCATATACTCATCTTACTCATCGCTAATCAGATCCTGGCCCTGATGGTAGTGGGCAGTGACTCACATGAACACCCCATGCAAGTCACGCATGCCATTTACTTGAAGGTTGTGGTTCAGGCATTACTGGTGCTGACAACGCTGGTAAGTGTTTATGGCAACCGTATGGCAGTAACCATGACGGTCCGCTTGCGCGGTAATTGCCGTGGGACACCAATCCCTACAGCCTGAATATGCCTGATCTCAGGCAACGCGGGTTATCCCTGTGGGGAATCGGCCCGCCTTATCCAACCGGCCCTTAACGGGGCTGCATTAAAGTATGTCAATAAGACCTCCTTTGAGTTATGCGGAAAATTTCCGCGGGTTTGAGAAACGTGAATTAGCGACGGCCGGGAACAACTGCCCTTTCGTCTTCAGTTCACGAGATTTGAAGCCACACCCTGGTCGGGCTTGGCGTGTACACGCAATACGTGTGATATGGAAGATGGACCGCGGCTTGCGCCGATGCACCTGTTACACGGTCCGGGAGGTGCCTTGCTTGCCACTTTGCCGTAGTGGCCACGGATAAAACCGATGTTCTGGTGCAAGTATACAAATGCAGTTTTGATCTGTCACTGCAAAAACATTTAGCATGTTCTAACGATGAATACTCCATCGAATCGGATGCAATCCAGAACAGATAACCCGCCCGTCACCGGCGAGATCGGCCGGAACTCACCGCGACAACTGGATTTTCCGGCTGCGTCACTACCGCGCTGCGCTCAGTAGTGACGCAGCCGCTTCGACTATGGCAGCCGGTGCGCCAGGCGGTGCCTGTCACACAGGCTGCATTTGGTTGCATCGGGCAACCTTCGGTGCATGCGTTTTGCAGTAGCTTTCGTGCTGCAGAACGCCATAGCTGTAACTTTGTCTGGCATAGCTACGTTGGTCGGCGCCAGCGTGACTCTGGGCGACACAGGGTGAGTCAGTCTTCATCGCCACCGACTGCGCAATACTCAATATCGACAATGCTGTTTTCGTCAGCGGGTAGTCTAGATCGTATGGCCGCTACGTCTTCGGCAAAATGTATAAATAAATCGCCTTGTTCATACCGACTGACCAGGGCACGTAGATAACCGAGCGGTGAGAATTCGATAAGATCGGCGGCCATGTCGCCAGCCCATTCGTCGATCAGAATCTGTGCCTCGACAGGACTGAGTCTGGCCACTTTTTCAAGAGCTCCGCGCCGAAGTTCATCCGGAACCCATGCGGCGAAATCCACAACGCTGTTTTCATTTTCACAACTACTACTACGCTCTTTGGTGGTAGTCGGTGTTGTAGTAGTAGTCCTTCTTAGGTCTACATCAGTAGTAGGTAATGCTACCGGGTTTGCCGTATAGGGTACAGCCTCGCTCGGCTGGTCCGTATCCGGAAGATCCGGATGTGGTGAAACTGCAATCTCCCGGACGATGTAGGTACCGCCACGGATGCGCCCTTGCCTGTCACGTTTGCGCACGAAGCGCATGTAGCCGGCACTACGGAGCTCCCTGAGCAGCCGGTAGATGCCGTCGCGCCCCAAGTCACCACGCTTGCGCAGATCGTTGACCAGCACCTTCCAGTCATCCGGTCGGGAAAGAAGGTAGCCGAGCAGGCCCCTGGCAGCCCAGGACAGGCCGGTATCCTCGATCGCGCGCTGGTCGATGATGACAAAGCGGTGGCGACGCGGGGCGCGGATAATAGTGGTGCTCATGACCCACCGGTACCAATGATGATCCGGGCCACCTCCGTGGCGGGGTAGTACACCCGCCGGCCGATCTTGCGGCCGCTGGCCTTCAGCGCACGCGTACTTTGGTCACTCGGGTAACTCAGGCTGTAACGTAGTCCGCCAGTAGTGCGGCCGAGCAGCTCGGCCAACTGCGTTTGCGATATCAACAGGCCATAACGTTCAGTGATTTGATTCTCCAGCGTTACAACATCGTGGCTTTCTGCATCTTGCATAATCCGTGATCTCCTTGTGCATGATTCGGAGACACGAGATTGCACAATCTGTCACGCGATTACCAGAACTAAACTGTTAGCAACGTGCTATAAAACACCTTGTTTTACAGTACAAAACGAATATTAAGCTTAAGGGATGAACCAGTCGTCCTGGTCCAGCGAATGTTTGTGCCCGCCGATCGAGCCATAGCCCTCGGAATCTATTGTCGTTATTGTATTCTTCGACGTCGGATTCTTACAGAACTCGTTTTCGGAGGCAACGATGCTCACCAAACCGGAGGAACCCCGGATCCCACTTCCCAAGGGCTGGCAGGGCTGCGTTAAGTCGGCGGTGCTCCACGCTATCGCACTGGCCCACTACTCCATCGTTTACGCGCGTGCCTGGGCCGCCGACAGCATCAATGCCCGGGTGCGACTCTCAGCAGAGAACGACAGGCTTCAGGAAGAACGTGCCTTGCTGCGCGAAGAGCTCCGCATCAAGGATACCCGAATAGCGCAGATCGCGCCTCAGCGCCGGCCGCATTACGGCCCGTATGAGCGCATGGCAATCCTCGAACTTCGTGCCGTGCGTGGCTGGTCCCTCAAACAAACGGCCGACACCTTCCTCGTCACGCCGGCCACGATTGCAGCGTGGGTGAAACGCATCGATGATCAAGGCGCCAATGCCCTGTTGCAACTGCGCGAGCCGGTGAATAAGTTCCCGGACTTCGTCCGCTACATCGTGCAGCGACTGAAAACCCTGAGCCCCTCCATGGGCAAGGTCAAGATCGCCGAGACGCTCTGCCGGGCTGGGTTACATTTGGGGGTAACGACGGTCGGACGGATCTTGAAAGAAGCGCCACAATCTGACCCCGAAGATGCAGCGCCCTCCACTCGCGTCGTAACGGCAAAGCGGCCTAATCATGTCTGGCATGTCGATCTTACCGCGGTTCCGACATCTATGGGCTTTTGGGCACCGTGGTTGCCGTTCGCATTACCCCAGTGCTGGCCGTTTTGCTGGTGGGTGGCGGTGGTCATCGACCACCACTCGCGACGCGTGATGGGCATTGAAATTTTTAGGAACAATCCCACAGCCGTATCGGTGTCGCACTTCCTCGAATACGCCATTCACACCGCCAGTGCCACTCCGAAATATATCATCTGCGACAAGGGCCAGCAGTTCTGGTGCAGCGTGTTCAAGGATTGGTGTGATCACCACGGGATCACACCCCGCTTCGGTGCTGTTGGCCAGCATGGGAGTATCGCACTCATTGAACGATTCATCCTGAGCCTCAAGAACGAATGCACGCGCATCATTCTCGTGCCACTTCGCAGGGATCCGTTACACCAGGAGCAAACGTGTTTTGCGAACTGGTACAATCAAAGTCGCCCGCACTCAGCGCTCCATGGCAAGACGCCTGATGAGGTCTACCATGATTTGTTGCCGGCGTGTGAGGGTCCTCGCTACGAACCGCGCGCGCGATGGCCGCGCAGTGCGCCATGCGCATCTCCGCACGTCCCGGTCGCGGGCCACTGTGGCGCTCCCATTCGCCTTGATGTGCGCTATCATTGCGGGCGCAAACACCTGCCAATCGTTGAGTTGAGACACGCGGCGTAGCTAAATCGTTTCTGCAGTGCTCGGCATCGGCGGTTCCTGTCAGCGTCGATCGCTTTCGTCATGCTCCGATGTCCGTCAGGTGGGCATCTTGAAGTATTTTCGCTGTGAAGATGCCGACTAGCATCGGCATTGTCGAGTCAATTGCCGTTCAAGAATGAGGGCAAACTTTCGCTGGACCAGGACAGCCCGAACTGGTGGTTTTGCGCAGGCTCAGTAGCTCTTGAGCCTCACGCAAAACTCACGCAAAGGAATTTTGACAAGGACGTTAGTAACGGTAAGTCACTGATTAAATGGTGGCCAGGGACAGAATCGAACTGCCGACACGGGGATTTTCAGTCCCCTGCTCTACCAACTGAGCTACCTGGCCAGGGTGGGGCGTGAACGGGGTATTTAACCGGGAGCGCGGCGGGGAGTCAAGGTAAACGCGCACCGCCGTACCGTCTCACTGCGTTGTGGAATCGGCCATGCGCCCGCCGTATTGACTGTCGTAGTACTGCCGGTACTCGCCGCTGCGGACGCGTTCGCACCATGCGCGGTTGTCCAGATACCACTGGATGGTCTTCTCGATACCGCTCTCGAACTGATGGGCCGGCCGCCAGCCGAGCTCGCCTTGAATCTGGGATGAGTCGATCGCATAGCGTCGGTCATGGCCCGGACGGTCTTTGACGAACTGGATCTGTTGGCGATAGGAGGCCTTGCCCGGCGCCAGCGCATCCAGGCGATCGCAGATGTGGGTGACGATGTCGATGTTCGCCCACTCGTTCGAGCCGCCGATGTTGTACACCTCACCGACACGCCCCTGCTTCAGCACGGCGCCGATAGCCACACAGTGATCTTCGACGAACAGCCAGTCGCGGATGTTCCTGCCGTCTCCGTACACGGGTATGGACTTGCCCTCCAGGGCATTGAGGATGGTCAGCGGAATCAGTTTCTCGGGGAACTGGTAGGCGCCATAGTTGTTGGAACAGTTGGTCGTCAGCACCGGCAGACCATAGGTGTGGTGGTAGGCGCGCACCAGGTGATCGGAGGCGGCCTTCGAAGCGGAATACGGGCTGTTCGGGGCGTAGGCGGTCGTCTCGCTGAAGGGCGGATCCTCGGGCCCGAGACTGCCATAGACCTCATCGGTCGAGACATGCAGAAAGCGCCTGTCGGGCGCATCCGTACCCCAGACGGCACGCGCCGCCTCCAGCAGCGTAAAGGTGCCCTGCACGTTGGTGCGGATGAAGGCTTCGGGGCCGAGGATGGAGCGGTCGACATGGGATTCGGCGGCGAAGTGCACCACCGCATCGATGGCTTCGTCGCGGAACAGCCGGGCGAGCGGCTCTGCATCGGTGATGTCGCCGTGCACGAAGCGGTAGTTGGGCTGCTGCTCGATATCGCTGAGGCTCTCCAGATTGCCGGCATAGGTCAGTGCGTCCAGGTTGATCAGCTGATCGCCGGGATGATTCGCCAGCCAGTAGCGGATGAAGTTCGAGCCGATGAAACCGGCGCCGCCGGTTACGAGCAGTCTGGACATGCCTTGAGTTCCTTCAACATCGCGACCAGGCTGTCCCGCCAGTGCGGAATCGGATAGGAAAGCTGTCTGCGAATCTTCTGTTTATCGAGCACCGAGAAGGCCGGCCGCGTGGCTGGCGTCGGATACGCGTGCGTGGGAATGGGCTCCACGTGCCCGGCCCTGATCGGGAAACCCAGTCTGCCGGCTTCCTGCAGGATGGCCTGCGCAAAGTCATACCAGGAAGCCACGCCTTCGTTGCTGAAATGCCAGACGCCTGCCGCGCCGGCCTCCAGCAGGGTCAACAGGGCGCGACTGATATCCGCCGTCCAGCTCGGCGTGCCGAACTGATCGTCGACCACCCGCAGCTGATCATGCGCTTTCGCCAGGCGCAGCATGGTCTTGACGAAGTTGTTGCCGTGAACGCCATACACCCAGCCGGTGCGCACGATGCAGGCCTCGGGCAGGGCTTCCTGCACGGCCTGCTCGCCCTCCCACTTGGAGCGCCCGTAGACACCGAGCGGAGCGGCCGCGTCATCCTCTGTGTAGGGGCGCGCCTGATCCCCGCCGAACACGAAATCGGTCGATACGTGGATGAGACGCCCGCCCACCGACGCCACACCGCGGGCGAGGCTGCCGGCGCCGTCGCGGTTGACGCTGAAGGCAAGCTCGGCCTCGCTTTCCGCCCGGTCGACCTGGGTGTAGGCGGCGCAGTTGATTACCCAGTCTGCGCGGTACGCACTGACGCGGTCGGCAACCGCATCCGGCCGGCTGAAGTCGATCTCGGCACGCGTCACCGCGATGGTTTCGTGGCCGCTGCCCTCAAGCGCCCGCAGCAGCTGGCTGCCCAGCTGCCCGGCCGCCCCGGTGACCAGGACCTTCATGCCGGTGCCTCGTAGACGGGCAGCTCGGCGTCGAGCTCGCGCAGCAGGGGATTGCCGCGGTCCTTCTCCGATAAGCGGAACGCCAGCGCCGGCCATTCGATACCGATGTCCGGATCGTCCCAGCGCACCCCGTGCTCGTCGTCGGGCGCATAATAATCGGTGCACTTGTAGAGGAAGTCCGCGTACTCGCTCAGCACACAAAACCCGTGGGCGAAACCCGGCGGCACATACAGCTGGCGGTGGTTAGCGGCGCTCACCGTCGCCCCCACCCAGCGTCCGAAGGTCGGCGAGCCCCGGCGGATATCGACCGCGACATCGAACACCTCGCCGCTCACCACGCGCACCAGCTTGCCCTGGGGATGCTGCAACTGATAGTGCAGGCCGCGCAGCACGCCGCGCGAGGAACGCGAGTGGTTGTCCTGCACGAAGGTGTCTGGCAGGCCGCTTTCAGCATAGCGCCTGGCATGAAACGATTCCAGAAAGAAGCCCCGCGCATCGCCGTACACCACCGGCTCGATGATCAGCACACCCGGCAGGTCGGTTTCGATAATCTTCATTGCGGGTGGCCGTCTTCGGCCAGAATGTCCATCAGATAGCGTCCGTACTCGTTCTTCATCAACGGTTCGGCAAGTGCGGCCAGCTCGGCGGCATCGATGTAGCCCATGCGATAGGCAATCTCTTCGATACAGGCGACCTTCAGGCCCTGGCGTTGTTCGATGGCCTCGATGAAGGTGGCGGCCTGTAGGAGCGACGCATGCGTCCCGGTATCCAGCCAGGCGTTACCCCGACCCAATATCTCCACCCGCATCTGACCGCGTTCGAGGTATGTCCTGTTGACATCGGTAATCTCGAGCTCGCCACGCGCCGAGGGCTTGAGACTCGCGGCGATATCCGTGACCTGTCCGTCATAGAAATAGATGCCCGTGACGGCGAAGTGCGAGCGGGGTTGCAGCGGTTTTTCCTCGATGCTGATGGCCCGGCCGGCATCGTCGAATTCGACCACACCATAACGCTCCGGATCGCGCACCCGGTAGGCAAAAACGGTCGCGCCTTCGCTCAGCCCGGCCGCGCGCTGCAGCAGCGTCGCCAGCCCGTGGCCGTAAAAGACGTTGTCGCCCAGCACCAGACAGCAGGGCGCACCACCCAGGAAATCCCTGCCGATGAGAAAGGCCTGCGCCAGTCCGCCCGGTGTGGGCTGCTCGGCATACTGCAGATCCAGACCCAACTGGGCGCCGCTGCCGAACAGGCGCTGAAAGTTGGGCAGGTCCTCGGGGGTGGAGATGATGAGAATCTCGCGGATCCCGGCCAGCATCAGGGCCGACAGGGGGTAATACACCATCGGCTTGTCATAGACCGGCATCAGCTGCTTGCTGATGCCGCGCGTCAGTGGATACAGCCGCGTGCCTGACCCGCCGGCAAGGATGATACCCTTCATACAGTCACTGCCGCCCCCGCGCGCCGTAGTCCCTGATTGAAAACGCCCATGATACCGCAGATGCCTCGGGGCTGGCACCAGCCGCGGTGCAGCGACCGGACGCCGCGCAATTCACGCATGCGCGGCGCGGTTGCAGCATGCCGGAATCTCCATTAGCGTACGTAACTGCCCGCCGCCTTCAGGATTATCCGATGCCAGAGAGTGCCAGCCGCGCCGCCCCGCAAGACTATCAACTGGTAGAAACCCGCCTGCAGGAGAAGCTTGCGAACGGGACCACGCGCTGCCACCTGTGTCTGTGGCGCTGCAAGATCGGCCACGGACAGCGGGGCTTCTGCCAGGCCCATGTCAATCGCAACGGCACGCTCTATAACCTCTCCTACGGCATTCTGTCCTCGATCGAAGTCGGGCCGATCGAGGCAAAACCGGTGAAGCACTACCGGCCCGGCACGCGGGTCATGTCTGTGGGCAGTTATGGCTGCAACTTCCGCTGCGGCGGCTGCCATAACCTGGATATCTCCTGGGGCGTGGCCGCACTCGACGACCTGGCGCGCGGCCAGTCGACCGCGGCCTACGTCACACCGGACGAGCTGGTTGCCGCCGCCAGACGTCACGGCGCTGATGGCATCGCCTTCACCTATTCGGAACCCGCCGTCTGGCTGGAGTACGTGATCGATGTGTCCATCGCCGCGCACCAGGCCGGGCTGTATACCGTCTATGTCTCCAACAGCTTCGTGACCGACGAGGCCCTCGAGCTGATGGCGCCGCACGTCGATGTGCTGTGCTCGGACATCAAGAGCCTGCGGGATGATTTCTACCAGGACATCTGCAAGGTAGCGCGCGTGGACCAGGTGCTCGGCTCCATCGAAAAGGCCGCCCGACTGGGCATCCACGTGGAAACCCGCAGCAACATCATCCCCACCCGCAACGATGACCTCGATGAGCTGCGCCGGATCGCGGCGTGGATTCGCGACCATCTGGGAGCGGACAGCCCCTGGCACATCACCCGCTTCTTCCCCGCTTACCGGCTCAGCCACCTTCCCGCGACACCCGGCGAGATCCTGCATGCGACCGAGGCCGCGGCCCGCGAGGTCGGCCTGACCAACGTCTACGTCTATGATGACAAGGGCTGCGACTGCGCCGCGGATAATCTGCCGCTCGAGGCCTGGCTGGACCAGGATCCGGCCCGGGTCCATGCGGTCAAGAAGTGTGCGGCGAGCTGTTGTGGCGAGGAAGGGATTCTGCTCAGGAAGTACGAGGCCGGGGACCGGCCCGGCTGAGACTGCCGGGCGACGGGTGCCCGGGCCTGTGTTTTGAATTGGGCGCCGGGTCACGGCCAGGACCGATTGAATGACTTAGGGTCGTCGCAACGAGGCAGGCGCCCCTCGCGCACGGCGCTGCATCACGGAGGTAACCGGCGGTTGCTCCAGACCCTGACAGCATCGACGCTACTTCTCGCCAGTACCTTGTGCCTCTGGCCGACGCCGGGCGACGCCGCCGCACAACGCGATATCGTCGTGCTCGTCGATACGGCCGCCAGCGCCTCTGACGAGGCGACCCGGCGCCTCCTCGGACCGGGGCTTGGCGAGTTCCTGCAGGATCTGCCGGCAGACAATCAGATCGCCGTGTTCACCTTCGCGGCGCAAACCCAGAGCCTTGTTCCTCTCGGTCCCCTCACCCCGGAAAGCCGCGAGGGCATCGCGCAGGTCCTCGCCGACCCGTCTGCAGGGGAGCGTCTCTCGAACAGCGCCATCGCCCTGGAACGCGCGATCTATGAGCTCAAGCACAAAGGCCGCAGCACGGCGGACAAGGCGATCCTCTTCCTTGGCAACGCCCTCATTGACACGGGGGATCCGGCGCATGACACAGAACTCTCGGACTGGATACGCGGCGACCTGATTGCCGAGGCGATTGACGCCCGCATCCAGGTGTTCTGGATCGTGCCGACGGAGCGCGCGGACTTCCCGCTCATCCAGAGCCTCACGCACAAGTCCGGCGGCTCCTACTTTCGTGCGGCCACGCGCGAGGATTTCCAGGCGGCACTGGCTACGCTGCGCGAGTCAATGACGGCGCCTGCAGGCGCTTCGGCTGCAGGCGCCGAACCGGCATCCGGCCCAGGCTGGCGCGACCTGGCCTGGCCCGATCAGCCGCCACCCCCAGGCGTCGCGTGGGTCGGTGTGATCGTGCTCGGCGCCAGTGGCGCGTTGCTCATCGCCTGGCGGCTGAGGCGCGGCGCCGGCGACCGGCGCATGCCGGCTGACGAGGGCGTAGAACAGGCAGGCCATGCGGCACACGCCCTGCTCCGGGATCCCAGCGGCTTCACCGGGACCGAGGCGCACGAGCTCACCGACAGGCCGACACGGATCAGCCGCCGCCCGGGGCCGGACAGCACCGCCAGCCAGACGATCGTGATCAGTGATACCGCGATCAGCCGCAAGCATGCCCTCATCGAACACCGCAATGACGGCTACTGGGTGACCGATCTCGGCAGCGTTAACGGAACCTATGTCAATGATCAGCGCATCGCCGGCGAGCAGCGTTTGCAGAGCGGCGATATCGTGCGCTTTGCCCGCTACGCGTTTGAATTTGTCCTGACGGAACCACGGCCGATGGGCAAGACCATCTTCGCAAGGTCCCGCTTTCTCAAAGGCGGACGACAGCCTGCGCAGGCCGCGGGTGAAAGCCACACGGATACCGCGCAGCTGCCGGGAGAATCCGCCGATCCCGGCGAGGAAGTGACACTGCTGCGCCCGAAGAAATAACCCCCGCACGCGCCCTGCAGTAAGGACCGCCATGGCAGCCGGCCCTTGTCGGGACGCCGGCAGCAGCGCCCACCGGTCGCGTAACCGCGCCGGTTGCCGCCCACGGTCTTGCCATCCCCGCCCGGCAGTGTGACCCGACGCCCCTCCCTGACAGACCGGGAGACGGGTTCGTCCAGACGCAAAACGCCTTCGACCGCGCCCTCACCAGGGCGAGATCCCCGCGCCGCCGTGCGCGGCGTGCAGCGACCTCCGCGCACTGTTGCGCGACGCCCAACGCTCGCCAATGGGCTGTTGGATTACACCTCACGCCCCGTCCCTGAATCCGCACCCCGCAGGTGTCAGACGACGCGACCCTGTCAAGAATATTTATTGTTATTTCTGTTACTTATGTTCGTCGTTCCGGCCGAGGCCGACACCTGGCACGCATGATGCGATATCCCATGCAAAGGCAGCACACAACCAACACAAACAGGAGACACCACCATGTATGAAGGATATGACATCAGCGACAACGCCGTGAACGAAAACCCCGGCTACTACGACCAGGACGTGCCCGAGCCACCCGACCACTGGTCCCTGGAAGACTTCGGCGACATCCTGGCGGGCGGGAGGAAGCTCTCATGAAATCATCTGCGCTGGCATCCTGCCTACTCCTGCTCGCGCTCGGCACCAGCCTGGCGGGACCGGCAAAAGCCGATGAGCTGGTCGCGAGCTGGCAGATGAAACGGCTCTTCCAGCCCACCCGGATGGATCTCGCGAGCGAGGCGAGAGGCAGGATCATGATCTACGATGGACTGACCGACAAGGCTGTCGCCAGGGCCCTCGATGAGCAGTTCGACAGGGTAGACGCGATGATGTTCACCCGCATCGTCGTCACCGATGAAGCCGGCAGCCCGCAGCGGGACAGCGAGACCGGCGAGATCGTGACAGAGAACGACGGGTGCGACTGATGGGCAGGTTACCGGGCTGCCGCGCACGACCGTAGCCCGCGCAACAGCGACCCCGTGTTGCGCGGCGCTGCAGCCCCCGGCGGTGACGCCTACTTCACCGTGATGGTGATCTTTTTCGAGTAGACCGGCGGATTATGCGGGATGTGATCATAATCGCCCATCAGCAGCTGCAGGGTGTGCTGCCCAGGCGGCAGCTCCAGCATGGTCTCGGTCTGTCCCCCGCCGAAGTGCAGGTAATTGCGATCCGAGGGAATCTCTTCATCGAACGGCGGCAGATCGGTGTCGATCAACAGGTGATGGTGTCCGGTATTGGGGACGTTTGCACCTTTCGGCGCGACGCCCATGTTGCGCAATCCAAACCAGACGCGGAACGGACGGCCGCCGCGGATGACCTCACCGTCATTGGGCCAGCCGATGTAAAGATACGCATTTTCCGGGGCCGGGGTGCTGCCGGCCAGCGCCGGACCGGAAACCATCGCCATGGCGATCATGCAAGCAGCAATTGGTTTGATCATGCTCTGTATTCCCTAGCTGTTGGAGTCTTGAGGCCCGGGCATCTGGCGGCTCGCTTCCACCGGCATACCTGATTCTTCGCCTGTCCCATGCGCTGCCTCAGTAAGGCGGCACCGTAATCGTGATTTTCTCCGAGTAAAGCGGCGGGTCATGCGGCACATGGTCATAATCTGCGAACAGCAGCTGCAAGGTGTGTTTGCCGGGTGCCAGATCCTCCAGGCGCGCCTCGGTCTGACCGCCGCCAAAGTGCAGGTGATTGCGATCCGAGGGAATCTCTTCGTCGAGTGGCGGGAGATCCGTGTCCACCAACAGATGGTGATGGCCGGTATTCGGCACATTGACCCCTTTTGGTGCAACGCCAATATTGCGTGCGCCCATCCGCACCCACAGCTTTCCACCCCGTATGACGGTGCCGTCGTGTGGCCAGACGATGTACACCCTGGCATTGCCTGCCGAGGGCGTTCGTTCCGCCCAGGCGGGAATGCTGCCCAGCGAAAACACGATTGCCACAACCACCATTGTCCTTATTAACATCTGCAGATCCTCGTTGGTGCCCTGTCAGACATGCCTGCCGCCGGAACCGTCTTCACCGGCGCGTTCGCAGGCATCTCAGAGAAGCGGCACGCTCCGATTTGATTTGATGAGTACCCCCACGCACTCTCCCCAGGCCGGTGTCCCGTCTGCTGGCTGGGTTTTTTGCAGCGACCCGGACACACCTGCAAGCATAGATCACAGCGCCCGTAAATCAAGTGAGGTCAGCGGACGCGGGTCGTGCAGGGTGTGCAGGCAGCAGGCCGCTGCGCACCCTGCACGCGCCTGGATTTCGCACTCGTCCCGCGCGCGCAGTGCCATCAAGGCCGGCCGGTCGAGCAATTGCCCACCCCCGCAAAGGCGATATAATCACGGCCGTATTGCCGGTAGTTCATGCACTTCGCAGCGCCTCCGGTTGCGAATGTTGATGCGCTGGTCTAGCCTTTAACAACAAAGAAATCGAGATCTCACGCCTGCATGCGGCGCCAGCCCGGGGATTGAACCATGATGCGACACCCTCTCGTAGTATGCGTATTGAGTTCGATCATCGCTATCGCGCTTGCGCCGAGCGCCATCGCGGGGCGCAGCCTCGCCGACTCTCTGTCCCGCGAAGTCACTCAGGATGCAGGCGTCAGTCGGGAAGCGCAGTTTCAGGGTGTCGCCCTGGTCATCGGTAATGCGGACTACCCGGATCAGCCCCTGGCAACGCCGCTGAACGATGCCGGCTCGCTGGCCGCGCTGTTAGGCGCAGCTGGCTTTGAGGTGATCGCGCTCGAAAATGCCACGCGCCGGGACATCGAGCGCGCGCTGATTGACTTCAACCGGCGGCTGGGGAAAGACGGTGTCGGCCTGTTCTATTTTGCCGGCCATGGTCTGCAGCTGACAGATTCCACCCTGCTGCTGCCGATAGACGCGCTGACCGATTCCGCTGCCTCGGCGCAGGCCAGCGGCATAAGCCTCGCGGCGATTATCGCAGAGATGTCGCGGCAGCGACCGGCCAGTCCGAACCTGGTCATTATAGACAGCTGTCTGAACAACCCCTTCGCTCCGCCAGCCGCAACAACGGCACCTGAGCGCGCCCGGCTCCAGGTTCCGGACCAGACACTCCTTGCCTTCGCGACGTCCTCCGGCGCGGTCGCCTACGATGGCAACGGACAGCATGGCCTGTACACGGGCGAGCTGGTGAAGGCACTGGCCATACCCGACCTGAGCCTGCGGGAGATCTTTGCACGGGTGCGGCTCGCCGTAAGCCAGCAATCCGCAGGCAAACAGATCCCCTGGAGCGTCTCATCACTGCAGGAAGACCTTCATCTCGTGGCCGCGCAGAGCGGGTCGATGCACGCGCAGGTGAGGGAATCGCCCGCGTCGCCTGCCATGACCCTCAGCATGCTGAGCCGGGGCATCCTTCCCACCGACGGCGAGGCGCGGTATGAGCTCGAATTCTGGGAGTCGGTGAGAAACAGTACCGATGCGGCGGACTACGAGGCCTATCTGGAGGCCTATCCCGACGGGCGTTTCGCGCCGCTCGCCAGGTCGCGCGCCGAACGTTACAAAAAGACGTCGGCAGCTGCGCCCGAAGAACCGGAACCTGCTGTCGCGGAAGAACCGGAACCCGCTGTCGCGGAAGAACCGGAACCTGCCGTGACTGAAGAACCGGAGAAACCGGCACTCAGCATCGAAGGCATGGATGCTGAATACGAGGTTGTGACCAACGCGAATGTGCGCGAGAAACCGTCCTCGCGAGCGACCCAGATCGGCGAACTGTCACGAGGCAGTACCGTACAGGTTACCGGAAGACTGCTCGATCGGAACTGGTACCGGGTAGAGACCTCGGCCGGTATCACCGGCTATGTGTACGGGGAGCTGCTGCGCGAGCCTGCCGCTCGACCCGCACCGGTTGCGACACCGCGACCTGCCCCGAAACCGGTCGCGACACCGACTGTCCCGGCCGCGCAACCGGCGGTCACGACAGCCCGGGGTGAAGCCGCCCGGGACTGCGCCACCTGCCCGGAAATGGTGGTCCTGTCAGCGGGCAGTTTTACCATGGGCAGCAGCAGCGGCGACCGGACCGAAAAACCCGCCCACAAGGTGTCCATCGCACGGCCCTTCGCGATGGGCAAATACGAAGTCACCCTGGCACAGTGGAACGAGTGCCTCAAGGCCGGCGCCTGCAGCCACAGTCCCAAGAAGGCAGGCCCCTCCGAGAACTCCCCGGTGCGGGATGTCAGCTGGAGCGACACGCAGGAATACGTACAGTGGTTGAGCAGGATCACCGGGCAGAAATACCGGCTGCCGACCGAGGCCGAGTGGGAGTATGCGGCGCGCGCCGGGACACAGACCCGATTCTGGTGGGGCGACGCCGTGGGAGAAGCGCACGCAGACTGTAAAGGCTGCGGCGGAAGCTGGGATCACGACACCCCGGCCGATGTCGATTCCTTACCGGCCAACCCTTTCGGCCTGCACGGCATGAACGGCGGTGTCTGGGAGTGGGTAAGCGACTGCTGGCACAAATCGTACAGCGGGGCGCCGACGGATGGCAGCGCCTGGGATTCCTCTGACTGCCGGCAGTATGTGATTCGCGGCGGCTCCTGGCGCAACGATCCGAGTTACGTACACTCGGCCAGCCGCTTCAAATATGATGCGAATGTCCGTTACCTGCTCAACGGCTTTCGTGTCGCCAAAAGCCTCGACTAGCCCGCCGGCACCTCGCGACTGCCTCTCAAGCGCGCCGCTGATCGCAGCCTGACCGTAGCGATCGGCGCGCCGGCCGCGGACGGGTGTCTCTGTCAGCGCTCCGCGCGCACCTTTTCCCGGAGTCGTTCCAGCAGTGGCTTGGGCTTGGTCGTGATGACGACGAAATCCGCGATGATCTTGTCCTTGCCCGACGCATCGGCAATGCGTTCCAGCCGTTCGCGAACCGCCGCCAGGTACTCGGGCCCGCTTTCATGCTCGTCCCGCAGGCCGTCAAACAGCCGCTCGGGGGTAAACACAACGGCGACCAGTTCGTCACCAAACGGTTCGGAAATGATCCATTGCCCGAGATCTCCGAGTGTCGCGGCATAGTTCCCCGGCGCCTGATTGTTCTCGGCCCGCGGGCTGGGCAACATGTGAACCACCCCGCCGTCCAGGGAATAGTAGTCCACATTGACATAGGAGTCGTAGGGCGGTGTGGTGACGTCAACGACCAGGGGGTCGCCCTCGGCAAGTTCACCCGCCTTGGCGCGGGTCTCGATCGACGCACGCTGCTCCGTCTTTGCATTCGTAGTCCAGTAGGGCGCATAAAGCTCGATGATGCCGCACTTGTCCGGCGCGACCTGCGTCAGACTGGAGCTGACCTTGCGGGTGCCCGGCAGGGCAGCCAGGTCTTTTTCCAGACGCTTCACGTCCAGCTGCCTGGATACGTAGCCGCGTAAATCCACCACGCCGTCTTCCACCGCGACGTGCAGCGCCGCACAGGGGATCTTCTCGATAATCGGCATGACCGATGCGAGCGACACCTCGGGTGGCCGGGAGACGATCGGCGCGACCGCCTGCGGTTCTGCCGCCTTCGCCAGCCTCTCCACTTCGGGCGGCTCCGGCTCGGACTCCGGCGCCACGGCGCTGATCACCGGCGGCGGGTCTGTGTCTGCCTCCTGCTCGGCCTGTCCGGCGGCCGCAGCCGGCGGCGGCTCGTGAACCTGCAGGCTCGCCTGCTCGACAGTCTCGGTGAGCACGCCGCTGATCGGCGGCAGCCCGAGGTGCGGTTTGACATAGTAGTAGGCGGCGGCGCCGCCGGCCAGGACCAGCACCGCGATACTTCCCGCCACCAGGGAGACGGGTCGCGAGGTCCGGCTGCCCGACCTGATGTCCTGCAGAAAGCGCCTGACGCTCGGCGTCCTCTTGTCACGCTCAAAGGCGAGCGCCGACTTCAGCACCTTCCACTGCCTGCGCGTCAGCGTCTTCCTGCGTTCGGGTTCGAGGCCTGCGTCGCGCGCCTCGGTCGCCTGCATCCGGCCAAACGGGTGGCGGCCGGTGAACATCTCGTAGGTGATGCAGGCAAGCGCATAAATATCATCCCGTGGATCCGGTTCCAGGTGCTCGAGCATTTCCGGGCTTGCGTAGGTGGGGGTCAGCGCCCCGAGTGATCCCGGGTCGAAGCGCGTGGCTTCCATGTCGGTGTCGTCCGGCTTCTGGAAGGCCCGCGCAATGCCGAAATCGATCACCTTGATCTGACCGGTCTCGGTCATGATGACGTTGGCCGGTTTGAAATCGGCGTGAACGATGCCGTTGTCGTGTGCGAAGGCCAGCGCCTTGGCGATACTCTCGAGAATCCGTACGGCTTCCTCGTGCGCCAGCCCCTTGAACCCGGGCGCCCTGAGGATCTGGGCCAGCGATTTCCCTGACAGATATTCCATCGTCATGTAGACGGTGGAGCCATCGCGGTCGAAATCGTAGACTCTGACGATATTGGGATGCGCCAGGCTCTGGGACTTCTTGGCCTCCCGCTGCAGCGCAATCAGCGAATCGGGGTGGGCGCGAAACTCGACATTCAGGACCTTGACCGCCACATAGGGGTTGCGGTCGTCGGCCTCGAGCTTGCGCCGGTCGAGGGCCTTGTAGACCGTACTCATACCGCCGGAGCCGATACACGCCTCGAGAACGAAGCGGCCATTGAGCACGTCGCCCGTGCCCTTGATGCGCTCGACCTCGGGCATGCGCGCGACGCCGGCGCCCGCCGCCACAACGGCCCGTGCATCGGTGCCTGCCGGCTCGGCGGCAGGCGGCTGCGACGGGCTCACGAACAGACTGGTCGCAAGACGGGTGCGGCTCAGATCCGGGTCGACAAACCCCGCACTGCCGCCGGCAGCCTGCTCGATCCTGCTCCTGACGGCCTGGTGAATATCCGGCGGCAGGGGCACCTTGGTGTTTTCCTCATCCAGCGTTTCCAGCAGCCATTTCGCGTTCGCGCGATCGCCGTCCAGTATGCGGTCGACTTCCGCAAACAGTTCGTCGCCGGAAAGAGCCCCGCTGCGAAAAGATCTGAGTGCATGCGCAAGACTTGCCATATTCGACTACACCTGTTCGGCGCCTGCCCGCCTGTGGGTCACGGTCTCGAGGCGACGGTTCGCGAGCGCATGATTGAGGTCTGTGGTGTCGGGCAACTGGTCACCGAAGCCGGTGGTTGCCTCGAACCGGATCACCGCGACAGTCACGTTGTCACGCGCCCCTCGCTCCAGGCTGAGGTCAACAAGTTCGCGACTGGCCTCCTCACAATCGAAGCTCTCGAGGATGGTTGCGAGCTCCTGTTCATTGACCTCTTTGTTGAGACCGTCGCTGCAGAGCAGAAATGCATCACCATCACGCAGGAAGGCGCGGTATTCATCGAGGACAAGTTCGTGCTGGGTGCCGACGGCGCGGGTGATCCGGTTGGCCAGCGGGTGAGACTCCGCCTCCTCAGGCTGGAGTTGCCCGTTTGCAACCATCTCCTGGGCGATACTGTGGTCCTGGGTGATCTGCGTCAGTTGGCCGTTACGCATCAGATAGGCGCGGCTGTCGCCCGCCCACAGACACCGCCACTCCCGCTTGAATACCAGGAAGGCAACCACCGTGCTGCCCATGAGTTGATCGGATCCCGCCTTGACGACCTCGTCGCGTATGCGGTGATTGGCCTGTTGCAGCCGGTCTCTGACCTGCTGCGCGAACTCCTCCATGGAATGCGGCTTACCCAGGCCGCTGAACGACTCAACCACGATGTGACTGGCCACATCGCCCCGGGCATGGCCGCCCATACCATCTGCGATGAGCCACAATCCAATGTCATGCAGCGCGAGGTAGGCGTCTTCATTGATCCGGCGCCGCCTGCCGGTATTGGTCCGGCAACATGACCACCAACGGTAACTCATTGTGCAACCTCCTCGAGCGCGATCCGCACAAGCTGATGTTCGGTCCCTTGTTGTACACCTGGGAAAGCCAGCGCACCCCGGCCAGTCCGCACCCGCACAGCTTGTAGAATCTTTATTCTTCTAAAGGCGCTCATCTGAGGAATTGCAGTCGGGGATCTTTGTCTCCGACCGTGCCGAGTGATACCCAGGCTCCCGTTCCGGCTGCCTTAAACTTTAGTACAAACCGGCGGAGTTTGTTGATTTTCTGCACTGTTTTGCCAGGCACCTGTCACGCTCAGGCTCATGCGCGGGGCGCAGCCACCGATTCTTTATTATTCGTTCATTTATTAGGCGCTTGTCGCGAATTATTGTAAAGCGGCAGATGCCCAGTGGGTTTTTTCGCCCGTGTTAACAACTATAATATAGCTGTGGTGCTGGCTGACAAGAGCAGTGGCGAGGCAGGTGCCCGCGAACGGCCCAGCGTAAGGGCTTGCGCGGCGAAGGATGCCGCCTCACCAGTCGTTAACCTGTCCGCGCTGCCCTGTCCGCCAGTCCACGCGATGTTGCGCAGCGTACAGGCGATTACACGGGAGACTCAAGATGGCTACGATCGTGATCAAGGATCTGACGGAAAGCAAGGAGCTCGACACCGAGGCCATGCGGGCGATTACCGGCGGCCGGGCAAGTCCGGGCCTGCATCTGAACCTGCCTGCCGTGCCCGCGTCCTTTTCGAGAAACCCGATGTCCTTCAGTGCGTTGACTTCGACGTCCCTGCCGGGTTTCAACGCCGACGCAAGCTAGCCTGGATTTCTCACCGAGCGGGACCATCCCCCGCCCGGTGCGCCCGCAGCGGCGTCTGATAACGGGAGCTTGCTCGCCCCGGGCAGCGGATGCCGGGCCTGGCGCAGCGCCTGCCGCCTCGATTCACCCCCTCCCCCCAAAAAAACGGAGGTCCGAAGGACCTCCGCCACTGCAGGAGAGGTTGTGGGCGTTCGCGCTCAGGCCCCCAGGATGTTGCCGATCTGCCCGGCAACCTGAACCTGGTTGTTGGACTGGTTGACATTGCCGAAGTTGAAGTCACCGACGTGATTGGAGGCTTCCGCCCACTGCCGCGTCACGTTGCTCACCGGAAACGACGCGGACACCGACGTCAAGTTCAGGATGAAGGGGAAGCGTGCGGCAAGCTCCTCCATGGACCCCATGCCACCAACCACGGCCGCCATCGCCTTGCTGTCGAGTTCCTTGCTTTCCACCAGATCTTTGATTATCAGGGTTGCCATTGTCAGTTCTCCAGATTTCGTTGAGGTTGAATTTGTCGGCGATCTGCCCTGCGGGTCCTGCGCCTTGATCAGAGTCTTTGCAGGGCGCGTGCCAACTCCGGACGCAAACCGCCAGAAAGACGCTATCTATTTGATTAATGTTATGATTATTTTCTGTGCGGTGGTCGCGGCGGGGAACCCGGCCGCACCAGACACCCCCGGAAGTCGGCTGTCACCAGACAGTTCGCCGCCGCACCGTTCGGCCCGACACGACAATGCCGGTAGCCCCAGCATTCCCTCTCCCAGGCCCGCCGCGGGGCACAGCCAGCCCGCCCGCGCACCGGCATCCGCGCGTGCCGGCTTCGCAAGCAACGCACAAAAAAGGAGGAGGCCAATTGGCCTCCTCCCGGTTCCCGCCTGAGATGCCTGTCAGTCTCAGCCAGCCAGCACGTTGCCGACCTGTGAAATACCCTGATAGGCGTTGTTGTTCTGGTCCACGGCGCCGAAGTTGAAGGAGCCCACCGCGTTGGCCTGAGCACTTCCGTTGACGGCCCAGTTATCAACCGGGAAGCTGGTGTGTACCGAGGTGACGTCCAGAAGCGCCAGGTACAGCGGTGAGTGGCCATGCTCGAGGCTACCACCGGCGACAGCCGCCATCGCCTTGCCGTCCAGTTCCTTGCTTGCCGTCAGATCTTTAATCATCAAAGTTGCCATGTCAGTTCTCCAGGTTTCGTTGAGGTTGAGGTTCTTCGGCGGTCTGCCCCGCGGGCTTTCGCGCCTTGTGCGGAGAGATTGCAGGCCGCGTGCCAGCTTTCGCCACGAGCCCAGTCTGCGTCTTTAAGTACTTGTATTTACGAAGCTTACAAACACCCGCGCGACCTCACCGGCGCGCGGCGCGCGCCCGCGCGGCGGTGAAAAGTGGGGTCTGAACAGACAGAATCGCAGGGTGCGGTCTGGCCTGGCACAACAGGGCTGGGAACTCGGCAGCGCCGTGCCTGGCGGCCAGACATCGCCAGGTCGCGGACCAGGGATCTCGCGCGGTCTTCGGCCCCAGTCGCACCTGTTGCCTCGGGCCAGGCAGGTAGCCTGGCAATGTTTGCACCCTGCCAACAGATTTCCCGACCGGTTCCGTCAGCGCGCCTGACACGCGAGCCTGCTGCGAGAATACCATCCATTTTTACAAACACTTACAAACATACCACGGGGCGTAGCCACGTCTGGCACGCGACCTGCACTAACAGACGCAACGGTCGATGCATTCGACACACAGACGGCTCACAACGAGCCAGTACCTGAAGGCAGAAACAAGCAGTCCTCAACCGAGAAACACTGGGAGAACGCCAATGGCCAACATCGTAATCAGAGATCTTGTCGCAACCGAAGAACTGGGCGCCGAAGCACTCGCCACCGTTGTCGGTGGCATGAGCTTCGGCTGGATCGTACCCCACCAGAACGGATCGAGCCGCGCCGGACTGCCGGTGCAGGTCACGCAATATTTCCAGAACTTCGACATTGATGTCACGGAGGTATTCCAGACCGTCAACCAGATACAGTACGTCAACCTGGACACCAGCAATATCTTTGAGTCCAACGTCAACATCATCGTCGATCAGGGTCAGTTCGGACTCAACGACTAGCGGCACTCGATCACATCGCCGCGGACTCCCGGGATCCGGCGGAGGTACCTGCCTCCGCCGGTCTTTTTTTGTGCCCCGTCAGCCTGGCCTGATCCCCGGCACCGCCACCGGCTGGCCCAGGCTTTTTCAGTCTGTTGTCGGTGGATGGTATGGCCACGGAATCCACGGAAAAACACGGAAAGATCGAACACCATTAGGCTTTTTTCCGTGTCCTTCCGTGGATTCCGTGGCTATAAATAAAAAATATTGGCACTCCGCTTAATTTGTCAGTATCCATTTTCACCACGTTGGAAAGAGTACTAATGGGCCATCCGGCGGCCGCGGCCTGCGGCACCGGGGCACGCGGTCTCGCCGAGGCCGACCGCCCAGGTCGCAGGTGTTGTCTGTCTTCCAACGTCCTCATCCGCCACTGTCCGCTCAGACCCCACGAACGGGGTCGTGTCCGCTTCCACCCGCCTGAGCCTTGCCCGGCCCCGCCTTTCTCAGCGTCCCTTTTCAATGAGTTGCCGGCTGCCGTGCGTCAGCCGGCATGTTGGCACAGCTAATGCTTGGTATCGGGACAAGCGTGTCACTCACAGCCATTCGAGGAAAGACCCATGAACCGGCTAATGACCAACGAGATACTCAGGAAAGAAAACCTGGCCTTCGTCGGCACCGGCGGCGTCAGCGAGGAAAACCGGTCCCGCGGCTTCGTGCCCGCTTTCTACGACCTCGACACAGGGCGGGGCGAAGTGGCCCGCTTTGCCGATGGCCGGGTCGCGCCCATGCATCTGCTGGATGGGCTGCCCGCCGAGTGGGTCGTCGAGCGCAGTGCCTGCGGCCGCATCACCACCATCAAGGAATCGGTCATCGCAGGGTTTATTCGCGACGGATACTTCTACACCCGGGCACAGGCAGCGGCAGTGACCGTGCATTAACGGCGCTGCGGCCGACATCGATGAGTGATCAATTGCAGACCTGAAAGGACAGCGTCATGAAACAGAAAATCACCATGCGCCAGCTCAGCGTCATCGTACCCTCCTGCAGCGGACAGATCGAACGCATCCGCGACAGCGGCTATCTACCTGCCTTTTATGATCACTACACCATGACCGTCGAGCTCTCCCGGTTCACGGACGGGATGCCGGCGCCCGTGCACCTGCTCGATGGTCTGCCGGATGACTGGGTCGCCAAACGCAGCCCGACAGGGAAGATCCTGGCGCTCAAGGAATCGGTCGCGGCAGGCTACCTGTACCACGGATTGTTCTATACCCCTGAAGAGGTCGCGTGCGCGATCGGCCTGTGACTGAGCGGGTTTAGCCCGCTGACCTGACCAAGAGGAGACACGACAAATGGAAAACAGTTTGCGGCTTCCCGCCGCTATCGGGATGGTTATCTTCATCGTGGCCTGCTTCGCCCAGGCGACCGAATCCCTTGCCAAGGGTAGCGGCGGCGCCGTTGCCTCGGCGCCTGCGGCGTCCGGCGAATCGCCGTCACAGGTGATCCAGGCGAGCGTTGAGCAGCTGCTGGCGGCACTCGTCGACGAGCAGGACGTCATCGACGAGCACCCCGAAAAACTCTATGCGCTGGTCAACGAGATTGTGGTGCCCCATCTCGATATCGAGAGGATGGCGCGGATCGTGCTCGGAAAACACTGGCGGCAGGCAAGTTCCGGCGAGTCCCGGCGCTTCGTCGAGGAGTTCCGCGGTGTCCTCGTGCGCACCTACGCGACCTCACTGCAGGCGTATGCCGACCAGGAGATCAATATCCTGCCCCAGGAAGAGTCGGGCGAGACGCAGACCGCCGCTGTCCGCGTGGAGATCCGCCGCCCGGGCGAACCGCCGATTCCGCTGACCTTTCATATGCACAACAGCAACGGCAGCTGGATGGTCTATGACCTGAAGATCGAGGGCATCAGCCTGGTCGCCAACTTCCGCACCCAGTTCTCGAGTCTGATTCGGGCGCAGGGACTCGAGGCGCTGATTGCCCAGCTGGCCGACCGCAATCAGGAAACCGCGGTCGCCTCGAGGTAGCCCCAGGCGGCGCGGCCGCCCGGGTTTGCCGGGTCAGCTCTTGGCCCGGTATTCCTTGGACTGCAGCCCATGCTTCTTGAGCAGTGTTTGCAGGTGGGACCGGTTCATCTCTATCTGCCGCGCGAGCTCCGACACCTTGCCGCCGACTTGCTGTAATCCGCGTTCGAGAAAGCGCCGTTCGGCGGCGTCACTCGCGACCCTCTTGGCCTCGCTCAAGGACAGCTGCGCCTCGTCCTCGCCCCGATCCTCGTCCCCGGCATCCTGCGTGACGGGGCGGAGCATCTCGGGCAGGTGCTCAAAATCCGCGCTGTCGCCCGCAAGGCAGGATACCCGGTAGATGAGGTTACGCAGTTCGCGGATATTGCCGGGATAGGCGTAATTCATCAGAAAGGTTCTCAGCCTTCGGGTGAGTTTAACGGGGCGCCGGTGCAGCTGTTCGGCCGCCTCGTCACTGAAATATTCGATCAGCAGGGGAATCTCGTCCTTTCGCTCACGCAGCGCCGGCAGGGTCACATGGATGACCCCGAGCCGGTAGTAAAGGTCTTCGCGAAACGTGCCCTTATGGCACATGTCGAGCAGATCCTTGTTGGTGGCCGCCACGATGCGCGTATCGACACCGATCACCTCGTCGGAACCGACGCGCTGTATTTCGCTCGACTGCAGCACCCGCAGCAGCTTGACCTGTCCCGGCAGCGGCAGTTCCCCAATCTCGTCGAGGAAGATCGTGCCCTTGTCGGCGGTCTCGAACTTGCCGCGACGGTCGCTCGTCGCACCGGTAAACGCGCCCCGCTTGTGACCAAACAGCTCGGACTCGAGAAGATTATCCGGAATCGCGCCGCAGTTGACCGAAATGTAGGCCTTGTCCGCACGGCTCCCGTTGGCATGGATCACCTTTGCCACCAGCTCCTTGCCGGTGCCGCTCTCGCCGTCGATCAGGACCGGCAATTCGGTCGGCGCCGCCTTCTCGGCGATCTCCAGGGCATCGAGCAGCTTGGGACTCTCGCCGAAAACGCCCTCGAACACGAAGCTGCGCTCGAGCAGGCCCTTGCGGCGCTCTACCGCTGTCTGCTTGCGGCGTGATTTATCCGTCGCAGAGGCCGTGACGAATCGTTCCTTGTGGGAAAGCTGCATGACCTCGTCGCGCAGGGAGTTGCACTGGTTCAGCAGCTTCTGTATCTGCGGACGCTCCAGCGTCGACGCCCAGCGCAGCGTCGAACGCAGGATCTCTATCTTTTCAATCAGCCCTCCGTAGGAGATGGCTGACTCACCTCGGGTTTCAAGTATTTTCATCAGGCATTCGATATCTGTTTTTTGACGAGCTGGTAATACATGCCTTTGCGGTTAACCAGCTCCTCGTGATGGCCTTCCTCGATCACGCAGCCATTATAGAGAACCAGGATCTTGTCGGCACTCATGATCGTGCTCAGCCGGTGCGCGATTACCACGCCGGTGCGACCCTTGAGGATATCCTGCATGTTCCTGAGAATGTTGCCCTCCGACTGGGTATCGAGTGCCGAGGTCGCCTCGTCGAACACCAGCAACCTGGGATCGTGGTAGAGGGCCCGCGCGATACACAGTCGCTGCAGCTGTCCGCCGGACAGACCCACGCCGCGCTCCCCGACGAGCTGCTCATAGCCGAGTGACATATTGGAGATGAATCCGTGCGCATCGGCAAGTTTCGCCACTTCAATGATCCGGTTGCGGTCCGGATTCTCGTCCCCGCTCGCGATGTTTTCCGCGATGCTTCCCGAAAACAGCAGGTTTGACTGCATCACATAGCCGATCTGCGCGCGGTAATATTCCTTGTCTATGACCGTCAGGTCATACCCGTCGACGGAGATGGTCCCCTCGCTCGGCAGGTAGAACCCGACCAGCAGCTTGGCGAGCGTGGTCTTCCCCGAGCCGCTCTGGCCCACAATCGCCACCAGCTGACCCGAGCGGATTTCGAGACTGATATTCTCCAGCACATAGGGCGTCTCGTTACCGCCATAGCGAAAATACACACCCTTCAATTCAATGTCGCCGCGCAGGTCCGGCAACAGCACCCGCGATGCCAGCTCTTCGGGCCGTTGTTCCGGCTCCATGTCCAGAATGTCGCCCAGCCGTTCCATGGCGACGCCAGCCTCGTGCACCCGGTTCCACAGGGCGACGAGTCCCATCAGCGGGCTCAATACGCTGCCCATGAAGGAATTGAAGGCAATCAGCTGACCAATCGTCAGCTGCTGCGCCAGCACGAGATTGGCACCCATCCACAGGATCGAGATGGTGATCGCCGCGTTGAACAGCTGGCTGACAAAGCCCAGGAGAATGTTGAAGCGCTGCGCGCGGTACTGAACATCCAGCGAGTTGGCGTATTTCTTTTCCCACTTCAGGCGCATGGGACGTTCGATGCCCATACCCTTGACAGTCTCGGCGCCACCGATGATCTCCATCAGCGCCGATTCCGCGTCGGTTGAAGCCTGGAACGCCTCCCGGGCGTAGCGCTTTATTCTGGGCGTAACCGATACCGTCAGTACCAGGATGGGTATCACCAGCGCAATCAGCATCAGGGTCATCTTGACGCTGTAGACGAACAGGATACTGAAATAGATAAACACCATCAGCAGATTCAGCAGGGTCGTGACGGTCGACTCGGTCAGAAACGCCCGGATCGTCTGGTTCTCCTGGAAACGTGCAAAGATATCGCCGGTCTTGCGTTTGGCGAAGAACGGTATGGGCAGTGACAGGGCATGCTTGAGAAACCCCGACATCATCGCGAAATCCATGTTGCGGATCATGAAGTTCGCAAGGAAGGCACGCAGTACCGATGTCAATTGCGTAAACAGGTTACTGATGATCAGGCCGACGATGAGCAGATGCAGCAGCGGCACATTCTGGTGGACGATGACCTCGTCGAGAATGTGCTGAATGATGATGGGTGGCGCGACCCCCAGCATCTGGATGACAAAGGTGGCGATAAACAGGTGCCCGAGGAGGCTCTTGTAGGGCTTGAGGTAACCGATAAAGCGCACCCAGGGTGAACGGGCAGCGGCCAGCTGGACCATGTCGGTGCCCGGCGTGAACAGCAGGCACGTGCCTGCCCAACCCTTTTCGAACTCCTGGACCGTCAGCTTGCGGAATCCCACGCCGGGGTCCGCAACCCAGACATGGTGTTTGGAGATACCGTAGACGACAATGTAGTGATAGCCCTCCCAGTGCGCAATAAACGGCAAGTCGAATCCCAGCAGCGCCTCGTAGGTGCACTGCACGCCGCGGGTGGTGAAGCCGAGCGATTCGCCGACCTTTGACAGGCTATCGAGCGTGGCGCCCTCGCGCGTGACGTTGGCGAGCTCGCGCAGCTTTCCGAGCGTCATCGGTATGCCGTAGTGCCGGCAGATCATCGCCAGGCACGCGGCGCCACAGTCCATTTCCTCCGCCTGCTGCACCAAACGGAAACGCTTGATGATTCTTTCGCCCCGTTCCGGGCGGGATATCAGATCGAGCAGCAGGGGTTTTCTGCGGCGTTCCGCCAGGGTTTTCTGTCTCTGCAGATCGCGTTCGAGAAAGCGGATCCGCTCTTCCAGTACCTCGCGCAACTTCGGGTTGCGTTCCAGGATGAAATGGACGGTCTTGTCCGGAATGACCAGCAGCACAACGTCGGTCTCGGCAATGACCGATGCCGGCTGCTCCTGGCGCATGACACAGGCCTTCTCGCCGAAAACATCGCCCTGCGCCAGGCTGCCGAGGGGAAACTCGGCCTGATCTTCCCTGCGCACGACCCGCGCCCGGCCCTGGCGCACCACGTAGAGTCGCCGGTCCTCGACACTGTCCTGTTCGAGGATAGGCTTGCCTGCGCGGACCCGCTTGATGCCGACACTGCGGATGAATTCCTCGATCTCCTCCTTCTTGACCTTGCCGCGCAGATTGAAAAGGCGCGTGACAAAACCGCCCGCCGAATTGATCGCCACGTAGCTTGCGACAAAGGTCTGCGCTGCCGCGTTGGCCTGCAGCGCCGGGGCGAAGACCTCGCGGGGGAAGAACAGCAGCTCGGTTTTGGCCGATGCACGTACCGAGGATTCGTGGGGGTAATCACGCAGCATGGCAATTTCGGCAAACACCTCGCCTTCCTTGCGCACCCCCATACTGATTTCCTTGCCCTGCTCCTCCGTGAAAATGCGCACCGCGCCGGACCGGATGACATACAGACCGTCACCGGGATCACCGGCGTTATACACGGTATCGCCGAAGTCGTAGCGCCGGACCTCGGCATGAGCGGCCAGCGCCTCCAGCTCATCGGGCCGAAAGGCCGAGAAGATCTCGACAGAGCTGAGAAATTCGATGAGAGTTGCGTCGCTCAATGCGCCGGCTCCATTGTCATGCCTTTAGCAGACCTCAATGCGATGTTCCCGGGCGCGCGTGGCGATCCATTCTTCCTGGATCAGTCTGCGCACTTCTGCGATCGTGTCTTCGTTGAGTGCTGCAGGCACCTTGCTGTTCACGGTAAAGATCTCGAAATGCGACTCGTCAGCCGTTGGAAACGGCCCCAGCAGATCCCCGGCGGAGGCATTGAATACTTTGGCCTCGACCTCGGTCTGCAAGGCGCCCCGCAGCACCCGGCCGATGTAACCGCCGTCGCTGCGCGTATCCGCGAGCGAGTGCTCGCGCGCCATGTCTTCAAAACTTTCCGGATCGTCTTCCAGAATGGCCATGATCTCCCTGGCCTTGCCCTCGGAATCCAGCACGATGTGGCTGACTTCGATGCTGTCGAATTTCGGAGAATTCAGGTTGAAATACTCGTCGACCGCTTCGTCGCCACCGACCTGCTCCATCATCTTTTCGTGATAGAGCATCTCGGTCACGAACTGTTCGAAGTCATCGAGCGTAAAGCCCATGGCGTCCAGATAGCGGTTCATCTCAACCGCCCGGTGCAGTCCGCGTATCCTGCGCAGCTGGTCCGCCCGCTCCTGAATCTCGTCCGGCGCCAGGGCGATACCCTGTTTTCTGGCGGCATGTACCGTCAGTTTGTCCTTGACAATATCCTCCAGCAGATTTTCGAAGCGCCCGGAAAATTTCAGGATCTTGATAAAATCATCGGCGCTTATCACTTCGTCATCGATCTTCACGATATCGGTCATTGCTGCCTACCCCCGTTTCCTGGATATCTTGAACTGGTTTGCTTGTTTTCCTTGAGCCAAGGCTGCTGACAGACGGGACGGGTCGATGCTACAGATCGCGCAGCGGATCGAGCGCCATCGAGATGATCCGGCGCTTCTGAACCACGATTTCAGCGGTAGCCGCCATTCCATAATGCAGCGGATACTCCATATCTCCCACAGAGAAGTATGCCTTGTCCAGACTCACATAGCCCTTGTATACCGGCACCTCCGACTGGGACGATGGCTGGGTCGCCGGGGATATATAGTCGAGGGTGCCCTTGATAAAGCCGTAGCGCTGATACGGGAACGCACTGAATTTCATTTTTACCGGCAGCCCCTCGCGCAGGAAGCCGCGGTCGCGCTCGTTGATGTCGACCTTGAGAACCGTCCGCGCGCCCTTCGGTGCAATGCTGACGAGCGGGGTGTTGGCCTGGATCTTGTCGCCAGGCTGCGTGAAGGTAACGCTGGTAACGACGCCCGGCACCGGTGACAGAATGCGCAGGAAGTTTTCTTCGTCGATGTTTTCGAACTTGATGCGGGTAGCGGCCTCCGCGGCGAGGCGCGCGCTGCGATATTTCAGCTCGATCCGGTATTCTTCCTGCTTGATCTCGTTGAGTGCATTCTCGTGCTCGATCCTCAGCTCCGCCAGCTTCTGGTCGCTGCCTTCCAGCTCGGCCTTGGCATTGGCGTATTCTCCGCTCAGCTGGAACTCAAGCTCGCCGAGTCTCGCCTCCGCCAGCCGGTAGTCCGTCTCACTGGCCAGGTAGATGTTGTGTTTTTCCTCCACCGTGCTCTTGGAGACACCGCCCCCGCCCGGCTTGGCAAACAGACGCTTGTACTTTGCCCATTCCCGGTTCGCCGTGTCTCTGGCGCGTGCGGCGTTTTCCAGGTTACCGCGCGCCTCTTCCAGTTTTGCCTTTTGCGCCTGCGCCAGTTTGCCCAGTCCTTCGCCGATGCGCTTTTCGTGCAGCCGCTCCTCGGTGTCGATCTGCCGCTGCAGTGCCTCGGCATGCCGTTGCATCAGTGCGCGCCGCGCGGGAAACTGCTTGTACTCCTGTTCGACCTCGGCAAGCTCCAGCTCCGCCTCCAGGGCATTGGTCGCGGCGCGTATCGCATCGCGTGCATTGAGGCGCGCCAGCACATCGCCCTGCGAAACCGGCGAGCCCTCCACCAGATAGATATCCACCAGTTCCCCATCGATCGGTGCATAGACCCGCCGCACCTCGCCCTCGGGACTCAGGACGCCGGTGGCCGATACGATCACATCCGCCCGCCCGACGAAGGACCACACGAACGCGGCGGCCACCAGCACCAGCATCAGCAGGTTGATGGCCCGCATGACCCTGGAAGGCTCCGAATAGAGGATCTCCACACCCTCGGCACTGTGATCCTCAAGCGCAGTGGCCAGGCGCCGGAGTTTTTCGTCGTTGACGCTCATGGGCTATCGCCGTCGCATCGCTCGTGAGTCAGTGTCGTCATGCCTTGCACGCACGCAACCACCCGCGCGGCTTCCTGATCATTCAGGGTTCAAGCCGTTAACGGGTACGTCGCCCGGTTCATCGGAGTGCTGCGGATCCGGCAACAGTTCAAGTTTAGCCGCTAGCAGCGAGGGTTCCAGTACCATCGCCAGTTCCCGCAGCGATCGGCGCTGCAATCCGATCTCCCTCAGGATGGCTCGACTCAGCGTATCCCAGTCTGTCGAATAGGGGGTATTCAGCAGTCGGTACACCCGGGTCCCTTCATTGAGATGGCCGTAGGCCTCACTCAGCATCGCCGCCCGCTGCTGGAATGTCGGGGAGACATCGGCTTCAATCCGCTGCAAACCGCCGATCCCGCCCTGCGTCCGGTACTTTTTCCACACCGCCCTGGCATCGGCGAATGCCTGTTGCGCCTCGGACAGGGCCTTCTCCCTCTGCAGCTTAAACTCGTCCTCAACCGCTGCCATGAAATAGCCATCCCGCCGGGGGTCCAGCGCCCCGTAAAACACCAGCAACTGCTTCTGGTACTCGGGGGTACCCCGTGCGCCCTTCAGGCGCTCGAAGTCCTGGAGCAACCCCCGCTTCTGCTCCAGCTCCCGCACAGCCACCTCACCCCAGCGTTCGCTCGCCAGCGCCTCGAGAAGCCCCATGGCCTCGTCGGTGTGCCCCTGCTGCCAGGCGTTCGCGGCCTGCGCGTAGCGGCTGACAATGTCCTTCGGCGGTAACTCCGCGTCTCTGATGGACGCGATGCGGTCGCGAAAGGGTGGTGTCTGGAACGCCAGCGTACTCGTCATGCGCTCGGCCTGGAGCCAGTTTTCCGCCCCGATCTGCGCGTCGATTGCGACATAGTTTGCCAGATCCTCGCGCAGCGCCTGGACGCCGACAATGCCGGGATAGCGTGAGTCGAAATCGGCGAAGACCGCCTCCAGGCGATCGGCATGGCCGGCCTCGAGATGCTCCCGCACCGTGGCAAGGAGTCGATCTATGGCCACGATGTCCAGTGACTTGCGGCCTTCCAGGCTGCGCAGATGACTGAATACGCGCGCCCGCAGATCGACAAATGCGGGTACCTGCAGCGCGATGGTGCCCAACAGCCGGCGCTGCAGCTTGGGGTCTGCCGCCCAGCCGTCGAGCAGCGCGTTGATCCGCGCCGGCTCTTCGAACATGCGCGTAGGCGAATCCGGGCCACCCCGCTCGGCGATGAAACGCTCCAGTCCCGTCATCCACTGCATGATATCGAGCAGTTCCTGACCCTCAGGGTTGAACAGGCTGAGGCGCCTGCCCGCCTCAAGCTGTTGCTCGGCCTGCGTGAACTTTTCCGCCTCCACGAGTTCCACCCAGGCAGGCACCCGGTCCTTCAACAGGGCCTCCGTCGCCAGGGCAACGACCTCCTCATCGACGGGATCGGTCTGCAGATAGACATTCGCCCGAACGGCGGCCTGCGCATAATCACCCGCAGCCAGCAAGCCGCGGATCTCCCGCAGCGACGCCCCGGAATAATAGATGCCGAACGCGCCGACACCCACCAGCACCAGGAACATCCCCGCCAGACCCAGCCTGCGCGGACTCGCATCCGTGTCGTCGGCCAGGGCGATGCGGATTTCCCGGAGGAAGGACTGCGGCTTCGTGAACAGCCTCCGCCAGCCGCGCGCCGCTGTTGCCGCCGGTGCCCTGTTTGCCTTGCCGGCAGAACCGGCTTCCGCCGGCGCGACCTGATCATCCGCCTCGACAGCTTCATCTTCGCTGCAGAAGATATCCAGAAACGAGTTGGCCGAGGTCACGAAGGTCGTGCGGGTCACGTCCTCGACGCTGCCGACCGTGGCGGTCACTTGCCGGCTGTCGTCCACCTCGTTCCCGGCTGCGGCGGCGTCGCCGTATTCGAGCTTTACACGGTAGACAAAGTGATCGCCGCCGAGCGCAATGACATCACCGTCGCGCAGGCGCTGGGCCTGCTCTTCGAGGCGGACACCAGAGACAAAGGTACCGTTGGTACTGCCGAGATCCTCGATGTAGGGGCATTGCTCCCGCAGAAAGATGTGGGCATGACGCCGGGAGATATACTTGAGCTCGCCGGGAAATGTATCCCTGTAACGGGCGAAGACATCGCTGGCCTTGGTCACCAGAAACGGGAACTGCGTAACCACAACCGGCTCGAGACCGGCCTCCTGCTGTTCGGGCACGAGGACCAGCCGCAGCGGCGGCGCCGCCGGCTCATCGACCGGACGCCGGGCGGCGGTGCCCAGAATCTCGGCCTCGTAGCACAGATAACCGGCAAAGCAGATGGTGTCCCCGCGCCGCAGCTTCACGGGTATCTTGTCGACGGCCACGCCATTCACCGTGGTCCCGTTGAGGCTGCCCAGGTCCGCGATATAGACGTCGCCGTCCTGTTCGAAGATGCGTGAATGCCGCCTGGAAAGCTTGGTAACAACCTGCGGATCGTAGGATGCGAATGGCGGCTCGTGGCGCCCGATGGCAAACAGGCTGTCTTTGATGATGATCTCACCCAGATCGGGGTGAGACGTTGGCTTGAGGATGATCTGCATTCCGGCTTCTTGCTATCGGACCATCATGGGCTAGTCGACAGCCCCAGAACCTCCTTCGGCCATCCCCCGCCCAGCGCCTTGTACAGGGCGACGGTGTCCGTCAGTATCTGCCAGTGATTTGCCAGCATCTCCTGTTCCGCATCCAGCAACGTGCGTTCGACCTCGAAAACCTCCAGTTGTGACACCACGCCTTCTTCCAATTGCGCGTAGACCTGCTCGGAGACTGTGACAAGCTTCTGCCGGCGACTGGCAAGTTCGTCCTTCTGCGCCTTTCGACTCGCGAGATTGGTCAGCGCGTTCTCCACTTCTTCGAACGCACCCACCACGGTCCTGCGGTATTCCTCCGTGGCGACACGCGTCTGCGCTTCGCTGACCTTAATCTGGGCGCTGATATTGGGATCGAATATCGGAATGGACACCAGCGACGAAAGCCCGAAGGTCCACGATTTTAGCAAATCGCTGAGCGCGAAACTTGCCGAGCCGCCCCGGCCCGTCAAACCCACCGACGGCAACCTCGCCAGACGCGCCTGCCCTTCCAGGTTATAGGCCTGCAGCACGCGGTACTCGGCCGAAACGATATCGGGCCGCCGTGACAACAGATCCGATGGCAGTCCGGCAGGGACATCGATGGGAGACAGCGTTGCACGCGCTTCGGCCTTGGGTACTTTCAGGGTGTCCGCAGGCATACCCAGGAGCGTGGCCAGGCCGTTCTCGGTGAGTTTGCGCAGGCGTTTCAATTCGAGCAGCTCGGTCTGCAGCCGATTGATTTCCGCCTGCTGCTGAAGAACCTGGGTCTGGGGCACCAGCCCCTCGCTGTACATCGAGGCATAGATCCCGAGAATCTGCTGGTTGCGGTCTATCGTCTGCTGTTGCCGGTCAAGCTGTTCGTCGAACTGGCGAATCTGGAAATAGGCCGTCGCCACCTCGGAGACAAGGGTCAGGTAGCCGGCACGCCAGTCGGCCTCCGAGGCCTTGTACTCTGCGTCCTGGGCCTGCACCCCCTTGCGCACCTTGCCCCAGATATCAATCTCCCAGCTGAGCTCCGAGGCGGCGCTGTACTGGGTCGTGCGGGAGCGGCCGGTACTCTCGAAGGTATCCGTTCCCTGACCGCCGGTGAGGGTCGGGAGCAGCCCGGCCCTGGCCTGGCTGATCGCCGCCTGCGCCACGCCGGTACGCGCCGCAAGGATCCGGATGTCGATGTTGCCGGCGCTCGCCCTGGCAATCAGTTCGTCCAGATAGGGATCCTCGAAGCCGTTCCACCAGTCAGGCTGAATGGTCGACGTCGCGGAGACCGTCGGCGCGGCCTCCTCGGACCATGCAGGTTTCGAGGGTGCTTCCGGCCGCTTGAAGTCGGGTCCGGCCAGGGGGGCGCAGCCCGACAGCAGAATCAGGCACAGCGCGACGAGTGGCAGACTGCGCGCGACACGGCGCCCACAGCTTTCGCGGTGGATGTTGATTGGTAGTCTGTGAACACCGTGCAGCCTGTCCCACATCACCCTTGATTCTCCCGGAACCCGGGCCTGGCGGCCCGTCCCATGCTGAAGTCATTGTAAAGTAACCTGACACCTGCCCCCCAACCCTGGCGCGCGACCGCGATACCCTGAGTCTGGCACCGGGTCACCGGCTGTCAACGGCATGCCGCGTTGACCGCAGGTTTCACCTGGCACGGTTTGCCGATTGCGGCTGCCGTGACAGCCCGCCGTCAGGAACAGGCGGTAACCCTGGGCTGCCGGTGCGAACCGACCTTTGTCGAACACCCTACCCGGCCGGAGCAGCACTCGTGCCAACCCGTCCCTCACGACAGCAGGGTGCTCGTAACTGTCTGTCAAATAACACGTTATTCTAGACTATCGGAGATGCTGCCGATCCGACAGGCGGACTGACGCGGCGGCGGGAGTCGGACAATATCCAACAGATCTGGCCGCAGAGTCGGCTGCCAGGAAACACCGACAGTCCGCCAGAGGCGCTCATTTCAAGGTGGTCGCGTCATCGCCATTGTCCGGCGCCCCGGACATGGCCGAGGGATTCAGTTGCGTGCGAGTGATCTGTCCCTCATCGACGGCCCGAATCACCACAACCGAGACATTATCGCGTGCGCCCCGTGACAGTGCGCGGTCGACCAGCAGTTCGCAGGCGTGCTGGCAGCTGCCCGCAGCCAGCGATTCCCCGATCTCGCGATCGTTCACCTCGTTGTAGAGCCCATCGCTGCAGAGGAGGAAAATATCCCCGTCGCTCACCTCGAACATCTCTGAGTCGAGTTCTACCTGTTGGGACACACCGACTGCGCGGGTGATCACATTGGAGGCGGGATGGCGTTCGGCCTGCTCTCGGGTGAGCAGGCCCTGCCCGATCAGCTCTTCAATCTGGCTGTGGTCACGCGTCAGCTGTTTCAGCTCGCCTTCCCGGTAACGATAGGCCCGGCTGTCGCCCGCCCACATCGCAACCACGTGGTCGCCGAAGGCCAGCAGCACGACCACGGTGCTCCCGATCACCTGTTCCCGGCGCCTGCTCGCCTCGTCAGAGAGCGCCTGATTGACCGCCTGCAGCCGCGGATGGACCTCGCTCACCAGACCGCCCAGGCTGGCAGGGGCCGGAATGCTGGCCAGGGAATTCACAACCATGCGGCTGGCCAGGTCTCCGGCCGCATGCCCCCCCATACCGTCGGCTACGGCCCAGATACCGCGCCCCGCCAGCTCCAGGCAGGCATCCTCGTTCAGCTTCCGCACCATTCCCACATGGGTTCTGGAGGCCGAGGACCAGTGCAAGTTGAGCGCCTCTGTCATGGTTCGCGCAGGCAATCCCTGGTGCGGTTCGCGGTCGATCGATCACCGGGCGGATGACGTCCTGTTCGCCTAGACCTCCAGGACGTTTATCCACGTGTCATGCTTGTTGCACACGCTGAGTGCATACAGCGGACCGCTGTATGCATCGAGGGTGAACACGGACTCCGGGTATTTGGCGGTCATCGGGTCAAACATATGCTCCATCATGAACCGGAAATCCTTGTCCAGAAGCACATGCTTGACGATGTAATGCTTATACCCATCGAAGTCATGTCGAGTTACGACCTGAATATCGATCTTGCCATCCGACGCGGGCTGCATTTCCAGGTTCGGGAGGTGGCTCGCAACCTTCTTGCTCCATCGCCCCGGTGCCTCCCGGGTATAAAACAGGCCTCCGGCCATCGGCGAGTTCAGGGGCTGACCCGCCTCCCTGCCAAGCACCCCCTGCGGGGCAAACAGGCTGGCCGTTCCGCCCAACAACCCTAACTGGATAAGTCTCCGTCTATTCATGAATTTTCTCCCGCCTGGGTGGTTCTACACAATGCTGCCGCACAGGCATTCCCCGGGAATGCACAGCACATCTGGTCAAAGTTTAGACCATTCGACACGCCTGACGGGTCCCATGGCAGGCGAGCTGTCCTGCCATTCCGGCGGGGGACGCGCGGCTGCTGCAGGTACCGGGGTGATCCGCCCATCCCTCGGCATCGGGTGTGACATCGGGCAGGCTGTCACCACAACCCGCGTGTGATCCCGACATCCGGTCTCGCCTGCCTCACGGCGCTTCGCCGGCAGGCGGCACAAACCCCGCCGGCGTCGCGGAGCCCTCGCCGAAGAAAAATTTTTCCATCTCTTCTTCGAGAAACTTGCGCGCCTTGGGGTCGACAACGGAGAGGCGGTTCTCGTTGATCAGCATGGTCTGCTGGCGCATCCACATCTGCCAGGCCTCCTTGGAGACGTTTTCGAACAGCCGCTTCCCGAGTTCACCCGGATAGGGGGGCGCATCGAGGCCTTCGGCCTCCTTACCCAGTTTGACGCAGCTCACCATGCGTACCATCAAGGCTCTCCTTGTTCACTCTTTGAGGCATTCAGTCTGTCGAGCAACCGCTGCACCGGTGCCGCAAGGCCCCGGTGATCGGGCTGCTGTGCGTTATACCAGACCTGCCCGGGAGCTTCCAGGACGGCCTGTGCACGGTTGTCCTTCACACGCGCACGCACGGGCGTGATGTCCAGGTGAAAATGCGAGAAGGTATGGCGAACCCGGGACCAGGTTTCATTGACCGACACGGCATAGCCCAGTTGGGCCCGGCACCAGGCCGCAACATCCGCGCCGGCATCGAGCTCGGGAAAACTCCACAGACCACCCCAGATACCGGAGGGGGGACGTTGCCGCAGATAGACCTCACCCCGCTCGTTCTGCAGCATCAGCATCTGCGTGTGGCGCACGGGTAACTCGCGCCGCGGGCGCGGCGCCGGGCAGGCCGTCTCACACCCCGCCCGGTGCGCCTGGCAGTCGTGCGCGAGCGGGCAGGCCCCGCAATCGGGCTGGCCGCGCGTACATACCAGGGCTCCCAGATCCATGATTGCCTGGTTGTAGTCGGCAACGCGTTCGGCGGGTGTGAATTCCTCCGCGTAGGCCCAGAGCCGCTTCAGCACGGCCGCCTGGCCCGGCCAGCCCTCCACCCGGTGAAAGCGCGCCAGCACCCGCTTCACGTTGCCATCGAGGATCGCGTGGCGCTGACCCAGTGCAAGCGAAAGGATGGCGCCGGCGGTGGATCGACCGATGCCGGGCAGAGAGGCAACGGCGGCAAAGTCGCTCGGGAAGTGTCCGCCGAATTCATCGCGTATCCTCGCGGCAGCCGCGTGAAGGTTGCGTGCACGCGCGTAATAACCGAGCCCCGACCACAGATGCAACACCTTGTCCAGCGGGGCCGCCGCCAGGTCACAGACATCCGGAAAGCACTGCATGAAGCGATCGAAATAGGGAATGACCGTGGCCACCTGGGTCTGCTGCAACATGATCTCGGAGACCCACACCCGGTAGGCTGTCGGATCAGTCTGCCAGGGCAGATCTTTCCGGCCGTTCCGGTCAAACCACCCCAGGACCCGGCCAGTGAATGACGCCTTGTTCATATGCGCGCGAGCCGTTCCCTGCGCAGACATCACAGGACGCTCACCCTCCCTTCGCCAGCGCCTCCAGTTTCTCGACGGTCTCCAGCGTCTCCCGTCGCAGGGCATGTTTGATCAGCATCGGCCCGATCAGCGGCGGCACGAAGAATGCCGGTTCGAACGCGCTCTCGAATCGCATCCGGGTTCCGTTTTCGCCCGGCTCGAAGTGCCAGCGCGCAAAACCCCAGCGAAAGTCACCCGCATCCGGAACTATGGCCGCAACAATATCGCCGTCCTCGCGTTGCCTCACGCCCTGGGTCTGTTCCAGGGTGCGGCAGAACACGGCCACGCAGATTTCGGCAAAGATATAGACACGGTGCGAGGTCGGACCCAGTGTCGCCAGCACCTCGCTGCGCAGGATGGAATCATTCAGCTGACCGAGGTGTTCATAATCGGTCAGTATGGCATGCAGGGTGGCAACGGGCGCGGCAAGCCAGGCATCCACCGTCACGGCATAGCGCCCGTCGGTCTGCTGGACTTCGATGAGCAGGGCATCACCGCAGGCCGTGACCGGTACTAGCCACGCGAGCACGCAACAGGCAGCGCGGCTCAATTCCCGAACAGCCCCTTCAGCTTGCCGCCCACATCCTCACCAAACTTGTCCTGGAGCTTCTCCTGCAATTTTTCCTTCTGTTTGTCTATTTGTTTGTCAACTTTCTCCCTGGCCTTACCCTCCATGACCTTGGCCAGATCCACCTTGTATTGCGGCTCGGAAAAGCTGCCGGAAATCCGCAGCGGGATTTCCAGCCCTTTCAGTTCGTCGAGTTCCTTGCCGCCCTGTCCCTCGAGCGAGCCGACGATCTTGGTGGTCAACAGGTAGTCCAGCTTCTCGCCAGGCAGATCGGCGGTGCCCTTACCGGCGACTCTCAGCAGCGGCGACATGGCCGTGAGGTCATCGTTACGGACCAGCCCGTTGGTCACCGTGGCGGTGCCGCGCAACTCGCTGAACTCGGTCTCGTCCGGCCCCTCGTCGGCTGGCCGGGGCTTGCCGGCCAGCGTCGCCTTTGCCTGCCGGATCAGGCGCGCAATGTTGATGCCCTTGACGGCACCGTTGGTGAAGGCGAAGGCGGCGTCACCATTCAGGGTTTTGGTCATGGCGTCCGGCGTGTCGCCCACGGCATTGAGCTTGGCAGACAGATTCGCCGTGCCCCGTAACTGGTCGTCACCGGTCAGATCCTTGAGCAGCGGACCGGCCTGGATACCCTTCAGTGCCTCGTTCATCGAAATCCGCGGCTTTGCCTTTGTGACGTCGAGCGTCACGTCCCCGGTGTAACTGCCCTCGTACATACTGGCCTTGGCCGGATTGACACGCACGACACCATCCTTGGCCTTGATCTGCACGAGGATGTCGGTCGAGCGCAGCTGCGCGACCTTGAGCTTGCCGATCTTCATGTTGCCATCGAGGTTCAGGGTACGCAGGGTTTCAAGCGGCAGCGCGCCGGCACCGCCGGCGGCGGCCTCAGCCGGTGTCGGCGGTGCCGCCTCGGTTTGTGGCGGCAGGTAGCGATCCAGGTCGATCTCGTCCAATGCCAGATCGAACTTGATTGCCGCCTGGGTGAAATTCTTTACCGCCGCGCTACCGTCCAGGGTGCTGTCATCGAGGTGGAGTTTCAATGCAGACACAGTCGCTTGATCCAGACCCGCCGCGAAGCTGAGATTCATGTCGGCCTTGCCAAGCACACCCGGGTCACTGGTGGGCGGCAGCTCGACGCCGAGCTGCTTGATGACATCGCGGGGTACGAACTCATCGACCTTCAGGCTGCCTTTGAATTGCGGCGTGTCGCCGGTGATACCGGTACCGGCCAGCTGGCCGTGAACCCGCATACCCAGGGCATTGAGCACCAGCTCGGGAAGATCCAGCGTCTGCTTGTGCAAATCCATGCTCACCTGGCTGCTGAGATCGGCCTGCAGCTTACCGCCGGGAAGCGTTTCGCCTTGCGCCGCCACGTCGGCGACAAGATCCTTGACCCCGAACTGTTGCAGATCCTCGGAAACGGACACGATGCCGGCGACCTCGATCTGGGAGTCCAGCGGCGGTTCGGTGCTGGCGAACTTCGCCCCGAGTTTGAAATCCACCGGTTGACCCGGCGCGATTTCTCCCAGGGTCAGATCCAGGTCCGGAATCTCGTAATGCACGCCGCCCGCCCGGTCATCCCATACCAGTTGCGCGTCACTGATCCTGACGCCACCGATCGCGAGCGCCGCCAAAGGTGAACCGGCCGGCGACGTCTCCTTTTCCTCCACCGCCGCCTCGGGCGCTGGTGCGGACGTGGCAGCCACGAGGTCGTCCCAGTTCGAAACGCCCTTGGCATTCCGGGCCAATGACAGCTTCAGCCCGTCGAGCACCAGGGTCGACATCTCGACCTCCTTGCGCAGCAGAGGCATGAGCTTGATGCCCACCTCGACATCCTTGACCTGTGCAAACGGCTGGTCACCAAACCCCGGCGCATTACTGAAACTCACCTCCTTGATGCCCAGCGCCAGCCAGGGGAACACCGACAGGCTGATGTCACCGCCGATGGTCAGATCGCGCCCGGTCTTTTCCTTGACGATACGACTGATCTGGTCCTTGTAGTCATTTGGATCGACAATCAGCGGAATTACCAGTGCCGCAATGATAACGAGCACAACGATGCCACCGATGGCATACGCGAGAAACTTGAGTAGCTTGCCCATACCTCTGTATATCCTTCTGCTGTTCCGTCAGAAAACTGCCGTGTGCCGTATTCAGGCGCGTACCACACAGGGCCACAGTATAGCCCCTTTCTTCGCGCCTGCCTAACGTCAGAGTGATGAATAATCAAACAGTTATAGCTTTCATGCCACTGGGAGGCCGACCGGCAGGGCTTGAATTCCGGTTGCCGAAGAGCTATTTAAAATAGTATGGGGGCGATTTCCGTGAGGCGCTTTTGAATACCGGTTCGGCACTGACGGCCGAATCCCGGGGAGGGGTAGTGCGTCCTTTTCATTACCCTGCGTTAAGGACCGGCGGGCAATTTATCCGCCCATCTATGTGATCCAGGAGTTGGCCTATGAATCAAAACTGCGTTGTGGTGGCCGGGGGCACACGTGCCCGCTTTTTTACCTTGGAACAACCCCAGTACCCGGAGATGGAGTCCGGGCCCAATCTCCGGGAAGTCAATGACCTGATTAACCCCGAAGGCGAGATGCATGACAATCAGCTGTGGAGCGACACCAAATCCGGGCGCAACCGGGGCAAGGGGGGGGCGGCACACGGCTATGATGATCACAGGACCCAGCACGAGGACGAGTTCGACCGACGTTTCGTGCGCACCATTGCCCGCGAGGCCGCGGACCTTGCCAGAGCCAGCAGCGCCCAGAACCTGGTGCTGGTGGCCCAGAAACGGATTCTGGGGATGCTGCGCAATGAACTCGATCCGCTCATCAAATCCGGTATCGCCATTCAGGAACTGGCCAAGGATCTGACCAAACTCCCGGCGCTGGAACTGCAGGCCCATCTGGCGCGCGAAGCGCTGGTCCCGGCCCGAAGAACCCCGGCGGCCTGAACGCCGTCTGACCCCGACCGAGGGCGGCGCCAGGCCGCCCTTTTTTGTGCATCACCGGCACCGCCGTCGCGGAAAGCCGCCGACGGCATGCCGGCCCGATACCTCCCGACACCGCCCGCGTACTTCCCGGCTGACCGGCGTACGCCGGGGTGTAGCTGCATCGGCGCCGCAAGGGATCAATGACAAGTGCCGGGTGCAGTCATTATCATGTGCGCTGCCTTCGAATCCGCGACCCGAGACAGCATGCCCCCGAAACAGGTTGACCGGCCCAGCCGCCATTACCTGGTTTACGTCGTCATCACGCTGCTGATGGTGGGCAGTTTGCTGTCATGGCAGGCATGGACGCGAACCGACAAATTCCAGCGGCATCATCGGCAATTGGCGGCCACCTCGGTAACCGGAGCGGTCGATGAACTGGAAGTACTGCTCTCAGAGCTGCGCCGATCGCTGCGCCTGTTTGCTCACGAACAGAACCCCCTCCTCGAAAAGATCCTGAACCATCCGGACGACGACGCGGCCTGGGCACGACTCGAGGAACGGGTGAACAGGCACTTTCCCGAACACTTCGGGTTCACACTCACCGAAGAGACCGGCAAGGTTCTGCGCCCCGACTTCGACTCGCTGGTCGAGGAGGCCTGCCAGCAGGACATCCAAAGTTTCATTACCCAGGGATACTGGCAGCAAACCTACATCCACGCCAACCCTCTGGGCTATCACTTCGACGTCATGGTCCCCTGGGGAGAGACGGAAACCCCACGCGGCGTATTTTTCCTGAGTTTTCGGCCGAACGTCCTGGCGCAAGCGTTACAGCGCATGCAGCCGCCAAAACATCATCTGTTCCTGTTGCGGAGGGACCGTCCCGGCCTGATCGAGGTCAGTGAAGAAGGGGCCCGCAACGTACTGCAGCGCGAATTCTTCCTGGACGCGGGCGAACGGCAACGTATTATGTATTCCTTTCCCGTTGGCGATACCGGCTGGGATCTGGTCGACCTGCCGACATCGGATCTGTTCCAGCGCGAGGCTGTGCGCAACTGGTCATATGCGGCTCTGGTGTTTATCGCCTTTGTTGCCGTCGGCATGCTGATGATCTACCAGGTCGGGCGCAGGGAAGTCCGGCGTGTGCAGGCCGAATCGGCCTTGCGTGCGAGCGAGGAACGCTACCGGCTGCTGGTTGATACCATGACCGAGGGGCTGGCCATGCAGGATGAGCACGGCACAGTGACCTACGTAAACGACCGCTTCTGTGAAATGACCGGCTATTCCCGGGACCAACTCCTGGGCAAACCGGCCATCGCATTCATCGGCAAGGCGAATATGCAGCGCTGGCGGGAACTGATGAAAACCCGACGCAAAGGCCGCAGTGATACGTATGAAGCCGTTTTCACACGTCCGGACGGGCGCGTCGTGCATTTTGTCATCGCGCCGCAGCGCGTTGTCGACGAGCAGGGCAACTTCCGGGGAAGTTTCGGCGTATTTACCGATATCACCGAGCACAAGGAGACGGAGGAAAGAGCGCTCCAGCACCAGAGTGATCTCGCGCATGTTGCCCGCCTCAGTGTCATGGGCGAAATGGCATCGGGTCTCGCCCATGAACTCAACCAGCCATTGTCGGCCATTTCTACCTATTGCCGCGCCGGGCTGCGGATAATCGACGCCGCCAAGAAAGATATTCCCGAAAAGCTCGCACATGCCCTGGAACAATCGGCAATCCAGGCGCAGCGTGCCGGCGCGATCATTCGCCGCATGCGCCAGTTTGCCAGCAAGGGCAAGACGCAGCGTTCCCGGGCGAAGCTCAATGCCGTGATACAGGACACACTGGGTTTCATCGAATCCGAGATGCGCAAGGCGGGAGTGACAGTCGAACGGGATCTGGCCGAGCGTCTGCCCCCTGTCTCGATTGACCGTATCCAGATCGAGCAGGTCATTCTGAATCTCATGCGCAATGCCCTGGAGGCGATGACCGAACGCGGGACTGACAGGCGCGAACTGACAATCCGCACCCGACTGATCGATGACAGCGAAATCCAGGTCACGGTCCAGGACACCGGGCCGGGGCTCGGTTCCGCGACGGAACAGATATTCGATACCTTCCACTCCACGAAAGAGGATGGCATGGGACTCGGACTGGCGATCAGTCAATCCATCGTCGAGGCCCACGGGGGTCAATTGTGGGCAGACTACCGGCCCGGTCCCGGCGCCACCTTTCACTTTACCCTGCCGGTGAGCGAGGGCTGATCCCGTGGTGAGCCCGACCCCCACCGTGTTCCTGGTCGATGATGATCATGCCGTACGCGATGCGCTCAGCCTGCTCCTTGAATCGGCCGACCTCGAGACCGAGGCCTTCGAAACGGCAAGCGCCTTCCTGAAGGCCTACGATCCCGACAAACCCGGCTGCCTGGTACTCGATATACGCATGCCCGGCATGAGCGGCATGGAGCTGCAGGAGGCACTGGCCAGCAAGGACATCAATATCCCGATCATCTTTCTGACCGGGCACGGCAACGTTCCCATGTCTGCCAAGGCATTCCGAGCGGGTGCGGTCGATTTCATGCAGAAGCCTTTCGACGAGGACGTTCTTCTGGAGAGGATTCAGGAGGCGATCGAGCGTGATCAGGCAAACCGGGCGGCGGAGACGAGACGACTCGACGCCGACAACCGCCTCATGTCTCTCACACCCAGAGAGCGTGAGGTGATGCTGCTGGTCGCTGCCGGCAAGTCAAACAAGGAGATCGCTGCGGAATTGAGACTCAGTCACCGGACAGTCGAGATCCATCGTGCCAGAGTAATGGAAAAGAGCGGTGCTGAGTCGTTGCCCGATCTGATCGAACTGGTGACAGCAAGCGGGATCGGAGACCTGGATTGAAGCAGAGCATAGGGGGTTCCACGTACGTAGGCGCCCGTATTACCCAGGACCTGGCGATCGTTTAGGGTATCGTTCCGACTCACTTTCAACTCAGTATCACACAATCCGCATAATTCTCTGGAGGATGAGACAGACCCATGAAAGCCGAAACACAATCACGCACCCCAGCCAGCAAACCCGCCGCCAAAAAGTCAACTGCCTCGGTTTCCCGCATCGCGCCCAAGAAAGCGCCCAAGACGCCACAGAGCCGCACCCACCCCGCGCCATCTGACGCGACGGAACGGCAAAGACTGATTGCCGAAGCCGCATACTTCCGGGCGGAGAGGCGCGGATTTGCCCCCGGGAATGAGGAGACGGACTGGCTGGAGGCCGAAAAAGATATAGACATGGCGGTCGCCGGCCGCTGACAGTCAGATCAAACCAAGACAGACACGCACAATGGCACCACACGCACTCGATACCAGGACCCGATTCCATGTCGCACCAGGCTCGGGTTTGCGCAGGAAACCTGCAGAGCACGACCCCTTCATTTGTTCCCGCGCAGCCACTGGAGCCGAGATCCGGCTCCACAAGGACGGTCTCCTCAGAGCACGGTGCCGGGCTCGCGGCCTGGCCCCTTCCCGGCTTTTCGTCTGGGTCGACCCGCTGTCCTTCCCGCTAAACACGCGGCTGGAAATCGAGTTCCCGGGGGATGAAGGTCGGGAATGGGGCGCGTGCAGGCTGTGCGCCATCGTCACGCGTCGATCGAGCAGGGGCATCGAACTCAGGCTTGAGCCCAACCCAGTCAACAACAAATAATAAACAGGCTTCAGGAACGGACCGCTGGCAATCCGCCAGGATCGGCTAGACACCATGCACCGTACCACTCGCGGGTCACCCGACCCGCGAGCTTGTGCACCGTCACCCCTATCCGGTCGGGTTGCGTTACGCGGCTCACCCTGATCCACCCCGCTTGTTCTCACAGGGGATTCAGGTATAAGCTCGGTCCGCGCCTTGAGCGCAGGATTGCGTATTCATTCATTTATCGCCCATGCGTATTTTCAGCTTGCTACTCGCGATAGTCGCTGGCGGCCCGGCTGCGGCAGAGACGATGACCTTACCACCGGCCGATGTCGACCTGATCGGGGCGGTACGCATTGTCGACGCGCACCAGGATGACACCTTGCTGGATATCGCGCGCCGGTATGATATAGGCCAGGACGAGATCCTCCACGCCAACCCCGAGGTGGACCGCTGGCTCCCGGGCGCCGGGACCAAGGTCGTCATCCCATCCCGTTATGTTCTTCCGCACACGCCGCGGCGTGGACTCGTGCTGAACGTCCCGGAGATGCGCCTGTACTATTTCCCGCCTGTGCGGCGCAATGAGCACGCGGTAATCCAGACCTATCCGGTGAGCATCGGGCGGATGGACTGGGCAACGCCCCTCGGGGAAACCCGTCTGGTCGCCAAGGTGAAGGATCCTGCCTGGCACCCGCCAGACTCAATTCGCGAGGAAGCCGCCGCGCGCGGCGAACCGCTTCCGGAGTTCATACCGTCCGGCCCGGATAATCCCCTGGGGCGCTTTGCGTTGCGCCTGGGCCTGCCCGGTTACCTGATCCACAGCACCAACAAGCCCTATGGTGTCGGCATGCGCGTGTCCCATGGCTGTATCCGGATGTATCCGGAAGATATTGAAATCCTGTTTCCGGAGGTTTCCACCGAAACGCCAGTCCGCCTTGTCAACCAGCCAGCCAAGGCCGGCTGGCTGGCCGACACGCTCTATCTGGAGATTCATCCGCCCCTGGAAGAAGACCAGGCGGGGCGGGACGCCCTGGTGGACACTGTGATGTCGGTTGTACACACGGCACAACTGCAACGGCCCGTCACACTGAGCGGGCGCGCTATCAACAAGGCGATCGAGGAGCAGAGCGGAATACCGGTGGCGATCTCCCGGTAACCCGACCCGGCGGGAACGAGCCTGGCCGGGGCTCCAGGAGCCCCGGCGGCTTTGCGCTGACTTGGTCTGCCGAACCTTACTTATACATCGCCTTCTTGAACATACGATCGAGCTTGTCCTGGGTTTCGGAACAGCAGTCCAGGCCCTGTTGTGCCATGGCCTTGGCATCGGCCGCATCCGACCTCGCCGCGCTCGCGTCTGCCGCCGCACTGTTCGCGGCGTCGGTGGCTTGCTGAATATCGGATTTCAGGGCGTCGAGATCCTCCTTCGACACCGAGGCGCATCCCACCAGTGCCAGCATCGCTGCAGCCGTCAGTCCCTGTGCAACAGGTCTTAATGTCTTGTACATACGTAGCTTCTCCCTTTTTCGGATAGTTAGGCCCGAGGCCAGTAAAAAACCGATCCTTTCCGCATTCATCAACACCAGCGTGCGGAGTTAACCTCCAGCGGCAAGTTCCGGGCAGCAAAACGGGCGCACACCCCGGTTCGCTTTTCCGGGGCGATTGTCAATGATTTGCTCCGATATCACAAGCGCCAGTTTGTGACTGACATCACGGATCCGCGAGAATCGAGGCAGTGTGATTCAGCGTATCGTGACAGGGGTTCCCACATGCACCCATTTGGCGAGGTCATCGATCTGCTCGTTGGTCAGGGCAATACAGCCCTCCGTCCAGTTGAACGACGCATGAATCTCCGGATCACCGATACCAATGCCGTGAATCCCGATAAATCCTCCCAGGGGCGTATTCTGCGGCGGCAACTCATTGGCTCTAAGGGCACGCCTCACCGCGAGATAATCTCCAGAGCCGAGCAGGCCCTCCTGAAAGGCGCGCCTGGCGTGATCCCGATTCGGGTAGCCAAGACCGAAAAACAACCGGAACCGGCTGTTGGCAAGAACATGGGTTACCCGAAAATCCCCCAGCGGCGTTCTGCCGTCCCCTTCTCGTTTGTTCAAGGTAGGACCGTTAGTCCCGATGGCTATGTTCCGATACAAGCGCTTCACCGAGGCACCCTCCATGACCGACAAGGTCAGCTGCCCGGTATCAACCAGAACCCACACGCCATCGGCCTGAGCCACGACACAGTTCCCCAGTGCCGGGATCACCAGCAATGCACAGACAATCAGCAGGAAAATGGAGCGTGGCACGCTGCGGCGTGATCGGCAATCAGCCATGCGGGTCGGGTACCCGCGCAGAGGCATGCAATGGAGCGGGTGATGGGAATCGAACCCACGTCATCAGCTTGGGAAGCTGAGGTTCTACCATTGAACTACACCCGCCGAGTGCCTGATTCCGGCAATAGTACAACTCATCGTCCCTGACTGTCACCACCCCGCGGCCGAGCGCACTGGACGGTCGTCAGAGAGCTTGATCATTTGCGCAACTTTGTCTCGGATCCCTTGGGTTTCGCAACGACCGCTTCAGTTTCATTCGACGCCGTCACACGCTCGAGTCCGTCACCCATGCTCTTCAGAATCTCTTCCAGCTCTCCTTTCAGGATATCCCAAAAGCCCTCATCCCCGCCGCTCAGCTGGGTCAGCTTGTCATGCGCTACCGCGCAACGCGCCTCGAGCTGTGTGATGCGTTGCTCATACTCAAGGCGTGCTTCCTCACTGACTTCCGCCGCCTCCTGCTTGAGATGTTCGATTTCCGCCCGCCAGCGCTCCAGAATCGTTTCCAGTTTCGATCGATAATAGTCCTTGCTTGGCATGGCGTTTCCTCTCTGGCGCCCGACGACTCGAGTCCGCGGATTGTATCAAAACCCGTGCCTGCCACGGTGTGCGGCTCCGCACTCAGCGTGACTGCCCGCGCAAAGGTAAGGCGTGCCCACATGGCCACGGGGCATTCGCCGGGTTTATAGACCGGTTCCGGCCGCGGCCATCCGGGTGATCCAGGGTTTTCTAATAGGTTTGACCGTATGCGCTTAACTGGTCCGCGTATTTCTGATAAAGCTCGTAGTTGTGGCTTACGGCATCATTGAGATCCTGCTGGATTGCCGCGGTCCGAAGCTGTTCCTTGACCCACTGGTGCTCCGCCCAGTTGCCGCCCCCGGTTTCGACGACCTCCATCTCCGCAGTCGCCAGGGTCCTGAACGCCGCACCGAAACCCGAGGACAGTTTGCCAAGATCGGAAAGCCCGGGCTCATCCTCGCCTTGCATATCCTTGTCCATCTGCTTGAGCTTCGCCTCCGCGCGCCCGCGCAGTTCAGCCGTCTTGCGCATGACGTCGAGGAAGGCAAGCATCTGCGCCTCGGAGATCTTACCGTCGGCGGGCGGTTCATACACGGCCTGTTCCGATTTCTCCATCAACTCTGCCTGGCGCCCGATATCGCCCAGCATCCCGTACTTGCCTCCCTTGACCGCACTCTCCGGGTCCCCTGCGCGCTCAACGTTCCCTGTCGAGTAGGCCCCCAAGCCGAGTGACAGGTTGATGACCAACACGATGACAATGCTCGCAACCAGGGAAACGCCGAAGTGCAGCGCCCGCCTGTCTTCGGGCACCTCCAGGTAGGCGGGAATAATCCGGTACAGGAAGACCAGCGACACGATGGACAGCGCCAGCGCCAGCAACCAGCCGATCCAGGGAAGCGTGCCGATAATGGCACCCACGTAAGCGGGAATGGCCGCCAGCGTCAGCGCTGCCAAACCCTTGCTGAAATCCTGCTTGCCCTTGAAGATTCCGGCAAAGAAGCTGAATATGAACGCCGCCACGACCAGACCGATCGCCGCGGCTACAATGCCCAGCACGAGACCCCAGAAACCGGTGCGCTGGCCAAACAGGGTGTGGCTGCTGAAGATCCAGGAAAGTATCGCGGCAGCAATCGCCGAGACGACAATCAGAGGGCCTGCGACAAGTGTCAGGGTCTCTTTCCAGTCATGATTCTCTTCCAGGTAGGCCTTCCAGGTAGCGCCGGGTTCCAGTAACCCGCCCTTGATAATATTCAGTGTCTTGTTCACATCAAACATGGTTCGCGGCCTCCCGTTTCCTGATTATTGATGAACGTCTTGTCCCGCTTTGCTGTTGCACAGTCCGCAGGAAAAGCCGACAGCTGTCCGCCCCCTCACTCCTCACTCCTCACTCCTCACTCCTCACTCCTCACTCCTCACTCCTCACTCCTCACTCCTCACTCCTCACTCCTCACTCCTGTCTCCTGTCTCCTGTCTCCTGTCTCCTGTCTCCTGTATTCTGTATTCTGTATTCTGTATTCTGAATCCAGAATCCCCCTCACCCCTCCTGATACATCGCCTCAACCTGCGCCGCAAATCTCTCCAGAATACTGGCCCGCTTGAATTTCAGTGTCGGAGTCAGCAAACCATCCTCGATGGTCCAGGGCTCGAGCGTCAAGGTGACGCGCCGAATCTTGGAGTAGCCCGGAAACTCGTGGAGCTGGGCACGTAACCGGCTCAATACCCTGTTGTACAGACGTTCCTCCGCGAGGCTCCTGGGATCGAAGGGGTCGAGCCCGAGATCTCTGGCAAAGCCAAACCAGTCTTCCGAATTCAAGACGATCAAGGCAGACAGGTAGGGCCTGCCCTCGCCAACCACGAGTGCCTGCTCGAACAGCGGATCCAGACAGATGGCGGCCTCCATGTCCACGGGTGGGGCCTTCTCGCCGTTCGACAATACCAGAATGTCCTTGATGCGCCCGGTGATATAGATATGGCCATTCTCGACACGCGCCTGATCGCCGCTGTGCAGCCAGCCGTCCGGATCGATCATCTGGCGTGTTGCGACATGGTTGTTCCAGTAGCCCAGCATGACGCCGGGTCCCCTGATCAACAGCTCGTCGTTTTCGCCGATGCGCACCTCGGTACCACGCAAGGGAACTCCGACGCTGGCCGGATCATTATCGTCCAGCCGATTGACGCTGGCGACCGGGCTGGTCTCCGTGAGGCCATAGCCCTGGAGAATAGGCAGACCCAGCCCGATAAACTGGCGCGCCACGGCGAGCGGAAGCGCGGCCCCGCCGCTCACGGCGATCCGCAGCCGACCGCCCAGCTTCGCCGTGATCTTGTCCGCAACCAGGCGGCGCAGCAAGGGCCAGAACACCAGTTGCGGCGCCCACCCGCGACGACCCTGCCGACGCTCGAACCGGTGCCAGCCGACGCTGACCGCCGAGCGAAACAGCAGACGCGCGATCGCCGTCTGCCTGTCCATCTGTGCCTGAATGCGCCCGTAGACCCGCTCGAAGATGCGCGGCACCGCAATCAGCACCGTCGGCCGCACGGTCAGCAGGTCCTCGGCCAGCTGCGGCACCGAGCGGGAGAAGGCCACTGTGGCGCCTGCCATCATCGGCAGGTAGTAGCCGCCCGTCCTTTCCAAGCTATGCGACAGAGGCAGAAAGGACAGAAAGACATCCTGCTGATAGCAGTCAATCATGGTCAGCGCGGCGTGCGCGACCGACAACATATTGTGATGACTCAACATCACGCCTTTGGGCCGGCCGGTGGTTCCCGAGGTGTAGACAATGGATGCCAGCTGATGCGGGTTGGTCTTGCGTGGCCGGTAAGCCAGTGGCTCACGCTTCAGCCAGTCACTGAGCAGACAGACCCCAGGGCCCTCGGCGGGACCGCCGGTATCGTAAACCTCACCTTCCGCCAGGATTACCGTCTGCAGATGTTCCAGTTTGTCGAGTGCCTCGAACATCCGGCGCCAGTGAGAGGTCGACTGGATCAGCAACACCCGGGTCTGCGAATCGGTCAGTACGTAGGCGGCATTGTCCGGCCGGTCATCAACATACAGGGGCACCACCACCAGGCCGAGACTGAGCGCCGCCTGATCGAATAACACCCATTCGCGGGAATTGCGTAACAGCACCGCAACACGCTCACCCGCCTGCAGATTTTCCGCCGCCAGGGCCGCGCGCCAGCGCGACAGCGCGGCATCCATGTCCCGCCAGCGGGTATCGTGCCAGGACTTGTCGTGCTTCTCGTAATGGCGGTAGGCCACGGCGTCGGGGGTCCGCCGCACGCGCTCACGGAACAAACCATCCAGCGTTCCCGCCCTGTCCACCGGTATGATGTCTTCAGTCCATTCATTCATAGGGGTTATTTCCGCAGACTGGCCGCGAGCTTGCAAGTTTTGTTGTAGAATACCGCTTTCTGTTCCCGCCGCATCTTTGGTCAGTCAGTAGCCATGCATATCGTTGTCAACGGGGAGTCCCGAGAGGTCGACGACGGACTGACTGCCTGGCAGCTCATCGAGTTGCTGGGCCTGACGCAAGGCCGGCTGGCGATGGAGGTCAATCGCGCGATCGTGCCGCGGAGCACCTTCGACACGCACCGCCTGCAACCGGGTGATGAGGTGGAAATCGTGCGGGCGATCGGCGGGGGCAGTCTGGGCGCGGATTGCAGGCAGCAGGTGAAAAAGCGATGTCAACGGTCATGAAGGTACCCGCGGTTGCGGGGTCAGACGATTCGCTGGTGGTGGCCGGACGCACCTACCGGTCGCGGTTACTGGTGGGCACGGGCAAATACAAGGATCTCGAGCAGACGCGTCTGGCGATCGAGGCCAGCGGCGCGGAGATCATCACGGTTGCGATTCGGCGGACCAACATTGGACAGAACCCGGGTGAGCCGAATCTTCTCGATGTGTTGCCCCCGGACCGCTATACCTACCTCCCCAACACGGCGGGCTGTTACACCGCAGAGGATGCGGTTCGCACCTGCCGGCTGGCGCGCGAACTGCTCGATGGCCATGACCTCGTCAAGCTCGAGGTACTGGGCGATGAAAAGACGCTGTTCCCTGACATCGTTCAGACCCTCGAGGCGGCCGGGACCCTGGTCCGGGAAGGCTTTCAGGTCATGGTGTATACCAACGACGATCCGATTATCGCCAGGCGCCTGGAGGATATCGGCTGCGTCGCCGTCATGCCACTGGCGGCGCCCATTGGCTCGGGACTCGGGATCCGTAATCCCTACAACATCCTCACCATCGTCGAAAATTCAGAGGTTCCCATTCTGGTCGATGCCGGCGTCGGCTGCGCATCGGATGCCTCGATCGCGATGGAGCTCGGCTGCGATGGGGTGTTGATGAACACCGCGATTGCGGCGGCCAGGGACCCGGTGCTCATGGCCTCGGCCATGAGGAAGGCCGTCGAGGCCGGCCGCGAGTCGTATCTGGCCGGCCGCATCCCGCGCAAGCGCTTTGCCAGCGCGTCTTCACCGCTTGACGGGACCTTCTTCTGAGCGATTGCGGGGCAGGCCGCCCATGCCGAAGACCCTGATGCTGAGCGCCGCCTGTGCGCTGGTGTTGGCCGGATGCCAGAGCGCCGCGCTCAACGACGTCAGCTCGCCCTATTACCGGATACGCTCGGGTTCAACGCTGGTTCTGCACCGGGAACTGAACATTCCGGGAGGCCAGGCGCATATCCGTTTTGCCAAAGGCCGGTCGGTCGGCGGAAACAGCGGATACACCGTGAGCTGCCGCTTTGACGTGAAGAACCTGGGACCCCAGGTCATTCATCCCGACACCTTCCTCATCACGCGTGTCGAGAATCCGCAGGAATGGATCTCACGGCCCAGTATCATGCAGTTCTCGAAAATCTTCTATCTGAAATCCGCCACACAGCCGGATGTCCTGGACCTGAACTGCGAGGAATGGAACGATCCTCTCATGGGCAGGGATATCTCGGTGTCCCAGGTGCGGGAGGCGCTGGGCGAGTACTTCACCCTGGAACTCGCGCAGTGATCCCTGACAGGCGGCCGTTGCCGGCCCGTCCTATCCGCTCCTTCGTCCGCCGCGAAGGCCGCATGACGCCCGCACAGAAACGCGCACTTGCCGAGCTCTTCCCACACTTTGGCATTGAACCCGACGGCCGGCTCGACCTCGATCGCGTGTTTGGCCGGGTGGCGCCACGCACTCTGGAAATCGGCTTCGGCAACGGTGCAACACTCGCGACACTGGCTACCGCCTCGCCGCGCAGCGATTTTCTCGGCATCGAGGTGCATCGCCCGGGTGTGGGTCGCTTATTGCTGGAACTCGAAAAGCACCAGCTCACGAATGTGCGTGTGATTTGCGCCGATGCCGTGGAGATACTGGCACACAATCTTGCGCCGGCCTCATTCGAACGCATCCTGCTGTTGTTCCCCGACCCCTGGCCCAAGCACCGTCATCACAAGCGTCGCATCCTTCAGCCTGCGTTTATCGAGCTGGTCGCGGACCACTTGAAACCCGGTGGCACATTTCACCTGGCGACGGACTGGGAGGATTATGCCCGGCAGATGCTGGCAGAACTGGACGCCTGTGCCCGTTTCCGCAACGCCGCCGGCAAAGGCGAGTTTTCCCCGCAACCCGACTATCGGCCGGCGACCAGGTTTGAGCAACGCGGTCAACGGCTCGGGCACGGGGTCTGGGATCTGGTGTATGTACGAGACATGAACACATAAGACAGAATCCAGAACCCAGAATTCAGGATAGGGCCGCCAGACGCCGCCTGGCTGCGGAACCCTGCTGGACGGTACTCACGACACACGCCCTACCTGCGCCCAATCCTGCCTCTGTCTCCTGTCTCCTGTCTCCTGTCTCCTGTCTCCTGTCTTCTGTCTTCTGTCTTCTGTCTTCTGGCTTCTGGACTTTCTGACTAAAAATGCCTCGCATTCATCAACAGGTGCAGCCAGATGCTCGCCGCGTAGCCGAGTGCAATTGCGGGCGTCCATTTCAGGTGCTGGAAAAAGGTGTATCTGCCGCGCGCCTGGCCCATGAGCGCAACACCCGCGGCCGAGCCGATGGAAAGCAGGCTGCCGCCCACTCCCGCCGTCAGTGTCACCAGCAACCACTGGCCATGTGCCATGTCCGGGTTCATCGACAACACAGCGAACATCACCGGAATGTTATCGACGATCGCAGATACAATCCCGACGAGCACGTTGGCAGTGGTGGCGCCAAGATCCGTGTAAAACATGTCTGAGACCATCGCCAGATAACCCAGCGCCCCGAGGCCACCGACACAAAGAATGACCCCGTAGAAAAACATCAGGGTATCCCACTCGGCCCGCTTCATGCTGATAAAGATATCGAAAGGCCGCTGGCGCGGCTTGTAGCGCGCCAGGAGTCCCGGGTCCACGTCGGAATCCGCCTGTTCCGGGCCTTCGATCTCGAATCGGGAAAGCTCCCGACGACGGATCACATACCCGTAGATCTTGAGCAGACCCAGCCCCGTCATCATGCCGAGCATCGGCGGGAGGTGGAAGAAGTGGTGCATCGAGACGGCACTCGCGATGGTCAGGAGGAACAGGGCGATGACGGTGAGTCCGCCCGGCTTGATCTGCGTATCACCTTCGCTCGCATGCGGCTTTTCTTTCGGTACCACAAACGACATGAGAATCGCCGGGATCAGCCAGTTCACGACAGAGGGAAGGAACAGGGCAAAGAACTCTTCAAATCGCACGATCCCCTTCTGCCAGACCATCAGGGTCGTGATGTCACCGAAGGGACTGAAGGCACCACCCGCGTTGGCCGCCACCACGATGTTGACGCAGGCGACCGCAACGAACTGCTTCCGGTCGCCGGCGACCGCCATGACCACAGCGGCCATCAGCAACGCGGTCGTCAGGTTATCGGCGATCGGTGAAATAAGAAAGGCCAGCACACCCGTGACCCAGAATACGCTGTAAAGCGAAAAATCCCGCGAGACCAGCCAGCCTCGCAGCGCAGCGAAAACCCGCCGTTCCTCCATGGTGTTGATATACGTCATGGCGGCGAGCAGGAAGAGCATCAGCTCGGCATACTCCATGATGTTGTGACGCAGCAACTCGGACGGCATGTGGGTGTCGCCCTCAGCAGCGTAGGCCATGGCGACCAGCACCCAGATGACTCCCGCCGCGACGATGACCGGCTTGGATTTGCGCACATGCAGCACCTCCTCGGACACCACGAACCCATAGGCCGCAATGAAGACGAGCACGGCGATCAAACCAAAGGTGCTGGCGGTCAGATCGAGCGGCAGGGTGGATGATGCGGTCGCCCAGGCAGGATCAGGGACAAGAAAAGCCGCAACAGCGAGCAGAACCGGAACTAATGCAGTCAATAGCATTCTCCATGGTTGTCAGCACAGCACGGTGGCGCCGGCCCATTCCGGTCGCCAGGCGCAGGGTATCGGGTATCTTAGCGGAGGTCTCGGGAAATGCCACCTCAGCGGTCTGCAGGACCTGCAGTCAGGCCACCGCTACTCCTTTGCGACAACGGCCGAGTGCGCCTCGAGATCCCGCAATCCGGGGAGTTCGGTCTGTTCGGTCGAACCGCGAAACAGGGTGTCCGGCCGGCGCAGGGGACAGCTCTCCCGATCGTACTCGTCACCCAGCCCGTCCCAGGCGTACTCGAGGGCGTACTGGATACGGGAAAAGAACCGCTCGCGACCCATTTTGTCGATGAGCCCGGTACGGATAATGGTGTCCATGAACTGCTTCTTCATGCGCGCCACCAGCAGTTCGATCCCGACGGACTCGAGCCGCTCCGCCAGGTGATCCAGGACTTCCTCGCCCGTCGCGTCGAGCTGGTTGATCGCTTCCCCGTCCAGGATGAGGTACTTGAGCTCTGGGTTCGCCGCCACTGTGGCCAGGACCTTGGTCTCAAAGTAACCGGCGTTGGCGAAATACAGCGAGCCGTCGAAGCGGACCAGCGAGATCCTGGGGCTGGTGGGGAGATTCATGACCTTGACATCGCGCATCGTGCCGTCGTGATAACGGCCCAGCACGGCGAAGCGCGGCCGCATCGTGCGGTACAAAAACAGCCCCAGGGACAAGGCGACGCCGGCAAGGATACCCTTGTCCAGGTGCGGGGCCCACAACAGGGTCAGCACAAAGGTCACCACCGCGACGGTACCGTCACTGGGCTGAGCCTTCCACGCATGCACGATGGGCGCGATTTTGATCAGATTGACCACCGCCATGATGATGACCGCCGCCAGGGTCGCCTGGGGCAGGTGGAAGAGCAGTGGTGTCAGCCAGAGCAGTGTGATACCGACCACCAGACCCGTGACCACCGATGAAAAGCCGGTCAACGCCCCGGCATTGATATTTACCGCGGAACGCGAAAACGAGCCCGACACGGGGTACCCCGAGAAGAGCCCGGCGATAATATTACTGAGTCCCTGACCCACCAGTTCCTGGTTGGCATCGAGTCGCTGGCGCGTCTGCGCGGCCATTGCCTTGGCAATGGAAATGGCCTCCATGAAGCCGATCAAGGAAATCGTCACCGCCGCGGTCATGAGCTGTACGATGATGGCCCAGTTGAACTCGGGCAGTGCCATGGGCGGCAGACCCGCAGGGATCGATCCGACGACCGCGCCGCCAGCGCCCTGGAAATCGAGCGACACGGAGAGCAGCGTCGTGATGACCACCGCGATCAGGACACCTGGCAGCTTTGGTGCATAACGCTTGAGCAGGAGCATGATGGCAAAGGCCAGCACGGCCATCCCGATGGTGATCAGGTGTGAGCTTTCCAGCGCGGCGAGCACCGTGTTCCACACGGTTTCATAGTGGTGCTCCGCCTTGTCCCCACTCACTCCGAACAGTTTGCCAAGCTGTGAGGTCGCAATGATCAGCGCGCCCGCATTGGTGAAACCGAGCACGACGGGATGGGACAGAAAGTCGACCAGCACACCGAGCCGGAACAGACCCAGGGCCATCTGGAAGACCCCCACGAGCGTTGCCAGCAGCACGGCGTAGGCCAGAAACCCCTGCGGGTTTCCGGATGCCAGCGGCTCCAGCGCGGCCGCCGTCATCAATGACACGACCGCCACCGGTCCGGTCGCCAGCTGCCGCGACGATCCGAAAATCGCGGCCACCATCGGCGGCAGAAACGAGGCGTAGAGTCCGTAGTAGACCGGAAGCCCCGCCAGCTGCGCATACGCCATCGACTGTGGGACCAGCACCAGCGCCACGGTAATACCGGCAATCAGGTCGGCTCGAAGGACCTCTGGCTTGCGCAGTTCGCCGATCCAGGACGAGAACGGCAGGAACGTCTTCGACCAGGCTGACAAGAGACGCTGTACATCGATCACTGACTTTCCTCCACGGCAACCAGCAGGCCCGCCCCAGCCGGGGGGGCGGCGCTCCGAAGGGGGCGACTAGCCCGCGCGACCGCATGCCTCTCGGGACACTGGTGCCGGCGCGAGAGAGAATGTAGAGTGTACAACGTAATTGTTATGCACTCTACATGAAAATTGCTCCCACAAACTGGCTGGCCCTGGTGGTCAGCCTGCCCACGCAGAACGCCACGGACCGGATGCGGATCTGGCGCGCGCTCAAGGCACTTGGCTGCGTCATCTTGCGCGACGGCGTGTATCTGTTGCCAATGAGTACGGTACATGACCGTGCACTGTCGCAACTCGCCGACGACACCCGACGGGCCGGCGGCAGTGCCCATCTGCTCCAGTTCACCGCTCGGGATGGCAGCCAGGAGGAACAGTTCAGGCAACTGTTTGACCGCAGCGACGATTACGCCCGGTGCATGGACGAGATTGCAGGGTCCAGGGCCTCCTTTCCGTCACTGGCCCCGGCTGCGGTGAGGCGAATGATGCGTGGTCTGCGCCGGAATTTCAATGCCCTGGCGCAAACCGACTTCTTCCCCGCCCCGATCCAGGCCCAGGCCCGTGCCGAGCTTGAAGCGCTCGACGCGGCGGCGACAAAGGCGGTTTCTCCCGGAAGACCCCAGGCTGCGGCGGGCAAGATCCGCCGCCTGGAACGGGCCGATTACCAGGCGCGGCGCTGGGCAACCCGCAAGCATCTGTGGGTCGACCGGATGGCGAGCGCCTGGCTGATCGGCCGTTTCATTGACCCGCAGGCCACCTTTCTCTGGCTGGATTCACCGGCTGACTGCCCATCGGACGCGATCGGGTTTGACTTCGAGGAGGCAACCTTCACCCATGTCGGAGACCGGGTGACCTTCGAGACGCTGCTGAGCAGTTTTGGCCTGGAGGATGACCGGGCCCTGTCACGGCTTGCGGATCTCGTGCACTATCTCGATGTCGGCGGCGCGCGCGTACCGGAAGCAACGGGTGTCGAAACCCTGCTGGCCGGTGCCCGCCAGAGCTGCCCGAATGACGACGCCCTGCTGGACGAAGCCCGTAAGACATTTGACTTTCTGTACACCGCCTATGCCGTGTAGGCAGCCCCTGTACCAACCACTGTCTGGAGCATGAACGATGCAACTAGTCCACGGACTTCATTTCAAGAACCTGCGCGGCGATATTTACGGTGGCGTTACGGCGGCCGTCGTCGCCCTGCCGCTTGCTCTCGCCTTCGGCGTCTCCTCAGGGGCGGGCCCGGTCGCGGGGCTCTATGGCGCCATCCTGGTCGGTTTTTGCGCTGCACTCTTTGGCGGCACACCGGCCCAGGTCTCCGGGCCGACGGGGCCTATGACCGTTGTCATGGCCGCCGTGTTTACCCACTACACGGGGCTGTATCCCGAAGACCCGGCGCAGGGTGCCGCGCTGGCGTTCACGGTGGTCATGATGGGCGGCCTGTTTCAGGTCCTGTTCGGCATTCTGCGGATTGGCAAGTACATCAATCTGATCCCGCACCCGGTGGTGTCCGGTTTCATGAGCGGCATCGGGGTCATCATCATCCTGCTCCAGCTCGGACCGCTTCTGGGCCACCCCGCCCAGTCGGGCCCTCTCGCCGCCGCCCGGGCCCTGCCCGACTTCCTGACGACGCCGGTGCTCGATGCCGTGGTCCTGGGCGTGGTGACACTGGCCATCGTCTACCTGCTTCCCACCCGCATCAACCGGATCCTGCCCTCACCCCTGCTGGCGCTGATCGTCGGAACGCTGGGTCTGTACCTCGTTTTCGGTGGTGAGATGGTGACGGGGGAGATCGATGGCGAAAGCATCTATCGCCTGGGGCAGGCGACGGTGCTCGGCAACATCCCGACCGGGCTGCCCAATCCGCAACTGCCCGCCCTGGAGTTAGCGCTGCTGGTCGACATGCTGAAATCCGCCCTGATACTCGCAACTCTCGGCTCCATCGACTCACTGCTCACATCCCTGGTGGCTGACAATATCACCCGGACCTATCACGAATCGGACCGCGAGCTGGTCGGCCAGGGTATCGGCAACACCCTTGCCGGCATCTTCGGCGGGCTGCCCGGTGCCGGCGCTACCATGCGCACGGTCGTTAACGTACGTGCGGGGGGACGCACGCCCCTCTCCGGCGCCCTGCACGCAGTGGTGTTGCTCGCCATCGTGCTGGGAGCCGGCGGTTTCGCGAGCTACATTCCGCACGCCGTCCTGGCGGGAATCCTGATCAAGGTCGGCACAGACATCATCGACTGGGATTACCTGAAACGACTCAGGCAGGCACCCAAGGCAGGCGTTGCCATGATGATCACGGTGCTCCTGATCACGGTGTTCGTGGACCTGATCACGGCCGTGGCCATCGGCATGATCATGGCGTCCATGGTATTCATGCAACGCATGGTGAACCTGCAACTGGAATCCATCACCGCCATCACGGAACCCCCACCTGAGGCACCGCTGTCCGAAGCGGAACGCGAGATCCTCACGGAAGCCAGGGGTCAGATCCTGCTGTTCCATCCGGGCGGTCCCATGAGCTTCGGCGCCGCCAAGGGAATGGCGCGGCGACTCGCCGCTTTCGACAACTACGATGCGCTGGTGATCGATCTCACTAACGTCCCGCAGATAGACTTCACCTCCAGCCGGGCCCTCGATGACATGATCCACGATGCGGTGGACCGGGGCCGTACCGCCTTCCTGGTCGGCGCACGGCCAAAGGTGTATGACATGCTCCTCACGCAGGATTCGCTGCGCTTCGTGCCCCAAGACCATCGCTACCGCGACCGTGAACCGGCACTCCGGCACGCCTTGCAGATCATCAAGGACAAGCGCGACGCTGCCTGAACGACCGGCAGCACCCGGCTCCGGGGATCGAGTCCCTGGGAACACCTGACGTGGCGCACTTGTTCACGACGCCGAACAAGTGGTTCAATACGACGTCCCGGCCGAGATCCGCCCAACAGAATGCCTGCGGTCTGCATGCGCGAAACCGCAACAAAAGATTATAAATCATAGCTTTACCAAGGAGATATCCATGTCCAAGAAGCACCCTATCGTCGCCGTTACAGGTTCATCCGGCGCGGGAACCACGACTGTCAAAGTCGCTTTCGAGCACATCTTCCGCCGTGAAGGCATCAATCCGCTCGTGGTTGAAGGCGACAGCTTCCATCGCTACAACCGTGCCGAAATGAAGGAGGCCCTGCAACAGGCTGAAAGCGATGACAACAGGAATTTCAGTCACTTTGGTCCCGAGGCGAACCTGTTCGACACGCTCGAAGAGTCCTTCCGGGAATACGGCGAGACAGGCGGCTGCAAACGCCGCTATTATCTGCACAGCGAAGAGGAAGCCGCCCCCTACAATCAGAACGCCGGGGAGTTCACGCCCTGGGAGGAAATTGCCTCAGGCACGGACCTGCTGTTCTACGAAGGTCTGCACGGCGGTGTCGTTGATGGCACGGTGAACATCGCCCAGCACGTCGACCTGCTGATCGGGGTCGTGCCCATCGTCAACCTGGAATGGATTCAGAAGATACACCGCGACGCGTCCGAACGCGGTTACTCCGCCGAAGCCATCGTCGATACGATCCTGCGACGGATGCACGACTACGTACACTACATCACGCCGCAGTTTTCGCGCACCGACATCAACTTCCAGCGCGTGCCGACGGTCGATACCTCCAATCCCTTCATCGCGCGTGATATCCCGACACCGGATGAAAGTTACGTGGTCATTCGCTTCACCGACCCCAAGAAACACAATGTCGACTTCCCCTATCTGCTGAGCATGCTGGATGGTTCGGCCATGTCACGCCGCAACAGTCTGGTCGTTCCCGGGGGGAAGATGGGGTTTGCCATGGAGATCGTCCTCACACCCATCATTGAGGACATGATGGAGGCACGCAACAGCTGAGGCCTGAGGGTCCCGGGCGCTGCGCCATGCCCGCCCGAGGGATCAGACGGCCACGCGCAACCCGCGCGCTAGCCCGCATTTCTCACCGGGGGGCACGATGATCGCGCAGAGATTTGGATTCACAAACCATTTTCCGATGGAGCGGAATACGGGCTGTATTTCCGACTGAGAAAAATGGTTTGTGGATTCAACGATCAAGCGAGGGTGTGTCATCCTGGTGAGAAATGCGGGCTAGGTCAGCTCCAGGCCTGACGCCGTCACACGCAGCCCCTGCTCGCCGCCTAACACGGCGAGCAGGGGCGCCTTGAGCAGTTCGCCCCGCCAGCCACTCAGGGCTGCCAGTTCACGGTCACCCCGCACGATACGTTCAAGATCCTTGCGCGATGCGAGGACCGAAGGATGGAGATCCTCCCTGGCGGCAATCTGCTTGACGACCGCACTCAAGACATCGACGACAGGCTCCTGCCAGGGCTCCAGCGGCTGGGGGCGTCTGCCCTCCGGCGGAGGTTCGGGGGTGTGGCTTTTCGCCTGCCGGATCAGGGCCAGCAGCTCACGCGCGTATTGCTTCAGCACCCGCGCATGCAGGCCGCGAATCCGGCGCAGATCGCCTTCTGCCTCTGGCATGACTTTCGCCACTGCCAGCAACACATCATCCCCGAGCAGCCACTTGCGGGGTTTGTCTTCCCGCTGTGCGGCCTCTTCGCGCCATGCGGCAAGCAGTTGCAGCGCCGCTAACTGGACGCCCCTCAGCCGTTCGTAGCCCTTCACCCGCAACCAGGTATCTGCAGCGACGACCTGATAGGTCGCCGGAGCAGCCAGTGCCTCAAAGTCCGCGCGCAACCACTCGAGGCGGCCGCGGCGCGCCAGCTCGTCATACATGCGCGGATAGAGCTGGGCCAGATAGCGTACATCGTCCGCCGCGTAATTGATCTGCGCCGATGAAAGGGGCCGGTGCGACCAGTCGGTGCGCGAGTGCGTCTTGGGCAGGCGGACATTCAGCACCTCCTGCACCAGAGGACCATAGCCAATCTGATCCACATAACCCAGCAGCGGTGCCGCAATCTGAGTATCGAACACCGGCGCGGGTACATGCTGGCGCAGATGAAAAAAAATCTCGAAATCCTGCCTGCCGGCATGCACGACCTTGAGGACGGCGGTATCAAACAGCAGATCCAGCAATGGCTCGAGGTCACCCAGTCGCAGTGGATCGATCACGGCGATCCGCTCCGGGGTAGCAAGCTGCAGCAGACAGAGCTGCGGATAGTAGGTACTTTCACGAAGGAATTCCGTATCCAGCGCCAGCCACTGCCGCGAACGCAACTCCGCGCAGAACTCACGCAGCGCCTGCGGCTGATCAATGTAAAGGATGTCGTCCTGCACGGCCATGGTGGGAGGAGACTATAAGGGCAAGGGCGAGGAAAGGGAAATGAGGCAGGCAAGCCGTGAGGGGAAGTAAAGCGGCGCTCAGCAGGCAGAGGGGATTTGCCGTATGAGATTTCAGCCCCGGAATCCACGGAATCCGCGGACGAAAGGATTGATGGTTTTGCAGTGGGTTCCGTGGCGATGTGCCTGGCGCAGTCACTGCCCCACCGCTGAGGCGCTGCGTTATGGGTTCAGATTTGCCCTGATTCCTGACTCCTGACTCCTGACTCCTGTCTTATGAGTCTCAACCCTTCCTGCCCGCCAGCTGGGCAACCATCTGCGGTTCCATCTCGATGCCGACCGGCCAGCCGGGGTTGAGGGAAATTCCGACGCCGCTGCCCATTCGCTCCAGCACCCAGGTGAATTCGGTGAGCAGACCCCCGCCATAGCCGGGGAAATCCTTCAGGAAAGGCTTGGCGCGCTCCGGGCTGGTGAACAGAATCAGAACCTGGCCGCCCTCCTCGGATTCGAGCAGCAGTGGCACTGCCTTGTCACTGCGCTGGAAATTGGCGATAGCCGTCGCCTCGTCCTGAACCGGCATGAAGACCTGCGACGCCATCAATTTCTGCATAAAGGCATCATCCGAGACCTCCCCCTCCTGGGCCGCCAGCAGCTGACGCTCCAGGTCATTCCTCGGTTCAAAGTGCTCGCTGATACTGTCTTTTGAATTATGCATTCTGGCTTCTGAATTATGCATTCTGGCTTCTGGCTTCTGGCTTCTGGATTTCTCACTCACATCCCGTTCCTGTAGACACCGGTATCGGTCACCCCGCTGGCGCGAACCTGGCGCAGTGCCAGGGCGTATTCCCTGAGAATGCCGAGCGCATAGCGGATGCGATCACGGAAATAGGCATCGGGATCGGGATCGTTCTGCGCGGAATCATCGTTCAGCACCGTCTCGACATGACGCACGATAATCTGCTCCGGTATGTAACAGAGGCGGTTGTTCTTGTAACTGCTCATACGCAGTTCGGCAACCGGATAGGCGCCGCCATCACCCGAGGACACCGTGACGATCAGCGCCGGCTTGTGACCCATCTGATCCTTGCCGCACAGTAGAAACAGATTCTTGAGACCCGATGGCACCTGCCCATGCCATTCCGGCGCGACAATGACAAAACCATCACTGTCATTCATCTGCGCATGAACAGGCCCCAACGCCGACTTCCATGCGGGGTTTTGGCTCCCGAGACCTTCATCCCAGAACGGTAGCGGGTTACCGGCAAGGCTGAAGACCCAGGTCTCGCTGCAAAGCTGGTTCTGCTCCAGGGTTTGCTGCACGAAGCGGGCGACCTTGGAACTCTGTGAACGCTCGCGGTGACTGCCGCTGATGATAGAAATTTTCATGGTTTTTCTGATCCGAGCTGAAAAATACGCTGGGGCCGCGCACAGCCCGTGTGATTCGTCTTCTGTCTTCTGTCTTCTGTCTTCTGTCTTCTGTCTTCTGTCTTCTGTCTTCTGTCTTCTGTCTTCTGTGTTCTGTCTTCTGTCTTCTGTCTTCTGCCTTCTTGGTTCCGGATCCCCGACCCTGAATCCCTGCCGCCTCGCAGCCCTATGCCCGGATATCTCCATCGACGTAATACCACTGACCGTCGACGCGCCGAAACCGGCTGTTTTCGTGCAAGCGGCCGGGCATACCTTCCAGGCGGTAATGCGCGATAAATTCCACCCGACATTCGGTATCCGTTCGGCCGCCAGCGCTGGTACCCAGCACCTCGAGCCCCTCCCAGTCCGGCTGCGGTATCCCGACCAGATCCAGACAATCGGGTTTCGTCGAACTGTGCCAGGTCGCCAGCAGATAATCGCTGTTTCTGTGCAGATAGGCGCAATACCGCGAGCGCATCAGCGCCTCGGCGGTGTCGGCCTTACGCGTGCCCGAGAGCAGCGGTTTACAGCAAGACGCAAACAGCTTGCCCCAACCACAGGGGCACAGATCACGGTCGTCGGTCACGAATTCCTCCGCGGCGATGCGGGCAAGCATAGCGGGAAATACCCCAGTAGTCGACCTGCTGCCCGGACCTTCGCACGCTCGGGCGCGGTTTCAGGATACGCGACTTCCCAGCCGGGGCGCGGCATGGGTGCTCAGCATCAGCGGCTCGCCAGCGCACTGTCCAGCGCCTCCCAGGCGAGCAGGACACAGCGGCGGCGCGCCGGATAAGGGCGTACCGCGGACAGTGCCGGGAGGGGCTCCGGGGGCACCGCCACGGCGCCGTCGTCTGCGCCGTTAAACCACGCCGTCATTTCCAGGCACAGGCGTCTCGCATCGTCACGTTGCCGGCCCGTCAGCACCTGGGTCATCATCGAGGCCGAGGCAATACAGATCGCGCAGCACCGCCCCTTGAACGCGACCTTTGCCAGCCGCTCGCCGTCGAACCGCACCCCAATCTCCACCTCGTCGCCGCAGCGCGGATTGCTGCCGCGGCGCACCACGTCGACATCGCTCAGATCGCCGTAGTTGTGCGGCTTGCGGTAGTGCGCCATCAGGACATCCTTGTACAGATCGGAGGCGCCCACTGCCGGGATCCCGCTCAGCCGAGCAGTCGCTGCGCGGCATCGAGCCCCGAGACCAGCGCATCGATCTCCTCGGGACGGTTGTACAAGGCGAAGCTGGCGCGCACCGTGGCGGGCACGCCCAGGTGCCGCATCAAGGGCTGGCAACAGTGATGGCCGGCACGCACGGCCACGCCCTGCGCGGCGAGCACCTGTGCCAGATCGTGCGGATGGATGTCGTCAAGGTTGAAGGCGACAATCCCGGCGCGCTGGTCGCGCGTCAGGGGCCCGTAGATACGCATGCCCGGGACCCCGGACAACGCGGTCAGTGCCCGGTCGGTTAACCCGGAGACATGGTCGCGTATCGCGTGCACACCGATGCCGTCGAGGTACTCGGCAGCTGCGGCAAAACCCACGGCGCCGGCGAGATCGGGCGAACCGGCCTCGAACCTGGCGGGGTAAGCGGCCCAGCTGGCGTCGTCGTCGCCGACCTGATCCACCATGCCGCCCCCAAGCAGCAGCGGCTCCATCTCCTCCAGGCGTTCGGCTTTGGCATACAGGCCGCCGATGCCGCCCGGGCCGCACATCTTGTGCGCGGAAAGAGCCAGAAAGTCGCAGTTCAAGGCATCCGCATCGAGCGGCATGTGCGCGACGGACTGCGCGGCATCCACCAGCACCGGGATACCGGCGGCCGCCGCCTGCCGCACAATGTCGGCCACAGGATTAATCGTGCCCAGGACGTTCGAGACGTGGCATAGCGCGATGAGGCGGGTACGCGGACCGAACAGGCCTGCCGCACCGGTAAGATCCAGCGTCCCGTCCGGCAGCAGCTCGATGAAGCGCAGGCGCGCGCCGTTGCGCCGGCAGGCCCTTTGCCAGGGCAGCAAATTCGCATGATGTTCCATACGCGACACCCACACCTCGTCGCCTGCCTGCAGGCGTGACGGCAGCCAGCCGGAGGCGACCATATTGATGGCCTCCGTCGCGGAGCGCGTGAAGACCAGCTGGGTCGCCGCAGGCGCACCGATGAAGCGCGCGACGCGCGCCCGCGCCTGTTCGTATGTTTCGCTTGCCGCCTCGGCGAGCGGATACAGCCCACGATGAACCGGCGCGGCGTGATGCCGGTAACAGCCGCTGATGGCCTCGATCACCGCGCAGGGCTTGTGGGTGGTGGCGGCATTATCGAGATAGTAAACCGGTTCGTGCGCATCACGCTCATGCAGCAGGGGAAAAGCGGCGCGGATGACCTCGACATCCGGCGCCGTAATGCAAGGCTGTGGTTGCGCGGTCCGGCACACGCGATTACTGCCCCACGGCCTCCACCTTGCGCAGTTCCCTGTGCAGTTTGTCACGCATCCGCAGACCCGTGCCTGCGCGGCGGATGAGCACGATCTCGCTGATCACACACAAGGCGATCTCTTCGGGTGTGCGCGCGCCGAGATCCAGTCCGGCGGGGGCCATGACACGCTCGAGCTGGGTCTTACCGACGCCGGCGTCGCGCAGGTAATCCAGCACCAGACGTGAGCGCTTGCGGCTCGCGATCAAGGCGATGTAGCCGGCCGGCGAATTGAGTGCCTGCTGCAGCGACTCATGGTCGCCCTTGTGCTGGGTGGCAATGACCACATAGTCGCCTGCCAGGGGCTGCAGTTGCCGGTAGTCGATGTCGTCTGCGATCAGGCGCTCGGCGGCGGGATATTTCTGTAGCTCGACGAGCGGGTCGTCCACGATCACCTTCAGACCCATCAGATCGCCGAGCTGGCACAGGCATTCCGCGACGCGGCCATGGCCCATGATCCACAGCGTGGGTCGGGGCAGAACCGGGTCGACGTACACCCGCATACTGCCCCCGCAGGGCATGCCGGCGCCGAGCACCTCGTCGTTGAGGTCAATGTCGATAATGGCGGTCTCACCTGTCCGCATGCAGTGCAGCGCGGCCTCACAGGTAGCCGATTCCGCACAGCCGCCCCCGACCCAGCCGGCCACCACCCGACCCTGCTGGTCGATCACTGCCTTCGCGCCGGTCTTCGCCGAGACCGAACCCGCGGTCTCCACCACCGTGGCGACTGCGTGGGGCCGGCCCCCGGCGCGCAGTTCCAGCAGAACATCGAGAATCTCTCTGGCCATCACTCACCTGTGCGTGTCAGTCATTGCGCTGCAGCTGGCTGCAGCCGGTCCTGCAGCAAACACTGCAGCGCGGCATAATCCCCGGGTGTGTCCAGATCGAACACGACATGATCATTTGGCATCGCGATGGTCGTGACCAGCTCGGGATTGCGTTCGATCAGCCGCTTGCAGCCGAGGTTGCGTTCCCCATCCAGGATCGCGGCGCGGTGTTCATGGGCCAGGACGATGGGATTACCCCGTTGACCGGCGAACACTGGCACCAGCACAGAGCCGCGGCTGCGCTGGCCGAAGGCATCGATCAGCACATTGATATCAGCCGCCGTCAGCAAGGGCTGATCCGCGAGACAGATCATGACACCGTCGCAGGCCACGGACAGCGCGTCCAGTCCCTGACAGACCGAGGTCATCTGCCCGTCATGGTAGCCTTTGTTCTCGACGACGCTTACCGCCAGGCCGTCGAGCAACCGCCTGGCGCGTGCCGCTTCGTGACCGAGCACGACGATGACCTCGAGCAGTCGCGAGGCAAGCAGCGTGCAGGCGGTGCGCCGCAGCAGTGGCTCACCGCGCACCGGCAGTTCCAGCTTGTTGAGTTCCCCCATACGGCGGGATTCACCCGCGGCCAGCAGGATTGCAGATACCCGTGTCACTGTGCCTCCCTCACCGCCTCGAGATACCGGGACGGTTCCTTCTCGAAACTGTGCTGGCACTGGGCGCAGCAGAAATAGTAAGTCGTTCCGGCATGCCTGGCACGATACTCCGCGCTGCCAATGGCGACCGACATGCCGCACACCGGGTCTATGGCCACAGCCGGGGTTCCCTGCCCCGCCTGCGGTTCCGGGGTCTCGCCGGCCCGTTCTGGTGGCGTGTGCCCGATGGCCGTTGCGCCCGCCACATCATCGGTGCGCCGTGCCTTAACGACACCGGCAAGTACCGACAGCGCGATCTCCTCGGGGGTCCGCGCGCCGATGTCGATGCCGGCCGGTGACACGATGGCCTGTACACGCGCGGCATCGTGGCCACGCTCCTGCAGATACTGTCTGAGCTTCATCGCCTTGCGGTCGCTGGCGATGAAGGCGATATAGTCGCAGCCGGTGCCGAGCGCGGCCTCCAGGCCGGCCTCGTCCCGCTTGCCTTGCGTGGACACCACGACAAAGGCGGGCAAGACAGTGGCAGGATCTCTGAGTTCCAGGCTGTCCAGGATGCGCTCCGCGTCCGGAAACATCTCGCGGCTGGCGCCCGGGAAGGCCGCGGTCACGGCGAAGCCCACGCGGGTCGCCAGGCCGCACAGTGCCTGAGCGGCGGGTGATGCGCCGATAATCAGCAGGGCGGGTCGTGCAACCACAGGATCGATGAAGATATCCAGGGTACCGCCGCTGTGACAAGTCATGCCAAACGCCACGATCCCCGCCTCCAGCGCCTCGCTGCGCTCGGGGCTGATCCGGATCAGCCGCGGCCGGCCGTCGGCGAGCGCCTGCTTGGCTACCTTGATGACGGCCGGTTGCGCGCAACCCCCGCCAATCCAGCCCTGAATCGTGCCGTCCGGCTCGACCACGGCCTTCGCACCGGGTCTGGCAGAGGCGGGTGACTCGCAACGCACCACGGTAACCAGGGCAAACGGCTTGCCGGCCGACTTCAGGCTGATCGCCTTATCCAGTACCGCGTCGCTTTCGAGCATGTCGTGCCCCTGTTTCCCGTCGCTGTCACCAGGAGCATAGCACGCCCGCCGGAGGGAGCGAGGTCGCAGCGAATGTCCGCTGGAAGCCGACACGCCTCATTCAGGTAATAATTCCCGACGGGTTCAGTCACATGACCGAGTCCGGCCAGGAGAGGTAATTCCCGCATGATAAGAAAACCCCGCTAAAGCGGGGTTCCTGTTCGGCGACTGTCGGCCAACTCTGGTTATTCGCTGAAAATCAATGAACGGCATGTTCATACTGGAAAACAGGCATTTTGGTATAGCTCGTGATCTGTACCCATCAACCCGCTTCAATGCCCAGCTTCCGCGGCGGCATGGGAGACCCTGGGACCTGTTGTCAGCAATTGTACAGCTGCATTATGGCTTCCGATCATCCGAACTCTGCGCGTAAGTTGCCTTGAGAATAATGATCTCTCTGAGCTTCTCAGGGTTTTCAATTCTAATTTCTTCATCTCCTATAACCACTGTCGCGCCGCTTCCACGAAGCTTGCTGTAGAGCCAATTCGCAATAATTCCTGCTGAAACGGCTCCGGCAAATTCGAAAACAAACGCCAGGGCTTCCCCAGCTGGAAATGCACTTCGACTCGGTGGCGGAAGTCTTTTGCACCTAATGTGCTTTTCCTCGGAGAAGCTGCTTCTCGCTTCGAAGTTATTCGACAGGTCGCGCGATATCTTTTCAAGGTTGTCTGCTCTTATTTCAATTCGAACCCTCATCGGAAATTGCCTCCTCTATCAGATTGCGGATTGACGTTTCCGACACGGTGTTGATGTACGCCATCTAGAAGAGTTCTTGAGTACTCATTGAAACCACTGGGCCTTATTGTGCTAATGACCCGTTCTGCACGGTACTAGACGCAGCATAATCATCTCTTAATCTTTGTGTCATCTGACCCACAGTGCCAGTCCAGTTGGCAGAATCGAAGGTCTGCTTACGCTGCATTTTTGCCATTCAGGATTTTCCGCTGAATGACAAGAGTCGGTGGGTATCTGCCCAATTAGAACGTCATGTATAGGTAACTATAGCCAATGGGCGGTAACCGGCCAACGAACTAAACCGCTGCGCGATGGGTTGCCCCCAAGGGCCAACTCATCGCGCAGGCAGACTCAACACGATGTCGCACCCCGCCGGGGGAAAGCCCGGCAGCCCGTCGCGTTGGACCCGCACAGTAGAAGCGGCGCGAGAAATCCGGGCTAGTGCCACAGTCTCCTGACCAGAAAAAGAATCGCCACCAGAATGATCACACCGAGAATCTTGTCCATCATTCTCGAGGAAAATCTTGCAGATCCAGCCTGCGAGCCCGCCAGGCCGCCGACCAGAACCGCGACCAGCAGCGGCATGATTTCAAGGATGTCGATTCCATGGCGTGGCAGACGGGCAATGAGCCCCGACACCGAGTTAAGCAGTACGAAGGCGGCACCGCAGGCCGCCGCCTCCTTCTCTGTCCCCAGGCCCAGGATGATAATCAAAGGGACCAGGTAAACCCCGCCTCCGATACCGACCGAGCCCGCAATAAAGCCGAGCAGCGAACCTGTGAACAACGCGATGGCGATCTGCCCGCCGCGTCCTGGTGTGACCCTCAGCGCAACAGTGTCGAAGGCATAGATGCGCACGAGAACGACACTCAGGGTGATTAACAGCAGCCAGTAGAATATTTCCTCGGGCAGGACAAGCGAGCCACCGAGATAGGAAAAGGGAATAGAGGTAACCATGAAGGGCAGGATAAGCCCCAGCCTGAGATGGCGATGCCTGATGTAATTGATGCTTGCCGCTGAGGTGACCACAAGATTGAGCGTCAGTGCAATCGTGGGAATGGCCAGATGGCTGACCCCGAAGATGGCCATCAGCGCAGCATAGGACGAGCCGCCCCCCAGCCCGACAGACGCGTAGGCGAATGCCACCACAAAGAATATGCCCGCCAGCAAATACGGCGAAATGATCAGTTCATCCATATCGGTGCATGGTCAGCCTGGACTCGCGACCAGGCGCACGCGGGCGGGTTGCAACGCGGCGGCCGCCGCGCGCTCAGAGCAGGCGCCGCTGACGGACGCGCGTTGCAGCAGCCAATGCGCAGATCCCGCGCATCAGGCGGCGGCCTCGACGGCGGCGGTCTCATAGGGTCGCAGTGCATGACTGGCAAACAGGACCAGGGTGAACAGGGCCAGTGCACCCGCCTGATGCGCAGCCGCAAGCGACACCGGAACATGCAGCAGCAGCGTGGAGATCCCCAACGTCACCTGTATCAGCACCATGGCAAGCAGCAGATGCACGGCAAGGCGTGCGCGCCGTGCCATGGGCACGCGGGTTGCTGTCCACCAGAAGGCCATCACGGCGATCAAGGTGACGGTCGCAAGCAGGCGATGATCGAACTGTACGGTCGCAATATTCTCGAACAGGTTCCGGTACAGGGGACTCAAGGCAAACAGCCCGTCCGGGATCCATCGTCCATCCATGAGCGGGAAGGTGTTGTAGGCAAACCCTGCCTTCGTCCCGGCGACAAATCCGCCCGACAGGATGGTCAGGAAGATCAGCCCGGCAGTCATCAGGGCATAAGGCCTGAGCGAGGCGTGCCGGCCCCCGGGTCCCGATCGCTGTCTGGCCGCCAGCAGATCCAGCGCGACCCAGAACATATAGGCGTAGATGACAATCGCCGCCGCCAGGTGTGCCGTGAGGCGGTATTGACTGACATGCGGATTATCCACCAGGCCGCTCTTGACCATGTACCAGCCCAGCAGGCCCTGCAGCCCGCCCAGAACAAACATGAAGCCCAGTCTGGGTATGAAGGGCTTTTCGATCTTGCGCCGCAGCAGGAAATACAGAAATGGCAGAAGAAAGATCACGCCGATGGCGCGTCCCAGGAGCCGGTGGGCAAATTCGAACCAGTAGATCTGCTTGAAGCCGGCCAGATCCATGCCGACATTGATCTTCTGATACTCCGGCGACGCCTGATAGTGGGCAAATTCCTGCTGCCACTCCGCCTGGGTCATCGGCGGAAAGATGCCGGTTACGGGCTCCCATCTGACCATGGAAAGTCCGGATCCCGTCAGGCGTGTGACACCGCCCAGGACCACCATGGCAAAAATCATGGCGCAGCACACGAGCAGCCAGATTGCGATCGCTCTATTGTCTTTTACGGTCATTGGCGCATTCCAATCAAAGGCGGGTTCGGCGACATTGCGGCCACACCAACGCGCTCAACCCGGTTCAGGCTGGAAGATCCTGAGGTCTCAACGCTTCCCAGGACTGGCTTGATGGCGGCGGAAACTTCATCATGCCGCCTCTCGCTTCCGTGGCAAGTTACCAGCCATAACGTCCCTCACGCAACCGGTCAGCCTGATCAGCCGCACGGCGAGCGATGCTCGGGACAGCCAGGGGTCAAAGGGAATTCTCGCAGATCTCCTGTCAATGGCCCAGATGCGAATGCAGACGGGCGTCGCGGGTCTTGAAGTGCTCGGTGAACCATGACCGGAGCGCTTCCGCCAGCACCGCATCACTGAAAGAGGCGTTTTCCTCATACTCGTCCATCATGTCCCGGAGCTCGTCCAGCAGCCGTTCGTGATCCTGCTTGTGATCCTCATACTGGTCGTAGCGGTATTGCCGCATGATCTTTTCTTCCAGCGCAAAGTGGGCCGAAATCTGGCTGTAGATTTCACCGAGGAAATCCTCGACGCCATACGTGCGGTCCTCACGCGACATGTTGGCATACAGCTCATTGATGAGCGCGATCAGTTGCTGATGCTCGTGATCCACATCGGGCACACCCACCGAAAACTCATCGCGCCAGTCGATCAGGGACATGGCATCCTCACAGAAAGATGAAACCGCCCAACGCGGACTTGAAGTCGACGACAAAAATCTGCCTTGGTTCGACCACGACATCCTGTTCGCTTTCGTAGTCGAACCCCTCCGTGCGGGCAGTGTCCCGCAGCCGCGCGGTAAGCCGGTGCTGACCGGGCGCGACCGGAAATTTCCGGTAAACCGTCGACGCGCCGTCACCTGCCAGCCCCGACGGTGGCAGTTCTCCCTGAAACACTGTCTCGCCGTCGAGCAGCAATTCCACGCGCAGCGGCAACCGCTCGCGGGGACAATCGAGCGGCCGGCGCATGTTCGGCGCAAGCTCGGCGAGTTCCTCAGGCGTCAGTCGCCGGCATTCACCCTTGCGCTGACCGGCATGGCTGAAGCTCAGCTTGATCAGCGCCTTGTCCGGATCGAGGTGCGTGTAGGCCGGCCGGGTGGCAAAATACCCTATCGCCACGGCAAACAGGGCGTAGGCGATCGCCTGACCGACGAGCTGCACGAGTTTATGCACGGTGTTCCTGCTCCTGGCCCGGCGCCGGTGATGCCGGTTGTGGCCGTTCCCGCTCGAGAGGGCCCAACTCGTCCAGCCCGGCGCGGAACGCCGCCAGCTCCTTCTGCAGCCGACGCGAGCCGCTGACCCCCGCCCAGCATGCCCGGATGCGTTCGCGCGGCACCCGCTTGCGCAGGTAAGGGTCACGCTCGCCCGCCAGGCGTTGCTCCGTCCACATGATACCCAGCCGATGGTGACAGTTGCCCTCGGGGCAGCCGGTCAGCAGGACCCCATCGGCATGCTTGCGGGTAATCACAAAATCGAGGAACGAAGGCGGCAACAGGGCAATGCAGGGCAGCTCCAGCACCGCAACCCCGGGCGCCTGCAGTGCCTGCAGGGCGGGACCATGGCAGCAGCCAAATACGAGCACCCGGCCAGCGCCGGAAAGACCGGCAGCCGCCGCGAGTGTCTGCTCACGCAGCGCTCGAATGCTCAGCTCGGGCAGGTCGATACCGGGAATGAGTTCGGTCGTCCGGCGGAACGGGGTGGAAGTCGGACAGGCGCCGGCACAGATTCCGCAACTCACACACAGCGGGTCTTTCACGACCGCCTCCTGTGTAAACGCGGCACCGTCACTGCGCGGCTCCATGGTGATCGCCGTGTAGGGGCAGTCGGCCGCGCAGCGCCCGCAACCGTTACAGTTATTCAGGTCAACCACGGCCGGGACCTCGCGGCGTCTTGGCGGCAACCAGGGCAGCAGCAACAGCAGCAGTGTCGCCCCCCCGAAGATTGCCCACAGCGTCCCGCCCGAGACGCGGTCCAGCAAGGGATAGGCGGCAAGATAGAACCAGTCGAGATTCACGACGGCCGCCACCTTGCTGAGATCCGCGGGGGCCTGACTGACTGCGGGTTCGGCAAGCGAAAGCACGAGCAGCATGCCCAGCGTGCCCAGGGTGAGGCCTTTCGCGGGATTCACCCTGGCATTCGTCTGACGCTGGATATGGATCCACATCACCAGCAGCATGATGAGCGGCACGGCGATGTGGATAAACACCATCAGCGTGAAGAACCGCCCACTCAGGGCCTGGGGGTTGAGAAAGTTGCGCGCGATCGGTTCGCCGAATATGCCCAGGGCGTCCAGCCATTCGGTGGAGGCGATGGCGATGTACTGGGCCAGCACGTCCCAGACCATCCAGTAACCGCTGATCCCGCAGGCAAATACCAGCCACAGCAGGGGGACACCGGTCACCCAGGAAAACCAGCGGGCACCCCGCAGGCGGTCCATGACATACTCCCGCACGAGGTGCAGCATCATGACGATAATCAGGGCATCCGAGGCGTAGCGGTGCAGGCTGCGCATGACGCCCGCTGCATACCACTGCACATTGGTGATGTATTCGAGCGATTCGTAGGCCTGATTGATACCTGTATCAAAGAAGACAAACAGGTAGACACCGCTGACAATGGTTATCCAGTAGAAGAACCAGCCCAGGGCACCCAGCTGATAGAGGGGATTCCAGGCAGGGCCGAACGCACGATTGAACCAGTTATCAACCGTTTCGAGTCCTGCTCGGGAGAGTTGGCGTAGTCCGGACACGGTTCAGTTCTTACCCACAGGTAAACAATGCGTACTCAGCACACGGCAGACCCGGGCCTGTTAATTGCGACCCTAGGAGCCTGTCGGACTTAGGATTAATCTACTGCGCTGATGGGAGAGCGGCCCATAGTTCCTTGATTTCTCGTTGCGTAGAACCACTATGCGCCTCGAAATCGTGAAACTCTGTTCTCGCTCTCCCACCATGCTCGCTACGATCACCTAAGTCCGACAGGCTCCTAGGCGCGGGTAACCGGCGGTTTCGAACCCCGCCACGCGTGGACAATGAAGGCGGCGATCGCGCCCAGGCTCAGGAGCCCGGCACCAATACCCACAAACAGCGAGTAATCGAAATGATACAGGCCGGTGCTCGGATCGTATACGGTGCAGATCAACCTGACATTGTTCATCAAACGGTCAACGACCGATGTCGCGGCGGCCTTGCCATACAGCAATTCCTTCAGGGGCTCGACCAGGAGCGGGGCCTGGAAGACCTCACCATACACCTGGCGGTAGACCTTGCCATTGGCGTCGACAATGGTGCTTTGTATGAGATGGTCGAATCCCTTTGGCGAACTGACAAAGAGAAACCCGAGATCACGGGAAAGACGCTCGATCGTATCGGTATCCCCGCTAAGGAAATACCAGTCGGGATCATGAATATTTCTCTGTGCGGCAAAAATCCGCATGCGATCGGGTGTGTCGACGGGCGCGTCAAACCCGACCGTTACCACCGAAAAGCTGTCCTGACCCAGCGCGTCGCGTGCAACCTTGACCACCTTGGCCAGATGGCTGGTGACCATCGGGCAGGTATGGTAACAACTCGTGTAGATAAGACTGATGACGAGGGGACGACCGGCCAACTCGCTCAGTGACAGCGTCTGGCCCTGACGATCCCGAAACCGGTAATCACCCAGCGTGCGCCCGACGGCCGCCTGACTGTAGGCAAAGGCCTGCTCCTGATCGAGCGCGCCAGCGGGCGTGCCGCGCGTATCCCGATCCTGTGCAGCAGCACCCGCCGCAGGCAGGGCGAACAGCGCCACGACGCCGAGGAGACGGATCATCTGCATAGGGGAAACCCTAGCCTACGATCCACGAATCGAGAATGGCTCCCGCAAGCAACAGACTCAACTGCAGCAGTGACGCGTGGAAGTTGCTCATCGCGGCCTTCGGCGTTGGATCGCGCACCAGACGGATGCTGGTCATGACAAAATAAGCGCCGCCCGATGCAGCGCCGAGCAGGTAGATCCAGCCGAGACCGTAGGCGACCGGCAACAGCGACAGACCCACCAGCAGCAGCGTGTGCGCCAGGATCACGCGTGCTGCGACCGGACCTGACACCACATTGGGCAACATGGGAACCCCAGCTGCAGCGTAATCATCCCGGTATTTGAAGGCCAGACTCCAGAAGTGCGGCGGTGTCCACAGAAACAGCACCACGGCGAGAATGATCGGTGCCGGCGCAAGCCCGGGATCGACCGCCGCGGCACCGGCGAGCACCGCAAAACTCCCGGCGAGTCCACCAAAGACGATGTTGAGCCAGGTCCGACGCTTTAACCAGACCGTATAGACGACACCGTAGACGAACGCCCCGAGAAACACATAGAAGGCCGCAACCGCATTGGCCGCGAGCGTTGCACCGGCAATGGCAACGGCCAGCAACAGCCCGATGCCGGCCAGCCAGTAGCCGCCGGCCGTAAAGCGTCCGGTAACGAAGGGACGATTACGGGTGCGCTGCATGTGTGCATCGAGGTCGCGCTCCACGTACTGGTTGAACGCCCCGGCACTGGCTGACGACATCAGCACCGCCAGCGCCAGAATCACGACCTGCCAGGCACCCGGCCCGCTACCGGGCGTCACGGCCACACCCGCCAGTGCGGTCAGCATGATCGCCATCCCGATACGGAGCTTGAACACGGAATACAGCAGTGCCAGGGTGTTCTTCATCGGGAGATTCCCTACGCCGTTATCTGAGTGGCCAGACCTCGGACAGATACTTCCAGTTGATGAAGTAGTACAGGACGAAGGCGGTGAAGAAAACCATCACCAGCACCACGGTCCCGGGGATGGCCCGATGGGTCGCACTTCCGTACTCGCCAACCGCCGCTGCCGGTGGCTCAGCGGCCGGTTCGGCTACCTCGGACTTCGACGGGATGCGCTTCCCGAACAGAATGGACCCTACGACCACCAGGATGAACATCATGCCACCCAGTGCTGCAAGCACGGCGGAAATACCGTTCAGCCCCATCATCAGGAACGCGGCGCCGGGGTAGTCGGGCTGCATGACGGCATCCGCCCCCGTAATATCCCAGTCACGACGAGGCACGCCGAGCGTGCCGGCCCCCATCATGAACAGTGAGATACCAGCCACGCCGATGGCGAAGACGTAGGGTTGCCATTGAGCGAGCTTCTTCATCACCAGCTCACGCTGGAAGATCAATGGAACCAGCAGATAGGTCGCTGCCATAAACGCCAGTGTTGTACCGGCTACCACAGTGGCATGGAAATGCCCTGGCACGTATATTGTGTTGTGGATGATCAGGTTGATCTGTTCGGTTCCCATGACCACCCCGGATATACCTCCCAGGAAACCAAACAGGATCAGCGACATGAACATGCCGGAGAATGCCGGGTTGTCCCAGGGCGCCTTGCGCAACCACTCGAACAGGCCATTGGTATAGCCCTTCTGACGCTGGGCGGCCTCGATGGTGCCGGGCACGGTCATGCCATGGATCATGCTGCCCAGTACCGCCAGATACATCGCGTAGCTGGTGTTGAAGATCTTCCATTCCGAGCTGACGCCCGGCTCGACCAGCAGGTGGTGTGCACTGGCGAGCTGCAGGAACAGGATATACAGCAGAAAGGCACCGCGGCTCACCTTCTCCGACAAGGGTTTGGCGCCCAGCACCGCGGCGGCAATGAGATACCAGATGGACACGTGCGCCGAGACGTTGATCTGCTGCGAGGAGTGGCCCATGCCCCACCACACCAGTTTGTACATCAGCGAATCGATATGGGAGACATAGCCTAAGGACCACAGCCAGGTCGGAATCAGAATGATTGCACCCGAGGCGATGGTGAATACGGCGATAATCGCCGCCGTCACCGCCCCGAAGGTCACCAGGGGAACCGACCCTTCATAGGTCTTCTCGGCTTTGGCGATCACCAGGGTACCGAAGAACACAAAGCAACCGATCAGCGCACCCACCGCAAACAGGATTAGGCCGAGATAGAAATTTGGCGCGGCCTTCATCGGCACATAGGAGGTGAACATCACGCTCGAATCGCCCTGCAGCACCGCGACATTGGTGATGATTGCCCCGACCAGCATCAGCACAAAACCCAGCCACGCCCAGCGGGGCGCGGCGAGCCGTGAACTCAGCAACACCGCGGAGGCGAAATACAGCACGGCCATTTCGAAGAATATGATCCACACCAGCAACACATCGAGACCGTGAGCCGTGAGCACCAGGTAAAACCAGTCGGCGGGCAGCAGATGAACCGCCGGCCAGCGGGTCAGCGCCACCGCCAGGCCAAACAGGCCACCGACCAGCAGAAAGACCACCGCCACCACAGCATTGGCCTTGATCAGGTTCTCGGCGTTTGCAAAAACACGCAACCCGGTCGTCGGGCAGACACGAAATTTATGGTTTGCCATTTCCCTGCCCCCTATTTCTCAGCGACGTAGAGCTTGCCGATCATCGTGTGATGCCCGATGCCGCAGTACTCATTGCAGACGATGCTGAACTCACCCGCCTCGTTCGGTGTCACCGTCACCACCATGTCGTACTCGGGATGAATCTGCAGATTGATGTTGACGGGCTGTAGCGAGAAACCGTGCTGCCAGTCCATGGACGAGATATGCAGGCGGTAGGTCTGGTCCTTCTGGAATTCGAGAATGGGCCACCACTGCCAGAGCCGCGCAATCAGGTAGACATCACTTCCCGGCGGTGGCCGCACCACGGGCATGCCCGCCTCTTCGCGCACCTTGAATTCATTGACCATGGCCTCGGCCTTCGCGGCAAAGGCCGCGGGCGTGGTGCGGTAGGCCTCATTGGAAAGATTCTGTTCACCCGCCGAATGCCAGTAGATCATCATGAAAAACATCACCAGGCCCCAGAGAAACGCCACAATGATCCAGATGATCTCGGTGCGCGGGATGGGCTCCTTCCACCAGATACGCTCGCTTGGAGGTTGAATCGCCATGCTGCCCCCTCTTGGTTACTTGTTGGTTACTTGGCTATGGGAATTGAGATGATTTCCATGATCCCCCAGATCAGGTAGAGGACCGTGGGTACGACAACACCGAGGAATAACAACAGAAACGGGTTATCGAGCAGCTGCTGCATAAAGGGGATACGTTCGTCCTCGCCGCTGCTGTCCGAACTGGAAGATGTGCTGCCCTCTGGCTGGTCAGACTTATCCATTTCCTCGCCTCCTTAAGATCGGGACTGGTTTTTCTTGGCCTTACGATGGCGGCCAACTGTGCCAGCCTCGCACGACGAGCGCCTTAACCAAGGTCAAGTGCGTTAAGGCTGAGTGGGGGGAATGTTCGCAGGGCGGTGGCCGAGAGAAAATAAGTATAATCACGTATCGGCTGGCCACACCGGCTTCAGGGCCCGGCTCCCACCCGTGAACTCCGGTTGGGGCGCTGGTTTTTCCCGACCGTTCAGGGACAGAAGGCGGTTTCAGATCCCGGGCTAGCCCGCATTTCTCACCGGGCGGCGATAGAGTCACATAATGCACTGAGGTAAGGAACGGAGTGCAGATCAGGAAAAAGACAGTGTGTAATCAGGCAGTGCCTATCCCGGCCCTGGCTGGTTCTCGCGCGCCCGGACTTGCGCTTCACTCAAGTGGTAGCTACGGCTACCACTTTCCCTCCAGCGCGGCGCCCGGACACACGAGCCCTGCGCCAGCATCCGGGATCCCGGTGAGAAATGCGGGCTAGTTGTCCGTGAAATGGCGAACCAGCGCAAATGACGTCATGGCCAGGATCAGCAGGATGGCGAAAAAGATCAGACTGCGATTTTCGAAACGGCGCCCTGCCGCGCTCTCGATCCGATCGAGAATCCAATCGGCCGCGAAATACAGCATTACGGCGGCTAACGTGAAATAGATGATTTCCATCACACCCTCTAATTCCTGCGCGCAGAGCCCGAGTTCCAGACTTTTCGTCCGTCAGGCGGCAGTCCAGACCCGGATTCTACCCTGGCATGCGTCGGCTTTCCCGTGTTTCCCCGCACGTCAGAACGAGGCGTTCGGGTCCACCGCCGGCAAGCCGGCCGGAACCTGGGGCTTACTTCAGATCACGGCTGCGGCCGCGCCGCATGGCCTGCCATTTCAGGGCCTGCCGCGCCGCCCCCGGGTGAAAAGCGCGTCACCGTGGTCTTGAACCTGGGTTAAGATAGGGATCCCGGCCTGGCGATGACCGAACCCGCGCCCAGCTGGTGTGGGGACGCTGCATTCTGCCCTCCCGCCAGCAAGGGAGCCTTAACGCGGGTCAAGTCACCGCGGCCCGAGCCCGGTGCTTCGGCCTCCGTCGGGGACGGATGCCGAATCCGGCAAACCCGGATGCAAGGGACGCCGAAGAACACTGCAACGCTATCTCTATACTGTAATTTATGACCTCGAGCTTGCTGCAGGCAAATGCGCTGCGCGCCCATCATCTCTTTGCGAGCCTCAGCGACGAGCAGCTCGGGCGCATTGTAGATTCGGCACACGTGCAGTCTCTGGCGGAAGGCGAGCACTTGTTCGGCCAGGGCCAGCCGTGCGAGTACTTCTACTTACTCCGCAGCGGCTGCATCAAGCTGTGTCGGTTCTCGCCGGACGGGCACGAAAAAGTCATCGACATCGTCATGCCCGGCCAGACCTTCGCGGAAGCCATCATGTTCATGGAACGCCAGACCTACCCGGTCACCTCGGTGAGTGTGGGCGCCAGCGAAATCATTGCCTTTCGCAATGGCACATTTCGGGAAATTGTACGGGAATCGGCCGACACGGCTTTCCAGCTTCTGGGCGACATGAGCCGCCGACTCCGCAAGCAGTTGAACGAGATCAATGCCCTCACGCTGCAGAATGCGACCTTGCGCTTCATCAACTATCTGCTTCAGCAGCTTCCGGAAAGTTCACAGGGCACCGCCACCATAGCGCTCGCCGCGCCCAAGAACGTCATCGCCTCACGTCTCTCGATACAGCCCGAGTCATTCTCGCGTATCCTGAGGAACCTGCAGAAAGACGGGCTGATCGGCGTGGAAGGGACCTGCGTGCACATCAGCGACGTCGAGCGACTCCGTGCGCTCACCCGCTAGCGCACACCCTCGCCGAACCCGTGTTATTAGGGTATAAGGCATGACACTCATGGCCGCAAACACCCCCTGTTCCAGCGCAGCATTCCGGCAAACCCGGTGGGCGTGGCTGAGCGGCCTGTGCGTGCTCCTCGCCGCACTGGTGTGCTCGGTCCCCGCGGCGGCTGCCGAGGTGTCGGCGTATTACCGCCAGATCAAAGCGTATTTCCCGGAAGCCGACAGCATCGGCGCGCCGCAGGGCACACCGACCGCCAGCCCTGTTTATCGAGACAAAACGGTGATCGGCTATGCCTTTCTAACCGACGAGGTGGTGCCTATCCCCGCCTACTCCGGCAAACCGATCAAAACGCTGGTCGCCAGTGACCTGAGCGGCAGGATCCGCGGTGTTGAAATCATCTCGCATGAAGAACCCATTCTGGAGGCCGGCGTATCCGAGCAGCAACTGGCGGATTTTGTCGCCCAATATGCCGGCATCCGCGTGACGGATCGCATCAAGGTCGGGGGCAGTCCGCGTGAAGGCTTTGTCACCGTGGACGCGATCAGTGGCGCCACCATCACCATGATGGTGCTGAATGCCTCCATCACGCGCTCACTCGAGGAAATCGCGAAATCGCGGGGCCTGCTGGGCGAGGCGAGCCAGCATGCCCGGGACTGCACCCCTCACGCCGGCGCAGCCCATCTGGCGCCTGGTGTGGCAGGAACGCATCTTCCGGATCGGCGTACTCATGGCGGCACTGTCGCTGCTCGGGCTGATTCTTCTGTTTCAGGACTGGCTGGCGCGTCACCCCACACTCCTGCTCTATGTCCGCGATGGCTATCTCATCTTTACGGTGCTGTTCATTGGCTGGTACACACTGGCGCAGCTCTCGGTCGTCAATGTCTTCGTCTTCGTGCGCGCCATGATGCACGATTTTCAGTGGGATACGTTTCTCATCGACCCCATGTTGTTCATTTTATGGGGATTCGTTGCCGTCACACTGCTGCTTTGGGGGCGTGGTGTCTACTGCGGCTGGCTGTGTCCCTTCGGCGCCCTGCAGGAACTGCTGAACACGCTGGCCCGCAAGTTACGCATCCGCCAGTGGGAACTGCCGGAGGTGGTGCACGAACGCCTGTGGGCACTGAAGTACGTCCTACTGCTCATGCTGTTCGCGCTCTCCCTGCAGTCCATGACCGTCACCGAAAGGTACCTGGAGATCGAACCGTTCAAGACCGCCATCACCCTGCGCTTTCAGCGGGAATGGGGCTACGTTCTCTACGCCGGCGCGCTGCTGCTGATTTCAGTCGTAAACCGGAAGTTTTATTGCAAGTATCTCTGTGCACTGGGCGCCGCTCTGGCCATCCCGGCCCGATTACGGCTCTTTGACTGGCTGCGGCGGCGCAAGGAATGCGGGCGCCCGTGCCAGATCTGCGCCCAGGAGTGTGAGGTGCGCGCGATCAAACCGACCGGCGAGATCATTGCCAACGAGTGCCACTACTGCCTCGACTGCCAGGTAACCTACTGGAATGCATACAGATGCCCGCCTGTAGTCGAACGGCGGAAACGCTACGAACGGATCGAGGGCCGGGCAAAGGCCTCGGCGTCAGGAATGCAGGAGGTCTCCATGGAGTCGCTGACCGCCACGCGTGACGCGAGCGCAGATGGCCCACCGCTGGGTCCCTGAATCACGCGCGGCGTATCCGTCCGAACAGGCGCCCGCGTGCACCTTTTTATCCGCCGTAAACGTATCCGATTGATCTACATCAAGGTGAATGATGGCGGAACCGGATAAAAAGCCTCTTCACATCAAGATTTCCCAGGGCGGACGAGGAGAGTTAGTCATGAAACAGAGTTACTTTCGAGGCATGGCCCTGCTGAGCGCAGCGGCGGCCCTGTCACTGGCGTGCGGCAGCGCGCTTGCCGAAGCCAAGACCGGTGAACATCCGGGCACCACGCCGGGTGAAATGCGCTACAAAGGGGCCCCGGTTCCGGAACAGGCCGGCAAGCAGGTCACCACCCCGGGCGGCCCCGTGCTCACCGATGAAGAATTCACTATGGCGCAGAAACTGTATTTCGAGCGCTGTGCAGGTTGCCACGGCGTGCTCCGCAAGGGTGCCACCGGCAAGCCTCTCACGCCGGATATCACCCAACCGAAAGGCGCCGAGTATCTGAAGGCCTTTATTACCTACGGTTCACCCGCCGGCATGCCCAACTGGGGTACCTCGGGTGAGTTCACCGCCGAACAGGTCGACGTCATGGCGCGCTACCTGATGCAGGAACCGCCCACGCCGCCGGAATACGGCATGAAGGAGATGAAGGAAACCTGGAAGGTTATCATCCCCCCGGAGAAGCGGCCGACGAAAAAAGAGAACAATATCAATATTGAGAATGTCTTTTCCGTAACGCTCCGCGACACCGGTCAGGTCGCATTGATCGACGGCGATACCAAGGAAATCGTCAATGTGGTGAACACCGGCTATGCCGTGCATATCTCGCGCCTTTCCACCTCCGGCCGTTACCTTTACGTCATCGGTCGCGACGCCAAGGTCAATCTCATCGACCTGTGGATGAAGAAGCCGGACAACGTCGCAGAAATCCGCATTGGTCTGGAGGCCCGCTCGGTCGAGACCTCGAAATACAAGGGCTACGAGGATAAGTACGCCATCGCCGGCTCCTACTGGCCACCGCAGTACGTGATCATGAAGGGCGATACGCTCGAGCCACTGAAGATCGTCTCCACCCGCGGCATGACGGTGGACACCCAGGACTATCATCCGGAGCCGCGCGTGGCCGCGATTATTGCGTCGCACCAGCATCCGGAGTTCATCGTCAACGTCAAGGAGACGGGCAAGGTCCTGCTGGTCAATTACGCCGATGTGGACAACCTGCAGGTGACCGAGATCGGCGCCGCCCGCTTTCTGCATGACGGTGGCTGGGACAGCACCCACCGGTACTTCCTGACCGCCGCCAACCAGTCCGACAAGATCGCGGTCATCGACTCCAAGGACCGCAAGCTTTCCGCACTGGTCGACGTACCCAAGATCCCGCATCCGGGCCGGGGTGCAAACTTCAAGGACCCCAAATACGGACCCGTGTGGGCCACCAGTTGTCTGGGTGACGATTGCCTGGCGGTCATCGGCACCGACCCCAAAGGCAACAAGGACAACGCCTGGAAGGTGGTGCGCAACCTGAAGACCCAGGGTGGCGGGTCACTGTTCATCAAGACTCATCCGAAGTCCCAGAACCTCTGGGTCGACAATCCGCTGAACCCGGATACGGCAATCAGCCAGTCGGTCGCGGTGTTTGACATCAACAAGCTGGACAAGGGTTTCGACGTCGTGAAGATCGCCGACGCCGCCAAGCTGGGCGAAGGTCCCAAGCGCGTCGTGCAGCCGGAGTACAACAAGGCTGGTGATGAGGTCTGGTTCTCGGTCTGGAGCGGCAAGGAAGAGGAATCGGCCATCGTTGTCGTGGACGACAAGACGCGCAAGGTGAAGCATGTGATCAAGGACAAGCGCCTGATCACGCCGACCGGCAAGTTCAACGTCTACAACACCATGAACGACATCTACTGAGGCCAAAGGTGCGGGCGGGGAGCAGTTCCCCGCCCGTTTGTCTTCCTCTCTCGCTTTCCAACACAGCCAGCCACGACGTGCATAACATGAACAACAATGCCTGTGTGTATCTCGTCGGCGCGGGTCCCGGGGACCCGGAGCTTCTGACTGTCAAGGCGCAGCGCTTGCTGCAGCAGGCCGATGTCGTTGTCTACGACCGGCTGATCTCCCCGGAGATTCTCGAACTGATTCCCGCCGGGACGACCCGCATCTATGTCGGTAAGCGGACCGGCCACCATCACATGAGCCAGGATGCGACCAACGAGCTCCTGGTCAGTCTGGCGCGCAAGGGCAGGCAGGTGGTACGCCTCAAAGGCGGTGACCCGTTTGTCTTCGGCCGTGGCAGTGAAGAGGCGCAGTACCTGGTACGTCACGGCGTCTGCTTCCAGGTCGTGCCCGGCATAACGGCGGCCAGCGCCTGCAGTGCGTATGCGGGTATACCGCTGAGTCACCGCGGACTGTCCAACAGCGTGCGCTTCGTTACCGGCCATTGCCGTGCCGATGAACCCCTGCATCTCGACTGGCAAGGGCTGGCGGATCCGGACACCACACTGGTGATATACATGGGTCTCGCTACCCTGCCCCTGTTGCAGCGGGAGCTGGTAACGGCCGGTCTTCCGGGAACCACACCCGCGGCAATTATCGAAGCGGGCACGACACCGCGCCAGCGCACGCATCTGACCAGCCTGGAGAATCTGGTTTGCGTGGCGGACAGACAGGCTGTGCACAGCCCGGCTCTCATTATCATCGGTCGCGTCGTGACGCTTGCCGATGAACTTGACTGGTTCGGCGCCACTGCCAGCGAGTGGGTGGACTGCTATGCACAGCAAGCGGCAAAGGCTTAGGGGTTTCGTCTGCGCCGGCCTGCTACTGGCACCCTTGGCGGGTTATACCGATCCGCCGGCGGCACGCCAGGCGGAACTCATGCATCTCCTCAGACACGACTGCGGCTCCTGCCATGGCATGACGCGCAAGGGCGGTCTCGGTCCGGCGCTTCTGCCGGAAACGCTGGCGGCAAGAACGGACGAACAACTGGTGCTGGCGGTTCTCGACGGTCGGCCGGGAACACCCATGCCGCCATGGCGCGGCCTGCTGACCGAGGCCGAGACAGTGTGGCTGATCGAAGCCTTGCGCGCGGGAGACGGCCTGTGACGCCGGCGACTCCACGAACCATGTACAGGTACCCGGCAATAGTCCTGTTCCTGATGCTCACGGCTGCGCTGTCCAGTGCAATCGCCGACTGCCAGGTGCGCGGTACGGGGGATCTCGGTATCGTTATCGAGCGCGCTTCCGGCAGCGTCCAGGTCGTGGACACCACGGCGCGCCGTTCACTGTTTCATATCGCAGGCCTCGGCGACCTCTCGCATGCCTCGGCGGTCTTCTCCCGTGACGGGCGTTACGCTTACGTCTTCGGCCGCGATGGCGGCCTGTCCAAGCTGGATATTCTGTGCGGCGAACTGGTCCAGCGCGTGGTGCAGGCGGGCAACAGTATCGGTGGCGCCATCTCGCAGGACGGCACGCTGATCGCCGTCTCCAACTACGAGCCCGGTGGCGTCAAGGTATTCTCTGCCGAAACACTGGACCTGGTAGCCGACCTGCCGGCTGTCTACAACGAAAACCAGCCATCGAAAGTTGTCGGTCTGGTGGATGCGCCGGGGCTACGCTTCGTGTACAGCTTGTACGATGCCGGCGAGATACGGATCGCCAATTTCGAAAACGTAAAGTCACCCGCCGTGCAGATATTCCCCGATGTCGGTCGACAGCCCTATGACGCGCTGATCACGCCTGACGGAAAGTACTACATCGCTGGCCTCTTCGGCGAGGACGGCCTGGCACTGCTCGATCTGTGGAAGCCGGAAGCTGGCGTACGGCGGATCGTCAATGATTACGGGCGCGGCGACAAGAAGCTCCCCGTATACAAGATGCCCCATCTCGAGGGCTGGGCAGTCGCCAACGAGCACAGCTACCTGCCGGCCGTCGGACAGCACCAGATCCTGGTGGCCCGGAATGGCGACTGGACGCTGGTTGACCGCATTGCCGTGCACGGACAACCCGTATTCGCCGTGGCGCGCCCCGATGGTCGTCAGGTGTGGGTCAACTTCGCCGTCCCCAATAACGACACCGTGCAGGTCATCGATACGGAGTCGCGCAAAATCATCAAGACACTGAAGCCGGGCAAGGGCGTGCTCCACATGGAGTTCACACCACGCGGCGAACAGGTATGGATATCGGTACGCGACGCCGACGAGGTGCAGATTTACGATACCCGTACCTTGGAGAAAGTGACGACGCTGCCCGCGGAGAAACCGAGTGGAATTTTCTTTACCGCAAGGGCGAATAAGATAGGTCTTTGAATCAGGCAGGCAGTGGCGGGAAAAGACATGAAACCGAAGCAGCGCCCACAGAAGCTGGCGACCGTAAACAACGATTCCGGTGCAGAGCAAAGCCGTCTGGTCTTTGCAGAAAACGCCGACGTCAGCCTGGCCCCTGGCCGCCCGCCGGCTGCCGCTGAGAATAATCCCGAGCTGAGCAAACTCGAAAAGCGGCTGCTGAATGAGTTTCAGCGGGGCTTTCCGCTCTCCCATGCGCCCTATGCCGATATCGCCTATGACCTCGATGTGCATGAAGCGGACGTTATCGAGTGTCTCCGATCATTGCGCGATCGCGGCCTGCTAAGCCGCATCGGACCCGTGCTGGCGCCGAAACGAATCGGCGCCAGCACGCTGGCGGCGATGTCGGTGCCGGAAGCGGCGCTCGAGCGGATTGCGGATCTCGTGAACGGATTTGCCGAGGTTAATCATAACTATGAACGGGAACACGACATCAACCTCTGGTTTGTCGTCACCGCGCCCAACGAAATACGCCTGCGGCAGGTACTGAAAGAGATTGAAACCTGCGCCGGTTACCGCGTCTACAATCTGCCGATGCTCGAGTCATACCACATCGATCTGGGATTTCCGTTATGGTGCTGAATGAAGTCGACATGCAACTGTTGGCCGCCGTTCAGGATGGCCTGCCCCTGGTTCCGCACCCCTATGCCGCCATCGCCGGGCAGATCGGCCTGTCGGAGGCCGAGGTCATCGGGCGGATAGGTGCATTACAGAAAGCGGGAATAATCAAGCGGTTCGGTGTCGTGGTCCGGCATCATGAGCTTGGCTACCGGGCCAATGCCATGGTGGTCTGGGATATACCGGATGATCAGGTTGCCGGCATCGGAGAAAAACTCGGGCGACTCGACTGTGTAACGCTGTGCTACCGGCGCGAGCGTCGCCGTCCCGACTGGCCCTACAACCTGTTTTGCATGATTCACGGTAAATCCCGCGAATCGGTACTGGAACGGATCGACGAGATTGTGGAAATACTGGACTTGCAGGACATCCCCCGCGACGTGCTGTTCAGCGGCCGGCGCTTCAAGCAGCGCGGTGCCCGGTATCTGGTGGGAGACGCTGCGCGGATGACCCGGGAAGTGACGCATGGATAGACTGGATCGAACACTGGTGAATCGCCTCCAGGACGGATTTCCGGTCTGCGATAGCCCCTATGCCGAGGTCGCCAGGGAATTTGGTATCAGCGAGGCAGAACTGCTCGGACGGCTCGAAACCCTGCTCGACGACGGCGTACTCTCGCGCTTCGGCCCGATGTTCGATGCCGAACGCATGGGTGGCGCCTTTTCGCTCTGCGCCATGCAGGTGCCTGCCGCGCGTTATGCCGAGACCACTGAAGTGGTGAACAGTTTTCCCGAGGTCGCGCACAACTATGAGCGTTCGCATCCGCTGAATATGTGGTTCGTGCTCGCCACGGAAAGCCGCGAGCGACTGGCGGAGGTCGCCGGTGAAATCGAACGCAGTACCGACCTGCAGGTCTACCAGATGCCCAAGCTCGAGGAATTCTACGTCGGGCTGCGTTTCAACCTGTTGGAAAGTTGATCTATGGCCGCCGTCGCAGAGCTTACCCCATCATTCGCCGAGGAAGCCGCGCTCGATGCGATCGATCGCGAACTGGTCGTGGCAACACAGTCCGGCCTGCCGCTGCTACCGCGACCCTACCATTTTCTTGCTGAGCAGCTTGGCATCAGTGCCGAAGACGTCATGCAACGGATCCAGCGCATGCTGGAACGCAGGATCATCCGCAGGATCGCGGCGGTACCCAACCATTATGCGCTGGGCTTCAAGGCCAATGGCATGAGTGTGTGGAACGTGCCGGATGAACGCGTCTCGGACTGTGGCCGGAAGATCGGGGCACTGGAATTTGTCAGTCATTGCTACCAGCGACCACGACATCCGCCGATCTGGAATTACAATCTGTTCGCCATGGTCCACGGCCGCACACGCGCCGAGGTGGAAGATAAGGTCGCCGCCATTGCCGCTCTGCTGGGGGCTGATAACCATGGCCATGAGATACTCTACAGCACGCGTATCCTGAAAAAGACGGGATTGAGATTGACGAACGATTTTGCGCGCGGGGCGGGCTAATGGCGGCTTACGCCCTGCGGGCCAAGCCACCCTGGGGTCACTGAGACATGTTCAGAATCAGCCAATACATCCGCGAACTCGTCAATCCCACACCCCTGGGACCGGTGCGCCAGCCGCCGGGACCGGTCGTCATATGGAACCTGATCCGGCGCTGCAACCTGACCTGCAAGCACTGCTACTCGATCTCCGCCGATCGCGACTTTGCCGGTGAATTGAACACCGTAGAAGTCTTCAATGTCATGGATGATCTCAAAGGCTTCGGCGTACCGGTGCTCATTCTTTCCGGCGGCGAGCCGCTGCTGCGGCGCGATATCTTCGACATCGCCGAGCGTGCCAAGGCGCTGGGTTTCTACGTCGGCCTGTCGAGCAACGGCACGTTGATTGACGAAAATAACATCGCTTCGATCGCGGCGGTCAATTTCGATTACGTCGGCATCAGCATTGACGGCATGCGTGACACCCATGACCGGTTCCGGCGCAGACAGGGCGCCTTCGACGAGTCGCTGCGCGGCATCGGCCTGTGTCGCGATCGTGGCATCAAGGTTGGCCTGCGCTTCACGATGACGCAGGACAACGCCGAAGAGCTGCCCGACATGCTGGAACTCATGGAGAAGGAGAGCATCGACAAGTTCTATTTCTCCCATCTCAACTACTCCGGAAGAGGCAACAAAAACCGCAAGGACGACGTGTTTCTGAACACGACACGATGGGCGATGGAATTGCTCTTCGGCGCTGCACTGGAGGCCGAGACCGGCGGCCGGCGTCGTGAGTTCGTAACGGGCAACAATGATGCTGATGGTGTCTTCCTGTACCACTGGGCCAGACAGCACTTTCCGGAGGCCGCCGAGCAGCTGCGCGCCAGGCTGGTTCAATGGGGCGGCAACAGCTCCGGCGTCAATATTGCCAACATCGACAACCTGGGTAATGTCCACCCCGACACCTTCTGGTGGCATTACAGTCTGGGCAATGTGCGCGAACGCCCCTTCTCCGAGATCTGGGAGGATATGTCAGACCCGATTATGGCCGGACTGAAACAACGGCCACGGGCCGTCACGGGCCGCTGCGGTCAGTGCGCGCACCTGGATATCTGTGGCGGAAATACCCGCGTCCGGGCCTTTCAGCTCAGCGGTGATCCCTGGAGTGAGGACCCGGGCTGCTATTTGTCCGCCGAGGAGATCGGGGCGCACCCGGATACCGCGCGGGAAATCGTGCATCCACTGGAACGTGCAACCCGAGGTATCACGCGGGCTGAGCGCAAGACCGGCCTCATTTCTCACGACGCTATTGGCTCAGAGCTCAGACACCCGGCGCAAGCGGCTGGCGGTAAATACCGGCCCAGGTCGTGAGCAGCACGCGCCCGGCCGAATGCGGGTAACAACAGACTCATGGTGCGCACGGCCCGATACCTTGGCCACAGCATCGATTCGGGAGAAACGCGCAAGCGGCTGGCGTTTTTACCCTGGCCATAATGCGCTATCGTTCCGGCTTCACCTTCGCTGGATCTGACAATGAAGCTATCAGCAGTCGCCCCCCTGTTCATTCTGTTTGTATCGCTGAGTGAGGCGTTCGCCGGCATGCCCCTGCCGCGGTTCGCGCCGGGTACACCACACTACTTCGATGAATTCCATCCGGAGCTGACCCCCTGGACACCGGGTCCCGAACGCAATTTCGAAGAGGTCTTCAAGAACTACCGGTACTTCGAGCTGGTCTTCGATGAGGGCGGCCCCGTTACGGTTCGCCATTACCAGAAAGGGAGTCTGACGGAGACACGGCGTTTCCGGCTTCAGGACGATGGCAGTCTGCAGCCCATCGGCGAGGACCACCCTTCCGCGACCGAAGGCCTCTATGACACGCTGTGTGCAAGCTGTCACGGCAAGCACCGTCTCGGCGGTATCGGCCCTGCCCTGCTGCCCGAGAATCTCGAACGTCTACGCCCTGAGGCAGCGGCTGATGTCATACGCGACGGGCGCGTAGCGACCCAGATGCCGGCCTTTGGCAGGCAGCTCACCGACGCGCAGCTTGCCGGACTCGTCGAGCACATCTATACGCCGCCGGCAGAAACTGTCACCTGGGGAGAAGCGGAAATCGAGGCATCGCGCATCGTCTATCAGGTCGGGCAAGCCCCGGCCGCGGCGCCTGTCTTCGATGCCGATCCGCTCAACCTGACGCTGGTCGTCGAGGCCGGCGATCATCATATCACCATTCTCGATGGCGACCGGCTGGAACCGGTCCACCGCTTCCCTACCCGTTTTGCACTGCATGGCGGGCTCAAGTACTCACCCGACGGCCGCTTCGTCTACATGGCGTCCCGCGATGGCTGGGTAACAAAATATGATCTCTATCGTCTCACACCGGTTGCGGAGATCCGTGTGGGTATCAACACGCGCAATGTCGCTGTCTCCGGTGACGGCCGTTACCTCCTGGCAGGCAATTATCTTCCCCATTCCGTGGTGCTGCTGGACGCCCGGGACCTGTCGCTCCTGCGCGTCATTCCCGCTGCAGGCGCTGCGGGCGGTTCCTCGCGTGTCAGCGCGGTGTATCAGGCGGCACCGCGCGGGAGTTTTGTGGTTGCCCTGAAAGACATCCCCGAGGTCTGGGAGATACGCCATGACGGTGAAGGGTTTCCGATTCACCGCATCCGGCTCGATCGCGTGCTCGACGACTTCCTGTTCGATCAGGACTACCGTTATGTCATCGGCGCCGATCGTGCCAGCGACGGTGGACAAGTGGTGGAACTGGATACGGGAACAGTCGTCGCGACGCTGGAACTCTCCGGCATGCCGCATCTCGGTTCGGGAATCACCTGGAGCTACCAGGGGCATCCGGTGATGGCGACACCCAACCTGAAGAAGGGCGAGGTCGATGTGATCGACATGACCAGCTGGCGCACCATCAAGCGGCTGAAGACACTCGGCCCCGGCTTTTTCATGCGCAGTCACGAGAATACGCCTTACGCCTGGGTGGATGTGTTTTTCGGCGAAAACAAGGATGCACTGCACGTGATCAACAAGGACACACTGGAGATCGTCGCGACGCTGCGACCCGAGCGGGGGAAGACATCCGCCCACGTGGAATTCACGCGCGACGGGCGCTACGCGCTGGTCAGCCTGTGGGAAATGGACGGCGCATTAATCGTCTATGACGCCAGGACGCTGCAGGAAGTCAAACGGATCCCGATGAAAAAGCCATCGGGCAAATACAATGTCTTTAACAAGATTACCCGTTCGGCCGGAACCAGCCATTAGCCGGCCGCATGCCGGGTGCATCGGCCTGTCTGCGGGCAAGGAAACCGGGTCAAGACGGGCCAGGACTCTTTCAACGTGATAATGACGGATGCTGACACATTAAGCTGAGCGCCAGTGTTCTTAACTAATTTATGGCCACGGAATCCACGGAAAAACACGGAAAGAACCAACACCCAATAGAATTTTTTCAGTGTTTTTCCGTGGATTCCGTGGCCATACTATCCGTCATCATCCGCTTGGAAAATGCGGGCTAGTGATACAGGGCCACGTAGCTTGCGTACCAGAAGGGTGCCCGGCTAACGGTCACGGAAGCGGCGTCCAGCGCCTGCCTGACCCGGCTCTCGGGCACAATGGGGTCGTCAGGGTTGCCTGCTGTGCGGGTTACGGCGATCAGTCTCCCTGCCGGGGACGGGATAGGCCCGTCATCCAGGGCCGCCGCTTCATCCCGGGAGGGGATGAGCCGGTCTTCGCCCAGTCGCCACAGTGATCCGACCTGGAATCGGCGCCAGCCCTGGCGCGCAATACGCTGTGCCAGTTGCCGATCCGCCGTGCTCCCGAACGCCTTATGCCATGCCCACAAACCACTCGCGACCAGGGCGTAGTCCTGCAGTGATGCATCCCCCAGTGCCTGGCCGGCGTTCCGCGCCCGCCACAGCTGGTCGCCGTCCCAGAACTTTTTTGCCAGCGCGTCGCGCAGCGTGTCGGCCGCCAGCCGGTAGCGACGGTCCTCTGATGCCGCGTCAAACGCCTTGGCGCCCGCGACCAGCGCCTCCAGCATCAGGCCGTTCCAGCCGGACAGTACCTTGGTATCGACAGGCAGACTGCGCTGTGCGCGTGCGGCGAGAAGTTTTTTCCGGATAGATGACAGGCTGGCATCGAGCCCGCGGACGGACTGATCCGTCGCCGCTGCGAGCGCCTCGCGACCCGTCACGGGTATCAAATGATAGCCGTGCTCGAATGCGGGCGGTCTGTCCAGCCCATAGTAAGCTCGCGCAATCGCCCATTCCTGTTTGCTCAGGAGCTGCCTGATGTCATCAGCAGCCCAGAGATAATAACCGCCCTCGACGTCGTGGGCATCGACCGCAGAGAGACTTGCCATAAAGGTCCCGTCACCTGCGCTCAGTTCACGTAGCAGGAAATCCAGCGTGTCCCTGGCAACGTCCCGATAGCGGGGCTCATTGAACACATCCGCCGCCTGCAGGTAGACATTGACCAGTTGCGCGTTGTCATACAGCATCTTTTCGAAGTGCGGAATCTGCCAGTCGGGGACGGTCGAGTAGCGGAAGAATCCGCCGCCGAGATGGTCGCGCATGCCCTTCCCCGCCATTTGCTCCAGCGTCAGGACCAGGAACTCGGCAAGGCGCCGGTCGGGCCTGCGCTTCTGCACCTCGAGCAGGGCCAGCAGTTGCGGCGCCATCGGAAACTTGCTCTGCTGACCGAAACCGCCCGCCAGTTCGTCGCCAAGCTCCAGTGCCTGCCTGATCAGTTGCCGATCCAGTTCCAGCGCGTCGACTGTTACAGTCGCTGGCGGTTCTGCCGGCTGCTGTTTCGCGGCCTCCCGCGCAAGTTCCACAAGTCCGGCACTGTCCTGCGTCCAGCGATCATTCAGCTTTTTCAGAAGCTCGGCAAAGGACGCCGGTGGCAGATAGGTCAGGCCGAACAGGGGGTAGCCTTCCGGGGTAAGAAATACATTCAGTGGCCATCCGGCATGCCCGCGGGTTCGCTGCACGAAATCGATGAGCTGCTCATCCAGTGCCGGCTGCAGTTCACGATCCACCTTGACGGGGACGAAATGCGCGTTGAGAAACCGCGCCGTCTCGGGATTGCGGTAGCTTTCCCGCTGCATCACGTGGCACCAGTGGCACGCGAAGTAACCGCTGGAGATGAAAATCAGTTTCCTCTCCTCGCGCGCCCGCGCCAGCACGTCCTTACCCCAGACCTGCCAGTGCACCGGGTCCTGGCCGTGCATGGCCAGATAGGGCGAGGGGTGGTCAGCGAGCTGATTCTCCAGGACCGGGCGCGGCGTCGCCAGACTGCTCACCATCAACAGGAACAGGCCGAGCGTCATGCAGATCTGTCGCAGGTACATATCAGTCGCTGTCAGCGAAAGCGTCCAGCCGGGACGCCGGCAGTAGGGAAGAGACGGTCCAGGAGGCGACGAACTATGCCGCCGGCAGGGAACATGCGTTACTTGCCCTGCCGGGAAGCGCGTTCTTCCCTCTCGATGCGATCCAGTTCGGCATCCATTTCCGCGTCGGTCATCGGCGACTGTTCGTCCTCGCCCGCGGCATGCGGGCGGTTTCTCAAGAATCGCCGGGAGAACACTATGCCGAGCTCAAACAGCACCCACATGGGCACCGCCAGCAGCGTCTGGGAAATCACATCGGGGGGTGTCAGCAACATGCCGATCACAAAGACGCCCACGATCACATAGGGACGCTTGGCGGCCAGGGCCTCCGGCGTCGTCACGCCAATCCACACCAGGACAAAGGTTGCCACCGGAATCTCGAAGGCCACACCGAACGCAAAGAACAGCGTCAGCACGAAATCGAGGTACTTGCCTATGTCGGTCATCACCGACACACCCTCGGGTGCAACGCCAGTCAGGAAGGCGAACACCAGAGGGAAAACCACAAAGTAGGCAAACGCAGCGCCTGCATAAAACAGCACCGTGCTCGAAACGACCAGGGGAAAGGCGAGGCGCTGCTCATGCCGGTAAAGCCCCGGGGCCACAAACGCCCAGACCTGATACAGGATGTAGGGCATGGCGATGAAGATTGACGCGACCAGGGCCAGCTTGAAGGGGATCAGAAATGGCGCTGCCACCTCGATCGCGATGAGGGAACTGTCTTCGGGAAGTACCCTGGTCAGCGGTCCGGAAAGAAGGGTAAAGAGGCGGTTGGCAAAGGGCATCAGCGCCAGAAATACCACCAGTACGGCAAGTACTATGCGCAGCACCCGGTCGCGCAACTCGATCAGGTGGGAAACGAAGGGCTGCTCGCTGTCAGGCGTCTCGTCCTGATTGTCGCTTGGCGTCATGTGGAGAATCCGTGGCCTCCCCACGCGGAGATGATTCGGGGGATTCCGAGCGCCGGGGGGAATCAGCGGGATCTTTCAGCAGCTGCCCGGCGTCCGCAGCGATCTCCTTGGTCTCTTCGATGATCTCATGCAGACCCGTGGATTTGGCCTGCTTAGCCAGGGTCTGCCTGAGCTCTTCCGCGGCCAGTTCCCGCTGGATGTCCGCCCGAACAGTACCAACGAAGCGCCGCATCTTGCCCATCCACAAGCCTGCCGATCGCGCCATGCGTGGCAGGCGTTCCGGGCCGACCACCAGCAGGGCCACAATCAGTATCAGAGTCAGCTCCCAGAAACCGATATCGAACATAGGTAGGCTCGCATCCGCGACACCACACTAGGACCGGGCACAGACCACGATCAGTGTGCGGCTTCGCAATCAGACCTTGCGCTTGTCCTGGGTACTGACGTCTCCTTCATACGTCTTGCCGGTCTGCTGGTCCTCGAGCTTTTCGCTGCCTGCGGCATTCTCCTCGCCTTCCTTGACCGCCGAACGGAAACCCTTCACGGCACTCCCCAGATCGGTGCCCAGGGTGCGCAGCCGCTTGGCGCCAAACAGCACCAGAACGATCGCAAGAACAATCAACAACTGCCAGATACTGATACCACCCATAATTGACTCCTGCCGCCAGAGCGGCAATTTCCGACAGCTACTCGTGTCGCGCTGCCTTTTCATCAAGTCCCGACAGACCGAATCGTCGATCGAGCTCGGCCAGAACATCCTCAGGCCCCAGCCCCTTATCGGCCAGCATAACCAGGGTATGAAACCATAGATCCGCAGTCTCATAAACCAGGTGTTCGGGCGAACCACTCTTGGCAGCGAGGATGGTTTCGGTAGCTTCTTCGCCCACTTTCTTCAAGATGGCGTCGAGCCCCTTGGCATACAGGCCGGCCACATAGGAAGTGTCCGGATCCGCCTGCTTGCGCGCCTCGAGCACTTTGCCAAGCTGTTGCAGGATATCACTCATTGACGCCTCGGTGCCGGAAAAACTTTTCATTTGGCAGTGCTGTCGGCTACAGAGCCGCTCACGTGTAAATCTCGTCCGGATCCTTGAGCACCGGATCGACAACATCCCAGCGCCCCTCAGTCAACCGATTGAAGAAACAGCTGCGCCGGCCGGTATGACAGGCGATGCCACCGACCTGCTCTATTTTCAATAAGACGACATCCTTGTCACAGTCAACGCGGATCTCTCTGACCTGCTGCACGTGACCCGACTCCTCGCCCTTGTGCCACAACCTGCCGCGCGAGCGCGACCAGTAGACCGCATGGCCAAGCCGTGCGGTAAGTGTCAGCGATTCCCGGTTCATCCAGGCGAACATCAGGACGTCGCCGCTTTGGGCATCCTGCGCGATGGCGGGTACCAGACCCTCGTCGGTCCACTTGATTTCGTCAAGCCAGGTGTCGGTCATGTCACTCGAACAGCAGCCCGAGGCGTACGGGTGCGGCGTGAACAAGGCGCAGCATCAGTTTCCCGACCCTGCCGGTCACAACCTGACTTCGATACCACACTCTGCCATATGCCGCTTCGCCTCCCCGATACTGTATTCGCCAAAGTGGAAAATGCTGGCGGCTAGCACGGCGTCCGCCTTGCCCTCGGTAATCCCGGCGACCAGATGGTCGAGGTTGCCGACACCGCCTGAGGCGATGACGGGCACATCCACCGCCTCACTCACCGCGCGGGTAAGCGCCAGATCAAAGCCGTCCTTGGTTCCATCCCGGTCCATGCTGGTGAGCAGAATCTCACCGGCGCCGTACGCGACCATCCGCCGTGCCCATTCCACGGCATCGATGCCGGTCGGCTTGCGTCCACCGTGGGTAAAGATCTCCCAGCGATTCACCTGACCGGCCTCGCGGACCTGTTTCGCATCGACCGCCACGACGATACACTGCGACCCGAAACGTTCCGCGGCCTCGCGCACGAATTCCGGCCGATTGACGGCCGCCGTGTTGATGGCAACCTTGTCAGCGCCGGCATTGAGCATGCGGCGGATATCGGCAAGTTCGCGGATACCGCCACCGACCGTCAACGGGATGAAGACCTCGCCCGCGACCTCCTCGACCACATGCACCATGGTTTCACGTTCATCGGAACTCGCCGTGATGTCCAGAAAGGTAATCTCATCGGCGCCCTGCTCATCGTAGCGGCGCGCCACCTCGACGGGATCACCGGCATCGCGGATATCCACGAATTGCACCCCCTTGACGACACGACCGGCGTCGACGTCAAGGCAGGGTATGATGCGTTTGGCCAACATGATTCGGATAAGCGTCCATAGGTAATTATGGGTATGGGATGGAGGGCGCGGTCCGGCTGACGAAACGGCTTCGGCCGGGCCGGGTTATCCTGCCGCGCCTGCCCTTTACATCGCCGCCACGAGCTTTTGCGCCTCCGCGAGATCGATGGTGCCCTCATACAGGGCCCGCCCGATTATCGCCCCCATGATACCGTCATCGGCCACCTCACAGAGTGCGCGGATATCGTCCAGACTGCTGACGCCGCCGGACGCAATGACCGGAACCGTAATCGCGCGCGCCAGTGCTGCCGTTGCCGCCACATTGGCGCCCGTCATCATGCCATCGCGCCCGATGTCGGTGTAGACGATGGCCGCCACACCGTCCCGCTCAACGTGTTGCGCCACCTCAACGACGTTGTGATTCGAGAGCTTCGACCAGCCATCGATGGCAACCTTTCCATCCCTGGCATCGAGTCCGACAATGATATGGCCGGGAAACTCCAGGCACAGATCGTTGACGAAATGCGGCGCACTGACGGCCTTGGTGCCGATGATGACATAACTCACACCGGCATCCAGATAAGCCTGGACCGTATCCTCATCGCGTATACCACCCCCGACCTGGATGGGCAGATCGGGAAAGGCACCGGCAATGCGACGGATCGCCGAGGCATTGACCGGTTTGCCTTCAAAGGCACCATTGAGGTCGACCATGTGCAGGCGCCTGGCGCCGGCATCGACCCAGCGCTGCGCCACCTCGAGCGGATCGTTGGAGAATACGGTTTCATCGTCCATCCGTCCCTGGCGCAGGCGCACACAACGGCCGTCTTTGAGATCAATGGCTGGTATCAATAACATGCTGGAAGGTTTCCTTGAGGAAATTGCGGGCAGAGACGATTTTCTGCCCCGCATGATAAGCCGCTGCACAGGTCATTTCGGGAAAATCGTCTCTGACCCCAACTTCTCAACCCTGTCCATCCCAGGTCACAAAGTTCGCCAGGAGCCTCAGACCGGCGGCCTGGCTCTTTTCCGGGTGAAACTGCACGGCAAACAGGTTATCGCGGGCAAGCACAGAGGTGAAGCGCACCCCATACTCGGTCGTACCCACCGTATCTTCGGCCTTGAGCGGCATGGCGCAGTAACTGTGAACGAAGTAAAACCGGCTGTCCTGTGCTATCCCTTCCCATAGCGGATGCGGATACTGATGCACCTGATTCCAGCCCATGTGCGGAATCTTCAGCCGCTCGCCCGTTCCGGGAACCGTTAACGACGCGGGGAAATGCCGTACCTCGCCAGCAAACAAGCCCAGACAGGTCGTACCGCCACTCTCTTCGGAGCGTTCGAGCAAGGCCTGCATGCCGAGGCAGACACCGAGCAGGGGCTGGCTGCGGGCGACTTCCCGCAGGACCTCATCGAGACCCAGGCGTTGCAGTTCTTCCATGCAGTGGCCGACCGCACCCACGCCCGGAAAGACGACCCGGTCGGCTGACCTGATAGTCTCCGGGTCCTGGCTCACCTCGATGCGCGCGTCTCCGGCAACGTGCTCGAACGCCTTGGCGATGGAATGCAGATTCCCCATGCCGTAGTCAACAATTGCAATCGTGTTCATGTACTGCCTGATCGGTGAACAAGCCCTGATAATAGATTAACAGGCGCTTAAAGACTGCCTTTCGTAGACGGGATGATCCCCTGCATGCGCGCGTCTTCTTCCACGGCCATGCGCAGCGCCCTGCCAAACGCCTTGAAGATGGTTTCCGCGATATGGTGAGCGTTCAGGCCCCGGATACTGTCGATGTGCAGTGTTGCCGGCGCGTGATTGACAAATCCCTGAAAAAACTCATGGAAGAGATCCACGTCGAAATCGCCGACCCGCGCGCGCGGATACTCGACATGGTATTCAAGCCCCGGGCGCCCGGAGAAATCAATCACGACGCGTGACAGAGCCTCATCGAGCGGCACATAGGCATGGCCATAGCGACGTATCCCCTTCTTGTCACCGAGTGCCTGGGCGAACGCCTGCCCCAGCGTGATGCCCACATCTTCGACGGTATGGTGGGCATCGATGTGCAAATCACCCTCTGCCTGGATGCCGAGATCGATCATTCCGTGGCGGGCCACCTGGTCCAGCATGTGCTCCAGAAACGGCACTCCGATCGCCAGTTTGCTTACACCGGTGCCATCAAGGGCGAGCTCAACGGTGATCCGGGTCTCCAGGGTGTCTCTCCTGACCGTTGCCATGCGACTCATGTCTTTGATATGCCTTGATAATTCACCGGGTTTCCAGTAATCCCGCCAAACTGGCAGCGGACAAGGGTGTAGATCGTAGCGGAAATCTCCCGGCGAGAGAACCGGCCGTGGACATAACTGCCCCCATGGTCTGCCTTATGGACTATCATTAAAAGAAGGAAAGCGCTCCTCGCGGCCGTCGCGTGGCTTGTTTGATTCAGGTCAACTTATCTGCTGAAATTACAGTGGAGCAGTTCACCGACGCTGAAACCCTATGCCCACCGAGCAATCGACAGTTGTCCACCTGGCCGATGTCAAAGTTGCCTGCGAAAAATGCAGTCTGCACCAGCTTTGCCTGCCGATGGGGCTTGAAAGCGACGACGTCAAGAAACTGGACCATATCATCAAACGCAAGCGCCCCCTGCAGCGCGGCGAATACCTGTTTCAGTGTGATGATCCCTTCAAGTCGGTCTACGCGATCCGCTCTGGTTCATTCAAGACCTTTACGACGACCACCGACGGTGAGGAGCAGATCACCGGTTTCCATCTGCCGGGCGAACTCGTGGGTCTGGATGCACTGACCAGCGGAAAGCATCGCGCCGATGCACGGGCGCTGGAGACCTGCAGTGTCTGCGAGATTCCCTACGACAGGCTGGAAGACCTCTCACGCCATATCGTCGGCCTGCAGCGCCAGCTGTTGCGTATCATGAGTCGGGAGATCCTCGAGGATCAGGACATGATGATCTGGCTGGGTAAGAAATCTGCCGAGGAACGTCTGGCACTGCTCCTGTTGCGCATTTCGTCGCGCTTCCGGGAGCGCGGATTCTCGCCCACCGAGTTCAACCTGAGCATGTCACGCACCGACATCGCCAATTACCTCGGCCTGGCCGTGGAAACCGTCAGTCGTCTGTTCTCCCGCTTCCAGGAATCCGGCATCATGACGGTGGAGCGCAAACATGTCCGGATTCACGACCTGGCGGGCATGGAAAAGCTTGCCAAGCACACCAGTACGGGCTGCCATTCCTCGGATCAACAGGCCTGATCCCCGGCCGCTGCGCTTCCACCGGACCGGTTGACGGAACCGCGGGGCGCCCCCTCGACACTTCGTGGCTGTCCACCTCCCCTGCCGCGCAACAGCGCCGGTACGGCACCCCTCACCTGACACAGAAGCCTTTGATAACCGGAACCTCCCAAAAACATTCCGGGCGCCGGCAAGCCGGCAACATATTACCATTGGACAATATTAACGATTCTTGATTTACGTCATTGTAGCCACACGGCAGCTACGGCAAATTGGTCGCCTGAATTTTTCGCTGGCCCGACGGCAGTGCTCCACACAGGGTCCTCGTAATAACCAAACGACAAGGGACGCACTAATGAACAACCGAGTGAGAAACTCTGTTGCCGCGCTGGCGGCAGCCATCCTGATCACAGCCGCGCCAGGACAGGCTTATGAGACCGGCGACTGGATCGTACGGGCCGGTCCAACCGGCATCCTCCCCGTAAACTCCGATAGCACGGACGTACCCGGATTCCCGAACTCAGGCGTGGAGGTAGACAATGCCTGGACCCTGGGCTTCACCGTCGCCTACATGTTCACCCCCAATATCGGACTCGAGCTGCTGGGTGTCCTGCCCCCGAAACATGACATCAACGGCGACGATTCGATCTCTTCGCTGGACACGATCGCCACGACCCGGGTCCTGCCGCCAACGCTCTCGTTGCAGTATTACTTCGACCTCTCGCCGAACCTTCATCCCTACGTGGGTGCCGGCATCAACTATACGACTTTCTTCGATGAAGAGGGCAAGGGCGCGCTGAATGGAGCCACCATCAACCTCAGCGACTCCTGGGGTCTGGCGGGAGAACTCGGCATCGACTATGAGTTCGGCAACAACTGGCTGGTTAACGCCGCCGTCTGGTATATCGACATCGATCCTCAGGCGCATATCCGCGGGGTCGGCAACGTCGACGTGAACCTCGATCCCTGGGTGGTCCATGTGGGGTTTGGGCACCGCTTCTAAGTAGCCGCGTCAAGCCGGATGGCCTATAGTGCCATCCGGCTTTTGGTCAAACACCCGGTGATCTGGGGAGGACTCTGAATCGATGGATACAGCAACGACCTATAACTACAAGGTGGTCCGGCAATTCGCCATCATGACCGTCGTCTGGGGTATCGTCGGCATGCTGGTCGGCGTCGTGATCGCCGCGCAGCTGGTCTGGCCGGTACTGAACCTGGACTTGCCCTGGTTCACCTTCGGGCGCCTGCGCCCGCTGCACACCAACGCCGTTATCTTTGCCTTCGGAGGATCGGCGCTGTTCGCGACCTCCTATTATGTGGTGCAGCGGACCTGCCAGACGCGGCTGTTCTCTGACGGGCTGGCCGCCTTTACCTTCTGGGGCTGGACGCTGATCATTCTGCTCGCAGCGATCTCCTTCCCGCTGGGTATTACCACGAGCAAGGAATACGCAGAGCTCGAGTGGCCGATCGACATTCTGATCACCCTGGTCTGGGTTGCCTATGCCGTTGTCTTCTTTGGCACCATCATCAAACGGCGGGTCAAGCACATCTACGTGGCGAACTGGTTCTATGGCGCCTTTGTCCTGACCATCGCCGTGTTGCATGTTGTCAACAGTGCGGCATTACCGGTCAGCCTGACCAAGTCCTATTCTGTCTACGCCGGCGCCATCGATGGCATGGTGCAATGGTGGTATGGTCACAACGCCGTCGGTTTCTTCCTGACCGCGGGCTTTCTCGGCATGATGTACTACTTCATTCCGAAACAGGCGAACCGCCCGATTTACTCCTATCGGCTCTCGGTCGTGCACTTCTGGGCATTGATTTCGACCTATATGTGGGCAGGACCGCACCATCTGCACTACACAGCCCTGCCTGACTGGACGCAGTCTCTGGGCATGGTGTTCTCACTGATCCTGCTCGCGCCCTCCTGGGGCGGCATGATCAACGGCATCATGACGCTGTCAGGTGCCTGGGACAAGCTGCGCACGGATCCGATTCTGAAGTTCCTGATCGTGTCTCTTTCCTTCTATGGCATGTCGACCTTCGAAGGCCCGATGATGTCAATCAAGACGGTGAACTCGCTCTCGCATTACACCGACTGGACCATCGGCCATGTCCACTCCGGCGCGCTCGGCTGGGTGGCCCTGGTATCGATCGGCGCCATCTACTTCCTGATCCCCAAGCTGTTCGGGCGCGAGCAGATGTACAGCGTAAAACTGATCGACGTGCACTTCTGGACCTCAACCATCGGCATCGTGCTCTACATCGCATCCATGTGGATGTCGGGTGTGATGCAGGGCTTGATGTGGCGCGCGGTCAACGAGGACGGCACGCTGACCTACAGCTTTGTCGAAACCGTAGAGGCCATGCACCCATTTTATTTCGTGCGCTTCCTGGGCGGGACCCTGTTCCTCGTCGGCATGCTGATCATGGCCTACAACGTCGTCAAGACCATATCAGGTGCACGTCCCGCGGAAGCTGCCATACCGCAGACCGCCTAACCGGAGGTATGGAACATGAGCCACGAACCTATTGAAACAAATGTCGGGCTGCTGGCCCTCCTGGTCATCCTGGTCATCAGCGTCGCTGGACTGGTCGAGATCGTACCGCTGTTCTTCCTGAAGAGCACGACAGAACCGGTCGAAGGCCTGAAACCCTATACCGCACTGCAACTCGAAGGTCGCGACATCTACATCCGGGAAGGCTGTTACCTGTGTCATTCGCAGATGATCCGACCTTTTCGCGCCGAGACGGAGCGTTACGGACACTACTCTGTGGCGGGTGAGTTCGTCTACGATCACCCCTTCCAGTGGGGCTCGAAACGAACCGGGCCGGACCTGGCCAGGGTCGGCGGGCGCTACAGTGACGAATGGCACCGGGTTCATCTGATCAATCCCCGCGACGTGGTACCCGAATCCGTGATGCCGGCCTATCCCTGGATGGCTGATTCGGTACTGGACGGCAAACTGACCCCAAAGAAACTGGAAGCCATGCGGACACTTGGGGTGCCCTACACCGAGGATGACATCACCAATGCCACCAGTGCGGTGCAGGGCAAGACGGAAATGGATGCCCTGATCGCATACCTGCAGGTGATGGGTACCAGCCTCAAGAGCAGGTGATGGCCATGGACATGGATATCAACCTGATTCGATCAATCTTTACCGTGCTGGTTTTCGCCACCTTCATCGGTGTGTGTATCTGGGCCTGGAGCAGCAAGCGCAAGCGCGGCTTCGATGAGGCCGCACAATTGCCGTTCGTTGAACCTGATGTCCCGCCTGCAGCGGACAACAACAAGGATCCGAGCCATGAGTGAATTCGAGTTCTCAAGCGATTTCTGGAGCTGGTGGGTTATTCTGCTCACCGTTGCCAACATCCTGGCCTGCTGGTGGCTCATCGCCTGGACGAGCAAACGACGCGAAGGTGAGGCCGCGGTCGGTGATGTAACCGGCCACAAGTGGGATGAAAACCTGGAAGAATACAACAACCCCCTGCCACGCTGGTGGCTGTGGATGTTTCACCTTTCGCTGATATTCGCCGTGATCTACCTGGCCCTGTACCCCGGTCTGGGAGCGTTCCGAGGGTTCCTGAACTGGACGGACACGAACCAGTACGACAGGGAAATGGCGGCCGCCAGCGAGAAGTACGGTCCAATCTTCGAACAGTATGCGGCCCGGGATCTCGCGGTACTGGCCAGGGACCCGGAGGCGCTGAAGATCGGCCAGCGTTTGTTCCTGAACTATTGCGCCACCTGCCATGGATCCGATGCGCATGGCAGTCCGGGCTTTCCCAACCTGACAGATAAGGCCTGGCTCTACGGAGGCACCCCGGAGGCCATCGAGACCAGCATACTCGCGGGCCGGCAGGGCGCCATGCCCGCATGGGGTGCCGTGCTGGGCGGAGACAAGGGTGTCGACGAGGTGGCCGCCTATGTCATGAGTCTCAGTGGCCGCGATGCCGATGCAGCGCTCGTCACGGCGGGCAAGGCGCACTATGACACCTATTGTGCGGCTTGCCACATGGCCGATGGCAGTGGCAACCCGGCGCTCGGCGCACCACGCTTGAATGACAACATCTGGCTGTACGGTGGCTCACCCGGCGTGATCAAACAAAGTATTGCCAACGGCCGCAACGGCAGGATGCCGGCACACCGGGAGTTCCTGGGTGAAGACAAGGTTCACCTGCTTGCTGCCTATGTGTACAGCCTTTCAGCAGCAAAAACCCAGTAACGACACCGCGGCGGCTTGCCTGCCGCTGCATCCAGCTAACCAACGGGTTGCCTCGCGGCAACCCGTTTCTGCCTCGGCAATCTGGAACCGATGACGGATCCGACGACAACAGCACGAGTTGACGAGGGCCTCGAAGAGGAACTCTACGCCCGACGCAAGAAGATCTACCCGCGCGAGGTGCACGGTGTCTTTGCCAACCTTCGGGTGCTGGGCGTGATCACCCTGCTCGGCCTGTACTACGTTGTGCCCTGGTTGACATGGGACAATCACCAGGCGGTATTGTTTGACCTGCCCGCCCGCAAGTTTTACATCTTTGGCCTGACGTTCTGGCCACAGGATTTTTTCTACATGGCATGGTTACTGATCATTGCCGCACTCGCCCTGTTCTTCTTCACGGCACTCGCCGGACGCCTCTGGTGTGGTTACGCCTGCCCCCAGACGGTATGGACAGAGGTTTTTCTCTGGATCGAGCGCAAGATTGAGGGTGACCGCAGCCGACAGATGAAACTGGACAAGGCGCCCTTGACTGGCCACAAGATAGTGCTGAAAGGCACCAAACACTTTATCTGGATCGTGTTTTCTGCGTATACGGGTTTGACCTTCGTCGGTTTTTTTACGCCGATGCGGGAACTCGTTACATCGCTCGTTCAGTTTTCCCTCGGCCCATGGGAGACCTTCTGGGTTGTCTTCTATGGCCTGGCGACCTACGGAAATGCGGGCTGGATGCGTGAGCAGGTCTGTATCTACATGTGCCCGTATGCGCGTTTTCAAAGCGCCATGTTCGATCATGACACACTGGTCATCTCCTATGACGAAAAACGTGGCGAGCCGCGTGGCTCGCGCAAGCGGGGGATCGATCATCACGAACTTGGCCTGGGCGACTGTATCGATTGCACCCTGTGTGTGCAGGTATGTCCTACCGGCATCGATATCCGCGACGGACTGCAGTACGAGTGCATCGGCTGTGCGGCCTGTATCGATGTCTGTGATGAGGTCATGGCCAAGATGAACTACCCAAAGGGCCTGGTCCGTTACACCACGGAAAATGTGATGCGGGGCAAGGGCTCTCACACCCTGCGGCCGCGGATGGTGGTTTATGCCACTGTCCTGCTCGCCTTCATGGCGGGGTTCATCTACTCGATCAGCCAGCGAATCCCGCTGGAACTGGATATCATCCGCGATCGCAACAGTCTGTATCGGGAAACCGGGGCGGGCCTGGTGGAGAACGTCTACACGCTGAAACTGATCAATATGGACAGCCGTCCGCACCACTACACAGTCAGTGTTGCCGGCTTGCCTGACCTCGAAATCGACACGGGACAGGGTGCTATCGAGGTTGCGGCGGGAGAGGTGCTCAATCTGCCGATCCGCGTACGCACCGACCCGATCAATCTCAAGCGTGCGTCCAATGAGATAACATTCACGCTGTCCGCCACGGATGCACCGGAGCTGACGACCACGCAGACAGGACGTTTTATCGGACCTGCCGCAGGGGCGCAATGATGGCAAATGATACGCTTCCGATTCCCTGGTACCGCCAGTTCTGGCCATGGTTTCTCATTGCGTTGCCCGCTACCGCAGTGATTGCAGGCATCGCGACCCTGATCATTGCCATGCACGAGCCCGACGGCCTGGTCGAGGACGACTACTACAAGGCCGGGCTGGCCATCAACCAGGAACTCGGGCGAGACCGTGAAGCCACGCGGCTTGGTGTGTCGGCACTGGTACGGCGTGACCCCGAACAGGGATGGCTAACGGTCGAACTGATGTCGCGGGAACCCTTGAACCTGGCATCGCTTCGCTTGCGTCTGCTGCATGCCACGCGGGAGAACTTCGACCGCGAACTGGAACTGTTGCAGGAGGCAGATGGTCTCTTCCGGGCGAGGCTTGGCGGTGTTCCGGCGGGAGAGTGGAATCTGCAGTTACAGCCCGTGGATTCCAGTTGGCGTCTGACGGGACGCATGTCGCTGCTTGAACTCGGGCAAACCCGGCTCATTGCAAGAGACTAACAGCACCAAACCCCATCGTCAGGAGGCGTGGACAATGCAGGACATTCCTTTCATACAGCGGGTCATAGCCGTCGCATGGCCCTCTTTTCTGACTGCCGGCGTAGCAACGATCCTCTTTTTCACGGCTTTTGATCCGCAGGTATTGCTGGCAGATACGGACTACGCGGACATCAGCAGGCTGGGTGCCTACTCGATTGGCTTTTTCCTGTTCTGGCTATTGACCGGCACAACCTGCATTCTGACCTGCTACTTCCTGAGGCCGTGCGACAACGTCCGCAGGCAATAGCGCCAGGCAACCCGGCGCCGCTAGCCGCGATACCAATCAAAATGTCGGGATGGCGCGGCGCACGCCTCTCCAGAGACCCGTTGGCTGTGATCCTGAGTCAAGGGACCAGAGCCGGACCCGCCTGCAACCAGAAAGTCACCGGCCCTTCATTGATGAGCCCGACCCCCATCTCTGCCCCGAAACGGCCGCTCTGCACCGCACCGGGATAGCGCTGGCGGGCGCTGTCGAGCAGGTAGTCAAACCAATGCCGGCCGGCTTCCGGCGATGCTGCCGGCGTAAAGCTGGGCCGCATACCCTTGCGGGTATCCGCTGCCAGGGTGAACTGGGGCACCAGCAGCAGGCCTCCCTGCACATCCACCAGACTGAGATTCATGCGTCCCTCCGCATCCGGGAAGACACGGTAGCCGAGGATCCGCTCCAGCAAGCGATCCGCCTGGCTGGCACCATCGTCGCGCTCGACCCCGACAAGCACCAGCAGACCGCATCCGATCTGCGCTATCCGTTCCTGTGCAACCGAGACATATGCCTCACTGACCCGCTGTAACAAGGCGATCATCTCTTGGGGCCTGTTAACACCATGAGAACCGCAGCCATGTTTGTGCAGGACGAGGCGCTGCCAGCGTCATGTACCTGCCGTACCTCAATGAGCGGCTACGCGGCAGTGCGCAGAAAATGTCCATGCCCCTTGCGGTTGCACCCGCATACGCCAGCCGTCTTCAGCTGCCCCGCGCCGGAACATCTGCGAAACGCCCGGCCATCCTGTCAGTGGCCTCAACCAGTGCACGTGCGATCGACGGTTCGGTCGCCGCATGGCCCGCATCGGGGATCACCTTGAACTGCGCATCGGGCCAAGCCTGGTGCAATGACCAGGCCTGCTCAAGAGGACAGACACTGTCGTAACGACCATGGATAATGACACCGGGTATCCCGGCAAGACGGTGGGCCTGATCCAGCAGTTGGTCCGGCTTCAAGAACGCCTGATTGATGAAGTAGTGGCACTCGATCCGGGCCAGGGCCAACGCCGCGAAGGGCTGGCTGAAATGCTCCACGAGCGATGGATTCAATATCAGGCTGGCGGTACGCGCCTCCCAGATCGACCAGGCCTTGGCCGCTGCCATGCGTGAAACCTCATCGTTTCCCGTGAGCAGGCCATAATAGGCAGACAGCAGGTCATCGCGCTGGTCGAACGGAACAGGGCGCAGAAAGTCCTCCCAATAGTCGGGAAACAGGTGGGAGGCGCCCTCCTGGTAAAACCATCGAATATCGCGGTCACGGCACAGAAAGATTCCGCGCAACACCATGCCCAGCACCCGTTCGGGGTAGGTTTCGGCATAGACCAGCGCCAGTGTTGACCCCCATGAACCGCCAAACACCAGCCACCTGTCGATATCCAGACGGGTGCGTATATGCTCGATGTCGGATACCAGCGCGTGGGTATTGTTGCCCGTCAGCTCGGCGTGCGGCTGCGAGCGCCCACATCCGCGCTGATCGAACAGAATGATGCGGTAACGTTGTGGATCGAAGAATCGCCGATGGATGGCATCGATACCGGCACCCGGGCCGCCGTGCAGAAACACCACCGGGATTCCACCGGGATTGCCACATTCTTCGATGTGCAGCTGATGGGGCGGCGTCACCGCAAAGGTGTGGCGCAGGTAGGGTTCAATTGCTGGGTACAAAATGTCCATTGCTGTACTCCGGGCCCACGTAATAAAGGCGTGCAGCGCACGCCTTTATCCACCTACTTCACTACTGTCGCAGGACTCGTGGGGATTCAGATAAACAGGCAGATGTCTGATTCCTTGGCCACGGGCAGGAAGTAGGTCGCACCGACATAGTCGGTGACTTCAGGGATGAATTCCTCAGGGCTGAAGCCGAACACATCGACGGTCATCTGACAGGCCACCATCTTTACCTCAGCCTCCAGACAAAGCTCGCGCAACTCCTCGATGCTGGCCACACCCTTATTCTTGAAGGTCTTCTTCATCAAACCGGTGGCGACCTTCTCGAAGCCCGGCACACCCGCCATCAGCAGGTTCGGCATCGGCCAGGCGAAGTTCTGGAACCATTTCGGGCCAAACGGCATTTTCATCGGCATGGCCGGATTGCCCAGCGGGCTAACCTCGCAGGGAATCTCCTTCTTGAGCAACAGCAGGCCGTAAAAGGTGAAAAAGATACTGGTATCCCATCCGAGCGCCGCGGATGTGGACGCCAGAATGAACGGCGGGTAAGCCCAGTCCAGGGTCCCTTTGGTTGCGATAATGGCCATCGAGGGCGTCCGTTGCGCATCGATCTGCTCGAGTTTCTTCGGTAACAGCTCGTCAAGCTTCGCGTCCAGCCATTGATCCAGCTGCCCGCTCTGCATGGTTTCGGGAGATGTCGACATCTGTCTTCCTCCTAATCAGGAATGTGCTTGTTCACCATTAAGATCGATGTTATTCCCAGTAACCTCGCTAGTGAACTACGGGAACGCCGCCCTCTAATCCTTGCGTAAACACCGCAACTGGCTGGTCTGCTTACGGCCCTGCGATCGGTAGCGCTCGAAGCGCGCTACCCTGAAAACACGTTAGCAGGAATCTAATATTCTAATATATTCTTGCACATGTGCCCAGTCAACGCGAGGCGGGACGAGTCAGCACTGCTCCCAGGGTAGACCATGAAACCGCCAGCCACCTGCGGTACTGCGATGGTGGTTTTCGTCCAGTTCGCCCTCAAACCCCTCCGCAACATTGTATACATCTGTAAATCCTTCTTTTACAAGAAGTTTCCCTGCCTCCAGGGAGCGCTTTCCACTGCGGCAGATCAGAATAACCGGGGCGCAGTCGGTCTCTCCCTCGTGACAGATCCCGCCGAGCATCAGCTGGCGTACCTGGGTAACGAAATGCGGATTGATCTGCCAGTCGGGCTCGTCGATCCAGGCAACGTGGATGCTCCCGGCTGGATGCCCAACGAACAGGTACTCCATGTTCGAGCGCACATCAACCAGTACGGCGCGCGGATTTTCCTGCACCATCGCCCAGGCCTCAGGGGGCAATATCGTCTTGACTGCTTCTTCGGACATAATCGTTGCGGGATCACCGGCGGAGAGTCCAGTGGCAAGTATAGTTCCCTGGCTTGCGGGTTGCAGTATCGAGCGCTAAGTTTCGCTCATGACAACTAAACCACCCAAGTCCCTGCTGCGGCCTGTCGGCTGCGCCATCGCTGACTACCGAATGGTCGAGGACGGTGACAGGATTCTCCTCGGCCTGTCCGGCGGCAAGGATTCTCTCAGTCTGCTGCATGTCCTCCACCACCTGCAACAGTATGCGCCGGTCCGCTTTGAGCTCGCCGTTATTACCGTGGATCCACTGGTGGAGGGCTTCGACCCGTCCGGCGTAATAGAGTACGTCGCCAGGCTCAATATTCCCTGTTTTTATCAGCGCGATCCCATTATGGAGCGCGCCAAAACGCATATGGACAAGGATTCCTACTGCAGCTGGTGTGCCCGGATGAAGCGCGGCATCATGTATACAACCGCCCGCGCGCATGGCTATAACGTCCTGGCACTGGGTCAGCACCTGGATGACCTGGCCGAAAGTTTTCTGATGTCAGCCTTCCACGGGGGGCGCCTGCAGACGATGAAAGCACATTACCTGATTGATGCGGGCGATATACGGGTCATTCGTCCGCTCGTGTACGTGCGGGAGCGCCAGACCCGGGCCTTCGCCCAGGAAGCGAAACTGCCTGTTGTGATGGATAGCTGTCCAGCCTGCTTCCGGATGCCGACGCAACGGGCTCACATGAAACAGCTGCTTAAAGAGGAGGAATCTCGCAATTCAAGGCTTTTTGGCGCATTGCTGTCCACTATGCGCCCACTGATGCTGGGTAATCTGCCGTCTGACCGGCCGATCAAGGAATCGGAACAACAGGCCTTCCTGCTGCCAAAAAAGGGGAAAACCGCTTAGCACGCGTGTTGTGTTGGTTCGTCCTTCTGCGCATTCCTGTTTACCTGCAGGCACACAGGGCTCAGGGCGTCTGCGTTGCCTTTTTCAGCCGTTTGAGAAACACCCGCATCTCTTTCGCTGCCTGTATGTCACCGCGGGCCTCGGCGGTCGTTATGCCCTGCTCGTAAACCCGCCGAGCCTCATCCGGCCGTCCTGCCTCGCTCAGGGCCTTGCCGTAGATCTTCCATGCCGCGGAATAGTGAGGATCCTGCCGAACGGCTTCCGCCAGATGCGCTACTGCCGAGGCTGCATCGCCGGCCTTCAGATATTCGCCGCCGAGCGTATAGCGCAACAGGGCAGTGTCCTGCCCCTGGGCAAGCATCTTCTCCAGATTATCGACTATGCTCATAATAGTCAGCGTTGGTCAGAAAACGTGTACCGGGCCTCAGGGCTATTCTAAGCGTACAGACAGGCTTAAGCACGAACTGCGGGAATATTTCCTTCGTGACAAATAGAGAGCACTTTGTGTGCCCGCAGCTCGCGCGCCGAGCTCGCGTGTTCAGGGTTCTGGTGATACGCATCGTCGTAGTCGCGCTTTGCGTCTGCACCGCGGCGGCCGGTGCCGGCACTTTACATCGACAAGGAGACAGAGACATGGGCCTTACACTTACCTCCCGGGCCTTTGCAGACAAGGCTGAGATCCCGTCGCGGTACACCTGTGACGGAGAGGACCGTTCGCCCGACCTGCAGTGGTCCGGGCTTCCGGAGGGAACCCGAAGCCTGGTACTGATCGTCGATGACCCCGATGCACCCGACCCTGCGGCCCCGAAGATGACCTGGGTCCACTGGGTGCTCTACAACCTCCCGACCGAGAGCAGCGGTCTGGAGGAAGCCGTGCATGCACTTCCCAGTGGCACGGGCGAGGGAATCAACGACTGGAATCGGACCGGCTATGGTGGCCCCTGCCCGCCGGTTGGTCGACATCGGTACTTCCACAAACTCTATGCGCTTGATACGCGGCTCCCCGATCTGGGCAAAGCCACCAAGAAAGATGTCGAACAGGCCATGAAGGGGCACATTTTGGATCAGGCCGAACTCATCGGCACCTACCAACGTTGAATCCACGCACGGAGAGCGACAGTGATCGGCGTACACATACCTCGTTGGGTCTACTCTGGCTTGTCAGCCTCGCCAGCGGCGATCTCGGAAAGCCTCTGCAACCCATGAGCACAGAGGCAATGGCGCAGACCGGTGCGAGTGTTCCACTCGGGGTAAGGCAGCAGCCTGATACAAACGAATGCGTCGATGCCCTGAAAGCCGCGCGGCATGCGCGTGGTAACGTTGAAATCGTGTTGCACGTCGCGGCAGCTCCGCGTCATCACAATAACGGCAGGACTACCCGGCAAGGGCACTTGTGACCGCTAATAAACAGTCGTCACAGAGCCGCGGCTGCAGGCGAGCGCCGGTCCCTTGCACATTCGCAAGTCGCCCGATTACCGCGTTTCTGTTCGCACTGAGCCTGGTCTGCGCGCTGGTTCCGGTCGTCCCTGCCAGCGACCGCCAGACTGCGTTGCGCATAATTATTGTCTATGGCATTCCGGGCCATGCCGCAATCCACCTGCAACAGGGGCAGCGCCAGCTGTTCTGGGACCCTGGTGGCTTCTATGGCACGGAATATGATGACTGCGTTGCAGATGCCTCTCCAGGGGCCTGCCAGAGGTTCAAGGCCTTCCCCTGGGAACGACTCAAGGCATCACGCCGGCACGATGTCTTCCTGGACGACACAGCCGATCTGCTGCAAGTCCTGAGCATCTACCATCTCGATGGCGATCCCTGGTCCGAGATTTACACCGTTCCGCTCAGCGGGCCGCTGGCTGAACGGGCATGGCGACTCATCGCCGATGGCGCACAGCTGGGTGCCAGGGCAGGTTTCCAAACCGAGCGCCAGCCAATGTTTTGCGCCAAAGCTGTAGCGGATTACCTGGCGATGGTGGGCGGGCCATTTGACGGACTGCCACGGCCGTGGTTGCCGCGGGCCATTGCCAGCGCACTCAGCCAACGCGGGATCAGGCCTGCCGCCAGCTACTCGCTTTCATCACCTGTCATTCGACGATTCATTAACGCCACGCGGCTGGCGGCGAATCTGCCGGTTATGTTTCCTCCCGTCCCGGGCGATGATCACACCTCTGCCCGCCCATCCTTACTGAACGAATTGCGGCCACACCTCGTCGCGCGCTGACAAGGAGCCCGCGTCCTCAGCAGCCGCACCCTCCGCTACGAGCCAGCCGCCGCACGTTCCGAATCTGGTTCTGGAGACGGCCAGAAAAACCGCGTTCCGGCAGCGCGCTCGTTTACCGAGCGCGATGTTCTTGCCAACCGCTAACGTCGTCCGGCCGCAATCCCTATCTATCGGAAAAACCAGCACCAAGCGGCAGGTGAAGGTTACCTGAGCTATCGGGAGAGGCCGGCCCCCGCCATTAGCGGCGCCAGAAGGCCGGAGAGAGCAGAACAAGAATCGTAAAGATCTCCAGACGCCCGAGCAACATGGCCAGACAGAGCACCCACTTGGCTATCTGGTTGAGCTCCCCGTAATGCAAACCCACATCACCAAGCCCGGGGCCGAGATTGTTGATGCACGCCGCCACCGCGGAAAAAGCTGTCACCTGATCCAGGCCGGTGGCCATAAGCACGAGCAACATGACACTGAATGCCGCGACATAGGTGGCAAAGAAGCCCCACACCGCGTCCACAACCCGATCGGACAGCACCTTGCCACCGATCTTGACGGGGATCTGAGCATTCGGATGCACAAGCTTGGAGATTTCCCTCATTCCCTGTTTGGTAAGAAGAAGAAATCGTATCACCTTCATGCCACCGCCCGTCGATCCCGCACAGCCGCCGATAAAACTGCTGAACAACAGCAGGACCGGCAGAAATCCCGGCCACAGATGGTAACCGGTGGTTGTAAAACCTGTCGTCGTACCAATCGAAATCGCTTGAAACAGGCCATGATGCACGGCACTGCCAACATCGCTGAAGGTGTTCGACAGGTAGAGATAGGAAACCGTGATCGAAGCTGTGACGGTAAGAACGCCGACATACATATGCACCTCCGCATCCTGCGCATAAGGGCGGAGACTGATTGTACGCCAGGCGAGAAAGTGCAGCGCAAAGTTCATCCCGGAAAGCAGCATGAATACCATGGCAATCGACTCGATCAGTGCGCTGTCGAAGAACCCGATGCTCAGATCATGCGTGGAAAAGCCGCCGATCGCGACTGTTGAAAAACTGTGCGCAATGGCATCAAACACATCCATACCGGCAAGCCAGTAACAAACCCCGCAGGCCAGGGTCAGCGTCATATAGATGAACCACAGCGCCTTCGCCGTTTCGGTAATGCGCGGCGTCAGCTTGGTATCTTTCATGGGACCAGGGGTCTCTGCCCGGTACAGCTGCATGCCACCGATTCCCAGCATCGGCAACACGGCGACTGCCAGCACAATGATGCCCATGCCTCCCAGCCACTGCAGTTCCTGACGATAAAACAGTATCGATTTAGGCAGCCGATCGATACCGGTGATAACGGTAGCACCCGTGGTGGTCAGACCGGAAAATGACTCAAATACAGAGTCAGTCAATGACATATGCGGATCGTGGGCGAGCATGAAGGGCAGCGCGCCAACCAGTCCGAGCACTGCCCAGAACAGCACGACGACCAGAAATCCATCGCGCACACGAAGCTCGTGACGCAGGCGGCGAACGGGTAGCCAGAACAGAATCCCGGCGATCAAGGTCAGCAAAAAGCCGTCCATGAAAGGCGTTGCCGCCCCATCAGCATACAGCCAGGACACCATTGCAGGCGGCAGCATCGTGGTACTGAATACCATCAGCAGCAATCCCAGGATTCTCTGGATCGTTAGCAGTTGCATTGGACAAGGGAAACGATAAGAGGCACGCGGCAAGACGATTTTGACACCCGAACCATGCCCTTAACCGTAGAGAGCATCTTAGTTTCTAACGCGGCATTCTCATTGGTAGTCTGCATTTACAGAAATGTCACACCAACCTGAAACAGACGTTCGACCTCTGCAACATCACGTTTGTCGATCAGGAAGATAATGACGTGGTCTCCACTCTGAATGACCGTATCGTGGTGGGCGATAATGACGTCCTCGCCACGAACAATCGCCTCGATCGTCGCGCCCGGCGGCAACCTGATCTCAGCCAGCATGCGACCCACCACCTTGGACGTTGACGGGTCTCCGTGAGCGATCGCCTCGATTGCCTCCGCCGCACCCCGGCGCAGCGAGTGGACTGCGACCACGTCACCGCGCCGCACGTGTGTCAGAAGACTCCCTATGGTTGCCTGCTGGGGTGACAAGGCGATGTCGATCGCGTCTCTCTGCACGAGATCGACATAGGAGGCGCGATTGATCAGCGAGACGACCCTGCGCGCACCCAACCGCTTGGCCAGCATGGCAGAAAGTATGTTCGCCTCTTCATCATTCGTAAGCGCGCAGAAGACATCGGTATTCTCGATATTTTCTTCCAGCAGCAACTCCTCGTCGGCGGCATCCCCCAACAGCACGATGGTCTTGCTCAGCTGCTCTGACAACATGCGGGTGCGGTCCCTGTCGCGATCAATGATCTTAACCTGATAGCGATGTTCCAGCGCCTGGGCTACGCGCATGCCGATGTTGCCGCCACCCGCCAGAATGATCCGCTTGACCGGCTTGTCGAGTTTCCGCAGCTCGCCCATCACGGCTCGGATATGCTCTCGGGCGGCGACGAAAAAGACTTCGTCATCAACCTCGATGATCGTGTCGCCTTCCGGGATGATTGGACTTCCGCGCCGAAAGATCGCCGCCACCCGCGCCTCAGCCTTCGGCAATTGGGTGCGCAGATCACGCAGCTCATGTCCGACAAGCGGTCCGTCGTGAAATGCCCTTACTGCAACCAGCTGAACGCGGCCGTCTGCGAAATCCAGAACCTGCAGTGCACCGGGATGCTCGATCAGGCGCTGGACGTAATCGGTGACGAGCTGTTCGGGACTGATCAATACATCGATCGGCAAGGCGTCGTGCGAAAAAAGCTTGCTATGACTTAGATACTCGGCAGCGCGGACACGCGCTATTTTGGTCGGCGTGTGAAACAGCGTATAAGCGACCTGGCAGGCAACCATATTTGTTTCATCGCTGTTCGTCACTGCGATGATCATGTCGGCATCCTCTGCGCCGGCCCGACTCAGAACCTCAGGATACGATGCTTTACCGGCAACCGTGCGAATATCCAACTTGTCTTGCAGTTCCTGCAGCGTGCTGACATCAGCATCGACCACGGTTATATCATTGAACTCGCTGGCCAGGTTATATGCCACCGAGGAACCGACCTGACCAGCACCCAGAATAATAATCTTCATAATGTGAGCTCAGAAATGCTCCCGCAGCTGCCGGCTCGTGTGGCAACCAGCGTACGTGATGCCACCGCGCGGGCCCTATTCGCCCCCTTTTTTGATATCGATACCAAGCGATCGCAGTTTGCGGTATAAGTGGGTTCGTTCCATCCCAACGCGCTGGGCAAGCCTGCCGACACTGCCTCCAACCTGCTGGAACTGCTGTTCGAGATACTGTCGCTCAAACTGTTCACGCGCTTCGCGTAGCGGCAAGTCCATTAAGCCGCCCTCTTCTGGTACCGTAGCGGCAGCTCCCGCCCGTACACTCAGCGCAGCCTCAACTTCTTCCAGACTGACATCTTCGCCCGCACCAAGAATCAACAGTCTTTGCACCAGGTTCTTCAGTTCGCGAATATTGCCGGGCCAACTGTAGTTGCGCAGCCGATTCTGTGCGGCCATCGAAAACTGGCGGTAGGGGAGACTTTCGCGATCAGCGAAATAGTCCACATAGTAGCCAAGCAGAGCCGGAACATCTTCGCAGTGTTCGGCGAGCGAGGGAACGTAAAGTGGCACCACGTTCAAGTGGAAATACAGATCCTCGCGGAATTTCCCTGCTGCCACCTCCTGCTCGAGATCACAGTGTGTCGCCGCGATAATACGCAGATCAACAGTTACGGGCTCATTCCCGCCCACCCGAGCGAAGCTCCTCGTCTCGAGGACACTGAGCAAGCGGGCCTGCGTCTGCAGGTCCATGTCCGCAATATCATCGAGGTAAAGCGTGCCGCCGTTAGCCTGTTCGAATCGCCCGTAGGTCAGCCGTTCGCCTTCTTCATTCCCAAACAGCTCGATGGCCGAAGTCTGCTGGGACATGGACCCCACACCGACCTCAACGAACGGCCCCCGCCTGCGCGGGCTGTTGGCATGTAGAAAATGTGCGAAGGTCTTCTTGCCGGCTCCGGGTTCACCACGCATCAGGACCCAGGTATCATGCTGGGCCACCCGCAGCACCTGGTCACGCAAGCGCTGCATGACATCGCTGCGACCTACCGGTTCGGGAACTGTCTGCTCCTGCATACGGAGCCCGACGTTCTCTCGTTGCAGCTTATCGGCTTCCAGCGCACGTCCGACCGTCAACAGGAGTTTGGCAAGCGAGATAGGTTTCTCGATGAAATCGTAGGCGCCCAGTCGGGTCGCTTCCACCGCGGTTTCAACAGTACCGTGCCCCGACATGATAATCACGGGGCACGGCAAGGTACCCGCTTCAGACCATTCCCTGAGGAGGGAAATGCCATCGATATCATCCATCCAGATATCGAGCAGGATCAGATCAGGGCGCCGTGAGCGTCGGGCCTTGCGGGCTGTCTCGCCGCTTTCAGCAACACTGACCTCGTAGCCTTCATCCTCCAGGATTTCCTTTACCAGACTGCGAATGTCTGGCTCATCATCGACAACCAGTATGTGGGGAGCGCTCATGTGTTTAGTCTATGTGGTAATTTGCGGATTCAGGATCGAACACTATGATACGCCTGCCCGGAGTATAGCGCGAAGTCAGTGCCGAATCTCAGCTTCACCCGATTGCAGCCGACGCTACGATGACCTTGCTGCAGGAACCGCGGGACCTGCCGATTCGAGCTGCAAGCGTATGGCAACCCGCGCGCCGCCTTCGGTCCGGTTCTCAGCCCGGATTGCACCGCCGTGTTCTTCAACAATCTTCTTGACGATGGCAAGCCCGAGCCCTGTCCCCTTTGGCTTTGTTGTGACATATGGCTCGAAAAGCTGTTCATGGATGCCTTCATCAAAGCCCGGCCCATTGTCCTCGACACGCAGTTCTACCCAGCCCCCTGTCAAGGACCGTTCGCTTTCGGTGGTTACCCAGATCTGTCCTCCTGGCTGGTCGGCAACGGCTTCCAGCGAATTCTTCATCAGATTGTGCACGAGTTGCCGCATCCGTCCCGCGTCGGCGGCTATTACCGCGGGAGTCGAATCAAGCTTCAGCCCGATATCAACACCCCGATTGTTGTCCCTGTACAGGTCCAGCACTTCCTGTACCAGATGATTGAGATCCAGTGGCTCCAGATTCATTCGGGGCGGACGCGCGTATTCCGAGAAGGCGTTGACCATGGTCTTCATCGCCTCCACCTGCTGCACAATTGTATGGGTAGAGCGATCGAGCACTTCCGCATCGTCTGCCTCAAGGTGTTGCAGCAGCTTCCTTCTCAGACGCTCGGCAGATAACTGAATTGGGGTCAGCGGGTTCTTGATCTCGTGTGCGAGGCGCCTTGCCACCTCACCCCAGGCGGCATCGCGCTGCGCCTGTATCAAGGCGGTAACGTCATCGAAGACGATTACCATCCCGCTATCATGTTTCTCGTCTGACAGGCGCGCGCCCCGGCAAATGAGAACCTGACGCCCGTGACCTCCAAACAGCGTCACCTCTTCGGTCCAATTCCGCTGGGGCTCGCGATAATGAATACCCATCGCATCCAGCAAAGGTTGAAGGAACGCATGACTGCGTACGAGTTCCATCAGCGGCTTCCCGATATGCTCCTGCAGATTCACGCCAAGAATGCGTCCAGCAGCGCCGTTTGTCGTACGCAGTTGCAGATCCGATGCAAAACTGATGACGCCTGAAGACAGGCTCCCCAGCAGCGCCTCAAGGTAGGCACGCTGGCCTTCGACCTGATGCTGACTGCGCCGCGCCTCATCGCGCGCCAGGGCAAGGTGCCGCGTCATCGCATTGAATGAATTCACCAGAAACCCGAGTTCATCATGTCCGGCCACCGGCAGCTGCTTGTCGTAGTCGCCCTCGGCGACAGCACGTGTCCCTTCTGCGAGGTCACGAATCGGTTCCACCAGTCGTCGGGCCGAATAGAACGCTGCCCAGACAGCCGACAACAGACTCAACAGAAGAACAAGGGACAAGGTCAGGATATAGCTCTGCTTGAGTGGCTTGCGGAGAAAGGCCAGCTCCTTGTAGCGCGCAAAGGCAGCCTGCACACGGTCGGCCTTGGAACTGAGGCGCTCCGGGACGGTGTATAGTGCCTGCAATAGCCTCTGCTCCGCAGCAGCGTTACTGGATGGGACAGGCACAACCGCGCGCACATGGAGACCAGTATCACCGATTGGGTCGAGACCTACATATACCCCGCCCTGTCGTACCCGGGTCATCACTGCTTCGGACGGCCGGTTTGGTACAATCTCTGTCGCCTTAACACTACTGGAGGCGACAATCCGGCCATTACCTGCAAGCAACGTCAGCTCATCGGCTCCGCTGCGCACGCGCAAATCGAGCAGATTCAAGGGGGCCATGGCAGCGGGAACCTCGGTAAGCTCCCCGGCAAGTTGTTCCGTGACGCTGAGCTGATCCCGCATCCGTATCTCGAATGCGGAACGACTCAACTCCAACGCATCTTCGAGCGACCGTTCGATCTGAACGTCGAACCAGCTGTCGATACCGTTTTTCAGTGACTGCAGCGAAAAGTAGTAGACAACGGAAACCGGCAACACCGCCAGTACAACAAACATGCCTGCAAGGCGCGCGGTCAGCCGCGAGCCGGCAGCGCCCATGTGGTATTGCCGTACCAGCCAGAACAAATTGGTACCGATCAGAACTGCCAGCACGATAAGGCCAAATGCATTCGTCAACAGCAAGACCGAATATAGCTGGCCAAATTTCTCCGAGTTGTGGGTAGCGTCGCTCATAAAGTAGAGCGACACGAGCAGAAGCAGGAAGAGAAGCAGCATCGGCGAGATGCCGCGCACAGAACGGTTCAGGGTTGCAGCGGCCATGTGTACCAGTCACTGGCCGAGCGCCACCGGGACGACACGTAGGCCCATAAACGAACAGGCACTGGCAGTGCCTCCGTCAGCAGTGCAGCACGTATGCGAATCATGTATTTCTGGTCCGGCAACACACGCTGTTGCGGGAGCACAGGCATCTCCCGAATCGTACCCAATTCGAAGAGCGCCTCTTCCAGTGAGGTGTAGCTCGCGCTGGTGCCGGCATCCAGAGCGTTTTACAATGTAACGCTCACTGAGTGCGTGGTAGCTAAGGCGGTAAGTTTTGCGGATATGCTCAATCGTCTCATTCCACAACCAAGGCCGCTCGCGCAGAACTTCCACCTCGACCAGAATCTCCAGCGGCACACCATTTTGCAATGCTTCTCGCGCATGTTTGGTGAGACGCATGCGTATATTGGCATCCACGACGTATACTTCATAGACAACCGCCGTATGCGCACCGGTTACCTCAAACAGCGAATCATCGGCTGCACGGGATTGCCCGCCCGCAAGACCTAGCAGCAAGATCACCAGAAACAGGGCGGGAAGTTGTTTACCAGATTCCATGGAAAAGCAGCATCCTCCAGCACGCGGAAGCACTGACGTCAAGCCCTAGCGCTTGACCAAGCATGCATAATAAAAGCCGTCCATACCATTCTCTCCGGGAAGAATCTGGCGGCCATACTGCATAACGCGACCCCAGCGGGCCGCAATCCTGTCCTCGAATGCATCATTGTGCCGCGCCAGAAAGCGCGCGACACATCCCGCGTTTTCAAGCCGGAAAACGGAACAGGTTGCGTAGAGAAGGATACCGCCTGAGGCCAGCAAGGGCCATAACCTATCCAGCAGCCGCTCCTGCTGTTCCGCAAGTTGCTCCAGATCGCCGGGGCGTCGCAGCAATTTAATATCCGGGTGACGTCGAATCACACCACTGGCAGAACAGGGCGCATCCAACAAGACACGATCAAACTGCACTTCGTCCCACCATGACTCAGGATCCCCCGCATCTGCACAGATCAGCTTTGCATTCAGCCCAAGTCGCTCGAGGTTCTCTGCAACACGCGCCAGTCGGCTCATATCCATGTCAATAGCGATAACGGTGACCCGGTTGTCGCCACGTTCCAGGATGTGGGCAGTCTTGCCGCCGGGGGCGGCACAGGCATCGAGGATCCGCAGTCCGGGCCGGATATCGAGCAGCTCGGCGGCGAGCTGGGCGGCCGCATCCTGAACGGATACGTCGCCGTCCTGAAAACCTGGCAGCTGTGCGACAACTGTGGGCGCCTCCAAACAAACACCTGCCGCCGTAAAGGACACTTCACGTGCGGCCAGATGCGCCCCCCGCAACCGATCCAGGTAAGCCGACCGACTCAGGCGTGTCAGATTGACACGCAATGTCATCGGTGCACGCTCATTATTGGCTATGGCAATGGCCTCCCAGTCATCGGGCCAATCCCGCCTCAGCTGTGCCAGTAGCCATTGGGGGTGTGCAAGACGGGACTCGGGGCACTGATCGAGCCTGTTTTCCAGTTTTTCGGTTTGGCGCTGGTAGCTACGGAGCACCCCATTGATCAGGCCGACCGCCCAGGGTTTCCTGGCTGCACGCGCGGCATTGGCCGTTTCATTCACCGCTGCATGCGGCGCCACGGCGAGCCGTGACAACTGATAGAGTCCGATAAGCAGAAGACACAGGATATCGTGGTCGCGCGCCTTGAGTGGCGACGCCAGCAGTTCATCCAGAAGAGCGGCAAGCCGCCCGTGCCACCGCAGACTGCCATACACCAGTTCCTGGGCAAAAGCGCGCTCCGTCTGCGGAATACGATCGAATGCCTGCGGCAGGAGTGCCGCCAGTGACTGACCATTATCCAACACCTGCTGCAGCACTTTCGCCGCCGCGAGTCGCGTGTTCATGAGTTATATTTGCTACTGGAATGCGGCTAGGCAGCCGCGAAACAAAGCCGATTCAATGACCTTGCGTTCGCGAAATCGCCTCCTGCAATCCGCCGCCCGCCAGGCAATTGTACCTCGAGCAGGCGCAGAGCACCTTCTCCGCAAGCGACATCAACGCCTTCTTTCCCGTGCGCAATCACGCAACCTGGACTTACCGTCCCGTCGCTGTGAGTAATCGTTCGAGCACGCCAGATGCGCAGCGCCTGACCCTGAAACGTGGTCTGGGCCACCGGCCAGGGGTTGAAAGCATTGACCTGCCGCTGCAACACCGCAGCAGCTTGCGTCCAGTCCAATACTGCTTCGCGCTTATCGAGTTTTGCGGCGTAGGTCACTCGCGATTCGTCCTGTGGCTCCGGTATCAATCGGCCCGCGAGGATCTCCTCGAGATGCTCAGCCAGGAGGTCTGCGCCCAATTGTGCCAGGCGATCGTGCAATATCCCGGCCGTGTCAGCCGGATTGATAGGGCAGGTGGCACGAGCAAGCATCGGGCCGCTATCGAGCCCGGCTTCCATCTGCATGAGTGTTACACCGCTTTCGGTGTCTCCTGCAATAATCGCCCGCTGGATTGGCGCTGCGCCGCGCCAGCGAGGCAATAGCGAGGCGTGCACATTGACACAGCCGCACATGGGGATCTCAAGCACGGCGGCGGGCAGAATAAGCCCATAGGCAACCACCACCATCAGATCGGGTTGCAGGTCCGCAAGCTCCTGCTGCGCTTCTGATCCTTTGAAGCTGTCAGGCTGGCAAACCCTTATACCTTCCGCCAGCGCGACCTGTTTCACAGGGCTGGCCCGAAGCGTGCGACCACGCCCCGCCGGCCGATCGGGCTGCGTGTAGACCGCTATGACCGCGTGGCCGCTGTCCAGCACGGCACGTAACGCGGGAACAGCAAACTCGGGTGTGCCGGCAAAAACAATCTTCATCGCAAAGCTCACAACAACAGGGTGTCAGGGTAAGCGGTTACCCGTGGAAAATCGAAGCCAGCATCTCCTACGACTAGTGCCGGATTCACAGGATGCACCGCACACCCCAAATGGCTGACTTAAGTATATAGAACTTAAGCAAATTCCTAAATGACAGGCTCGGCGTGCTGTGGCGCCGGCGGAGGGAAATCCCCATGGCGGCGCGCCTTGTCCAATTTCTTGCGAATCCGCTGCCGCTTCAGCTCGGACAGATAATCCACGAACAACTTGCCATCGAGATGATCGATCTCGTGCTGGATACAGACGGCCAGCAAACCGTCAGCTTCCAGCTCAAACGGCTCGCCGTTTCGGTCCAAGGCACGCACCTTGATGTGCTCGGCGCGTCGCACCTTTTCATAGATCCCTGGTACTGACAGGCAGCCCTCCTCCGTTTCCTCTTCGCCGGACTTTTCCAGAATCTCCGGATTGATAAAGCACATGGGACGGTCTTTTTCCTCACTGATATCGAGAACCAGAAGACGCTTAGGGACGTTGACCTGTGTTGCTGCCAGCCCAATTCCGGGTGCCGCGTACATTGTCTCAAACATGTCACCGACCAGCCGATCTATCTCGTCGTCCACCACATGGACGGGCGCGGCCTCGCTTCTCAGGCGGGAATCAGGGAAATGCAGGATCTCTAACTGGGCCATGTGCGTTTGATCACAAATACCTTTGACGAAGCGTTCCGGACTGGTAAAGTGCTAAAGTAATAACTCTAAGGTATCGATAATAATGGAAATCAAGCCCTACTTTCCACACCTTGAGGGGTAGGGTTTTTGGGCTAGACTGCCGCGCGAACCGCGCTCTCTATCAGCAGGGAGAGGCCAATTCGTCGGTTACCAAACCACAGTACGCAAAGGGATGCACATGGCCAATAGATTCCTTGGACTCGTTGTTTTCATGCTTTTCTCGGCGCTGGCGCTCGCTGATACTCTCGCCGTGAATCCTGGACATCCGGATCGTTACGTGGTCGCTAAGGGCGACACCCTCTGGGATATCTCGGAACGGTTTCTGAGGGACCCTTGGCTTTGGCCTGAAGTGTGGTATGTCAATCCCCAGATCGATAATCCACATCTCATTTATCCCGGAGATGTTATCACTCTCGTCTACGTCGACGGCAAGCCCCAGTTACGGCTTCAACGTGGCCATGGTGACATGAAGCTGTCCCCGAGTGCTCGTACCGAAGTTCTTGATCAGGCTATCCCCACGATTCCGGTTGATGCGATCAAGCAGTTTCTTACGCGACCCCTGATTACTGACGATGCGACACTCGAGAGTGCACCCTACATTCTTGCCATGGCCGACGAGCATCTCGTCGCTGGCGCCAATGACCGGATTTATGTCCGCGGTATCGATACCAGTGAGCATGGCCGCTACTACGTCTATCGCCCAGCTGGCGAAATTCGCGATCCCGTAAGCAACGAGGTATTGGGTTACGAGGCATTGTATATCGGTGATGCAACCCTGCAGCGATTTGGCGATCCATCTACCCTGCTGCTTACCAGCACGACCCAAGAAGCACGGATCGGAGACCGGCTGATGCCAATCGTGGATCAGGACGTATACACCCACTTCGTTCCAAAGCCGCCAGCTCAGGAGGTAGAGGGACGCATACTGTCCGTTCTTGGTGGTGTCACCCAGATCGGTCAATATCAGGTCGTGTCAATCAATCGGGGTGCGCGCGAAGGAATCGAAATAGGCAATGTCTTGCGTATCTTCCAGAGTGGGGCTGTGGTGGAGGACATGGTCAACCCCAGGAGCAAGGAGAAGGTCCAGCTTCCGGAAGAGGATGCCGGAGTGATGCTGGTATTTCGTATCTTCGACAAGGTAAGTTACGGGCTGGTAATGAAAGCAACCCGCCCGCTTCATGTATTGGATATCGTACGCAACCCTTAACGACCTTAGCTGCAACATAGGGATTGCGGCGCATATTGTCAGTTCGCCGCTACCCCGCACCACCGGAATACCCAGGGAAGGGACATGACGGAGCCTGCGGAAGATCTTAGATTCTGGCTTGCCCTGCTGCACGCACCGCGTGTCGGCCCGACAACGTTTCGTCAACTCTTGGATCAGTGCGAAACGCTGGACACGCTTTTCGAGCAGCCCGATCTTTGCTACACCCGCCTCACCGAGACACTCAAAGACTATTTGCGCAACCCCGACTGGGACCAGGTTGACTCAGACCTGGCCTGGCTGGGGACGGATCCTGTCAACCACCACATTCTGACCCTCCGCTCCCCCGCCTACCCCGTTCTGTTAAGGGAGCTTAATGATGCCCCCCCAGTTTTGTTCGTGCACGGAAATCCGGAGGTTCTGGGGCATCTACAGCTCGCCATCGTTGGCAGCCGCAATCCGACGACGGGTGGTGCACGTAACGCACAGGATTTCGCAGCACATTTGGCCAGCGCGGGTTTGACCATTACCGCCGGACTGGCCCTCGGTATCGACGCTGCCGGCCACCTAGGCGCATTGGAGGCCAGCGGTACCACAGTCGCGGTACTTGGCACCGGCCCAGACCGGGTCTATCCCGCGCGCCATCGGGATCTCGCACATCAAATCGCCGAACACGGGGCGCTCGTCTCTGAACTTACACCTGGCACAGGTCCACGCGCTGAACACTTCCCTCGGCGCAACCGGATTATCAGCGGTCTAAGCCTTGGCACCCTGGTTGTCGAAGCGGCACCCCATTCCGGATCCCTTATTACCGCGCGGCATGCCCTTGAACAGGGCCGCGAGGTCTTCGCCATCCCGGGCTCCATTCATAATCCGCTGGCTCGCGGCTGCCATAGCCTGATCCGCCAGGGCGCCAAACTGGTCGAGACTGCTGACGATATCCTTGAAGAACTCGGAGCACTCGCAGTCGCCAGCCAGGAACCGCTACCCACTCTCGCGGACACCGCCGGGCTCAGTGATGATCATGCGCAACTTCTTGATTTGATAGGTCATGATCCAGTACCTATGGATTTGATTGTCACACGCAGTGGATTGACGGCGGAAGCGGTTTCCTCCATGCTGCTGATCTTGGAGTTGCAGGGATATCTCGTTTCCGCCCCCGGAGGGCGCTACTCCCGGATCGACAAGAGGCTGTGAAATGAAAGAAAACGTACTCGACGTGCTGATGTATCTCTTTGAAAACTATTACATGGACGACGAGACCGAAGCTGGCCCGGATCGCGAATCGCTGCACGTTGAACTGCTGGAAGCCGGTTTCCCCCACGGCGAGATTAACAAGGCCTTTGACTGGCTTGAAGAGCTCGCTCGCCATCGGGAAACGACGTTGCCGGCACCCCAGACCGGGCGGTCGATCCGCCTCTTCACGGATCGGGAGTGTGAACGTCTCGACACGGAATGCCGGGGCTTTCTTATTTTTCTGGAACAGATGGATATCCTCACGCCGGCCAGCCGCGAGTTGGTCATCGATCGAATCATGGCCCTTGACACGGAAGAGATCGATATCGGTGAATTGAAGTGGGTAATTCTCATGGTCCTTTTCAATGAACCTGGCCACGAGGCAGCCTATGCCTGGATTGAGGACCTGGTGTTCGAGAACCTGACTGGCAGCATTCACTAGCAGCCAATTCGCGCGAGTCCCATGAAATCGGCTACCTGCGTAACAAATCACAGCTTCCGAGAACCGCCTCGCTTAACCTTATGACCTCGAGACGACACTCCCTCCCGCGAGCCGGGAACAACCCGCCTCCCCTGGATCATCAGCCGCTTACACGATGACCAAGAATCTGGTGATTGTAGAATCTCCGGCTAAAGCCAAGACGATAAAGAAATACCTGGGCAAGGATTTCGAGGTCATGGCGTCGTACGGTCACGTCCGGGATTTGGTACCGAAGGCCGGAGCGGTCGATCCCGACCGAGATTTCGCCATGAACTACGATGTCATCGACAAGAACCTTAAACATGTCGATACCATCGCCAAGGCCATGAGAAAGGCCGACGCGCTCTATCTGGCGACTGACCCCGACCGTGAGGGCGAAGCAATCTCCTGGCATCTGTATGAAATCTTGCGCCAACGCAAGGCACTCAAGGAAAAGCCGGTCCATCGGGTCGTGTTTCACGAAATCACCAAACGCGCCATCAATGAAGCCGTTGACCACCCACGTGAGCTTTCCATGGACCTGGTCAACGCACAGCAGGCACGCCGTGCGCTCGATTACCTGGTGGGCTTCAATCTTTCGCCTCTGCTCTGGAAGAAAGTGCGCCGAGGACTGTCCGCAGGACGCGTTCAAAGTCCGGCCCTGCGCATGATCGTGGAACGCGAGGAAGAGATCGAAAAGTTCAAGGCACGCGAATACTGGACCATTGAGGCAGACCTGGAGAAGGATCAACAGGCGTTTGTTGCGAAGCTAACTCACCATCACAGCAAGAAACTCGGGCAGTTTGCGATCAGCAATGGGTCCAAAGCCCGTGATATCGAAGAGGAACTGCTGACCGCCGCAGACGGCAGGCTCACTGTCCATTCGGTCGAGAAGAAGCAACGCAAGCGGAATCCTTCTGCACCTTTCACCACCTCCACCTTGCAGCAGGAGGCGTCACGCAAGCTTGGCTTTTCCGCCAGCCGGACCATGCGTATCGCCCAGCAATTGTACGAAGGCATCGACACGGGTGGCGGATCAGTTGGTTTGATCACCTACATGCGGACGGATTCGGTCAATCTGGCGGCTGAAGCGCTGGAAGACATACGCAATCTAATTGCGGAACGTTACGGCAGGGAAAACCTGCCCGATAAACCTCTTGTCTTCAAAACCAAGGCCAAGAATGCACAAGAAGCCCACGAAGCCATTCGGCCGACGTCAGTTGAACACTCGCCAGATGCCATCAAGGGCTACCTGACGGCTGATCAGCTGAAGTTGTATGACCTGATCTGGAAGCGCACCGTCGCCTGTCAGATGATCCACGCAACCATCAATACGGTCGGTGTGGACTTTGAATGCGGGGCCGGAAATGTCTTGCGTGCCACGGGGTCTACCGTTGCCAACCCAGGCTTCATGATGGTCTACCAGGAAAGCATCGACGATGCCAAGGGCGACGGCGAAGAACGCCTGCTGCCGGCTATGGAAGAAGGCGATATTGTCGCCCTCAATACGATCCGGCCAGAGCAACATTTCACTGAGCCACCACCCAGATTCACCGAAGCGAGCCTGGTCAAGACACTGGAAGAACATGGCATCGGTCGGCCGTCCACCTATGCAAGTATCATTTCCACGCTGTTAAACCGCGAATACGCCACTTTAGAGAAACGGCGTTTTTTTCCGACGGATGTCGGACGCGTCGTGAGCCGGTTCCTGTCACAGCATTTCAAGCAGTATGTCGACTATGACTTCACCGCGACACTGGAAGATGATCTGGACGAGATCGCCCGGGGTGAGCGCGAGTGGGTCCCGTTGCTGAGCACATTCTGGAAGCCTTTCAAGCAGTTGATCGATGAAAAGGAAACCAGTGTCTCGCGCCAGGAGGTCACAACGCAGGAACTGGGTGAGCCCTGCCCTAAATGTGGCAAGCCACTTCAGATCCGGCTGGGGCGTCGGGGTCGCTTCATTGGCTGCAGCGGTTTTCCGGACTGTGACTACACTCGCAACGTCGATGATGATCGTGAATCTGCCGAACCGCAGATCATTGAAGGTCGCAGCTGCCCGGAATGTGGCTCGGTCCTGATCGTCCGATCAGGACGTTATGGGAAATTCATCGGCTGCAGCACCTACCCCGACTGCAAGTACATAGAACCTTTGGAGAAACCTACTGACACGGGCGTGACCTGCCCGGAGTGCGGCAAAGGCACCATGCTCAAGCGCAAATCCCGCAACGGCAAGATCTTCTATTCGTGCTCAACCTATCCGCACTGCAGGTATGCCGTATGGAATGAGCCTATCAACGAGCCTTGTCCATCCTGCGGCTGGCCAATTCTCACCATCAAAACAACGAAGCGCCGGGGCACCGAAAAGGTTTGCCCCCAAAAGGACTGCAAATTCGGCGAGCCTTATGAGGGCGAGCTGACGGCCGCCAAGGCTGCTGAATCGTAGCAGTGGAGTGAAAAACCCCTTCCCGCACAGTTGAAACAGCTGTGAGCACCATGACTCGTCCGGTTAACCCCTGGCATCTCCGACAGGCCATTCGAGCGCTTGGCCGGGGCGGAATAATCGCCTGCCCGACGGAGGGCGTTTTTGGCCTGGAGTGCAATCCTTTTGATTCCGAAGCGGTGTTCCGACTGCTTGAACTCAAGCAGCGCCCGGTGCAAGCAGGGTTGATTCTCGTTGCCGCCAGCTTCGCGCAAATCGAGCCCTTGCTGAAACCATTACCGCATGATAATGAATGCCGCGTATTTGCTACCTGGCCAGGTCCGGTTACCTGGCTATGGCCGGTATTTTCGGAGCTGCCCTTCTGGATTCGGGGCAATCACGGAACCATCGCTGTGCGCGTGACGAATCACCCCATACTGGCCACACTATGCCAGCACTGGGGTGGCCCTTTGGTCTCGACGAGTGCAAATCCACACGGGCGAAAACCGGCTCGCAGCGCCCTGCAAGTACGCAACTACTTCGGCGACAACATTGATTTCATTGTGCATGGACAACTCGGAAATCAACAAAAGCCAACGCAGATTCGTGACGCTCGAGACGGTGCGGTTGTCCGTCCTGGGTAGTCTGGGGCGGTGCATTCGGGCGACACCCCGAATAAAGTATGATGCAAATCAGGTAATTCAGGATGCCCCCGATGACCGAGATCAGTCGCGACGCCGTAAGAACCTATCTGCTCGAGCTACAGGATCGCATCTGTCGGTCATTCGAGAAGCTCGACGGTGAACGAACCTTCCGCGAGGACCAATGGGAACGGGAAGGCGGTGGAGGTGGACAATCGCGTGTTCTCGAGGAAGGCGGCGTCTTCGAAAAGGCTGGCATCAATTATTCCCATGTTTATGGAACTGCGCTGCCGGCGTCCGCGACGGCCCAGCGACCCGAACTGGCTGGGCGAAGCTTCGAGGCCATGGGGGTCTCACTGGTCATTCACCCCTGGAACCCCTATGTACCCACCTCGCATGCCAACGTGCGTTTTTTTGTGGCAGACAAACCGGACACAGCACCCGTCTGGTGGTTCGGCGGCGGTTTCGATCTGACGCCCTACTATGGCTTTGAGGAAGACGCCTGCCATTGGCACCAAGAGGCAGCCAGGGCTTGTGAACCCTTTGGTGCAGACACTTACCCGCGTTTCAAGAAATGGTGCGACGAATATTTCTTCCTGAAACACCGTGGGGAACCACGCGGTGTGGGCGGTCTGTTTTTCGACGACCTGAACGAGTGGGGCTTTGATCAGTGCTTCGCCTTTATGCGCAGCATCGGTGATCATTACCTGCAGGCCTACATGCCGATTGTCGAGCGCCGCAAGAGGCTGGCCTACGGTGACCGAGAACGCGATTTTCAGCTTTACCGCCGTGGGCGTTACGTGGAATTCAACCTGGTCTACGACCGAGGGACCTTGTTCGGCTTACAGTCCGGTGGCCGCACGGAATCTATCCTGATGTCATTGCCGCCCAAGGTTATCTGGCGCTACGACTGGCATCCGCAAGCAGGTACTGACGAGGCACGCCTCTATGAGGTATTTTTGCAGCCAAAAGACTGGCTTGGCAGCTGTACTTAGCCTGGATCCCTGCCTCGCGCAGAGCGCGAAACCCGTCAGGCTGATTCTGCCTGTAGCAATTCGAGCGGAAATATGGCGACGGAGTTGGCAGGAACCCGCGCCTTTTGACACAATGTTGAGAAATACCGAGTTGTCTCCTGCTCAACCCGCTCCCATCTGGCGACCCCTGCCGAAAAATGGATGGAGTCCTCTACGAAATGTAAGATAGCCTGAATTGTCATGAATTCGTCCGAAATATAAGGTACTTGGCATGAAAAAATGGGAATGTGTCGTTTGCGGATTTATCTATGACGAAGCCGAAGGCCTACCGGAAGAGGGCATTGTGCCCGGCACCCGGTGGGAAGATATTCCGGAAGACTGGGCCTGCCCCGAGTGCGGTGTCTCAAAGGCGGACTTTGAAATGCTTGAACTCGAGGTCTGAGTTCAGGCTTTTCCCGACACCACGCGGCTCATCCGGATTGCCGCAGACGAAGATACTTGCGTCGTACCGGCTGGAACGGTCTTAAAGGAAAATGCTAGCCCCCGAGCAAACGGCTCCCCATCATCAACTCGGCGACCACGTGTCTGCCCGTCTTCGTCCCTGTCAGCAGATAAAAAAAACCCCGCGGTTAGGCGGGGTCAAAACGCTTTTCAGCGTCGGAGGAGTCGATCCGAAAAGGAGCCGCCAGCCGCCTGGTCCTCTGTGACATGAGCCCGTTCTGTTGAACCTGTACGACTCACCTGTATGGGCCGAGTGACATTTCAGGAGTTCCGTCTCGCGGATCTGCACACCATGTCAGCAACCGCCCGGCATGGTTCAGATACTTTAGGGTTCAAAGATACCCGGACTCATGCCACAGAGGACCAAACACACCGCCTTCGTCCTTCTCGATGCAGCGATCATCTTGAAACAAACCCGGTCAATGATCCCTGCAGTCAGCCTAGTCAATGCAAGGCTGGTGCCAAACAGCCAGAAAGCATAACAATATGTATAACAACAATAGGTTATAGTCTGAATGCAATGACTCAGAGTAAGCATAATCCGTCGTCGGACGGCAGAATGTGCCGTTTTTTTGCGCCCGTTTACCGACAGGTGGCGGGGAACCGTCGTCGCCAGTAGCTGCTGGCACCGGCTGCTGTGAGAATGCACCAGACGGCAAACAGCGCCCCCGGCAGCGCCGTTTCCGAAGAAAAATGCTTGAGCGCCAGCGCAACGCCGAGGCCTGCATTCTGCATTCCGATCTCAATGGCCAATGCCAATCGGTGGCGGTAATCAAAGCGATATAATCGCGCCAGCCACCACCCCGCCAGATAACCCAAGCCATTTACAGCGACGACTGCCAGCATCACAAGCGGGCCCATGCTCGCAATCGACGCCTGATTGGCAGCAACCGCATAGCCGCAAATGATGACGATTGCGATAGCGGCGATTGCCGGCGCGACCGCACGCGCCTCGAGCGCTCGGTTGCCCAAGGCTTGCCTGAGCGCCATGCCACCCAGGAGCGGCGCAAGAACCGTGAGCAGAATCGTCTGCATCATTGGCCAAAACTCGATCTTAAGGAAGACACCCCCAAGCAGCTTGACGAGCGCAGGTGTCAGGATGGGCGAGAGGAAGGTCGCGACGGTAGTCAGCGACACTGAGTAGGCGACTGCACCACCGGCGAGATAGACGATTACGTTGCTGGCCATCGCACCTGGCGCGCAGGCAACGATCACAAAACCGACGGCGAGCTCCGGCGAAAGAGGCAGCAGCAGTGCTGCCATGAACCCCAGTAGCGGCATTACCGTATACTGAGTCAAAACGCCCAGGCCGATCCGCTGCGGCTCACGCAGAGTGTCTCTCAGTTCCTCAGGCTCCAGAACCACGCCGAGCGCAAACATCGTCGCCGCAAAAAACCAGAGAAAGCTGCTTTTGAAGATGAGAAACAGCGGAGGATGCAGATAGGCCGTCAGCGCACTTAACAGTGTCAGGGGTGCCAGGTGGTTGGCAATAAGAACAAATGGACGCATGAAAAGGATCGCAAAGTCCTTAACCGATCGTGTCATCCGGCGAATATCGGCATCGGCCTGATGTGGCGGTTATCCCGCCAAGCCGCGCGATAATGCGTGCCTCCCCCAGCAAGCTCGTGAGATCCTGCGCTGCCGCCGGCTGCCGACCAAGAACCAGATGGCGCAGTAGCTCGTGCCGCTTCAGGACGCGAAAATAGTCCGCGGGCTTCAGCAAATTGGCAGCGCGAGAAAATCCTGAATCCAGATAATGCAGGGCGCCTGCCAGTTTGCGGCTGATCAGCAGCTGGCCAAACACGAGGTCAATAAGTGCATGCTGGTGCTCATCCGTTGATGTCGCCGCCAGACTCCGGTAATCCCCCTCAATTGAACGACCCAACCAGAAACTTGCCGCGATGTCCTGCAATCGGGCAGCAAAACAGTCTTCACCATGCGCATAGCCATGCTGTAATGCCTGACGCGCCCGCCGCTGCAGATTGTCTGCAGCGGAATTCGTGATTGGGTCTGCGTACCAGTTTCCCAGGGGAGGATATGCGCGACAGGGTGGCAGGAGAACCAGCATGTTAGGGGCAACGCTCGACATCTGACTCAATGCTTACCTAATGACAGCCTGCTGACTTCCTTTAGCATCGGGTGCCATGGCGTTACACTGCCACTTGATTCCAATGATAACCCGTAGAGGTAAGAGCAGTGGGCAATTTCGAGACAGGCCGCGGCATTTTTCCACAGGTACGCATGCGACGCATGCGGCGCGATGACTTTTCCCGCCGCTTGATGAGGGAAAATCAGCTATCAGTGGATGATCTAATCTACCCCATGTTCATTCTTGAAGGTAAAGGAAATCGCGAACCGGTCAGCTCAATGCCGGGCATCGAGCGTGTCAGCATAGACGAATTATTGCAGGAAGCCAGTGAGCTGGCTGCACTCGGCGTCCCAGCAATCGCCCTGTTCCCCGTGACACCGGGCGACAAGAAGAGTGACGATGCGCGTGAGGCCTACAACCCCGAGGGACTCGCCCAACGGGCAGTTCGTGCCCTGAAAGCCGCAGTTCCAGAACTCGGCGTAATCACCGATGTCGCCCTCGACCCATTCACCACTCATGGCCAGGACGGCCTCATCGACGACAGTGGTTATGTCCTGAACGATAAAACGGTGGATGTTCTTGTCAAACAGGCCGTCTCGCAGGCGCAGGCCGGAGCCGACATTGTCGCGCCATCTGACATGATGGACGGTCGTATAGGACGGATACGGCAGGCTCTGGAGGAGGGTGGATATATCAACACGCGGATACTGGCATATTCCGCCAAGTACGCGTCGAGTTTTTACGGGCCCTTCCGTGATGCCGTTGGCTCTGCTGCCAACCTCGGCGGCGGCAACAAGTACAGCTACCAGATGGACCCCGCGAACAGTGATGAGGCACTCTGGGAAGTTGCGCTCGACCTTGACGAGGGCGCGGACATGATCATGGTCAAGCCCGGCATGCCCTATCTGGACGTGGTGCGGCGCGTAAAAGAACAGTTCGGTGCCCCTACCTATGTCTATCAGGTCAGCGGCGAATACGCCATGCTCAAAGCAGCCAGTGAGAACGGCTGGCTTGAGGAATCCAGCGTGGTGATGGAATCACTGCTCGCATTCAAACGCGCTGGGGCGGACGGTATCCTGACGTACTTCGCGAAACAGGCCGCCGAATGGCTAAAAGAACGCCGCTAGGCACAGTGCTCGCTTAAGGATGCCACTGAGCCGGAAGGCCATGAAAGAAATAACGCCGCAGATTGACCGGTATGCGGTGATGGGAAATCCCATTGCCCACAGCAAATCCCCGCAGATCCACAAATGCTTTGCGGAACAGACCAGCCAGCAGATGCGCTACGACGCCATCCTGGTCGAGCGGGGAAACTTCCCACGCGCCGTCGCCGATTTCCACACCCAGGGCGGCAAAGGACTCAACATCACGGTGCCTTTCAAGCTCGAGGCATGGGCTCTGGCCGAGCTTCGCAGCCCGCGCGCGGAACTCGCCGGATCGGTCAACACCTTTCTATGGCAGGAGGACGGCAAGCTCTTTGGTGACAACACGGACGGCGCAGGACTCATCAGGGATCTCGTGGTGAATCATGGCGTCCAGCTTGCCGACATGGATATCCTCTTGCTCGGCGCCGGGGGCGCGGCGCGCGGCGTACTTCATCCCTTACTTGAGCAGCGGCCGCTAAAGCTCGTCATCGCGAATCGAACACCGGACAAAGCTGTGTCACTCGCCAACGAATTCTCCGACCATGGCCCGGTCGTCGGCGGCGGTTTCAAAGATGTCGCAGAGGAAGCCTTCGATCTGGTCATAAATGCAACGGCGGCGAGTCTGGCAGGTGAAGTGCCACCAATACCCGACAGAGCGCTGCGAGCGGGGGGCTGTTGCTACGACATGATGTACGCAAGCAGACCCACCGCCTTTTTACGCTGGGGCAAGCAGCATGGCGCCGGACTCGCTGTCGACGGCCTGGGCATGCTGGTTGAACAGGCTGCCGAGTCGTTCTTTCTATGGCGTGGCCTTCGGCCGGAAACCAGTCGGGTAATCAGGGCACTGAGACAATCGCCAAATTGATGCGATCGCCATCGCAGGGTTATCCCAAAACGTCATCACGCTCAAACCGGCCAGCTGTTCGTCCATATCAGACACGCCGGGCATGCCGTCTGGCAAGCTGGACGTAATAGTCGGCCGAATAATCGAGATAATCGCACTCCTGGGAAGTAAGTTCACGCGCCCGCCGCACCGGGCTGCCTCGCCAGAGAAAACCGCCTTCAAGCACCTTGCCGGGTGCCACCAGGCTACCAGCGGCAAGCATCGCACCGCGTTCGATACGCGCCCCGTCTAACACAATAGACCCCATTCCAATCAAACAGATATCTTCGATTTCGCAGCCGTGCAAAACGACATGGTGACCGACCGTAATACGATTTCCAAGACGCAACCCAAAGCCACCGGGGGCGTATTCGCTATCATGGCTAACATGAAGTATTGATCCATCCTGAATATTGGTGTACGCACCAATTTTAATGCTGTTTATATCGCCGCGGATCACGGTCAGCGGCCAGACCGAGGAATCTGCGCCAATCTCGACATCGCCAATGACCAGGGCGGCCGGATCAATGTAGGCAGACCCGGCAATGCGTGGGATCAGGTTTTCGAAGGGGCGGGTAGACATAATGAAAGATTAAGCGGCAGATCCGGATCCAGCCTACTGAAGGGCATGACTGACTTGCGGCTGTATATCCCCCTCTGATCTGTGTACCTTCAGCTCTTATCCCGGATTATTTCATCGTAACCAACTCTTCCGCACTCGTCGGATGAATTGCAACAGTATCGTCGAGATCCCGCTTGGTCGCGCCCATGCGGATCGCCACCGCGAAACCCTGCAGCATTTCGTCGGCGCCGGAGCCAATTATATGACAACCGACCACTTTCTCCCGGGCGCCGACGGTCACGAGCTTCATCGCCGTTTGCCGCTTGCGGTCCGTGAGCGCATGGTACATGCCGGTGAACTGAGTCTGGTAGATCTTTACGGCTTCTCCATGGATCTCACGCGCCTGCTCTTCGGTAAGACCCACCGTCCCGATAGGAGGGTGACTGAAAACCACAGTGGAGATATGCTCGTAGGGCAGATACCGGTCACTCTTACCGCCGAACAAGCGGTCAGCCAGTCTGCGGCCGGCCGCGATGGCGACCGGCGTGAGGGGCGCCTTGTTGGTCACATCGCCAATGGCATAGATTCCCGGAACATTGGTATTCTCAAACCTGTCACTGGGCAAATAGCCCTGCGCATCCATTTCGATACCGACTGCGGCCAAACCAAGCCCGGCGGTCGCCGGCGTCCGGCCAACGGCCCAGATCAACTGATCGAAGCCCTCCAGCCGCTGCCCATTGTCGCACTCTATGCACAGACTGCCGTCCGACTCGCGCACCAGATCCTTCACCTGCGTTCCGGCCAGAATGTCAATGCCGTCCTCGAGCATCTCCGCCATCAGGCTCTCGCGCAGCATGGCATCGAAACGCCGCAACAGGTGCTCACGGCGCAGCAGCATGGTGACGTGTGCTCCGAGCGCGTTTAACATCCCCGCAAGTTCTACCGCGATATAGCCGGCACCGACCACCGCGACACGCCGAGGCAGCTCCGTCAGCTCGAAAAAGCCGTCGGACGTAACACCGAACTCTGCACCGGAGATCTGCGGAATCGCCGGATAACCACCGACTGCAATCACAATGTGGTCGGCGCTATATTCCTCATTGCCCACCGCCAGTCGATGGCTGTCCACAAAACGCGCCTCACCGACTATCTCGTCAATATCAGAGTCGACAAGATAGGTGTGATACCACTGATTGATTCCCTGTACATAGGTATCACGGCCTTCCTTGAGCGCCTCCCAGTTGAACTTCGTCTCGCCCACCAGGAATCCGTAGCCCATGGCGTCTTCCAGAGTATGCGCAATGCAGGCGCCGAACCACATCACTTTTTTCGGTACGCAGCCACGGTTCACACAGGTGCCCCCCAGCGCATCTCGTTCAATGACAGCACATTTTGCGCCGTAGCGTGCGGCACGTTCGGCAACAGAGACGCCGCCACTCCCGCCACCAATCGCAATCAGATCATAGTGTTTTGCCATAACTTCTCCACTCGTACGATGACCCACCTAACGCCCCGGGATGGGGAAATGATAGAGTAATGCCTCTGCGATCCCAATAGACAAGTCATTGAAATGAGGTCACGACAATGAGCAATCCGTTACTGGATACGACCGGCCTGCCTGCCTTTCGTTCAATCAAGCCGGAACACGTCGAGCCCGCGATCGATCAGCTGCTCACTGAGTGCCGCAGTACGGTTTACCAGCTATTGTCTGAGGATAAAACATACCTTTGGGCCAACCTGATCCAGCCGCTCGAAGATATCGAAGATCGTCTCAGCCGCGCCTGGTCGCCAGTCAGTCACATGAACTCGGTGGTCAACACGGAGGAATTGCGGGCTGCGTATAATGCCTGTCTGCCCAAGCTGTCGGAGTATTCCACCGAGCTGGGTCAAAATGAAGCGCTCTACAAGGCCTACAAACAGATCGCAGACGGCCCCGAATTTGACAGGCTGGAAACGGCGCAAAAGAAGATTATCACCAATGCGTTGCGCGACTTCCGTCTGTCAGGCATCGCACTGGAGCCTGCAAAACGCAAGCGCTACAAAATTATCATGCAGGAACTGTCGTCTCTGCATGCAAAATTTGAAGAGAATCTGCTCGATGCCACCAACGCCTGGAGCAGGCTGATCACGGAGTCCTCGCAGCTTGACGGGCTGCCCCCCAGTGCGCTCGCATTGGCCCGGCAGACTGCGCAAAGAGAAGGTCAGGAAGGCTGGCTGTTCAACCTCGAATTTCCCTCCTATCACCCCGTACTGACGTACGCAGATAACCGGGAACTCCGGCGCGAGATGTATGAGGCCTACGTCACGCGTGCATCCGACCAGGGCCCCCACGCAAACCAGTGGGACAATGGCCCGGTGATGGAAGAGATTCTGGCCCTTCGCCACGAGGCTGCCCGGCTGCTCGGCTACGCCAACTACGCGGAGCGTTCCCTCGCCACCAAGATGGCATTATCAACCGATCAGGTGATGTCCTTTCTGAGCGATCTTGCGGAACGTTCGCTCGCACGTGCGCGCGAGGAACTCGATGCAGTGCGCCAATTCGCGACAGAGGAATTTGCTGTTAAGGATCTCGAGGCATGGGACCTCGGCTACTATTCCGAAAAACTGCGGCAGCACAGATACGCCATTTCGCAGGAAGAGCTCAAGCCTTATTTCCCTGAAACCAGGGTTCTGCCGGGCATGTTTGCAGTCGTGCAACGCCTTTACGGTATCAGTATCAATGAACGCGACGGGATAGATACCTGGCACCCCGACGTGCGCTTTTTCGAGATACGCGACGGCAAGGGGGAGATGCGCGGTGAATTCTATCTTGATCTCTACGCGCGCCCGCACAAGCGAGGCGGCGCATGGATGGATGAGTGTATATCACGTCGGGTAATGGCAGATGGTCTGCAGACGCCGGTAGCCTATCTGACGTGTAATTTTTCACCACCTATCGGCGCTGAACCGGCGCTGCTCACTCACGATGAAGTCATTACACTTTTTCACGAATTCGGGCATGGGCTTCACCATATGCTCACCCAGGTTGACTACGCCGGCGTATCCGGCATCAGTGGGGTTGCCTGGGATGCCGTCGAGCTACCCAGCCAGTTCATGGAAAACTGGTGCTGGGAACGCGAGGCACTGGATCTGATTGCTGCGCACTACCAGACTGGCGAGAAACTGCCCGATGAGCTGTTCCAGCGCTTGCAGTCCGCCCGGAATTTCCAGTCTGCCATGCAGATGGTCCGGCAACTGGAATTCGCCATCTTCGACTTCCGGCTGCATCGCGACTACGACCCCGAGCGAGGTGGGCGGATATACGAATTACTTCGCGAGGTGCGCGAACAGGTCGCAGTCATCCAGCCACCGTCGTTCAACCGCTTCCCACACAGCTTTTCACACATCTTCGCCGGCGGCTACGCGGCCGGGTATTACAGCTACAAGTGGGCCGAGGTTCTTTCGGCCGATGCCTACTCGGCGTTCGAGGAGTCCGGCATCTTTGACCGTGATACGGGCGAGCGCTTCCTGACCAGCATCCTGGAAAAGGGCGGCTCACGCGAGCCCATGGAACTTTTCATCGATTTTCGCGGGCGCGAACCATCGATCGACGCGCTGCTGCGTCACAGCGGTCTGGCCGCCTAGGGTCAACGCCTTCATACCGGCCTGGTTGGTGAAGAAGATGAAATACGTTGACCTCCGCGACTTTATGGCACAACTCGAGTCGCGTGGTGAACTCAAGCGGATCGGCGTCGAGATCGATCCCTGTCTGGAGATGACCGAGATATGCGACCGTACCTTGCGCGCCGGTGGACCGGCACTGCTCTTCGAAAATCCACGAGGCCACTCAATTCCTGTACTCGGTAATCTGTTTGGCACACCGGCAAGAGTGGCGATGGGCATGGGTGAAGACTCGGTCGAGGCGCTGCGAGACGTCGGCAGGCTACTCGCCTCGCTAAAGGAACCCGATCCCCCAAAGGGGATGAGGGATGCCTGGCAAAAGCTGCCCATGTTCAAAAAGGTCCTGGACATGGCACCCAAACGGGTCAAGCACGCGCCCTGCCAGGAGCAAGTGATCGAACCTGCGGGGGTCGATCTCTCGAAGTGGCCGATTCAGACGTGCTGGCCCAAGGATGCCGCACCGCTGATTACCTGGCCACTGGTGGTTACCAAAGGTCCGGAGCGGGAACGCCAGAACATGGGCATCTACCGCCAGCAGGTCATCGATCGCAACAAGCTCATCATGCGCTGGCTGGCACAGCGTGGCGGTGCGCTCGATTACCGCGACTGGCAACAGACATATCCCGGCAAACCCTTTCCAATTGCGGTCGCGCTTGGCGCCGACCCCGCGACGATACTCGCGGCGGTCACACCGGTACCGGACAGCCTGTCCGAATATGCTTTCGCCGGGCTCCTGCGGGGCGCGAAAACGGAACTGGTCAGGTGCCTCAGCCATGATCTGGAAGTACCTGCCAGCGCGGAAATCGTGCTGGAGGGGTTTATCCATCCCGGCGAGGAGGCCGACGAGGGGCCTTTCGGGGATCACACCGGCTACTACAACGAGGTGGAGCGCTTTCCGGTTTTCACCGTTGAGCGCATCACCCATCGCCACAACCCCATCTATCACAGCACCTATACCGGACGGCCACCCGATGAACCCGCCATACTTGGCGTGGCGCTCAACGAGGTTTTCGTGCCCATACTGCAGAAACAGTTCCCTGAAATCACTGATTTCTACCTGCCACCGGAAGGCTGCTCTTACCGGATAGCCTGCGTGAGCATGAAGAAGCAGTACTCAGGCCATGCCAAGCGGGTGATGTTTGGCGTCTGGAGCTTCCTGCGCCAGTTCATGTATACAAAGTTTGTGATCGTGACGGATGATGATGTAAACGTTCGCGACTGGAAGGACATTATCTGGGCCATGACCACCCGCATGGATCCAGCGCGCGATACCACAATCGTCGAAAACACACCGATCGATTACCTGGACTTTGCCTCACCTGTCAGTGGGCTCGGCAGCAAGATCGGCTTCGATGCCACGAACAAATGGCAAGGTGAGACCGAGCGGGCATGGGGACGCCCCATCTGCATGGACGCGTCAGTCAAGGAACATATCGACGCGATCTGGGACAGCCTGGGGCTGGGCTGACCTGACCCTACGCCACCTGACGCCGAGGCCTACCGATGCGGCACAGCCCTGCTACTCGAAACAGGATGGCAGTCCCGCTTTGAGGTTCGGATATCGCAGCTTGACACCGAGTTCCTCGCGCATCCTGCGATTCACCAACCGTTTCGATTCATCCATAAAGGAGCGGATACCCGGAGTCAGCACCGCGTCCGCCTCGTCACGGGCAACCGTCGGAGGCCTGGGCAGCCGCCCGTAATCGGCAATCTGGTTGAAGTAATCTGTCATGTTCGACGGATGACCATCGCTCGCGTTGTAAACAGCACCGGGTTTGCCCCGCGTCATCGCTGCAACGCAGGTGGCTGCCAAGTCGTCTACGTGGATGCGATTGGTATAGGGTGAGTCGGCCTCGCGAAGCAGAGGCAAGCCCTCGCGAATGCGTTCGAGCGGCAATCGACCCGGACCATAGATCCCCGGCACACGCAGCGTCACTACCGGACAACCTGTCTCCCTGCTCCAGTCATACAGCGCTGATTCCGCATCCGCCCGCCGCTTCGCACGCAAACTTGTCGGATTCAACGGCTGGGATTCGTTGATCCATTCACCATGACAGTCACCATACACACCGCTGGTACTGATGTAGACGATGCGGGTCGGCAGGTCTGCCGTGCACGCTGTTGCCAGGAAATTGCGAAGACGAAGATCGGAGTCATCGGTGACAGACGGCGGGACAAAATAGAAAAGGAATTTATTGGCTACCGGCAGACCGACCGTACTGGACGAATCATCAAGATCGACCACGATCGGCACAGCACCGAGTTCGGCAAGCAATTCAGCACTCTGGTGGCTGCGCACGACGCCCGCAACCTCCCAACCCTCGTCCAGCAAACGCCTTGCCACGCGCTGTCCTACATATCCGCAGCCAACAATTAGCACAGACTTCATCGGTTTATCCATTCTGCAAAATCAGTGAGAATAGGCCGCCTTTAATGAACGCCCCAATGCAATTATAACTGCATGAGTTTCTGCGTCAGGATCCAATCCACTAATCGCAAGTTTTTGGTCGAAGCCGGGGAATCGATACTCGATGCTGCCTTGCGCCAGGGGGTTGCTCTGCCCTATGGCTGCCGAGATGGCGCCTGCGGTTCGTGCCGGGGCAGGATTCTCACTGGCAGCGTCCATTACCAGAAAGACCTGCCGCCGGCACGCGATGCCGGGGACACGAACCGCGGCGAGGCGCTGTTCTGCCAGGCCCAGCCCGATTCCGATCTTGTCATTGCAGCCAATGAAATCGAGGCAGCCAGTCAACTCGCGGTCAAGCGCCTCCCCTGCCGTGTTGCCAGCATCGAACGTCTTAGCCACGACGTCATGCGGGTGCAATTGCGCCTGCCCCCGACAGAGCGGCTGCAGTTCCTGGCCGGCCAGTACATTGATGTGTTGCTGAAAGATGGACGCCGCCGCGGATTCTCGATTGCCAACGCGCCCGAGGATGATGCCTTTATTGAACTGCACATCCGGCATGTACCTGGAGGCAGCTTTACCCACCATGTGTTTCACGAGATGAAACCGAGGGCAATGTTGCGCATTGAGGGCCCGCTGGGTGGTTTTTATCTGCGTGAAGATTCACAGCGGCCGGTTATCTTGATGGGCGGAGGAACCGGTTATGCGCCTCTCAAGGGCATCCTGGAGCACGCCTTTCATATGAATGAGAGGCGAGCGATGCATTTATTCTGGGGCGTGCGATCTCGTCGCGACCTTTACCACCAGGACCTGATCGAATCCTGGCTGAAGCAACATGCCCATTTCCAATATACGCCGGTATTGTCGGAGCCGATGGCCGATGATCAGTGGGAAGGCGAAACGGGATTCGTCAGCGACATACTCCTTGAGTATTATCCCGACCTGTCAGGTCACGATGTCTATATGAGCGGGCCACCAGCCATGATAGAGGCCGCACGGACCGTGTTTCTCAAACACGGCCTGCCTGAGAGCCGGATGTTTTCGGATGCTTTTGAGTTTGCCGCAGACACGCGGAACAAGGCAGCGCAAGTGGGTCTGCCAACGGCCTAGGCGGGTTCAGTCACCTGGCGCCATCGTGGGGCTGACGTGAACCCCACCACGCTTCCAGTGCCGCCACGATTGCCTCATCCGCGGCATTGGCGGCAACAACAGGCGCTACCGTAATCCCGAGACTTGCTGCCAGTTCCACCGCGCGCTGACTGCCGACAATCAGTGTGGACCTGCGCAGCCAAGGCTGGCCGGAGTCGCCGAGCATGTCATAGAGGTTCTGCAGGCTCTCGTTACTGGAGATAGTGACGGCATCGATCTGACCCTGCGCCCACGCATCGGCCACAGGCCGGGTATCGGTGTCCGGTCGTGTTCGGCGGTAAACTTCGACGTAGTCGACGTCGGCACCCCGCCTGCGCAAGGCATCGGCTAGGTGCTCCCGGCCACCTTCGCCGCGCACAATCAGAATGCGCAAACCCTCGACCTGCTGCATGGGCTCGAGTGCGAGCAAGGACTCGCTGGTGTATGGGTCCCGGGGCGCGATATCGACTGACAGACCTGCCTCTTCCAGTACCGAGGCCGTCCGCGCACCAATCGCTGCGATGCGGGCTGCCGAGGGCCATGCGCCCCTGGCGAACAGGTGTTCCACTGACATGCGCACCGCATTGGCGCTGACGAAGATGGCAAGGTCATAGTCTGCCAGGCGTCTGCGCGTAACTGCAACCGCGTCCTGATCGGCGGACGGTGCGATCCGCATTACGGGGAACCGAACCGCCTCTCCACCCCGGGCCTCGATAAGCCGGCACAGGTTATCCGCCTGGTGGACCGCCCGCGTAACCAGTACCCGAGCCCCCTGTAGCGACGACTGTCGCGTCTCAGGCGGGTTCATTGCGCCTCAGACATGAGTCAGTCCTGCTCGTTGAGCTGGCGCAATATCCGGTCAGCGCCGCGTCCCAATAAATCGTCTGCCAGGCTGTTGCCAAGATCCTGCGCCTGCTCTGATGGGCCCTGTACCCGCGCGCGCAGTACCTCTCGACCGTCCGGCGCTCCAACCAGGCCGCGCAGTACGAGCTGGCTGCCTGCGAGTTCGGCAAAGCCCGCAATCGGAACCTGACACCCACCCATGAGGCGTGCATTCATGGCGCGTTCCGCAGATACGCAAAGTGTCGTCCGGGTATCTGCCAGTATCTGTATCATTGACTTGATCCGGGCGTCGTCCGCCCGGCACTCGATGCCGATCGCACCCTGTCCGATCGCCGGCAGGATTACCTCAGGACCCAGTTCTTCACGTATGCGATCGCCAAAGCCAAGTCGCTTGAGCCCGGCACAGGCGAGCACGACAGCATCGTACTGCCCTGCGTCCAGCTTCGCGAGGCGCGTGTTGACGTTACCACGCAGGTCAATCATCTCAAGGTCGGGCCGCATCGCTCGCAACTGACATTGCCGGCGTAGACTCGAGGTGCCGACCCGCGCACCCGACGGCAAATCATCAAGCCCACTGTACACACTGGAGACGAACGCATCGCGCGGATCTTCGCGTTCGACGATGACCTCGAGAGCCAGGCCTGCCGGCAGTTCGGCAGGCACATCCTTCATGGAATGTACCGCAATATCGGCACGGCCATCGAGCATGGCCTGTTCGAGTTCCTTGACGAAGAGCCCCTTGCCACCGACCTTGGCCAGCGGGCTGTCCAGGATCTGATCACCACGGGTACTCATGGGTACAAGCTCAACCTCAAGGTCCGGGTGCGCCGCAATCAGACCTGTGCGGATATATTCGGCCTGCCACAAGGCCAGTGCGCTCTTTCGGGTCGCAATGCGGAGAATTTCCTGAGCCATACCGTAACCGATACCGTTTTCGCGAAAGGAACTGCAGAATACCGGTTGCGCAAAGCCGCTGGCAAGCCAGCCGGCGGCCGTCTCCGGGCTGATCAGCGGCTTATCGGGTACTTCGCTTTATGCGATGCCGCACCTCGGCCAGGTGCCTGCGGCTGATTTCCAGGGTCTCATCGATCCCGCTCAGCCGGACCTGCCACCTGGCATCAAGGCTCTTTTCAAGGCCGGCAATGAATGCCTGCCCGACGAGGATACTGCGGTGGATACGCACGAAGCGGTCCCCGAATTCCTCTTCCAGCGACTTCAGGGATTCCTCGATCAGCACTTCCCGGCCCTCAGCCGCGTGGACCGTGACATACTTGTGTTCTGCCCGGAAGAAACGGACCTCTGCCACGGGCACCAGCTGCAGGTTCCCGCGCTCGCGTACGCAGATATGGGTACGTATGACGGGCTGTTTTCCCACGTCGAACGCCTCCACCTGGGCACGTGTCAAACGGCGCGACTGGGCCAGTGCCGCTGCCAGACGCGCCTGCCGGATGGGCTTCAACAGATAATCCACGGCCTGGGTCTCGAAGGCGGACAGTGCGTGGTCCGCATACGCGGTCGTAAAAATGACGGCAGGGGGGCAATCCAGAGTACCCAGGTGACGTGCGGCCTCGAGGCCATCCATGTCGGGCATGCGAATATCCATCAACAAGACGTCAGGCTGCAGCCTGTCCACCTGCTCGATTGCGGAGCGGCCCGTAGCTGCCTCTCCACAGACAGAATAACCACCGATCCCGTCGACCAGGCGTCGCAGGCGGTTGCGCGCGAGATGTTCGTCATCGACGATGAGCACTTTCATGGGGACTGTTCCACGGGCAGATGAACAGACACGCAGTAGGTGGTTCCGCGGTCATCGATTTCGAGCCGTGCAGCGCGGCCAAAGGCCAGTCGCAGCCGCTCATGAATGTTTTCGTGTGCCACACGATTGCCGCGATGATGCGAAGAACTTCTGTTGGCGGGTACCGGATTTTCCACCTCCATTTGCAGCCGTTTTCCCCGCTGCGCGATACACACGCGGATCCTTCCACCCATCGGCATTGGTTCAACCCCATGATATACGGCGTTTTCCAGCAGGGGCTGCAGGATAAGAGCGGGCACTGCCACATCCGGGATGGCGTCAAGATTCCACTCAATCTGGAGACGGTCGCCCAGCCTCAGCGACTCTATGTGCAGGTAGCGCTTGGCAATCTCGATCTCCCGCGCAAGCGAAATCCGACCGCCGGAGTCGCGCATGGTAATCCGGAAAAGGTCGGCCAGGTCCTCCACCGCATCCTCGGCCTGTACCGGATTCGTGGCAGTAAGTGAGGCGATGGTGTTCAGACTGTTAAACAAAAAGTGCGGTCGAATCCGCGCCTGGAGCGCCTGAATGCGTGCCCGGGATTCCGCACGCACCTGTTCCGCCCATTGGTGCTGCACATAGAAATAGCGCAGCACCACGACACTGATCAACGCGCTGAGACCCATATTCCGGGCCAGGAAGCTGAAGTGGTCGCCGGTCGGTGGTGCCAGCGTTAGGTCGCGATACAAAATGTAATGGGCAAGTTCGCTCAGTACGGCTGTGACTAGCAGCAGCAGCAAGTAGCTGATTAGGGCAGCGGCCACGTTACTGAAACGTGACAGGAGCGGCCGCACCAGGCAGAGTACCGCCGCACTCGACAGGGCAACCCATTGCACAAACAGCGAGACCACCCCAAGGTCGCGCCAGCGCTCACCGCCAGTCTGTAGCGGTGCCAGCACCAGTATGAAGGACAGAATCTGCGCGACCAGTACCACCGCAAAAACCATGCGGACGGCGCAAAAACTGGGCAGAAACAGTCTGTCGCCATGACCGCTATGTGCTGGATCCTGTATTATATCTGCCATCCCGAGGCCTGCTTCGCTCCGCTTGCTGAATCTGCATCACACCAGTGGCTGTAAAAATGCGGCTTACCCTTATAGTTAGCGGACACCCCCAGGGATTCATTCGCTATACTGCGAGCATGCCCCGATCAGTCAGGTGAAAATCCGCCATGTCCCAAGACCCGCAGTCCCGTGACAAGCCCTGGGGTGGGCGTTTTACCGAGTCCACCGATGCCTTCGTCGAGGCTTTCACAGCATCCATAACATTCGATCAGCGACTGTATGCCTACGACATTGCCGGCTCGATTGCCCACGCCCGCATGCTGGGCAAGGTCGGTGTCCTGACCAACAACGAACTCGAGGCCATTGTTGACGGCCTCGAGGGCATTCAGCGCGAGATCGAACAAGGCAAGCTTCCCTGGTCAGTCCCCCTTGAAGACGTGCACATGAACATCGAGGCCCGCCTAACCGAGCGTATCGGCGAGGCCGGCAAAAAACTGCACACCGGGCGGTCACGAAATGACCAGGTTGCGACGGACCTGCGCCTGTACCTGCGCGATCAGATAGACGCGATTGTCGAAGAACTTCGGCGACTGCAGAGCGGCTTGCTGGAACTTGCCGCACGCGAGAACGAGACCATCATGCCGGGATTCACACACCTGCAGGTGGCCATGCCGGTCACCTTTGGCCATCATATGCTTGCCTGGTTCGAGATGCTGGAGCGCGACCGTGGCCGCCTGCTCGATTGCCGGAAACGCGTTAATGTCATGCCGCTGGGCGCTGCTGCCCTGGCCGGTACCACTTTCCCCATTGACCGTAACTATACCGCCGAGCTGCTCGGCTTCGACTGCCCCGCCGAGAATTCCCTGGATGCGGTCAGCGACCGGGACTTCGCGATTGAGTTTTGTGCGGCGGCAGCCATACTGCTCACCCACCTTTCCCGCTTCTCGGAAGAACTGATTCTTTGGACCTCGGCACAGTTCGGGTTCGTAGATCTGCCCGATCGCTTCTGCACCGGATCCAGCATCATGCCCCAAAAAAAGAACCCCGATGTGCCGGAGCTGGTTCGCGGCAAAACCGGGCGTGTCAATGGCAATCTGGTTGCACTGCTGACCCTTATGAAAGGCCAACCCCTCGCCTATAACAAGGACAACCAGGAGGACAAAGAACCTCTTTTCGATTCAGTGGATACCGTGCGGAACTGTCTACGAGTTTTCGCCGACATGATCCCCGCGCTGAAAATTGACCGTGAACGCCTGCACGAAGCGGCGGCGACCGGATTTTCAACAGCGACGGATCTCGCGGATTATCTCGTGCGCAAGGGAGTCGCGTTCCGAGACGCGCATGAAATCGTTGGAAAAACCGTACGACATGGAATCGAATCTGGACAGGAGCTGGCGGATATGTCCCTTGATGAACTGCGCCGGTTTTCTTCGGCAATCGCGGCCGACGTATTGGAGATACTGACTCCCGAAGGATCGGTTGCCGCACGTAACCACCTGGGTGGGACGGCCCCGGAGCAGGTGCGGGCTGCCATCGCTCGGGCCCGTAAGCGCATGAAAGAATCCTGACGCTGTGAGACAAGCTCAGCTCGCGATGGGTTGGGAATGAAACTCCCGCGCCACCGACCTCGGCAGCTCGATGCGCTGGACACTTAGATCGGCGACTGGCTTGCCGACAAAGTAGCCCTGCACATAGTCCACGCCCAGACGCCGCAGGATCTCAAACGCCTGCTCCGATTCCACGAACTCCGCGATTGTCCCAATGCCCAGACCACGCGCCACGTCCACCAGGGCCTTGACCAGAATCTGATCATAACGGCTGCTGTCAATCTCGCGGATGAAACTGCCATCGATTTTCAACGTATCGACCTTCAAATGCTTGAGGTAGGAGAACGAGGAAAATCCAGCGCCAAAATCATCCAGAGAAACCTTGCAGCCCAGTCGCCGGATGCGTGAGATGAATTCGGATGCCTCATTGAGATTCTCGCAAGCGGCAGTCTCCGTGACCTCAAAGGTGACCCGCGCCGGAGCAACCCCGCTGGCCTCGAGTTCGGACTCGATGAACTGCAGCACGTCTTGCTGTCCCACCGACAGGCCGGAAAGGTTAATGGCAATACCGGCCTGGCTGTAGCGTTCCGGCAACGCCGCCAGGTGACGGAGAGCCTTGCTGATTACGGCCCGGTCAATACGACCAATGATACCGAACTGTTCCGCCATCGGGATAAAATTGTCGGGGCTGAGCAGCACGCCCTTTTCGTCCCGCATGCGCACCAGGGCCTCGTAATGATGAACCGCCCCATCCACGACCGCTGCGATGGGTTGGAAAACCAGTGCGAGCGAGTCGTCCTCCAGCGCTTCGAGCAGCATGTTTTTCCACGCAAGCTGGCTACCGATGCGCTCGCGCGCCATGTTATGTTCTTCGAAGAACTCGGCACGACCACGTCCGCGATCCTTGGCCGCGAACATCGCAGCATCCACCTTGGCCATCAGATCCACAGCGTCTCTGCCATGTTGTGGAAACCGCACCATTCCGATACTCGCGGTTATATTGAGGGGCTGCCCCCGATGAACGGCGCTCACTGCGTTAACCGCCGCCAATATCTGCATGGCTTTATCCCGCGCCTGTGCCTCTGTCATGTCGGGGAAGGCAGCTGCAAATTCGTCACCGCTAATACGCGCCAGCAGATCCTCTGTCCGGCAAAGGCGCGCCAGATTACCCGCTGCCTGAATGATGATCTGGTCCCCAAGAGAGTGTCCGGCCGAGTCATTGACGAGCTTGAAGTGATCCAGATCGATCAGCATCAGGACGCCGGCGCGGTCGAGTGACTCGGCACGCCGCACTTCGTGGGCAAGATCGATGAGAAAACGACGTCGGTTTGCCAGCCCCGTCAAGTGGTCCTGGTTGGCAAGCAGTATCAGCCGCCGTTCGTCACGCTTGGCCTTGCTTACATCGCGCGTAGTGCCACGGTAGCCAAGAAATTGCTTACCCTCGACGATGGGTATCCCATTCAGGCTCAGGTAGTGGCGTGCGCCGTCGGGCACCGTAATGATGCATCCCACGTCCTTGAAGGCGCGAGCATTGTCCGCCCCATCGCCAAGGCGGGTCGTGATATCGGACAAGTTGTCGCGAGGAAAGATCTCAGCCAGGCGACGGCCGATAAAGACCTCCGGTTCAAGTGCAAGGAATGCCGACACACTGCTCGAGACATAGGTGAAACGCCCTCCGGCATCAGTCTCCCAAAGCCAGTCGGAGGAACTCTCTGCAAAGTCGTGGAAGCGCTGCCGGTTCCGCTCCAGTTCGTACTGCGATGCGCTCAGGTCCGCCGACATACCGTTGAGGGAACAGGCCAGTTCACCCAGTTCATCGGCACGGTTCAAGTCCGCCATATGACCCACCTGCCCGGACGCGATCTGCCGCGTTGCCTCGACAAGCGCCGTGATCGGGCGTGTGAGATTTGCTCGGCTGATGCGGATACCGAACAGAGCAGCAAGCAGCAGGATCAGCAATGAGAACAGCAGCGCCCTGACAGCAAGGAACTGGTAGGGCGCCCAATAGCTGGCCAGGGTATGGGCCAGCAGGACGTGGGCAACACGGGTCTCCCCGTCACCCGCACGAATGGGGTAGACGTGGCCGACATATTCGGTGCCATCTGCGTTGAACCGCAGCGGCCGTTTTTGTGGCCCTGGGTAACGCAGGTCCGGCAATGCCACCCCAAGGCCGGGAATGGTGGACGCCAGCACCACGTTATTGGCGAATAGTACCGCCTCGGTGTGCGCCACCTGCCTGAACGCGGCGAGCCGCTCCGGGTCGAGTTCAGCCGCGCTGACCAAGATACCAAGCGAACCGCCGAGCGGACTTTCAATCGGGACCGCCACCAGTGACAGCAGGGTGTCAAAGATTAGGGCGTTGCCGTAGGCGACTCCACCGGTTTCAGCCGCACGGCGCACCACGGCCTGCAGTGGCGGAGACGAGACCAGGTAGGGCGATGAGAAATGGGGTTTGCGCCCTTCGACAATCGCGTCGCCGGGATCCACACCCCGATACAGCGCCAGCACTTCAACACCGGGCCGGAGGTAGAGATCCTCGAGCACCCCCCGCACGGTATCACGGTCGCCCGTCAGGAGCGCTGCCAGCAAAGGCGGTTCACGGCTGAGACCGCCTGCCGTCGTCAGCATCTGCTCAAAGGCGCTCTGCTGCGCCTGCGCAAAAACACGTTGCGCCCGCCTGAGGTCCGTGTCGATCTCAGTGTTGACGTGATTGCGAACCAGGTAATACGCCGACGACCCCAGGGCAACCAGTACCGCGGTAAGCAGCGATACAACAAACAGGGTGTTTTTCTGGGCAATGTCCATCGTCACGTGCTCAAAAGCCCGGCTCCGGCGGGAAAAGATCTGCAATTCCGATCCGTTGCGCCGAAGTCTCCTGCAGCCCCGGCGCATCCCTTCTTACCGTCAAGGTCTCATTCAATGCCGGCGCCGAGGAGCGGGCCAGTGTTTCCAGCGTCCGTGTTTCGGCACCCGGCGTGGCAATCCTCACCCGCCAGCGGCCAGGAGTGAGCTTGCGGAATGCGAAGGGCTCTCCAGGCGTCAGCATTTTGATGTAGGGTGTGTCCAGCACATCGATCCGCGCATAGGTCCTGGCATGTATCCGACAGAAAACATGCCAAGTGGTGCTACGCTCGGATTGAACCTCCCCGCTGCCGACCTCGCCATGCTTCTGCTTTCCGAGCCGTAGCACGAATGGATTCTCTGCCGAAACGGCAAAGAGTTCATGGTATACATCGTCGTGATTCTCAAATCGCACGCGGTCACCGCGCGTGATCGCAAGGTAGTTTGGCGTGATCCGGTTATCCCGGATCTCGACCCGGTGGGTCGTTGATTCACCGGATGCCGGCGTTCCACGCTCCAGCGGAAAAACAGCAACACTCAATGGACCCGACTCCGGTGTTGTAGGCGCCTGACCAAACACCCCGATATGCTCCAGCTTCACTGTCCCCCGCACCTCTGCCCCCGTAACAGCCGTTATACGAACGGCCAACAAAAGAAGAAGAAACAACGGGGGAGATCCTGCAAGACTGAACTGGCGGGCAACTTTCCTGGTCATAATCCTGAAGCCGAGTCATGCATAAGCAACGGCAAGTCCCTTTTTCCCCTAGCGGCATACTGGGGGTATGTTTTAGTTGCCTGTTTGCATCACAATGGCCCCGATATCATTGGCAAATACGCAATGGCAGAAGCGATGGAGACACCCACACCCGACACCCTCGTCACTTTGCGTGCCAGATTGGCCGACTTCGCGGCGCGACGTGACTGGGACCAGTTTCACTCCCCGAAGAATCTGGCCATGGCATTGATCGCCGAGACAGCCGAATTAGTCGAGCATTTCCAGTGGCTTACCACAGAACAGAGCCAACAGCTGCCTTCAGTGAAGCTTGCCGAGGTGCGCCTTGAACTGGCTGACATCCTAATTTACCTGATCAGGATCGCTGACAAGCTGGATGTGGATCTGGCCAGTGCAGTGCTCGAAAAAATAGCGATTAACGAGCAACGCTACCCTGTCGACCGCGTGCGCGGTGATGCCCGCCGCGCGGAGGAATACCCCCCAGGCGAGTGACAAATCCAGCCACGTTATGTGGGCTGAACAGGGACAGTGCTCACCAGGCCCCCCACACAGTCTCCTGGCCGTTGTTCTTACTCCAGCAGCGGCAATGGCTCAAGCGACCCTCGGCGCCGCCGTTATTTTTCGTACAGAATGTCCCGCGCTCCAGTCGTGGTCTGGAGTAGCGACAAGAAGGTCCGGCGTTTTCGCGAGAAACAGCAAGTAAAGGCACCGCTGACAGCATTCCAATGCATCTCGTCTCACAATCGGACATCGACTTTGACGGTGTCGATCTGCGTGCGGTGCGCCGGCGCTTCCTGACAATTAACCACGATCGACTCAAGCGCGTGCATGCCAGCCTGAGGGATAGCCAGAAATCCTTTCTCGATCTTCTACCCCTGTTGTTTCACATCAATCACCCGATGCTGCCGGGTTACCTTTCCGCCAAGACGCCGGCCGGGATCTCGGACTACTCGCCGACCCGACGCAGCGTTGCCGCGGGCAAGGACCTGTCCCAGAGCTTTATCTATCGTCGCAGGGCAAAACGGAATTTTGATATACATGCCATCTTCATCATGGGCAGCAGCGGAACCATCGCCTATTCCGCGACCAGCGATTTTGACATCTGGCTGTGTGTACGCCCGGACCTTTCTCCGGCCCAACAGGCTGCGCTCAGGCGCAAGGCACAAGGAATCGAGAGCTGGGCAGCGTCTTTGAATCTGGAAGTCCATTTCTTCCTCATGAACGATGAAGCCTTTCGCAGTGGCAAACTCGATCACATTTCTGAGGAAGGAAGCGGGACGGCCCAGCATCACCTGCTACTCGACGAATTTTACCGAACCGGGCTTCTTGTCGCTGGGCGTTATCCCATCTGGTGGCTGGTACCGCCACACTACGAGTCGGACTACGACTATTACGTGAGCGAGCTGAAACGAAAGCGCTTCGTCGCTCCTCACGAAACCGTCGATTTTGGCGGGGTTGCGCACATACCCCCGGGCGAGTTCTTCGGTGCAACCCTGTGGCAACTGTATAAGGGGGTTTCGTCCCCGTACAAATCGGTTCTGAAGCTGATGCTGATGGAGGCATATGCCGCCGAATACCCCGATACCAACATGCTCAGCCTCCACTACAAGCAGGCAGTTCATGGTGGAGAAACACGACTCGACGAACTCGACCCGTATGTCTCCATGTGCAACCGGGTTGAGGCCTACCTGACCGCGCGCGGCGAGACCGAACGCCTGGACCTGGCGCGACGATGCTTCTATTTCAAGGTGCGAGAGCGGATGAGCCGCCCTGACCGGCGGGGCAATATTACCTGGCGACGCGAACTCATGCGCGAACTCGTCAATACCTGGAACTGGTCTCAGTCGCGCCTGCTGACGCTGGATTCCCGTCCGTCCTGGAAGATCCTCCGTGTGCTCGAAGAACGCAAGACGCTGGTCCAGGCACTGAGCGACAGTTACCGGATGCTCTCCGATTTTGCCCGCGAGTATGCAGACAGTCAGACAATCGATCCGCGTGAACTGAACCTTCTCGGTCGGCGCCTGTATACGGCCTTTGAGCGCAAAGCGGGCAAGGTCGACATCATCAACCCGGGAATTTCCGGAAACCTCATTGAGAACCGGCTGTCTCTGCATCAGCTCGGCACCCGGCAGGGTGGCTGGGTCCTTTACCGCGGTGATGTCCGACCTGAAGATGCCGAAAAGCACACCCCGCTCAAACGTGGACACAGCCTCATCGAGATCATCGCATGGTGCCACTTCAACGGCTTGCTCCATCCCGTCGCCACCATGGTCAGTCTGCACCCGGATGACTGTGGAGTCAGTGTATGGGAGCTGCGGTCGATCATGGATTGCCTGCAGGATCTGTTTCCTGATCTCGGCGTCCATGAGACCGACCTCGAGGACCTTGCCCGAAGTGCGCGCCTTCAAAAGGCCGTCGTGTTCATCAATATCGGCACTGACCCGCTGTCCAGTATCAACCGGGAAGGGCTGTTGCGCGTCAGTAATCGAACCGATGCCCTGAGTTATGGAGGATGCCGGGAAAACCTGGCGCTCACGTTCGATCAGATTCTGGTCAACTCCTGGCAGGAGGTGCTGACATTCCGGTACCGCAGTGAACACGCGCTGATGGAGTGGCTGTGCGATTACCTGGCGTGGTATCCACAGTCTGCCGGTGAGGCACCTCCATCACCGGCCGTGTTCAGTTTCTCTTCGACACGCGGCGCACCCATTGCACATCGCATTGAGGATCTGGCCACGCAGGTGATTCAGTGCTTCTATCACAATGAATGGCGCGAACGCGCTCGCTATGTGGTCCAGGTGGGCCACAGCTACTACGTTCTGCAGCCCGAAAATGATGTGCCACGCTACACCTACATCGCCTCTTCTTCAGCCCTGCTGAAACACCTGAGCCTGCCGCAGTCAACGTTCAGCCCCATCATTCTCGACCAGCATGCGCTGGCCGAAACACGTATTCCCTTGCTGCTTGCTGCCAACCAGGCTGGAAAGATTCAGTTATTCTATGAGGTATGCGGAGACAAGGCAGAGGTATTCGTGCTGGATGAATTTGGTTCACTGTTTCAGCAGCAGGTTGCCTTCCATGACCACTATGCGCTGCTGGCCCAGTATCAGCAGTTTCTGGAGTCGGTACAACGTCGCCGTGACCTCTTGCTGCAGGAGGACGGTACCACCGCGTGCACAGACGCTGTCCATTATTATCAGATCATCAGTAACCGGGCGGGACAGGTGCAGATCAAAGACGAGCAGATCAACCCGTTCCAGCATCCCGAGCACTACCTTGGGGTCCAGGTGATTGGTGAAATCGTCGACACTGATCAGGTTGTCTTCAACGTCTACTGCAATGATGATGAGTTCTCGACGCTCGAGTATGGTGAGCAGCTCTTCACAGAAGTCGCCCGACACATTCTTCGCCAGCGCCCGAGCGGACAACCCTATCCGATCTACATCACGGACATTGACCTTCCCCGCGGCCTTCTGGACAGCGGCAATCCCGATCAACTGCAGACCGTCCACTTCCTGAAACACAAGAAACGCATAGAACAGCGCCTCAACGATGCCCTGGCCGGGCTCGAGGAGGCCTCCGAGGAACATGTCTTATAAGCGGCTCAGTCAGCGCCTCGGATCCGATCAAAGATCGAGTGCAGATCTTTCTCCCAGCGATCGAACACCGGTCCCAGCTCGGGTTCGGGGTAGAAGCCCCGGAATCCCCGGGGATTGAGCGTCACCAGTACGGTTTCCTCCTCCTCACCGAAGATGGCTACCTTGATTGGCAGGTAAGGGATCAACTCCGGATAGTGCACGGCAAGCTCATGCACCTCCTGCGGACGTCCAAAGAAGACAACCCGGTATTTGTCCGTTTCGAAACCGGATGCGGTTAGGCCGATATCGACACGCTGAACCCTCGATAACTGGTAGCCATGCTCACGAATTGCGTCCTGCAGCGCAAGCATGGTTTCGGCGAAGGGTAGGGGGGAGCGCACCATCAGCAGTTCGTCGGCCAGGCTCAGCGGAGAACCCGCGAAAATACTCAGCGCAATCAGGAGTGAACCCAGCCGCCGCCTCATCACAGGGTTGCCTCTTCAAGAACATCACTGTAGAGCCGGTACATCTCCTCGCAGACGTTATCCAGTTCACTGTTATTAAACAGCTTACTCAGTCGTTTGGGGTTCGCCGTCATGACCTTCACCTGCCCGTCCTGCTCGACCACAGTAACGCGGCAAGGCAGGAACATGCCGACGCGCGAATCCAGCGCCAGCGCATCATAGAGAAACTTGAAGTTGCAGAAATAGACGACAATCTGGTTCTTGTTCTCCTTACCGGCGGGCATAAAACCGTCTTCCAGGTACTGCTCGCGAATCAAACGGAAATTCTTGCCGATCACGGCGCGTCGGACATTCTCCACTGTTGCCTTCAGGTCGTACGGCGATTCCGCAACCAGAACAGCCGGCTCCGCGTCCGCGTCTGCCTCCGGGACCGGCGGTACTGACGATTCAAAAGCACGGACAAAGCTTACGATGTCGTCAATGTCCTCGTCCGCAAGCCCCTGCTTCAAGAACGAAGGCATCGGCGTGCCTTCACGACCCTGAATCAGGGTCGCGCGGATCATGGCATCTGACGCGGCGGCGAGAAAACCGGAATTATTCAGCGCAGGCGCCATGATCGGGAAGTCCCGGGGGCGCGAAAACGTCTTGCCGGTACCGTGGCCACCCTGACCCTTGTCACCATGGCAACCGGCACAGTGCTCTGCAAACAGGGCACCACCATGCTCCGGATTACCAGCCACACGCGCACCTGAGTCAGCGGGCACCGGGCCCTCATACCAGGAACGGATCCGCCCGATAATGGCTTTCACATCCTCATCGGACAGGCTGGAAAATGCCGGCATGACGCGGCCAGGCCGGCCCCTGCGGATGGTCGATTCGAGATAGTGATCCGATACGGTGGATTGAAATGCCGGCAGTGCCAGCGGCACTCCCACACCACCCTTCCCATCCAGCCCGTGGCATGCGGCACAATGGCGCTCATAGAGTCGGGCGCCATCCTCGACGGCTGCCCCCGTCACTGGCCAGACCAGCCACAGGATTAACACCCATTGGGGACAGCGATGTTTCATCTCTCTCAAAGACAGCCTATATTCGCGGGACAAAGATTAGCATATAATCATACGCTGATGTCTGCCTTGACCTGCGTCAAGGACTGAGCCTCGCCTGCACCCAGGCTCGGATATCGAATACCTCCTCCGCGCAGACGGAGTGGGGCATAGAATAGCGATGAAAGTCGACGACATAGCCCGAGGTGATCAGGTAATCACGCGCGGCTTCGCCCAGCGCCAGCGGGACGACGGGATCCTCGCTCCCGTGTGCCATGAAGATCGGCGTACCGTGACTCGCCGTGCTTGCCTCGCTGCCAAGCACGGCGGGCAGGGCAAGATAGCTCGACAGCGCCAGAATACCTGCGAGCGGCGACGGCCGGGTCAGGCCGGCATGCAGGGCGATGACGCCGCCCTGGGAGAATCCTGCGAGCAGGATCCTGTTGGCGGCAATGCCCAGCGCGGTTTCACGTTCGATGAGCTCCTGCACCTCGCATACTGACTGGAGAATGCCGGGCGCATCGACGTCACGCCGCAGATCGGCCCAGCGGATGTCGTACCAGGCGCGCATGCGGTAACCGCCATTGATCGTCACCGGGCGCGCGAAGGCATGCGGGAACACAAACCGCACGCCCATGCCGGACAGTCCCAGTTGCGGCACCAGCGGCACGAAATCGCGCCCATCTGCACCCAGCCCGTGCAGCCAGATAACGCTGGCGCGTATCTCGCCGTCCGGATTCATCTCAATGGCATCGAGCATCTGACACCTGGTAGCTGTCGGTGTTCGTCTGTCCAGCGCGCCGAAGGCAGTCCTCACTGGGCTCAGAGCCCTGCCATCGCGTCAACTCAAGCCGCAGCCAGCCACGCCGGGACAGGCATTGTATTTCAAGCGGCTGCGCTACGGCAGCGGCATGGTCGCGGGAGTCCCTGTGCCGAGCCCGGCGGTATTCTCACCCAGTTCGAACCCGCTTTACCTTCCCGCGCGTTTTGCGTTACTGTCCGCCTGTACAAGCAAGAACCCTCCGGGACCCCGGTATGAAGTGGCCAAGCTGCCTCGCCTGGATCATTGCGGTCCTTACCCTGACCAGCAGTCTGCTGATTTCGGGCTGTGGCAACAAGGGCAAACTCTATCTGCCGGATGACGGGCAAGCCCTGACGTTCGCCGACTCCTGACCTCAGATGGACTATTTCAGTTACCGTAGCGGACAGCTGTATGCCGAAGACGTTCCGGTCGTGGAGGTTGCGGAGGCATTTGGCACGCCCTGCTATGTTTATTCCCGAGCCACCCTGGAACGCCACTGGCAGGCGTTTGATCAGGCGCTCGCGGGGCATCCCCACCTCGTCTGCTATGCGGTAAAGGCCAATTCCAATCTGGCTATCCTGAACCTGCTCGCACGGCTGGGCTCGGGCTTCGATATCGTCTCGATCGGTGAGCTGGAACGGGTGCTGGCAGCCGGCGGCAACCCGGCCAAGATCGTGTTTTCCGGGGTTGGGAAACGCTGCGACGAGATTGAGCGCGCCCTCGACGTCGGGATTCGCTGCTTCAATGTGGAATCGTCTGCCGAACTCGAACGTATAGAGGCAATTGCACGCGAGCACGGTGAACAGGCACCGGTTTCGTTGCGTGTGAATCCTGACGTCGATGCGCGTACCCACCCCTATATCTCAACCGGCCTGAAAGAGAACAAGTTTGGTATCGATCTCGTCACAGCACTGGACGCCTATCGCTACGCCAGCGCCTCGCCACATATCGAGGTACTGGGAATCGATTGCCACATCGGTTCGCAACTGACATCGGTCGAACCGTTCATTGATGCGCTTGAGCGGCTATTGCATCTGCGCCGGCAGCTGTCCGCGGAAGGTATCAACATCGGACACCTCGATCTTGGCGGCGGCCTGGGCATCTGTTACCGCGACGAGGCGCCACCGCTGCCTGAAGATTACGTGGGACCCCTGCTGAGCCGCTTGGGCGGCTACGGTTGCGAGATCCTCATTGAGCCGGGTCGGGCGATTGTGGGCAATGCGGGGATCCTGGTCACCCGTGTCGAGTACCTGAAACCCACCGAAGCAAAACACTTTGCGATCGTCGATGCAGCCATGAATGATCTGCTGCGTCCGTCACTCTACGACGCCTGGCAGGAAATCATTGCCGTTACGCCAAGAACAGGGGAAGAAACGGCGTACGATATCGTCGGTCCCGTTTGCGAAACGGGTGACTTCCTCGGCAAGAACCGTCTGCTGGCAATCCGGGCTGGTGATCTGCTCGCCGTCCGTTCGGCGGGCGCGTATGGGTTTACCATGTCCTCCAACTATAACTCCCGGCCACGCCCGCCAGAGATTCTTGTCGATGGCTATCAGACCCACCTGGTACGCGCACGCGAGGCACTGCCTGATCTCTGGCGCGATGAACACCTGCTGCCAGATACCTGATTCAGGGGCGCGTCATGAGGCTGAACTTCACCAAGATGCACGGTCTGGGCAACGACTTCGTTGTCATTGACGCGATTCGTCAGGCGGTCGCACTCAGTCCGGCGCAGATACGCTTCATCGCCGACCGCAGGCGCGGTGTTGGCTGCGATCAGGTCCTGCTGGTGGAACAGACGGAATCAGCCGATGCCGACTTTCGTTACCGCATATTCAATGCCGATGGCAGCGAAGTCGGCCAATGCGGAAACGGTGCCCGCTGCTTTGCCCGCTTTGTCCACGAGCAAGGTCTGACAGCCAAGGATTGCATTGCCGTCGAAACCGCGAGCGGCCCGCTCACACTGACCCTGCTGCCGGATGGTCAGGTGCGGGTCAATATGGGGATACCCCGGCTGGAACCGGCGGACATCCCGTTCGACGCAGAACAACGCGCTGTCAGCTACCCTCTGCAGGTCGGTGACGCGTCACTGCGGATCAGCGCCGTATCGATGGGAAACCCGCACGCCGTGCTGCTGGTCGAGGATGCGGACAATGCGCCCGTAACCAGCCTGGGGCCACTCATCGAGCACCATCCACGCTTTCCGCAGCGGGTCAATGCCGGGTTCATGCAGGTCCTGGACACCGGACACATACGACTCCGGGTATTCGAGCGCGGTGCCGGTGAGACGGCCGCCTGTGGTAGCGGCGCCTGCGCGGCCATGGTCGCGGGGCGGCTGCAAGGCTTGCTTGAGGAACAGGTACGGGTGACACTGCCCGGAGGCGATCTTGTGGTAAGCTGGGCGGGCGACGGCCATCCGGTATACCTGACCGGACCAGCAACCCGGGTTTACGAGGGGAAAATCGAATTATGAACTCACAGCAGAATCTCGGATCCTCTCAGACTCTGCCAGCCATCAGTGAACAACAGGTCGAGGAATTTCTCCGTGGCAACCCGGACTTCTTCGAGAACCACTCGGCGCTGCTGGCCAAGTTGCGCGTACCGCATCCCAGCGGCCCGGCCGTATCACTCATCGAACGCCAGGTCAGGGTGCTGCGGGACCAGAACCGTGCCTACAAGCGCAAGCTCATGGAGCTGGTGCAAGTCGGTCGCGACAATGACAAGGTCAATCGTAATCTGCATGCGCTGACACTGGCGCTGTTGCATAGCGACACGCTGACACGGGTCACAGATGCACTGCTGGAAAGCCTCATGCATGCATTCAAGGCGACAGACGTGACCTTGCGCCTTGCCGGGTTCCCAGGCGGTCTTAGACTCCCGCCTCAGGTGGGCCTGCTCAATGCGAACGACGCGGGCCTCGAGGCGTTCCAGTCATTCATCCAGACAGCCAGACCCCTCTGCGGTCGGCTCACGACGGAACAGATCGACTACCTGTTCGGTGACAATGCATCACAGATAGCCTCTGCCGCACTCATCCCCCTGGGTGATAGCTGCAGGCTGGGCATGCTGGCCATCGGCAGCGATGACAGCAACCGTTTTCATCCCGGCATGGACACCTTGTTCCTGCGCAATCTCGGTGAACTTGCCAGTGCGGCACTCGAGCCTTACCGCGACGTTGCCGAGAGAGCCGACGGCTAGCAGTATCTGCGGCATAAGCAGGCCGCTTCACGGCACAGGCATGGGTGCCACGACAGCGCCAAGAGCGATTTGTAAATGACAGTTTATATTGCGGTTTTTAGTTACAAGCCTGGCCTCTTCGGCGCAACATCCGGCGCATAGACCGGCGCTCACCACCCGAACTTGGACGCTGACGCTCTCACGCTCGTTCCAGAGTTTCTCGATCATCTTCGACACGAGCGAAGGCTCTCGCCACATACGGTCAGCGGCTACGGACGCGATCTCCAGGCGGCGGTGCAGTTCTGCAGGGCAAGCGTCCTGACTGACTGGCGGCAAGTCACGGCCCACCATGTACGCCAGTTTGCAGCCGATAACCACCGGCGCGGCCTTTCCGGTCACAGCATCCAGCGACGTCTCTCGGCACTGCGCAGCTTCTACGCCTATCTCTTGCGCGAGGGCAAGGCCCGCAATAACCCGGCGACCGATGTCCGTGCGCCAAAGTCAGAGCAACGCCTGCCGGCGGTGCTGGACGTCGACGCAATGGCACAGCTACTCAACATCCAGGGGGACCACCCTCTGGCCATCCGCGATCATGCCATGCTGGAGCTGTTCTATTCGTCGGGTCTGCGCCTCTCGGAACTGGTCGCTCTCGACTGCCGAGACCTGGATCTTTCCCAGGGCACGATGGAAGTCACGGGCAAGGGACGCAAGACCCGCATTTTGCCGGTGGGTCGGCAGGCCTGTCTGGCACTGCGCCGCTGGCTCGAGGCGCGGGCGGCGCTGAATTCCGACACTGACGGAGCGCTGTTCCTCAACCGCAGTGGCGGGCGCCTGAGCAGGCGGGCCGTGCAACAGCGGCTCGGGCACTGGGCGCGTCGCCAGGGCATGGACGGCCGCGTGCATCCGCACATGCTTCGCCACTCGTTTGCCAGCCATCTGCTCGAATCGAGCGGCGATCTGCGCGCCGTGCAGGACCTGCTGGGCCATGCCGACATCAGCACCACCCAGATCTATACACACCTCGACTTTCAGCATCTCGCTGAAGTCTATGACCGGGCTCACCCCCGCGCCCGTAAGCGCCGACGGGACTGAGCTTTTTCGGTTACCACCGGCTCGCCCCAGGGCCCATGCCCCGTCGGCTGGAATTTCCTTAAATTTCAGCATGCTTTGAGCAATAGCCTTAGTGTACAATCGTACACCGCCCCGAGAGAAGGGCGGTTGAGGAGGGGGAGTTCAGTGTGAATCAGTATCGAGGCACCACCATTCTTTCCGTGCGCCGTGATGACATGGTTGCCATCGGCGGTGACGGGCAGGTTACACTGGCTGATACCATCCTCAAGGGCAATGCCCGCAAGGTGCGTCGGCTCTTTCAGGATCAGGTGATTGCCGGCTTTGCCGGTGGAACCGCCGATGCGTTCACGCTCTTCGAACGTTTTGAGGCAAAGCTGGAAAAGCATCGTGGCAACCTCACCCGCTCGGCGGTAGAACTGGCCAAGGACTGGCGTACGGACCGCATGCTCCGCCGGCTCGAGGCCCTGCTGGCAGTTGCTGACGCAACGAGTTCCTTGATCATCACCGGTAACGGCGATGTCGTGGAGCCGGAAAACGGCCTTATCGCGATCGGCTCGGGCGGCCCCTATGCCCAGGCGGCGGCCCGCGCCATGCTGGAAGAAACCAGCCTTGACGCCAGGACCATCGTCGAGAAAGGCCTCGCGATTGCGGCTGACATCTGCATCTATACCAACCATAACCGAACCGTCGAGGTCCTTCATTCCAAGCAGTTTTCGGCATCCGACTAAGCGGATCGCCACCTTTATCCAGTGGTAACAACCATGTCCGAGATGACACCTCGCGAAATCGTCCAGGAACTGGACAAACACATTGTGGGACAGGCAGCAGCCAAACGCGCCGTGGCCATCGCCTTGCGCAATCGCTGGCGGCGCATGCAGGTCGGCGTGGAACTGCGTAACGAAATTACGCCCAAGAACATCCTCATGATCGGACCCACCGGGGTGGGTAAGACCGAGATCGCCCGGCGTCTGGCAAATCTCGCCAAGGCGCCTTTCATCAAGGTCGAGGCGACCAAGTTCACCGAGGTCGGCTATGTCGGCCGTGACGTGGAATCCATCGTCCGCGATCTGGTCGACGTCGCTATCAAGATGACCCGCGAGCAGGCCAGAGACAAGGTCCGTTTTCAGGCTGAAGACGCCGCAGAAGACCGGTTGCTCGACGCCCTGTTGCCCCAGCCGCGCACAATAGGTTTCACGGCTGAAGAACAACCGGCCGCTGCGGATTCGGATACACGCCAGAAGCTGCGCAAGATGCTGCGCGAGGGCAAACTCGATGACCGTGAGGTTGAGATCGAGGTTGCCGCGACAACGATTGGGGTGGAAATCATGGCACCGCCCGGCATGGAGGAGATGACCAGCCAGCTGCAGGGACTGTTTCAGAATCTCGGCGGATCACGGACCAAGACACGCAAGCTGCGGGTACGGGAAGCCTACAAGCTGCTCTGCGACGAGGAAGCGGCGAAGATGGTCAACGAGGAGGAACTGAAACTGAGCGCGATTCAGTCGGCCGAGCAGAACGGCATCGTCTTTCTCGACGAGCTGGACAAGGTGACGCGGCGCTCCGAGGCGAGTGGTCCCGATGTCTCCCGCGAGGGCGTGCAGCGTGATCTGCTCCCGCTCGTCGAAGGCAGCACGGTGACGACCAAGCATGGCACGGTCAAGACCGACCATATCCTCTTCATCGCCTCGGGCGCCTTTCATCTCTCCAAGCCATCGGATCTGATTCCGGAGTTGCAGGGGCGGTTTCCAATCCGTGTCGAGCTGGACGCACTGAGCGCCGAGGATTTTGTCCGCATCCTCACCGAACCCGATGCCTCGCTCACCGAGCAATACTCGGCGCTGCTGGCAACCGAAGGCGTGGAACTGACGTTCACCGAAGATGCTATTGCGCGGATCGCGAGCACGGCCTGGGAGGTCAATGAGCGGACCGAAAACATTGGTGCACGGCGGCTGCATACCGTGCTGGAGCGGCTGCTGGACGATGTATCGTTCGAGGCCTCGGACAAGAGCGGCCAAAGCCTCGTCATCGATGCCGACTATGTCGATCAGCATCTTGCGGAACTCGCCGGGGATGAGGATCTGAGCCGGTATATACTGTGAATAAGCAGCCGGTTACCCGCGCCCTGACAAATTGAGAGACCTGAAGCATGAGCATCCGACCTACAGAGATAAACCTGCATAAACAATCCCGCATTCTGGAAATTGCCTTCGAGGACGGGGAGCACTTTCACTTGCCTGCCGAATACCTGCGCGTGTATTCGCCTTCTGCCGAGGTACAGGGTCACGGACCCGGGCAGGGCGTGCTGCAACTCGGCAAGGAGGACGTCAACATAGACAATATAGTGCCCGTGGGAAACTACGCCATTCAGATCTACTTCGATGACAACCATAATACCGGCATCTATTCCTGGCAGACGCTGTATGACCTTGGGGCGCACCAGGCGCAGTACTGGCAGGACTATCTGAGGCGTCTGGAAGAAGCAGGCCACACGCGCCGCGTCCCAGAGACTCACTGACAGAGCACCGGAGACATACCTTGTGTCGACGACGCCGCCGGCAGCCATACGGATAGCGCATTGACCACATCGGGTGCATATTCAGCATGAACGACAAAGCGACACATTTCGGTTTCCAGCGGGTGGCACGTGAGGAAAAGGCGCGGCGCGTCGGCGGCGTCTTCGATTCAGTGGCCCACCGCTACGACCTCATGAACGACCTGATGTCGTTCGGTATCCACCGGCTGTGGAAGCGCTTCACCATTGAGATCAGTGGGGTCCGCCGCGGCCAGCGCGTCCTCGATCTGGCGGGCGGCACGGGTGACCTTGCCGCGCGTTTCTCGCGACGTGTCGGTAGCGAGGGCGAGGTCGTGCTGTGCGACATCAACGCCACCATGCTGGACGTGGGACGCGGGCGACTGCTGGATGCAGGCATTACCCGCAACGTTCGCTATGTACAGGCCAATGCCGAGACACTGCCGTTTGCGGATAACAGTTTCGACTGCGTGAGCATGGCCTTCGGCCTGCGCAACGTCACCGATAAGCAGGCCGCACTCGAGTCGATCTTCAGGGTACTTCGACCGGGTGGCCGGGCGCTGATCCTGGAATTCTCCGAGCCCACCGTGCCCGGGCTCAAGCCAGTCTATGATCTGTACTCTTTCCGGGTGCTGCCACTGATGGGCAGGATCATAACCGGTGACCAAGACAGCTACCGCTACCTGGCGGAGTCCATCCGCATGCACCCCGATCAGCAGCGCATGTGCTCCATGCTGGAACTCGCGGGCTTCGCACGCTGCGATTATCACAACCTGAGCGGCGGCATCGTTGCCCTGCACAGCGGCTACAAACTCTGATGCCGGAACCCGGGTGTAAAGAACTCTGCTATCGGCACGCCAGGCTCGGCCCGGTGACCAGAGAGGTTTCGCGATGAGCCACCCGGGAACCTGGCTGGCCGGCGCGGTCGAAAGCGCAATGAACGGGTACCTCGCGCTGGATCCCGAAGTGCGCGCCCGTCTCACGAGCCTGGACGGCAAGGTTATCTGCATCGCCCTGAAGGGATTCGACCTCAGGCTGTACTTCCTGCCGGTCGAGGAACGCATCGAGGTATTGAGTCACTACGAAGGCGAACCCGATACCCTGTTGGTCGGTACGCCGACAGATCTGTTGCGCCTCGCGGCCCTGCAATCAGAGGAAAAGCTGTTCGAAACTGGCGTGGAGTTCCACGGTGATACCGAGCTTGGAGAACAGTTCCGCGAAATCCTGAGCGGTGCCGAGATTGACTGGGAGGAATTGCTGTCGCGGGTCACCGGCGACCCCCTGGCGCGCCAGCTTGGCAACCTGGCACGCGGCGTCGCTGACACCGTTACCAAGGGCGCCGCAACATTGCGACAGGATGTCTCCGAGTATCTGCGCGAAGAATCCCGCCTGCTCCCGACGGCAATTGAGGTCGACAATTTCCTCGAAGACGTTGACCGCTTGCAGCTGGATACGGATCGACTGGAGGCGCGGGTTCAGCGACTGGAAGCGGCGCTAAGAAAGGACAAGGTGTGATCCGGCCCGGGCAGCTCCTGCGCCTCGTACACATTAACCTTGTTTTGGTGCGCAATGGTCTCGACGAGGTCATTTTCGCAACACACTTCCTGAGGCCCGTACGCTTTCTGCTGTACCTGGCCCCCTGGAACTGGCTACCGCGCAAGCGCGCGCCGCGCGCGGTACGTATCCGCCAGACGCTGGAGGATCTGGGCCCGATTTTCGTCAAGTTTGGTCAGATCCTCTCGACACGGCGCGATCTGCTCCCCGATGACATCGCGGAGGAACTGGCCCGCCTGCAGGACCAGGTACCGCCATTCCCCGGCAAGCAGGCCCGGCAGATCATTGAAAAGGCCTATGGCCGGTCGGTGCACGAGGTGTTTCGGGAATTCCACGAAACACCGCTGGCCTCCGCGTCGATTGCGCAGGTGCATGCAGCCAGGCTGGAAGATGGTCGTGACGTCGTGGTCAAGGTCGTACGACCAGGCATCGTGCGCCGGATTCGCGGCGATGTCTCGCTCCTCTACTACATGGCCTCGCTCGCCGAACTGTATTGGCGCGAGGCGCGTCGCCTGCGGCCCTGCGAGGTGGTCCGCGAATTCGAGAAGACTATCCATGACGAGCTCGATCTGCTGCGGGAGGCTGGTAATGCCTCGCAGCTGAGGCGCAACTTTCCGAACTCGCCGCTCCTCTACGTCCCCGAGGTCTTCTGGCCCTATTGCCGTCGAGACGTCATGGTGATGGAACGGATCAGCGGGATTCCCATCAGCGACGTCAAGGCGCTGCGTCAGGCCGGCATCGATCTGCAACGGCTTGCCGAACGCGGCGTCGAGATTTTTTTTACCCAGGTCTTTCGGCACAACTTCTTTCACGCCGACATGCACCCCGGAAATATTTTTGTCGCCAGCGACGGGCGTTACCTCGCGGTCGATTTCGGCATCATGGGCACCTTGAGCCCGGTTGACCAGCGCTACCTGGCGGAAAACTTTCTGGCATTCTTCCGCCGCGACTACCGCCGCGTCGCGGAACTCCATGTCGAGTCCGAGTGGGTACCACCCGGCACACGGGTCGATGAGTTCGAATCCGCGATACGTACGGTGTGTGAACCAATCTTTGAGCGACCCCTCAAGGATATCTCGTTTGGCCAGTTGCTGCTGCGACTGTTTCAGACGGCGCGCCGCTTCAACATGGAGGTCCAGCCCCAGCTGGTGCTGTTGCAGAAGACACTGCTCAACATCGAAGGCCTGGGTCGGCAGCTGTATCCCGACCTCGATCTCTGGCAGACGGCGAAGCCCTTTCTGGAACGCTGGATGAACGAGCAGGTCGGTCCGCGCGCCTTTGTAAGCAACCTGCGCACCAGTCTGCCCATGTGGACGGAGACCTTGCCGGAAATTCCGCAATTGCTGCACCAGACGCTGAAACATGCCCTGAATGGCAAGTTCAAGGTCGAATGGGGATCGACTGAACTCCGGCAACTGAGACAGGAGGTCCGGCGGTCAAACCGGCGCAATGTGGCAGCCATTATTGGCGGCAGCCTCATTGTGAGCAGTGCATTGATCTATGGTCTGGACGGTTTTTCACCGCTGATGCTCTGGGGCGCCCCGGTTCTGACCTGGCTACTGGGCGGCATCGGTATCGTCTTTCTCCTCGGCGCCTGGCCCGAGGATAAGAATTGACAGCGACAACGGGCCCGCATACCGCACAATCTTGCCGGTCGGCTGCCAGGTTGCAGGGCAGCCTGACGCCAGAACAGCCAGCGGAAAATCCCTGAACTTTTTTCTGCGCGGGTCCGTCCCCATGGTTCAGCATGTGGATGAACTCCCGACAGCCACAAAAAACCCGGCGGTCGCCGGGTTCAGGGGAAGCCTCACGCCTCCTTGAGTCGCGTTGTTTTTATAGGCAAGGGTTCACTGCCTATTGCTGTCGTTTTAGGTTGACTCCTCCACCGCTGATGTCTTGTAACAAGAAGTGAACCCCTGTATTCATGACGCCATCGTCACTGCCTGCAATGCGGTGCACTGCCCCGGCACCAACGAGACGGAACCAAAGACTCAGACAGAGGGAGACGCGCGAGCGGTACAGAGGGACTCGACAGCCGGCACACCCGCGCCAGGGTGGCTGGAAACCCCTGTGTTCTCTCCTCCGACGCATCCAGTCGCTGCCGGACCCGTCTATCCTGGTGTGCCAATTCCCCTTCTCGCGAGGGTTATGGCTTTTCTTTGCTTTGTTCCTCGCCCGGTAACCGCAGGGCAATACTGCGCACGCCACCGCGTGGACCTCAACTCAAGCAAATTCCATTCCGTGGCATGACAATCTACTGATTTTCAGCCTGTTGGGTCGAACTTCCGGCACCCCGTTTCCCAGTACGAGACACGAGTGTAAGCCTCGCCGACAGATAAGTGCCTCGCGATCGCGTTGACCCCGAATGAAATGAGCCGGAAAACTTCCTTCGCTACAGGGGTTAGCGCTATGCCTTGGCTGATCACGCCGCCTGTAAAGGAAATCGACGCTGCACAAGATCGGCCGACTAGCCGAGCAGGCGGCGACGCAGATAGATTGCCCCGACCAGCATCCCGAGCATGACCACCCAGACGACGATATATACCGTCTGCGACTGCCGCGCCTTGCGCTTTTCCAGCCAGGTACGCGGTTTCACGCCTTTCACGAGAAAGACTATCTTGGCAGCGAGAATCACGCAGACAATATTGACTGCCAGCAGCAACGCCGCGCCGATGGCATGGTTTGTCTGACCGCTGCCCAGCATCATGCCGAGTGTCGCGGTTGGCGGGAGCAGGGCGACGGCAACCATGACACCCACCAGCGCAGAGGAAAGCCCGGTTGCCAGTGACAGCACAGCCGCAGCACCCGATGCGAGTGCCAGCGCGACATTGTCCATTCCCACGTCAGTGCGGGCCATCAACTCTTGGTTGTCGAGATTCACGGGCCATATCAGACCGATGACCAGCGCAATCAGCAGCGCCAGCGCCAGACCCGAAACATTGGTCTTGAGGGACCGCCAGAACAAGGCACCGTCACCCAGCGAGGTCGCAAAGGCAAGTGCGATGTTCGGTCCCAGGAGCGGGGCGATGACCATGGCGCCCACGACGACCGCCACGTTGTCTTCAATGAGACCGATCGCGGCAACGATCGTGGACAGGAATACCAGCAGCAGATAGTTGATGTCGAGCCGCGCACCCTTTTCGATCTGGTCGTAGAGTTCCTCTCGGGTCGTTGATCGCGATGAGGTCTTGCGACCGGACTCCCGCTCTTCTTCGGGACGTGGCAGCGTCGCATCCACGGGCATGATCAGGATGCGGGCATTTTCGCTGCTCCCGAGCACGCTCTGCAGCGCATCCACAATGGGCTGACTGCGGTCCGCCGCAACCAGCATGCGCAGTGTCCGACGGCCGTCCTCGGCCGCAGAACTCCACCACGCATCGATTGCGCCATACTGTTCGGCAATACCCGAGAGTGTGTCCGTATGGCCCGCGTCGGCCACGACTTCGATGATGCGCATCAGACAGTCCTGGGCGATCTGAGATGAAGATCTGGAAACACAGGGCGCGCAGCGGCGCTGTTTCCGGTGCGGGCTTGCGGTGCCGGCCCTTTGAGCGTCCACAGGCCTGCACCGGGATCGCCGCTATAGCTCAGGGGTTTTTCTTCAGTTTCAGCGACTTTCTTGACCAGCCAAGGGACCATTCTGTGCGCATTCCAGACTAGGCAGTGCTCATCGGGCAGGCCGCTGGAGAGGCCCTTCAACTTCGTCACGTTTTGCCTTACCGAGCAGAGACTCGATCAGGGTCAACGCAAAATCCATCGCCGTGCCGGGTCCGCGCGAAGTAATAATCTTACCGTCGGTCACCACCGCATCCTCGCGGTAGGCAAGCCCCGGAACATCCAGTCCGTCGAGAACACCGGGAAAACTGGTCGCCTGTCGGTTGTCCAGCAAGCCGGTGTCTGCCAGCACGCGGGGAGCGGCACAGATGGCGGCCACGTAGCGATCCGATTCGGACATTCGGGTGAGCAAACCGCGTATGCGGGGGTCTTCCCGCAGATGATCGGCGCCGGGCAGGCCGCCAGGCAGCACAATCATGTCAAATTCCCGGTCCACGACCTCGGCCAGTGCCACGTCCGGTATCAACCGCGTACCCCGCGAGCACCGGACCGGGCCGTCTTCGAGACCCGCGCTCACGACCTCGATACCTGCGCGCCGCAACAGGTCTATGATGGTTACCGCTTCCAGTTCTTCACACCCCGCGGCTAGGGGGACAAGGACACTTGCCATCGTGACTTCCTTTCCTGCTGGTGCTGTACCAGTCGACTGACCGATACCAGTTTCACGCCATGATCTTCCAGCGTGCTGAGCTCACGCGTCAATACCTCGAGTGTTGAGGGGTACGGATGACCGATCGCGAGCGCCGACCCGTTCTTGCGGGCAAGCTGAAGCAGACGCAGAAACTGCGCCTGAATCGACGCCTCGCCAGGCTGATAGTCCAGAAACACATCGCGGGACACAGCGGGTACGCCTTTCTCGTCGGCGAGCCGCTGTGCAACCGTTTGTCGCGTGGTCCGGCTGTCGACAAAAAACAGGTCCCGACGGCCCTGCAACACCTCCATCAGCCAGGACATGTGGCCAGGATGACGCGTGAGCAGACTGCCCATGTGGTTGTTTAGGCCCGACACGTGGGGGACGCGATTCAGATCCTCCAGAATGGTCTGCACAACCTGCTGTTGGGTCATGTCCAGGCTAAGGCCACCCGGGTCCAGATTGGCACGCTCGACCGCCTGCATGGGAAGATGGAGCATGACCTCCTTGTGCCGCGTGTGAGCCAGATGCGCGAGTGAAGCCGTGTGCCGACCGTAGGGTAGAAAGGCGCAGGCGACCGGCCCCGGCAGCTCGATTACCCGGCGCCCGCTGTCGAAGCTGGGGCCCAGGTCATCAATGACGATCGCGATTCTGGGCCGCGGACCGGTCGTATCGTCGTCGGGGGAGGCGGCCGCGACCGTGGCCGCCCCCAGTGCACAGCAGGCCGCCCATCGCAACAACAGGCGCAGCAGGGTAGCGCGGGCCCTGGCGCCCTGAGAAGTCGGGACCCGCGCCTTGCGGCCGCGGATCCCGGTAATCACTGCATGTGCTCCTGCTGAAGGGCAAGCCCCTTCAGCAGATTGAGCGCCTCGTATAACTGGTAATCGGAACGTGCCAGCGACTCCTCGTCACCTTCCTTATCACCCTTTTCACCCTTGCCCGTCTTGTCAGCCTTCTTCTTCCGATCCTCCTTGCTCGGTTTGCCGTTTCCATTCTCCAGATGCCCCGAGAGATGGGACTCCTTGATCGGTTCAAAGGTCGATTCGACTGAAGCGACACGCACATTATCGAGGGTGATGTCCGGTACGATTCCCGCGGCCTGAATGGAGCGGCCGGACGGTGTGTAGTAGCGCGCGGTCGTCAGCTTGACGGCAGTCTTGTTGTCCAGGGGCACAATCGTCTGAACCGAGCCCTTACCGAATGTCTGACTGCCAACAATGATGGCGCGGCGGTGATCCTGAAGGGCCCCGGCAACAATTTCGGACGCCGAAGCCGAACCCTGGTTGACCAGCACGACCAGGGGCACGCCATGTAACACATCATCGGGAGTTGCATTAAAGCGAAGCCGCGAATCCGCGACACGACCCTCGGTGTAGACGATCAGGCCTTTTTCGAGGAAGGCATCTGATACGGCAACCGCGCCGTTCAGCACGCCACCCGGGTTGTTACGCAGATCCAGAACCATCCCTTTGAGTGGCCCGTCTTCCTTTTCGAGCTTCTCGATGGCGGTAACCATATTTTCGGCCGTATTCGACTGGAACTGCGACACCCGCACATAACCGAAACCGTCTTCCAGCATGCGGCTCTTGACACTCTTCACCTTGATAACAGCGCGCGTGATGGTGATCTTGAGCGGCTTCTCCTCACCCTCGCGCACAATCGTCAGGGTGATATCGGTACCCGGTTTGCCGCGCATGATCTTGACGGCGTCACTGAGGGTGAGTCCTTTTACCGGCGTATCGTCGAGCCGAATGACCAGATCGCCCGCCTCGACACCGGCGCGCTGCGCGGGGGTATCGTCGATGGGTGCAATCACCTTGACGAAGCCGTCTTCCATGCCGACCTCGATACCAAGCCCCCCGAATTCGCCCGAAGTCCCAACCTGCAACTCCTTGAACTCCTCCTGGTCCAGATACGCCGAGTGCGGATCGAGACCGGCCAGCATGCCTCGGATGGCGCTTTCCAGGAGATCTTTGTCGTCCACGGGCTCGACATAATCGTTCTTGATTCGCGCGAACACATCGCTGAAGCTGTGCAATTCCTCAAGCGGCAATTTAACCTGGGTCTGTTGCTTGTCGGCGAATACACCCTGGCCAAGGCTCAGGGTCAGGCCCAGGATCAGTCCGATCAGGACCAGTATGATACTTTGCGTCTTCACTCTCATTGAAGTTCCATCATTTTCCAGGGCTACGGCCCCTCAAGATTTCGCGTCCAGTCCGCGACCGAAGCGACGCAGGATGGCACCTAACCTTTAAATCAGATACCTGGAGCTGGTGTTCGCCCTCGCGCCCGACAGTAAACGATAACACAGCCCCGGCAGGAGAGAAATCACACAACGTTTCAGGCTTTCGGCGTCCCGGCACACCACTTGAGCGGATTCACGGTCTGTCCCCGGTGGCGCAGCTCGAAGTAAAGCCCGGTGCGATCCATGCCCCCGCTGTCACCGGCGGCCGCAACCACGTCCCCGGTCTCCACCCACTCACCGACAGCCTTGTACAGTGCCTGGTTATGACCGTAGAGGCTCATGTAGCCATCACCGTGGTCAATAATCAGCAATAACCCGAACCCCCGCAACCAGTCGGCGAAGGCCACCCGACCGTGCGACACGGCGCGCACATCCGTTCCACCCGCGGTCTCAATGAAAACCCCACGCCAGGTGAGATTACCGACGGACCTGCGCTCGCCATAGCGGGCGGTCAGTCTGCCCTTTACCGGCCAGGGCAATTTGTTTCTCAACTTGTCAAACGCGGTATGCGGAACACCGCTGCGGGGGATGTCGTCGAGGGCCGCCTGCAGCTCCCTGACCAGCTGTTCGAGGCGCCGCTCGTTCTTCTTATAATCGGCCAGCTCACTGTCCTGTCCGCGGATATCCGTCCGCAAACGGTCCAGTACACGCCGGCGTTCCGCGAGCCGTTCACGCAGTGCTGCGAGTTCAGCAGCGCGGCGGCTCCGTAAGGCGCCAAGCTGGCGGGTTTCTTCGGCGATATCCGCTTCGGTTTCCGCCAGGCGTGTCAGCTGCTCGGTCACGGCATCAATGCGAGCCGCGCGGGCCCGGGTCAGATACTGATGGTAGACCAGTACCCGCCCGACCGCCGCCGGGTCCTCCTGACTGAGCCACATCTTCAGCCGTTCCTGGCGCCCCAGCGCATAGGCAGCTCGAATCTGCTGTGACATCTGTTCCCCGAGCAGCGCCAGCTCCCGGTTCTGTTGCGCTTGTCTGGTGCGCAAATCCTGCAGCGTCTTTTCGGTCTGCTGTACCCGGGTATCGGTATCACGCAAGGCGCTGTTCACCTTGCCAATCTGTTTTTCAACCTTTTGCAGATGCTCGGCGAGAGAGGATTCACGCGCACGGTCATCCGCCAACTTTTTCTGCAGAGCTTCGATACGGGAACGGACTTGCGTCAGCTCCTGCTGCAGTTTGTCGGCATCTTCGGCCGCAACAGGGAAAACCAGTCCGGCACAAGCCAGCGCCAAAATTGCCGGCACGACCCTCCGCAGCCAGTACCAAATCACAGTCACCGTGGTTCAGGCGTTACCGGTCTTTACCACCGGGCCTGGTTGCGTTAAGGGGACGCTATCCACAGGCTGGGGATCAATCAGGTAGGTACCGCTCATCTCATCTGGCTGCGGCAGGCCCATCAGGTGCAACATGGTCGGTGCGATGTCAGACAGGGCACCCCCCTCGGCGATGGTCGCCGGTCTGCCCACATACAACAGAGGCACCAGGCTGGTCGTATGTGCGGTGTGGGCCTGTCCGCTACGGACAGAACGCATTTTCTCGGCATTACCGTGATCCGCCGTAATGAGCATCTCGCCGCCGATGCGCTTCACTGCCGCGACAATGCCCTCCAGACAGCTGTCGATGGTCTCAATTGCCTCGACCGTTGCGTCAAAATCGCCGGTATGACCGACCATGTCCGGATTCGCGAAGTTGCAGACGATCACATCGTACTTGCTGCTTTCGATCGCCGCCACCAGCTGTCTGGTCACTTCGCGGGCACTCATTTCGGGTTGCAGATCGTAGGTCGCAACCAGGGGCGAGGGCACGAGTATCCGGTCCTCGCCCTCATAGGGCTCCTCCACGCCGCCATTGAAGAAAAAGGTAACGTGGGCGTATTTCTCTGTCTCTGCCAGCCGCAACTGGCGCAGACCCAGCTTCGAAATGTATTCGCCGAAAACATTCTGCAACCGCTCGGGCGGGAACGCGACAGGAACGTCGAACTCGGAATTGTACTCGGTCAAGCTGACGAAGCGTCCCAGCCGCGGCATCAGCCGGCGTTCAAAACAGTTGAAATCCGGCTCAATGAAGGGCCGTGTGATCTGGCGCGCACGATCAGATCGGTAATTCATGAAGATAATGACGTCTCCATCCTGTATGCTTACCGGTGCGGTTCCTTGCGGAACAATTCTCGTCGCCTGAACAAATTCATCGCTTTCACCCCGCGCATAGGCGCGCTCAAGCCCGGTCACAGCGTCAGGGGCCTCGAACTCCGCCTTACCCCGTGTAATAAGCTCATAGGCTGCGCGAATGCGTGGCCAGCGATGGTCGCGGTCCATGGCGTAGTAACGCCCGATCATGGAAGCGAATCGGCCGCCACCCAGCTCGTGAAATTTGGCTTCCATGTTGGTGATCGAATCGGCGGCACTGCGCGGTGGCGTATCCCTTCCGTCCAGGAATGCGTGCAGATAGACTGCAGGCGCACCGCGTTCCACGGCGAGCTGTACCATGGCGTGAATATGCTGCTCATGGCTGTGAACACCACCGGGTGAAAGCAATCCAAGGATATGCAGGGAACTACCCGTATCGATCGCCAGATCGACGGCATCGGTCAGCGTCCGGTTGGTGAAGAAGGAACCGGTCTTGATCGCCCGGCTGACGCGGGTAATTTCCTGATACACGACACGCCCGGCACCCAGGTTGAGATGCCCGACCTCGGAATTACCCATCTGGTCGGCCGGCAGGCCAACCGCAGCGCCGGAGGTACGAATCAGCGTGTGAGGACACGACGCCCAGAGCCGTTCCCAGATCGGTTTACGTGCGGCCGCGATGGCATTGTACTCGGCATTTTCGCGGTATCCCCAACCGTCCAGGATGATCAGGACCAGGGGCTTTGGCGTGGCGGACATATGACGACCCGTTCCGTTTTCCCGTTATCAGTTTAGAATTAGTCTAGCTTGATTCTGCCGCGCCCACCAACAGGATGCCGTACCTTTTGTGCCCGGCAGGCGCTCGCAACTGTGAGCGGCATAGAACGCATTACAGCGGGAATAACCTGGGATATTCCCCGGTTAGACGTGGTATCTACACGCATACCCATGCCATCACTAGTGTATAGTGCGGCCTGAAGTGGCGCGAGCCCCCGCACAAATATTACCTGGCAAACTTCTAAAGTGGTGAATTATTATTGTATAATGTTCTAATTATAAAGCAGATTGATAGGTGGTAGCCACGATGTTGATTGCCGGCAACGATACACGATTTCTTTGTGCTGCGCCCGAAGCCGACTTCGCGAATGCAGACGTGAGCCCAGGCCCTCTGATTTCCCGGGATGAGGATATTGACCGTGCATCCCGCGCACTGAAGGCAATGTCGCATCCGCTCCGGCTCAAGATCCTCTGCACGCTGGGTGACCGGGAAGTCAGCGTGCAGGATATCGTTGAAACAGTCGGGACCTCCCAAAGCAATATCTCACAGCATCTGGCAATCCTGCGGGATAAAGGCATACTTGCCTCGCGCAAGGATGCCAACCGGGTCTATTACCGCGTCGGCGATTCCCGCACCTTGCGTCTCATCTGTATGATGCGCGACGTATTCTGTTCGCATAGCTAGTCTTCTGCGCAGACGGGCCCGGCTGTCTCGCCCGGCCCGTATAGACCGGGTTCTCGTGCGCGGGTAACATGCCGGTTCAACGACACGCCCTGGCCCCGCAACCCGTAACGTGCGTTTCATACTCCCATGAATGTGCAACAACTCAGCGAATTCATCGTCAACCACTGGATTCTCTCGCTTGCTTTCATCACCATCCTCGGTCTGCTGATTGCCAGCGAAGTCCGCCGCAAGGTTTACGGGGTCGGGCAACTTGGACCGACACAGGCCACCCAGATGCTCAATCACGAAGACGCAGTCTTTCTTGACGTGCGGAATGATACCGAGTTTGCCACCGGCCATCTCGTCAATGCACGGCACGTACCGCTCGAAGTGTTGAAGGACCGCGTGGCCGAGCTGGAAAAACTGCGTGCCAGACCCATTATCGCCTACTGTCGGAACGGACAGCGTTCCAACCGGGCCGCAGCCGTGCTGAAGGCCCAGGGCTTCCAGAATGTGCACAACCTGACAGGAGGTATCAATGCCTGGGAGAGTGCCGGTTTGCCGGTCCGCAGACACAAATAGCTCATCAATGCCAGAGATCGTCATGTACAGCACAGCCTTTTGTCCGTACTGTATCCGTGCGCGCATACTGTTGGACAGCAAGGGCGTCTCCTATCGCGAGTTTCGCATAGACCTCGAATCACAGTTGCGCGTGGAAATGGAACAAAGGAGCGGGCGTACATCCGTACCGCAGATCTTTGTCGGGGATACCCATATTGGTGGCTTTGATGACATGTACGCCCTGGAGCGCCGCGGAACTCTGGATGTGCTTCTCCGACCGGAGGCAAATGGCGGGACTGATGAATAACACAGGGTGCCGCACCCACCATTAAGGAGCGAACGATGGCAGAAAATGACACTACCGGCTCACCCGAGAGGCGGTTTGATATCCATAAGATCTACGTGAAGGATGCCTCGCTCGAGACACCCAACAGCCCCGGTATCTTCAGCCAGGAATGGAAACCCGAGATCGGCATACAGCTGGAGTCCAACTCCACCAAGGTTTCCGACGGCCTTCACGAGGTCGTGCTGTCCGTGACGGTCACGGCAAAACTGGGTGAATCCACCGCCTATCTGGTCGAGGTTCAGCAGGCGGGCCTGTTCATTACACAGGGCTTCAATGACGATGAGATGGGACATTTGCTCGGCAGCTTCTGCCCGGGAACCCTGTTTCCGTTCACACGTGAGGCAATCGCGAGCCTGGTTGGCAAGGCAGGGTTTCCTAAGCTCTATCTCAAGCCCGTCAATTTCGACGCCATCTACATGCAGCAGAGGCAACGATTGCACGTTCCGGCCGAGGATGCGGGCAGCACCGCACACTGATTCGGCCTGAACATCAGACTTTTATCGCGAACATTCGGTTCAGCGTTGACAGGCATGGCAAAAATTCCGCTTGCTGTCCTTGGTGCCGGCTCCTGGGGTACAGCCCTGGCCATCCTGCTCGCCCGTAACGGGTTCGAGGTGCGCCTGTGGGGTCACGAGCCCCAGTTCATCGCGGAACTCCAGAAGCAGCGCTGCAACCTGCGTTATTTACCCGATGCCGCTTTCCCGGAGGGGCTGCGGCCGGTTGCCGAGATGGACGCCGCAATGGAAGGCGTCCAGGATGTCGTACTCGCGGTCCCCAGCCATGCCTTTCGTCAGGTGTTGGCGGCAGCCCGGGAATTTCTGTCTCCACCCATGGCGATCTGCTGGGCAACCAAGGGACTTGAGACCGGCAGCGGCAAGCTCCTCCACCAGGTTGCCCGGGAAGTCCTCGCGCCAGCGACGGAAACCGCGGTCCTGTCGGGCCCGACCTTTGCCCGGGAAGTCGCCGCAGGACTGCCGACGGCGGCGACTGTCGCTGCGGGAAATCCGGAGACCGCGCGGCGCTTTGCGGGCTACCTGCATGGCGAAACCTTTCGCGCCTATACCAGCACCGATGTGATCGGCCTGGAACTGGGCGGATCCACCAAGAATGTCTTGGCCATTGCCGCCGGTATCTCCGACGGCCTGGGTTTTGGATGCAATGCGCGCGCGGCCCTGATCACCCGCGGCCTCGCCGAGATGATACGCCTGGGCACCGCCGTGGGTGCGCAGCGCGAAACCTTTGACGGTCTGGCCGGCGTTGGCGACCTGGTGCTGACCTGCACGGATAACCAGTCGCGCAACCGCCGCTTCGGACTTGCCCTCGGTGGCGGCAGGACGCGCGAACAGGCCGAAACCGAAATCAGCCAGGTCATCGAGGGCATCGACACAGCCGGCGAGATATTCAACCTGAGCCGGCAACACGGAATCGAGATGCCGATCACCGAACAGGTGTATCGGGTGATTTACCGTGACCAGTCACCGCGCGATGCCGTCCATGCGCTGCTGGCAAGGGACCAGAAGGCAGAAGCGCTGTAGCGCGGCTGGCTCTATCAGACAGCCGCGTTGGCAAACGCCAGTTGTCGCCATCCTTCATACACCACGACCGCGACGGCATTCGAGAGGTTCAGGCTGCGGTTACCCGGCAACATGGGGATGCGCAGCACATGGTCTTTGTTCAGGCTAGTCAGGATGCTCGGGGACAAACCCCGCGTTTCGGAGCCAAACAGAAACGCGTCACCGGCCGCGTAGAGAACCTCCGCATAGAATCGCGTGCCGCGGGTCGATAGCGCAAACACCCGCTGCGGCGCGACGGCTGTCAGAAATGACTCGAGATCGGGATGCTCTCTCAGGGACGCCCATTCGTGATAATCCAGACCGGCCCGCCGCAAGCGGCGATCATCCAGCTCAAATCCGAGTGGATGAATCAGGTGCAGCTGGCAGCCGGTATTCGCACACAGGCGGATCACATTGCCCGTGTTCGGCGGGATCTCTGGCTGATGGAGAACGATATGAAACACCGGGTCGTATCCGATTCCTGGACTGGCACTGCGTAATATGTCGCGCGTCTGGCACTGCAGTCACTGCGCATTTACGCTAAGATCCTGCCTTGATATCACCCTGCTCCTGATGACATTCAGCGCATGAACAAGCAGCCTTCCACCAGCACCCACGACGGGCTGGCACTCGATTTCTGCGGTTTGCGTTTCAACACGCCACTGGTGCTGCTGTCCGGCTGTGTCGGCTTTGGCGAGGAATATACACGCGTAGCCGGCTTCTCGCATGCCGAGGTGGGCGCCGTCTGTCTCAAGGGTACGACGCAACAGCCGCGCCTGGGCAACCCCCCGCACCGCGTATGCGAAACGCCGGCGGGCATGCTGAATGCGATCGGGTTGCAGAATCCGGGCGTGGAAAAAGTCGTCACCGACATTCTGCCACAACTCGATTTCGGGGAAACCCGCTTCATTGCCAACGTATCCGGATCGACTGTCGAAGAATACGTCGCGGTCACGCAGCGCTTCGCTGATTCACCGATCGATGCCATCGAGATCAATATTTCCTGCCCCAACGTCAAGGAAGGCGGCGTCGCCTTCGGCAACGATCCGGACATGTCGGCGCGCGTCGTGGAGGCCTGCCGCGGCGTCACTGACAAACCGCTGATCACCAAACTCTCGCCCAACCAGACGGATATCGCGGAAAACGCACGCCGCTGCATCGATGCCGGCACGGATGCCTTTGCCGTGATCAACACCCTCATGGGCATGGCGATTGATGTCGAAAGCCGCCGACCCGTTATTGGCAACGTCCAGGGCGGGCTGTCCGGTCCGGCCATCAAACCGGTTGCCCTGCTCAAGGTGTACCAGGTGGCACAGATCTGCCGGCCTCACAAGATTCCGATTATCGGCCAGGGCGGTATTGTTTCGGCGCGCGATGCGCTGGAGTTCCTGATCGCTGGTGCCAGCGCAGTCGGCATCGGTACCGCACTGTTCTACGACCCGCTGGTATGCCGGAAAATCAACACAGGCATTAGCGACTATCTGCGCAGACACAAGCTGGCGCATGTCAGCCAGCTCACCGGTTCATTGACCGGGCTTCCCCCGGCAGCCGCCGAATGTCCCGGCGCCTGCGGCGCCTGAGATCAGGTGCGTACCCCGTACCCTCGGTGTAGCAGAAACAGCCCGGTCGCAAACAGTCCTGCAATGGCTAGGGCGACAATCACGTAAGACAGGTACAGATTGATATCGGATACGCCGAGCATGCCGAAGCGGAACGCATTGATCATATAAAGTATCGGATTGGCCAGCGACACCTGACGCCAGAACTCCGGCAGCATGTCAATGGAATAGAAGATACCCCCAAGATAGGTCAGGGGCGTCAGAACAAAGGTTGGAACAATTGAAATATCATCGAAACTCTTTGCAAAGATGCCATTGATCAAACCCGCCAGTGAAAACAACACCGAGGTAAGAACCAGCATGCTCACCGCAACCAGGCCGTGACTGACCTGGATGTTGCTGAAAAACATCGACACCAGGCTTACCGCCAGCCCCACTGACATGCCGCGCGCCACGCCACCTGCCACGAATCCCCAGATAATCAGAGAGTTCGGTATGGGTGATACCAGCATCTCTTCAATGCTGTGCTGGAATTTGGAGCTGAAGAAGGATGACACGACGTTGGCATAGGAGTTGGTGATCACCGCCATCATGATCAGCCCCGGCACCAGGTATTCCATATAGGGTTTGCCGCCGACCGGGCCAATCTGGGACCCGATCAGATTGCCGAAAATGACGAAATACAGTGCCGTGGTGATGGCCGGCGGCAGAATGGTCTGGATCCAGATGCGCGAAAAACGCAAGGTCTCCTTGATGAGGATCGTCCTGAAAGCAATCAGGTTTTCCGACGGGGTCATTGCCGGGAGGCCTCGCCGTTTTTTTGACTCACCAGACCCATGAAGAGCTGCTCCAGGCGGTTGGACTTGTTGCGCAGGGTCAAGACTTCGATACCCAGGCGCCCCAAACCTGCAAACAGCGCATTCAGGCTGTCCTCCCGATACACATCTGCCTCGAGCGTCAGATCATCGATCTTGCGGATTGCGGCACATCCCGCCACAGCCGTGAGATCCCCAACAGCCTCCTTGATATCGAGGACGAAGGTTTCCATGTGCAGCTGCTTCAACAACTCCTTCATACTGGTGTTTTCGATCAGCGCGCCTTCATTGATGATGGCGATCCTGCGACACAGGCTCTCGGCCTCTTCAAGGTAATGGGTGGTCAGAATGATGGTGGTGCCGTCGACATTGAGTTTGCGGAGAAACTCCCACATGGTATGCCGGATCTCGATATCCACGCCGGCGGTCGGCTCGTCCAGGATCAGTAGACGGGGCTGGTGCACCAGCGAGCGCGCGATCATCAGCCGACGCTTCATGCCGCCGGACAGGTTACGTGGTATCACCCGACGCTTTTCCCACAGGCCGAGTTGCCGAAGTATCACCTCCGCCCGGGCATGCGCCTCATCGCGATGAATACCATAGTAGCCGGCCTGGTTGACCAGAATCTCTACGACCGGCTCGAAGACATTGAAATTGAATTCCTGGGGAACCAGACCGATACATCGCTTGGCGGCGGCAGGCTCGCGGTGAATATCGTGTCCAAATACACTGACGCTGCCGGCGGTCTTGTTGACCAGCGAACAGATTATGCCGATTGCGGTCGACTTGCCGGCACCGTTCGGGCCCAGCAATGCGAAGAAGTCGCCTTCCGCGACGTCCAGATCTATACCTCGCAGCGCGGTGAGGCCGTTTGGGTAGGTCTTCGTTAAACCGCGTAGTCTGAGTGCCTGCTCCATTCGCGATACCACACCGTCCCGGCACCGCAAGGGCAACGATTTGCCCGCAGAGTATCGTGCCGGAAGGGCGCGCAAGTGTAACACAGGGACCCGTGTTCGCTTTGCGTACCCCGCAAGACGTATTCTTTCCGCGCGCAGAAACCGGCGGCCGGGCTGCCTGAAATGCACTCGCCATAGTTGCTGAGAGCTCACCCGTGATCGGGCTGATGGCGCATGAGCCGGCGCAATCGAGTTCCGCCACAGTGCTGAATTGTATGGGTTTTTTGGCCCCGCTGGAATGAAGACTGGTGGCCCGACTGCAGCCAAGCTTTACTCTGCAACAGGCTTCTGGTGGAATGATAATCTCCAGGCAAGAAAAGAAACATAAGGAGCACCGCTAATGGCCTTAACGACTGCGCCCGCATATTCCGGGGAAGTGCTCGAGCAACGCCTGTCACACGACCGGCGGAGGTTTTCTGCCAAGACCGTTCTCTACGGGATATTCCCCGGCCGGCGGCACGGTATTCGGCGCGAAGCGGATATCGGCGAGGCGCACCTTGACCGGTACGACGCGCACCTGCTGTACCTGCCGCTTCTTATCCTAACGCTCTCGCTACTCGATGCGGTATTCACCCTGACGCTGCTGCCGAGGGGCGCGACGGAATGGAATCCGCTGATGCGACCTCTGATCGAGACCGATGTCGGACTGTTCATCCTGGTGAAAACCCTCGTCACCGGTGCCGGCCTGGTCTGGCTGATCGCCCTCAGCCGATTCCGCCTGTTCAAGGTCTTTTCGATGAACCGGGTGTTGGGCCTGATTCTGGTCGCCTATGGCACGTTGATCGCCTACGAGACCACCCTGCTGCTGACGTACGCGTAAGTAGCTGACCTCACCCCCCTGCCGCTACCGGAGCATTGCCCAGCCCTAGGAGCCTGTCGGACTTAGGGGTTCGTGACGAGGCGGGTGGGAGAGTGAGCACAAAGCATCACGGTTTCGAGGCGCATAGTGGGCCCTACGCAACGAGAAAACGGGAGGCTTTGGGCCGCTCTCCCACCGCCGCAGTAGAATCAGCCTGAGTCCGACAGGCTCCTAGGCCCGGACGGTAAGTATCAGTCCCCGGTCAGGCGCTTCTGGGCTTCCCGGTACTTCTCTGCGGTGCGCCGGATAACCTCAGGGGGGAGATGCGGACCGGGCGGAGTCTTGTTCCAGTCGAGCGTCTCGAGGTAGTCACGTACGTATTGTTTGTCGAAGCTCGGGGGACTCTCACCCGGCCGATAGCTGTCGGCCGGCCAGAAGCGCGAGGAATCCGGCGTCAGTATTTCGTCGATCAGGACCAGGGTACCGTCGTCGTCCAGCCCGAACTCAAACTTGGTGTCAGCAATGATGATCCCCCGCTCGAGTGCATATTCGGCACTGTCCTGGTAGATCCGCAGGCTGATATCCCGTATCTGTTCGGCATAGTCATCGCCAATCAGCTCCCGCGTTCGCGCGAAATCAATGTTCTCGTCGTGCTCACCCACCTCCGCCTTGGTTGAGGGCGTAAAGATCGGTTCCGGTAAGCGGTCTGCCATACGCAGACCCCCGGCCAGGCTGATACCACAGACCGAACCGGAGCGCTGATATTCCTTCCAGCCCGACCCGATCAGGTAACCCCGCACGATCGCCTCGACCGGCAGCGCCTTCAGCCGTCTCACCACAATCGCACGTCCTGCCACCTCTTCCCGTTCGCCGGCATCGGCCAACACCTCGTCGAGCGTCAACGCAGCGATATGATTCGGCACCACATCGCGTGTCCGCTCAAACCAGAAGTTGGAAACTGCGGTAAGCACCGCGCCCTTGCCGGGGATAGGGTCGGGCAGGACCACGTCGAAGGCGGACAAGCGGTCCGTCGTCACGATCAGCAGATGCTCATCTCCCACACGATAGACATCGCGGACCTTGCCCCTCTGCCACAGCGGCAGACTGCGCAGCTTCGTCTCGTACAGTGTCTCCTTCACGTCGGTGTGCTCCTGATCGGGTTTCGCATGAAGCGCAGATTGTACCCGCCATCGAGCCTGGACTGGAAATCCTGGGAAATGGCTCGCCCGAGCCGCCGCAGGGGCTTGCCCCAACATGCCGCCGAAATGATAGAATTGGGTTCCCATTAATCAGAACGACAGAATCTTATGAGTACACCCCTTGTCGCCGTCATCATGGGCAGCAGCAGTGACTGGGAGATCATGAAGCCGGCCGTGGACATGCTGGAGAAATTCGGCGTGCCCTACGAAGCCAAGGTGATTTCGGCCCATCGCGCCACGGATATGCTGGTCGAATACGCGGAATCCCTGCGCTCTCGCGGCTTCGTCTGTGGGATTGCCGGCGCCGGCGGCGCCGCTCACCTGGCCGGTGTGCTGGCCGCCAAGACCACACTGCCGGTCCTTGGCGTGCCGATCCCCTCGAAATACCTCAAAGGTATGGATTCATTGCTCTCGACGGTGCAGATGCCGAAAGGCATACCGGTCGCGACGTTTGCGATTGGCGAGGCAGGTGCCGCCAATGCGGCGTTGTATGCCGTCAGCATCATCGCCGTCACCGATGCCGCAATGGCGGAAAAACTGCAGCGCTTCCGCAAGGACCAGGAAGAAATGGTACGAAACATGACGCTGCCGCCGTCGCCCTAGCCCGCATTTCTCACCGGGATCCCGGATGCTGGCGCAGGGCTCGTGTGTCCGGATGCCGCGCTGGGCGGAGCCAGGAAAGCGGAAGGTCCAGTGGACCTTTCGCCTGCGTAGCGGGCTTGGCACAGCCGAGCCCTGGGCGCGATAAAGTGGTAGCCGTAGCTACCACTTGAGTGAAGCGCAAGTCCGGGCGCGCGAGAACTAGCCAGGGCCGGGATAGGCACGGTCTGATTGCACGCTGTCTTTTCCCTGATCTGCACTATGTTCGTTACCTCAGTGCATTATGTGACTCTATCGCCGCCCGGTGAGAAATGCGGGCTAGGAGTCACATCGCCTGCTGCGCGGCTTAGCCATGCGCAGGCGACTGCTTCCCCGTCCGCTGCGCTGCAGCCGAGCCAAGCGTCGGGAGGGCTACGATCTGTGTAACCTCATTGAGAATGAATTCCTTGAAAGCCTGTGCCACGGCAGAAAACCGTTTTCCCTCCCGGTGCACGATATACCAGTGGCGCAGGATGGGAAATCTCTCGACATCCAGAATGACCAGCCGTCCCAGGGCCAGCTCCATCTCGAGGGTATGAAGCGACAGCAGCCCCAGCCCCAGACCCGCCTCCACGCCTTGCTTGATTGCCTCTGAACTGCTCATCTCCATGGGCGTCAGCAGGGTGACGCCGTTTTCCCGGAACCAGCGTTCCATTGCCAGGCGTGTCCCCGAACCCTGCTCACGCACCAGAAACGTCTCCTGTTCCAATCGATGCAGTGGAATCGCCCTGGCACCTGCCAGCGCGTGGTTCGGTGGCGCAATCACCACGAGGGGATTCTCCATGAAACTCTCTGCCGCGAGATCCAGATTCCCCGGCGGCTGCCCCATGATGACCAGATCGGCCTCATTCTCCATCAGCGCCTGCAGCAGCTGTTTGCGGTTAGTCACGTTAAGGCTGACGGTAACCTCCGGATAACGCTGACAGAATGTCGCAAGCAGCTGGGGGACAAAATAGTTCGCCGTGCTCGCGACGGCGATAGTCAGGCGTCCCCGTTTCAGACCTTTCAACTCGTCGAACACGTGTGAGGCCTCCTGCAGGAGGGCCGTGATTGCGCGGCTGTAACGCTCCATCTCCCGCCCGGCGTCCGTCAGATGGATCCGCTTGCCAAGCTGCTCAAAAAGCGGCAATCCAACGGCCTGCTCAAGCTGCTTGATCTGCATCGACACGGCGGGCTGGGTCAGATGCAGCTCTTCCGAGGCGCGCGTGTAACTCAGATGCCGCGCAACGGCTTCAAAGATCTTCAGCTGACGGAGTGTCAGATTCATGCGCCTGTTCCTTATGTTTTCACTCAGCATACTAAATAATCCTTATGATTTGGCAAGCACAGCGCTGCGCGCCCGCGAATATGCCTGCGAAATTCCACCACTTTGAGCGCCGCCGACGAGGGATCTGTCGGGCTTAGGGGTTCGTACCGAGGCAGGTGGGAGAGTGGCGCAGACCCGGCCACAGCTGTGCACTCCCTGCGGCGTCGCGGCCGCCGTTGACATTCCCGCCGGTCAACACGGCCGGACAGAGGCAGGTTCACGCCAAAAAGGGGTACTGCCCGCACGACATCGCCGTCGGCAGGGCAGGGGTCGCAGGCACACGGCGTCTCAGCGCGGGACTTTTGGCAGCTCGGCCGCGCGCCGCTGCAAAGCGGCGTTGTGAAATTCAAGGTTGCCGCCGTACCTGCCATGCCGGATGCGCGTAACACCCGCATTGTCGACCTTGATGCGATACAGGCCCAGAGGGCTGGCATGCAGAACATGGGCGATGATCGCGCGGATGACGCCGGCATGGGCAACGATGAGACAGTGCTGCCCGTGAGGGTTCCTCAATACCGCTGTATAGGCGCTAACCACCCGCGTGATAAAACTGTCCAGGGGTTCCGCGCCCGGCGGTCTGCGGTTAACCGGATCGGCATAGAAAGCCTCGTATTCGGCACGATTATTGGCCTGTATCTCTGCCGGATGCCGGCCTTCCCAGCAGCCAAAGCCCACTTCGCTGAAGCGGGGTTCAAGGGTCACCGGGATACCATGGCGCGAGGCGAGTGCCTCGGCAAAGGCCCGGCATCGCTGCAAAGGCGAGCTCACGATGCGATCCCAGGGCGCGGCCTCTCCGATCGCCGCCCACATCTGCGCCCAGCCTGTTTCACTCAGAGGATCATCGATCCCGTGCCCCCGATAGCGGCGTCCGCCAACCGGCTCACCGTGTCGGATCAGGTCAATGGTCATGTCCCGGACGTTTCCCGGCATGCTATGGGAGTCGCATCGCGATCAGCCCCTGCGCTGTCCGTCGGATTCCTTTCCGGGTGCGTTCAGGCGCCAGTTCACGATCAAATGAGTACGTTCGACAATGCGATCGACATGATGTCCACGGGGCAATGACAGGCGTAGAGCCGCCAAGCCAGCGCGCCGGAACCAGTCCGCACCCGCCATCCCCCCCGGCAACAGACACCGTGGGGGGAACCCTGTGCTGGCTGTCTACTCGTTGTTAATCAGAATCTCGACACGCCGGTTAGTCGCGCGTCCCTGCGGGGTTTCGTTGCTGGCGACCGGTCGCTCCGCGCCGTAGCCGGTCACCGCGATGCGGCTTGCCGAAATGCCGCCCACCTCGACCAGGAATCGGGCGACATTGGCTGCACGCGCCTGGGAGAGGTTCTTGTTGACGGCCGCACTGCCCGTAGAGTCGGTATGTCCCGATATTACGAGCTGACTCTCCGGGAAGGTGTTTACGGCCTGAAGAATCTTGTTCATCAGGGCGAAGTTTTCCGTGCCGATCTCGCTGCCGCCCGGCGGGAAACGGAAACCATGGGCAGATATCAGGACATTCTTCCGCTGTTGATAGACAGTGGCCTCGGCCGGTGTGAACAGCGACTGCACCCTTTCTACGGCAGCGCGCTGCTCGGCGGTCAAAGACAGTTCCTGTTCATACTGAGACCGTTGCGCCGCCGTATCATCGCGCTGTTTCATCAGCCCCTGGATGGACTGCTGCATACCGAGGACCACATTACGGTTCGGTTCGTTGAAAGGCAGCTGCTCGCCCAGAGGCGCGTTGATTTCGCTCAGCTGTTTCTGGTACCAGAGCACCGTGTCTTCGCGCGTATAGTCGCGGCGGTCAAAATCCTTGATCAGTTCCGTAATCGCCATGCTCTGCTCAGCCAGCCACTTGGCGCGCTTGGCATGCGCATTGGCCTTGTCCGTCTTGGTGCGGTCCGCCTCCAGCACCGATAGCGCCAGTCGCATCTCTTCCTCAGCGAGCTTGAACGTCTTGGGCGCAAACTTGGCCGCGTTGTTCTTCTTGGCCTCGGCGACTGCCGCCTGGGCAGCCTCGACCGTACCCTCCTGCAGTGCCGCCAGCTCCAGTTTCTCGTACCCGGCGATCAGCCGCTGGCGGCGTTCCTTGGCGTCCTCCAGCCTGGCGCGCTCCACAAGGCTCGCCACCTTGCGCAACTCTTCATCGAGCTCCGCGGTGCGTTCCGGGAAGATGCTCGCGGCCCCCGCCTGGTAGGCCTTGTCGCGCGCCTCCAGAACTTCACGCAGCAGGTCCCGGCTGAGATCGGCATGCTCATTGGCCTTCGCAAGGGCCTGCAGCCCCTTGCTGGCGGCCGAGTTCGCGGTGCCCGCGCGGTCGGCCGTGGCTTCGCCGATGGCATCCTCGTATTGCGCCTGCGCGGCGCGGTAACCATCCGGCGCAAGGTTGTCTACGCCCTTCGCGGCGGCGTCCCGGAGGCCTTTGTCCAGCTTGGCAATCTGCTCGTACTGCCCCAGGATCTGATCTTGTGTGAGTGTCGGTCCTGTCGCACACCCGGCCAGAATGACGGCAAGGAAAAGCGCAGAACAAACATGCCTGCGGATTCTCATCATTCGGATTTTCATCATTGTTTCTCCCTCATATCTCTCTCAAGTCCGTTTCAGCGTAAGGCCGGTCGAGCAGCCAGCTCACCCGGGAAGCGATTGGGCCGGGCTCATGCCTGCGGTCGCATAAGATACCATAGCGCGGAGAGAATTTGTTGAAGTACTGGCTGCAGCCATGGTCAGTCCAGGCTGTCCTGCGCAAACTTCCTCGGGTAAAGTACAGTGCGATCAGTCACTGCGCGCGACTGATCATCAACACATCGCCAGCCATTGCCACACCCTGCACACACGGCGCCGTTCGATGCGCATCGATGGTGCGGTCGTCGGCACAGCACGCCGCACGCAGGTTAGTGCTTTTTCAGTCTGATGATGACGGATAGTATGGCCACGGAATTCACGGAAAAACACGGAAAGAACCAACACCCATTCGAATTTTTTCCGTGTGTTTCCGTGGCCATAAATGTAAGAATACTGGCACTCGGTCCAATTTGTCAGCATCCGTCATTATCCAGTTGAAAGCGTACTAGGCTTGTGGGTCAGTCAGCCCGCGAAATCACGCCGTGCCTGATTCGATGGGTTCACGCCCTCTCCGCACTGGTGCGGCGACGGCTGCCCTTGCACCGGATTTGTGCGCACGGCGCTACGGATTGCGTGGCCCGATTCCCTGGAGAGTGCCCATGGACGGCGCGTCACGTCGCGCACGGCTGAACTTCCGCGGAAACACTGACAAAGGGTTTTGCCAGATTATTCAACTGGTTAGGTTTCCATCGCCTGATCCACGACCGGTTTTCACGGCGCGCCGGGGAGTCGCTATCTGACCGGCTTTCAGGGGCTCCAGGCATAGTTGATGCGTCGGGCTGCCGTGTCCCTGATCTACGGGGCCTTGCCACGCTCAGTCGATGAACATGACACAGCCGATGGAAGAACCGGTCCTCTCAGTAGCAGAGTTGCGTCAGCTCGTCGCCGGGCGGAGCGACCCCACCGAGACCCTGAACTCGGTGGTACGACTGATCCGCACCGGCTTTCAGACCAACGTCTGCTCTGTCTACCTGCTCGAGCCGGATCGCACCCATCTGATCCTGGCAGCCACCTACGGCCTGCGTCCCGAGAGTGTGCGCAAGGTGCGAATGAGCCTGCAGGAGGGCCTTGCCGGACTTGTTGCACAGGAACTGCGACCGATCGTGGTCGAGGACGCAGTACAACACCCGCGTTTCAAGCATTTTCCGGAGGCGGGTGAAGATGCCTACCATTCCTTTCTCGGCCTGCCGCTGCTGGATCGAGGGCTTCTCCAGGGCGTCCTCGTCGTACAGACCACGGAGCCGCGTACCTTCACACCGGAGCAGATCCAGCACCTGGTGGAGGTGACGGCGCCGGTGGGTCCCATTGTCGGCGAGGTGCGCAACATCGAGCAGCTGGTGGCACCCGCCTTCGAACGCCTGTATGCCCTCAGCCGCAATCTGTGGTGGACCTGGGACCTGGCTGGAGAAAACCTGTTTCGCGTCCTCAATCCATTGCGCTGGCGGGAACTGGACCATAACCCGGTGGCGCTGATCGCGGAAATTCCGTTTCTGGAGCTGGAGGAAAGCATCGACCGGCACGTGCTGCGCAGCGGGATCAATTATACCTGCCGACGTTTGCAGGAATATCTGGCGGCCCAGGATACCTGGGCAGATACCCACGCAGGCGTGCTGGGTGCCCGGCCGGTGGCCTATTTTTCGGCCGAATTCGGCCTGCACGAATCTCTCCCCACGTATTCCGGCGGGCTGGGTATTCTCGCGGGCGATCACATCAAGAGCGCATCAGACCTGGGTGTTCCTCTGATCGGCATCGGACTGTTCTACAACCAGGGCTATTTTCACCAGTGGCTGGACCAGGATGGCTGGCAGCACGAAGACTACATTGATGTGGACGTCTGGCGGCTGCCCCTGGAGCCGGCCGCAGGCATCGACGGACAACCATTGATGGTCCAGATTGAGACGCGCAGCGGAACGCTGAGCGCCCGGGGTATGGAAGGCAGCGGTCGGCCGCTGTACCCTGCTGCTGCTGGATTCCGACGTACCGGACAACTGCCGGGAAGATCGCGATCTGACGGCGCGTCTTTATGGCGGGGACGACCGCACCCGCATCCGTCAGGAACTGTTGCTGGGTGTTGGTGGCGTGCGCGCCCTGAACGCCCTCGGCATCAGGGCCGGTGTGCTGCACATGAATGAAGGCCACAGTGCCTTCGCGGCCCTCGAAATCGCCCGCATGCGTACGCAGCTGGAAGGCATCGATTTTCGCGAGGCCGCGCTGAGAGTGGCGCGGCGCAACATCTTCACTACCCATACGCCGGTACCGGCTGGGCACGACCGATTCCTGCCGACCATGGTCGAAGAGCACCTCGGGCCCCTGCGCGATGCACTGGCCGTCCCCTATGATGAGTTCATGGGGTGGGCAGGGTCGATCCGGCCAACCATGAGGAAGCGTTCTGCATGACCGTGCTGGCGCTCAAACTGTCACGCCGTGCCAACGGCGTCTCGGCACTGCACGGTCGGGTATCCCGGGATATGTGGTCTGACCTGTGGCCGGGCAGGCCGGCGCCCATCGGGCACATCACCAACGGCGTCCATGTGCTGACCTGGCTGGCGCCCCAGATGCGGATGCTGTATGAACGCCATTTTGGTCCCGACTGGGCGGTTCACAGTGCCGAGCCGGCCGTGTGGGCCGGTATCGACAAGCTGGATGACGGAGAACTGTGGGAGACACACCAGGCACTCAAGGCGCGGCTGCTGGACTTCGTGCGTCGCCGGGTCACCGTCCAGGAGGAGCGTCGCGGCGCCCCTTCTGAGATCCTGGAGAATCTGCGCCGTTCCCTGAACCTGGACACCCTGACCATCGGGTTTGCCCGCCGCTTCGCCGAGTACAAACGCAGTCATCTGATTACGGATGATCTTGAATTCCTGGATCGCCTGATCAACAACGCGCAGGCGCCGGTGCAGATCCTGTATGCCGGCAAGGCCCATCCCCAGGACAGTCTCGGCAAGGGCATTCTGCAGCACATCGACCGATTGAGTCGCGATCCGCGCTTCGCAGGCAAGACCGTGTTTGTCGAGGACTATGACATGAACACCGCGCGCCACCTGGTGCAGGGCGTCGATCTCTGGCTCAACAATCCACGCCGCCCCCTGGAAGCCTCGGGAACCAGCGGCCAGAAGGTGGTGCTCAATGGCGGACTCAACCTGTCCGTACTGGACGGCTGGCGGGCCGAAGCCTACGACGGACGCAACGGTTTCGCCATCAGCGAAGGTGAAAGCCACATCGATCAGCCCCTCCAGGATAAGCGTGACGCCGAAGCGCTGTGCCGGGTCTTGCGTGACGAGGTGATACCGCTGTTCTATCAGCGCGATCCTGATGGCCTGCCGCGCGCCTGGATCGCACGCATGAAACGGTCGATCCGCACCCTGGGCTGGCGTTTCAACGCGGACCGCATGGTCATGGATTACGTCCGCAATTGCTATCTCCCGGCAGCTGGCGGCATTTCCAGTGACATGAGCAGGGACTGAACGTGACCTTGTCCCTGCTGACCGGCAGTCTCCAGCGGACCAGGGTCACCCAGGCAGGCCCTAGCCCGGATTTCTCACCGGGCGGCGGTGGAGAACCGCATATTCTGTTAAAGAGATTGAGAGAGTGCTGAGTCGCCAGAACACAGCGTGTTTCGTAAAGATGCCTATCCCGGCCCTGGCTAGTTCTCGCGCGTCCGGACTTGCGCTTCACTCAAGTGGTAGCTACGGCTACCACTTTCCCTCCAGCGCGGCGTCCGGACACACGAGCCCTGCGCCAGCATCCGGGATCCCGGTGAGAAATCCGGGCTAGGGAGTCAGCTCACATGCAAAGGCATTACCTGAAGACAGACGCTTTCTGCAAGCTCGCTTTTGCGCGGCCCGCGAGGCAGCCTGCGCGCCGGTCGACGATGACCGGTTCCTGACGGAAATCTGCTTGCGTGCATTTCGAAATTCAGCACAGTACCGCCTACCATTACAGCGCCCCGGTGTCGCTGGGACCCCACACAGTGCGGCTGACACCACGCTGTAACGGCTACCAGCGTCTCTTGCATCATCGATTGGACGTGTCGCCGCGGCCGGTGCTGCACGCCAGTGCCCTGGATGTCGAAGGCAACGTGATCACACGCCTGTGGTTTACCGGCGAGAGACGTCAGAATTGCGGATCGTGAGCATGTTCGCACTGGATACGCTGCAGGATAACCCCTTCGACTACGTGGTGGACACGCCAGCGACCCGACTGCCGATGCCCTACAGCGAGCGTGAGGCGCCGCTGCTGGCCACGTATCGGTATCCGGATCGGCCGGCACCGCAGGTCGTGAGCCTGGCATCGGGGCTGTCCGCGCGGACGGGCCGCGATACCATGGCGTTTCTCGCCGCCCTGAACGACACGCTGCACAATGACTTCGAGCGTGAGATCCGTGAGCACGGCGAACCACAAACACCCCAGGTCACCCTGGCACGGGGGCGGGGCGCCTGTCGTGATCTTGCCGTGCTGTTCATGGCAATCTGTCGAGCCCAGGGCATCGCCGCACGTTTTGTCAGCGGCTATCAGGCGCGTGCGGAGACGCACCGGGATCGGCGCTATCTGCATGCCTGGCCCGAGGTCTACATACCGGGCGGCGGCTGGCGCGGATTTGACCCCAGCCATGGAACGGCGGTGGCAGGTGCCCATGTGGCCGTGGCCGCGGCCTGGTCGACGGCCGGGGCGGCACCGGTTGAGGGCTCGTTCTTCGGGAAGGGTGTGAGTTCCGATATGACGTTCGATCTGAAGATACACACCCGATCCTGATCCACGGAAGCCCGCCTGCTGGCCGTATGGCGGATCTGCGCAGCCATGGCATCGCAGCCCAAAGTGCGCTCCGTTAGTTCACTGTTTTCCGATCGGAGTTATGGTGGCACCGTCAGGTTTGGGCTGCCGGTCTTCCATCAGCTGCAGCGCCTTGAGAAATTCGCTCTGCAGGCGATTCATGATCTCACGGCCTTTTTCATCGTAATAAATGCAGGTATAGGCTACCGGCGCGCGCAGATCTTGGCGTTCTCCCGCCTGAAAATCGCGCCACGAGACTTCGATGGCTCGCGGCCCCTGGCCGTCGACGAAAACAATCTCCTCGCTGTCGATCGCGGCGAGATACTGCATGGAACGGATGGGAACAAACAGGTGCTCCGCGCTGATTCGGGCGAACAAGAGACGAATTTTATTGTACAGATCGGGAGAAATAGTCCGCTGTTCCCGGCCCAGCTCCTCGCCGCGAGAAAACGTCAGCTCCATCAAGTCAGCACACTGTCGGTTACGGGCTCAGTCATCATCTGTCAACTCCGGATTCCAGCCGGCCCTTCTTGCCTTTTCCACCGCGTCTTTTTGTATCCGCATAAAGCGCTCCCGCAAATCATCCGGGAGCCCGCTCACCAGAAAACCGTATTTCTCCCACTCCTGATTGACCTTTCTCCAGAGATCCTCAATACCCAGTGGCAACCAGCCTTCACAGGTCTCGCTTTCCTCGATAAGGCCGAACGCCCAGGCATCGCGAATGATCTTGCCGGTGTCGGTCATACCACCGTTGATTTCCTTGTCGATACCGACATAGCGCTGACTCGCCTTGTTTCTGCTCATATCATTCCGTATCCGCTACGAGGTAAGACTTGCAAACAGTGTCGGCAACTTCTCGGGCAAGCGCTGCACATTGTCGATGATGGTGTAGTGATTTTCCCCAAAGATACGCTTCACATACTGGTCGGCATCGGGATCCAGTGTCAGGCAGTAGGTCAGGATGCCCTTGCTGTAGAGTTCTTCGACCGCCTTCCTGGTATCGTGACGCAGGTGCTGGGGATCGCGCTCATCAATATCCGCCGGTTCACCGTCGCTGACCAGCAACAAAAGCTTGCGGCGCTCCGGTTGTTTGAGCAGATGCTGCGCTGCGTGGCGCATCGCCGCCCCCATGCGTGTGGAAAGCCCGCCCTTCATGCCCGCCAGTCGCGCCTTGGCCTCATCGTCGAAACGCTGACTGAAATCTTTGAAGCGATAGTACTGCACATCGTGCCGGCCGTCGGAAGCAAAGCCGTGGAGGGCGAACGGGTCGCCGATACCGTTGATCGCGGTGGATACCAGGGAAGCGGCCTCGCGCGTCAGCTGGAGAACCGTCTTGTCGGTCCCCGCCACCACTTCGTTGGTCGATTCGGACAGGTCCAGCAGCAGCACCACCGCCAGGTCGCGGCTCTTGATTACGTTACGCATGGTGATGCGCGGGTTCGGTTGCTGGCCCATGCGGATTGACACCATGGCATCGACCGCCGCGTTGAGATCAATCTCGTCGCCGTCTTCCATGTTGCGCACCCGCTGCACGCCTTCGGGTGTCAGCAGATCAATGATCTGCCTGATGCGGTGTGCGACCGGTTTGTACTCGGTGAGGATGTCCTCGATCGTTTTCGGATCGCCCATGGGCTGGCGACGTTCGAGCACCGTCACCCAGTCAGGCCGGTGCAACTGCACCTGGTAGTCCCATTCCTGGTAATGAAAGGGATCCGATATCGGTTCCTTGCCCCACATCTGGTTGTAGCTGACGCCGTGGTCTTCATAGGGGAACAGCTCGGTTTCGCAGGTCCAGATTTCCTGGGCATCGTCGCCGGCAAACTCGCAATCCACCTCGTTGGCCATCTCGATGGCGCTGACCTTGCGCCGCACCTGGCGCTGGGTGGCCGGCACGTATTCGACCTCACGGGACCAGTCGAACTCCTCGAATTCCCAGGCGTAGCGGTTATCGTCACGATAGGGAATGCGGATATTCTGCAGGATACGCAGGCTGGGCACTTCGCGTCGCGCGGCGAACAGGTTGAACAGCTCGATTCCCATGTGCCAGGAGAAGTTGACGTTATCCTTGTTCTCTTCGATCCCGGCGTGGAACCTGCCGGCGAAAGCGTTCAGTTCTTCGTCATCACTGCGCACGCCGCTGTCGAGCAGCATGAGCGCGAGATGCTCGAGAACCGGAATGGTCGGGTGTTCGACCTGGCCGTCGAATTCCGCTTCGAGCAGGGTCTTCCAGAGCCTCTTCAGACCCGGGAAATTCTGCACCGCACAGTACTCGACACGGGCGTCCTCGAGGTGGCCGATGAAAAACATCTGCGCCTGGCTGAGCTGTTCCGCCGAGATGGCTTTTGCGGTGTAACACATGTGCGCGGCCATGTGCGCTGCGGTCGCACGATACACCTCCAGGCCCTTGACGTCGGCGATGCTGTCAACGGCATCCGGCAGGTGCAGGACGCGGTGTTCGATATAGGGTTTGAAGCCTTCGTGGTCGGCCGCGGTCGGTCGCAGAAAGAAATCCCGCGCCCACAGGGCACGCAGGTAAAAATTCAGTTTGCGCTGGGTGTCGATGAACAGCGTACCGCGCCGCTCTTTCTGCAGCATGGCCTTGCTGTCGGTGGTCTCGAGATTGAAGTAGCTCTGCAGGTTCTGGAAATCGCGCCGGTAGGCATCCGCACCAAAGAACGCCCAGCGCTTGAGACCACTCAGGGTCAGCTTGGACAGCAGCTCGTCCATGTGGTTGAGCATGGGCCGCAGGCCACGCGCCGCCTTGGCGGACAGCTGGTGCACGAAACTGAGATAGCCGCGCAGCAATTCCGGATCGCCGAGACGCCGGGCGGCTGTCGGCAAGGTGTCGAACATCAGCGCGATGACCTCGCCCGAGGTCATGGAGGACAGCTTCATCGCAGCCTCGATGACATCGCGGATGATATCCTCCCCGCATTCCTTCACCACGGCCGGCATTTCCTCGAGATAGGAAATCACGATGTGATGGCCGCGCCCGAGCTTGCTCAGCCCCTTGGCGCCTTCCAGATAGTCATGCAGGCCGACCGGTGACATCACCCGCGAGGCTTCCTGGAATACGCTTTCCAGGGTATCCATGATCGCCGGATCGACATTTTTGAAGGTTTCGCGGTAATCTTCGAGATTGAGTGTCATAACTGTCTATCAGGCCTCGATACAAACCCGCTGGAACATCAACCGAAGAAGGTCTGCACCGCAGCATTCAGCGTATCGCGCATGTCCGGATCATCAGTCAGCGGGGTCACCATAGTCATGCTGCAGGCAGCCACGGGTTCGATGCCCTTGACGATCAACTGGCCTGCATACACCAGCAGACGCGTGGAGATACCCTCGTCCAGACCGTGTCCCTTGAGGTTGCGGGCACGGTGCGCGATCTGCACCAGCTTGCCGGCAGTCTGGACATCGACACCACTTTCCCTGGAAACGATCTGCATTTCCTTTTCCGCTTCGGGGTACTCGAAGTCCAGCGCACCAAAACGCTGCTTGGTCGACTGCTTTAAGTCTTTCATCAGACTCTGGTAGCCCGGGTTGTAGGAAATCACCAGCTGGAAGTCTGCATGCGCCTCGATGAGCTCGCCTCTCTTATCCAGCGGCAGGGTGCGGCGATGGTCAGTCAGCGGGTGGATGACGACCGTTGTATCCTGGCGCGCCTCAACCACTTCATCGAGATAGCAGATACCACCGATGCGCGCAGCGGTTGTGAGTGGACCGTCCTGCCACTTGGTGCCTTCCTTGTCGAGCAGGAAACGGCCGACCAGGTCGGAGGCAGTCATGTCTTCGTTACACGCCACTGTGATCAATGGCCGGCCGAGCTTCCAGGCCATGTATTCGACGAAACGTGATTTACCGCATCCTGTCGGCCCCTTCAGCATCATCGGCATACGGGCGTTATAGGCGGCCTCATACAACTCGACTTCATTGCGCACCGCTTCGTAGTACGGCTCCTTCCTGATTTTGTACTGATCAATATCGATGTTGCTCATAACGTCATTTCCCGAATTGAAAAGGACTGAAAAGGGGACAGATGTATTCTTTCAAAAGTATGGCTTACAGTCTGAAGAGGAACAGCAAAAATAAATCTGTTCCCTTTTAAATCGATAAAAAAAGCCCCTGTCCGCTGATACGGTCAGGGGCTTTATGCGGTTCAAGCTACCCTGCCGACTTAGACCGTGATCGGACCACGGTAGATAACCATCGAGGTCCCCTGAGACTGCGCGTAGTTGTCGTAGCCGATCAGACGCACATGATTGTTTGGGTGTGCGGCATGGCAGGCATCGGCTTCACCCAGGATGGTATCGACGTTGGTTTCGCCGAACATCGGCAGCTTCCACATGTACCAGTAGTGATCAAAGGCATTTGCCGGTTCGGTATGTTCGATGGCCGGATTCCAGCCCCTGCGGACGATGTATTCCACCTGCTTCCTGATGTTCTCTTTGTCCATCTCCGGCAGGTAGGAGAAGGTTTCAAACTTGCGACTGCTCGCATCGGTCAAGCTTGATTTGTAGTCTTGCACGTCACTCATTGTCAAATCCTCAGTTAGAAGTATTCAAATTCGATGCATCTTGCTGCACGTAAAGCACAGACAGTCGATGCTGAGACAAGGCGCGGAGTTCTGGCAGCGCACTGTATAAGCGAAGACATGCAGCACCACACCGCCTGCCGCCCCGTCTCAACGCGACTGGCGAAGCCTTACTTGTGGGCAACGTCCAGTTTGTCGACGGTGTCGAATTCGAACTTGATTTCCTTCCAGGTCTCCATCGCCGCAGCCAGTTCGGGGCTCGACTTGGCGGCCTGGCGCAATACATCGCCGCCACGTTTCTCGAGACCTTCCGCGCCGTTCTTGTTGCGATCTTCCACACAGGCTTCCAGTGCCACGCGGTTGGCGGCAGCGCCGGCGGCGTTGCCCCAGGGATGGCCCAGCGTGCCGCCACCGAACTGCAGACAGGCGTCGTCGCCGAAGATGGTGACCAGGGCCGGCATATGCCAGACATGGATACCGCCGGAAGCAACAGGGAACACGCCGGGCATGGAGCCCCAGTCCTGGTCGAAGAAGATACCGCGCGAACGGTCTTCCTTGATAAACGAATCGCGCATGATGTCGATCCAGCCCAAGGTGGCCTCGCGATCACCTTCCAGCTTGCCAACCACGGTGCCAGAGTGCAGGTGATCGCCACCGGACAGACGCAGAGCCTTGGCCAGCACGCGGAAGTGAATACCGTGGTGCGGGTTGCGGTCGAGCACAGCGTGCATGGCGCGGTGGATGTGCAGCAGCATGCCGTTGTCACGGCACCACTGGGCCAGGCCGGTATTAGCGGTGAAGCCTCCCGTCAGGTAGTCATGCATGATGATCGGCGCACCCAGCTCCTTGGCGTACTCGGCACGCTTGTACATCTCTTCCGGCGTCGGGGCGGTGCAGTTGAGATAATGGCCCTTGCGCTCGCCGGTCTCGCGTTCGGCCTTGTGAATGGCCTCCATAACGAAGTCGAAGCGATGGTTCCAGCGCATGAACGGCTGGCTGTTGATGTTCTCGTCGTCCTTGGTCAGGTCCAGACCGCCGCGCAGACATTCGTACACGGCGCGGCCGTAGTTCTTCGCGGACAGACCCAGCTTCGGCTTGATGGTGCAACCCAGCAGCGCACGGCCGTACTTGTTGAGCTTGTCGCGCTCCACCTGGATACCGTTGGGTGGTCCATTACAGGTCATCACGTAGGCCAGCGGGAAGCGCACGTCTTCCAGACGCAGGGCACGGATGGCCTTGAAGCCGAACACGTTGCCCACCAGCGAGGTAAACACATTGACGACCGAACCTTCCTCGAACAGGTCGATCGGGTAGGCAACGAACGCATAGTAGCAAGTGTCATCACCCGGCACGTCCTCGATGGCATAGGCGCGACCCTTGTAATAATCCAGATCGGTCAGCAGGTCGGTCCAGACAGTCGTCCAGGTACCGGTGGAAGACTCGGCGGCCACCGCAGCAGCCGCCTCTTCGCGCGGCACGCCCGGCTGAGGGGTAATCTTGAAGCAGGCCAGGATATCAGTGTCTTTCGGGGTGTATTCTGGCATCCAGTAGGTTTCGCGGTATTCTTTAACACCCGCGCTGTATGTCTTTACGGCCATAACCAACTCCTCATCGCTTGATTTGTGATCACAGGTACCCGACAGAGATGGGTCTAGGCCGGGACCTGTCTTTCGTTGAAATTCCACCACGCTAACGCCGCGGAAAGAGAAATCCTTCACTCGACTCCCGAGGGCGGAAAACGATACTAACGCCGACTACGCATAAATGACAGTCAGGATTAGTGATAAGAACAATAAGTAATACTTATGGGTCTGTCGCAGGTGTCGGAATTGAAATGATTTCCAGACCGCAGTGATCACCGACACGTGAAAAGACTGTGCTAGTACCCGTTCAACGTAAAAATAACGGATGCTGGCGCAGGGCTCGTGTGTCCGGATGCCGCGCTGGGCGGAGCCAGGAAAGCGAAAGGTCCAGTGGACCTTTCGCCTGCGGAGCGGGCTTGGCACAGCCGAGCCCTGGGCGCGATAAAGTGGTAGCCGTAGCTACCACTTGAGTGAAGCGCAAGTGGCGGCCGCGACACGGGGCCGTAGGCTAGTCGCGGGAGTGGCCGTAAGCGCGCCGGCTTCGCACTATATACTCCGCGCGACCGCTGCGCCCCGTCTCCGCACCTACGCATGCGCGCCCGCGAGCCGGAGCGCCGGGCGCGCGAGAACCAGCCAGGGCCGGGATAGGCACGGCCTGATTACACGCGGTCTTTTCCCTGATCTGCACTCTGTTCGTTACCTCAGTGCATTATGTGACTCTATCGCCGCCCGGTGAGAAATGCGGGCTAGTCGTCTCGCGCGGAAAGATCGTCGCGCGGGTCGTGCGCCTTGTGGGCCTCGATCTCGGCCTGACGCTTCTTTTCGATGTGCTCACGGCGGGTTTCCAGACGCCGTTCGCCTGCGCCCGCCTTGACCGGAATGCTCTTTTCGCCGAACAGCACCTGTTTCAGGAAGCGGCAGGCGAACTCAAGCAGTTGCTCCTCATCGGCAAGCAGCCCCTCCATGGTCGCGCCGTCCACGTCAAAGATATCCTGAAAGCCTGGCGTCTGGATAAACTCACGGAAGCTGTCCATGTCGTAGCTGCACATGTCGAACAACTGCATGCTGCGCTCGGAGGGCTTGCCGATGGTGGGACCGCTTGAGCGTTTCTTGATAATGAGATCCCGCCAGTCGCGGTTCATCTCATCATATTTATCGACCCCCTGTTCCTCGCGGTATTGCCGCACCGTAAGCTTGCGAGGCTCGTTGTGTCCGAGACAGTGTGATTCCTTCACCAGGAAGAAGACATCCTCGACTCGCGGACTTTCCTTCTTGCGCACACCCATCACACCCAGCGCATAGTAACGGCATGCCGCCGGGCGATCTTCGTACACCGTGCAGCCGTCTTCTGCGAGAAACACGCACGCTCTCGAATCCGGTTTGGTAATCATCTTCAGACCCGGCAGACCATGAAAATCCATCTCGAAGGGCAGGGTGTAACGGGCCACGAACTCCTGCGATGACAGCCCCAGACGCTGCTTGAGACGCACGATATCGTAGGGTGTCAGCTGGATATCGATATTGCGACAGCACTCGTTGAAACAGGCGATGCCGGGATGACAGTCGAACTGGATTTCACTGTCCAGCTCGAGCTGAGCAGGTGTCACAGGGCTCTCGAAGGGAATGCCTTCGAAACGGCCTTTGAGTATCTGCTCGGCGCCCTGGTATTCCACCGGCTCACTGACAGGTTTGTCGTCTTTCATAATCAGGATAACCGTCTAAAGACAAACGGGACTCACAGGACACGTGTATCTGTCCTCTGACTCCAATGGAAAAGGCCGGACGCCTCCCGGCGTCCGGCCCCCTTAACAACAGACTGTGCAGCCTGCCCTAGACGGGCGAACCCGGGTTGGAAATACCCTTCGGCTCGTCGTCCGCAGGCTTGATGAGCTGCACATACGCGACCTTCTTGAGGCTCCACGCACCCGTGTTGCGGTCATAGGTGGAGTTCACGAAGCACTTCCAGTTGTCATCGTCGACCTGCAGGAAGTCGGCCCGGTAATAGTAGCCAGGATAGCGGGACTCCTCACGGAACTGAATGTGCTTCATGTGCGCATAGGCTGCCAGAAGACGGTGGTAATTCTCCCAGGCGCGCAGCAGTTCATGCAGGTCCTTGGCACGCATCTTCAGCGAGTCTTCGCGCAGCATTTCCAGCTTTTTCTCGGCAACACCCAGCATCGCCGCATTGGTCTGGTACATGGTCGACACACCCGCCACATACTCATCCATGACCTTCTGCAGACGGTACTGGAACATCTTGGGCGTGATGTAGTGCGGATTGATATCGATTGCCGTGGTGTAGTTCTTGTTCTCCAGGAAGTTCTTCACCGGACGGTAGATTTCCTCGACGAGCTCGTCAACCGAACGCTCCAGCTCCGGCTTCCAGTCCTTGTTGTCAATGACGAACTTGACCATGGACTTGGCCGCGATACGGCCCTCGGTATGCGAACCGGAGGAGAACTTGTGGCCAGAGGCACCGACACCGTCACCCCCGGTGAACAGACCCTTGACCGTGGTCATACGGTTGTAGCCCCAGTGATAGTGATCCGGGGTACCGGGGATGTCATCAGGACCGGAGCACCAGATACCGGCGCAGCCCGCGTGCGAACCCAGCAGGTAGGGTTCGGTCGGCATCAGCTCGGACATCTCCTTGTCGGGCTCGATGTTCTCACCCGCCCAGACGCCACACTGACCGATGGTCATGTCGAGGAAGTCTTCCCAGGCCTCGGCCTCGAGATGCTTGATCTCTTTCGGGGTCATGGTCTCGGCCAGTTTGGCCAGCGCGGTCGGCGTATCCATGAAGATCGGACCACGACCTGCCTTCATCTCGTGCATCATGAGGTGGTTACGCAGGCAGGTGCCCATCTTGTGGCCTTCGGCGTACTTGTCGTAGCCGGCCTCGACGAGCAGGTGGGCGTTCTTCGTCTGGTAGTCCTCGCCCGCATGGTTCATGGCCTTGGCCTTGAACAGCAGGAACCAGGCACCGACCGGACCGTAGCCGTCCTTGAAGCGGGCGGGCACGAAGCGGTTTTCCATCAGCGTCAGCTCGGCACCGGTCTCGGCGGCCATCGCATAGGTCGAACCGGCATTCCAGACCGGGTACCAGGCACGACCCTGACCCTCACCGACGGAACGCGGACGGAACACGTTCACGGCACCGCCACACACCAGCAGGCAGGCCTTGAACTTGTAAATATAGACCTTGTCTTCGCGGACGCTGAATCCCGCGGCGCCGGCGATGCGGCTCGGATCATTCTTGTCGTTGACCAGGCGCACGATGAAAACGCGCTCCTGAATGCGGTCGACACCCAGCGCCTTCTTGGCGGCTTCCGCGACGATCCACTTGTAGGACTCGCCGTTGATCATGATCTGCCAGCGGCCGGAGCGGACCGGTTTGCCCCCCTCGGTCAGCGCCTTGCCTTCGTCACCCGGCTGCTTCCAGACCGGCAGACCCCATTCTTCGAAGTGATGGACGGAGTCGTCGACATGACGGCCGGTGTCATACACCAGATCCTCGCGGGTAACACCCATGAGGTCGCCACGTACGTAACGCACGTAATCGGCGGGATCATTTTCGCCCATGTAGGTATTGATCGCGGACAGACCCTGCGCGACAGCGCCGGAACGGTCCAGCGCGGCCTTGTCGACCAGCTTGATGTTCAGGTCGACACCCTGCGCCTTGGCCACATCGGCCCAGCGCATGATCTCGAAGGCACAACCGCATGCCGCCATGCCACCACCAATGATGAGGATATCGACTTCTTCTTCGACTACCTCGGGATTTCCAAAATCGTGTTCAGCCATTGCTCTGTACCTCGATACTGACGTTCTTGTTCATCCCGCCGGGCCCGCCGGCAGGAACGATTTGCCCGTGCAACCCGCTCAGCCTGCAGAAAACTGGCTGGTGTCGCAGGAATGTGTGCCCTTGGTAAACAGCGTCGAGTGATCGCTGAGCTCGGCCATGTTGGCGTCAGGCTTCGCGTTATAGGGCTGAATGGAACCCTCGGGGGTGGTGCGGATCGGAAACTTGAAGCGTTTCATGTTGCCGTTGCGGAACTTGATGGTCCACATGATGGAGTCAGTACCACGCAGGGGCTGCACGGACGCGCCCATGGGCACGATGTCGGCATAGTGACGGCATTCGATGGCCTGCTGCGGACAGATCTTCACGCAGGAGTAACACTCCCAGCACTGCTCGGGCTCCTGGTTGTAAGCCTTCATTGCGTGGCCGGTGGCAGAGCCATCCTTGTCCAGCATCATCAGGTCGTGCGGGCAAATGTACATGCAAGCGGTCTTGTCCTGACCCTTGCAGCCGTCGCACTTATCGGTACGTACAAATGTAGGCATGGTATCTTCTCCGTCTCACGTTTTACTGCAGTATTTGCTACCCGTCACCGCCATCTGTATTCCACGGCGACGGCCTCTAGAGGTACCAGGGGTCAGGGAACCGGGACTTGTCGCGACCCGACCAACCTGCCGCGAGGTTGATCTCATCCTTACCCGTCAATCGAAAATTCGGTATTTCCTTACCGGGACGGCTAGTACCAGAGGACAAACAGGCCATGGTTCCCGGTCGAGCAGGGCCTGTAACCATATAGATTCGCGCGGGGAAATCCAACCAGTTTTATCTTTAGCAATCATAAACAGGCTTTATTATTTGCCTTTGTCGCACGTGGTCCAGGTAAAGATATACAATTCCATACCTTACAATCTTACTGGGCGATGGCATATTAACAGATTATAATAGTCGTCAGTTTTTGCTTCCCTGTTCGTGCGAGGCATTTGCCGCTGTCCACGACGTGCAAGGCCTCCGACCTGCAGCGCATAATGCCGACATGGCCAAACCACGCCCGATTCACGACCCACTGCACCAGGCCGGCGATGCCGGGGCACAGATCGAGACGCGCAACACCACCTGTTATATGTGCGCCTGCCGCTGCGGCATTCGGGTAACCCTGCGCGACGGCCAGGTCCGCTATATCCAGGGCAATCCCGACCACCCGCTGAACAAGGGTGTCATCTGCGCCAAGGGTGCTGCCGGCATCATGAAGCAGTATTCGCCGGCCCGGCTGACCCGCCCCCTGCGGCGCAAGCAAGGGGCCGCCCGTGGCGACAATCAATTCGAAGCGATCAGCTGGGACGAGGCCTTCGGCATGATGGAGGAACGCCTGGCGAAGATCCGCAAGGATGACCCCAGGAAATTTGCCTTGTTTACGGGGCGCGACCAGATGCAGGCCCTGACCGGCCTGTTCGCCAAGCAGTTCGGGACCCCGAACTATGCAGCCCACGGCGGCTTTTGCTCGGTGAACATGGCCGCCGGCATGATCTACACCATCGGCGGTTCATTCTGGGAGTTCGGCGGCCCCGATCTCGACCGGGCCAGACTGTTCGTCATGCTGGGCACCGCCGAGGATCATCATTCGAATCCGCTCAAGATCGCCCTGTCCCGATTCAAGCGCCAGGGTGGCAAGTTTATCTCGGTCAATCCGGTGCGCACCGGGTACTCGGCAATTGCCGATGAATGGGTGCCCATCAAGCCCGGCACGGACGGCGCCCTGCTGCTGGCGCTGACGCATGAAATCATCCAGCAGGGACTCTACGATCGCGAGTTTCTGGTCCAGTACACCAATGCGGCCCAGCTGGTGAACATGGACGCGGCAAGCACCGAGCATGGCATGTTTATCCGCTTCGAGGTCCCGCCGGAAGAGGGCTGCTTTGATCCCCAGAACAAGCTCTGGTGGGACCGGCATCTGGACAAGCCGATCTCCACCCACACCGAAGGCGCGGACCCTTACCTGCTGGGCGAGTTCACCCTCAGTGACCGCACGCCGGTCAAGCCCGCCTTCCAGCTGCTGGTCGAGCGGGTCAGGGACTACACCCCGGAGTGGGCCGCGGAGATCACGGGGATTCCGGTCACGACCATTCGCCGGCTCGCCTACGAGATGGGCGTCACCGCGCGCGACCAGAAGATCGAGCTGCCGATTCCCTGGACGGATACCTGGGGCAAGGATCACGAATCCGTCACCGGGAACCCGGTCGCCTTTCACGCCATGCGCGGGCTGGCGGCACACTCGAACGGCTTTCACACCATTCGGGCGCTGGCGATTCTCATGACGCTCCTCGGCACCATCGACCGCCCCGGCGGCTTTCGCCACAAGGCACCGTTTCCGCGCCCGATACCCCCCTGCGCCAAACCGCCCAGGGTGGCCGGCGACGTGCGGCCCGAGACGCCCCTGAACGGCATGCCGCTGGGCTGGCCGGCGGACCCCGACGACCTCTTCGTGGATGAGCAGAACGAACCCATGCGCATCGACAAGGCCTTTTCCTGGGAATACCCCCTGTCGGTTCACGGCCTGATGCACAACGTCATCACCAACGCCTGGCGGGGCGATCCCTACCGCATCGACGCCTTGCTGATCTTCATGGCCAACATGGCCTGGAATTCGACCATGAACACGGTCGAGGTGCGCAAGATGCTCAACGATCGCGATGAAGACGGCGAGTACAAGATCCCCTTCGTGATCGTGGCCGACGCCTTCCAGTCCGAGATGGTCGCCTACGCCGATCTGGTGCTGCCGGACACGACCTACCTGGAACGTCACGACGTCATGTCGATGCTCGACCGCCCGATCTCGGAGTTCGAGGGGCCGATCGACTCGGTGCGCATCCCGGTGGTGCCGCCGACCGGCGACTGCAAGCCCTTTCAGGAGGTGCTGATCGAACTCGCCTCACGCCTGAAACTGCCGGCCTTCACGACCGAGACGGGCGCACGCAAATACCGTGACTATCCCCATTTCATCGTCAACTACGAGACCGAGCCCGGCTCCGGCATCGGCTTTCTCGCCGGCTGGCGCGGCAAGGGCGGGGAAAAGTTCATGCAGGGCGAACCCAACCCCAGGCAATGGGAGATGTATGCGCAAAACAATTGCGTGTTCCAGTATGAACTGCCCAAGTCCTATCAGTACATGCGCAACTGGAACCAGGGCTACCTCGAGTGGGCCCAGCGGCATCGCCTGACCCGCTACGCCGAACCCATTCTGATTCACCTGTACTCCGAGGTCTTACAGAAGTTCCGCCTCGCGGCCCAGGGCAAGAGTGACGGCAGGCAGCCGCCGCAACGGCTGCGCAAACGCATCGAGACCTATTTCGACCCGCTGCCTTTTTACTACGAACCGCTCGAGGCCCAGGCCACCGATCTGCATGCGTATCCCTTGAATGCGGTAACCCAGCGGCCCATGGCGATGTATCACTCCTGGGATTCCCAGAACGCCTGGCTGCGGCAGATTCACGCCCATAACTATCTCCACATCAATCCACGACTGGCGCGTGAAAAAGGCATCCGGGATGAAGACTGGGTGTGGGTGGAGTCGCCCTGGGGCAAGGTACGCTGTATGGCTCGCCTGTCGGAGGCGGTCGAACCGGGAACGCTGTGGACCTGGAATGCGATCGGCAAGGCGGCCGGCGCCTGGCATCTGGATCCAGACGCCAACGAGGCACGCAAGGGCTTCCTGCTCAATCATCTGATCAGTGACGAGCTGCCGGGCGGCACGGACGGGCGACCCCTGTCCAACTCCGATCCCGTGACCGGCCAGGCGGGCTGGTATGACGTCCGGGTGCGGCTGTACAAGGCGGACGCCAAGGAGGCGCAGGAGACCTTTCCGCAGTTCAAACCGATCGCGCCGACACCGGGCGAGGGCAGGAAAGCCAGGCGCTGGCTGGGCTATTTCGCAGGCAAAAAACAATGACCCAGCTGGCCCTGATCATTGACCTCAACGTCTGCGTCGGCTGCCACGCCTGCGTGACCAGCTGCAAGGAATGGAACACGTCCGGAGCGGCCGGCTTCCTTTCCGATGATCGCCCCTACGGGAAAGACCCCACAGGGACCTTCCTCAACCGTGTCCAGACATTTGAGATCGGCACCTTCCCGGATACGGAAACCGTACATTTCCCCAAGAGCTGCCTGCACTGCGAAGACCCGCCCTGTGTACCGGTCTGCCCCACAGGCGCCAGTTACAAACGGCCACAGGATGGCATCGTGCTCGTTGATTACGATAAATGTATCGGCTGCAAGTATTGCTCCTGGGCCTGCCCGTATGGCGCGCGCGAGGTGGACGAACACCAGAAGGTCATGAAGAAATGCACGCTCTGCGTGGATCGAATCTATGACCAGACATTGCCCGAGGCAGAACGCAAACCGGCCTGTGTCCTTGCCTGCCCGACCAGTGCACGGCTGTTTGGCGACGTCCATGATGCGGATTCCGAGGTCTCCATCGCCATTCGGGAGCATGCCGGCTACCAGCTGATGCCGGAGTGGGGCACCCGACCTGCCAACCACTATCTGCCGCGGCGCAAGACACGGATCCAGATCCATGCCGATGAGCTCGAGCGGGTCGACAACCCGCTGCGCAAGGAGCGGCAGCTGCCGCGCCCGGATCTGGACGAGCCTTCACTGGATGACGCGACCAGCTGGTAGCGTGCACACCTGCCGCCAGCGCTGCTGTCAAACTCAACGGAACGGACACAGGACAGATCGAGATGCACCCCGCCTTCTCAGTGATATTTCTCACCACCCTCATCGGCGTCGGTCAGGGCCTGTTCCTGGCACTCTACACGGGGGAGTTGTACGCCGTCGTCAAAGTGTTGCCCGCCCAGGTCGATAGCCGCGCCTTCTATGGCGGGGGCAGCCTGTTGGCCCTTGGCTTGCTTGCTGCGGGTCTGCTGGCGTCGCTGTTTCATCTCGGACGCCCCGAGCGGGGCTGGCGCGCCGCGGCGCAGTGGCGGACCTCCTGGTTATCCCGTGAGGTGATCGCGCTGCCCGCATTCATGGCGAGCGTGCTGCTCTATGGCGCAGTCCACTCACTTGGCTGGAACCCCGTGTTGCTGACACTGGGTGAGTCCATCGGTGTGGAACTCTCGCTGCTGGCGGGCGCGCTGGCGATGCTGCTGGCACTCGCGCTCTTCCTGTGTACGGGAATGATCTACGCCGCCATCAAGTTCCTTCAGGAATGGGCCAGCCCCCTTACGGTGATCAATTACCTGTTACTCGGCGCGGCCTCGGGATTCACGCTGGCGACCGGTTTCTCGTTCTATACGGCTCCCAACCTGATGCGCTTCTACGGCATCTGGGCGATCGTTCTGACACTTGCCGCGTTGCTGAGCCGCAGTGCCTCGCTGTGGCGTAACGCCCGCCTCCAGTATCGTTCGAGCCTGCAGACGGCCATCGGCGTACGCCATCCGCACATTACCCAGATGGCACAGGGAGCCATGGGCGGCTCGTTCAACACCCGCGAGTTCTTTCATGGCAGATCGAGCCGGTTCCTGCACTGGGTCAAATGGCTGTTCCTCATCCTGGTCTTCGTCGTACCGGTCATCCTGCTGGCAGGCGGGCTGCAAACCGGCCAGGCGCCGATCCTGCTCAGTGCCTTTCTCGTCCAGTACATCGGCCTGCTCGCCGAGCGCTGGTTCTTCTTCGCCCAGGCCAGACATCCGCAGAATCTGTACTATCAGACCGTCTAGCCCGCATTTCTCACCGGGATCCCGGATGCTGGCGCAGGGCTCGTGTGTCCGGATGCCGCGCTGGAGGGAAAGTGGTAGCCGTAGCTACCACTTGAGTGAAGCGCAAGTCCGGGCGCGCGAGAACCAGCCAGGGCCGGGATAGGCACTGCCTGATTACACGCTGTCTTTTCCCTGATCTGCACTCTGTTCGTTACCTCAGTGCATTATGTGACTCTATCGCCGCCCGGTGAGAAATGCGGGCTAGGGGAGGTATCGTCGAACCTGCAAAGCAGCGCGTATACCTCAACACAGGAAGTCAAGAGCCACGCCTGACTCCTGACTCCTGACTCCTGACTCCTGACTCCTGAATTCTGTCTTCTGAATTCTGACTCCTCACGCCTCACCCCAGTCAGAACTGGCTCGCATTCAACCATATGTGCACGATGATGCTTGCCGCGTAGCCGAGTGCGATGACCGGCGTCCATTTGAGGTGGCTGAAGAACGTGTAGGTGCCGCGTGCCTGCCCCATCAGGGCGACGCCCGCGGCCGAACCAATCGAGAGCAGACTGCCGCCGACCCCCGCCGTCAGCGTCACGAGCAGCCATTGTCCCTGCGCCATATCGGGGTTCATGGTGAGCACGGCAAACATGACCGGAATATTGTCGACAACGGCCGAAAGCACGCCCACCACGATATTGGCGAAGGTCGGCCCCCAGTCGATGTACATAACTTGTGAAGCCAGCGCGAGATAGCCGATGAAGCCCAGCCCGCCCACACAAAGCACCACACCGTAGAAAAACAGCAGTGTGTCCCACTCGGCACGTGCGATGTGGCGGAAAACCTCGAACGCGGTCACATCGCCGACCATCTCATTCGCCTTGGCCTCGCTGTAAGGCACCCCGGGGGTATCGCGTCGATGGGTCTTGCGCAGGTAAAAACCGAACACCTGCAGATAGCTCAGACCCGTCATCATCCCAAGCATGGGTGGCAGATGCAGGAAATTATGAAAGCTCACGGCGGTGGCGATCGTGGCGAGGAACAGCAGGATGATCGTCGGCGCGCCGCGCTTCATGAGGATCACCTCGGTGATCACACGGGGATTCTCGTCGGGCACCGCAAAATGCATGAGTGCGGCGGGAACCAGGAAGTTGACGGCAGCGGGCACGAGCAGGTGGAAAAACGCCCAGAAGTCGACGATGCCTTTCTGCCAGACCATCAGCGTGGTGATGTCACCGAAGGGACTGAAGGCACCACCGGCGTTGGCTGCGACCACGATATTGATGCAGGCAATGGCGACGAAGCGCGGGCTGTCCGCCCCGACCGCCAGCACCACGGCGCCCATCAGCAGCGCGGTGGTGAGGTTGTCGGCGATTGGCGAGAGCATGAACGCCAGCAGACCGGTGAGCCAGAACAAGGTGCGATAGCTGAAGCCCTTGCGCGTAAGCCAGGCGCGCAGCGACTCGAAGACCAGTCGCTCCTCCATGGCATTGATATAGGTCATCGCCACCAGCAGGAACAACAGAAGCTCGGCGTATTCCAGCACATTGTGACGCAGCGCGGTTTCGACCACGCCCGGCATCTCATGCTGGGTATACACGTAGGCGATCGTGCCCCAGATGAGCCCCGCCGCCAGGATGACCGGCACGGACTTGCGCATATGCGTGAACTCCTCTGCCATCACCAGCAGGTAGGCAACGAGAAAGATCACCAGCGCCGCGTAGCCAACGGTTTCGGTGGTAAGTGTGAGCCTGTCCATCGTCGCCTCGGCGGCCCACGCCTCAGGGACCGTCCCCACTGCCAGCATCAGCATCAGGATTGATAAGCGCCGCTTCATGAGTCGTCTCCTCCAGAAGAGATACACTGTGTTTCTGTCACCAGGCCGCTGCGTCGGGTCCTGGCTCGCGTCAGCCCCCGTGTCTCGCCTTGACGTCCATGTCCCGCGCCGAAGCCAGGCCAACGGGTGGATCGCGAACAAGGGTCGCCGCGCGGCGCCTGGTACTGTTTCAACTTGATAATGGCGGATGCTGACAAATCAGGCTGACTACCGGTCTTTTTTGTCATTAGCCACGGAATCCACGGAAGGACACGGGGAAAAACTTCTAAGGGGCATTGGATGTTTCCGTGTTTTTCCGTGGATTCCGTGGCCATACTATCCGTCATTGTCAGTTTGAAAAAGCACTAGTAGCCGAGCGCACACCCGTCCTTGCGCGGATCGGAAGCACCCTGCAGCACACCCTGTGCGTGATCGATACCGATCATCTGCGCACCCCCGAGGGGAGTTTCGGCCTCCACCACCGGATGACCGAGCCGGACAAGGGCCTCGCGCGTCCGGGATGGAATGCGCCGCTCAACCGTCAGCGTGTCCTGTTCCGCATGAAAGCGGGGTGCGTCGATGGCCTCCTGCAGATCCATGCCGTAGTCGAGCCAGTTGCTGATCACGTAGGCCTGCCCGAGCGGCTGGTAACTGCCGCCCATCACGCCAAAGGACAGTATGGGCTGGGCGTCCCGGTAGGCGATCGCCGGAATAATGGTGTGCATCGGGCGCTTGTGCGGCGCGATGCAGTTGCTGTGATGCTCATCGAGCACGAAACAGGCGCCGCGGTTCTGCAGGAGAATGCCCGTGTTTCCCGCCACCAGGCCGCTGCCGCCCGGGTGGTAGAGACTGTTGATGAACGAGGCGATATTGCGGTCCCGGTCTACCACGGTCAGGTAGACCGTGTCGCGATGCTCGGGCATCGCCGGCATCACGGGGGAGGGTGCCGCAGCGCGCCGATCAATGCGCTGGTATTGCTGCCGGGCAAATTGCCTGGATAGCAGTGCCTGCACGGGAATGTCAGTGAAATCGGGATCCGACAGGACTCTGCCGGCTTCGGCCCGGGCAAGCCTGAATGCCTCCGTGACGATATGAATGTGCTCCGCGCTGAGATGTTCCTCGTTACTGAGGCTGGTCTGCTCGAGGATGTTGAGCGTCATTAGCGCCGTGATGCCCTGGGAATTCGGGGGTACTTCTGCGATTCGCACATCGCGGTAGGGGCTGAAGACAGGCTCGACCCATTCCGATCGATGGCGGGCAAAATCCTCGCGCGCCAGCAGACCGTTGTGTTCATGACTGCAGCGCACGATTTCATCGGCAAGGGGGCCCCTGTACAAGGCGTCTTTGCCCTGTTCGGCGATGAGTCGCAGCGAGCGGGCGAGCGCGGGAAAGCGATGCCGTGAACCCGCCTCGGGTGCCTTGCCGCCGACCAGGAAGGCCTCGGTGCTGGCGGCTGATGCCCTGAACAAGGCCTCGTGGTTTCGCCAGCCGCTGGCGACGACCGGCGTGACGGCGAACCCCTCTTGCGCGTAGTCGATCGCGGGCGCGAGCAGCGTCCCCAGTTCAAAGCGACCGAAGCGTTCGACAGCGGTCTGCCACGCGTCAACAGCGCCCGGAACACTCACCGACAGGATGCCGCGTTCGGGCACCGCCGCCAGTCCGCGTGCGCGCAGGGCTTCAGGCGTCGCGCGCGCGGGCGCGCGGCCGCTGCCATTCAGGGCATGAAGTTGACCGGTGGCCGCCTCGTGGTAGAGCAGGAAACAGTCGCCGCCGATACCGGTGGCGAGCGGCTCGGTCACACACAGCGTGGCGCTGGCCGCCACGGCAGCATCCAAGGCGTTACCACCGCGCCGCAGTACCTCGAGCGCAACCGCGGTCGCCATGGGCTGACTCGTTGCGACCATGGCCCGCATCGCCATAACCACCGATCGTCCCGGAGACTGGATGTCACGCATCACCCTGTCCTATCATTGGGCAGCCGGATTTCGGGCACGCCGCCACAAACGGTAGCTCTTGCAGAGGCGTGCTGTCTGCCCTGCAGGAACCGCAACACGTGGCTTCTCCGAATCGCCCCGCTGGTGCCGGTCACAGGCACGAGCCGCTTACGCGAACACCAGGCCAGCGAGTACATGGTATATTGTATACCAAGGCTGCCTCTTCTACACCCTGATCTGCCAGCGAAAACATTTCATTTCACAATTGACACTGCCGGCAGCCCGCTTCTACCCTGAGTTTCTTCCCGGGATTCAACCCGGGCCTGAACGAAAGCTCGGGCGACACATGTGCAGGACATTCTGTGGTTGCAGGACCCGTCAGGAGGGCCTGCACTGCAAAGGGGGATTGAACCATGGGTACAGGCGGCGCTGACAAGGGCACGGCAAACCGGTTGCCCGGTAAGGTGACGACGACCTCGATCCTGGCCCGCAAGGGCGGCGAAAAGATCACCTCTGTCACCGCCTATGATTACTCCACGGCGAAGCTTGTCGACGCGGCGGGCGTCGATGTCATTCTCGTCGGGGACAGTCTCGGCATGGTCATGCTCGGTTACCCGGACACGACCCGGGTAACGCTGGCCGAGATGCTGCACCATGTCAAAGCGGTCAGCCGCGCGCGCCCCAGGGCGCTTCTGGTAGCGGACCTGCCCTTTCTCAGCTTCGGTGTGTCCGTCCGCGACACGCTCCGCAACGCCGGACGGTTTATCCGCGAGGCCGGGGCGGAAGCCGTCAAGCTCGAAGGCGGCGTACGGGTCCGCGAGGAGATCCGCGCCCTGGTGGACTGCCAGATCCCGGTCATGGGTCACGTCGGATTGACGCCGCAAAGCGTGCATTCCTTCGGCGGATTCAAGGTGCAGGGAAAGACCCAGGACGCCGCCGATCAGATACTGCGTGATGCGGTTGCGGTCCAGGAGGGTGGCGCGTTCTCGCTGGTACTGGAGGGCATACCGGCCGAACTGGCGGAGCGCATCACGCACGAGGTGGACATTCCGACCATCGGTATCGGCGCCGGACCCCATTGTGACGGCCAGGTGCTCGTGATCCACGATATGTTCCATCTTTTCGACGATTTCACACCCCGATTCGTCAAGGTGTATGCCGACCTGGGAGAATCCATGCGCGAGGCGCTGCGGCGTTACTTCGAGGATGTGCGGGCAGGGCGCTTTCCCGGCGAGGAACACTGTTTCTAGCAGGTGGGGCGGCGGCGCCCTGGGGCGAGTCGCACTCGCGCTATCCGACGGCGACGACGGGCTGCACGTTGCCTGCCGCGATCCTGCACGGTGCGTTAACGCCTGAGCGGCTCGCTGTCGTCGGCCCGGGTCTGATCACTGGCACCGGCCAGGCGGGCGAGGGGATGCACGCGGCGCCCAGCGGCTGACCCGCCCGGCCTCAAAGGTATACAGAACATGCCGGGAATCGAAGATCTCACCCTGCTGGCCTTTCTGATGCTCCTCGGAATCATGCTCATCGCGGGCCTGGTCCACGGCATGCTCGGCCTGGGCTTTGCGATTGTCGCGACGCCGCTGCTCGCCCTGCTGACCGACGTGCGCAGTGCGATTCTGATTACCCTGTTTCCCACGCTGACAGTCAACATCGCGAGCATGCTCGAGGGCGGGGCGTGGCGGCACAGCATCGGGCGGTTCTGGCCCCTGGGCATTTATGTGGCGCTCGGCAGCGCCGTGGGGACCAAGCTGCTGCTTGTCGGCGACCCGGCCCCTTTCAAGCTGCTGCTTGCTGCCATCATCCTGGCCTACCTCTACGTCCAGCGGCTCGCACCGCCGCGACCAGACCTGGCGAAACCGCGCCCGGCGATCGCATTGGTGTTCCTCGGCCTCACGGCCGGCTTCCTGGCAGGTACGGTCAATGTCATGGTACCCGTGCTCATTCTGTTTTTTCTGAACACGGGGCTGGGGCCAACGGCCATGGTGCAGGTGTTCAATCTGTGTTTTTTTGCCGCCAAGCTCACCCAGGTCGGCGTATTCACGCTGGCGGGGGCGCTCGACAACCGGCTTGTGTCTGCCACCGCCCCGCTCGCAGCCGCCGCGCTCCTGTCCCTGCTGATCGGTATGGCCCTGCGCGCCCGGATCGAAGCCGCAACCTACAGGCGCTGGCTTCAAGGGGTACTGTTGGTGATTGCGCTGCTGTTGCTGGTTCAATACGGCGTCGGCTAACCCGGATTTTTCACGGGGATTCCGGATGCTGACAAGTCAAGCTGCGTGCCGGTATTTTTTCTAGCCACGGAATCCACGGAAAAACACGGAAAGAACCAACACCCCTATAGAATTGTTTCCCTGTTTTTCCGTGGATTCCGTGGCCAAACTATCCGTCATCATGAGATGCAAATCCGGGCTAGCCCGCATTTCTCACCGGGATCCCGGATGCTGGCGCAGGGCTCGTGTGTCCGGACGCCGCGCTGGAGGGAAAGTGGTAGCCGTAGCTACCACTTGAGTGAAGCGCAAGTCGCGGCCGCGACACGGGGCCGTAGGCTAGTCGCGGGAGTGGCCGTAAGCGCGCCGGCTTCGCACTATACTCCGCGCGACCGCTGCGCCCCGTCTCCGCACCTACGCATGCGCGCCCGCGAGCCGGGGCGCCGGGCGCGCGAGAACCAGCCAGGGCCGGGATAGGCACGGCCTGATTACACACTGTCTTTTTCCTGATCTGCACTCTGTTCCTTACCTCAGTGCACTATGTGACTCTATCGCCGCCCGGTGAGAAATGCGGGCTAGCGTTTCGTGGCGTCGGCAACGTCCAAGAGGGCACGCGCGCGTTTGAACACGGGTACATCGATCACCTTTCCCTCCAGCGATGTGGAACCCCTGCCGGAGCGCTCGGCCTCCTCGAACGCGGCGACGACACGGCGTGCGTGTTCGAGCTCCGCCTCAGAGGGTGAGAAGGCATCGTTGATGGTTTCGATCTGCGCGGGGTGGATCGCAAACTTGCCCTTGAAGCCGCAACGTTTTGCAGCGAGCGCATTGACTCTCAGACCCTCCTGGTCTTTGAACCGGAAATAGGGTGTATCGATTGCTGTGACCCCGGCCGCCCGCGCCGCAATGCACACCGTATTCTTCGCATAGGCGACTTCTGACTCATCTTCGCTGCGCTCGATGCCCATGTCGTCGGTGAAGTCCTCCGCACCAAAGGCCACGGCAACGATGCGCGGACTGGCGCGACAGATCGCGTAACAATGCACCACGGCCAGCGCGGTCTCGATCCAGGGAACCAGCTTGATCGTACCGCCCGGCAATCCTGCCTCATGCTCAAGCCCGGCAAGGATATCCGAAATGGCGCGTATGTCGTCCGCGGTCTGGATCTTGCCTACGGTTACGCCGCCGATCGAGGGTCCCACCACGGCGGCGAGATCCGCCTCGATCAAACCGCTGTTCAACGCGTTCACACGCGGCACGACCCAGGGGCCCGCGGCGCTCAGCTTCGGCAGATACGCGCGGATCACCTGCCGGGCGTTGTCCTTTTCCGAGTCCGGCACCGAGTCCTCCATATCCGGCACATAGGCATCCGGCCGAAACCCCAGTGCCTTGTCGAGCATAGTCGGTGCGTTGCCGGGAACGAACAGAAGACTTCTCAGACCAGTCACACGCCTCTCCGCAGATTGCTGTCGCGTGTTTGTGACGAAATCCGTCAGTGCACCATGATGGTGACGATGCGCGACTCCGCCAACAGATAATGCGTGACGCCACCGAACAGCAGCTCACGGGCACGGGCATGGCTGAACCCGCCAACGACCAGGAACTCTGCCCCGACATCCGAGCATACATTCAGGATCGCTTCACCGACCGAACGCCCCCTGTCATCGAGAACCTGGACATTGGCGGCGACGCCGTGCCAGGCGAGATAATCGAGCACCGCCTTGACGCGCGGCTGCCGGTTCTTCGAGACGATTATCGTGACGGCGCTCATCTCGACCAGCCAGGGCAAGGTCATGGCGAGTGCGCGTGACGCCTCGACGCTCTCATTCCATCCGATGGCAACCCGCTCATACCGTTTCGCTTTGCATTTGGGCGGCTCGATGAGAACCGGGCGCCCGGTTTCCAGCAGCAGGGCCTCGATGGCCTCGCCCACGGGCGAGCGCCGTACCGTATCGGTCTTGACCCGCGGTCTCGGAACCGCGATGAGATCGCTCACCCGCCCGTGGCGAACCAGAACCTCAGCGACATGACCGAACTCCTGGTGCCAGGCGGCGGTGGGACCACCCTGCGCAGGCGGCTGCTCGCTGAGAGGTACCTGGTATTGCGAGCAGAAGTCCTCGAACTGTTCCTGCAACTCCGTGGCCTTCTCCAGCGCCGCTTTTTCGGCCTCCTTCTCGATCGTCTTGCGCAGCTTGGCCGGCACGTTATAGAACCCGAAGGAGGCGGCATCGGAGATACGCTGCATCACATGCAGGGCCTCGATGTGCGCGCCGAAGCGATTCGCGACGATGAACGCGCGGCCCAACGCCGAAAAACTTCCCTTGCTTCCATCTATCGGAACCAGAATGGTCTTAATTCCCATACCTTCCCCCTCGGGTGTAGCCGCGCGCCCTTGCGAGCGCCCGACAGGCTGTCGGACTTCGCTCGAAGATCACTGGAGCAGACCCGCGGCTCTTGCCCAGCGATATTTTGCCCCAAGCACGGCGACTGGCAGCTCCGTGGTGTACGGGTAGGCGACCACGCCGCGCTCGTAAAGATACTCGGAAGCCTCTTCAACCTCCACATCACCCACCAGCGAGGCCACCACCGGCTTGGCAATTCCCTTGCGGCGGGCGTCCTCGACAACCCTGGCGGTCAGCTCCGCGAATACCATCGGCGGCGTGACGATGGTATGCCAGTAGCCCAGAATCAGCGCGTGAATCCTGTCATCCTCGAGGCCAAACCGGATGGTCTTCTCGTAGGTCGCTGGCGGCTCACCACCGGTGATATCGACCGGGTTACCCGAGGCACCGAAAGGCGGGATGAATTGCTTGAAGGCCTCATCCAGATCCTCTGGAAACGTCATGAGGGATAATCCGTTATCCACACAGGCATCGGACAGCAACACCCCTGAGCCGCCCGCACCGGTGATGATGACAACGTTCTCGCCCCTGGGCGCGGGCAGGACGGGCAGGCCGCGAGCAAACTCGAGCATCTCGTTCAGGCTCCTCGCCCGGATGACCCCGCTTTGGCGCAAGACATCATCGTAGATCTTGTCGTTCCCGGCGAGTGCCCCGGTGTGCGAGGCGGCTGCCCGTGCACCGAGCCGGGTACGACCGGCCTTGAGCATCACGATGGGTTTCTTCTTCGAGACCCGGCTGGCCACTTCCGCAAAGCTGCGGCCATCCTTGAGGTCCTCGGCATGCATCGCTATCGCCTGCGTGTTGTCATCCTGCTCGAAGAACGTCAGCAGATCATCTTCGTCGAGATCTGATTTGTTACCCAGACCGACAATGGCCGAGACACCCATCTTCGTGGAGCGGCTGAAACCGATGATGGACATGCCAACACCGCCGCTCTGTGACGAGAGTGCCACCTTGCCCTTGACATCGTAAGGCGTACAGAAGGTGGCGCAGAGGTTGGCAGGCGTGTAGTAGAACCCGTAGATGTTCGGCCCCATGATGCGTACATTGTGCCGGCGAGCGGTCGCCACCAGCTCCGCCTGAAGCGCTGTCTCGCCGGTCTCGGCAAAGCCGGACGGTATCATGATGGCGCCCGGGATGCCTTTCTCTCCCACCTCCTCGAGCGCCTGAATGCAAAACTTCGCCGGGACTGCGAAGACAGCCACATCGATGTCTCCCGGGACGTCCTTGACGCTCTTGTAGGCCTTCCTCCCGAGTATCTCATCAGCCTTGGGGTTGATGGGATAAATCTCCCCCCGATAGCCTCCGTCGATGAGGTTCTTCATGACAGCATTGCCGATCTTGCCTGCGCTGTCGGAGGCGCCGATCACGGCAACGGAGCGCGGCTGCATGATGCGTTTCATGGCGGCAAGAATATCCTTCTGCGCCGGCCGATACGGTTCCTTGCGGGGCTCGAAGCTTACCGAAATCAGTGTATCGACGGCGCTCACGCCGTCGGGGCGGGCAAGGATCGGGTTGAGATCGACTTCCTGGATCTCCGGGAAATCGTTGACCAGGTTGGAGACATTGACGATGACCGCGGCCAGTGACTCCCGATCGACCGGTTCGGCACCACGCACACCCTTCAGGACCTCGGCGGCCTGAATGCCATCCAGCATGGACAGCGCATCCGCCCGGGTCGCCGGTGCCAGCCGGAACGTAATGTCCTTGAGAACTTCAACGAGGATGCCGCCCAGACCGAAGGCGACCAGCTTGCCGAAGCTTGGATCGCTCACCGCCCCGACAATGACTTCCTGGGCATTGTCAGTCGGCAGCATCTGCTGAACCTGGATGCCCGTGATCGCGGCGTCCGGCTTGTAGGCACGTGCGTTGCCGAGGATCGACGCGTAACCGGCCCGGACCTCGTCGGCGCTGGATATCCCGATCAGCACCCCGCCCGCTTCCGTCTTGTGCAGAATGTCCGGCGACACGATCTTCATCACCACCGGAAAGCCAAGGCGCCCGGCAATCTCTACGGCCTCGTCTGCCGACGTTGCGAGTCCCTCCTCAGGTAAGGGAATGGCATAGGCATCACAGACCTTTCTGCACTCCGGTGCCGTCAGTGAGGTACGTGCATCGGCTTTGACCTGGTCGAGTACTGCCCTGACAACTTCCTGATTGTAAGCCATGCCTTTGCCTCTGCTGCTAGGTGATGGATCGGTGTCTTTTGTCTGGGCCCTGTCCGGGCAACGCCCGCCTCCTGGGAATCACACCCGGGCCCCGCCACTCATGCGCGCAAGGGATGATAACTGTCGGCCTTGGGAGGCTCCCTGGAAAAGGCACCCGCATTGCGCAGGTTTTCGATGTGCTCGTCCTTGTAGCCGAGCACATCGCGCACGATTTCCTCCGTGTGCTCGCCGAGCAGCGGCGAACGTCTCACCTCCACCGGCGAGTCCGAGAGCTTCAGGGGACAACCGACATTCACGAAGCTCCCGCGCTCGGGGTGGGGGACTTCCACGACCATCTCGCGCAGTTTTGCCTGCTCGTCATTCATCAGGTCCTTTGTGCTCATAATCGGACCGCAGGGCACGTTGATCTCGTTGAAAACTGACATGAGTTCCCACTTGGTGTAGTTACTCGCGAACTCTCCGATGAGACGCCACATCTCTGCCTGATTCCTGCGCCGCACGTCGATGTCGATAAAGCGCGAGTCGCTGGCGAGCTCATCGCCGCCGATGCGCTTCGCGAGGGCCGGCCACACGGCTTCCTGCACGACCACGTACAGGTAGTCATTGGCGCCGCCCGGCTTGCACGGCACGACGTTGCCGAGCTGCCCGCCCCCGGAATCATTACCGGCGCGCGGCGTGAAGTCCTCGAACTGCTGGATCGAATATTCAGACAGCGGACCGTGCTGCAGGCGCTGATGATCACGGAACTTCACCCGGCACAGGTTCATCACACTGTCCATCATCGCGCATTCGACGAACTGGCCGCGACCGGTGCGCTCGCGCTGAATCAAGGCAGCCAGAATTGCCGCGAGAAAGTGTATACCGGTTCCTGAGTCACCGATCTGCGCCCCGGTCACCATCGGCGGACCGTCCAACACGCCCGTGGTACTCATCGAACCGCCCATGGCCTGAGCGACATTTTCATACGCCTTGAAGTCGGCGTACGGACCCTCATTGCCGAATCCTTTCACCGACGCCATGATGATCTTCGGATTGATCGTGTGCACGTGCTCCCAGCTGAACCCGAGCCGGCGCATCACGCCAGGGCCGAAGTTTTCCATCAGCACGTCGCAGGAACGGATCAGGTCGGTGAACACCTCTTTGCCCATGGGGTTCTTGAGGTTAACCGTGATCGAACGCTTGTTGCAGTTGAGCATCGTGAAGTAGAGGCTGTCCACGTTGGGAATATCCCGCAGCTGCGAGCGGGTGACATCCCCCGTCGGCGGCTCAAGCTTGATCACGTCAGCCCCCAGGAAACCCATCAGCTGGCTGCAGCTCGGGCCCGCCTGCACGTGTGTCATATCAAGGACACGAATTCCGCTTAGTGCTTTTTCTGTCATGACATCTCTCGCTATCGTTTACGTATCAGGTTCGAGAAGTGGTGAGAGGGGCGGAACGAACAGGCCGCTCCGGCCGACCTGCAACGTCACTTGTACATGGTTTGCGCCTTGGTTCCGGGCGCGTACTCGTTGGGATCGACCCAGATGTTGACGACCGCGGATTTTCCGCTACTTTTCACCGCCTCACGCGCGCGCTGCAGCGCACCGGCGATCTGCCCCGGGTCGCGAACTTCCTCCCCGTAGCCGCCGAGCATTTCCGCAAACTTGCCGTAGGGAATGTCCCCGAGCAGGTTACCCACGTCACCGCGCTCCGGTCCGTACTTGGCGATCTGCCCGTAACGAATCTGGTTCATGGCCGAATTGTTGCCGATCACGGCGAGATAGGGCGCGTTGAAGCGGTTGGCGGTCTCCATATCGAAGGCCGTCATGCTGAAGGCACCGTCTCCGTAGTAGCACAACACCTCCTTGTCCGGATGTGCCAGCTTGGCGGCCAGCGCGAAACCCGTGCCGACACCCAGCGATCCCAGGGCCCCGGGGTCCATCCAGTTTCCGGGCGAGCGCGGTTGCACCGCCTGGGCGCTGATCGTTACCACGTCGCCGCCGTCACCGATGTAGATGGTGTCGTCCTTGAGGAACTCGTTGATCTCCCATGCGACACGGTAGGGATGAATCGGGTTCCGGTCAGACAGGAACAAGGGCATCAGCTTTTCGGTTTTTTCCTGCTCCAGGCCGCGGAGCTCTTCGAGCCAGCCTTCGCGCCGCTTGGCGCCGTTGTCGACCCGGCCCGTGGTCGCATCATGCACCGCCTTCAGAACCGCGCCGGGATCACCCACCAGCCCCAGGGAGATGTCGCGGTTCTTGCCGACGGTCCGGTAGTCCATGTCGATCTGAACGACGGTCGCGTCGGAACGCAAGCGCTTGCCGTAGCCCATCCGGAAGTCGAACGGCGTACCGACGATCACCAGTACGTCCGCTTTGTTGAAGGCATCGCGCCGCGTGCGGTGGAAATGGTGAGGATCGCCAGGCGGCAGGAGTCCGCGCCCCGAGCCATTGAAGAAGGCGGGAATATTGAGCGCACGCACCAGTTCGATCGCCGCTTCGTGACCGCGACAGGTCCAGACCTGGGTGCCAAGCAGAATCGCCGGGCGTTCGGCACCGACCAGCAGATCGGCCAGCTTCTCGACGTCGGCCGGATCCCCGACACTTCGGGTCGAGGCCCGGTAGCGGCCGGCCTGAGGAATCACCGCCGACTCCAGCGGCACTTCGCGATCCAGCACGTCGCGGGGGATCTCGAGATACGACGGCCCCGGTGCCCCTGCATAGCACTCGCGCATGGCCATGGTGACCATATCCGCCACGCGTTCGGTCGAGCGCACGCCCGCCGAAAATTTGGTAATGGGCGCTGCCACGTCGACGTGCGGCAGATCCTGCAGGGAACCCATCTTGTGTTGCGTCAGGGCCCCCTGTCCGCCGATGTAAAGCACCGGTGTCTCCGAGCGGAACGCCGTCGCGATGCCGGTCAGCGAATTCGTAAAGCCCGGTCCCGCCGTGGTCACGCAACAGCCGAGCTTGCCGGTCTGCCGCGCATAACCGTCGGCCGCGTGGGCCGCAACCTGCTCGTGCCGCACGTCGATGATCCGGATTCCCTGGTCGATGCAGCCATCGTAGATGTCGATAATATGGCCGCCACAGAGGGTGAATATGGTGTCAACACCCTCGTTTCTGAGCGCCTTCGCCACGAGGTGACCGCCGGACACGACGTCTGCCGCCCGGCTTTTCCGGGCCAGGGTGTCGTCAGCCGTCCTCGACACATTCGCGTCTTGCGCAGTTGCAGTTGCCATTACTGATTCCTCCTGAGACGACTGGCACTGCGGTCAACGGTTCGCAGCGGGCTACTCCAGCCAGTCGACGTAGTCATTAACGTGTTTCCTCAGATCATTCGTATGCTCGCGCACCAGCCGTTCCGCCAGTTCCGCGTCCCGTTTCTCCAAGGCCTCTATGATGTGCAAGTGATCAATCACCGACTCGCTCACCCTGTCTCGCTCCCGGATTGTCCGGGCGCGTATCGAATGCATGTGGATGAATAGTCCCTCCGCGATTTCCACCAGCAGATCACACTTGCTCAGCCTGATAATCGCCTGGTGGAAGCGAATGTTCCTCTCTGAATACTCATCAATCTGCGCGCTGGCATGATCGGAGTCCTCGAAGGTAACGAACATCTGGCGCAAAGCGGCGAGCTCCTCATCGCCGGCGCGAGCCGTCGCCAGGCGGGCCGCCAGGCTCTCCAGCGCGCCCCAGACACAGATCATCTCGAGGATTTCCTTCTTGGTCTTGCGCACCAGGAAGGCACCCCGGCGGGGGATCATGCGCACCAGGCCTTCCTGCTCCAGCCGCGAGAGTGCCTCGCGAATCGGCGTTCGACTTACGCCGAGTTCCTCGGCGAGGCGGCGTTCGTCCAGCCTGGGAGGGGTCTCATCGGCGTAGATATCCATTGACGTAATCGCACTTTTCAAGGCGTCATACACCTTGTCCTTGAGAACGATATTTACGCTTATCGGTCGTAACTTGATGTTTCGCTTTGGCACACCCATCGTCTTGGGCAGACTCATATTTGGTATACAATATACCAAACCATCAGTGCAGGCAACGCGTTTCCGTGCAGCATCAGCGGCTTCCCGGCAGGCCAGCGGCATCATCCACAGCCGAACAATCCAGCCTCATCCCCTCGCAGGGACCATCATTTTTCCCCGCCGGTTCCCGCATGACGTCGTGCCACTGCGCTCTTCACCGCCTTCAGGGCAGGGAACACAAACAGCAACAGTGCGACTCCCATTATCGGACCCGAAATGGGACGCTCGAAGAACACCATCATCGAACCGTGTGACTGGAGCAGCGACTGGCGCAGGGACGACTCGGCCAAAGGCCCCAGCACAATCGCCAGCACCATCGGGGCCATCGGGTAGTCGAGCTTGCGCATCAGATAACCGACGACGCCAAAGAGCAGCATCAGCCACACGTCGTGCATGTCCTGGGTCGGTGCGTAGCCCCCGACGATACACAGCACGAAGATCACCGGGGCGAGGATGCTGAAGGGCAGTTTCAGTACCCAGATGAAAATCGGGATAAAGGCGATATTGAGCAGGATGGAGAAAAGGTTCGCAACATAGAGACTTGCAATCAAGCCCCACACGAACTCGGTCTGCTCGACAAACAACCTGGGCCCCGGCTCCAGTCCCCATATCACCATGCCACCCAGCAGGATGGCGGTCGTGGGTGACCCCGGAATCCCGAGCGTCAGCATGGGCAGCATTGAACCGGTGCTGGCCGCGTTGTTGGCGGATTCCGGAGCAACGACGCCATCCAGGTTGCCTTTCCCGTAACTGTCCGGATCCCGGGACAGCGTCTTGGCAACCCCGTAGGCCATGATCGAGCCGGGGGTGGCACCGGCGGCCGGCAGCAGACCGACGAAGAACCCGATCAGAGATCCCATGATGACCGTCCTGAGGCTCTTAACGAGCTCCTTGAGCGTGTCCAGAACCCGGCGGACACTCACGACCGCCTGCGAAACCGCCACCTCGCCCCGGCTGCTCTCTATGGTCCAGAGGATTTCGCCAATACCGTAGATACCGATAGCCAGCACGAGAAAGTTGATGCCGTGAAAGAAGCCGGGTATATCCCCGAAGACCAGGCGGGGCTCACCGCTGAGGATATCCAGACCGACCGCACTCATCACCAGGCCGATGGCAATCGAGAAAAGCGTTTTCGGTATGTCGTCGCCACCCAGTCCGATGAAGGTGCCAAACGCCAGCATCATCAACGCAAACTCCTCGGGTGCGCCGAAGGAGAGCGCGACATGCGCAAGCGGGGGTGCAAACGCGGTGAACAGAATGACCGATATCGTACCGCCGGCGAATGAAGCCACCGCGGCCGCCACCAGGGCCTTATCGGCCATGCCCTTCAGGGCGAGCGGACGACCATCGAAGGTGGTGGCCACCGCGGTCGAGGCACCGGGAATGCCCAGCATGATCGAGCTGATCGCCCCACCGTACATGGCACCGTAGTAAATCGCCGCCAGAAAGATGATGGCCGAAGTCGGGGGTACGATGAAGGTGACAGGTAACAGGATCGCCACCCCATTGACGGAACCCAGACCGGGCATGGCGCCGATGAACAGCCCGACGGCACAACCGATGATTACCAGAAACAGGTTCATGGGCTGGAGGGCCACCAGAAACCCGTCGAGCAGATGTTGAATAATCTCCATGCTGTGACCCTCAGCCTGATCCCGCGGTTCCGACTCCGAACCCCTGTCTCTGTGATGTCTCTGTTAGCACCCTGCGCCTGTGCAAGCCCTACATGAATATGTCATACAAGGGATAAAACAGCGTTTCGGTAGCCCCCTTGGGCAAGGTGATATGCAAAAGGATCTCGAAGAAAAAAAATGTGAACACCGGCGCCGCAAGCGCCAGCACCAGGGTCTTGGTCCAGGTCTGCCGACCGATAAACCGCATGTAGAACACAAAGAACAGCGGTATGGCACCGTACACGCCGATAAAGTGTATCGAGCCGACCATGAGCACCAGCGCCCCGACCACCAGGATGATCAGAGACAGTGATTGACTGTCGAAATACGGTTCTGTGGATCTTGACTGCGGAGTAGCCCGCCGGAACCAGCGAACAATCGTCCAGATCGAGCACACGAGCATGCCCAGCGACAGCCAGAACGGGAAGGCCCCACCACCGGGACCGTCGCCCTTCACCCAGCCGATGGGGAGCTCGGCACTCTTCCACATCAGGTAAACGGAAAGAATCGCCAGCACAATGGCCATTGACAGTTCAGCGCGTCGCATGGCGACCCTCCCCGCTCCTGAGTGGCATGTCGTTGTTCAAGACCGCACGCGACGGCTACTTCTTGATCTCTCCGGTCTTCGACAGCAGTTCTTCGTGATTGGCCATTTCATTGGTCCAGTAGGACATAAGCTCGTCGCCGGTGATGAACTCGCCGAGCAGACTCTTTTTCTTCATGTACTCCTGCCACTCTGCCGAATCGTAAACGTCGCCGAACACCCGTCGGTAGTACTTGGCCGCCTCGTCACTCATACCCGGCGGACCGACCACGCTACGCTGCATGAAGTAGGCATTCGGATGCCCCAGCTCCGCAAGTGTCGGGACGTCCGGAAACAGCGCGAGCCGCTCCTTGGTAAACGCGGCGATGGGCACAACGTCTCCCGACTCATAAAACCCGAGCGCCTCGGACGGATTGTTGACGGTTGAGTCGGCGTGCCTGCCGGCCAGCTGCTTGGCGACATCACCGCCGCCCTTGAACGGTACATAGCGCATGGTCAGACCGTAGGTCGTATTCAGGAAGTTGGTCAGCAGTTCGTCCTCCTGGGCCTTGCCGGTACCGGCCATTATCCAGTCCTTACCCTTGGCCTTGGCCGCTGCGACGAATTCGTCCATAGTCTTGACGCCACTGTCCTTGTGTACCCACAACAGGAAGGTATCCTCGGCCATGCGCGCGATGGGCGTGAACTCCAGGGGATCGATCTTGAGGTTCGCTTGACGCAATGGCGTGGTATAGAAGCTGTTCAGGGTGACCATAATGGTGTGGTCGTCGCCGCTCTTTCCTTTCAGGTACACCAGTGCTTCTGCACCGGAGCCACCCGCTTTATTGACCGGTATCACCGGCTTGGAAGAGAAGTCGTGCTTCTCGATGACGGATTGCATGAGGCGCGCCATTTGGTCCGCGCCGCCGCCTGGGCCGGCCATGATGACGAACTCGACCGGTTTCTTCGGTTGCCATTCTTCGGCTGCGGCGTTCGTTGCAAAGACAACGGCCACAGCCGCCAGCACGGCATGCACTATGAGTGCCTTACAGGGTAGTTTCATTTCCTCAGCCTCCGTTTGTTATTGATGGGATACGGACTACAATCGTGTTTATGCGGCGCGCCCTGCAGCGAGCGTCTTTGCATTGTGTCCCTTGGTATATCGTATACCACAGACCCATAATGTCAATGATGCCCGACAAAAACAATTTGATGACCGAACCGGTCCCGCCGAACCTAAACTTTTTCGCCGGGTCCGGATCGGGCGGGGCCCGATTCAGGCGGATCGCTGCGCAGTCTCGCCGGTCGTGGCAGTCAGGTCACTGATCCCCTGCCCGCAGGAGGGAGACGCGTGACGGCCGCCAGGATTTTTCTCCCTGCCGGGTGCAGAAACCGCATAGGAGTTAAAGATCCTTCAGCAGGCAGCGGCACGTCGTGCCCGACGCAAGCAGCCGGAAGCAAGCCCCGCAGGATCAAGCCAGACAGTCTGCGAGACCCCGCTGGCCTGGCCGCGAAACGCTCGTTTATCTCGCCCTGGAGCGGCCCTCAGGCCTCGGTGCCCTGCAACGCCCTGGCCATCGTGGCACCGATCGTCGTCGGCGACTCGGCAATGTAAACGCCCGCGCCTCGCAGGGCCTCGATCTTTGCCTCGGCGCGTCCAGTACTGTGCTCGATGATCGCGCCGGCATGGCCCATACGGCGGCCCGCGGGCGCATAACGTCCGGCAACGTAGGCCACCACCGGTTTCCGGGTCTTGTGCGCCGTCAGAAAATCGGCCGCGTCTTCCTCGGCGATGCCGCCGATCTCACCGATCAGGACGATGCCTTCGGTCTCCGGATCTGCCAGGAAGAGCTCCAGGCAATCACAAAAGGTCATCCCCTGAATCGGATCCCCGCCAATACCGATACAGGTCGACTGACCCAGTCGGTTCGCCGTCGTCTGCGCGATCGCTTCATAGGTGAGCGTCCCCGCCCGGGAAATGATGCCGATCTTGCCGCGGCGGAAAATCCCTCTGGGCATGATGCCGATGGTGCACTCACCGGGGGTGACAATGCCCGGAGAGTTGGGACCGATCAGCCGCGAGGCGGAGGTTTCCAGGAGACGCTTGATGCGCACCATATCCAGCACCGGAATGCGCTCCGTGATACAGACAATCAGTTCGATCCCCGCCTCGATTGCCTCGCGGATCGCATCCGCAGCAGTTGGCGGTGGCACGAATATCATACTCGCGGTGGCACCGGTGGCATGCACCGCCGCGTCCACGCTGTCGAAAACCGGGAGACCCAGGTGTTGGCTTCCGCCCTTACCGGGCCGCACACCGCCGACCAGCCTGGTTCCGTCGGCGATTGCCTCCTCGGCGAAGAAACTCCCCTGCCGGCCGGTAATGCCCTGGCAAATCAACCTGGTACCCGCGTCGACCAAGACCGCCATTCCACTGTCTCCTCTCGTCGCCTGCGCACGCGTCTCCGGACTAGCGCGCGGAGCGGTCGCTGGCTTCGTCGTGCTTTGTCAACAAGCCCTGAACCCGCTGCCACCAGCTCCGTTGCGAGCGCAGCCTGGCCTCTGTCGCCGCCCTGACGGCCTTCTCCGCGGCGTCGGCCAAATCGTCTGCAAAGGTGACCGCCAGCCCCGAGTCCTTGAGCCTGAGTCTGCCAAACTCGGCATTCACGCCGGCAAGGCGCACGATCAGGGGCACGCGTAGCGGGACTTCCCTGCTGGCCAGGATCATGCCGTCGGCGATGGTGTCGCAGCGCATGATGCCACCGCCAAAAACATTGACCAGGATTGTCTCGACAGTCGGATCAGACAGGATCAGCTCGAAGGCATATCTGACGCGCTCGACCTGCACGGCCGGCGGTACATCGAGAAAGTTTGCCGGCTCGCCTCCATACAAGGTGACCGCGTCGAGCGTCGCCATCGCGAGCCCGGCGCCACTGGCCAGACAGCCGATGTTGCCACCGAGCTTGACATAGTTGAGGCCATGCTGCGTGGCATCCAGCTCGCCCCATTGCAGCTCGCCTTCATCGCGCAGCGCTTCGATGTCCCGATGACGAAACATGGCATTGTCATCGAATGTCAACCTCGCATCCAGGGCCAGCAGATCGCCCGCGGTCGTGATTGCCAGGGGGTTGATCTCGATCAGCGAGGCATCCAGGCGCATGAACATGTCGTACATGGCCAGCATGATGCCTGATGCCTCATGCGCCTGATCACCCGCCAGCCCCAGGGCAGCAGCCACCGCTTGGGCGGAATCTCCCGACAGGCCCGCCAGGGGATCGATAGCCACTTTTATGACCGATTCGGGAGACCGGGTCGTTACCGATTCGATGTTGGCCCCCCCCTCCCCGAGCGCGATCAGCGTGACACGACTGGTCCGGCGATCCACCAGCATGCCGAGATAGAGCTCCCGCTGCACCTCATGCGCGGCCTCGACGTAGACCCGCTTCACCTCTCTGCCTGCCGGGCCGGTCTGCTCCGTGACGAGCACCTGCCCGAGCATCTGGCTGGCATTTTCAGCTACCGCTTCAAGCGAGCCGACGAAGCGGATCCCGCCCTCCGCCTCCGGGCTGCCGTCGAAACGCCCGCTGCGGCGTCCACCGGCGTGAATCTGTGCCTTGACGACCCACTGAGAGCCCCCGAGCCCCCGGGCCACCTCGACTGCCTCGTCCGGTGTTGACGCGACACCCCCGCGCGGAACAGGGACGCCCTGTTTGTCCAGGAGTTCCTTGGCCTGATACTCATAGATTTTCATAACATCTGGTCTGTGCGGATGGCGGTATACGCCGTGTTCAGCAAGGCCCGCCGTATCGGGCCGGAACAACGCATGAAAACAGAACGCCGCAGGGACTTCAATACACCAACGGGCAGGACACGACAGGCGTGATCGAAGACAAACCGCAGCGCGTCATGAGATGCAGACCGGTCACGCGGGAAGCACGGTGATGGCCTGGCGTCAAAGGCGCAAGCGGGGCGGGTCGCCATGCCCGATACCAGGCTTCGCCGTCTCCCTCAAGCGACCTCCGCTGCCTCCACGCGGGCGGCGCAGAACTTGAATTCGGGGATTTTGCCGAAGGGGTCGAGTGCCGGGTTGGTCAACACATTGGCCGCCGCCTCTGCATAGCAAAAGGGAATGAAGATCATCCCCGGCGGCACTGCACCGTCGGCACGCGCCGTCAGCTCGATGATCCCGCGCCGGGTCGATACCTTTATCCTGGTACCTGGCTGGATATTCAGCTGGGCAAGATCCCGGGGTGACAGGCTGGCCACCGCCTCCGGCTCGAGCGCGTCGAGTACGCTGGCGCGCCGGGTCATGGCGCCGGTGTGCCAGTGCTCGAGCTGTCGTCCCGTGGTCAACACCATGGGGAAGTCCTCGTCGGGCAGTTCGTCCGGTGGAATGATCCTCGCCGGTACCAGCCTGCCGCGGCCGCTCGGCGTGGGAAACCCGTCAGCGAAGACGATGTCCTCGCCCGGCCTGTCCGGCGCCTTGCAGGGATAGGTCACGGAATCCTCGCGCTCCACACGTTCCCAGCTGATGTTGTCCAGTGACGGCATGACGCGCGTCATTTCGGCGAACACCTCGCGCGGGTGGCTGTATCCCCAGTCGCAGCCGATACGTCGCGCGATTTCCTGGGTGATCCACCAGTCCTGCCGCGCGTCGCCCGGCATCTCCAGGGCCTTCCTGCCCCTCTGCACCTGACGGTTGGTGTTCGTCACCGTGCCGTCCTTTTCCGGCCAGGCGGAGGCGGGTAAGACGACGTCGGCATGAAACGCGGTCTCGGTCAGGAAGATATCCTGCACGACCAGATGCTCCAGCCTGGCCAGTGCCTTGCGCGCGTGCTCGACATCCGGATCGGACATGGCGGGATTTTCGCCCATGATGTACATGCCCTTGACCTGTCCCGCGTGGATGGCTCGCATGACCTCCACGACCGTCAGACCCTTCTCGGGGTCGAGCCGGGTGCCCCACACATCCTCGAATCGCTGGCGCACATCGGGCAGGTCAACCAGCTGGTAATCGGGAAACATCATGGGGATCAGCCCGGCGTCAGACGCCCCCTGAACATTGTTCTGACCACGCAGGGGATGCAGGCCCGCGCCTGGCCGGCCCACCTGTCCCGTGATCAGGGCGAGCGCAATCAGGCACCGCGAGTTATCCGTGCCGTGAATGTGCTGCGAGATTCCCATGCCCCAGAATATGAGGGCCGCCTTCGCCTTCGCATAGGTGCGCGCCACCGTGCGCAGCGTGGCGGCGTCTATGCCGCACACCGGGGCCATCGATTCCGGGGTGAAGTCCTTGATGTGTTCCCGAAAGTTCTCGAAACCTTCGGTGTGGGCGTCCACATATGCCTGGTCGTAAAGCGCCTCGGTGACGATCACGTTGAGCATCGCGTTGAGCAGTGCGACGTCGCTGCCGGGTTTGAACTGCAGCATATGCGTGGCATGACGCTTCAGCGCCATGCCCCTGGGGTCCATGACGATCAGCGCCCCCCGTTTTGCCGCCTGCTTGAAATAGGTGGCCGCGACGGGATGATTTTCGGTCGGGTTGGCACCGATCACGATGACGACATCCGCGTCCTTGACGGCATTGAAGGGCGCGGTGACGGCACCCGAGCCGATGCCCTCCAGCAGGGCGGCTACCGAGGAGGCGTGACACAGGCGGGTGCAGTGATCGACGTTGTTGGTGCCGAAGCCGGTGCGCACCAGCTTCTGGAACAGGTAGGCCTCCTCATTCGAACATTTTGCCGAGCCGAATCCGGCCAGGGCGTCGCCTCCGTCACGGTCCCGGATCGCCTTCAGGCCGCGGGCAGCGACCTCGAGCGCCTCGTCCCAGCTGGCCTCCCGGAAGTGGGTCAGCGGATTGGCCGGATCGAGATCGATATCACCGCGCTTGGGGGCATCATCGCGACGAATGAGCGGTTTGCTCAGGCGGTGCGGATGATGGACGTAGTTGAACCCGAAGCGGCCCTTTACACAGAGACGGTTTTCATTGGCGGGTCCGTTGCGGCCCTGCACCGCGACGATCTCGTTGTCCCTGACCTGGTAGCTGATCTGGCAGCCCACACCGCAGTAGGGACAGACGCTCGCCACTTCGGTGAACGGCCCGGGCCTGCCGACGCCTGCCTCGTCGACCAGGGTGGTCTCCATGAGCGCCCCCGTCGGGCAGGCCTGAACGCACTCGCCACAGGCCACGCAGGTGCTGCTGCCCATGGGATCGTCGAAGTCGAATACGATCTTTGCGTTATGCCCGCGGTACGCCATGCCGATCACATCATTGACCTGCACCTCGCGACAGGCGCGCACACAGAGATTGCACTGGATACAGGCATCCAGTGCCACGCGCATGGCGGGATGACTCGAATCCGGCGCCGGTGTGGCTCGAGCGGGAAAGCGACTCGTGCCGACACCCAGCCGATCGGCCCACCGCCACAGGTGAGAGTCGCGGTCATGCGCGACCTCGCGCGCGGGCTGGTCGGCAAGCAACAGTTCCATCACCATGCGCTGCGCCGTCGCGGCCCGTTGGCTGGCGGTGCTGACCTGCATGCCCTCGGATGGCCTGCGAAGGCAGGCGGCCGCCAGCACCCGCTCCCCGGCAATCTCCACCATGCAGGCCCGGCAGTTGCCGTCCGGGCGATAGCCGGGTTCCGGCAGGTAACAGAGGTGCGGAACGTCGATGCCGTGGCGCCGGGCAACCTGCCAGATCGTTTCGTCCGGCTGGGCCTCGACCTGCCTGCCGTCCAGCGTAAAGCGAATCTGGTTACTCATGAGAGGTCCTCGCGAAAATACCTCAGCACCGAGTTGATGGGGTTGCCGGCGGCCTGGCCGAGCCCGCAGATCGAGGCGTCCGCCATGGTCTTGCTCAACGCCGCCAGCAGGTCGACATCCCATTCGGCGGCTGTCATCAGCTTGACGGCCTTTTCGGTTCCCACCCGGCAGGGCGTGCACTGCCCGCAACTCTCATCCTCGAAAAAGCGCATCAGGTTGAGCGCCACGTCGCGCATGTTGTCCCGATCGCTGAACACCACGATGGCGGCCGAGCCGATGAAACAGCCGTGTTGCTCGAGTGTCCCGAAATCCAGCGGCTCATCACCCAGCGCTGCCGGCAATATGCCGCCCGATGCCCCGCCTGGCAGGTACGCCTTGAAGCGATGGCCGTCCTGCATCCCCCCGCAGAATTCCTCAATCAGCTCGCGGACGGTGATGCCCGCCGGGGCCAGCTTGACCCCCGGCTCCTTGACCCGGCCGGAGACGGAATAGCTGCGCCAGCCCTGACGACCGTTGCGCCCTGCAGCCGTAAACCACTCCGGTCCACGCTCCACGATATCGCGTACCCAGTAAAGCGTCTCCACGTTATTCTCCAGGGTAGGGCGGCCGAACAGCCCCACCTCGGCAACATAGGGCGGGCGATTCCGGGGCAGGCCGCGTTTACCCTCGATGGATTCCATCATCGCGGATTCCTCGCCACAGATGTAGGCACCGGCGCCGCGCCGCAGTTCCACCTTCAGGCCACCGAGCAGCCCCTCGGATTCAACCCGCCCCAGTTCCTTCTTCAAGGCGTCACCTACCCCGGGATATTCATCGCGCAGGTAGACATAGCACACCTTGACCTTGACGACCCACGCCGCGACCAGCATGCCTTCGATGAACCGATGGGGATCGCGCTCCAGGTAGTGGCGGTCCTTGAAGGTGCCGGGCTCGCCTTCATCGGCGTTGACCGCCATCAGGCGGGGCTCGGGATAGCCGCGTACGATTTTCCACTTGCGGCCGGCCGGAAAACCCGCGCCGCCGAGGCCGCGCAGCTGGGAGTGCTCGAGGGCGGTAATGATGTCCTCTGCCTGGCGTTCGCCGGACAGACACTCACCGAGCAGTTGGTAGCCGCCGTTCGCGACATAGTCGTCGTAGCCGAGGTAGTCCGGAAGCTCGGCTCGGGTCCGCCCCTGCCGGATCGTCTCCAGCACCGACGCCGTGCTTGCCCCCACCACATGGCGCTGTCCGACGACAGCGACCGGCGCCATGTCACAGCGCCCCATGCAGGGCGCCCGCACTACGCGCACGTCCTGACCGGCCTTCCCGGCCAGCTCCGCCAACAGCGTCCGGGCGCCGGCCAGCTCACAGGAGATGCTGTCGCACACCCGGACGGTGAGCGGCGGCGGCGGCCTCTCGCCTTCCCTGACCACGTCGAAATGCGCGTAGAAGCTCGCAACTTCGTACACCTCGGTCAGCGCCAGCCGCATTTCCTGCGCCAGCGCGGCCAGGTGGGACGCTGACAGATGCCCGTAGTGGTCCTGAATCAGATGCAGATGTTCAATGAGCAGATCACGGCGCCGCGAGCGGCTGCCCAGCAGCTCGCGCAGCTCCGACAACGCTGCGGGGTCTACCTGTCGACCTTTGGGCGTCTTTCCGGTCCTTCGCTTTTTCGCCCCGGGATGGCCGCGCCTCGAAACTGATGCCTTCGGGTCTGTCATCACCTACCCCTGTATGCTTGACCGGACGCAGAACGGCGCGTGGTCGGCTGAACCATACCGCCGGGGAGCTATCCCCCCAGCGCCTGCCTCAGCGTCGTGCCCAGGCTCGCGGGCGAATCGGCAACATGAATGCCGGCGCTCTTCAGGGCCTCTATCTTTTCCTGCGCCCCGCCTTTGCCGCCCGCAATAATCGCACCGGCATGTCCCATCCGGCGACCCGGCGGTGCCGTTACACCGGCGATGAACCCGACCACCGGCTTCTTCACCTTCGAGTGGCTGATGAATTCGGCGACCTCTTCCTCAGCCGTGCCACCGATCTCGCCGATCATGATGATCGATTCGGTCTGCGGGTCAGCCAGAAACAGCTCCATGCAGTCAATGAAATTGGTGCCGTTGACCGGATCCCCACCGATACCGATACAGCTCGACTGCCCCAATCCCACGGCAGTGGTCTGCGCCACGGCCTCGTAGGTCAGAGTCCCCGACCGCGAGACGATACCGACATTACCGGGCGCATGGATGTGGCCGGGCATGATGCCGATCTTGCAGGCGCCGGGGGTAATGACACCCGGACAGTTTGGACCGACCAGGCGGGTAGCGGAGCCTTTCAGAACCCGTTTGACACGCACCATGTCCATCACCGGAATGCCTTCCGTGATGCACACGACCAGCGGAATCTCGGCATCAACCGCCTCGAGAATGGCATCGGCAGCGAACGGTGGCGGCACGTAAATGACCGACGCGTTGGCACCGGTGTGCTGCACCGCCTCAGAGACGGTATTGAACACGGGTAAGCCAAGATGGGTCATCCCGCCCTTGCCGGGCGTGACGCCACCGACCATGTTGGTGCCATAGTCTATGGCCTGCTGGGAGTGGAAAGTGGCCTGGGCCCCGGTGAAGCCCTGACAGATAACGCGGGTGTTACGGTCGATGAGTACCGCCATCACGCAGCCTCCTTCAGCGCCTTGACCACTTTTTCCGCGGCGTCAGCAAGATTGTCGGCCGAGACGATGTCGAGACCGGATTCGCGCAGAATGGACTTGCCAAGCTCCACGTTGGTGCCTTCGAGACGCACCACCAGTGGCACATTCAGATCGAGTTCCTTGGCCGCTTCCACAATGCCCGTGGCAATAACGTCGCAACGCATGATGCCACCGAAGATGTTGACCAGAATGCCTTTCACATTGGGGTCGGAAAGAATGATTTTGAAGGCTGCCGTTACCCGTTCGGCGGTGGCGCCGCCGCCCACGTCCAGAAAGTTCGCCGGTTCGCCGCCATACAGCTTGATGATGTCCATGGTCGCCATTGCCAGCCCCGCACCATTGACCATGCAGCCGATCGAGCCATCGAGCTTGATATAGTTGAGCTCGTGGCGACTCGCCTCAAGCTCCGCGGGATCCTCCTCGCCTTCATCCCGCAGATCCTCGACATCTTTGTGACGAAACAGGCCGTTGTCGTCAAAATTCATCTTGGCATCCAGGGCGATGAGCTCGCCGTCTCCGGTCACGACCAGGGGGTTGATTTCGATCAGGCTTGCATCCAGCTCGGTGTAGGCCCGGTACATGCCCTGCAGAAAGGTGACCGCTGAGCGAATCTGCGGTCCCTCCAGGCCCAGCCCGAATGCCAGCTTGCGCGCATGGAACGGCTGCAGGCCGGTCACCGGGTCGATTGCCACCTTCATGATCTTCTCCGGGGTCTTTGCGGCGACCTCCTCGATATCCATGCCGCCCTCCGTGGACGCCATGACGGTGACGAAGCTCGTGGCTCGATCGAGCAGCACACTGAGGTAGAGTTCCCGGGCGATGTCGCACCCCTCTTCGATGTAGAGCCGCTTGACCTCCTTGCCCTCGGGGCCGGTCTGATGGGTGACCAGCGTCATGCCGAGCATGGCCTCGGCCGCCGCCTTGACCTCATCGTGCGACTTGACCACCTTGACACCACCGGCCTTGCCACGCCCGCCGGCATGGATCTGGGCCTTGACGACCCACACCGGACCACCCAGTTCCTGCGCCGCACACTCGGCTTCCGCCGGCGTGAAGGCAACGCCCCCGCGCGGCACGGACACACCAAATTTGCCAAGCAGCGCCTTGGCTTGATATTCGTGAATATTCATCGTCTCCCGCCCGCAGTCGCCTCTCGATTTTGGTATACAATATGCCAGCGTAAATCGGCTTGCAAGCACCGCGCGGTCACGTCTACGCCCGATCCCCGCTGATCTTCAATCACATAGGGCCCGCGCCGGCATGCGGCAGGAAGCCCGCCCGGCCCCGAGACCGGTGGGCCGGAGCCAGGCAAGCTGCTGCGCGGCGCGCGTTTCACCCGCGGCTGCCCTGCCGGAAAGGCCTGCGCGTACGCCGGCCGCCGGATGCGGCGGTTTCGCGTGCAGCCGATGCCACCCTCGCAAAGCCCCGTGCCGTTGGTATAGGCTATACCGGCCCCGGCATCCAGGCCGTCAGGTCCGACCGCTTCGGGCCCACGACCGCGAATCCGCCGGCGCACGTATACCGCAGACTCCGTTAAAGGATAGTCAATTTTGCGAACGGGCTGGCTGAGGCCGGCCCCTGGCAAGGATTACATCGGCCCGGATACCATGCCCTACGCCAGGACCTCCGACTTACGCATCCATTACGAACGCCACGGCAGCGGCCAGGCGGTTCTGTTCATCGGTGGGGTCGGTGGCGACCTGCGCAGCCACCCCAGTGTGTTCGAGAGCTACCTGGCGGACAAATTCGACATCCTCGCCTTTGACCAGCGGGGAACCGGGCAGACCGATAAACCGGACACGCCGTACACACTGGCGCACTATGCGCGCGATGCCACCGCCGTGATGGACGCCGTTGACTGGAAGAGCTGTCACGTGGTCGGCGTGTCGTTTGGCGGCATGGTGGCGCAGGAGCTGGCGCTGCAATTTCCGCAGCGCGTACGCAGCCTGGTGCTGGCCTGTAGCACGGCCGGCGGCGCCGGCGGCTCTTCCTATCCCCTGCATGAATTGTCTGAGCTCTCCCCGGCGGATCGCGCCAGGAAGATGCTGGCAATTTCCGATACCCGCAGGAACGAGGCCTGGCAGGCAGCCAATCCCGAGGAGACCGAGCAGATCCTCAAGCAGGCCGCCGAAAATGCGCCGCCGTTCCTGAAAGAACCTGACGGCGTCATGGGCCTGACCCGACAGATCGAGGCGCGGCGTCATCATGATACCTACGAGCGTCTGCCACAGATTCGGGTGCCCGTCCTGGTCTGCGCCGGTCGCTACGATGGACAAGCCACGCCGGAAGCGGTCACCGCCCTGCACCGCCAGATCCCGGGCGCCGAGCTGCGTTTCTTCGAGGGTGGCCATCGCTTCCTCGGCGAGGACCCCGACGCCTACCCGGCGGTTGCCGAGTTTCTGCAACGCCACGCCACCGCGAGGGCTCCGGGGGCGTAGCGGCCACTCAATCCGCCGCGCCGCTCTGGCGGCGCCGGCTGCGTCATGCGGTCGGCGGCTGGCAGGCCCCAAGGCGCGACCTCAAAGCGAGCAGGCAATATTGCCCAGCCGCTCCGTGAGCAGGGCATTTTCACGGTAGTCGATTGGCACCACCACCAGGCTCGGACCGGCTTCGCAAAATGCCTGATTCAGCGTAGCGGTCAGATCGCGGCTGTTGGCCACGTAATGACCGTGCCATCCGAACGCCTGCGCGAGCAACAGCCAGTCCGGATTTCCAAAACCGAGCTCGGTGTGGCGTCCGAACGTGGTGTTCTGTTTCCATACAATAAGGCCGTACGCATGGTCTTCCCATACCATTACAACAATATTCGCGTTGAGCCGCCTGGCGGTTTCCATCTCCTGGACATTCATAAGAAAGCCGCCGTCGCCGCAGATCGCGAGAATGCGCCGGTCCGGATGCACCAGATGCGCGGCAATCGCGCCCGGCAGGGCGAAGCCCATGGAACAAAAACCATTCGGTATGAGACAGGTATTCGGCTCGTGGCACTGATAATGACGCGCGACCCACATCTTGTGCGCGCCCACATCCGATAACAGGATATCCTGCCGCCCCATGACCTCCCGCACATCCCACATCACCTTCTGCGGGCGGATACATCCTTCGGTGTCATCGTCATTGTGCATGCGCAGTTCGGCCGTCATCTGCTGTCGGATGGCGGCCTGCCGCGAGAGATCGAAGCTCAGACCACCGGCGGCGTCAACGCGCTCGTTCAGCATCGCCAGGGTGTTGCCCAGATCCCCGACGAGTTCCGTGCGGGGATGATAGTTGGCGTCGATTTCGGCGGCCAGAAAATCGGCGTGGATGACCGGTTTCTTACCGCCGCGATTCCACAGGTGCGGATGGTATTCGACCATGTCGTAGCCGAGCGTGATGACCAGATCGGCCTCCTCAACGGCGCCGGCCACCAGGTCCCTCGCCTGCAGGCCGATGGTGTACAGGCAATAGTCGGCATCCATGTCGACACAGCCTTTGGCCATGAAGGTGCTGACCACGCCGATGCCGGTCTTGCTGCAGAAGCGCCGCAGCTCCAGGCTCGCGCCTTTGCGGGTGCAGGCGTTGCCGGCAATGATCACCGGACGCTGTGCCTGGCGAATCAGCGCAAAGGCCTCATCCAGGACCCGCCCGTCCGGGACCGGACGCGGAAAGCGTCGCGGCACCAGCGGCTCGGTGTCGGCCTGCAGACCGGCAATGTCCTCCGGCAGCTCGATGAGGCAGGCGCCGGGTTTCTCGGTCCGTGCGATGCGCACCGCCTTGCGGACGATCTCAGGAACGTTGTTGGGGTGCCAGATGGTCGTCGCCCATTTGGTCACCGGCTCGAACATGCCGACCACGTCCATGACCTGGTGAGATTCCTTGTGCAGGCGGGTGGAGGCGCCCTGCCCGGTCAAGACCAGCATCGGCGCGCGATCCATGTTGGCGTTGGCGACACCGGTAATCAGATTGGTTGCGCCGGGCCCCAGCGTGCCGAGGCAACCGGCGGGATTGCCGGTCAGACGGCCGTAGACCTCCGCCATGAATGCCGCCCCCTGCTCATGGCGGGTCAGAATGAAGCGGATCGAACGGGACTTCTCCAGCGACAGCATGAAGTCGGCGTTTTCTTCGCCGGGCACCCCGAAGATATACTCGATACCCTCGCTCTCGAGGCACTTCACGAACAGGTCAGACGCTTTCATGATTCCTTCACGGGTTCAGGATCGCGCCGGCGGGCTCAGCACGCAGGCGGCGGCGCAACCCTGCGCAGTTATGGGCCCAGCCTCAGGACGATCTTGCCGAAGTGCCGGCTCTGTTCCATCGTCCTGTGGGCTTCGGCAACGTCGTCGAGCGCATAGCTCTTGTCGATCAGCGGAACGATGCGCCGCTCGGCAAGCGCCGGCATGACGGTGTGGGTGAAGCGGGCAACGATCTCCCCCTTTTCCTGCACCGGGCGGGAGCGCAGGACAGAACCGATGATCCGTTGCCGCCTGACCATCATCAGGGCCAGGTTCAGTTCCGCTTTGGCGCCGCCCATGACGCCGATGATCATGAGGGTGCCCGCGACGGCCAGGGCCTTCATATTGGCTGCCAGATACTTCGCGCCGATGTGATCGAGAATGACGTTGGCGCCGGTGCCGCCGGTATAGGCCTTCACCGCTTCGGCAAAATCCTCTTCCTGGTAGTTGATCACGAGATCGGCGCCCAGTTGCCTGACACGCTCAATCTTACCGGGCGAGCTGGTGACCATGATCCTGCCGTTCGGCGCGAGGACCCTGCACAGCTGGATGGCGGCCGTGTTGACGCCGCCGCCGCCGCCATGCAGCAGCACTGCCTGGTCGTCCTCGAACCCGCCGATCATGAAGACATTCAGGAACGCGGTGATATAGGTTTCACAGACACATGCCGCCTCCTCGAAGCTCATGGTTTCCGGAATTGGGATCAGATGACTGGCATAGGCGACGGCGTATTCTGCATAACCGCCACCGGCCACCAGCGACATCACGCGATCCCCGCGCTGACAGGTGTCAACGCCGGGCCCGATCTCCTCGATGATGCCCGCGACCTCCAGCCCGAGGATCTCCGATTCACCCTTTGGCGGGGGATAGTTGCCTTCCCGCTGAACGATATCGGGGCGATTCACCGACGTTGCCACGACCCGGATGAGCACCTGTCCCGCAGACAACGCTGGCCTGTCCGCTTCACCAATCCTGAGCACCTCCGGACCTCCGAAACCATCAAGCAAGACTGCTTTCACAGCGCGTCACCTCCCAGGAGCATCGCCTTTGCCACCGCAATAGCCGCCCGCCGACAGCAGGCAGTTACCCATCGGGATCGGGACGGGGCGCCTTGTCAGGCGCGTCCGCCGTGCCCGGACTGCGTGCGACCGCCAAGCCGCCCGGCTGACAGTCGGCAGCCTGTAACGATACTACACCTGTACGCGGTGCACTGCGGTGAGCCCGCTCAGGGTCGATTTCCAGGTATCATTCGGTTTGCCGTCTTGCCGTGTGATGGCTTGCTGGCAAACCGGCACCGATGTCCGGGTCACGGGTTGCACCCGGACAGAAGGCCTGAGCGATCCGATCCTTAGCCCTGGACGCGCTATTCTTACTGGTGAAATGTTTTCGGTAAAGGGCCATTTTTCAGCGAGGATGAAGCTAAGGTACGCCCTGGTATTTTCAGCAGGCGTCCTCATAACGGGCTTGAATACGACTGGCGCCTGGGGCACTTCCAGTGAGGTCACCGTTGGAGTGCTCGCCCACCGCGGGGATGAGACGTGCTTCCAGATGTGGGAGCCGACGATTCGCTATCTCGGCGACGAAATAGCGGGACATGGGTTTCAGCTGGTACCACTCGGTCTGAATGAAATGTCTGATGCTGTCGCGCAAGGAAAAGTGAATTTCGTCTTGACCAATCCAGGCAGCTACGTAGAGCTCGAGAGGTGGTTTGGCGTGACGCGCATTGTGACACTGAAAAACCTGCGCCACGGCAAACCCTACACGTCATTCGGTGCGGTCATCTTCACTAGGGCCGACCGCGACGACATACGCGAACTCTCGGATCTGAGAAACAAGTCATTCGGAGCTGTTTCCGAGGCCGCCTTCGGCGGTTTCCAGATGGCCTGGCGCGAGTTAAGGCAGATCGGGATTGACCCTTACCGATATTTTTCTGAACTCCGCTTTTTGGCATTTCCGCAAGACGATATCGTTCTGAGCGTTCGGGATAGAGTCATTGATGCCGGAACCGTGAGAACCGACACCCTCGAGCGCATGGCCGCTGAAGGACAGATCCGCCTCGAGGATTTTCGCATTCTGAATGGACAGACATCAGAAGACTTTCCATTTGCCCACAGTACACGCCTGTACCCCGAGTGGGTGTTCGCCAAGGCAAAGGCGACACCGGATGAGCTGGGGAAAGCCGTCGCGATTGCATTGATGAAGATGCCCGAGAAGCACCCGGCGGCGCTGGCCGGACGCTATGCCGGGTGGACGGTGCCACTCAATTATCAGCCGGTTCACGAGCTTTTCCGGTATCTCGGGATAGGGCCATACCGGCAGTCCGGCCGCATACCCGTGCTCGACGTACTGAAACAGTACTGGTACTGGCTCGCTCTGGTTGTGGCTACGATAATCCTTACCATGTTGCACAGTGTGCTTGTGAAACGCCAGGTGAAGTTCCGGACCCACGAGCTCTCGCAAATGAATCGTTCCCTCGGGAACGAGGTGATCGAACGCAAACGTGCCGAGCAAGAGGCGCGAACGCTGCTTGAAGAGAAGCGTTTCCTCGCCCAGAAATGTATGGCCGTTCAGGAGGATGAGCGCCGGCACCTGGCGCGTGAGCTGCACGATGAACTCGGCCAGTGTATTACAGCAATTCAGGCGGACGCGGAAAGCATCCAGAAACTCGCAGCACGTTGCGACGCCAGGCTGGTCGCAAGCGCCGGTGCAATCCAGAGCGTATCATCGCGTGTCTACGAGGTTGTGCATTCCATCATGGAGCGTTTGCGGCCGAGCGTGCTCGATCACCTCGGGCTTGTCGAGGCGCTCAATGAAGCGGTTGGCGAGTGGCAGGCACGCCAGCCAGACACCACTTACACACTGACGACCAAGGGCAGTTTCGCGGGGCTCGGGGAGCGCGTCAACATATCCATATACCGCATTGTTCAGGAATGCCTGACGAACATTGCCAAGCACGCAATGGCAAGACACGTGGAGATCCGGCTCGCGACCGTCGAAAGCGGTTCCCACGAGTGGGTACGACTCGAGGTCCAGGATGACGGCGTGGGCATGCCACCGCCGGCGCAGCGGCGAGGACTTGGACTGATCGGTATTCGGGAACGCGTGGAGGCGCTGGACGGCGACTTCGACCTGTCCACACGACCGAGGGCTGGAACGAAAATATCTGTGACCTTACCCTTAGAAAGAACGGCAGAAGTCGCCCAAAGTCTGCAATGAGCAAGATCAGGGTCTTGTTAGCCGACGATCATGAAGTGGTTCGTGCGGGCTATCACCGTCTCCTGGAAAGCGACACCGGGATCACCGTAGTCGCGGAGGCCGCAAGCGGGGAAGAGGCCTACCAGCGTTACCTCGAGCACCGCCCGGATGTCGTTGTGATGGATTTGACGATGCCCGGGATTGGCGGACTGGAGGCGAGTCGCCGGATCCGCGCTCAGGATGACACCGCGAAGATACTGGTATTCAGTGTGCACGAGAATGAAGTCCTGCTTGGCCGCGCTCTGGATCTGGGCATTTTGGGCTACATCTCGAAACGCAGTGCCTCGCGCGTTATGGTCGAGGCCGTCCGACAGGTCGCTGCCGGGAAAATGTGCATCGGGCAGGAAATGATTCCCTACCTGCTCGAACACAAGACCTCAGCCGACAGTCAACAGATCGCAGGACTGAGCCGGCGTGAATTCGAGGTGTTTCGCCTGCTCGCCGACAGCAAGTCGGTCAATGACATCGCCGAATTGTTGAACCTCAGCCCGAAGACCGTCGGGCACCACGTCACCAGCATCAAGGCCAAACTCCGAATTTCCAACATCGCCGGCCTGACCCGCCTCGCCATCCGGCTGGGCGTGATCAGTCCTTAGCGCGCACCTGGCGCCAGCTGACAGCGGCTGCACGCGCGGCGGTCACGGCAAACGGTCTGCCGTCGCGGGATATTCGTATCTATCGAAATACTTCTTGAGTTATCTGCTCAGCGAAATTAAGGAATTTACCTATACGCGGTGCTGCGGCCACTCGGTAAGCTCACACGACTGCCCGTAATTTCACCTGTCGAGAACTTACTGCAGTGACCTTGAGAACAGGGTCGCTTGCCTGAACCCTGAACAGCAGAACTAGACCGCCTGCGCGGCGCACCCATCGATATACCTGAGGAGCTGCAAATGACTAAAGCGAGATCGATATTGGCGTCCTGCCTGGCAGGAAGCCTGTTTACCCTGTGTGCAGTCAGTTCGACGGCCATGGCAAAACAGAAAACCATTACACTCATGCAACTGCAGGACGTCCACGGCCACATCCACCCGCATGCCGAGATCTTCCCGGACGGGCGCAAGGATCCCCACAGTGGCGGCCTGGCCAAGCTGACCACCCTCATCAATCGGGTTCGTTCAGAAGTCGGTGAACAGAACAGCATGCTTCTGGCGATCGGTGATACCACCCATGGCAGCACCGAGACCACGTTTTCGCTGGGCGATGTCCTGATGCCCTGGCTGAACGGCCTTAATATCGACGCCTTCACACCGGGTAACTGGGACTTCGGCTACGGGCCGCGGGTGTATCGTCAGCGGTTTGTTAGGGATCCTGCGACTGGAACAATCGGTCAACGCATTCCGTTGGCCCCAAACAATCGCACCACCATCGCCTGGATGGACGACGTGCTGGACAACACCTGCAACGTGCCTGGGGGACTGGACGCCACGGACTATGAGACCTGCCACGTCACTGCGGCGAATTTCCCGACAGTGGCTATCAACGTGTACAACTACAACGAGGCAGCGGGCGCTGCCAATCCGGCCCAGCCGCTGGGCCCTCCTCTACACCCCGGCTATATCGTGAAACGGGTCGGTGATGTGAAGGTGGGCGTCATCGGCATCACCAGTGATGTCGTGCCGCAGCAGGCGCAGGCGTTCAACACCGGACTCCGTTTCACCATGGGCTACAAGGAGCTGCCGGTAGCGATCGCCGCTGCCAAGGCCGAAGGGGCCGAACTGATCGTGGTGCTGTCGGAACTCGGCCTGGCCAAGAACGTGCAGCTGGTCAAGGAATTTCCCGACATCCACGTCATGTTCAGCGGCCACACCCACGAACGGACCCCGGAAGCCATCGTCATCGATCACGGCAACCGCATCAGTCTGGTCACGGAGGCGGGCGAGGACAGTTTCCTCGGCAGGCTGGATGTGAAAATATCAGGTGGCAAGATCCAGAAATGGAACTGGGCTCTGCTTGAGGCGGACTCCACCGTCGAAGAGGACGAGGATGTCGCAGCATACGTGGATGATTTCCGCAAGACCTTCGTGTCGGGTCCGGAGTTCAAGTGCCACACCTTCGGCACCAATGCCTTCCCGTTCGGTAAGGGACACACCGTGTGCGAGCCAATGGATACCGTGGTCGGTTATACCGATGTAACCATCCAGCGCTTCGACGTGCTCGAGGACATTTCGAACAATGTCATGGTCGATGCCTTCCTGGATCTCGCACAAAATGTGGATGCAGTGGACTCCAGGGATCGCGAACTGACGGATGCGAACACGCTGTCGACCACCAACGGCTTCCGCTTCGACATCGTCATCTTCGGTAAGGATGAGAAGCTTGTAGGTGGCAAGACAGCCACCGGCGCAATCACACTGGAAGACCTGTACGACTACTATCCCATCGGTGCGGCGACGGCCCTGGCCGAGTACACCGGCGGGCGCCTCAAACTGCACTGGGAGGGGATTCTCAACAACGTGTTTGATCCGAATCCCTACCGTCAGCGTGGCGGCTGGTTCCTCGGCTTCACCCACAATATGCACTTCGATGTCCGGCTCAATGACGACTTCCCGCTCAGCATCAGCGCGGGCAAGCGCATCACGCGGGTAACCATCGATGACGGCACAGACGCCAGGAACCCCGGCTGCACCGGCGCACCCTGTTCAGGTGCCAACTGGGATCTCGGTAACCCGCGGAAGATCGATGACAGCGAGATATACACCCTGGCCTCCTGCTATCCGCACGGCAACCCGGTCGACGAGGTGTGCCGCACCGCGGGTGCGACCAACCTCCGCTTCATCCAAGGTGTACAGGAAACCTGCGACATGAATGTTGCGGCAACCTTCAACGGCCCGGCTGGAACGGTTATTAGAAACTGCCAGCTAGACGTGACCAATGATGGCAACTTCATGGTCGTTCCGCCGGTGAACGACGAGAACATCTGGGACCCGGTGCGATTCGCCAACGGCGGTCCACTGTTCCTCAAGGTGGCACCGGATAACTTCGTGCATCCGGTCGACGCCCTGCGCCGCTACCTGGCCAGCCACGATGTAACTCTGGCGGATCATGGTCTTGGCAGGGTCAACGCCGTAGACGGCGTGCCGGAGTCCGAGTTCGGCGGTCCGGGTATCGTGCAGCCCACCCAGGGTGCCGGTCCGGCCTGGCTGAAACGCGAGTTCATCGAGACCAAGCACCACCACTGAGCGGAAGCCGCCCCAAGGCGGCGATGAGGGTGGCAGGGTCCGTCGGCGCGGCGCCGACGGACCCTGCCACCCAACCCTTTCTCTGAAAGTCTGGTGCAAACGCCCGCCAACACCGCGCATGCCGGCACCAGGCCCCCGCCCTGATCAACAGGCGGCCAGGCAAACCAAGACGCGCCCGCCTCGACCAGGGCGCTGCTACCCGACCCCTGCGGGCACGGTGAACCGCGACGGCTCATCTGCAGGTCACATGTCCGGGTCTCATGGCGAACTCCCCCGCCGCCGGATCGCAGTGTGCGGTTGGCTCCCGGCTGCCAGGTGTGCAATCCGGACCGCTGCGGGGAAGTGCAGGCGCACCCGCATCCTTCAAAACCTCTGCCACGACGCGGCGATGGCCGATAATGCGCACGCTGTTTGTTGTCCTGTACCAGACGTGTTAAAACTACGCCGGGTCGTCTAATGGATTAGCAGGTGCAGTGATCCCTTGTTGTCTTTCAGCTCCAACCATTCAGTTATTTCCCGGCGCATCATCACGCATGATGTCCTGTCCGCAACCGCGACGGCCAGGGGTTTCGTGCGCGTGCTGAAGCGGCTGCTGCTGATGGTGCTGCTGCTGGCAAGTGCCGGTGCCATCCCTGCCTCTTTCGATACGCAACGCCAACAGTTTCTGGATGCCCGCGCAGCGCTGAGTGCCGGTGACACGACCCGCTTTCGTGAGATCGCGGCGGGTCTCAGAGACTATCCGCTCTACCCCTATCTGCGCTATGCCGAGCTGCGACGCGGCTGGGCCGAGCAGCAAGACGAAGACATCCGGGCATTCCTGGAAGCGTATGCCGAATTACCGCTGGCCGATCTGCTTCGCAGCAGCTGGCTCAGGCACCTGGGAAAGCAGCAGCAGTGGGAGCGATTCCTGGCATTTTATCGCGGATCGCAGTCGACCGAACTCGCGTGCTACAAACTTCAGGCGGAGTCTTCTGAACCACCGACCGAGGTCTGGCTGGATCAGGCACAGGCACTGTGGCTCGTCGGGCATTCCCAGCCGGATGCCTGCGATCCGGTGTTCGAGAAGCTTGCCGACAGCCCGCGCATGACGCGGGAACTGGTGTGGTCGCGTATTCGCCTGGCGTTCGGGAAAGGGAAACTCGGGCTCGCATCCTATCTGGCGCGCCGGCTGCCGGAGCCGGATCGGCACTGGGTGGGCCGCTGGCGTCGTGCGCACGTGCGCCCCGCCGAGATGCTCGCCGACCCGGCCATGCAGAGCGACACAGTCGTGACACGCGACATTGTTCTGCATGCCCTGAAACGGCTGGGCCGAGGCGATGCGAGCGCCGCCCGGCAACGCTGGCTGGCACTGCGCGACAAATACGGGTTTTCGGATCAGCAGCGTGCCGAACTCGAGCGCAGCCTGGCCCTGTACGCGGCCTACGAACGTGATCCAAATGCCTTTGCATGGCTGGGCGAGTTACCCGCATCTGTCGTCGACGACAAGGTCATCGAGTGGCGCGCACGCAGCGCCCTGCGCACCCGGAACTGGGAGGGCCTGCTGGCATCGATCAAGGCCATGGACGCCTCGCGGCTCGAGTCCAGCGAATGGCGCTACTGGAAGGCTTATGCGCTGGAACAGCTCGACCAGGAGGCCGTCGCCATGGCCTTCTTCGGGGAGCTTGCCGGCAAACGCGACTATTACGGTTTTCTCGCCGCCGACCAGCTCGACTGGACATACACGCTGAACCACGATGGCATCGCGTCCGAGGAAGCGGAGCTGAATGCCCTGCTCGCCCGCTATCCCGGCCTGGTGCGCGCGCGCGAGCTCTTCCTCGCCGGCGAGGCACAGGACGCGCGCCGCGAATGGCGTTACCTGATCAATACGCTGACGCCGCGTGAGCTGGAACTGGCCGCGCTGCTCGCCCACCGCTGGGGCTGGCATGACCGTGCGATCCTGACGGCCGCTCGCGCCGGCCATCTCGATGATCTCGAGTTGCGCTTTCCGGTGCTGTACGAGGAACAGGTGGGCACAGTCGCCAAGGCCTTTGACCTGGAGCCGGCCTGGATCTTTGGCGTCATGCGGCAGGAAAGTGCCTTTATGGCGGATGCCCGCTCGCCGGCCGGCGCACTGGGGCTGATGCAGCTCATGCCGGCCACGGGCCGCAGCACGGCACGGCTGCTGGAACTGCCGAAACCCAGCCGCCAGACCCTGCTGCAGGCGGATCCGAATATCCGCATCGGCAGCGGCTACCTGCGGCACATCCTCGACCGCTTCGACGGCAACCAGGCGCTCGCCACGGCCGCCTATAACGCCGGCCCGCGGCGGGTGAAAGGCTGGCTGCCCGAGGACGAATCGCTCCCCGGCCCCGTGTGGGTCGACACCATACCCTTCACGGAGACACGCCGTTACGTGCGCGCCGTGCTGGCCTTCACGACCGTCTACGAGTCGAAGCTCGAGCGGCCGCTCACGCGACTTTCTCAGCGCATGCCCCCGGTGCAGAAGAGCAGCAACTGAACCGGCTGACTTGACCTCGGGCAGCCAGCTCGCCACTATTTGCGGCATGGGGTCCATGCTCAACTGACAATTCTGCGGTCCGGCAATGAAAGAACAGACAATCTGCATGCTCGGCGGGACCGGTTTCGTTGGCCGCCACCTCGCCAACCGGCTAGCCGACCAGGGTTACCAGGTACGCATTCCGACGCGGCGCCGGGAACGGCACCGGGCACTGCTCGTCAATCCGCGTATCACGCTGACAGAGGCGGACATTTTCAATGCCGATGCGCTGCGCGCCCAGTTGACCGGCTGTGATGCGGTCATCAATCTCGTCGGCATACTCAACGAGTCCGGCGCTTCCAGCTTTGCACGCGCACATGTCGAGCTGGCCCGGCAGGTCGTTCAGGCCTGTCGCGAAACGGGGGTAAGGCGAGTGCTGCACATGAGCGCGCTCAACGCCAGCGCCAGTGAGACGCTCAGTCAATACCTGCGTACCAAGGGCCAGGCCGAGGACCTGGTGCACGCTGCGGCAAGCCAGGGCCTGCAGGTCACCAGTTTCCAACCCTCGGTCATCTTCGGACCCGATGACAGTCTGTTCAATCGCTTCGCGCAGCTTCTGCGACTCACGCCACTGGTCTTTCCGCTGGCCTGTCCGGATGCTCGCATCACGCCAGTCTACGTGGGCGATGTCGTCGACGCGTTTACGCTGGCGCTGGAAGATCCCGCAACCATTGGCAAACGCTTCGAGCTGTGCGGACCCGAGGTCTACACCCTGCGCGAGCTGGTCGTCTATACCGCGGCCACGCTGAATCTGCACCGCCGCGTGCTCGGCCTCGGCACCCGCCTGTCCCGGCTGCAGGCGCGGCTTCTGGAGTTCGTGCCGGGCAAACCCTTTTCCAGAGACAATTTCTTCTCGCTCCAGAAAGACGGGGTCTGCACGCATAACGGGCTGGACAGCCTCAATATCACACCCACATCCATTCACGCTGTCGTGCCCCTGTCGCTGGGCGGCCGGAGTATGCGCGGTCGCTACCGCGGCTATCGCAGCGACGCCCGGCGCTAATCAATTTTCGCGCGTCGCGTCCGTGGCAGGCCACCGGGCCTGCCTGAGAGCACCCGCCTTACTCCTTGGCTGTTTATTCGGTATCCTGACCCCATGTCGTTCCACCGTACTCCCGCGATAGCGGTCCGGGTCGGACCTTTCCCATGAAAATCTACCTGGTCGGCGGCGCCGTCCGCGACAGACTGCTCGGCCTGCCGGTCAGGGAACGCGACTGGGTCGTCGTCGGCGCCACGGCGGACGAAATGATCCGGCTCGGCTATACGCCGGTGGGCAAGGACTTCCCGGTTTTCCTGCACCCGGAAACCCGCGAGGAATATGCGCTGGCTCGCACCGAGCGCAAACAGGGGCACGGCTACACGGGTTTTGTGGTGCACGCGAGCCCCGAGGTCACGCTGGTAGACGATCTCAGACGCCGCGATCTCACCATAAACGCCATGGCCGAGTCTGCAGACGGTGAGCTGATCGACCCCTTTCACGGCAAGGACGATCTCGACGCAGGTCTCCTGCGCCACGTGTCCCCGGCCTTTGTCGAAGACCCGGTCCGCATCCTGCGTGTCGCACGTTTTGCCGCGCGCTTTGCCAAATGGGGATTCAAGGTTGCGCATGACACCCATGCCTTGATGCAACGGATGGTTACCAATGGCGAGGTCGACCATCTGGTGGCGGAGCGCGTGTGGACAGAAACCGCCAGGGCCCTCGGCGAGGCGGCGCCGGTTCGCTTCTTCGAGGTGTTGCGCCGCTGCGGCGCCCTGGCCCGTCTGTTTCCCGAGATCGACCGGCTCTACGGCGTGGAGCAGTCCGCCGCCCATCATCCCGAAATCGACAGCGGTGTGCACAGCATGCTGGTGCTGGCGCAGGCCGCGAAACTGAGCCCGGACCCGGTGGTGCGGTTCGCGGCACTGGTTCACGATCTGGGTAAGGCCGAGACGGCCCCCGAGGAACTGCCGCACCATGCGGGTCACGAGGTACGCAGCGTCGCCTTGGTAAGGCAGCTGTGCACGCGCCTGCGGGCGCCCAATGAGTTCCGCGAACTGGCGGAACTGGCGGCCGGTTACCATACGCACTGCCACCGCGCGCTCGAACTGCAAACCACGACGCTCCTCGATACCTTGCAGGCGCTCGATGCCTTCCGCCGACCCGATCGGTTCGAAAAGTTCCTGCTTGCCTGCGAAGCCGACAGCCGCGGCCGGCAGGGCTTCGAAGACCAGCCCTATCCGCAGGCCGGCTACCTGCGAGGGGCAAGAGACGCGGCAGCAGCCGTGGATGCCAGCGCCTTCCACACCGCGCAGATGTCCGGACAGGAGATCGGTGAGCGGCTGCATAGCGAACGCATTGCGGCGATCGATAATTTCCGCCAACGCAATTCGTGATTTCTCTGCGGCTGCAAATACAGGCAGGAGCGGGACGTATGGCCTGGCAGGCGAGCGGTCAAGCGAACAGGAGGATCAGCACAGCGCCGAGCAGCAGACGGTAGACAACGAAGGGCATAAAGCCGATGCGGTCGAGCAGCTTGAGAAAGAAGTGGATGCAAAGGTAGGCGCTGGCAGCCGACAGCGCGACCCCCAGCACCAGACTGTTCCAGTCAACCGGCGCCGCGGCCTCGATCAGCCGCCGGGTCTCGAAGCCGGCCGCCAGCACGATCACCGGGATCGATAACAGAAAAGAGAAGCGTGCCGCAGCCGGTCGGGTAAGTCCCAACATCAATCCGGCAGTCATGGTTATGCCCGATCGCGAGGTACCCGGGATCAGTGCCAGGGCCTGGGCGAGACCGATGACCAGCACATCCCGCCAGCCGATACTGTACTCATCACGCCGGTGGATAGCCCGAACATCGGCCCAGCCAAGCAACAAACCGAACCCGATCGTCGTCGCGGCAATCACCATCGGCGATCGCAGGTAGGTTTCTATGCCGTGGTTAAACGCCAGGCCGGCGAGACCGACGGGCAGGGTTCCCAATGCCACCGCCCAGGCGAGCCGGCTCTCTGCAGTTTGTCCCCGGCCCGTCAGTGATCCCAGCCAGTCAGCGAGCATACGCAGCACCTCGTGGCGGAAGTAAGCGATCACGGCGGTCAGGGTACCGAAATGGACGGCGACATCGAATGCCAGGCCCTGATCGGGCCAGTCGACCAGCCGTGGCAACAGGATCAGATGCGCCGAACTCGAGATCGGCAGGAATTCGGTCAGGCCCTGCAGCAGCGCCAGCGCGATAATGTGCAAAACATCCACAATCCGTTTCTCCCGGTCAACCGACCCGGCGACCTCCAGTCAGCCGGCCCAATACGCCGGCGCAGTATTGTCATTCAGTCCGCACCGGCAAGCCGGCTCCTCACTCCTCACTCCTCACTCCTCACTCCTCACTTCTGTCTCCTGTCTCCTGTCTCCTGTCTCCTGTATTCTGTATTCTGACTTCTGTCTTCTGGATTCCCACCCTCCTCACAACCGCCCCCGAAGATCCTGGGCCCGGAAACCCGGAGGAAGACCCGGCTGACCGCGCGTCAGAAGCATCGCCTTGAAACGCTCACCCATTTCGCCAGGCAGCATCAGGAGCTTCGCCTGGCGGACCGTCTCCAGGTATTCGACACCCGAGTCAGGCTCCTGCTCAGCCAGCAAGGGCTCAATGCCGGCATCCAGCAGGAAATGCGCCTGTGTGACAAAGCCGCTCACTGCGAGGCCACTGGCACTGGCTGCCTCTGCCAGGGCCGTGAAATCAACAGACGCGGTGATATCCTGAAGCCCGGGCAGCAGGAAAGGATCGCCGTGGGCACGGTGCCGATAGTGGCACATGAGGGTTCCGCTGCTGCGCTGCGGATGATAGTAGTCTCTGCGCGGATACCCGTAGTCGAAAAACAGCATGGCCCCGCCGGCAAGGTGCTCCGCAATTGCCGACAGCCAGGGCTTTAGACCCAGGTTGACTTCGGAGACATACGGCTCGGGCAAGCCGGGACCGAGAGCGAGCGCCTCGATTCCCGCAAGCAGCTCGGGATCGGCGACCGGGGCCTCGTGCCACTGGAAACGGTTGTCGTCCCAGGCAACCCGGCATTCCTGCAGCAGCCCGGCCCGGCGCGCAAAGCGGTGGACCGGCAAGGCATCGATCACCTCATTGGCGATCATCAGACCACGGACGGGAGCACCCGGCAGCCGGTCAAGCCAGTGGACCCGTGTGAGCAGCTGCGGCACCTGCTGCGCGAGGGTCTGTCGCTGACGCTCACGCAACTCGCCGCTACGCTCGAGGATCAGGTAGCGATCCGGCAGACAGCCGAGGTGTTCGAGCTCTGCCAGGAGCCCGGCTGCCATGCTGCCGCTGCCGGCACCCAGCTCCAGGAGCTCGTCGCCCTGCGACTCGCCAAGCACCGCTTCACAGGTACGCGCAAGACAGCGTGCGAACAGGGGCGAAAGCTCCGGGGCGGTCACGAAGTCCCCACCGCGGCCGAACTTGCGCAGGCCGGCACTGTAGTAACCGGCGCCGGGCGCATAGAGCACCTGCTCCATGTACTGCGCAAAGGAGATTGATCCCCCCGCCTGATGGATCTGCTCACGCAGGGATTGCACGAGGGACTCGCTCAGTTGGCGTGCCTGTGGATCGGGGACGGGCCAGTCCGCAGGAATGTCCCAGGGTGAACAGCCCCCCGGCCGCCTTGCATCCTGGATCAACAGGAAAACTCAACCGGCCACAGGGCCTGCTGATCGTCGGCGAAGGCGCGCCACATCTCGGCAAAGGTCTGGCGGGTAACAGGATGGCGCCGCTCCCCGGCGAGTTCTGCGAGCGGCTTAAGGACAAATGCCTGGTGGGTGATTTCCTCTCGGGGTATCACCAGGCCCGCATCGTTGAGGATCAGATCGTCGTACAGCAGCAGGTCAATATCGAGTGTGCGTGATGCAAGGCGCGGACCGTCGCGCCGGCGACCATGCGCCTCCTCTATACGATGCAATCGATCAACAATCTCGTAGGGGCTGCTCCGGGTCGTAAAGCCGGCCACGAGATTAAAGAAGTCACCGCCTTCGAAGCCAACGGCCTTGCTCTCATAAACCGTCGAAAGGTCCAGCTTCCCGAACAGTTCCGACAGCCTGTGCAGGGCACCGCGAATGTGCGCTTCGCGATCGATATTGCTGCCAATACTGACGTACACCCGTGCCATGCATCTCAGCCCATTTGACCCCGTTCAATGATGACGCCGACATCCCGGGCCCCGCGCACGGCACCCGTCTTGTTCAGCCGCAAGCGCAACCACGGGACCTGGAATTCATTCAGCACCAGTTGGGCGACGCGTTCCGCCAGGGTTTCGACCAGCTGGAACTGGCTTTCTTCCACGAAACTGATCACGCGTTTCGCAACCGCTTTGTAGTTCAGGGTATCCTCGATGGCGTCGCTGGCGGCTGCCTTGCGCATGTCGGCTGCCATCTCCAGGTCCAGACTCACGGTCTGTCTGATACGCCGCTCCCATTCATAGATTCCGATGACCGTGTCGATGCGCAGGTCCCGGAGAAAAATAATGTCCATAGCTGGCCTCTTCGTCTGCGCAGCCACTATAGAGGCTGAATCAATACTTGACCAGCCTGGCGGCAGCGATTCCAATACCCCCATGTTCGAAGACATTCTCATCGTTCTCGCGGGCTACCTGATCGGTTCCGTATCCACGGCCGTGGTCGTAGGCCGCCTGCTGGGCACCGCGGATCCACGCGCCGAGGGCTCAAGAAACCCCGGCGCAACCAATATGCTGCGTCTGGGCGGCAAGAAGGCCGGTGCGCTTACGCTCCTCGGCGATATGCTCAAGGGCCTTGTGGCCGTGCTGCTGGCGCGCTTTCTCGATGCCTCGGTAACCGTTCAGGCGGCTACCGCAGTCGCGGCGTTTCTGGGTCATCTCTACCCCCTGTACTTCGGCTTCAAGGGCGGCAAAGGCGTGGCCACGGCACTGGGCGTCATGTTGGGGCTGCACTGGCCGGCAGGACTGGCCACTGTCCTGACCTGGCTCGTGGTTGCCAGCCTGTTCCGCATCTCCTCACTCGCGGCCCTGGTCGCCGTGGCTCTGGCACCCGCCTACTTCTGGTGGCTGCGTCCCGAACCCAGCTTCATGATCGCCCTGGTCGGCATGACCCTCATGCTCTACTGGCGGCACCGCGAAAACATCCGCAATCTGATCGCCGGGACAGAAGGAAAGATCGGAGTCGACTCGGATCGGGACTGAACCACCCCTCCGTCTGCCTGCCGGGCAGGACGGCGGCTGATCGCGTGCGGGGGCCGGGAATTCCTCGTAGTCCGGATTAACCGGCACGTCCTGGCCGCGGCGGCGATACGAGCCGCAAGGTCTGTGGCTGGCATAAAACGTGCCTGTTTCTTGGGGTGTGATTCAGGACCCCCTTAATCCCGTCACCCGACACAGCGGGAATTTCGCCACCGGTTCATGCCTCGATGCAGGGACCGGCGGCGAGCTATCAGCTCACCCCCGCAGCGAGCGGGTGATCGGGAAATCACGGACTCGTCCTGTCACCTGCCGTGTCTTTAGCGAATTCACTCCCTGAGCCTGCGCGTCATGTTGCGACCCCTTGCCACCATTGCCCGTTCTGCCGCCGCTGAGGCGATCCATACCCGCTTCGGCTGGCTGCTGGCTGCCGTCGTGTTGCTGGCTTTTTCTCTGGTGCAGTTTCTTGCCCAGGTCGCCATCACCGAAACACGGGAGATCCAGGTCGCGCTGCTGGCTGCGAGCTTCCGGTTCACCCTGGTGTTCCTTGTGGGGCTGTTCGTGATCACGGGCATCACGCGCGAGCACAACGACAAGGTCGTGGACCCGATGTGTTCGCTGCCGTTATCCCGTGGCGGCTACTACCTGGGAAAGCTTGTCGGATACTCCCTGCTGTGCCTGGTATCTGTGCTGCCGCTCGCCCTGTTGCTCGCTTTGTTTACGACGCCTGATGCCGCTGTCCTGTGGGGTGCTTCCCTGTTTCTCGAATTGCTCATCGTCTGTGCTGCGAGTCTGCTGTTTGGCTTTGCCTTTGGCCAGGTCACGCCGGCGGTCAGCGCGCTGGTCGGCTTTTACCTGATCAGCCGGGCGATAGCATCCATACAGCTGATGGCACACGGCCCGCTCGCCGAGGCTGGCTCCTTCTCTCAGGCGGTCATGACGCGGCTGGTCGATGGCATCGCCTACCTGTTGCCCGACCTCGACCAGTTCACCCGTACCGAGTGGGTTGTCTACCCGGCGGCACACTGGCCGGAGCTGTTAGTGCTGGCCGGTCAGACGCTGATCTATGTGCTGTTGCTCGCCGGTATCGCGCTGTTCGATCTCTACCGGAGGGATCTGTGACCGGCACCAGCGACCTGCGTCCGGTCAGCGCCGTGCCGGCCGCCGTCGTGTGGCTGCTGCTGGGTGCTCTGGTGCTGCAGATCGGCTGGCGTGCGCTGACACCCCGGCCGACCGCACAGGCCCGGAACCTGCCTGCGGCACCATCCGCGATGCTTCTGCAGATTGCAAGCTTGGGTGATCCGGTCGCCCTCGCGAAGGTCCTGATGCTCTGGCTGCAGGCATACGATAACCCGCCCGGGGTCAGTATTCCCTTCCTGGAACTGGACTACCGGCGCGTTACCGGCTGGCTGGACCGGATACTGACGCTGGACCCCGCCGGGCAATACCCCCTGCTCGCGGCCAGCCGCCTGTATGGCGCCGTCCCCGACCCACGCAAGCAACGCCAGATGCTCGATTTTGTGCATCGAAAATTTCTCGAGGACCCGAACAGACGGTGGCCCTGGCTGGCCCACGCGGCCGTCATGGCGAGACATCGCCTCAAAGACCTGCCGCGCTCACTGAGGTATGCACAGGCGATTACGGAGCGAGCGACAGGCGCTCAGGTGCCCGGCTGGGCACGGCAGATGCATGCTCTTGTCCTGGAACAGGCCGGCGAACTCGAGGCGGCGCGGGCATTGATCGGCGCGCTTGTGGCGAATGGCCGAATTACCGACTCCCACGAGCTGAACTTCCTGCGACGGGAACTCGAACGACTGGAAACCGGTTCGGAAAGACAGCGCGATGACGCGGCAGCGACTCAGGAAAACGAGAGTTAGACAGGCATGAACTGCGCACCGGCCGCGACGTCCCGGTTCTTATTGTGGCCAAGCTGGACCGCAAGATCGATGACGGCATTCCGCGCAGCGGGCGCTTCCAGGCTGACCAGGATGTGAATGCCGATACCTGCCGCCAGGGTGCCGGGGCCAAGAGTCACTGGCTGGTGGCGGCAGATAACCCACAGCCCGATTGGAGCGGTGTACACATCTTCTGATCCTGTGCGGGTAAGGACGCAACAGGAGGGGGCGTTGTCTGGTCCCGGTTTGGCTGTGTCAGCACTGGAATTTATCGATGTGGGGAAGCATTACGGAAGCCAGCGGATACTGGAGGGTATCGGGCTGACCGTCGCTGCGGGCGAATACGTTGGCCTGGTGGGTGCTAACCCGCATTTCTCACCGGGCGGCGATAGAGTCACATAATGCACTGAGGTAAGGAACAGAGTGCAGACCAGGGAAAAGACAGTGTGTAATCAGGCAGTGCCTATCCCGGCCCTGGCTGGTCCTCGTGCGCCAGCATCCGGGATCCCTGTGAGACATCCGGGCTAGCCAGCGGTCATGTTCGACTCGTCCAGACCGAGTTCCTTGATCTTCCGGGTCAGGGTGTTCCTGCCCCAGCCGAGCAGGCGCGCAGCATCCTGACGTCGGCCGCTGGTTCGGGCCAGCGCTGCCTCGATCAGGATGCGCTCGAACGCAGGGGTCGCCTGGTCAAGAATCGCCTCTTCACCACTGGCAAGCTTCTGCTCGGCCCAGCGTTTGAGTGAACCCTCCCAATTCGGGCCGGCAGCTGCGGCAACATCCCGTTTCTCGGACAGCTCATTTGGCAGGTCCTCCATGTGCACCTCTTTTCCCGATGCCATCACGGTGAGCCAACGGCACAGATTTTCGAGCTGCCGCACGTTACCCGGCCATTCGAGAGTCGCGAGATAGGCTTCCACGTCCGAACGCAGTGTCTTGGTTTCCACGGCGAGCTCCTGCGCGGCTCGCGCGAGGAAAAAACGCAGCAACAGGGGAATGTCTTCGGCACGTTCGCGAAGCGGGGGAATGTTGAGACGAATGACGTTCAGGCGATGAAACAGGTCCTCTCGGAACTGACCCTGACGCACCCGCTGATCAAGGTCCTGGTGGGTGGCCGCTATGATCCGAACGTCTACCTTGACAGGGGTATGGCCGCCTACCCGGTAGAACTCGCCGTCCGCCAGAACCCGTAACAGCCGGGTCTGCAGCTCGGCTGGCATATCTCCGATCTCATCCAGAAACAGCGTGCCGCCATTGGCCTGTTCGAAGCGACCGATGCGCCGGATCTGAGCGCCCGTAAAGGCGCCACGTTCATGACCGAACAGTTCCGATTCCAGCAGGTCTTTCGGAATCGCTGCCATGTTGAGTGCAATGAACGGGTAATCGGCGCGCGGGCTGTGCCGGTGCAACGCCTGTGCAACAAGCTCTTTGCCGGTGCCTGATTCGCCATTTATGAGTACCGTGACATTGGAACGTGAAAGCCGGCCGATGGCGCGAAACACCTCCTGCATGGCCGGGGCCTCGCCGATAATCTCGCGCACATAGGCCGGGATTGCGGCCTCTCGCTGAGTGTCTGCCTGGCGGCGTTGCGCAATGGCTCGCTGGGCCAGCGCGACGGCCTCGTCCACATCAAACGGCTTGGGCAGATACTCAAAGGCACCGCCCTGATACGCTGACACCGCACTGTCGAGATCCGAGTGTGCCGTCATCACGATGACCGGCAGATCCTGAAAGCCTTGCTGTATGTCGCCGAGCAAGGCCAGGCCGTCAATCCCGGGCATGCGCACATCGGTGATGATGACATCGGGCTGTTCACGTTCCAGGGCATCCAGCACGCTGTTTCCCGATTCGAACGTCCTGACCTCCAGCTGCGCCTGGGTGAAGGCCTTTTCGAGTACCCACCGAATGGAGCGGTCATCATCGATGACCCAGATCGTGGCCCGTTCAGACATCCGGTGTCTCCATCGGTAATAAAATCGTGAACTGCGTTCTCCCGGGCTCACTTTGGCATTCGATCACGCCGTTGTGAAGATTAACCAGGGATTGCGCAATCGAAAGTCCCAGGCCGGTGCCGTCCGGACGCCCGGTGACCATGGGAAAGAAGACTGTCTCGGAAATATTGGGGGCGATTCCCGGCCCATTGTCGATCACATCCACGCGCAAGACCAGGCGGTGGCGTGAATGACCGATGGTGAACTGGCGCTGCGCACGCGTACGCAGGATGATTTCTCCGCGCGCATCGATGGCCTGAACCGCATTGCGAACGACATTCAGCACCGCCTGGATCAGCAGGTCCCGATCCGCCTCGAACTCCGGAATACTCGGATCGTAGTCACGGGTAACCACCAGGGCCGAGTCGGCCTCGGCTTTTACCAGACTGCGCACGTGTTCGAGCACATGGTGAATATTGACCAGCGATCTGTTGGGTCGGCTGTTGGGACCGAGCATCCGGTTGACCAACTGACGCAAGCGGTCCGCCTCGCCAATGATGATCCGGGTGTATTCCTTCAGTTCCTCGGAGTCCAGTTCTCTTTCCAGAAGCTGTGCCGCGCCCCGCAGGCCGCCCAGTGGATTCTTGATTTCATGCGCCAGACCACGAACCATCTGGCGCATGACCTCGCCCTGCTCGATCAGGAGTTCTTCACGGGCGATCCTGAGATGGCGGTCGACCTGTACCAGTTCAACGAGAATTGCGACCCGGCTGTCGGGGCCTTCTATCGGAGTCACGGTGCAATCAACGGTAAGCGTGCCGCCGTCGCTGATCTCGATACACAGCTCGCGCTCGGTATAGGGATGGTTGTTGGCCAGTGCCCAGCTGAGCCGTTTATGCAGATGCTCAGGGTGCTGAAAGAGATCGTCCAGCTCGAGACCCAGGGACTGCCGGGCGCTCGTCGCCAGCAACATTTCTCCGGCAGGATTGAGGTAGGACAGGTGCAGCTCGCCATCGAACACGAGCACCGCCGTGGCCAGGTTTTCCAGGATCTGCACCTGACGGCTGGCAATCTTCGCAGCTATGGCATTCATGCTCACCCTTCTAGCAAGAAGCAAACCAATTCAGCGCATCGCTCACACCGCACCCATCGCGTCGGCTGGAACCTTGCAACGGACTGATGTTAGACAAGTTATTTTTCTCTATTGACAGGTGCGAAACAGTTTGCCGCGCCGAAAACCTACCGGAATAACAAGACGCGCTGCTTTGATGCGCGCCCCGCACCATTATAGTGCACAAGCCCGGACTATGGGTGGGCCTGAGGTGAATTGGGCGTACAGAGCTGTCCGCGCGGTAAAGCGGGAGCAACAAGCGCAGGGGCGGGCGGGCTAGCCCGCATTTCTCACCGGGCGGCGGTAGAGTCACATGATGCACTGAGGTAAGGAACAGAGTGCGGATCAGGGAAAAGACAGTGCGCAATCAGGCAGTGCCTATCCCGGTGAGAAATGCGGGCTAGCGGGGTGCGGGCTTGGCCCGATTAGGGAAGTTCACGGACTGGCGATGCAGATTGACGGCGGCCGTCTGGCTCTCGATCAGAACCTCGCCGTCTGCATCGATGATCCTGGCCTGCAACTGATGCGTGCCACGATCAATGTTTTTCAGTTCGACCTTGGTCCCGTTAACTGGTGCCAGGGCCTCGCCATCGACCGAAACCACCATGCGATGGCCAAGCTTTGTTCGCAGCTCCGGTTCCAGCGCATACACAACGAGCAGATCGCCGGTGTTGTCCCAGATAGTCGCGTCGGGCTCCGGGCTCGTCAGCGTCAGGCGGCTGTAGACCGGACCGGCGCTGTCCTTCCTGACCTTACCGGTACTCGTGTCTCGCGGCGGAAGTTTAGGCGGTGAATAGGTTGAGGGTTCCGGCAGATCGACACGCTGTGCGCCCGGGCGAGGCTGGTCCGTGTAAACCGTGTTTCCCTGTTTATCGATATATTTGTAGACAACACCCGCCGACACCAGCGTCGGCACCAGACATATCAGCAGGGCTAAAAACCGTTTCATGAAACTACCATAAAACAGTTTCCTTAGCCGAGGCAAGAAAAAAGATCGCTAACCGCCTCACAAACCGGTGTAAAAGAAAACGCCCCCGGAACGGGGGCGTTTCGCCAGCGGCAGACAGATCGCGGCTTACAGGCTGTAGTACATGTCCAGTTCCACGGGATGGGTGGTCATACGCAGACGTGTCACCTCCCCCATCTTCAGGTCGATGAAGCCGTCGATCATGTCATCGGTAAAGACGCTGCCCTGGGTCAGGAACTTGCGGTCGCCGTCGAGTGCCGTGAGCGCCTGATCGAGGGAACTGCATACGGTCGGAATCGCCTTCTCTTCCTCCGGCGGCAAATCGTACAGATCCTTGTCCATTGCGTCGCCGGGGTGAATCTTGTTCTGGATACCGTCCAGTCCCGCCATCAGCATGGCCGCAAAGGAGAAATAGGGGTTACCCGTGGAATCCGGGAACCGCACCTCGATACGCCTTGCCTTTGGATTCGGGTCATGGGGGATACGCACCGATGCCGAGCGGTTACGGGCCGAGTAGGCAAGCAGGGTGGGCGCTTCAAACCCGGGGACCAGGCGCTTGTAACTGTTGGTGCTGGAATTGGTGAAGGCATTCAGCGCCCGGGCATGCTTGAAGATCCCGCCGATGTAATACAGTGCCAGGTCGGAAAGCCCGCCGTACTTGTTGCCCGAGAAGATGTTCTTGCCGTTCTTGGCCAGGGACTGATGAACGTGCATGCCATTACCGTTGTCACCGACCAGCGGCTTCGGCATGAAGGTCGCCGTCTTGCCGTAGGAGTGGGCCACGTTCTGGACAACATACTTGAGGATCAGGCTTTCATCGGCCTTGCGTACCAGGGTATTGAACCGGGTTCCGATCTCGCACTGACCGGCCGTCGCCACCTCATGGTGATGCACTTCTACCGGCACCCCCATCTCCTCCAGAGCGAGGCACATGGCAGAGCGAATGTCCTGCAGTGAATCGACTGGCGGGACCGGGAAATAGCCGCCCTTGACGGTTGGGCGGTGACCGATATTGCCGTCTTCATAGACACGCTCCGAGTTCCACTGAGCCTCCTCGGAATCAATCTTGTAGAAGGCACCGCTCATGTCTGCGCCCCAGCGCACATCGTCGAGAATGAAAAACTCGGGTTCCGGACCGAAGTAGGCCGTATCGGCGATACCGGTGGACTTGAGGTAGGCCTCGGCGCGCCTGGCGATGGAGCGCGGATCGCGCTCGTAACCCTTCATGGTACCTGGCTCGAGAATGTCACAGCGCAGGATCATGGTGGGCTCGTCGCTGAAGAGGTCCATTACCGCGGTGGTGGTATCCGGCATGAGCACCATGTCGGACTCGCTGATGCCCTTCCATCCGGCAATACTCGAGCCGTCGAACATCTTGCCTTCCTTGAAGAAGCCGTTGCCAACCGCGCTCGCGGGCAAGGTCACATGCTGTTCCTTGCCCCGCGTGTCGGCGAAACGCAGGTCAACAAACTTGACCTCGTTGTCTTTCATCAATTTTTGAACCTTTGCTACTGTCATTGCCTCTCTCCACGCACGGATAAGTAAAGTAAGTTACCGCTCCAAGGGCGGCGCCCAGACATATGTGCCCGCACAGTCGCATGAACCATGCCAAAAACATTTAGTTTTTAAATTAATGAGTTAAAGAAGAACCTCTTTAGCGGACCGTTTCGAATGCACGATTCTGGTGCACCCAGACCTGGGCGTGCGCAGGTCTGGTGCGCGCCGATCATTGAGTGGTAAAACACCTTCACGTCGCCAATCTCGTCGAGCTCATGCGCGGCACGCTGCAGTTGCTCCGCGAGGGCCCGGCCTTGCGCCGGCGTCGCGGCCGCCGCAAGCGGCAGCACCACATCGACGTGAATCTTGCCATCAAGATAGTGCAAGGTCACGTCCTCAATGCCATTGCCGTCGACGATACTCTGCCAGTTTGCCCGCAGGCGGTCCAGGATCTCGTCACGCAGCGGGAGCTTACCACAGGGTGAAGCGTTTTCATCGTCCTCCGGATCGATATGAACGGTCACGTCTGCGACATCCTCGATTTCGCCGATCAAGCGATAACGCACCATTTCGCCGATCTGGTGACCCTCGGAAACACTCAACGTCGGATCGACCAGCAGATGCACGTCGACCAGGGCATCGCTGCCGCTGCGTCGTGTCCGCAACATATGCAGTTCACGCACGCCGTCCACGGCGAGGATTTTTGAACGGATCGCGTCAACCTCTTGCGCATCGAGCGCCGTATCGATGAGTTCCCTGGCGCTCTTCCAGCTGAGGTCCCACGCAATCTTGGCGATCATCAACGCAACCCCGATCGCCGCAATGGCGTCCAGATAGGGGAGTCCGGCCATGGTTCCGGCGACGCCCAGCAGAACGACAAACGAGGAGATGGCATCGCTGCGACTGTGCCAGGCATTGGCGCGCAACAGACGTGAACGCAGTCGGCGTGCCGCATGCATGGTGTAGTGGTAGATCGCTTCCTTGGTGAGTATGGACACGGCTGCTGCAGCCAGTGCCCATGGTCCGGGCTGCAGTAACAGGTCGGGCTCGAACAGCCGCCGCACCGCGTCATAGGTAATGCCCGCGGCCACCGCCAGCAGCGTGATTCCAAGCGCAACGGTAGAGAGTGTCTCAATGCGGCCATGACCATAGGGATGCGCCTCATCGGCCTGGCGGTGAGCGTGTTTCGAGGCAAAGATGACGAGAAAATCCGTGCCCAGATCGGAGAGCGAGTGAACACCATCCGCGACCAGCGCCTGGGAATGCGAGCCGATCCCGATCAGAATCTTGCCCACCCCCAGGGCAAAGTCCACGAAAGACCCCACGAGGGTAACCTTGCGCACCCTGCGGTAACGATCCTCCGTGAGCGTTGTGGCGGCGGCACCGGGTGTACGGATCATGCTTTCAAGAAAGGAATCGATCGCTGAGGGCCAAGAGTCGCCGCTGCCATGCTAATACGCTTTAAACGTGATAATGACCGATGCTGACAGATTAAGCTGAGTGCCAGAATTTTTTTATAGCCACGGAAGGACACGGAAAAAAATTCCAATCGGTATTGGTTCTTTCCGTGTCCTTCCGTGGATTCCGTGGCCATACTATCCATCATCATCCGATTGAAAAAGCACGAGCAGTCTGTCGGCCTTAGAAGTTCGATTCCCCGACTTTCACCACAATGGTGATTTCCCGTTCTTTTCGCTCAACACCGGCGATATGATGCCCATGCACACGGCACCAGGCCGGAATATCATGCAAGGCGCCAGGGTCGGTGCAGATCACGCGCAACAGATCTCCCGCTTGAAGCTGCTGCACGGCGTCCTGGGTTCGAATGACCGGCAGGGGACACAGCAGATTGCGCGCATCGAGGACTTCGCAGGTCACAGATACCACTCGTCACGAACCGCACCGCTCGGCAGGGGAGCGACCTGAATCACGCGCGACCTGTTGCCTTGCTCGACAATCTCGACACCGACGTGTTCGGCATCGCGGCCCTGACTGAAGCGCGCCACCAGACGCGCTGCAAGAGTGAGGTCATCCTCATCGGCCTCTCCCTCCAGCAGGGCGAGCGGACCGCTGTGCGTGACCGGCTTGAGATGGGTGAACTGCTTGCAATATCCCTCGAGAAAATGGTTCTCACCTTCTTCACGTCCGACGATCAGCTTGAAATGCGGTCGTGGCCGCAGATGTCTGCCCACCTTCAGCAACATGATGTCGTCGAACTCGTAACGTCGCTGTCCGCGCGTGGCCCAGAGGTCGGCCAGCTTCACGGCGTACTGTTTGTCTGTCAGGAAGCAACACCCGCCGGCCGGCTGGGCATAGTCTGTGAAGCCGTACGCCGCGGCCAGCCTCATCTGGGGTGCGCGGCTGCGCCCGCTGAAACCGTGGAGCTGCTCACGATCGACCCAGCCCTCGCGTTCCGGGAAGGTAGGCGCCAGATTCTTTGCGCACAGGGGCCGCAAGAGTCGATCATCGGCGCCGGAGTCCCGTACCACGACGGACATGGTGTCGCGGCGCTGCGACATGGGTCGCTGGCCGATGACCTCACCGGTGATAATGAAGTCGAAACCCTTGACGTCCATCCACTGCCTGGCCTTGCGTACCATGAAGATCTTGCAATCGAGACAGGGATTCAGATGGGCGCCGTAACCGTGCCGGGGGTTGATGACGACGTCCTTGTACTCCTCGATGACATCGACGATGTGGAGTCTGATCCCGAGCTGTTCGGCAACCCAGAGGGCGTTATTCCGTTTGGGCCGCGCGCTTTCGTTTTTGCGGATAGCCTGCGTGTGGCCTTCGACACAAAAACCCGTGTAGAAGTTGATGCCTTCGACATGGACACCCTGATCCAGGATCACGCGTGCGGCCAGCAGCGAGTCGAGCCCGCCGGAAATCAGTGCAACGGCTTTGCGCGGTTCAGCCATTGAGAAGCTGTCTTTGTCGGGAAGACGGAAACCAGATTCTACCGCAAGGTCCATGCAGCGGCATCCGAAACCCCGGATTTCAAAACGATATTAATGATCTGGTGAAAAGTATAAATATCGAGAATACATTATAGTTAATGTTGTACCTAACTCTGGTGGCGGGATGAGTGTTTCGATTCGCGATGGAATAAAACGGTTTTTGGGCGGGGTATGATCAATGTGACCGGTCTGTGTCGGACCGCCACAGGGGCTGTGCCCTTGTGGCGGCCTGCAGGATCCTGAGGGCCCGTTGGCTGCGCGTGTCTTCCCAGAGTTCAAGGGCATCCAGCAGTGTGGTGGGCGAACCCGTCCCGGACGCCCGCATTGCCTGCAGAACGTCCATCATGGCCACGAAGGCCTCGGCAAGCCCGGCATACATGTCTGCCGTGGCGTGGCGCAGCCGGTCTGCGAGCAGGCCATAGGCGGCACGCCCGAGGCCAACGAAGTAGGACACGCGAACCAGGCGGCGCCCCGCCTGACCGGGATAGAGTCCCGAATAGAGCAGGCATTGGTCCCCGACATCGCGCAGCTTTTCGATCTGCAGTGTCCCGCTCGCGGTCACACTCTGCAGATACTCGACAGCAAGTATGCGGTTCGCCAGGTCCGGGCGCGCCATGAACCGCATCAACAGAAACACGAGGTAACTTTCGATGTCCTCGTCCAGCTCACACTCACAGCTGGCGGCTGCTTCACTCACCAGGGCCTGCCACTGCGCTGTCGATGTGGGTTCCAGAACCAGTTGCGGCATTGTCCACCTCCCGCCTGCGTGCTGCCCGAGAGCCCCTCGCCTGTAGCAAGCGGTTGATCAGCAGCGAGATTCGCCATCATCTCTACATCGGTCCCGGCGGGGTGCCGCTTGATTCGCGACCCCAAGGCCCCTTCGGGCTTTGCGCCGATTCGGCGCGCGCGTCTTGCTTACGCATCGGGCTGCAAGCCGGTATACTTTCCAACCTGTTTGATCAATAAAGAAAAAGCCATGCCCACAGACGTCTCAACGAGCCGCCAGCAAACGGAACAACCCACAACCTTCCAGGGACTCATTCTCGCCCTGCAACAGTACTGGGCACGCCAGGGCTGTGTGCTTCTGCAACCCTACGACATGGAAGTCGGCGCCGGCACCTTCCATCCCGCCACCTTCCTGCGCGCGATTGGACCGGAGCCGTGGCGAAGCGCTTATGTGCAGCCTTCGCGCCGCCCCACCGATGGCCGCTACGGTGAGAACCCGAACCGCCTGCAGCACTACTATCAGTTCCAGGTCGTTCTCAAGCCTTCGCCGCTGGCCATTCAGGAACTCTATCTCGATTCACTGCGGGAACTGGGCATCGACCCGCTGGTCCACGACATCCGTTTCGTCGAGGACAACTGGGAGTCCCCGACGCTCGGGGCCTGGGGTCTCGGCTGGGAGATCTGGCTGAACGGGATGGAGGTCACCCAGTTCACCTATTTCCAGCAGGTCGGCGGCCTCGATTGCCGACCCGTGACCGGTGAGATCACCTACGGTCTGGAACGCATCGCCATGTACCTGCAGGGGGTCGAAAGCGTGTTCGATCTGGTGTGGACGCAAGGCGATACCGGCCGGGTGAGCTACGGGGATGTGTTCCACCAGAACGAGGTGGAAATGTCCACCTATAACTTCGAAAAGGCCAACACGGAGGAACTGTTCCACTGGTTTGACGCCTGTGAGAAAGAAAGCCAGCAACTGGTGGCGGACGGTCTGCCCCTGCCTGCCTACGAAATGGCGCTCAAGGCCTCACACACCTTCAATCTTCTCGACGCGCGCAGCGCCATCTCGGTCACGGAAAGACAGCGCTTTATCCTGCGTGTGCGCAGCCTGGCCCGCGCCGTGGCACAGGCCTATTACGACCGCCGCGAGTCGCTCGGTTTTCCGATGCTTGCGCAGGGGGCGCACACATGAACGGCCGGCGCGATCTGTTAATTGAAATCGGCAGTGAAGAACTGCCGCCCAAGGCGCTTCGGCAACTGTCGCAGAGTTTTGTGGCCGGCATCCGGGACGGGCTGGAGCATGCCGAACTTGACTTCGCCGCAATCGAGGGCTTTGCGACACCGCGCCGGCTCGCGGTCCTGGTACAGCAACTGCAGACGGCACAACCCGACCGCGAACAGGTACGCCGCGGGCCGGCGCTGGCGGCAGCCTTTGATGACGAGGGCTGCGCCACCCGGGCAGCCGAAGGATTCGCCCGTTCTTGTGGCGTAAGCGTCGAGCAACTCGAGAAGATCGAGAGTGACAAGGGTGTCTGGCTCGGATACCGGGTACATGAGCCGGGTCACTCCACGACCGCACTGGTACCCGAGATCGTCAGCACTGCCCTGGACCGCCTGCCGATCCCCAAGCGCATGCGCTGGGGTGACGGCGATACCGAGTTCGTGCGGCCCGTACACTGGGTGGTGTTACTGTTCGGTGATGAAGTCATCGAGGCACAGATCCTCGGACTGACCGCCGGTCGCGAGACACGCGGGCACCGGTTTCTCCATCCCGCGCCGATTTATTTGGCTCAACCCGATGCCTATGCGCCCGTCCTCGAGACCGAAGGGCACGTGCTTGTCGACATGCAGGCGCGCCGTGCCGCCATCCGCGGACAGGTGATCGAGGTCGCGCACGCCGGCGGCGGCGAGGCGCTGATCAATGAGGCCTTGCTCGACGAAGTTACGGCGCTGGTTGAATGGCCGGTTGCCATGGCGGGCAGCTTCGATGAGGCGTTTCTGGAGATTCCCCACGAAGCCCTGATTTCCTCCATGCAGGACCATCAAAAGTATTTCCCGGTCGTCGACAAACACGGCCGCCTGCTGCCACACTTCGTGACGGTCGCAAACATCGAGAGTCGTGATCCGGCCCAGGTGCGGGCTGGCAATGAGCGGGTGATCCGGCCACGGCTGGCCGATGCGGCGTTCTTCTGGAAACAGGACCGCAAACAGCGCCTGGAGTCCCGTGCCGATGAGTTGCGCAACATGGTCTTCCAGAAGCGTCTGGGCACGCTGTTCGAAAAGCAGCAACGGGTGGCACAGCTCGCTGCCCGCCTGGCCGCAACACTTGGCAGTGATCCCATGCTGGCCGATCGCGCGGCCGCCCTCGGTAAGTGTGATCTCGTTACCAGCATGGTGAACGAGTTCCCCGAACTGCAGGGCATCATGGGGCGCTACTACGCGCTGCACGACGGTGAACCCGAAGCGGTCGCCATGGCACTTGCGGAACAGTACCGCCCCCATTTCGCCGGTGACGAGCTACCCGCCACACCTACCGGGCAGGCACTTGCCATCGCGGACCGGCTGGACACCCTGGTCGGTATATTCGCCATCGGACAGGCGCCCACGGGTGACCGCGATCCCTTTGCCTTGCGCCGCGCGGCACTGGGTGTGTTGCGCATCCTGATTGAAGGACAGCTGGATCTCGATCTCATGACATTCCTGAAGGAGGCGGCCGGCCACTTTGCACCTGCCATCAAGGCCGAACACGCGGTCGATGCCGTATTCGAGTTCATGATGGAACGCCTGCGCGCCTATTACACGGATCGTGACGTGCCGGTGAATATCTTCGAAGCGGTGCGTGCCCGGAAGCCCGTGCGGCCCCTTGATTTCGACCGCCGCATTCGCGCGGTTAAGGAATTTCAAAGCCTGCCGGAGGCGCAGGCACTGGCCGCCGCCAACAAGCGCATCGGCAACATTCTGCGCAAGGCCGAAGACAGGGTTCCGGCAGCATTCGACGCCGCGCGTCTTGTCGAGCCAGCCGAACAGCAGTTGGCGGCATGCCTCGGCGAACTGACACCCCGGGTCAGCGGCCTGTTCGACCAGGGCGAATACACGTCAGCACTGCGTGAACTGGCCACTTTGCGTGAGCCTGTCGACAGCTTCTTTGATGCAGTCATGGTGATGGCCGACGATGCGGAGCTGCGCCGCAATCGGCTGGCACTCCTGCAGCATCTGCATACGCTGTTTCTGCGTGCCGCCGATCTTTCACGGCTTCAGGCCTGAGTAGAGTTATCATGGAGGGGCACACCGCAAGGGGTTCCGAGACGGAGACAACCGACATGGTGGAGACCGATTCGTATCAGGCAATGCTGGATGCCGTGCAGGCATTTCACGAAAAGCACAACTTCCGTAACACGGGCGGTGAAGAACTCGCCTATCGCGTGGCACTCATGACCGAAGAGCTGGGGGAGATTTCCGCCTGTGTCACCAAAGGCAAGAGCCGTGAACAACTGGCAGAAGAATGCGCGGACCTGTTCATCCTCCTGCTGGGTACTGCCATCGCGGCGGATTTTGATCTTCGCCAGGCATTCTGGGAAAAGATGGAAGGTCTCATGAAACGTGAGTCCCGGATGATCGGCGGCAGGATCCGCGTCTCTGAGTTTCGCGATACGTAATGGCTCGCGCAGGCCGGGAACTCCCGCCGCGTCGCGCCAATTCTTGGATCACTTCTTGCGACTGAACCATGCGACTGATCATCCTCGACCGCGATGGCGTCATCAACGAAGACTCGGTGGACTATATCAAGTCCCCCGAGGAATGGCAGCCCATTCCAGGGAGCCTGGAGGCCATCGCCCAACTCAACCGTGCTGGCTACCGCGTGGTGGTGGTCACCAACCAGTCCGCCATTGGCCGCGGTCTTCTGGACCTGAACACACTGTGCAGAATCCACGACAAGATGGCCCACTCCCTGGCCGACGTCGGCGGCTTCATCGAAGCGGTCTTCTTCTGTCCGCATCGACCCGAAGACAATTGCGAGTGCCGCAAACCGAAACCCGGATTGCTCAAGGACATCGGTGCCCGGCTGGACATGGACCTCACCGATGTCCCGGCGATCGGCGATTCACTGCGTGACCTGCAGGCCGCAGCCGCAGTCGGTGCCAGGGCGATACTGGTGCGCACCGGGAAAGGCGAGGCAACCCGCGAAGCGATACAGGGCAAGATGCACGTGGCTGTCTACCGCGACCTGGCAGAGGCGGTCGATCAGCTGCTCCTGGCCAGCGCCTGAGGATCGGCACGATGAACGCCTCGTCAGCCAGGCTGGAAGACCGGCCAATGCCTTCCCGGGTCGAACTGGTGGTGCGTTCCGCGCTGTTCTGGGTTGTGTTCATGACCACCCTGTTGATCTTCGCACCCTTGACGCTGCTGGTCTGGCCATTGCCCTTCAGGCTGCGTTACCGGGTCGCCACGCAGTGGGGGCGTCTGAGCCTCGCATGGCTGTCGCTAACCTGCCGCCTCACCTACCAGGTCACTGGCGCGGAAAATATTCCTGACGAAACCGGTATCGTGCTCTGCAAGCACCAGTCGACCTGGGAAACACTGGCGATGCAGACGATCTTTCCGCCCCAGGTCTGGGTCTTGAAACGCGAATTGCTTTGGCTGCCGTTTTTCGGCTGGGCACTTGCTGCGCTCAAGCCAATCGCCATCAACCGCAAGGCAGGCCGCAAGGCCGTCGAACAGCTCGTGCAGCAAGGCACAGAGCGACTGGCGCAGAACCTCTGGGTCATTGTGTTTCCGGAAGGTACGCGCATCGCGCCCGGGCAGCGCGGCCGTTACCGGATTGGCGGTGCCGTGCTCGCCGAACGAAGCGGCTTTCCGGTAGTCCCTGTTGCGCATAATGCCGGTGAGTTCTGGCCACGCCATGGTTTTGTCAAACGACCCGGGATCATCCAGGTCGTAATTGGTCCCACGATCATGGTTGGAGGCAAACAGGCAGCCGAAATTCTGCGTGAAGCAGAAGACTGGATCGAAGGGACCATGCAAAAGATCTCGGCGAAGACAGGCTAGCCCGGACGGCTAGACATCGAGATTTGCGACGGTCAGCGCATTGCGTTCGATGAACTCGCGCCGTGGTTCCACCTGATCACCCATCAGCGTCGTGAAGATCTGATCGGCCGCAACCGCATCTTCGATCTGAACCTGCAGCATCCGGCGGCTTTCCGGATTCATGGTCGTCTCCCACAACTGATCCGGATTCATCTCACCGAGCCCCTTGTAACGCTGGATGTGCTGACCCCGTTTGGCCTGGTCGAGCAGCCACTGCATCACCTGCTTGAAACTGCTCACAGGCTGCTGGCGTTCGCCACGCTGGATAAAGGCTCCCTCGCCTATCAGTCCGTCCAGCTGGGCGCCCAGCTCTGCCATGCGCTCGTATTCAGCCGTGATGAAGAAGTCGCTCGAAAGCCTGTCTTCAGAGGCAATAATGCCATGGGTACGGTAGACGATCCGGGACACAAACCCTTCCTGCTCGCCACCGGCTTCCACCTGTATCTCGGCCGACTGGCCGGCAGGCAGATCGGCATTGAGCCGCTGTTGCAGTTCATGGAACCAGCCCGCCACGGTCGTCAGGTCTCGCGCGGAGGTACCCGCAAGCCGCGGCATATAGATAATTTTTTCCAGCAGTCGCTCGTCGTAGCGGCGTGCCAGTCGCCGGATGGCCGCCATCATTGCCGTGTAGCGCGTCGCTAGATCCTCCACTGCAGCGTCCGCTATCGGCGGGGCATCCGCGTTGACGTGCAGCCGGGCACCTTCCAGGGCCTGCCTCAGGAGCAAATCATCGAGCGCCTGATCGTCCTTAACATATTGTTCTTGCTTACCTTTTTTAATTTTATACAAGGGCGGCTGGGCAATGTAGATATGGCCGCGTTCGATCAGCTCCGGCATCTGCCGGTAGAAAAATGTCAGCAGCAGTGTCCGGATATGCGATCCGTCGACATCAGCATCTGTCATGATGATGATCCGGTGATAGCGCAGCTTGTCCGGATTGAACTCTTCGCGGCCGATACCGCAACCCAGCGCGGTGATCAGCGTGCCGACCTCAACAGAAGATAACATCTTGTCAAATCTAGCTTTTTCTACATTCAGGATCTTGCCCTTCAAAGGCAGGATGGCCTGGGTGCGCCGGTCGCGGCCCTGTTTTGCCGACCCGCCAGCCGAGTCACCCTCGACCAGGTACAGCTCGGAGAAGGCAGGGTCACGTTCCTGGCAATCGGCAAGCTTGCCGGGCAGACCGGCCACATCCAGCGCCCCCTTGCGGCGGGTCATCTCGCGCGCCTTGCGCGCCGCTTCGCGGGCCCGCGCGGCATCCACGATCTTCGCCGTGATGGCCTTGGCCTCCTGAGGATTTTCCAGAAGAAATTCCTGAAGCTTTTCGACCACGGCCGATTCCACCACCCCCTTGACCTCGGAGGAAACCAGTTTGTCCTTGGTCTGGGACGAGAATTTGGGATCGGGGACCTTCACGGACAGCACTGCCATCAAGCCTTCGCGGGCATCGTCGCCGGTTGGTGTCACGCGCGCCTTCTTGACGATGCCTTCGGCATCCATGTACTGATTCAGGGTGCGCGTCAGGGCGGCACGAAATCCGGCCAGGTGTGTGCCGCCGTCACGCTGCGGTATATTGTTAGTAAAACAAAATATATTTTCCTGGTAGGAATCATTCCACTGAAGGGCCACCTCCACGCCGACTGTGTCTTTCACGGTGTCGAAGTAAAAGACGGTCGGGTGCAGCGGCGTCTTGTTGCGGTTGAGGTGCTCGACAAAGGCTCGGATCCCGCCCTGATATTCGAAACAGTCCTCCTTGCCCGTACGCGCGTCCTTGAGGCTGATCCGGACCCCTGAATTCAGGAACGAGAGCTCACGCAGCCGCTTGGCGAGAATGTCGTAGTGAAATTCGATATTCGAAAAGATTTCCGCGCTTGGCTTGAAGCGCAGCTCGGTGCCCTTGAGATCGGTCGATCCAGTGACCTTGAGCGGTTCCAGCGGTTCACCCATCCGGTATTCCTGGTAATACACCTGGCCGTCGCGCCGGATGGTCAGTTTCAGGGACTCCGAAAGCGCATTGACCACGGAAACGCCGACACCGTGCAGGCCGCCCGACACCTTATACGAGTTGTCATCGAACTTCCCGCCGGCGTGTAAGACGGTCATGATCACTTCTGCCGCTGACCGTCCTTCCTCCGGATGGATATCAACCGGAATCCCGCGGCCATCATCGGCAATAGTCACGGACTCGTCGCTGTGGATGGTTACCGTGATTTCACTGCATTGGCCCGCCAGGGCCTCGTCGATCGCGTTGTCCACGACCTCGAACACCATGTGGTGGAGACCGGTCCCGTCATCGGTATCACCGATGTACATGCCGGGACGCTTGCGCACCGCATCGAGACCTCGCAAGACCTTGATATTGGATGAATCGTAAGTGGGTTCTTTAGTCATGGCCCTCCCTCCAAGCCGCTCAGTATATCACCTCTCGGAGGGTGCCGTGTTCCACGTGAAACATCCTGGACTGTGGCCAGCCCGAGATGTCCAGATCCCCGAAATCAATCGCTGTTACCATGACTTGCAAGCCGAGCCCCTTGAGTTCCGCCAGCAGTCGGGCACGGTGCCCGGCGTCCAGTTCGGCCGCCAGATCGTCAATCAGGAACGTGGGCGTACGGCCGGTGCGCTCGCGGAAGAATCTGGACTGGGCGAGCAGCATCGCGGTTGCCAGTAGCTTCTGCTGTCCGCGCGACAAGCGTTCCTGAACGGCAACGCCGTCAAGCTTGAGGCTGAGGTCGGCACGATGCGGGCCGGCGCCGGTATAACCCCGATCCCGGTCGCGGGCGATGCCCTGCCTGAGGGCTTCCCCGTAGTCCAGGTCCCTGGGCCATCCCTGGCGATAGGTGAGCTCGAGTTGCCCGAGATCGGTGAGGGCGGCGATTTCGCGTGCCAGGTACGGTTCGAACGCTTGCACATAGGTCGTCCGCTGTCGGTGCAGTTCCCGGGTTGCGATAAGCAGGTCCTCGTCCCAGGCCCGCACCTGTGCTTCCGGGAGATGTCGCCGCAATGCGGCATTACGCTGGCGAAGCGCCTGCGCATAGCGCTGCCAGTTGGCGAAGAACGTCTGTTCCACGTGGAACACACCCCAGTCGAGAAACTGCCGTCGTTGTTTAGGCCCCGCCTCAAGCAACGCATGGCTCGCCGGACTCACCAGCTGCAAGGGAAAACTGTCAACGAGTTCGGCCAACTGTCGCAAGGGCTGACCGCCAAGCCGGATCTGTTGCCCGTCCTTGCTACGTTCTATTCCAACCGGGATGATGCTCCCGGCATCACGCTGCAGAGATCCCTGCACCAGAAAACCTTCCGCGCCAGCACGGATCAACTGATTGGCATGGCGGGTACGAAATGACCGGGTCCGGCCGAGAAAGAACACGCTCTCAAGCAGGCTCGTCTTACCCGCCGCATTCACGCCTTCAATAAGATTGAGCCCGGGGGAAAACTCAAGCTCACACGCCTTGATGTTGCGGAAGTTACGGACGGACAGTGACAGAAGACCCATGGGAAATATGGTGAGGAAAGCCGCCCGCGGCTTTCTTCGGGAAGCGGTTAGCCCGGATTTCTCACTCGGATCCCGGATGCTGGCGCCGGCGGCGTGTGTCTGGACGCCGCGCTGGGCGGAGCCAGGAAAGCGAAAGGTCCAGTGGACCTTTCGCCTGCGAAGCGGCCTGGCACTGTCGAGCCCCCGGCACGATAGAGTCGTAGCCGTCACTATCCCTTGAGTGAAGAGCAAGTCGCGGGAGCAACCACCCAGCAGCGGATCCTGCGTGGTGTGCGCAACCGCGGCCGCGCGCCCTATCGTCGTTGTGGGTGCGCTCTCGCAATGCGGTGCGCATGCACACGGACAAGTCAGGGCCGGAATCAGGCATCTCTATGAAACACGCTGTCTTTTGCATGGGCAACACACTCAGCTGGCACAACAGAATAGGGCCTTGCAACGCCGCCCGGTGAGAAATGCGGGCTAGCCCGCATTTCTCACCGGGGGGCACGATGATCGCGCAGAGATTTGGATTCACAAACCATTTTCCGATGGAGCGGAATACGGGCTGTATTTCCGACTGAGAAAAATGGTTTGTGGATTCAAAGATCAAGCGAGGGTGTGTCATCCTGGTGAGAAATGCGGGCTAGAGGCGCATGGGCATAACGACATACTTGCACTGGCTTGTCGCTGGATCTTCGATCAGGCAGCTGCTGTTGGAGTCCGACAGGCGCATAACAACCTGGCTGCCCGGTGTCGCGGCAAGGGCGTCGAGGAGGTAGGTTACATTGAAACCGATTTCAATCGGTTCACCACTGTAGTCCACCTCCATTTCCTCTTCCGCCTCTTCCTGCTCCGGATTATGGGCCTGAATGCTGAGACGGCTTTCCTTGAGACTCAACCGGATACCCCGGTACTTCTCGTTGGACAAAATCGAGGTGCGGGTGAGCGCCTGGCGCAGCGGTTCGCGATCGGCAAGTATCTGCTTATCACCGCCACGGGGCATCACCCGTTTGTAGTCCGGAAACCGACCGTCAATCAATTTCGATGTGAATTGCACGTCCGGCACAGTGACGCGAATGTGGTTGGTCGCAATCTGTACCTTCGCGTCGTCCTCAGAATTTTCCAGTATACGCAAAAGTTCGTGTATGCCCTTGCGAGGCACAATAACTTGTTTAGAATCAGCATCTTGTATATCTGTTACAAACTCACACATGGCCAGCCTGTGGCCATCCGTCGCCACGGTACGCAACCGGCCGTTGTCTATCTCCAACATCAGACCGTTGAGGTAATAACGGACATCCTGCTGGGCCATCGCAAAGGAGGTCCGCTCAATGAGTTCCCTGAGGTCTTTTTGAGCGACGGAAAAGGATTTGGTGCCCTTGAATTCATCCACCTTCGGAAAGTCGGCAGCCGACAGGGTGGACAGGGTGAAACGGCTCTTGCCCGATTTGATTACGGCCCGGTCCTTGGCCACGCTGATTTCCAGGCTGGCTTCTTCCGGCAGCGTGCGGCAGATATCGAGCAGTTTTCGCGCCGGGATCGTAATTTCACCCGTTGCCTGAGTATCCAGTGGCGTGCGGGCAATTAACTCCACCTCCAGATCGGTTGCGGTCAGCGTGAGCTCGCCCTGCTCTACCTTGATTAACAGGTTGCTGAGAATGGGCAGTGTTTGACGTCGCTCGACAACACCGCTCACCTGTTGGAGGGGTTTGAGTAATGACTCACGCTGAATCTTGAACTTCATGCTGTGTCCTTTCGGGATTCAAGCTAAATAAATTAATTAAATAAACTTTATCCTTAAACTTACTATTAGTCAGCCCATAGCCTGTGGGTAATCCGACAAATGACATTGCTTTTCGATGAGTTAAGGCCATGCAAATGCCTGAGCGGAAGGTCGCGGATCCTGTGCGGTGGCTGTGGATAAGCTGGGTCTAAATTTGCCGCCTGATTTCCTCCACAGTTTATTCACAGCATTTCGTCAGGATGTGGTCAGGGTTCTCAACAGGTTGTAATAGTCCTCCTTGATCCGGGCATCGGTTTCGCGAAGCTCATTGACCTTGCGGCAGGCATGCAACACCGTGGTGTGATCGCGGCCGCCAAAGGCGTCGCCAATCTCCGGCAGGCTGTGGCTTGTGAGTTCCTTGGCCAGTGTCATGGCTACCTGCCGGGGTCGCGCGATGGAACGGCTGCGGCGCGGCGAAAGTAAGTCAGCGACCCGGATCTTGTAGTATTCCGCCACCGTCTTCTGGATGTTTTCCACGGATACCAGTTTTGCCTGCAGAGCGAGCAGGTCACGCAAGGCCTCCTTGGCAAACTCGATATCGATGGCGCGTCCGGTAAAGCGGGAGCTGGCGATCACCCGGCGCAGCGCGCCTTCGAGTTCACGGATATTCGACTGCAGCCGCTTGGCAATGAAGAAGGCGACCTCATTGGGCAGATCGATCTGTGCCTCGGTCGCCTTGGTCATCAGAATCGCGACGCGGGTCTCCAGTTCCGGTGGGTCAATCGCGACGGTCAGTCCCCAGCCAAACCGCGACTTGAGACGATCCTCCAGCCCATCGACCTCCTTGGGATACCGGTCACAGGTCAGGACGATCTGTTGCTGACCCTCGAGCAGCGCGTTAAAGGTGTGGAAGAATTCCTCCTGCGACCGCTCCTTGCCGGCAAAGAACTGGATATCGTCGATGAGCAGGCCGTCCACCGAGCGGTAATAGCGTTTGAACTCATTGATGGCGTTGTGCTGCAGCGCCTTGACCATATCCCCGACAAAGCGCTCCGAATGCAGGTACACCACCCGACTGCCCGGCTTTGACTGCAACATCAAATTGCCCACCGCATGCATGAGGTGCGTCTTGCCCAAGCCAGTGCCGCCGTAGATGAACAGCGGGTTATAGGCGCCACCCGGGTTCTCACCGACCTGGATGGATGCCGCACGCCCGAGCTGGTTGGATTTACCTTCGACGAAATTTGCAAAGGTGAACTTCGGATTCACCGACTGTCCCGTTACCGGTGACTCGGAACGCCCCCGGTCACTCGCGCGCGTGAAGTGTGCTGTCTCGGTAACCGGAACCGGCTTGCTGCGCCGTGCACCGACTTCAAGCTGAACCGAAGGCGCTGTCGAGCCGGTGAATTCGGCGACGGTACGGTTGATTTGCTCGAAGAAATGCTGCTGTACCTGGTCAAGCACGAAGTGGTTGGGCGCCAGCAGCCGCAAGCCATTGGCCTGAGAGATCGCATGCAGCGGCCTGATCCAGGTGTTGAACTGTTGCTCGGGAAGCTCGCTTTCCAGTCGATCGAGGCACTTTTTCCAGAGAGTCACATCCAATGCGAGCCGACCTCGATATCTTAGCCTGGTGAACGGGAATTTCGGGAGTCTATACTCGTTGCGCAGACTTATCCACATCCTCCCCGTACCCCGAATCCGTCACGACAGGTTGACAGCCAAAACCCGCCAACAGTACCATTGCGCGTTCCGTGTTGCCCCTCGGGCGGCGGCGATTCGCACTAACTGAACGAGCGCGCGATGAAAAGAACATTCCAGCCCAGTAATCTGAAACGCAAGCGAACTCACGGTTTCCGTGCCCGCATGCGCACCAAGAGTGGTCGCCTGGTCATCAAGGCGCGGCGCGCCAAAGGGCGAGCCCGGCTGTCGGTCTAGTCGGGGATCCTTGACTCGGGGTGAGGCCGGTTTTCCGCGCCGCCGAAGACTCAATCGCCCCGCGCAATTCCGTCGGGTTTTCGCCGGGAGTCTGCGTAGCAGCGATCGCTTCATGAGCGTGCTGGCGGTACCGAACACCCTGGGGTTCGCGCGCCTGGGGCTGGCACTTTCACGCAAGGCGGTGCCCCTCGCTGTCAACCGAAACCGCATCAAGCGCCTTGTTCGCGAGAGCTTTCGTTCCGAGCAGGCGCATCTGGGGAGTATCGATGTGGTAATCGTGGGTAGGCGCGGGCTTGATCAGCTGGAAAATAGGGATATACGAGAGTCTCTGAAAAAACACTGGACCCGTCTCAGCCAACGCGCATGCAAACCGTCCTCATCCAGTTGATTCGTCTGTACCGCTTTCTCTTGAGCCCCTGGCTGGGCCAGCACTGCCGGTTTGAGCCGAGCTGTTCCAGCTACGCGCTGACGGCAATCGAGCGCTACGGTGCCGCGCGGGGTAGCTGGCTCGCCGTGAAGCGCCTGTCGCGTTGCCATCCCTGGCATGCGGGCGGGTTTGACCCGGTGCCGGATGATGCCGGCCATTGCCTCCATGATGGATAATCCGCGCCTGTTTCTGTTCATTGCGCTGTCCTTTGTGTTCCTGCTGATGTGGGAGGCATGGCAGCGCGACTACGGCACCAGGACGCCGGTCGAGTCACCGGTCAGCGAGGCGGCGGCGCCTGCGCCTGCCGACGCCAGCCTGCCGGCCGAAGATCTGCCCATCGCCGGGGACACCGGTCCAGTGGCCGATCAGGCAGCCAAACTGAGTCTTGACGAGGCGCTGCTCAAGCGAAGCGAGCGTGTGCGCGTCATCACCGATGTGCTCGACATCGAGATTGATACCGTGGGCGGTGACCTGCGCCGGGCGGTGCTGCTCAAGTACCCGATCAAGGCCAGCGACCCCGACACGCCCTTTGAGTTGCTGAACGACAGGCTGCCAAATATTTTCGTGGCGCAGTCGGGCCTGCGCACACCCGATGGCGAGGAACCGACGCATCATGCGCGCTACAGCGCTGAGCAGAGCGAATACCGCCTGCAGGCGGGGCAGAGCGAACTGAGCATCCCGTTGCGCTGGACGAGTCCGCAGGGTATCGAGGTCACGAAGCTCTACCGCCTTCGGCCGGGCAGTTACGTAATTGATGTGGAGCACCAGGTACGCAATGGTTCAGCCGCAGAGTGGCGGGGGCGCGAGTATCGCCAGCTGCAAAGAACGCAGATTGCCGAATACGGGCAGTCACAGTTCATCTACACCTATATGGGCGGCGTGATTTACAGCCCGGAGGAAAAATACGAGAAGGTCAGCTTCGAAGACATGGTCGAGGCGAATCTGAGTCGCAGCATCACCGACGGCTGGGCTGCCATGATTCAGCATTACTTCGTGGCGGCCTGGATACCACCCGCAAGCGAGCCGGACCAGTACTACACCAAGGTGCTGAGCGGACAGCGTTATGTACTGGGCCTGATCGCCAATCCGGTGATTGTGCCTCCAGGTGACGAGAAGGTCTTCGCGAGTCGCCTGTACGTCGGGCCAAAGCTGCAGGATACGCTCGGCAGTGTGGCACCGGGCCTGGAACTGACGGTCGACTACGGTATGCTGACCGTCCTTGCGAAGCCGATCTTCTGGTTGCTGGAAAAGATCCATTCACTGACCGGCAACTGGGGCTGGTCGATTATCCTGCTGACGCTCGTGATCAAGCTGGCCTTCTACAAGCTCTCCGAGACGAGCTACAAATCCATGGCCAATATGCGCAAGCTGGCGCCACGCCTCCAGGCATTGAAGGAGCGCTACGGCGACGACAAGCAGAAGCTCAACCACGCCATGATGGACATGTACAAGAAGGAGAAGATCAACCCGCTGGGCGGCTGCCTGCCCATCGTCGTTCAGATACCGGTCTTCATTTCCTTGTACTGGGTGCTGCTGGAGAGTGTCGAACTGCGCCAGGCACCCTTTATGCTGTGGCTGAATGATCTGTCATCGGCGGACCCGTTCTATGTGCTCCCGCTCATCATGGGCATCACCATGTTCATCCAGCAGAAACTCAATCCTGCGCCGCTGGATCCGGTGCAGGCCAAGGTCATGATGGTATTGCCGGTTGTCTTCACGGTGTTCTTCGCCTTCTTCCCCTCGGGCCTGGTGTTGTACTGGGTAACCAACAATACGCTTTCCATCGCGCAGCAATGGGTGATTACCAAGCGTGTGGAGCAGGGCGCGGCATAGTCGGCCGGCAGCGCTGGATCCCTTTCTCCCCCGCTGTCTCCAACGCTGTCATGTTGCGCATGAGTGATACCATCGCGGCTGTTGCCACACCCCCCGGTCGCGGTGGCGTCGGCATCGTGCGGGTCTCCGGGCCCGATGTTCCGGCCCTTGCACAGGCCCTGCTGGGCCAGTTGCCACCGCCACGGCATGCCCGCCTGCAGACGTTCAGGGATGCCGGCGGGCGCGCCATCGATCAGGGTCTGGCCCTGTATTTTCCCGCGCCCCATTCCTTCACCGGTGAACCGGTGCTCGAACTGCAGGGTCATGGCGGCCCGGTGGTCATGGATCTGCTGCTCGCAAGGGTCCTGGAGCTGGGTGCGCGCGCCGCGCGGCCCGGCGAGTTTTCCGAACGCGCCTTTCTCAACGACAAGCTGGACCTGGCACAGGCCGAAGCGCTTGCCGACCTGATTGACAGCGGTACCGCCGAGGCGGCGCGTGCCGCCATACGCTCGCTGGCCGGTGAGTTCTCGGATCACATACGCGGTCTGGTCGAAGCCCTGACCGAACTGCGTATGTATGTGGAGGCCGCCATCGATTTCCCGGAAGAGGAGATCGATTTTCTCGGCGGCGGCGAGGTACAGCGTCGCCTGGCACGTCTGGAAGACGCCTTCGACCTCGTCGTGGCAAAAGCCCGCCAGGGTCGCCTGTTACGCGAGGGCATGACGCTGGTCATCGCCGGGCGCCCGAACGCCGGCAAGTCCAGTCTGTTGAATCTCCTTGCCGGTCACGATGCCGCGATCGTGACCGCAGTCCCCGGAACCACGCGTGACGTGCTGCGCGAGCACATCCAGATCGATGGCATGCCGCTGCATGTCATCGATACCGCCGGCCTGCATGACAGCGCGGATCCCGTCGAACAGGAAGGCATCAGGCGTGCCTGGCGCGAGATTGAGAACGCCGATCGCGTGCTGCTGGTGATCGATGACCAGGTCGGCCTGGCTCGCGCTGACCAGGCGATTCTTGCACAACTGCCTGCGGCACTGCCGCACACCCGCGTTTACAACAAGATTGATCTTACCCACCGAGCGCCGGCGCGGCAGGAACACCCGCTGGCCGAAATCGCCCTGTCAGCGCACACCGGTGCAGGACTGGATCTGCTGCGTGAACACTTGAAAACCTGCATGGGCTACAGCGGGGAGACGCAAGACGGCTTTATCGCCAGGCGCAGGCACCTCGATGCCCTGGCACGCGCACGCGGGCATCTGGATACCGGCAAGACCGTGCTGTTGCGAGACCAGGCCGGCGAGCTGCTGGCAGAAGAATTACGCCGGGCGCAACAGGTGCTCGGCGAGATTACCGGCGAGGTCTCCAGCGATGACCTCCTGGGCCGCATCTTTTCGAGTTTCTGTATCGGAAAATAGTAAATGTGATGAAACAGCTATTTTCATCTGCCATCGCCTGACAGAAGACCGCATTTAGGCTGGCAGTGGCAATAGAGGCCCGCTATCTCGCGACGACTAGAAGCCATGATGTCGCGCTGACACCTGAGGAAATAGGCAAGCTTATTCGGGCTATCTATTCCTTTTCCATGCGCAGAGCTGGCAAGCTGGCGTTACGCATGCTGATCCTCCGTATGGTCCGTGAGTCGGAACTGATTAACGCTCTATGGACAGCAATTGATTTTGATAGGGCCGAGTGGAGCATTCCCGGTGAACGGATGAACAAGGACAAGCCCCACATTGTCTACCCGCCACAACAGGCGCTGGCAACGCTTGAAGAATTGAAGTCACTTTCAAGCCAGTCGACCTAGGTCTTACCAAGCCGCAGAAGTCTGAACAAACCGATTTCCTCTACCACACTGAATGCCGCGATACAGACTCTGGATCTCGATATCCGGGATTTTGTAATCCATGACTTTCGACGGACTGAATCAACTCATTTGCACGAGGCTGGATTTAACTCTGACTGGATAGAAAAGGCGCTCGCACATGAGCAACAAGGGGTGCGTGGCGTCTATAACCGCGCGGAGTATGGCGACCAGCGGCGGGAGATGCTGCGGTGGTGGGCAGATTTCGTGGATTCACAGATTGAGGCAGGCGGGAAAGTAATCATCGGCAGGTTTGGGAAGGAATATCAGGTGAGCTCGCAATAGTGCAGGCCGAACTTTTTACAGAATTGACTGATGTGTCGAAAAACCAGTTTCCCGCTTAACTGCGGTGACATATGGGTTTTGACACGTTAATCCACCACCAGAGGAACGCCCACGCTAGCAGCTGATTCCTGTCCCATGTAGTCAATCAAAGCGTGAATAAGTAACACAACTCCCGACATCTCCAATCCTTCTTCAACTGCTGTCCAACTGTTGTATTCCAGAGTGTCCAATAAATCCTTCTCGTCATACCAGTCAGTGGCAAATTCGACGCCCACTGCACCCGTCAGAAAAATAGCTGCCGCTGCGAGGAACAGCAATAAGGTTTGAGCAGGCAGGTGCCACATAAACCTGACATACATTCCACCAATCACAATGAGCAGGCCCAGAGCAGGGATGGTCCAGCTCATTTCTATCGCTGTATTCAGCGTTTCGTGCAGTCCCGCGATTTCATCCAGGGACAATACTAGCAGGGCTATTCCGATACTGAACCAGTAGCTGGCCCATTTATCGTGGTCTGCCCGCTTGCGCAAACTGATCAGAAAAACCAATACCGAAGCGCAGATCAGTGCACTACTGGAATACCTGGTGGGGATACTGTCCTCTTCATCGACATCGAAAAGTTGTCTTAACAGCCACGGTACTTCGTGGAGTTTATAGTGTATCAACTGGAGCAAGAGGTGAGTCGCAAGAAGTGAAATGACGACCAGTACCAACACCGACACGATTCGGGAGCCATGTATGCGCAGTGTGTAATAGGCGGCTGGATTCATATAGAGTAACAAGAATAAACGCCCATATTTCCAAAGTCCACGGTGATTGACGAGCCGGTGCCTTGGCTTTTCGGGCTGATCGCCGGACAAATTCTGCTCAATTCCGCTACCCTCGTTTGGCTATCGCCCTTGCGTTTCCACCCTTTTCTGACCAGTCGCGGCCATCAGGCCGAACAATACGCTGCCGCTTCCATGTGGATCACCGCAATTTGAGTTGGACTGTTGGTTTCCTCGGGGGCAGTCGAACAAGCCCGCGTGCGATGGTGCTCGACCTCCCGACAACAGACACGTTCCTGCTGAAGCCGCCTTCTCATTCAGCTGAGCGAGCATCTTCATCAATGACCACCGGATCTTGACTGCAGGCGATCACTTTGACGGCGCTGCCGCAGTCGGTGCAGGTTTCGCTATCGATCTTGAAGATCCGCTTCAGCCGTTGAGCCCAGGTTATTGATGCTCGGCGCTCCATAGTATTGCTCGAGCCGTCTGTGGAGCGAACACTCAACGGTATGACCGTTTTCGCCAGTTCTCAGCCGTTCCGACATTGAGCTCGAAGGGCAACTTCCTCGGGTCTATCCCGGTCCCTTGGCATGAAACTCTGGCGCCTGCGAGCCTGCAACACGCGTTGTTTCCTTAGTTTCCGCGCCTTTTTAGCGGTTCGAGTAGGGGCCAGCAGCCAGTCCTCATCCCGCATTGATCCGCCAGGTAGCGTCTGACCTTTCCAAGACGATACGGGTACCACCGTAAGCAGAAGCCGGCCGGTGTGCAGCTACCACAGGCGGCGGGTAGGTGATCGCAGCCTGTTTGCGCTGCTGCTTGGAAAAGACTTCCCTGTACTCGAGGATCGAAGCTATCGCCTGTTCGACTGACCGTGATTTCAACGTCTTCAAACGGCGCTCGCGAGCGACCCCTTAATGTAGCGCAGAGACCGCGCTGCATTAAGTCAGCAGCCCCCTGACAGCAGCCGGCTTGTATCGAGCACCCGACGTGCCCGCGGCCTGGGCACACGCGGGAATGGCTTGTGGCGCGACTGTCCCGGTGCCTTTCCGCGAGATATCGTCGTTTTCTCCTGGCAACCAATTGAGTTGTGTTCCTTGCGTTCGCTCGGCTACTAAGCTATCAATTGCATAAGAAACACGCTGCCTCGGTTAGCAGCAGCCAAGGTTGGCCACAGTCAAATCGGGAAAGGATGTTAAGGATAATCCCGAGAAAAACATTCTAATAAAAACTCGACTGGGGATCCGCAATGAGACGTTCCGTCTACACATCAATCTAGTTGTTGCAGATTCGCGCAGTGCCTGGCATCCCCTGATGTTCCAGCGCACGTACGCAAGCTTCAGTCCGCCGTTCGGTACCCAGCTCGGTCCTTACTAATGGGTGTTCGCAAGGGTTTGGACTGGGCACTGGTTTTGGACCCTTCTGTTTCGGGGGTGCTTTCTGGGATGGTCGCGCCGAGGGCGGCAACGAGCCTTCCCGCTCGCTGGTTTGACGGACCAGGAGAATCTGGGGCATGACCTGCTCTATGGCCGCAATGATTCAGGGATGAATACAGGAGGTCCGGACGGCGCTCCAAAAAATGCCGGGTGCGTAGCTTGCCACAACAACAAAGGGCCCGGTTCTCCTGGCGATGAGCCGGACCAGCTCTACACTGACCATGCTTATCACCATCTTGGGTTGCCTCCGAACTATCAGATAGAGAACTTCGATCCGAACAATGGGGATTCTGGATTGTCCGAACATGCCATCGGTGCAGACTTCCCCGATATGGGTGATTTTGTCGGGCACTATAAAACCCCGACCCTGAGCAACGTCGACAAGCGCAAGAACAAGACGTTCATCAAGGCCTATATGCACAATGGCTATTTCAAGAACCTGGAAGACGTCGTGCATTTCTACAACACCTCAGTGGCGTTGCGCGATGACGTTTCCTGCCCACCCGGCACGACGGCAGCTCAGGCGATCAAGAAAAACTGCTGGCCGGCTCCAGAGTTCGACACCGGCAATCAGGCTGGAAACTTCGGCCTGATAGGCAACCTTGGGCTTACCGAGGAAGAAGAAGCGGCGCTCGTGGCGTACCTGAAAACGTTTAGCGATGAAAAGACGGTCAAGCCGCCGAAGCCCTTCAAGAAGGAAAAGTCGGCTAAGGACAAGTCCAAGAAGTAAACCTTTAATCGCGTCATTCCTAACCCCGCTTCGGCGGAGTTTTTCTTTTCCTGCACGTTTGCCCGCATGAGGGTGCACGGAGAAGGGGTTACGGCTAGCTCCTGGTTCCCGCTGATCAGCCGATTCTTGCACAACTGCCCGCGGCACTGCCGCACACTCGCGTTTACAACAAGATTGATCTTACCCATCGACCGCCGGCACGGCAGAACCAACCGCAGGTCGAGATCGCGCTGCCAGCGCACACCGGTGCGGGACTGGACGTGGCTAGGCGCTATCTGGTCTCGCCGTCCGGCTTCTAGCGGGTCGTCCGCGCGACAGGTTAGCAGGACCATCAAGTTCGAAGTGAAGCGTCCCCGCGCACGCACTACGTCAGTCGCCCTAAGCAAGGCTGCTCAGGCTGAGGCGCCAACTCTGCCGACAAGTACCTCAGGAAAAGTCGGGTAACCGCCGCCGTGTACGTCCAGTCCCTTAGCCGGAAATTCCCACACTGAGAGTCAGAAACTGGCAAGAAAGGCAGAATGATGCTAGATGTAACAACCGATAGGCAGTTACGCATTCGGCCCGCAAACAGTTGAGTGGTGCTAAGGACATCGCATACTCTGGGCCCTCGTTGGACCTCGCGTCAGTCTCCGAAGGTCGGGCAATCACGCCCGCTAACGTTGTCGGCGCAAAGTACGTTCCTCAGAGTTGCATGGGCAATGTATCGTGAGTCGGCGTCACGAGCGCAGGGTCTGGAAAAGGTCAGCGGATGTAATATACCGGCACTGATCTGGTGTACAGGCCCTCACTGTACTTTTGGGCAAGGCACCTGAGCGGGTGATGAATTTGCTGGCGTCGCTGTGTAAACTAAGGTCCGCAGTGAGGGCATGCGCCCATCTGTCTGCGCGGCCCGATGTCGGTACGCAATAGGGCTATGTGTTGCGCCCGTCGATGGGCCTGTGAATAAAGATTGTAAAGGCCTGCATAGAAGACTAAGAAAATAGAAGATTAAGAAAATGATGCTCTCCTCTCGCTTCTCACCATCTCAGTGGATAGGCCGTTTGCTCGCAGTGGCGGGCTTGAGCCTGTTGATGCTGGATCGAGTGCCTGCACAGGATTTGATCGTGCAGGCCTGCCCGGAAAGCCTGGTGCTGACCCTCCGCTGGGATCAAAGTGTCTCAACAAGCGTGGCCGGTTATCGGGTGTATTTCGGTCCGACACGGTCGACAGCAACAAGGTTGATCCGAGATTTGCCGGTGAATCTGGCCGGATTCGATCCGGCTCAGCCAGCCGCACGTTTTGACGCCTGGAACGAGCTCGGCCTTGGCTGTGGATCCAATGCCTGTTTTGCCGTGACCGCTTATAACGAAACAGGGGAATCGGCGCCTGCGCAGGCCGTGTGCGCGGCAATAGGCGGTAGCGATGGGGTTGGTGTAAACGCTCGGCCGACCGTCGTTGCTCGCGCTGATCCATTGACGACGACTGTCGGCGGAAGCGTGAGTCTCGGCGGAGTCGTTTTGGACGACGGACTCCCATCGGGAACAGTCACACCCAGGTGGGACGTTCTGGTTGAACCCGGGTTCGTGATATTTGGTGAAACCGACGCGCTTGATACCACGGTAACTTTCTATGATGCCGGCGGAAGATACGTGTTTCAGCTGGCTGCGGATGATGGTGTGTTGATAGGAAGCGATATGGTGACCGTTGTTGTTGCCGAGCCCGTCGCACAAACCCAAGCGCCAGTGACCGGTGTCAGTGAGCCACAACCGGTCCTGCTCATGCCAGAGGCAGACACGTTCCTATCCGAATTTTCTCCAGACATCAATTTTGGCGACGCGAGAAGTTTCGCGCTGAATCCTTTCCTCGGGCTCGTCTACGAGGCTTACTTTCGCTTCGAGCTTTCGGCGGTCACGGCCTCGGTTAGCAGCGCTACGCTGCGCCTTTATCCCACTTACCCGCAACGCTACATCGAAGGCAGCGAGCCCGCAGCACTCGTTGTTTCCTTTGTCGCCAACGACGCCTGGGATGAGGGAACAATGACCTGGAACAGCGCCGTGCAAGCGGATATGGCAGCCTCCGAAATCCTGCGTGTCTCGCACGCGATGAATGGGCCGCTCGAAATTGACGTGACCGAACTCGTCTCGGCACAGCGAGCGGGAGACCAGCGCTTGTCGCTGAAAGTCACCGCACTCAATGACACCAGCGCTTTGATCAATAGCAGAGAAGCATTTACTAACCCGCCCGTCCTGGTTATCACTACTGAATGAGCCAGTCTCGCAGCAATCTCCCCGCCTTCTGACCGGTTCAAGTGTGTGCTGGCGGCTCGCCCTGGTTCCCTGTTCATCAGCCAGGTAGCGTCTGGCCTTTCCGAGGTTATACGAGTGCCACCTTAGGCAGCAGCCGGCTGGCGTGCAGCTACTACAGGAGGCGGATATTGATTGCAGCCTGTTTGCACTGATGGTGGGAAAGAAGGTCCTGCATTCGAATATCAAAGCTGTCGCCTGTTCGACTGACCGTGATTTCAGGTTCTTTAGACCGCACTCAGGAGCGGGTCGATGCGCCTAGCGCAGAGACCCCGATGCGTAAGTCAGCAGCCCGCTCACAGCAATCGGCTCGTATCGAGCACCCGACGTGGCCGCGGCGTGAGCACGTGCGGCAATGGCCTGCGGCGCGACGGTCCAGGTCTTTTTTTCCGCGGTATAGGGACATACCACAGTTGCGTAAATTCGCGGGCTGCATTCGCTGCGCGCCATGGAGAGCGAAGCGAGGGCGCGTAGTCCCCGGTAGGCGTAGGCGCGGGCGTATGGCCGTAGTGGCTTGGGGCCGATAGGTCGCAAGCCAGCGAAGGGCATATGCAAGCGCATCCGACACGCCGTCAAGCCATTTGCGGGAGTGCTGCGTAGCCAGCGCCGAGCGTGCGATGGTGTGGCGAAGCGGCACACTTGATAAGTTATGTCATTAACCAGCTGCCAGGGTAGGCAGCAGCCAGGATTGGCCTTAGTCAGATCGGGAAGGACGTTGAAGGATTATTCCCGAGAAAAAAACGAGTTGTTAAATATAACTTGACTGGGGATCTACAATGAGACGTTCCGTCCACACATCCTCCATCTAGTTCTACTCGTCGCTGAGTCGTCGCTTAGTCGTCGCTGATTCGCGCCGTGCGTGCTGTGCCAGCGAACCTGAGCAGGCTTCGGTTGGCATCGCGATCGGAAGGGGACAGTCTATGAGAAAGTGAAACAGAACTTATTAATATATTAATTTACAAAAATTAGTCTCAACAACAATGGACATTTGAGAAATGGGAGAAAAAACATGAAGATGAAGAGATTGGCTCTTACTTCAGCGGCGGCGTTGCCCTTGCTGATGTGTATGAGTGGCGGGGTTATGGCACTCGATACCTCGGAAGAAGACTTCGAGCTCAAGCTTCTGGGCAAGTATCTGTTTTTCGATAAAATTTCCGATCCGACACGCCAGGCTTGTGCGACCTGCCACGCGCCGGATGCGGGCTGGACGAACGGGACCTCCGGCATCAACCTGAAGCAGGTTGCTGTCACTGGCGCGAATCCGCACACCGTCGGTAACCTCAAGCCGCCCAGCAATGCCTATGTGTAAGTGCCGGATTTGAACACCAGCTGCGGGTTAGGCAGCACCCTACCTGGCCTCGTCGTTCCGTCCGGTGTTTGCGGAGGCAACTTCTGGAACGGGCGTGCCAAGGGAAACTCAGCCGGCGTAACCGGTGCAACTGGTATTGCGGCCAATGCGGTTGAGTCTCTCAAAGAACTGCGGGATGACTTGGGGCTGGAATTTCTAGTCGGAGTCGAGCAGCTCGCGTGGGGAGTGAAATACCTGGGCCCCACCGCCGATCAGGCGCACGCATCGCCTTTCGTTAATCCTGTCGAGCAAGGACTCCCGGACCGACTGGCTGCGTGTGAGCATGTGCAGAAACAGAAATATGCCGCGCTTTACGAGCGAGTCTGGGACGGTCCAGTGACCTGCGATAACGATGTGGCTGTTAATATTTCTTTCGCACGCTTCGCGACGTCACTCGCGGCCTACCAGCACTCCGGCGAAGTGAATGCGTTCGACTCCAAGCGCGATCGGGCACTTGCAAACGACAGTGACGGAAAGTTCCCTCTGGATGATTTCACGGACCAGGAAAATCTGGGTCATGACCTGTTCTACAACGCGGCACTCGGGGGTCCGGCGCCGTTTGACCCTTTGCCGGTGACGAACTGTGCGTTTTGTCATAACAGCAGTGGTTTCCCTCTTCCCCAACTAGGTTTCCCCTTCGGTAACGCGACACCCGTGGACGAGCTCGGCACGGACGAGTTTGAGCTGTACGCCGACATGGCCTATCACAACATTGGCACTCCGCGCAATCATGAGATCCCGGGGAACCCAGGGCCGGACGATCCGGGCGTGATCGGTCTGGAAGCTATCACCGGTGTTGAGGGCCATCGGGGAGCACAGAAGACGCCGACCCTGCGCAACGTCGACAAGCGGCGCGGCGCGGGCTTCAAGAAGGCATATACGCACAACGGCTGGTTCAAGAGCCTGGAGAGCATCGTGCATTTCTACAACACGGCTGTCATAGGGGGCGCCACAGCTGACTCATTCGGCATAACGCGTTGTCCGGACGGTGTCGTAACGGAAAAGGATGCCTTGGCGCAGAACTGTTGGCCGGAGCCTGAGAATATCGGTCTCCTTGCCTTCGGACTCATTGGAGACATGGGGATGACTGCTGAACAGGAAGCCGCGCTCGTGGCATACCTGAAGACGCTGACGGACATCCCGACGGCCAAGGCGCCGGCACCCTTCGATATGAAAAAGCTCGAGAAGGGACAGCTCAACTAGTCTGGAGGCCTACGTAGTAACGTAACTAGACAGGACAAAAAACAAAATAAAAACGAGTCACTATTAACCCCGCTTCGGCGGGGTTTTTCTATTCCTTCAGATGTGAGCGCATGCGACGTGAAGGTGCTCCGAGAAGGGATTTCGGTTACGTCCTTACGCACGCTTGAGGAAGTGGCGGTAACCGAGGTGGTGTGGCTGGTACGGAGTTTGACGCTCAGCGCCTCGCGTAGCGCCCCAAAATCAGGAGCCACACACGCCACGTCTTTCGATTTCCTCGGCGCAAGGTTGCGTGCCAGCGGTACCGCCGGCGGGTTCTTCTTCATACCTCTCGAAGGGCCTGGCCGAGTAGATCAGCTATCATCGGCGTTCAATTGGGTCGCGAGAGTTAGGGCGATGCAGGGCGATCTTCGAACGCCTGTGTCTGGCAGCGAGCCGCTTGATCTAGGTCATCTCTTGCGCACATTTGTTCCGCGCTACGTACTTTCCGCTATTGTCTCCACTGGCCGGCTGTTCTAGCTTGATTTACAGTTAGAACTGCAGTAGATACCACAGCAGGAGGTCCGTCTCCCCGGATCGTCACGACGACGATTCCGTGTGACGGTCTGGGCGCAAGAGGAGGATGTGGAATGAGCGATTTAATGGCCGACGTCACGCTGCATATTGACGAAAATACAACCCACGATGAACGCGAAAAATTCCGCGACGTTTTGCTGGCAATGGATGGTGTGATGGCTGCGGCATACCATGATGAGAAGCCGCATCTGATATTGATTGAATACGATCCGAGAGTCGTGAACTCGATCGAATTCGTGCACACCGCCAAGAACAGCGGGTTTCATGCCGAGTTGATTGGTCTCTAGGTCATTCGCGGAACATGCCGGCTGCGAGGTCGGGATGCCTTGCGACACGCGTGTGGTGGTCAAGGAGGCGGATGAGAACGACCTGCGCGCTTCTTTCAGAATCCCGTCTCAGCCCGCTCGGCGTTCTCGAGAGGTCAGGCCTGTGTCGCAAGTGAACCGGGGCGTTGCCTGGCCGACGGCGGAGACGCACCCGGATAAAACATAACGCTTGGGTTACCTGATCCTGTGCACACGGAAGGGTGGCATCAAGCAAAGCAACATCGCTGTGAGGATACGATATCTGCTGACAGAGTCTTCAGGTAATCGGAGGTGAATCGGATGAGCGCATCGATGGACAATTACCACACGTTTTTCAACAGGCCATGGTGGGCCATGGGACAATCGCTGGACGGAACGGGCGCGGCGGGGACCATGGTCATTAATGAAACAGCCACACGGGCCCGCGCAGGACTCCTGAATATCCTGTCGGGAACGACCATTTTTATTTTACTTGCGGCTCCCGAGCTTGACCCCATACGCTTTGTGGCGCCGTTTGTTATCTTCGATATGATCGCCGGCGCCATCTTCGGTCTGACGCCCCTCAGTCCGGCAGGCGTCATGGGCACCGTGCTTACGATGAGACTTAAGCCGGTCTGGAAGCCCACCAGTCCCAAGCGGTTTGCCTGGTCACTCGGGGCGACGCTCGGTGTCTGCTGCCTCACGTTCTGGCTACTCCAGTGGCAGGCATGGATCATCGGCGTGCTCGGCATCTGTTTCATCCTCACGTGGCTTGAAGCAGTGATGGGATTCTGCGTCGGTTGCTGGATGTATTCGCTGCTGTTCAAATGCGAGGGGTGCGCGGTGCGCTGAGCATCAGCCGCTGCCCGCATCACGCTAAACCAGCCGGGTTGGTAATCGCAGGATCGTCCTCTCCCTTGCGGGGCGGAGCCCGATTGCGCGCGCCACAGGTTCGGTCGGGCAGGGCGGTGGTCACTGAGCCGTTCCACGCGGCGCGCGTTCCCACGCAGCACCTGATGAGCACGCGCAAGACAGTCGCTGTCATCCGGCAGCCTCTCTGCCGGATACGGTCTGCTCCTCAGCCGGGCAGACAGTCGAGCGCCCGGCAGACATCAGCGGATACCCTCCCTTATGCGCACCAGCGCGCCGCGTTGACAGAGTTTGTCACAATCAGCCAAGCTAGGAGCCTGACGGCATCCACGCCAAGCAAAACTGTACAAGCAAGAATAACCGGCCATGGCCTGCGATGTGAGAGTCAGGGATGCAAGATGGGAGCAACTCGAAAACAGTTCCTTCGATGTCGTGGTGATTGGCGGGGGCATCACCGGTGCCAGCACATTCGCGAGCCTGGCAGCGGCAGGCTACAAAGTCCTGCTGATTGATCGCGGCGACTTCGGCTCGGCGACGAGCCAGTCCTCCGGCATGATGATCTGGGGAGGGCTCTTATACCTTAAGAACCTCGACCTGAATACCGTCTTCAGGCTTTGCCGCATTCGCGATCGCCTCATTGAAGAATTTCCCGATGAAATCGGCGCGCAATACTACGGTTATCTACCTGCCAGGACCGGCTGGCGCACGCCGGCCGTAATTCGCCTGGTCCTGGAGTTCTATCGACTCATTGCCGGGTATCGCCGCGGTCGTGTCCGTGCGGAATCGGCGTTTCCGGAGGCGCAGTTTCTGCGCATGGAGCAGTTTCGGGGTTCGCTGTTTTATGAAGAGGCGATGTTAACGGCCTCCGACAGCCTGCTGGTTGTGAACATCATTCGCAGACATGAAAGCGCGACGGCGGTGCCGATGAATTACGCGCGGCTCGAGGATGTGCGGTTTGACAGGCAGCAGCATCGCTGGCGAGTCGCGCTCGCCGACACCTTTGCCGATCACGCGGTAACGCTGTCGGCGCGCAGCGTCGTCAACTGCGGCGGACCCTACGCCGATGCAATCAACCAGCAATTCGGGATCAGTACGCCCTACCGGCACGCATTGAGCAAAGGCGTGTATATCAACCTGAAACGCCCCGATGGCCACGATCACCCGCTGATATTTGAAATGGGTCGAGCCGGTGATGTCCTGACCTTCGTTCCCTGGGGGCCCGTGTCGCTGTGGGGGCCCACGGAAACACTGATAGACGATGTGAACGCGGGGTTTGCACCCAGCTTCGCTGACGTTGAGTTTCTGCTGGCCCAGGCCAACCGGAATCTCAACTATCGGGTCACCGCCCGGGACATCGTCTCGTACCGGGCAGGCGTGCGGGCACTGGCGGTACCGGCTGACTATCACGCCCAGCGCTACCCGCTGGAGCTCTCGCGCCGCTACCGGGTGCATCTGGTCAAGGCGACTCCCTGGGTGACGGTCTATGGCGGCAAGCTCACCTCGGGAGAATTGATGGGGGGTCGTGTGCTGCACAAGCTGCGCGGCGTGCTCGGCCCGGCGCCGATTACACCGCAGCGGCCTGACAGCTTGCCACCGGTACGCGATCGCATGCGCTTTCCGGGGCTGGCGGGTTCCTGGCCGAGCATCGCGCACTGCGTGCGGCACGAGTATTGTCTCACCATCGAGGATTATCTGCGCCGCAGGACCAACATCGCCCAGTGGCTGCCGCGCAGCGGCCTGGGACGCGAGAACGAAAACCGCGACCTTATCCGACGGCTCACCGCCGAGCTGCCACTGCGTAGCGGCGTGCAGCCGGTGATGATCGTCGACAGCCTGATCGCAGAGGCGGACCGGGTGCAGACGCAGATCTATGGACTGGACGGGGCGGGCACATGACCGACAGGCTGGCCTTGCTCGGCGGCGCGCCCGCCGTAACGGCTCAACACGAACCCGTATGCGAGTGGCCGCGGCTTGACGACGCCGATGAGCAGGCGATCCTGCGCGTTCTGCGTGACGGCAATCTCAGTACCCACCCGGTGACCCGGGAGCTGGAACGCGATTACGCCGCATTCGCCGGGCGCAACCATGCCCTGGCGCATAACAATGGTACCGCGGCGCTGCTGGCTGCCTTCTTTGCGCTGAACCTGGCACCGGGTGATGAGATTCTGGTGCCTACCGCGACATTCTGGGCCTCCGTGTTGCCCATGTGCTGGCTGGGTCTGGTCCCGGTTTTCTGCAACAGCGAGTCCGACCGCCTGGGCATAGACCCCGCGGACATGGAACAGAAGATCAGCGACCGCACCCGCGCCGTGGTCGTCGTGCATCTGTGGGGCATGCCGGCAAAGATGAGCGAGATTCTTGCGCTGGCGAAACGACACCATCTCAAGATCATCGAGGATGCCTCGCATACCCACGGTGCGCGCTGGCGCGATCGTCCCTGCGGCAGCCTGGGCGACATCTCGGTGTTCAGCCTCCAGGGTGACAAGCTCGCCCCGGCCGGCGAGGGTGGCGTCCTGCTCTGTGACGACTATGCCTATTACGAGCGAGCCGTGTGTCTCGGCGATATCACGCGCATCGTCGAGTTGCCAACAGCCGCGCGGCGTTTCGCGGCAACCAGTTTCGGTATAAAGACACGTATGGCGCCACTGTCGGCGGCACTGGCACGCAGCCAGCTGGCCAAGCTCGCGGCGCACAATGCGCAGCGCAACCAGAATCATCGCTACCTGTCACAGGCGCTCGAAGGGCTGGGCTTTGCGACCTTTCTGCCGCCAGCGCACATTCACCGCGTCTACTTCGAGTTTATTGTGCGTCATCAGGACGCGAGTATTCCGCTGGAGCTGCTGGTGCGGGCGCTGCAGGCCGAGGGTTGCCGGGTTGCGCTTCCGCGCTATCCGCTCGTTCATCAGCAGCCCTTCTTCAGCGAGGGCCATTGTGCGCGGCTCGCTCGGATCTGCGGCATACCCGATCATCCCGGTTACCGTGCCGTGGACCTGGAACGAACTGCAGCGGGTGCCCGCAGTCTGTTGCGCCTGCCGAACTTCCCCGGCCGGGACAATGGCCTGCTGTCACAATACCTGACCGCCTTTGCAAAAGTCATGGAGCAGAAGGAGGCCCTGCTTTCGGCAGCCGATGACGTGGTTTCTTAGGACCGGCAGTTTTTTGCTGCATGTCACGCACCTCGCCGTGATCGTGTTTTCGCTTATCGGCTGGATGATCCCGCCGCTGCGGCCGGCCCATCTGCTGCTGTGCCTGTTGATCGCCTTTTCCTGGGTGGTGCTGGGGGCATTCAAGGGCTATGGATACTGCCTGATTACAGACTGGCAGTGGCGGCTGTTTCAGGCCCTGGGCAGAACCGATCTGCCAAGCTCCTATATGCCGATGCTGTACACGTTTCTGACCGGCCGCCAGGGGAACTCGCGACACATAGAGCAGGTGACACAGACGGTGTTCTGGATAACGCTGCTGCTGTCGGTCACCGTGAATCTGGATTTTCTCAGAACCTGGTTGCCGGCATGATGCGCGCGGCCGTGGCGTCAGCCGCTCGGTTTCAACTGCAAACCGGTGGTGGCTGGCTTTGCGTGATGAGGCGGCCGTGTGGCTGATCGGCCTCAAGGCCGGTGGCGCGGGCTTGAACCTGGGGCGCCCTCGTCGCCTGGCCTGCCGTTGGCTCCAGCCGTTTTTATCTGGCCAAGGTCACCTCGAGGGCATAAACTCCGGGGTTTGCTTTCGTACAGGGTAGCGCGATGCAGTTTCAGCAGTCCTTCGATGTCATCGTCGTCGGGGGCGGTCACGCCGGCACCGAGGCGGCACTCGCTGCGGCACGCATGGGCGTGCGCACGCTGCTGTTGACCCATAACATCGAGACGCTGGGGCAGATGAGCTGCAATCCCGCGATCGGCGGGATCGGCAAGGGGCATCTGGTCAAGGAGATCGATGCGCTCGGTGGTTTGATGGCGCGCGCCGCTGATCGTGCCGGTATCCAGTTCCGCATTCTCAACGCCCGCAAGGGTCCCGCCGTACGGGCCACGCGCGCGCAGGCCGACCGCGTGCTTTACCGCCAGGCAGTGCGTGCAGTGCTGGAAAACACCCCCAATCTCTGCCTGTTCCAGCAGCCGGTCAGTGACCTGATCGTGGCGGGCGCACGGGTCACCGGCGTGGTGACACAGATGGGCCTGCGCTTTTCGGCGCCCACGGTCGTGCTGACGGTCGGTACCTTTCTCGGGGGCAGGATTCACATCGGGCTCTCCAACTACGAAGGGGGGCGCGCGGGTGATCCGCCGGCCAATGCGCTGGCGGCACGTTTGCGGGAACTGCCCTTTCGCGTTGAGCGGCTCAAGACCGGCACGCCGCCGCGCATCGACGGGCGCAGTCTCGACTACCGCTGTATGGCATCCCAGCCTGGCGACGAGCCCGTGCCGGTGTTTTCCTTCCTGGGTCGCGCCGAGGAGCATCCCGAGCAGGTGGCCTGCCACATCACGCGTACCAATGAACGGACGCATGAGATCATTCGCGCAGGCCTTGCGCGTTCGCCGATGTACAGCGGCGTCATCGAGGGCGTGGGACCCCGTTACTGCCCGTCGATCGAAGACAAGGTTGTGCGCTTTGCCGAGCGCGACTCGCATCAGATCTTCGTGGAGCCCGAAGGGCTGGATACCCACGAGATCTATCCCAACGGTATTTCCACCAGTCTGCCCTTCGACGTGCAGTATGAGCTGGTGCGTTCCATCCGGGGGTTTGAGCAGGCCCATATCACGCGGCCCGGTTACGCCATCGAGTACGACTTCTTCGATCCACGCGACCTCCGGTATTCGCTGGAGACGCGGTTTATCGAAGGGCTGTTTTTCGCAGGCCAGATCAACGGCACCACGGGTTACGAAGAGGCCGCGGCCCAGGGGCTGCTCGCCGGCCTGAATGCCGCCCGCCGGGCACAGGACCGTGAGCCCTGGTGGCCACGGCGTAATGAGGCCTACCTGGGGGTACTCATCGATGACCTGATCAGTCGCGGCACCCGTGAGCCCTATCGCATGTTCACCAGCCGCGCCGAATATCGACTGCTGTTGCGCGAAGACAATGCCGATCTGCGGCTGACCCCCAGTGGTCGCGAGCTGGGCCTGGTCGACGAGGCGCGCTGGCGGTGTTTTGACCTCAAGCGCGAAGCGATCGTACGTGAACAGCAGCGGCTCAAGGCGCTGTGTATCCGCGCGGGGACCGATCTGGCGGCTGCCGTGGAGAAGTCGCTCGAGGTGCCGGTGGTGCGCGATTGCCGCGCCCACGATCTGCTGCGTCGGCCGGAGATCAGCTACCGGCAGCTCGCGGCCGTGGCCGGCATCGACACTGACATCAGTGATCCGAGCGTCATGGAGCAGATCGAAATCCAGGCCAAGTATGCCGGTTACATCGAGCGCCAGGAGACGGAGATCGACCGTCAACGCCGCTACGAGGATCAGCTGCTGCCGGCGGATCTCGATTACGGGACGGTCCGGGGTCTTTCCACGGAGGTGCGGGAAAAGCTCAGCCATCAACAGCCCGGCACGCTCGGTCAGGCGGCGCGTATACCGGGTGTGACGCCGGCCGCCGTCTCCCTACTCCTGGTGCACCTAAAAAAGACCGGTGTCCGGGGCAGAAAATCCGCCTGATGCAACCGCCGGTGCGGACCGGTGATCGTTCAGGCGTGGATATCCAGGCGTTACTCGACGCGGGAATCCGCGAGCTCGGCCTGGACATCCATCCGGCGGCCGTGCGGCGGCTCATCCAGTTCGTCGGCCTGCTCGCGAAGTGGAACCGCATCTACAGCCTGACGTCGGTGCGCGATCCCCGGGATATGATTACCCGCCATATCCTTGACAGCCTCGCGGTAACGGATTTCGTTCGCGGGCCCCGCGTGCTCGACGTCGGCACGGGGCCGGGACTGCCCGGACTGGTACTGGCGCTGGCAAGACCCGACTGGGACGTGGCGCTGCTCGACAGCAGCAGGAAGAAGCTGCGCTTCGTGCGCCAGGCGCTGCATGAACTGGTGGTTGCCAATGCCAATGTGGTGGAAACGCGCGCCGAGGCGTTTCGGCCCGGGCAAAGATTTGATACCGTCATCTGCCGGGCCTTCGGCTCGTTGCGGGACATTTACGCGCTGGCTCGACCGCTGTGTGCAGAGACGGGGCTTATCATGGCGATGAAAGGCAGTTACCCTGAGGCGGAGCTCACTGAGCTGCCTGATGCAGGCATCGCACCGACGGTGCATCGCCTGCAGGTGCCGGGGCTGGATGCCGAGCGGCATCTGGTTATCATGCAAAGCAACAACTGATTACACACGGGCCCAGTCCCGGGGTGGAGAGCCATGGCAAGGATTCTTGCAATTACCAATCAGAAAGGCGGGGTGGGCAAGACGACCAGCTGCGTGAATCTCGCGGCAGCACTGGGGCTGACTCAGCGTCGGGTGCTGTTGATCGATCTTGACCCGCAGGGCAATGCGACCATGGGTGCCGGTGTGGACAAGCATGCGGTCGTGCACACGGCCTACGATATCATGCTGGGTGGCCGCTCGGTACGCTCGGTGCGCATCGCAGCCGAAGAGGCCGGTTTTGATCTGGTCCCCGGCAACAGCGATCTGACCGCCGCGGAGGTTGAGCTGCTGTCGGCGGAGCGGCGCGAGAGCCGGCTGCGTGATGCCCTGGCGGAGGTGCGCGAGGACTATCATTATATTCTCATTGACTGTCCGCCATCGCTGAACATGCTGACGATCAATGCCCTCACGGCTGCCCAGGGGGTGCTGATCCCGATCCAGTGCGAGTACTATGCCCTGGAAGGACTGTCCGCGCTGCTCGACACCGTTGAGCAGATCCGCGACAGCGTCAATCCCCAGCTTATGATCGAGGGACTGCTGCGCACCATGTTCGATGCACGTAACAATCTGGCGACGCAGGTCTCGGAACAGCTGCTGGAACATTTCGGCGAGCGCGTGTACCGGACCATTATTCCACGCAACGTACGCCTGGCCGAGGCGCCGAGTCACGGTATGCCCGTGTTTCGCTATGACCCCGCTTCGCGGGGTGCGCGTGCCTACCTGGCGCTGGCCGGTGAACTGGTGCGTCGTGAACAGGAAATGCGTGCCGCGGCGCAACTGGGGCAGGGCGAGGCAGCCTCGGCCCTCTCGCCAACCTAGTCCCATGATTCGGCCGACAGGCGCGTCCACGACTCTGATGACATACCATAATATTTCTTTAAAACATGAGCTTGATGGATTTTATTTGTGTTGTCACGATAAATCTAGGAGTTCCTAAACTTATGGCGGCCACTAAAAAACGAGGTCTCGGGCGTGGTCTCAACGCCCTCCTGAACACCGGTCCCGCGCCGGGGGCACCGGCAGGCTCAGCGGCCACCGCACCGGCAGTGAGCATGAACGAAGCGGAGACGGTGGACGGGACGTTCCGCGCGCTGCCCGTGGACCTCTGCCAGCGGGGCAAGTACCAGCCGCGCAAGGATATGCACCAGGAATCCCTGCAGGAGCTGGCGGATTCGATCCGCGCCCAGGGCGTCGTGCAACCCATTGTGGTGCGCCCGGTCGCGGGAGGGCGCTACGAGATCATCGCCGGCGAGCGGCGCTGGCGGGCCGCTCAGCTTGCCGGGCTCCAGGAGATCCCCTCGGTTGTCCGTGAGGTGTCGGACCGCTCGGCGATCGCCATGGCGCTGATCGAGAATATCCAGCGCGAGAACCTCAACCCCCTGGAGGAGTCGCACGCCCTGGAGCGACTGATTAATGAATTCGAGATGACGCACCAGCAGGCGGCCGAGGCGGTGGGCCGCTCGCGTACTGCGGTAACCAACCTGTTGCGCCTGCTCGAACTCAACGAGGACGTCAAGCGCCTGCTCGAGGAAGGCAAACTGGAAATGGGGCATGCGCGCGCCCTGCTCGCGCTGCACGGTCACGCCCAGAGTGATGCGGCCCGTCAGGTAGCGGGCCGGGGCCTGTCGGTGCGGGAGACCGAACGGCTGGTCCGGCGCGAACACAGCAAACCACCGCCCACGCCCGTGATACGGCGTGCCGATCCGGACATTCAGCGTCTCGAGCAGGAGCTCGGTGAAAAACTTGGCGCCATGGTCAAGCTGCAACACACTCCCCGCGGCAAGGGCAAACTGGTCATCGATTACAACAGCCTGGACGAGCTGGACGGCATCCTGGAAAAGATCCGCTGACCTTGCGCCGGTCCGTACAGGCGCAAGGCGCTGCGCCTCGGACGATAACCTGGACTGACACGCGGCGGCCGTTGCGCCGCGAGCGCCGAACGGGCAGCGCAGACCACTGCCCGTGATCCCACCGCGGCGGGCCTCTGTCATTGACCCCACCGGGCGGAAAATTTATACTGCGCGCCGCGTCTGGCTTTCTGGAAAGTGCCCGCCACATCGGTTTCCGGCTGGAACCACGACCGGCGATAAGGGGGGTTACGCGGGTCATAAAGGATCACCCAACGGGTGTCGCGCCCACGTTCCGGCGCGCCCGGCAGGAATCCCGGCGGCATGCGTAAGCTTCTACTAACACAGTTATTATTAGTTGCTCTGGTGGCGGTCGGTAGCTACCTGCAATTCGGGCAGCCGGCCGCACAAGCGGCCCTGTTTGGCGGTTGCATCGCGCTTGTGAACACGCTGCTGCTGGCATGGCGCGTGCGTAACGCGGGGCACAGGGCCGAGCAAAGCAGTTCGCGAGGCGCACTTACCTTATATCTGGGCGCCGTGGAGCGGTTTGTTCTTACCCTGCTCGCCTTCATCGCCGGGATGGGGATGCTGAAACTGCCGCCTTTGCCGATGCTGGTCGCTTTCGCGGCAGCCCAGCTCGGCTACTGGATTGCAGCCCGCGACAGTAACGCGGCCGGAGAGCCATAACGGCGAGCCTGGAAACCGGTTGCGCCGGGCTTTGAATTGCGGCGAAGACCTTTAATAGTGTTGGGAGTCAGCAGTGACTGAATCAGGATCCGGCGGGATCAGCCCGGTCGAGTATATCCAGCACCACCTCCACAACCTGTCAGTGGGTGAGGGGGCCCTGGCGCTCAATCTGGACACCCTGTTTTTCGGCTGGGCGATGGCCGGCATTCTTATCTGGCTCAGCTTCAAGGTCGGCAAGACCCTGAGCGCCGATACGCCGAGTGGCTTGCAGAACGTGCTGGAGGCCATCGTCGAATTCGTCAACCAGCAGGTCAAGGACATCTTCCCCGGCAGTAACCCGATCATCGGTCCGCTTGCGCTGACGGTATTCATGTGGGTGTTTCTCATGAATACGATGGATCTGGTGCCGGTCGATCTGCTGCCGCTCATCGCCGGCGCGCTGGGTATTCATTACCTCAAGGTGGTACCCACCACGGACCTGGGCACGACCTTTGCCTTGTCGCTGTCGGTCTTTGCACTGATCATCTTTTACAACATCAAGGTCAAGGGGCTGAAGGGCTACATCGGCATGTTCCTGTTCCACCCCTTCGGCAAATGGCTGATCCCGGTCAACATCGTGATGACGGCGGTCGAAGAGGTAGCCAAACCGGTCAGTCTTGCGCTGCGCCTGTTCGGCAACATGTTCGCCGGGGAGTTGCTGTTCATGCTGATCGCGCTGCTCGGGTTCGCCTGGTACATGCTGCCGGCGCAGGTCGCGCTCGGTACCCTGTGGGCCATCTTCCACATCCTGGTGGTAACCCTGCAGGCCTTCATCTTCATGATACTGACGATTGTGTATCTGGGCCTCACCCATGCGGATGACCACTAGCTCGAGCTCGACGGGTATTTCATTTTTCTGACTTTCAAGACATCGCAACTTGCAAGGAGACCAAGGTAATGACCCCTGAAATGATTGCTTCGATCTACGGCAGCACCGCCATGGCCGTGGGTATCATTCTGGCAGCCGCGGGGCTGGGCTCAGCGTTGGGTTGGGGCATGATCTGTTCCAAGTACATCGAAGGAATCGCCCGACAGCCCGAGATGCGTCCGCAGCTCATGGGCCAGATGCTGTTCACCGGCGGCCTGATGGAAGCCTTCCCGATGATCGTGCTGGGTATGGCCATGTGGTTCGTATTTGCGAACCCCTTTATTGGCGCAGCCGAGTCTGCGCTGGGCGGGTAAGCGACGTTCCCCCACGGGTTTAAGGTTCATGCAGAATAATCGAGGAGCTTAAGGTGAGTCTGAGCATATACACCCTGCTGGGACAGATCCTCACGTTTGCGGTCCTGGTCTGGTTTATCAAACGCTTCTTGTGGGGGCCGCTGACGCAGATCATGGAAGACCGCAAGACGCGGATTGCTGACGGCCTGGCGGCTGCGGAACATGGCAAGCGCGAACAGGAACTGGCTGAGGACCGGGCCAAGAAGGTTTTGCTCGAGGCCAAACAGCAGGCAGCGGATATCATTACCCAGGCACAGAAACGCGGTGGCGAGATTGTCGACGAGGCCAAAGTTGGAGCCCGCGAGGAAGGTGCGCGCCTGATTGCGGCGGCGCGTGCCGAGATCGAGCAGGAGGTCAATCGCGTCAAGGAAGAGCTGCGCGGACAAGTCGTCTCCATTGCGATGGACGGCGCGCGAAAGGTGCTGGAGCGCGAGGTCGACGAGCGCACGCACAACGCGCTGCTGACCAAGCTGGCAGCCCAGATCTAGGAGACCGGCGATGGCAGAGTCCACTACCGTTGCGCGTCCTTATGCCCAGGCCGTGTTTCAGCTGGCCCGTGACACGCAGTCACTGGATGCCTGGTCCGACACGCTCGCGCTGGCGGCCGCCGTTGCGGAAGACGCGCAGATGCAGCCCCTGCTTGACAGTCCGCGGTTGACTGAGACGCAGCTCGGCGAGCTGTTCGCGGATATCTGTGGCGATGGACGGAGTGAAGCGGGCCGGAATTTTATCCGCCTGCTGGCGGAAAACCGCCGGCTCGGCGTGTTGCCGGAGATTGCCCGACTCTACGAAGAGCTGCGCAACGAGGCCGAGGGGTCCATTCAGGCCCGCCTGATTACAGCGCTTCCCGTCACCGAGGAACAGAAGGCGGTCCTCATCAAGGCACTCAAGCAGCGGCTGGGACGTGACATTCAGCTTGAATCGTCCGTTGACCCACGCCTGCTGGGTGGCGCCATCATTCGCGCCGGCGATCTGGTGATAGATGGTTCGGTGCAGGGCAAGCTGACGCGACTCGCCAGCGTCCTGAGCCATTAAGAGGAAATCTAATGCAACTTAATCCAACTGAAATCAGCCAGCTGATCAAGAGCCGCATTCAGGATTTTGAGAGTGCGGCGGAAGCTCGGACCGAAGGCACTGTCGTGAGCCTGATGGACGGCATTGCGCGCATCCATGGTCTGGCCGACGTCATGGCAGGCGAGATGATCGAATTCCCCGGCGATGTCTTCGGCCTGGCGCTGAATCTGGAGCGCGACTCCGTGGGCGCCGTGATTCTGGGAGACTACAAGGGTATCTCCGAGGGCGACAGCGTCAAGTGCACCGGCCGCATTCTCGAGGTGCCGGTCGGGGAGGCCCTGCTCGGCCGGGTGGTGGACTCGCTGGGCAACCCGATCGACGGCAAGGGATCGATCGAGACGCGCTTCAACTCGCCGATCGAAAAGATCGCCCCCGGCGTGATTGCACGCAAATCCGTGGATCAGCCGGTGCAGACCGGACTCAAGTCCATCGATTCCATGGTTCCGCTTGGCCGCGGTCAGCGCGAGCTGATTATCGGTGACCGCCAGACCGGCAAGACGGCGGTCGCGCTCGATACCATCATCAATCAGAAGGGCACGGGCATCAAATGCATCTACGTCGCGGTCGGGCAGAAGAACTCGTCCATCGCCAACGTGGTGCACAAGCTCGAAGAGCACGGCGCCATGGCGCACACGATTGTGGTGGCGGCGGCCGCGGCCGAATCGGCGGCCATGCAGTTCATTGCACCCTACGCCGGTTGCGCGATGGGCGAGTACTTCCGCGATCGCGGCGAGGATGCCCTGATCGTCTACGACGACCTCACCAAACAGGCCTGGGCCTATCGCCAGGTGTCCCTGCTGTTGCGGCGCCCGCCCGGCCGCGAGGCCTATCCGGGCGATGTGTTCTATCTGCATTCGCGCCTGCTGGAACGCGCCTCGCGCATCAATGCGCACGAGGTTGAGGTGCGGACCAATGGCGAGGTGAAAGGCCGGACCGGGTCACTCACGGCACTGCCGATCATCGAAACCCAGGCAGGTGACGTCTCGGCCTTCGTGCCGACCAACGTGATCTCCATCACCGACGGCCAGATCTTCCTGGAAAGTGACCTGTTCAACGCCGGTATCCGGCCGGCCATCAATGCCGGTCTGTCCGTATCGCGAGTCGGTGGTGCCGCACAGACCAAGATCATCAAGAAGCTGGGTGGCGGTATACGTCTGGCCCTGGCGCAGTATCGCGAGCTCGCCGCTTTCGCCCAGTTTGCATCCGATCTCGATGAAGCCACCCGCAAGCAGCTCGAGCGTGGTGAGCGTGTCACCGAGCTGATGAAACAGAAGCAGTATTCCCCGCTGTCGGTTGCAGAAATGGCCGTCTCTCTGTTTGCCGCTAACGAAGGTTTCCTGGACGATGTCGATCTCAAGAAGGTCGTCGATTTCGAACAGGCGCTGCATGCCTTCGCCAGGTCGAATTACGCGGAGCTCATGACCAGGATCAATGAGACTGCGGATTACAACGACGAGATCGAGGCCGCGCTGCGCAAGGCACTGGAAGACTTCAAGGCCAACAGTGCCTGGTAGCACGGCGCAGGCGTGCGGGGCACATGGCGGATTCGGCGGTGCGCCTTGCGCACCATTAACTGAGACACTGGGCTGAGACATGGCTGGCGCAAAAGAGATACGTACCCAGATCAAGAGTATCAAGAACACGCAGAAGATCACCAAGGCCATGGAGATGGTCTCGGCGAGCAAGATGCGCCGCGTGCAGGAGCGTATGCGCGCATCGCGTCCCTATGCGGAAAAGATGCGCAATGTGGTCGCGCACCTCAGTCTCGCCCATCCGGAATACCGCCACCCCTATCTCGTCGAACGCGAGCAGAGGCGCGTGGGTCTGATAGTCGTGTCCACCGATCGTGGTCTGTGCGGTGGCCTCAACGTCAATCTGTTCAAGAATGCAATCAGTCAGATGCGGACCTGGAACCAGGCGGGTTACGAGATTGATCTGGCCCTGCTCGGCGGCAAGGCGCTCGGGTTCTTCAAGCGCCTCGGCGGCAATATCGTGGCGCAGGCCACACAGCTTGGTGACACACCGGGTGTCAGCGACCTCATCGGGACCGTCAAGGCGATGCTGGATGCCTATGACGAGGGTCGTATCGATCGCCTGTTCATCGGTTACAACGAGTTTGTCAACACCATGACCCAGAAGCCGCGGGTCGCTCAGTTGCTGCCGATTCCGGTCGCGGACGATGAATCGCTCAAGCACCACTGGGACTATCTGTATGAGCCGGATTCGAAGCCCGTGATTGACGCCCTGCTGATGCGCTATGTGGAATCACTGGTGTATCAGAGCGTGGTAGAAAACATCGCCAGTGAGCAGGCCGCACGTATGGTCGCCATGAAGGCGGCAACGGACAATGCCGGTAACCTGATCGAGGAGCTGCAGCTGGTGTACAACAAGGCACGCCAGGCGGCCATTACCCAGGAGATTTCGGAAATCGTCGGCGGTGCGGCAGCCGTCTAGCAGCGCTGGTTCAAAGAGCAAAGAATACGAGACATAAAGCTGACAGCTACGGTTGTTTGTTTTTTCTCGTTATCTCTTTCAGCTGATTTTTGAGAGGAACGCACATGAGTTCTGGAAACATTGTTGAAATCATCGGCGCGGTGGTGGACGTGGAGTTCCCGCGCGATGCGGTGCCCAAGATCTATGACGCGCTCAGGGTCGAGGAGGCCGGTCTCACGCTCGAAGTCCAGCAGCAGCTCGGTGATGGCGTGGTGCGGGCCATCGCCATGGGCTCCACGGATGGTCTCAAGCGCGGGCTTCCGGCACTGGATACGGGGCATCCGATCACCGTACCGGTCGGCGAGAAGACGCTGGGCCGGATCATGAACGTTCTGGGTGAGCCGGTGGACGACGCGGGTGACATTGGCGCCGAGTCCAGTCTGCCGATTCACCGAGCGGCGCCCGCGTATGCCGACCAGGCCCCGAGCGTGGAGATTCTCGAGACCGGCATCAAGGTCATCGATCTGATCATGCCTATCGCCAAGGGCGGCAAGATCGGCCTGTTCGGCGGTGCCGGTGTGGGCAAGACGGTAACGCTGATGGAGCTCATCCGTAACATCGCCCTCGAACACAGCGGCTATTCGGTGTTTGCCGGCGTCGGTGAGCGCACCCGTGAGGGTAACGACTTCTACCACGAGATGAAAGAGTCGGGCGTTCTCGACAAGGTGTCGCTGGTTTACGGCCAGATGAACGAGCCGCCCGGCAACCGCCTGCGCGTGGCCTTGACGGGACTCACCATGGCCGAGCACTTCCGCGATGAGGGTCGCGCCGTGCTCATGTTCATCGACAATATCTACCGTTATACCCTGGCGGGAACCGAGGTGTCGGCCCTGCTGGGTCGCATGCCCTCCGCGGTGGGTTACCAGCCGACACTGGCCGAGGAGATGGGCGTGCTGCAGGAGCGCATCACCTCCACCAAGACCGGCTCTATCACGTCGTTCCAGGCCATCTATGTGCCCGCCGACGATCTCACCGATCCGTCGCCGGCAACCACTTTCGCGCACCTGGATGCGACCCTGGTGTTGTCCCGTCAGGTAGCCGAGCTGGGTATCTATCCGGCCGTGGATCCGCTCGACTCCACGTCGCGTCAGCTCGATCCGCTGGTCGTCGGTAATGAGCACTACGACATCGCCCGGGCCGTGCAGGGAATCCTGCAGCGTTACAAAGAGCTGCGGGATATCATCGCGATTCTGGGTATGGATGAACTGTCCGATGAGGACAAGCTGCTGGTGGCGCGCGCGCGCAAGATGCAGCGCTTCCTGTCACAGCCGTTTTTCGTCGCGGAGACCTTTACCGGTTCTGCCGGCAAGTATGTCTCGCTCAAGGACACCATCCGCGGCTTCCAGGGCATCGTCAACGGTGAATACGATGCGCTGCCGGAGCAGGCCTTCTATATGGTGGGTGCCATTGAAGAGGCGGTCGAGAAGGCGAAGAGCCTGTAAGCGCGGGATGTTCCTGAGACGGGCGCAAGCGAGAGAGTAATCCTATGGCAATGGAACTACATGTGGATATTGTCAGCGCCGAGTCTGCGATCTACTCGGGTCCTGCGACAATGGTCTTCGCGCCGGCGGAAATGGGCGAGGTGGGTATCGCGCCGCGGCATGCGCCGCTGCTGACACGCCTGATTCCGGGCGAGGTCAGGGTGCAGACACAGGACGGCAATGAGTATTCCTTTTTTGTCTCCGGCGGCATGCTGGAAGTGCAGCCGCATGTGGTGACCGTGCTCTCGGATACCGCGCTGCGCGCCAAGGACATTGACGAGGCCGCGGCACTGGAGGCCAGGGAGCGGGCAGAGAAGACGCTTGCGGACACCAAAACCGATTTCGATTACGCCAAGGCTCAGGCCGAGCTGGCCGAGGCCATTGCTCAGTTACGCACCTTGCAGAAACTGCGCGATCGCGCGCGGTAACGCGCTGCTGAAGCCATCCGTCTGAGTAAAATATCCATGACCGGCGAGTGCGTCGCAAAAGACAAGGTTATATCCCTTACCTACCGCATCCTCGATGACGCGGGTAATCTGCTGGAACAGGTCGATATCCCGATCAGTTATGTGCATGGCGGCAAGAGCGACCTGATCGAAAAGATTCAGGTGGCGCTCGAGGGCCATTGTGTCGGCGATCAGGTGGAAGTGACCGTCGCCCCTCAGGACGCCTTTGGGGAGCACGATCCGGTACTGACCTATACCGACGACCTCGAGAATGTGCCGCCCGAGTTCCGCCGTATCGGTGCCGAGGTCGAGATGCAGAACGAGCAGGGCGACGTCAAGACCTTCGTCGTGTCGCGCATCGAAGGCGACAAGCTCACCGTGGATGGCAACCATCCGCTCGCCGGAAAGGTGCTGACCTTCCACGTCAAGATCGAAGCGGTTCGCGATGCGACCGAAGATGAACTCACCTACGGTGTTCAGCGCACTCCGCCGACCCTGCATTGAGCAAGCCTGTTCCCGCTGATTGCCCGGCGCGCACTCCGGAGACTGCCTGCGCATCACGTCTGCGGCGGCCATCGCGTGGCGGTATATTCCCGTCGCGGCTGCAATAGGATAAGGTGTAAACGGGCATCACTGCCGCGCGACGGATTCCCCGCTGCCACGATTATGCGACTCAGTATCATCATCCTCGCCGCCGGTCAGGGTACGCGCATGCGTTCGGCGATACCCAAGGTGCTGCACAGGATCGGCGGCAAGCCTCTGCTGGAACACGTGATCGAGACGGCTGCCAGCATGAGCCCCCGATCCGTGCAGGTGGTGTATGGCCATGGCGGCGGGGCAGTCCCCGAGGCGCTGCGACAACATCAGGTCGCCTGGGTGGAACAGTCGGAACAGCTCGGTACCGGGCATGCCGTCGCCCAGGCTCTGCCGGCGGTTGCCGATGACCAGCGGGTGCTGATCCTCTACGGCGATGTGCCGCTGATCAGCGGAGAAACCCTGGCGCGATTGTGCGCGCTCGCCGATGACAACGCGCTGGGCCTGTTGACGGCGGAACTGGACTGCCCGCAGGGCTACGGCCGTATCCTGCGCGATGCGGCGGGTCGGGTGACGGGCATCATCGAAGAGAAGGATGCCAGTGAGCAGCAGCGCAGCCTCACCGAGATCAACACCGGCTTCCTGGCTGCGCCGGCGCACCGGCTCAAGACCTGGATTCAGGCGCTGGACAATGTCAATGCCCAGGGCGAGTACTACCTCACCGATATCATCGGTCTCGCGGTCGCGGACGGCGTTTCGGTGCGCACGGTTTCCCCGCCGGATCCGGCCGAGATCCAGGGTGTCAACAATCGCCTGCAGCTCGCGGAACTCGAGCGCGCCTATCAGCGCCGCGAGGCGAACCGGCTGATGCTTGCGGGCGTGACACTCCGGGATCCCGGTCGCTTCGATCTGCGCGGCAAGCTGACCGCCGGCACCGACGTGTGCATCGATGTCGATGTCGTACTGGAAGGCGAGGTGAGCCTGGGCGACCGGGTCAGCATCGGGCCCGGCTGTTTCATCCGCAATTCGGTGATTGGCGACGATGTCGACGTGCAGCCTCATTGTGTGATTGAGGACGCCCGCGTCGGGGCCGCGGCACGCATCGGTCCCTTTGCCAGGCTACGTCCCGAGACGCGGCTGGCCGACCAGGTGCATGTCGGAAACTTTGTGGAAATCAAGAAGTCAGACGTGGGCGCCCACTCGAAGATAAATCACCTTAGTTATATAGGAGACACTAACATTGGTGAGCGCGTCAACGTTGGTGCTGGCACGATTACCTGCAACTACGATGGGGCCAACAAGCACCAGACGGTGATCGGGGACGATGTCTTCATCGGATCGGACACCCAGCTCGTCGCCCCCGTCAAGGTCGGCGCGGGCGCAACGATCGGTGCCGGCAGTACCATTACCCGGGATACACCGGCCGGCGAACTGACACTGAGCCGGGCGCCGCAGACGACCCGCCAGGGCTGGAAGCGGCCGGTGAAGAAGACGGAGAGTGAGGGGTGAGGAGTAAGGCGTGAGGGGTGAGGAGCAAAAGGGGCCGCTGTTCTGTCGATGTGGCGTGGTACTCCGGCCGGACACAGCTCGCCAGGGTGTTGAGTTTTTCCTTAGGCTGCAATCCTCGGGCCTGACTCGGAATTGGCCATGTGCGGAATCGTCGGTGCAGTAGCCCAGCGCGACGTCGCTCCCATTCTGCTGGAGGGACTGAGACGCCTCGAGTACCGCGGCTATGACTCGGCAGGTCTGGTCGTGCTCGACGCGGACCAGCGGCTCGATCGCGCGCGAACCACGGGCAAGGTATCCCAGCTCGCCGCCGCGCTGGCGGACTCGCCGCTGCACGGCACGCTGGGCATCGCCCACACCCGCTGGGCGACGCATGGCAAGCCCTCGCAAGCCAATGCCCACCCGCACATCTGCCGCCAGGCGGTGGCGGTCGTCCACAACGGCATCATCGAGAACCACCGCGAGCTGCAGGCTCAGCAGGAGGCGCTCGGCTACGAGTTCACCTCGGAGACCGATACCGAGGTGATCGTGCACCAGATCCACTATCACATGGAACAGGGCGCGGATCTGCTGGGTGCCGTGCAGGCCACGGTCAAAGAGCTGAAAGGCGCCTACGCACTCGGTGTGGTGTGCCGCAGCGAGCCCGGCCGCCTGATCGCGGCACGCCGGGGGAGCCCGCTGGTGATTGGGCTCGGCATCGGTGAAAACTTCATCGCCTCGGATGTTGCGGCGCTGATCCCGGTGACCCAGCGGTTCATCTTTCTCGAAGATGGCGACGTGGCGGACCTGGGCGCCAGCCGGCATAAAACCTATGACGCGCAGGGTGCTGAGGTGGCGCGCAGCGTGCGCCTGTCGGAGCTGAACGCCGATGCCGTGGAGCGTGGTCAGTACCGCCACTACATGCTCAAGGAGATCTATGAGCAGCCGCGCGCCATTGCCGACTGTCTGGAGGGACGCATCAGCGACGATCAGGTGTTCGAGGCGGCCTTCGGGCCGGAGGCCGGCGCCGTGTTCGACACCGTCCAGGGGGTCCACATCATCGCCTGCGGGACCAGTTATCATGCCGGCATGGTGGGCCGCTACTGGCTGGAATCGCTGGCCGGTATTCCCGCCAGTGTCGAGGTCGCGAGCGAATTCCGCTACCGCCGCCCCGTGGTGCGCAAGAATTCACTCATCGTGACGCTCTCCCAGTCGGGTGAAACGGCCGATACCCTCGCCGGCCTGGCCGAGGCCAAGCGCCTCGGCTTCGGCCATTCGCTCGCCATCTGCAATGTTCCCGAGAGCTCCATCGTCCGGGAATCCGACCTGACCCTGATGACGCGGGCCGGTCCGGAGATCGGCGTCGCCTCCACCAAGGCGTTTACGACCCAGCTGGTCGCCATGCTGCTGCTGGTGATCGTGCTCGGGCGCCGCCACGGCATGGACCGCGAGCTCGAGCGCAAGCTGGTACAACAACTGGCCAGCCTGCCGGGCCGCGTGGACGAGGCGCTCAAACTGGACGACCGCATCGAGCGGCTCGCCGAGCGCTTCGCGGACAAACACCACGCGCTGTTCCTGGGCCGTGGCGCCCAGTACCCCGTCGCCATGGAAGGAGCGCTGAAACTGAAGGAAATTTCCTATATCCACGCCGAGGCCTATCCGGCCGGCGAACTCAAGCACGGGCCGCTGGCGCTGGTGGATGCGGAGATGCCGGTGATCGCGGTGGCCCCGAACAACGAACTGCTGGAAAAGCTGAAGTCCAATCTGCAGGAAGTCAGCGCGCGCGGTGGCCAGATGTTCGTCTTCGCCGACCAGCACGCGGGCATGACGCATCGCGAGGGGCTTGAAGTGCTTCCCGTCGCGCCTACCGATGACTGTATCGCGCCCATCATATTTACCGTGCCCCTGCAGCTGCTTGCCTACCATGTCGCCGTCCTGCGGGGGACAGACGTCGACCAGCCGCGCAACCTCGCCAAGTCCGTTACCGTGGAATAGCGTGCCCCGCCGCCGGCGTCGCTGTGGTGTCAGCAAAAAACTAAAGTCGTTACCTGACCGGTTTACTCACGCCGTCCCGATAACAAAGTCGTTACCTGAATAGCGATGCAATGAGGTGAGAACGGCAACATTTGAGGCACAGAGTATGTTTGGGTTAGTCGCGGAGCTGAGGGTCGCATCGACAGGCTGAGGCAAAGCCGCCACCTGAATCGGAAGTTCAGCGTCTTAGCTTGGATGTCTGGAAGGCAGCGGCAACAGGCGTTCACCATCCGGTTATCAGGATTCCAGTGTCGACCAAAGTAGTTACCCAGCAACCCACAAGCAACCCTGCCACAAGTAAAACGACGAAGCGTTGTTTCTCTGATACCACAAACATGGCGCCCACTGGGCCTATGGGATTGACGGCGACCTATCGGCGCGAAGCGCGGAGGGATTCAGCGATTCATATTTCCGAGACAAATGTCGCGAAGTAATTCGGCTAGACTTCAACGGCAAAGCGTAAGACTGGCTCTACCTATGGTGTCTGGCGTCATAATCGGTAGCTAACCGCGATGGAACCAAAACTGTTAGACCTATTCTGCTCCTTGAATCTCCGGCTGCGGTAGGTCTGCACATACGTAAAGTCCAGGTTCCGGTAACGTACGCCAAGGCCTGTGAACAGGTCGCTAACGAAAGGTTTCCGGGTGGCGCCGGTATCAAAGTTGCTGAACACCGTGCCGTCAAGGGTGATGTCATGGGCCACGGCAGACCCACGAATGCCGAGCAAACCATAGAGAGACCATCGGCCACTTTCGCGACGATCGGTCGTGAAGGGTTGATGTGAATAGGCTGTTGGGGACAATCGGGGATCGGAAAAATCCACCGGCAGATTCCAGCCGAAGCGTGTGAGCGCACCCAGATAGAGATCAGTTCGGAAGGTGCCGAGCCCGATCCCCCACTCACCAAAACCGTCCACCGCAAATCTGCCCCATTCGGACTCGAGAAAAGTCAACCGCCGCTTCTGGCTGAAAAACAGGTTCAGAGTCGGTTCGTTCGGGATCTGACTGTCCCAACCCTTGAACCGCTCGACGCCCTTCAGGTCGTGGATGAAGTCCTGCACCTCCTTGGCATGGCTATTCGGACCTACCGTTCCGATGCTGAGCTCGGCGGAATTAAGCGCATGGGTGTCCTTGGCGTGCAGGGAAAAGCCGAGCCCTACCCAGCCGGCATAGGGACTCTCGCCTGGAGGCGATTCCGGTGCATCCGGGTCTTGCGGTGTAAACATCAGTTGGGTGATCGAGGTCCCGTAGTTGTACTCGATGTTTGCCAGGTCCCGAAATCCTGAAATGCGTTGGAACTGACTCAGACTCTCAGCGTCGCCGGTCAGTTTGCGCAGGCCGCGCTGTACCGCACCGAACTGCTCCGGATCGCGGGATCCCGAGATCCAGGCGATGCGAACGCCATTGGTGTAGTTCTCGTCCTTGCCGGCGAACAGATCGTTGTCCAGGTAGAAGCTCAAGTGCGCATCGCCCCGGTCGGGCAATAGGCCGAACGCACCGGTAGCGCCTGCGTCGGTCGTAGTCAGCACCACCATCGTGCATAGCGCGCAATATAGGAACCGCTTCATCGGTAAAGAAGCCTCCTATGAGCCGGTGGCGGTCAACGGTTGCGTCGGCGTAGTGTCGTGACTATACGGCTCCCCCGGCGACGGTCAAGCAACAACGACGGAATAACGCTGTCCCTGGAACCCATACTACACCAGCTGATGTTCGCGGGCGCGCTAGAACATTAGCCCGATGCAAAGTGATCGAGCAAAGTGAATAAGCTGAAAACACCCGGTAATTGACCGACCGCTTACCGGTGTTAGCCTTCCGTTGCCGGGCAGGTTCGTTAATGTCGTGTGTTGGCGTGCGTTCGGAAAGAACCGGCCGGATAGCTGCGCGAATTGATCTACGTCAGCGCCGCCGGGGACAGTTAGCAGTAACCTCCCGCTAGCAGTCATAGACGGTACACGGGCCCTGCCGGTGTCAGAATCTCTGGGGATCTTTACAAAGCTGGCGTTCAGGCAACGCAGTTGGAGATGGACATGGCCGCTTTCAAGGCGTTCAACTCTGTTGGCGGTGCTTTGCTACAGCACCCGGCAGGACAGATAAATACGACCATCGCCGGGATCAGACCGATTGAGAGTGGCGAAGTCGAGGGCATTGGCGTATTGCAGGCGCTCGCAGGAGGAGCACCACGGTGACATCCACCACCACGGACAGCCACTTCGGAGTCAATGCAGGGAAGGCCATCAAGGTGCCCTGCAAGGTCGCTTCCACAGTGAATCTCATGTTGTCCGGCGAACAGACTATCGATGGCGTTGCCTGCGTCGAGGACGACCGAGTCCTGGCGAAGAATCAGACCGACGGGATTGAGAACGGAATCTATGTCGTGTCCTCAGGAACGTGGACCCGGGCTCCTGACTGGAACGATGTCAATGACGTCACTGAAGGGACTCTGATCAGTGTCAACCAGGGCACGACCAACGGGCGGACGATCTGGCGGGTGACGACCACCGGGACGATCACCCCCGGGACGACTTCCGTGGCGATCGCCGCGGAGATCAGCATCACCGACCTCGCAGACACCACCGATGTGGCTAAGGGTGACGCGATGGCAGGTACCAGGCGCACCGAAGCGAACGCTGTCGCGACGACGGTCCATGATGTCATCCAGGCAATGGACATGGACGTTGCCACCTTCTACGAGGCGGACGCGACGGGAGTTGCAGAGAGTCAGGCCGAAATCATCGCGGCGCTTGCTGCGATGTCGAACGGCCGGTTGAGACTCAAGGCCGGGAACTATTTGTTTGGCGACGCCGGCGGTAGTATCGCAGTTACTCTCAAGCCAGGGATCGAGATCTACGGAGACGGACCAGGACGGACCATTGTCAGAGCAAACGACAACGGCGTGGTTCTGTTCCGGTATCCCAACCTGAGTGGTGTCACTCAGTCGTTCTTCCACCTGAATGGAATGTCGATATACAACAATGGCAAAACTGGCGTCGGTGCCATTGATATCGACGGAAACAGTGCCGCGATCAGGTGTTCCGATATCCGGCTGGACAATCTCTACATTTCGGGTGATGGGGGCGCCGAAATGTCTCGCGCAGTTCGACTGGACTTCTGCGCGAACGTCTCGATAGACGACGTCTTCTGCATACTCTGCACGACCGGGATAGAGACTGAGAGCTGTACCGACACAGACATGAACATAGTTAAGGTGCAGCTGGGCGCTGGCAGTGGTTTCTATCACCACGGATTACCGGGAGCCACCCCGGAAGATGAAGGGTACCGCCTGACGAACTGCTCCACGAACGGGCAGGGTCGTGGGCTTCTGGCGCAAAATGCCGACCTCATGAAGATTTCCGCATGCTCATTCACGACCTGTAAAGACGGGCCGGTGACATTGCAGAACGTCACTCAATCGACATTATCAAATTGCGAATATGCTACCGCAGGTCTGGCAGATAGAGCGGGTATCGATATGGACGGGGATTGCAGCGACGTCAAGATCATAGGCGGGACGTCACTGTTGAACTCCTTCGGAGTGGATCTGAACGGGACACACAATATCGTGGCGGATCTCAGCTGCCACTCCAATACCAACGTCGACATTTCCATAACGGGCTCTCACCATACGGTGCATGACAATCATCTCAGATCGACCGCTCGCGCGAATTCGATTGCAGAGCAGGCCGGCGCGGATTGGAATAACATCCACGACAATACGGTAACCAGGCCGATTGCCGCGTTGGTCGGTGGTAACTCTCAGCAACACGATAACCTGGAATACTGATGACAGTTGTCAAGCACACCGAACCACCGCACACCTTGACGGGATTATCATCCGACAGTAAGCCTGACGCCCCTGACCGGTCCGTCTTCTATGAGTTGGATACCGGTATTGAGGATGTCAAGTTGAGTGCCTGGGTGCCCGGGGGAGGGATAACCGTAGACGATGCGGATACCTCGGTTCTCAGGAAAGCTTGGACAGCGGACATGTCTGCCATCCATATCAGTCATCCTCTCGAGTGATCCTCTCGTCAGATCGTTCCGAGATCGGGTTCTGAGCGTTTTCCTCGCGCTTGAACTTCGCCCTCGCGAGGCATCCCATGTCGCGGCCACCAATAAAGCAGGGTGCCTGATATTGGGGTGGGTAATTACCGGGGTCGGCGAGTTGGGTCTCCTGGGCAATTAACCCGCCGTCTTCGCCGTTGATGTAGGCCAAGGCATCCGTCAGACAGCGAACTCGAATCGGTAGCGCGACTCAGGCTTGTCCAAGAGGCCGAAACGCTACCCGCGGCATCCGCACCAAACCGCCCAGGGCCCAGCGCGTGCGGCCAGCCCTATGCCTTCTGCGAACGGCAGGAGTTACCGGCACGAGATTAAAGAGCACATTCATTTTTATCGCTCTGTTCAGTCACGTACCCAGGCCCGTGCCTGGTCCGGCGCGGGAATTCCACCGGCGTGCACCAGTTTGCCATCCACCACCACGCCGGGTGTCGACATGACCCCGTAGGCCATGATCTCGGCGATGTCCGTGACCTTCTCAATCTCGACCTCGATACCCGCCTCTTGTGCCGCCTGCCCGATGACATTGGCAGTGATCTCGCAATTGCGGCAGCCGCTGCCGAGGACCTTGATGTGTTTCATGATGAATACCCTCCTCGAGATCAGACGATCGCGTTGAATCCCCAGCCCACCAGGGTGAAGGCCGTGGCGAGCACCGCGGCAAACAGGGCCAGGGCCTGCCACTGGATGACCTTCCTGAGGATCAGCATCTCGGGCAGGGAGAGCGCGGCCACGCTCATCATCAGCGCCAGGGTTGTACCCACCGGCACGCCCTTGCCCAGCATGGCCTCGGCCACGGGGATGACACCGGTGGCGTTGGAGTAAAGCGGAATACCTAATACCACTGCCGCCGGAACGGTATACCAACTGTCACCAGCCAGGTGCTCAGACACCCACGCTGCCGGCACGAAGCCATGAAACAACGCACCCACGCCGATGCCGATCAGTACCCACTTCCAGATCCGTCCGACAATCTGCCGGACCTCGGACAGGGCGTAACCGTGCCGGCCGGCGAAGGACCGGTCCGGTGCCGGCAGTGCCGCCTCGCCCATCCGGATCTTCCACACGTAGTCCTCGACCCAGCGCTCGGGCCGGAAACGCTGCATGACCATGCCGCCGAACCAGGCCACCACCAGGCCGGCGAGGACGTACAGCGCCGCAAGCTTCCATCCCAGGACACCCACCAGAATGACAGCGGCCACCTCATTGATCATGGGGCTGGCAATCAGAAACGAGAAGGTTATCCCCAGCGGGATACCGGCCTCGACGAAGCCGATGAACAGGGGCACCGAGGAGCAGGAGCAGAAAGGTGTTACCGCACCCAGTGAGACCGCCAGGCCCCGCGCCTGCCAGTCGGGGCGCCCGCGCACGAACTCACGCACGCGCTCCGGGGCGACCAGGGCCCGCAGCAGACCCATGACATAGATCACCACGACCAACAGGACGAAGAGCTTGGCCACGTCCATGATGAAGAAGTGTACAGCGGCCCCCGAGCGGGACGCCGGGTTCAGTCCCAGAACCCCGAAGGCCAGCACCCTGGCAAACGCGTCAAACACGGACCGTATGCTCGCCCGCCTCGACCGGTGACTCGACCGCGGGCAGCTTGAAGGACAGCACTGCGGCCGCCAGCACGAACGCGGTGGACCACCACAGACAGCCGGTCAGCCCCTGGGTCTGGTAGACCCAGCCGGACAGCACGGTCCCGACCAGGCGCCCGCCGGCATTGGCCATATAGTAGAAGCCCACGTTCATGGATACCTTGTCGAAGTCGGAATAGGCCAGGATCAGATAGGAATGCACCGCCGAGTTGATGGCAAACACCACACCGAACAGGACCAGCCCGGTTACCAGCACCAGCGCCGGATTCAGCTCGTAGTGCAGACCCAGGGCAATGGCTGCCGGGAAGGCGGCCAGAACAAGGGCCCACAGCCGAGCCGTCCCGCCACCGGGCCCCCGACCGTGGTGACTGCGCCGGATCAGCCGGGGGGCACTGGCCTGGACGAGACCGTAGCCAATCACCCACAGCGCCAGGAAGCCGCCGACCTGGGTGAAGCTCCAGCCCAGCACCGAGTAGAGAAACACTGGCAGTCCCACCACAAACCACACATCGCGCGAACCGAACAGGAAAAACCGCGCTGCCGCCAGCCAGTTGATCGCCGGTCGGTTCGAGAACACCTGGGTGAACTTCGGTTTCGATTTCATCTTGCCGACGCCCTTTGGCAGCAGCCGGGCGGTCACGATCAGAACGACTGCCAACAGCCCGGCCAGGGTTGCCAGGGCGGCGCGAAAGCCGATCCATTCGAGCAGCGCCGCTCCGACGAAGAAGCCCGCCCCTTTGAGGGCGTTCTTGGAACCGGTCAGCACCGCTACCCAGCGGAACAGCTTCGACTCGCCGCCCCCCTGGGCCAGCGTCTTGACGCTCGCCTTGGCTGACATCTTGTTCAGATCCTTGGCGATGCCGGACAGCGCCTGAGCAGCCATGACATAGGGCACCGACAGCCAGGCGTCGGGTACGGTGAGCAGGGACAGGGCCACCACCTGCATCCCCATGCCGATGTGCATGGTGAGGTTCAGCCCGATGCGCGCACCCAGCCAGCCGCCGACCAGGTTGGTGACGATGCCGAAGAACTCGTAGAACAGGAACAGCATGGCCACCTCGAAGGGCGAATAGCCCAGCAGGTGGAAATACAGCACCACCAGCATGCGGATGGCGCCGTCGGTGACGGTGAAGGCCCAGTAGCCGCCGGTGACGACCAGGTAATTGCGCCGGTTGCTCTCCATCGCTTAGCCCGGATTTCTCACAGGGATCCCGGATGCTGGCGCAGGCATCGCGTGTCTGGACGCCGCGCTGGAGGGAAAGTGGTAGCCGTAGCTACCACTTGAGTGAAGAGCAAGTGCAGGCGCGCGAGGACCAGCCAGGGCCGGGATAGGCATCTAAAAAAACACGTTGTCTTTTGCATGTTCAACACAATTTCAATGGACGCAAGAGAATACGATCTTTCCACGCCGCCCTGTGAGAAATCCGGGCTAGCCCTCGTGATTCAGCGGTTTCGGAGGCCCTGCGCAATCAGCCCGGCCAGCTCCATCATGCGGTTGACGTAGCCCCACTCGTTGTCGTACCAGGCCAGCACCTTCACCTGGGTGCCATCGATGACCATGGTGGAGGGCGCGTCCACGATCGCGGAGCGCGGGTCATTGGTGTAGTCGACCGAGACCAGCGGGCGCTCCTCGTAACCCAGAATCCCCTGCAGCTCGCCTTCCGCAGCGGCCTTGAACAGGGCATTGACCTCGGCCTCGCGGGTCGGGCGTTCCACCTCGAAGACCACGTCGGTGAGCGAGGCATTCAGCAGCGGGACACGCACGGCCAGCCCGTTCAGCTTGCCGGTCAGCTCGGGGAAAATTCGGGTGATCGCCTTGGCTGAACCGGTCGTGGTTGGAATCAGTGACTGGCCACAGGCGCGCGCCCGGCGCAGGTCCTTGTGTCCCTTGTCCACGATGATCTGGGTATTGGTGATGTCGTGGATGGTGGTCATGGTGCCGTGGCGGATGCCCAACCCCTCATGGATAACCTTGACCACCGGGGCCAGGCAGTTGGTCGTGCAGGAAGCCGCGGTGATGATGTCATGGCGGTCGGGCTCGTAGCGGTCATGGTTGATGCCGTACACGATATTGATCGCCGGGTCCGGCACCGGGGCGGAGACCAGCACCTTCTTCACCCCCTGGTCGAAATAGGGCTCCAGTGCCTCGCGGGTCTTGAACTTGCCGGAACACTCGATCACCAGCTCGATGCCCATCCCGGCCCAGTCGATCTCGCCGGGGGTCTTGTGCATCGAGTAGCCAACCGGTTTTCCGTCTACCCGCAGCGTGTTCGCATCGGCGGTAATCAATCGATCCCAGCGACCGTGCACGGAATCGAAGGTCAGCAGATGCGCCATGCAGGCCGCGTCACCGGCGATTTCGTTGACATGTGTGATCTCGTAACCCGGGTTGTCCCAGCCGGCGCGAAAACCCAGTCGTCCCATGCGCCCGAAGCCATTAATGCCTACACGAACCGTCATTCCGATTGTCTCCTTATTGAGCTGAATTGTGATGTATCAGGCGCAGCAGGCACTCTCCGGCCGGTTCGGCATTTCAGTCAGTGATTGCAGGTCGTCGTTGAAGGGGGATTGCGTGATCATCCCCTCGGCCGTTGCCGCAAGGACCTCGCGGCCCCAGTCCGGCAGGTCGGGGTTCAGCCGGTAGTAGATCCACTGCCCGTGACGCCGGTCCACTACCACGCCCGTTTCACGCAACTGCGCCAGATGGCGGGATATCTTCGGCTGGATCTCGTCCAGCGCATGGGTGAGCTCACAGACACAGAGTTCGCCCTCGCTGCTCAGCAGCACCAGCATGCGCAGGCGAGTGACATCACTCAGGGCTTTGAAGAATTGATCGGCTTGCATGGTAAGGGTACTCGTCGTTGATCGGTGCATGATCGTGTTGTGGACAAGGCGGGCAGATCGAAATCATATACGCAATAGCATATATACCCTCTCGCATATATAATAGTCAACGCCACTCTTTAAATTGAACGAAATAAATCCCACCACCCTTCGTTAGACTCTGCAGTACCTGAGGCCGTTGCGTAAGGGAAAATTCAGTTTATGCGAGACAGGACAGGCGCAAGGTTCGCGGCAAGCCAGGCGCTTGCTTACCTGCTCGATTGAAATCATCACAGAATAACTCCAAGCGGCTCGCTGGCTGATTTCCTGTGACCGCTTACCCTAGTTACCAACCACGCTTAAGTGGAATGGCACTTACTTAGGCGGTTCCCTAATCAATGTAGGGTGGGTCAGGCACGCCGTTTGTGCCGTAACCCACCGGATGTGCCAGCAGGCACCCATCAAAACTTCATCGTGTTGCTTCGCAACGCCTGGTGGGTTACGCAAAAAGCGCTAACCCACCCTACATTTCGACTTAAGTCAGTGCCATTCCGCTTAAGTGATGGATGAAGGGAGGGCGTTGATCGAAGGTGGGCCCGCGCGGGCCGTTCTTAGTGGTTGCTTTGCGCGAAACGGGGCGATTATGTTCCCTGTAGCGATACCGGGTTAACCCGCCCGGCACAATAAAACTGCTATAACTCGACCTTGATTTCCCTGGCTTCGGTCATGACCTGAATCGCCGCCTCAAGATCGATCTGATCCGGATTGGAGGTGCTTTGCTGTTCGAGCGCCTGTACGACTTCACGCTGCTCCAGTGTGGAATGGCAGCCGTCGCGATCCTGCATATAGGCGGCCCAGGGTACAAACTTTGTTAACGGAAACAACTGCCGGGCTTGTGGCGAGATATCGATATGCAGGCCGGCGATGAACAAGACCTTTTTACGATGATAACGATGTTCTTTGACAATCGTACGAAACGTGCGATCGAATTCGATCTGGGTATTGATCTGCGCTGCGGTCAACATCGGCGACCGCGCAGTGATAATCTGCGGCATGTAGCGGATTAAATTGTGTTCCAGGTGATCCACACCTTCTTCCATTCGCGGAATACTGCGCCGGAAATAAAACAGGTCTGCATTCAGGTTGGCGCCCATCGGTTGGGGTGTTGTACCACCGAATGCCGAGTCTCCCACCCGCTCGATAAGGGCGGAGGATGCAGCAAATACCTTTGCGGTACTGAGAATCTCAAGCGGTATGCGCTTGCCGCTCGGGTCTGTTTCGATCAGCTTGTCCAGGCGTAACAACAGGCCTTCATCGCGATCCTCGCGCAACAGCTGATTATCAACGATTAAGCATTCCTGCCCGGCATGCAGGTGTAACAGGATATTCTGCTGAGCAAACTCGTATTCATTCTGATACCAGGTAATCACATGATGCACTTTACCGCAGTTTGGGCCGCACTCCTGGCTTGTGGTCTGCAGACGCCGATAGGTGCCAAAGGTTTTGGTTTGCGGGTCGTAGCCCACATGACTGGCCTGAATGATCACCAGGTCCTGGCCATGCTCGGCATGCGGCCCGTGGCGATCGGTGGCGACTATCCCGCCGACCTGGCCATGGTTAAACGGGAAGGTGCCAAAGTGCTTGGCAATCATGATAATGGGATAGCCCTGGCTCTCGTCCGAACAAAAGGCGCGTGACGGCATGATTTTGCCCGCCTCAAAACCCAGCGACATGCACCAGTTATACAGGCGTGGCATGAAAAGGTTGTAACGCATCATCATGCCCTGCGACTGGAAGCCACCTACGGGCTCAACCATATTCGCGGCTAAATCTGGCATCAGTAACCCGCCGGTTGTGTTTGCTCGCCTGTGTTCAAACTGAAGTATAACGAAAGCCACAGGCATTTCCTGTTCACCGACGCCGCCCTGCTGACGCTTATGCCGATGCTGCCCGTGCAGGCGGCAATGATCGGTACCGATCAGATTGTCAATCCGGCACAGTCCGGTCTGGATCGAGATGAACTTGCCAGGCTTTTCGACGAGGAGGCTGCGCAGCAGCAACGGCTGGCCTGGGGCGTCAGTCCCGACTGGATCAAGGCGCGCGTTAGCAGTCTGACCGATGCCGAGCTTGCCCGGATCGGTCAGGAGACCGACAATGGGTGCCGCGGTGGGTACGGCGATTGCCACGAGCGATGACAAACACGCGCCTGAAGAGAAGGTGATCTACGTGGAAGAACACCACTACCACGGGCCTCCCGGGCATGGCCATGGTCACCGCATCCCGCCCGGGCACGCCAAGCACAGACACAAACACAAACACAAGCATAAACACTGGCACGACTAATCAGCGGCGCCATCCCGATGGAACCGGGGCGACCTCGGGCGATCGGGCGCGGGCAACCCCATCACGGGCACGAACGACATGCCTGGAAAGTTGTCACAAAGTTCTCTATCCTTAGGCTACGATCAGGATGAGGGATCCTGAGAGATATCCACCAAGGTCCGGCCGATCATTTATCGTGAACCCTTCGTTGACTGAATACCTGACCGGTGTTCTGCGCAAAAGGCGCGTCGAAAAAACTACCAGGCGGCACAAAGAGGCCATCGTCCGCGAGGCGATCGAGAGTGCCGTGGACGGCACGGATAAAACGATCCGGCTGGTGATGGGATACCGGAAAAAGCTCTGGCGCGCGACAGAATACTGTCTGGATTATGTTGACGACCTGATCGAAGCGATTCCCCCGGCGGTTGAATTCAGCAGCAGAACCTTCACCAGCGATCCGCGGGTCAATGCGTTTTTTGTCAATGTCGATGATCTGCAGGCCGCCTTCAGCCACAGTTCCGAGATGCGGGATTTCCTTGAGAGCCATGAAAACAACGGCCTGACCGAGTGCTGCGCCCTGGTGTGTATGAAAAAAACCGAAAGAAACGTTTTCGGGATGCAGCTGGTCGGCAACATGGTGCAGAAGGACGTACCGCAGACGACTGTCAACTTTTCCGACTATGAGATCAATTCGCCTGCCGCAACAGAGCCCGAAACAAGGAAAGGGTTGAAGAACTGTCTTTTCGAAGGTGTCGTTACGAGCGCGCTGGAGGGCCTGTCCTCCTCCCGCTACTGGCAAAAGGACCTTGACCGGCAGAAGCGTCTGCTGCAGACCAGGCGCAAGGCGCTCGAAACGCAGGATCAGGGCTCGGAGTCGGCCAGCGACAAGCACCACCGGATTGAGGAAATCAACAAGAAGCTGGCGTCCATAGAGGAGCGCCGGAAACAGACCAGCCTGGACGGTCCCGAGGCCGGTCTCGAGCAACTGAATCAGGTCCTCGCCCACCCAGAGGACTTCGTCCGCCTCACGACGACGTCGCTGACACTGGACCGACTTGGCGTCAAGATCGACGGAGATACAGACCAGAAGGGACACCGGATCGATCTGGCCGAGGTCGAGATCGGACGGTCGAACCGCCGGGTCGTGGTGCTGGCAAAATTCCCCACCGACGAGATACGGCCGCGCGCGGACTTCGTGAAAAACGCCGCGCAGTATCTCTCCCTCTCCCTGTAAACGCGGTCGGGTTACCGGCGAGGCCCGCGGAATCCGGCGGGTGCCGGATAATTGCCGCGCAGCCGCAGCGGCGACGCGCGCCAGAAACATAACGCATTGATTTAAAGTATAATTGGACGCGGCCATTAAGAAATGTTATTATTCGCGCTGATTTCTGACCGGCCCAGCTGTCATAGATGTGGTTTTGGAGCAACGGGTAGGAGAATCGGCACCTCCCGTGACCCGGCATCCACAGGGCGTCCACGCAGCTTCTGATTAGTGTACGGCGCCACAAAGGCCAGCAGGCCGTTAGCCCCAACCATCGTTACGCACCTGTGACGCGACACAGTCAGCGCACTGACAGTGGCAGTTGCCTCGTCAAGCGCGATTCTTTACGACCTGACAGGAGACGAGTAGTGGATAAGGATTTGATGTTTTTCTGCATCCCGCAGCAGGCCTACATGCGCACCGACAACTGCATCAAACTGCGTAATCGCCCGGTGGGCAAGGTACCGGCCGGCGCGCAACCCAAATTGCGGGCGTGTGAGCGGTGCAGCATGTATCCGCTGGTCGATACCCTGACGGTTCCGACGGTGAGCCTGGCCCAGTATCTGGGTGGCCGCAAGCCAGCGGTGGCCAATCTCAAGTCGGCCAAGATCAAGAAAGTCATTCAGGCACATCTGGAACAGGAGGCCGTGTAGCGCGGTCCCTCGGCCACGGTTGGCGGTCATTTCTGGCCGTTTGCATTGGGTCAAAGGACGATGAATAAGATCGGCGGGCGGCCCCTCGTTTTTGGGGAGGTTCTGTTCGACTGTTTCCCCGACGGCCGGGCGGTGATGGGGGGAGCACCCTTCAATGTCGCCTGGCACCTGCAGGGATTCGGCCTGGCTCCCTGCCTGATCAGCCGCATCGGCACGGATGCCCAGGGCGAGGACGTGCTGTCGATCATGCAGGCCTGGGGCATGGATACCCAGGGTGTCCAGCGCGACGGACGTCACCCGACAGGGCGGGTGCAGATCAGCATGCAGGGAAAGGCGCATACCTTCGACATACTTCCCGACCAGGCCTACGATTTTATCGACGCCAACGCCGCTGCAACGGCGGCGCGACTGGCACAGGCCTCCGTGATCTACTACGGGAGTCTGGTCAGCCGCAATCCGGTGTCAGCGTCGGCGCTCAAGGCCTTGCTGGAACAGAATTTGCCGGCCTTTGTCGACATCAACCTGCGCGCGCCCTGGTGGCAGGCGGACAGCCTGCCGACCCTGTTCCACCGGGCCCGGTGGGCAAAACTCAATGATGAAGAACTGATCGAGCTGTTCGGGGACGACGCTGCGAGCAGCACGCTGGCACCCCTGGCCGAGCGTGTCCGCAGGCAATACGGGCTGGAACTCGTGATTGTGACCCGCGGTGCCGATGGCGCCCTGCTGGTGAAAGACCAGGAGGTGCTGCGGGGTGAGCCGGTGGGGGTGGAGGATCTGGTCGATACCGTCGGTGCGGGGGATGGCTTCAGTGCCGTGTGCCTGTTAGGGCTGATCCAGGGCTGGGAGCTTGGCGAGATTCTCAGCCGGGCGCTGGAGTTCGCGGCGCAGATCTGTCGCCAGCAGGGTGCCACGGCGCAGGATCCCGGGCTTTACTCCGACTTTCTGCGCCGGTGGCAGGCGTGAAGAGCAGCAGTGGCCACTACATCATTCTCATCAGCGTCCACGGGCTGATCCGCGGGCATGATCTGGAGCTTGGACGCGACGCCGACACCGGTGGCCAAACCAAGTACGTGGTCGAACTGGCGCGTGCGCTTGCCCGCCATCCGGATGTCTGGCGTGTCGACCTGCTCACCCGGCAGGTCATCGATGCCAAGGTTTCCAGCGATTATGCCGAGCGCCTGGAGGCGATCGACGACCGGGCCTTCATCGTCCGCCTGCCGTGCGGTCCCCGGCGCTACCTGCGCAAGGAAGTGCTGTGGCACTATCTCGACAATTTCACCGACCATGCCCTCCAGCATATTCGCCGCATCGGCCGCCTGCCGAATGTCATTCACAGTCACTACGCCGATGCCGGCAACGTTGGCGCACGCCTCAGTGTGCTGCTCGGTGTGCCGCAGGTGCATACCGGCCACTCGCTGGGCCGGGTCAAGTTGCAGCGCATGCTGGAGCAGGGCACCAGGCGGGAAGTCATCGAAAGTCAGTACAACATCAGTCAGCGCATCGAGGCCGAGGAAGAGGCGCTCGACAATGCGCAGCTGGTGATCGCGAGCACGCATCAGGAAGTCGAGGAACAATACAGCCAGTACGATAACTACCAGCCCAAACGCATGCTGGTGATCCCGCCCGGTGTCGACCTGGAGCGGTTCCGGCCGCCGAAACGCCAGGATTCCAAGCCTGACATTGCCGACGAGATCGCGCGCTTCCTCCGCCATCCCCAGCGGCCCATGATTCTGGCCTTGTCGCGTCCGGACGAACGCAAGAACGTTGAAACCCTGCTGCGCGCCTATGGTGAGCACCCACGCCTGCGCGACATGGCCAATCTCGTGATTGTGCTCGGCAATCGGGACGACATCCGCACGCTGGACAGCGGCGCGCGCGGCGTGCTGACCAGTGTGTTGCTGCTGATCGATCGCTACGATCTGTACGGAGCGATGGCGCTTCCCAAGCACCATCAGCCGGACGACGTCCCCGAGCTTTATCGTCTCGCGACACGCAGCAAGGGCATTTTCGTCAATCCTGCGCTGACCGAACCCTTTGGACTTACCCTGATCGAGGCGGCAGCCAGCGGTATCCCGATACTGGCGACGCAGGACGGCGGGCCGCGCGACATCATCGCTGCCTGCAGGAACGGCGAGCTGATGGATCCGCTTGACCCGGTCGCGATGGGCGCAAAGCTCGAGGCCATGCTCTCCGACAAGGCCCGCTGGAATCAGTGGTCACGCAACGGACTGCAGGGCGTCAAACGGCACTACTCCTGGACAAGCCACGTCAGGAAGTACCTGGGCGCGGTGCAACGCATCCAGCGCGTCAGGCGCGGACGCTTCATGGACGCCGGCAAGAGTCGTCTGCCCATGGTCGACAAACTGTTTATCTGTGCGCTCGACAACACCCTGCTGGGCGACCCCGAGGCGGTGAGCGCCTTCGTCGAGCGTCTGAAAGGGGCGGGCCCGGATATCGGTTTCGGCATTGCAACGGGCCGCGACCTCGACAGCACGCGCAGTGTGATCAGCGAGAACGGACTGCCCATGCCGGATCTGCTCATTACCTCCGTTGGCGCCGAGATCCACTACGGGCACCGGATGGTGAAAGACCCGTTCTGGACACACCACATCGATCATCGCTGGGAGCCGGAGGCCTTGCGGAACGCGCTGAACGAACTGCCGGGACTCAAGCTGCAGCCCGCCGCGGAGCAACACCGGTTCAAGATCAGCTATTTCCTGCAGGGAAAAAAGGCGCCATCGATGCGTGATATCCGCCGTTTTCTGCGCCGGCGCGACCTGCATGCGAACCTGATTCAGTCGCGCGGCATGTTTCTGGATGTGGTCCCGGTGCGGGTGTCCAAGGGGCTGGCGCTGCGCTATCTCAGCGGCAAGTGGGGCATCATACCCGAGAGCATCCTGGTGGCCGGAGGTTGCGGCAACGACGAAGATCTGCTGCGCGGCAATATGCTGGGTGTCGTGGTCGCCAATTACGGGCCGGAACTGGCGCGTCTCAAGGGCCGACCGCGTATCTATTTTGCCCAGGGCGAACATGCCTGGGGTGTCCTGGAGGGCATTGACTACTACAACTTCTTTGGTGATATTCACGTGCCACAGGAAGAGGGCGCTGAAGCATGATCGAGCCGCTGGAGCAGTATCTCGACGACCACCGCGACAAGGTTCATCTGTTACTCCGGCATTATCTGAAGCTGGGGCGCCCGTTTCTGCTGCAGTCCGATCTCTGGGACGAGTTCCAGACCTTCTGCGGACAAAGCGACGACGCCTCACTGTGTGATACCGCCCTTGCCGACACCATCGCGGTGGCCCAGGAAGCGGTTCTGGAGGATCCCTGGATCTATCTCGCCGTGCGTCCGAGCATCGCTCGCTGGACATACCTTCGCTTCCATGTCGAGGCCAGGGAGCACGAATTCGTCACGGTCAGTGAGTTTCTGGCCTTCAAGGAACGTCAGGTCAACGGCGCGGAAGAGTCCGATGGCTGGGCCCTGGAGGTGGACCTGGCGCCCTTCAACCGTGATTTCCCCAAGCTGCGGGAATCGCGCTCCATCGGACGGGGTGTGGAGTTCCTCAATCGGCGCCTGTCCAGCCAGTTGTTTCACGAGATTGGCCGGGGCGACCGGCGGCTGCTCGATTTTCTGAGCGTACACCAGTACAACGGTGTGCAGTTGATGCTCAATGACCGTATCCGGGACGTGGATGGTTTGCGGCGCGCGCTGCGTCGGGTCGATGAGTATCTGGCGACGCAGCGGGCGGACGCCGGCTGGAGTCAGGTTGGACACGTTCTGCAGGGGCTCGGCTTCGAACCCGGCTGGGGTGCCGATGTCCCGCGTATGCGCAATAGCCTCGGGCTGCTCTCCGACATACTGGAAGCCCCGGAGCCGCAGAACCTCGAGCGGTTTCTCGGCCGTATCCCGATGATATTCAACATGGCGATCCTCTCGCCGCACGGCTTCTTCGGACAGTCGAACGTACTGGGTCTGCCGGATACCGGCGGGCAGGTGGTCTATATCCTCGATCAGGTCCGCGCGCTGGAAAAGGAGATGCGTTCGCGCATCGCGGAGCAGGGTCTGAACATCGAGCCGCAGATAGTGGTCATCACGCGACTGATTCCCGAGGCGCAGGGCACGACCTGCGATCAGCGGCTCGAGCCCATCATGGGAACGGAAAACGCGCGCATCCTGCGCGTGCCCTTCCGCACGCAGCAGGGCGAGGTCGTGCCCCACTGGATTTCTCGGTTTGAAGTCTGGCCCTACCTGGAACGGTTTGCGGGGGAGGCGGAAAAACAGCTGCTGGCCGAGCTGGGCACGCGGCCCGATCTGATCGTGGGCAACTATTCAGACGGCAACCTGGTGGCGTCGCTGATGGCGCATCGGCTGCGTGTCACGCAATGCAATATCGCCCATGCGCTGGAGAAGACCAAGTATCTCTATTCGGATCTCTACTGGCGTGACAACGAGCCGCAGTACCACTTTTCGGCACAATTCACCGCCGATCTGATTGCGATGAATGCGGCCGATTTCATAATTACCAGTACCTATCAGGAAATCGCCGGCGACAGGCGCAGTGTCGGCCAGTATGAAAGTTACGGCGCGTTTACCATGCCGGGCCTCTATCGGGTGGTGAACGGCATCGATATCTTTGACCCGAAGTTCAATATCGTCTCGCCGGGCGCCGATGCCGAGGTGTATTTTCCCCATACGGAGCAGCACCGCCGTATGCGGGGGCTGCATGCAGAACTCGAGCGGCTGATCTACGACAGCTCGCTTGGCGATGCGCGCGGGTCTCTCGCAGATCGCGACAAGCCGCTGCTGTTCAGTATGGCGCGCCTCGACCATATCAAGAACATGACCGGCCTGGTCGAGTGGTTTGGCCACAGCCAGCGCTTGCGCGATTCGGTCAATCTGCTGGTCATTGCCGGGCACGTCGATCCGGCCAGATCGGCGGACCGCGAGGAGCAGGAACAGATTGCGCGCATGCATGAGCTCATGGATACCTGCAAGCTCGATACCGACATGCGCTGGCTGGGCGTGCAACTCGACAAACCACTGGCGGGCGAACTGTACCGCTACATCGCCGATGGCGGTGGCGCCTTCGTGCAGCCGGCACTGTTCGAGGCCTTTGGACTCACCGTGGTGGAGGCCATGACATCGGGCCTGCCGACCTTCGCCACCCGCTACGGGGGGCCCTCGGAGATCATCGAACATGGTATCTCGGGATTCCATATCGATCCGAATCACGGTGACCTGGTCGCCGACGAGATCGCCGGCTTCTTCGAGGCCTGCGCGGCGGATCCCACGCAGTGGCTGAATATTTCCGACGGGGCCCTGCAGCGCGTGCGTTCACGTTACACCTGGGAGCTGTACGCGGAACGCATGATGACGCTGTCCAGGATCTATGGCTTCTGGAAGTACGTGACCAATCTTGAGCGCGACGAAACCCGCCGTTATCTCGAGATGTTTTACGGGCTTGAATACAGGCCGCTGGCGCAGTCGGTGGGCGGCTGATACGGGCCAGCACCCGCACGCCAGCCTGGATGGGGCCGTGAATCATGATCTGATGCGTCACTACTACGCGCTGCGCCGTTTCTGCCCCTACCAGGGTGTCATCCAGGTCGTCGATGCGGGCAACGCGCGCGCCTACTCGACCGACGGGCGTCACTGGCAGATCCGCATCCAGAATCAGGACCGCCAGGCGGAGGTGCCGGCCGGGGTCGGCGGGGGCCGGAGCGGCGCACGTGCCACGACGGCCGACGAGTTCATGGAGGTCCTCAATCAGAGGCCGGCCCTGCCCTTCCCGCTGGATGACCGTGTTGAGTTGTGGCTGTTGCGCAAGGACACACAGCTGCCGCTGGCCCTGATCAAGACGCGGCGCAGCCTGGATGATATCGACGACGTGACAGATCCCACCTGGCGTCCCTTTCTCGCCGGTGACAGCGGCTTCAGCTCGCGGGTTGTCGATTCCCGGCAGCCCTATCCTTCGGCGCCGCCCCGAAGGTCACGCGCGCAGGATGCGCTGGAGCGCCAGGTGAACCTCGCCGCACGGCCACTGCCGGTGCTCCAGTGGTTTCAGCGACTGGCCGACGGCAGTGGCATCGGGCATGGCGGTCTGCGTGTCTCGGGCGAATTGAAGGGCCGCTGCCTGCCCGTGGATGCGTTTCCCGAACTGCTCGTCGAGAGCCAGTGGGAAAAGCCCCAGGAAGCCACCCTGGTTGAGGATTACCATCGATGGCATGCCGCATTTCTGCTGGCCCATCAGAATATTTCGCCCGCCACCCGCGCCTGGCTGGAGAGCGCCGCCTGTGAGCGACCGCAACAACTGCTGACCAACTATGCCATGTATCCGCAGATACTGGACAAGGATGCCATGCAGGTCGCCCTGGTGTCGGCAAAACTGATCCAGGCATCCTGAGCGCCGGGCATGCAGGCATCCCTCAACGCGTTTCGCCAGCGCCTCGAGGCGGCCGCTGCAGAGTATCTTCTGGTGGCGGTGGATGACGAGGGCGGCTGGGCGGAATTCCGCTTTATCGGTCCCTTCAGGGGGCGCAGCGTGATCTGGGACGCCAGGCTGTCGGTGCTGCCGCCCTCACCTGAGGGTGCGGCGCCGCCCCGCCAGTTTATTGAAGTGACGGAGCGCGATTCATTGAATTATGATCTGGACATCGGGCTTGCTGTGTCGCGAATCGACACTGCGACCATTCTCAAGACAATCGTGATGATAAGACAGTACAAACGCCTGCGCCCAGGCCGGCATGAATTCGGTGGTGGACGTGCCTAGGAGCCTGTCGGACTTAGGGGTTCGTAACGAGGCAGGTGGGAGAGTGAGCACAAAGCATCACGGTTTCGAGGCGCATAGTGGGCCCTACGCAACGAGAAAGCGGGAGGCTTTGGGCCGCTCTCCCACCGCCGCAGTAGAATCAGCCTAAGTCCGACAGGCTCCTAGTCAACTTGATAATAACGGATGCTGACAAAACAAGCTGAGTGCCGGTATTTTTATTTATAGCCACGGAATCCACGGAAAGACACGGAAAAAATTCGAATGGTTTTTCGTTGTTTCCGTGTTTTTCCGTGGATTCCGTGGCCATAATATCCGTCATCATCAGATCGAAAAAGCACCAGGGCCTGTTAACGCTGACCCACGCGCGGCGTTGCTGTCCCAAAAGCGGCCAGGCAAGGCGCGAGGAGAGAAGTTTAGTGATGCCAAATGAACACCAAGCAATGCGGCACACTGGCCACCATCGCCCGCTTCGGTTAGCGGTAACAGGTCCTAGATGGCGCGGCTGATTTCACTGTCGCGTGCCGCGCGCCTGGTTGGCGTGAAACGTGCCACCTTGCAGGAGCGTATTCAGGCCGGCGACCTCAGCACCTTCGAGGGTCAGCTCGATCTCAGCGAATTGCTGCGCGCCTATCCGGACGCCGAGGTCGACGACAATGCGATGATCGAACGCGCCGATGCGATTGTCGAGCATGCGCTGAACAAGGTAGTGCGGGACCGGGACTCGATTCCCGATGCCGAGGTGCTTGCAACGCGGGTGACGGCACTGAGTCATGAGCTGGCGAGTGCCAATGTGCAATTGCGGCGCTACGCCGCGCTGATGCAGCAGCTGTCCGGCAAGGTCAGCACGCTCGCAGCGGTACAAGGCGCCGGCAGCGACATCGGCGAGTTGAACGCCTGGATCCGTGAGGCCTGTGAAGCGCTGAAAACGCCGGCGGCATTCAATGAGAACCTGTTTGCGACCGACATGCTGCTGCGCATCATGGCGGCACACGTGCATTTGCAGCCAAGCGGTCATGATTACTTCGTACAGGGAAGCGACACGCTGCTCGATGCCGGCCTGCATGCCGGCCTTGCCCTGGACTATGGCTGCAGCGACGGGAGCTGTGGCCGGTGCAAGGCGCGCCTGGTGTCGGGCACGGTGAAGCCCGTCAGGCCGTTTGCCGGTAACCTGACGGAGACGGACACGCGCGACCGCCGTATCCTGACCTGCGCCAATACCGCGGTGACGGATATTACGCTGGAGCTGGTGGAAGCCGCGCAGCCCGGGCAGATTCCCTTACAGAACATGACCGGACGGGTCTCGGCGGTGGAACGGCTCGGTGATGAGCTTTGCGTCGTGCGCCTGAAGGCGCGTGACAATATGCGGCTGCGCTTTCTGGCAGGCCAGAGCGCCAGGCTGGGTGTGGCGGGGCTGCCCGCGGCCGAGTATCCGATCTCCAGTTGCCAGTGCGATCAGACGAGTCTCGAGTTTCATGTCTTCCGCAGTGCGGACAGTCCGTTTGCCGGACATGTCTTTGAGCACCTGCGGCGCGGCGATACACTGTCCGTGGAAGGCCCGTCCGGGGATTTCGTTCTCGATGGCGGTTCCATGCGCTCGGCGGTTTTCATTGCCTGGGAACGCGGCTTTGCCGATTTGAAGGGAATGATCGAACATGCCATCGCCCTGGACGTGGTGGGAAGTCTGCACCTGTACTGGGTCACCACGGCGGCGGGGCATCCGTATATGCACAACCGTTGCCGCTCCTGGCGTGACGCGCTCGATAACTTTCATTACCAGACCGTGCAGGTCGAGGCGGCGACGGAGGCGCGGGCGATGGCGCATTCGGCGAATGCCGCGATTGCGCGCATTGCCGAGCAATACTCGGATGTGAATGCGTTCGACTATTATATCGCCGCCCCGGCGCCCGTTGCGCGCGAGTGGGGGCAGAGCCTCGCGGCGCGCGGCGTTGCGCGTGCGCAATTGAAGGTCAAGGTGATCTGAGGGCAGGCGGTGCGCCGCGCGGCGCACGCCCTCAGGCGCCGATATTGATGCCTATCGACAGGCGCCGCTCCCGGCTGAGGTTCTCGCTGACCTCGTGTTCCAGATCAGGCGGAAACAAGACCGCCATGCCTTCGCGCGGCCGGACGACGATGTCCCCGGATGCCAGGCGCAGCCTCAGCGCGCCGGAGTCGGGCGGTACGCGGATGTAATAGACCGCTGACAGCAGTTCATCCGCGTCGTCATGGGTATGCGGCAGGGTTCGCTGTCCCGGTTCCATCAGATTGAACCAGAAGCCGCGCCGCAGCCGGGCCGCATCGCGATCGAGTATCCCGGCCGCCCATGCGCCGACCCGGTCGAGCACGGCCCCGGCTGCGGGAACCCTGTCGAGGCCGATATACAGATTCTCGTAACGGCCCGCGAAGAAATGGCTGCGCTTGACCCCGGCCGTATCCACGGCGGCGAGAAACTGCCGCAAGAGTATCCGGTTGAGTGGCCGCGTCTCAGGCATCTCGCCGACAAAGATGCCGGGATGCTCGCTGAGGCAGGACAAGCCATTCGCGGACACCGGATTGCTCCCCAGGACTACCGATCGGGCAGGCGGCCCTTGGCATCGCGGATGCGCGATCGGATCCGGTCCGGCTCGAGCGGATGCTGGTCGGCGCCTGCCGGCGCCAGCCAGGTCTGCCCCAGGTAGGTGTGCAGCTCAGCGCGCAGATGGGCGCGCATGTCGTGTCCGACGCGCCGCCCGCGCTCCTTGCGCAACGCCTCTACATCGATCGGTGCGACGACGATCTTTTCGCCGGGTCCGGCATCGGCCTGTGCCAGGATGCGTCCGTCGTAATCGACGACCATGCTGCCGCCCGGCCAGCTGAACGGCGGGTAATGGTCCAGGCTCGCCCCCTGGTTGGCTGCGACTACATACACGCTGTTCTCTGCGGCGCGCGCCCGGTTGAAGAGCGTCCACCAGTCCAGGGGCGGGGTCGCCCCCCAGGGATCCATGTAGGCAGAGATGCGGACAATGATCTCGGCGCCGTTGAAGGCGATCTGCCGGATGGTTTCCGGAAACAGCCAGTCGTAACAGATCGCCACACCCAGATGACCGAGTTCGGTCGCAACGACTGGAAAGCATTCGGCGTCGTAACCGGCAATATCGTGGGGGCTGGCGTGTATCTCCCAGGGAATCCAGGGATTGACCTTGCGGTACTTGGAGAGCACGCCATCCGGCCCCAGCAAGACGGTGGTATTGAATACCACCTCGGGGTAGTCGGGATCGGCCTCCAGGAAGGAACCGGTCTGGATATAGCAGCCGTATTGCCGGCACAGGCGCCGGTAGCGCTCTGTATGCTCGTTGGGAACGGGGATCGCAAGCCGGTCACGCAGTTTGCCAATGCCATCATAGATGGGCGCGGCATGCGCGAACTCCGGAAAGGCCAGCAGGCGGACGTCGAAAAAGGGTTCGTAGCCGGTGATGGTCTGTTCCACCATGTCACACATGCGACGGGTACGTTCCGCAATCTCGTCCCGCGTGCGCGGGCAGGGGAAATCCGTCTGACAGGCGGCAGCGTAATAGAGGTCAGCCATGTCGGTTGCCGGGAAGCTTCAGCTGGGGACAGGCAGGATAGCGCAGGGCGGGATGTGTCACAAACTGTTCATGCAATTGTCGGCGTAGCTTCATACGCAGCCAGTAGTCTCTGTCTATGACCCGTTTACCCGGAGGTTTTCGACTTGATAGTAACGGATGCTCACAAATCAAGATGAGTGCCAGCATTTTTTGTATAGCCACAGATTCGATTCTAATGCCTGTTCGTCCTTTCCGTGTTCTTCCGTGGATTCCGTGGCCATACTATCCGTCATCATCAGATTGAAAAAGCACTCGCGCTGCAGAGGAGATATCCATGAAGGTCTACATCAAAGAATGGCCCAACAAAACCGCCACGCTCATGACCGAAAATGGCCAGGTGATCTGGACGTTCTCCAGTGTTGCCGAAGCCAGAGACGTGTGCCGGGCATGGTTCAGACTCAGTGACGAAGAAGTTCAGTATGGCGGCGAGGCCAGCACAGATCCCTCGGCGGCTGCCTGCCTGATCTGACAGCGGAACCGGTCCGCTGCCGTCAGGGTTCTGCCGCCGGTTGCCCCGGCGCGGCGAGCGGACGTTCCAGTCCGGGCAGGGGGAAGAAGGGACCCAGGTATTCACGTTCCCACCACTGGCCCGTGGCGCGGCGCGCTTCGGGACTCGTGAAGCGGTATCGGTACTGGCTGGTCCGTAGATACCGGGGCGGTTCATCCGGGAACGGGTTGCTGTCGAGCAGCGCCATCACCGGCGGCGAGTTTTCCAGCAGCCGCTGTGCCAGGCTCTCGAACAGGGGCAGGAAGGGCGGCCCCATGGGCACGAACCACATCATCCAGTCGAGGCGGGGCTGGTGCGGAACAACGACTTCGGGCCGCCGGCCCGGGTCGCCCGGCTTGTACTTGAACTCATAGCTGCGCCAGGTCTCCCCGTCCCTGGAACCCTCCACGATAATCTCGATGCGTTCTGTCTTCATGGTGGGAAAGACATGGTAGTTGCTGGTGAGCCGGAATGGCCGCAGGCGTTCGACGACCGTGTCGAGCGGCTCCGGGATGCCACCGCGGGTGACCATGACCCACGCCTGGGCGCTGCTCACCACGACGAGGAGTGCACCGAGGATTCCGATCATGACCGCCTGCACGGGCCTGCCCGTCAGCGCGGCGGCCTGGCGGCGGGTCAGCCAGTGTGCGGCGGCCGGCGGGACGATGCGCGACACGGCACGATCATCGAACAGAAACAGGCACAAAATGATGGTGAGCAGATTGGCAAAGTTGTGATTGCTGGTCAGCAGGATCAGCACCTGCATCAGGATAGTTGCCCAGGCCGCAAAGAAGCGCGGCCCGCGCGGCAGGAACATCAGGAACGGGATAATCAGTTCGATGACCAGCGCCGAGCCGGTGCCGAATTTCAGCAGCCATTCCGGCAGGTGGTGCGCGTACCATGACACCGATTGCGGGAGCGGCTGTACCTCAAAGTAATAATTGAGCGCGGTCAGACTTGCCCAGCTGGGATCCTGGCTGATGAGCTTGGACAATCCCGACAGGAACCGGAACCGGAACAGCAGCCAGCGAAACAGCCAGATGACGGTACGCGAACCGGAGGGCAGAAAGATGGCGAGAAAACCGGCCTCCAGCAGCAGGAGATCCCACTGGAAGTTCATGAAGATCTGCCCGGCATGGAACAGCGACAGGTAAAGCACGAAGAGCAGGATCAGCGCAAGCCGTTGCAGGATGTTGAGGAACAGCAGCACGGAGAACAGGCACCCGGCCACGGCCACCGCACGCAGCGCGGTGTCGCTGCTGTCTATCCAGAACAGCGTCGGCAACGCCCAGAAGCGTTCGCTGCCGAGTCCCGCTTCGACGTAGTGCAGTTTGTCGACCAGCGGAAGTATGCCCTGGGCGCCCGCCAGCCCGACGATCTGGACACCGATCGAGGCGAATGCAATCAGATAGATCAGGGCCAGCAGCCGCAGGAACAGGCCCGAGATCAGCCGGTAGTCAGTCGACTGCGGGATGGCGCCGCTGAAAAGGCGTGCGAGAAGCGGTGCGGAGGATTGACTTTGCACGGGCGTCTGACCTTGTCGCAGGGAGTCGAAACAGTACAGGCTAGTCCGACAGGTAATACTCCAGCGTGGAGACGACTCTGACCTTCTTTATGTAAGGGGTATTGCTGTCACGATCGGAAATCGAAAACTGGCCCTGCTGGGCGCGCCTGATCTTGCCCAGCCGGCTGCTCGAGTCCTGGGCAAATTTCTCCGCTACCTCGCGTGCATTCCGGGTCGCCTCTTCAATCATGGCGGGCTTGATGCTGTTGAGCTCCGTGAACAGAAATTCTGTCCGGGTCTGGTAGTCCTGACCGCTGATCGCAATGCCCTGCTTGCCGAGCTCGACCAGCTTTGCCATGGCGCCGCGCACGGCCTCGACGTTGCCGGTATACAGGCTGACCGCCGCCGTCGCGGTGTAACGGAAGGGCACCTTGCTCGACTCGACGTAGCCCTGCGCCTGGCGATCGATGATGGCGGGTGGAGAGATCGAGATTTCATCCTCGCTGAAACCGCTGCCCTGGAGGAATGCTACGATCAGCGCGTTCTTGCTCTGCACGGCGGAAACCAGGCTGGCGAGGTCGTTGTCCGCCTCACTGAAGCGTATCGGCCAGATCGCGACACTGGCCGCCACTTCCCGCTCCGACAGGCCCTTTACCGTCACGGTTCTGTCGAGCGTCTTGAATCGGACGGCGCCGCTCGACAGCAGGTAGCCGAGCCCGATCAGGCCGGCACAGAGCAGTCCGCCGAGTATCAGGGCGGCAAGGTTTGATCTGTTTTCCATGTATCCTCCTGGCGCGGCGGGCACAGCACGGACGCCCCGGCGCAGTCACATGCAAGCCACTAATGACATTGCAGTTCGAGATGAAAGATAGCGGGGTGATTGGGGCACTGAAACAGGTAAACAAGCCCCGCGTCGCCCCACATCAGGCCGGCCGCTTCCTCGGAGTCCAGCTGAGCCAGAAACTCCAGCTCAGACCCGCAGGCCTCACAGGTGGTGACGAGCGCATCCTGTACCCAGCGCGGATAGCCTCCGATGAGTGTTTCACACTCGTTCAGGCATCCGAGCCTGAGTATCGCAGCCGCGTATTCCTCCCAGGGACGCGCATCATCCAGGTCGTAGCAGAGATTGCTCGCGGTCATGGACCGCGACTCTATGCCCTCCCAGTCAGGCAGCACCCGCACGGGAGATTGTGACACCGTGCAGGGAATCACGGTCTGTTTGCCCGGTGCGGACGGCAGGAGCGTCCGGTAATTTTTCATCGACGGCCGGAGGTAACGGCGGACAAGCCATTGCGCGTTTTCCTCCGCCCCCACGCCCCAGGGGAAACACGCGAAACAGTAGAAAAACGCATACAGCGTCTGTGTCCTGTCGTCGAGAAACTGTGCGACGAAAACCAGCTCCCTGCTGCAGCTGGGACAGAGCGGCCAGGGGTCGCCTTGTGTGGCATAGGGAAGCCCGCCAAACTTCGAGTCCGCCGAGGCAGCCTCGGCGGCCTTCGACCTTGAAGGCTCCAACAACACCGCATCCCTGATCAGCGGCTTGAGTAAGGCATCGAGTTTTTCATGCGACGTCACGCATTGTTTCCTCCGTGCGCGCAGCACGCACATCAGCGCCGCCGAATGCGTTCAGCGATCACCGCGCCCTCCGGGCTCAACCGCCCGCGCACCTCGACATAGTCGCCGGGACGCGGGGATTTGTCGATCCGTGTCGAGCCACTGGTGACGAGCTCCAGCCCGTCCAGCGCCCAGCGGCGGGAGAGACTCCCGTGTAAGCGGACGCGGGCATGGGCGGGAATCGCCGCGGGCCGGGCATCGGCATCCCGGGCGCCCTGTTTGATCCAGGTGACGATCAGCTCCGTCTCCTCCACGCTCAAATAGGGCGGCCCATCGAAGGGCATCCGTGGCCGGGCCTGGCCGCGGATGCGACGAACGAGTTCACTGGCCGCGGGATTGCCGGGCACGACACGCACCCGGTCGTCGGACGAGAGCACTGCCTCGTAGGATGTGAGCCGATAGCCCTCGGGGGCCGGGCCCATGAGGCCCTGCTGCGTGTGGCACTTTGCGCAGCGCGCCGCAAATATGGGAGCGACGTGCGCAAAGGTTACCGGCTCACCCGCGGCGGGCGCTCGCGTCGCTGCCGGCGCCGCACCGCCGGCGGGGATTCCCGGTTTAAGGCCCGAGGCAACCCACTGCTCGATCCGGGCGATCTCCGCGTCCGCGAGGAACGGCGGTCCGGTCATGGGCATACGCGGCTGACTGATGCCCTTGATTCTCCGCACCAGCTCACTGCCTGCCGGATCGCCTGCCTTGACCACGGGACCCCGCTGACTCCCGTTGAGGATTCCGTCGAGACTGTCCAGCCGCAAACCCAGCGAGGCATTCGAAGCGCTATGGCACATGCTGCAGCGTTCGCGGAAAATGTCCGCCACGTCGGCATAGGTCACCTCCGCGGCGTGGCTGCCGGCAGCGACCATCGCCAGCGCCGCGATGCAGGCGGCTCTCACCCTGTCAGGCCTCATACCAGAAGTCCGTAATCGACTGCCATTGCGCACTATAGCAGCCGTGCGATACCTGGCATAAAACCCCTCGCTGAAAAGGTGATTTTCAACGTCTTATCTCAGTTTGCCCGACGCCGGGCGCGGGTTTCAGCTGCCGGTGGGCGTCCCGACCTGTTAAAATGCCCCACTCGGGCCCATGCCCTCTGAAAGCTCTCTCATCGAATCGCTCAGGTTCCAGGCGGACCCCATGCAGCCGGCACCCGATATTTTTTCCTACCGCAGGTACTGGGCCGAGCGCTACGGCACGGCGCCGTTTCTGCCCATGTCGCGCAGCGAGATGGACGCGCTCGGCTGGGATTCGTGCGACATCATCCTGGTCACGGGCGATGCCTATGTCGACCATCCCAGCTTCGGCATGGCGATCATCGGACGGGTACTGGAGGCGCAGGGCTTTCGCGTCGGGATCATCGCCCAGCCGGACTGGCGCTCGGCCGAGGCGTTCCGGGCGCTCGGGTCACCGAACCTTTTCTTCGGCGTCACCGCCGGCAATATGGACTCCATGGTCAACCGCTACACCGCCGACCGCAAGCGCCGTTCCGACGACGCCTACACGCCCGGCGGCGAGGGCGGGCGCCGACCCGACCATGCGGTGATCGTCTACGCGCAGCGCTGCCGCGAGGCATACCGGGACGTGCCGATCATCGTCGGCGGCATCGAGGCCTCACTGCGGCGCATCGCGCACTATGACTACTGGTCCGACCGGGTGCGGCGTTCGCTGCTGCTCGATGCCAAGGCCGACCTGCTGGTGTACGGCAATGCCGAACGCCAGATCGTGGCGATCGCCCATCGCCTCGCCGCCCGGGAGCCGGTGACCGCACTCACCGATATCCGCGGTACGGCGCTGGTGCGACGCGTGCCGGACGACTGGGACGAGATCGACTCCACGCACATCGATGTGCCCGGGCCAGTCGATGCGCACCCCGATCCTTATGCCAGCGTGTCCGGGAAGGCGTGCGCGACCGCAGGCGAAGCACAGACGCAGGACGTCGTCCTGCAGCCCCGTCTCCGGCACCGCGACCGGGCCCGCAGCGTGATCCGCCTGCCGTCCTTCGAGGCCGTGCAGGGTGACCCCGTCCTTTATGCGCATGCCTCGCGCATGCTGCATCTGGAAACCAACCCGGGCAATGCGCGGGCGCTGGTGCAGCGTCATGGCAAACGCGACGTCTGGCTGAATCCGCCGCCGCTGCCGCTGACCACGCGGGAGCTCGATGCCATCCACGAACTGCCCTACGCGCGCCGCCCGCACCCCGCCTATGGCGAGGCCCGCATTCCCGCCTACGAGATGATCCGGTTTTCGGTGTCCATCATGCGTGGCTGTTTCGGGGGCTGCACCTTCTGTTCAATCACCGAACATGAGGGGCGCATCATCCAGAGCCGTTCCGAAGACTCGGTGGTGCGCGAGATCGAGACCATCCGCGACAGCGTGCCGGGCTTCACGGGCATCGTCTCAGACGTCGGCGGACCCACCGCGAACATGTACCGTATCGCCTGCAAGAGCCGCGACATCGAGGCGGCCTGTCGCCGGCCCTCGTGCGTGTACCCTGGCATCTGCTCGAATCTCAACACCGATCACTCGGCGCTCATTCATCTGTACCGCCGCGTGCGGGCGCTGCCGGGGATCAAGAAGGTGCTGGTCGCCTCGGGGGTGCGTTACGACCTGGCGATCCGCTCGCCGGCCTATGTGCGCGAGCTCGTCCAGCACCATGTCGGCGGCTATTTGAAGATTGCACCGGAGCACACCGAGTCGGGCCCGCTGTCGAAGATGATGAAACCGGGCATGGACGCCTACGACCGCTTCAAGCAGCTGTTCGATCAGTACTCGCGGGAGGCCGGTAAGGAACAGTACCTGATCCCCTACTTCATCGCCGCCCATCCCGGCACCAGTGACGCAGACATGCTGCAGCTGGCCTTATGGCTGAAGCGTAACGGTTTTCGCGCTGATCAGGTGCAGACCTTCCTGCCGTCGCCCATGGCGACCGCCACCGCCATGTATCACAGCGGCAAGAATCCGCTGCGCAAGGTGACCTATACGAGCGAAGAGGTTGCGATACCCAAGGGCCTCAAGGTACGGCGCCTGCACAAGGCGTTCCTGCGCTATCACGACCCGGAGAACTGGCCGCTGCTGCGCAGCGCCCTGAAGCGCATGGGGCGCGCCGATCTGATCGGCAACGCCAAACGCTGCCTGGTTCCCGGCATGGCAGCCCAGGGGAACCGGCGCCGCCAGCCGGCGCGGTGCCCCGTTTCTGACCCGGCACACCGGTCTGCCGAAGCTGCCGCAAGACGCTGCGCGCAAGCGCAAGGGCCGAGCCAGCACCGCCGGTGCGGCGCGCAAGGCGGGGCGCTAGCGAGGTCCCAGTGGCTGCAGTAAGCGATCGGGAACGCGTTGTGTGGAATGGAAATGTGGGCTGTTCACTCGTTTTGTGCGGAGACGATAACTCCAGCACAACATAGCCCCCATCTTTTCAGAAAGGTTCATGAATGCCGCCAGGCGGCCTGCTTGCATAGTGACCGGTTCCCAGCCACATATCGAAAGCCTGATCAGCGCGACGGCCATTGACGATATAGATCTCTTCCGGGTGTTCATGGGGCTTGTCCCCAAAGGGCGTGGTATCCGCACCAGGATAGGATCTCGTCAAGCGCGTGTACTCACCCGTTGCCAGATAGATGCTCAGTGATAACCGTAGTCAGGAATGACAGTACCTGTTTCAGCCGTTGGAACGCCTTTTCGACTTTCCCTGGTTCCGCCTCAGTTCGTCCAGCGCGGGTAAGCTGAAAAGGCGGATTCGCTTGACAGACCCAGCTGATTGCCTATGTCGTCTGCGCACGGAATCAGACCGAGATACCGAGCCGACTGATGCAGAAAAGCCGCCCTGCGCGATTCCTCAAGAGAGTCTCCGTCCGGAGTGGCCGCTGCCGCGAGGATCGCGTAAGCCATGCCGCTTTGCGGGCTGTTACCTGGCTGCTTCATGATGCACCTCCGTTGTGAGTTGTGAATTTTGACGCGACGGTATGTGATGACGCGCAAGATGAATAGCTGACTGGAACAGTCGGGAATTTCGCATAACCGAGCAAAATAGTCAAGAAATCAGATATGCCAGAGGTTGAGCGATTGAGGCGCCTAGCCGGGGCGGGAATTCAGCCTCCCGCCCCGGACCTTGGCCGGCTCTGGGGGTTAGAGCCCCGACATCATGTCGGGTGGCAACATGACGGTGTCGATCACGTGTATGACCCCGTTGCTGGTCGCAATGTCGGTCTGGATCACTGTGGCGTTGTTCACCATCACCGCATCACCCGCCTTGATCGTCAAAGACTGGCCCTCCACGGTGGCAGCGCTGGTCAAAAGGACGACGTCGGCTGCCTCAATCTTGCCTGGTACGACGTGGTAGGTCAGTACCCTGGTCAACGCTGCCTTGTTGCTTAGGAGCGCATCCAGTTGCGTCTTCGGTATCTTGGCGAAGGCGGCGTCTGTGGGCGCAAACACGGTAAAGGGGCCCGCGCCCTTCAGGGTTTCCACCAGACCGGCGGCTTGCACGGCGGTCACCAGCGTGTTGAAACTGCCAGCGGCGATCGCGGTATCGACGATGTCAGGCGTGGCCGCGCTATCCGCCGCGGTGCCGTGCGTTGCGCCGTAGTCCATCCCCATGCGGTAAGCGCGCGCCGCGCCATCGCTTCCGGGCTCCACCCGGTATACCGCTGGGCGGTAACTGCCGGAGTAGCCGGCCGCGGACTTGTCGGCGTGATTGCAGCCGGGGCCAGCGACTGCGGTCTGGGCAATAACGGCCGTACCCAAGGCAGATGCTGCAAGGGCTGAGAGTCGAGTGATTCTTTTCATTTGAATGTCTCCTTACGCTGATATGAGGTTCCCGGCAAGCTGAACGCCGAGGTGTTTAGCCATGGTTGGCCCTGATTGTTCTCAGTGCGCCGGCATGAGCGCACTTGACTCCGCAGAACCTGCGTTTCCAAGACCTGGGCGGGTTAGGCGTGAATCTAAGTTGTACAATAGTAGTACAATCGGCGCGTGTCAACATAAATTTATTGTACAATCTGTCGACATCCTGTTTTCAGGGGATTGTCCCTAGCGCGCTGGCATCAGGCAGAGCACCGATAGCAAGGAGCGACTCGAACGCCACGAACGCGCCAATTCGAGCACTGGGCTTGCCGAGGGCGCATTGGCCGGGTGGTCGACGGTAAAGAGACTTGAAAATAATTATACAAGACCTATACCATTATCCACCTGCTAAGAGTAGTCAGGTATAACCAGCGCTGAAGAGGAGATAGAGCAATGGACGAAAACACTGAGATTTTAGAATCCTTATGCCCCGGCAGCCGCGTCAACGAAATGCTGGACAATCCCATCGACGAGAGTTGGAACGAGGGTTAGGCATTTCGACCTAGCAGATTTCGCCTGTCGACCGGAATGACCGCCCGGTCGGCAGGCTACTGGCGCAGGGTGATTGCGACCCAACCCACCCACCCCTGGCGTCGTTCGAGACGCGTCCAAAACGGTATCCGAAGCGCGTCGACCCAATCGCCGATCCCACCGTTTCAGCCCGCAAGACTCCAGAGACAGCGTTACCCCTGTAACCTTTGTGACGACAGAGGCTGTGGCGTTACCGTCAGTCCCGTCATCATGCACGACTCGACGTCGACATAAGGCCTCTGGTTGTGCTTGGACCCAGCGTCCGAGAAGCGTCAACCAGCCGTCGCTGGAGCGTGCAGCCGGAAGGTGGCGCCAGGTCCTACCCCGGCCCCGTATCGCATCGGGCCCTCCGCCAACGGCCCGATCGCAGACACATCTTGCCAAGCGCAGGCGCGCCACCTCCTCGCGGTTGTCGGGGAGGCCCATCGCGCGCTGCGGAGAAACTCGTCCGTAGCGGCGTTCTCAGCTGCACCGCGTATTCGGGGACCCGCCGCTCAATCGCGAGACGGCGCCGATGCGGTAACGGGTCGACTCGATCCGCGTTTGCTCAGCCATGCTCGCGATCCTCTATGCAGCCAGCGAGGCGGCGGAAAGCTGACCTTCAACATCGTTTATTCTTTGTAATGTACAAAACATTGACAACTTCAAATTGCCGGTCTATTGTCTGAGACAATGCTAAATAACCAGTGCAACGTCAAAAAGGGAGAACGTCATCATGAGTTATCGCAATGCACGTTTAATGAACACGCAGGATTTCTCTATCTATCTTACATTACAGGGTTTTCTGTCGGCGCCACTGATCTTACTTGTCGGTGCTGCGGCGGCGATCGCACTGTAATGACCTATGTGGACAATATCTGGACGGAGCCGGTCGCGTGGTCTGTGGTCTTCCCGGTCACCCAGGTCCGATAACAACCAGAGACGGGGGTTCCCGTCGGGAGTGGAAGATGAGCAGCGTGGAAGAAATTACTGTCGTCAGAACCGAAGGCATATTTTGCAATCAGTACGACACGCCCGAAGCCGCAGCTTCATCGTCTTTGCCCACGGCACGTGAAACGGAGCGCAGGCGCAATGCTGAGGCACGGCGCAAGCTGGAAGCGCTACGGGAGCACAAGCGCCTGCGCGGAGAGCTGAGGGAGGTATGGCATTCAGCCGATGGCGCTTAGCGTGATGCCATGCACAGAGATGTGCTGGCCGGCTGCGGTGCAGCCGGTCTGAGCGCGAGCGCGCAAAAGTTTCACAACATGCCTCACTCCCTTCTGCGTACGGGCATGGTGTTCGAGCCAAGGCTACTGCCTGCCAGGGTCGTCGGACTCGAGGCATTCTTAGTCGAATGGCGGCCCATGCGTCGGAGTTTCGTTCCTAAAGACGGGGCGAACAGCATGAACACCAGGCCGAATCCCATGAGTCCGCCCTGGGTTAAATCGTAGTCCGACAGCATGCGCTCGCGCGTGTACCCCAGCCACAAGCCCAAGCTGATTTCAAAGACGACGATAAGAACAACCCAAAGCGCACCAATACTCAACTGGTCTTTCAGCGCCGTCGCATCGAGCCAAGGAGCCGTAAGCCAGGAGACCAGAAGAATTAAAGCCGAGCCAACAAAGACGCCGATCTGCCGGGCCAGCACGTCGCCTATTGCCGGCGCGATGAACAGCTCGCGAATGGCTCCATGAATCGATTCAGCAAGCACAATCAGCATCCAGACTGCGATCGCTTTCCCCCAATTCATGGCGAGTGCTTCATGCCGCTATGGCTGCAAATCAGTCGCGGATCAACCAGAGCGGCCGCATCTTCTCTGTCAGGTCTCTGAATGCAAGAAAAGACCATGATCGAAAATTCAGGCTGCGCCTGCCGTACCGGAGATCATCAAGAGCAAACGATTAAAGGCATTGCTGGAACTCAATGAGGAACACTCTTCCATCGTATGATATCCGGTCGTAGGGATTTGCAGCGTGGTACCCTGCACAAACCCATTTGATGCAGCGATGATACGCCCCAGTTCGGTGCTGCCTAGAGACTGGGGTTCATTACCGCGCTTGATCGCTTGCTGGTTCAGCTCTTCAATATAAGCATCCTTGAAGGTATAACTTATGTTCTGAGTTTGGCATAAGTGTTCCAGCCTGTTTGTTGTGTCCGCATTAAATACCGCATTGACATCGCGCCGACGTAATACAACCTTTTGTTGATCGGCACTGTTGCGGTCCGGGTAAGGGCTGGTATCAACCACGATCAGCCTGTCAGTGGCACCGTTGAAACGGCGAAACCATTCCAGCAAATAGCGCCAGCTGCTTCCCGATTCCTCTTGTGCAGTGAAAAAAGCCGTGCCCTGAAAGCCAAGGCCAAACAAATGAACCAGGTGCGCCGCCGTGAGTACATTGTCCAGCTGTCCACTCAGAATATTGTCCGTCATGGCCAAGCGATCAGTAAATGCCACTGGCGTGCCTGCGACCAGATGCTCGAGGCCTTTTACCTCAAATATCAGGTTATTCCGATACTCACACACATAAGCATTGGTAATTATCCCTGATCCGCGATAAGCACCGGACCATGGCTCGTACGCCGTTACGGGAACCGATTGAAACCGGTCAACGATTTTCATCATCAACTTTTCTGATACGGAGTTACCCAATAGATCCGATCGATGACCGGCGACAAAAGCGGCATACTGAAATTCGTTGGGCCCCGTGCAGATCAATCCATGTCGATCGATATGCGCAGAGAACATGGCGGAATCCGGCTTGTTGCCTTGCGCAACAAGCAGACCTTCATACCAGGTTACTTTCGCACCACGCTCCTCGAGCTCCCGGTGTAATACGTAAAAAAACGAGTGCTCCGCACCAACCACACTGGGGTGCCGGATAAGTGCCTTTAAGAGGTCGATAAAGTGTTCGACTTGTTCCACAGCCTGTAGATCTCCCCGAAAACCTTCAAGGTTTCGCATGACCGGCGGGCAAGGAGCGCAGCGGAGCTGCCGGTCCGAGTCGATACGCTTGTGGACGCGCGGCCTGGGCATGAACTGGAGGGTGCATGTCCCCCGCGGGCCTACCTGTCATGTCGACACGGTGGACCAATATAACGACTGGCCGACGGCCAGGGCAAACCGGCGAGAGAGATGACTTCGGGAAATTGCAGGGTTCTGCTGTTTCAGGGATATTGACAATCGAGTCGCCTAAAATGCTCTGTTGCAGGGGCAGCGCCTGGTCGGCAGCAGCGCCCCCCTGGAACCCGTTGCAACCAAAGCTGAGGGACGCCTTTGGCTCAGATATCGAGAAAACAGTGGAATAATCGCCAGTTCCTGATTTGAGTTGCTGCAATGGCAACGCTGAAGGCTTGTCTTTGAGATCTGCGCCTGTGAGCAAGCCTTCAGGACAAGTGAAATTCAAAAAGATATTTTCAAGAGAGACTGCTCACTTCATAACCGACGGGCTTGTCCAACAAACGGTTCAGATTGTGGTTCGTTCCTCACACAATCTAACCTTATTCGTTATGCCTCGCTGCTCATGAAGAGCACGAAATGATGTGAGCCTCTTCGAAGGTGACGTCTTCGCCGACCTTGAGCCCCTGGTATTCGAGCGCACCGCTGGGTTCAAAACCGTTGACTTCCCCGCGGAAGCGGGAGTAACCGAGCACCTGAACGTTTTCCACCAACACTGACTCGCTGCCGATCTGCAGTACCACGCAGTCGCCGTTCTGGACGGTGTTTTTGACAAGCCGGCCGGGGGAATGGTTGCCGCTGAAAATGATCGCGCTTCCATCCCTGCGTTTTGTGAACATCACATCTCCTGTTCCCGGGTGGCATTACGGCCCAGTCCAGCCGCATGCGGCACGCGCGTCCAGCAGGCCGATTGCTCAGCTACCAACAAACTTCAATTCCCCAAAAACCTCTACATCAAACCGTAATGACGGAAGCAGGAACTGAAGCAAGCCAAGTCTACAGAGACCGACGGTTTCGTCACTGGTTCCGCAGATGTTGTTCAACGCGGCAGACATCAGGGAAGGGAATTTATCCCCGTGTCCTTCAGATATATCTTTGCCAAATGCCGACAAATACTCAAGGGTTCTCTCCTGGAACTGCCCCGCTGCGGGATTACCGTAGGCGGCCTCCATCTTCTGCCCGAAGGCGGTGGCATAACCACGCTGGATACCTGCGTCCAGGCGTGCGAGGCTCATGGCGAGAAGCGGCATAAACCCGGAAAGCATTGCCACTTCCTTTGAACTGCGAACCTGGACCTTACAGGCGGAAAACAATCCCCCTAACTGCTCGGACTTCTCACCCAGCGCCTTAGCCGATTCCTGCTCAATGAAGGTTTCCGGCCTTACCTGCGTTGTCTTCCTGAATAGCGCCATTACCTGTTTTCCTTGCCGCCTGGCGTTTCGAGCTGCGCCGCGCCGCGCCGCACGCTACCGCCGGAGGCGCCAGCCAGGCTTTCCGGCATCGGTTCGAGCGCGTCAGGCGTTACCATTGTACCCATACCGGGCCTGGACGTCCCCTTGATGCCGGGGTCAGGCACGAATGGCACTTACTCAGGCGGAGCCCTAATCAATGTAGCGTGGGTCAGGCGCGCCGTTGGTGCCGTAACCCACCGGACGTGCCGGCAGGCGCCCATAAAATATTCATCGTGTTGCTTCGCACCGCCTGGTGGGTTACGCAAAAAACGCTAACGCACACTGCACTTCGACTTGAGTTAAGTGCCATTCGGCTCAGGCATCTTGCGTGCGGCGACCGACGTACTGAAGTACCGGTTCCAGCACACGGAGAGAGGGTGCCGAGCCAATAGCAGCGCTCGCAGAGCACCAGGGATACGGCAGTGCGGTCAGCCACCCCATGATGCACTCGAGGTCACGAGGCGGCAGCACCTGCATGACCTCGATCGTGATGAGGAGTCGCTCGACCAGGAAGGGTGCCTGTTGCTGAAAGCTCCAGTCGTACCGGCCGCAGCCGACGCGGACGGCACCGTCAGCCTTTTCAGACATGCCCACCATCCAGTCACAAGAGAAGCTCGACGCGCTGGCCGACGGGTGTTGAAGGTAGAAGGAGTAGATGTTCTCGTAGGTCTGCGCAAAGCCCCGACTTAGGACTTCGGTGATCGCGGCGACGCCGTGCGAGACGGGAGGAAACGAGATCGTTCCGGTCTTGACAACCATTTCCAGGGTTGCCGATTCACTGAACACCTGGGACATCAGGTGGGGTCGGTTCTCGTCCTTGGCGTGGAAGTACGTGCGTAACAGGCGCTCCGGAGAATAACTCGGTTGATTCGACATGGACTTGCTCGCGACGCTGATACCGCGGACCCCTAACGATCGGGTCCGCCGGAGTCCGGCACGCCGTCAAAAAACTCAACGACCCCGGTCTCCAGCGAATACTCGGCGCCTACCACGAGGAGTCCCTCTGTCTCAATCAGTTGCTCAAGGACCGCCGACCCGTATCGCAGATGGTTGGCGGAGGCGCGGATGTTGGCCCGAACGGCGTGCTGCAGGAGGGCCTCCGGGTCGTGCCGGAGCTCGGTCGCCAGCAACATTTCCACGGATGGCCGGATGCGGTTAACGATCGAACGCAGGTTCGGTGACTGGTCTTCGGTCGGACGCCCAAGTTCTTCCAGCGTGGCCAGAATGGCTCCGCACAGGGAGTGACCCAGGACCACCACGAGTCGCGTGCCAAACCGCTCCGCCGCGAACTCGACGCTGCCGATCTGAGACGGGGCAACGACGTTGCCGGCAACCCGAATGACAAACAAATCCCCCAGACCCTGGTCAAAGACGATCTCCGCCGGCACCCGCGAGTCCGAACATCCGAGAATGATGGCGAACGGCTCCTGCCCTGCCACCAACTCGTTACGGCGCATCCGGCTCGTGAGCATGGCGTCGCCCCGTAGCCCGGCTACAAACCGGCGGTTTCCCTCGCGTAAGCGTTCCAGGCCCTCTCGCGCTAAGACCATCAAAATATTCTCCTCCTCCGGGAGTTGCTTCGCAACGCCTGGTGGTTAACGCAAAAAACGCTAACTTACCCTACATGTCGACTTGATTACGTGCCATTCCATTCCGAGCTGAGTTAATCTGCCGTTTTGGAAGCGATCTGCCACTTTACTTGCCGACGCATTCCATGCAGCGCGTATTCGTTGGGTCGACTGAAAGCCGGCGAACGTCTATCGCTTCACCGCAGACAAAGCAGTAGCCATACTCGCCCGATTCAATGCGACGCAAGGCACCCTCGACCCTCAAGCGCTGATGCTGACGTCGCCTGGCAGCTTCCAGCGCCATTTGCTGTGCCTGCATGGCATCCATGCGAGAAAGCCTGCCAACTCTCGCCTGATCAAGTTCCACGGGCTCATCCGCATCCCGGGTTGCTTCCTCCCGTTCCTGAAGCTCTGATCGCAGACGAAGCAGGTCTTGCCTGAGCTGTTCAATCTCTGCCTCGTTCATCGCCGTGCACTACTCCTGTTATCGTTTTCAGCGCTTTGTGTGAGCTGCCGAGGGGGCGGTCAGCGTCATCGAGGCCAGCTCAGCGCGATTGTCAGGCCGCCACGAGCCGCAGCGGTTACGAACGTACCGCATACGCAGGCGCCAGAAACACCCGTCGCATCCCCGCGATCACTCTGGAAGTCTGAAGATCCACCAGGCAACAGGAACAAGCATAAACTCCATGGCAATGTACAGCACCAGGATTGGCGACGGCTGACCATCGGCAAATAAACTGATGATCCTGCCGATTACGAGACCCCCAGCAAAAAGCATGGTCGTAAACACGGCAGTATTTCGATATTTATCGCTAAATGCAGCAAATAGCCAAAACAACCCCAGCGCGAGATAGAGACACATCACTGCCCTGAGGATATGTGCAAAATCCAGTGCTATCTCCGGCACATCCAGAAAGGTCCGCGCGAACCATTGGGGCGAAACGCCATACAGCAACGCAATAATGGAGACTGCAACAAACGCAAAAATCAGAAAGTATTTTTTGATCTTCATGGGTAATGATGCGTTTCGCGAACACCTTGCCCTCTCGGCTATTGCCAACCCCAAGAGTGTAGGTCCCTTTGACCTCGGTCGCTACCGCGCGTGCCAGAAGGCTGTTGTCGGGACTCAAACGCTCGGCCATTACCGAGCCAGGAGCCGGCGGCTCCCGGAACTGATCGGAGCAAGCGACTAGAGCACCGCTGTTGCGAAAACAAGGGGCCAGATCCCCGACCTGAAATGCATAAGCATTCCCGTAAGTCCCTGAAATGCGGTCGCCTAACGACAGACAGGACCGGCAGCTGAAAGCAGAACGCAGCGGCGCTTTCAGCTGTCTGCGGTAATGACATTGTTCTGTTTGCTTCTGCCATCCCTGACCTCGAAGTGCATTCTCTCATCTCGCCTCAGTTCGAACAGGCCAATTGCATCGACTAAATCACTAAGGCGCGAATAACCGTAGTTTCGGGGATCAAAGGATGCATGATTCGAAATATGTGCACCAATTTTCGATAGTTTCGCCCAACCGTCTTCGTTCTCTGTGTTGGAGATAGCGTCCCGCAACAGATTCATCAACTTCGTATCACCTCTCAGCACCTTCGTTTTCTGTTTCGGGATATTCTTTTCCGCCTCATCATCAAGAAAGAGAAAGGTAGAGCATGCATTGACAAAAACAGCAGGCGTTTTTCTTTCTCCAAAGCCAATAACCGACCGGCCCTCGGATAGGATGCGTGTGGCCAAAGGGGTAAAGTCGCAATCTGAAGACACAATACAAAAAGCATCTACCTGCTTTGTGTAAAGAATATCCATCGCATCGATAGCAATAGCGATATCAGTCGCGTTCTTACCTTTGGTAAGGTCGTACTGCTGAATTGGCTGAATGGCATGGTCCTGGAGTACCGCTTCCCAGCCCTTCAGATTGCTGGACGTCCAATTGCCATATGCTTTTCGAATATTCACTTTCCCATGACGCGCCAATTCAGAAAAGATCTTCTGTACCGACCGTGCCGGAGAATTATCTGCATCGATCAGTAAGGCGATATTCCTTGTTTCGGTCAAAGGTCATTCTCCTCTTGTAACATAACAGCAGAAGTAACCCGCGCTGGAGCGCGAAGCGCGGAGGGCAGTGAGCCCGCGAGCCCCCGAGGTCCGCTGCTCTCGTATCGAGTCCTTGGTCGGCAAACCACGCCGCAGCCCCATGGCAACCCTACTCGACTACCGGCGTGCTCTTCTCCGAAGAGACGAAGATGACCGCATCCGATAACGCGACTACGTCGTGCTCCTCGCCAGCTTGCGTGAAGAGGTAGTCGCCCTGGCTCAACTCAACGCCACCAATGATCACCGTTCCGGAGAGCACAAGGACTTCTTCGCTTCCATAATGCGCGTGGCGTGGGAACCTGGACCCATCTGTCAGGCGGACAACCGAAGAACGACCACCCTCATCGTTACGTCGGAAAAGGCTACGCTCAATGCCGGCATACTCAGTCGCAATCCATTCACGATTTGCTGCTTTATTGACCAGCATTGGCATCTCCTTAGCAATGTTTATGCCGTCGTGTGCCCACACAGGTGTTGGGCGCCAAAGTCTGAACTAAGGGGCGCGCTTCAGCGTGTCCCCCTTGAACGATGGGTTATGCCGGCTGAGCCAATGCGCAACGCCAAAATACAGCCCGACACCAAGAAGGCCACTGTAGAGACAGAATTCATGTAGCGCCTCAACAGACAGGAAGCCGAGAAGCGGGTTGTTTAGCATGAAAGGTGCAAATGGCTCAATATCGGCGTGCATCACGCTGTCAAGTAGCACATGACTGAACGAACCAATGAAAGCGCTGATCATTGCGACCGGCCAACGGATGGGTAAGTAGCGGTCCTGACCAATGAGGCGAAGCCCCCACTCGGCTGCGTACTTTCCCGTTAATGCGGAACCAACGCCGATGACAGTCGCGCCAACGTAGGTGTGCGAAAAGCCATGCACGTGCCCCTCACCAGTGAGCAGCACGACTAGGGGTTGGACGTCCATAATGATTTGCGCCCAGCCAAAGACCATGAGCGAAAAGCTTCCTTGGAGAAGGGCCTTCACCAATAAGCCCGGTCCCATGTGGAAGGGAGTAAATGGCACGTTCAGTCCCCAGGCATACGGCTGCATTCAGGGGCGGAAGCCAGCGTAGCGAGCGCATTGCATGCCTTGCCAGGGGTATCAGTCCTCAACGCCCGTTTCTCTTAAAAAAACGGCCTACGCGCATTGTTATGCGCCATCATCACTCGGCCCAACCCAGAAATGCGGGTTGTACGCCACCTCCCACAGGTGGCCGTCCGGGTCTTTGAAGTAGCCGCTATACCCTCCCCAAAACGCCTTTTCCGGTATTTTTACAAGAGTTGCGCCGACTTCAACAGCATGGCCCACGACCTCATCCACTTCCGCCTCCGATTGGACGTTGTGAGCAAGCGCAAAAGACTCAAACCCGCTACCTTTGGACGGCACCGTAGCGTCTGCTGCCAAAGCGTCACGGCCGTACAAGCCCAGCCACGTGCCGGTGAGCGTAAAGAATGCCACTTCCGGTGGTGAGTCCATCCGAGGGAAACCGAGCCCTTCTTCATAGAATTTCACTGAAGTCGCGAGATCGCGAACACCCAGGGTAATCATGCTGATTCGTGGTTTCATTCTTCGCTACTCATTATTGGCGCATAATGACTCAGTAACCGGCAGCCGAAACAGAGCGATTCCGCGTGTACGCTGTCCGGCGCCGAAAGCGCGACGTTCATTGCCCTGTCAGGCGGCACGCTTGCCTCGGCGTTTGACGACGAACGTAATGATGGGAACAATGACCGCGAGCACCAGCAACCAGCGCGAATGGCGCGCGAGCAATGAGGCAACACTGAAAAACCAACTGGACTCGAAGTAAGCCCGGGCAGCGTCAGTATTGGCATGGGAACCTATGGCGACACCTCCGAGAGAGTATTCACTCGCAACAGCCAAGCCTCCGTTGGCAGCCCATACGGCGATTGCACCACCACCAAGAGCAAACACACCCAGCGCGAGGCCCCCAACTGACCAAATGCCTGCCGAAAGGCCGGCAAGTGCCAAGACCCCGACGGACAGACCACCCACACTAACCCCGCCAACGGCAAGCCCGCCCAGCGCAAAGACGACACCGAAGGCAATATCGCCGATAGCAATCCAGCCTTTGGCAATTCCGCGAACGCCAGACGAGCCCTCAGGCGGCCCGATCGCGACGTGAACCAGCGGCAAACCGAGCAAGCGTATTGAGGATTTGTAGTTCATTAGTACAGATACTCCCTATTTCCTGGCATTCAGCAGATTGACATATTGGATCATCGCACTCAAAGCGTGTTGTACGTAGTCAATCCGTACTTCACTTGCACGACGATTGAACTCGTCTGTATCTGCAATATCGCGGTCTATTTTCCCTGCCGCCCTGGGGAATCCTCCGATGAATTCTCCTTCACTTATCTGTGCCCGGAGCAAGAAGGATAATCCACGCGCCACAGCGGTATTGATGTGCTTCCGGTTCTCATGGTCGAGCGGCAGAACATTAAGCGCCGCCTGCAGGCCTTCCAAATGTGTCGCTGTAGGAACCGTTCTCCCATCCTCTGAAAATCCCCCAGCATACTCGGGTCGTTCAGGATCCTCGATTTGATGTTGAAGCATCGCGTCACTAATCTGGATTGCATGGTTTATCAGCAATTCCCTTGAGACAGGCAGCTCATCAGTATTCTCAAGCGACAGCATCTTTTCAGTCGCCAACAGCGCCCAATGGTCAGCAGGTATATCAGTGCTATTCTTGCGACTGCGAGCCAAATACGCCAGCGCGTCGGCGGCCGACTCGATCCAGACGTCTGAGGGATCCTTTTCGTAAAGCATGAGCAAGCCCAATGCGGCTTCACCCGGGTAATAGAGTGATTGCCACTCATCCCAGCGCCCTCCCATCGAAGGAATGTACTTGGAATAGAAACTCCCATCGCCTTTCTGCATAAAGACGATGAATCGGCCAAGTGCTTGAAGATCAGACAGGGGTGTGAATCCAGGGTGGAGCTTCTCTATACTCAATAAAGCCACCAGACCAAGGCCGGTACCACCGAGTTTTGCCCTGAGTGGTTCGCCGCTTCGATTGACTTCAGGTTCTGACCAGACGGCAAGCATTGCATCCTCGCCCGGAACTGGATGTATAGACTCATCTCGCAGGTAGCTGCCTGCTCGTTCTATTGCAGACCGCATGTCGTCATCAGGCTGCAACAGATAATAGGTGGACATCGCGTACAGGGTGCCAGCGTGACGTAAGATGTTGTATCGCTCCGTCACCTCAATAGTGGGATCCATGTTGGTGCGATATTCGAACATGCCATCGTCGTCAACACGCCTCGCAAGATATCCTGCCGAGCGGTTCATCGCACGTTGAACGGCCTGCAATCTCTGGAGACGTCGTTTCGGTGCATCCTGTGAAAAACACGGACAGGATCATGAGCCCAGCGACTACGAAGTTTGCTCTCCTACCCAAGGGGAGGCAGTCGGCTTGCGAATTCACCGCAGGTGCCTGCATGCGCATAAAGTGTGCTTAGTGATAAACCTCAATGTACGACGAAAATAAGATTGCCGCGAACGGTTGAGTGCAGCGGCTGCGGAAGGCAGTGCGCTGGAACCAAGGGTCAGGCGGCAGCTCGTTACCCCGGAATCTCGGGCTCGACGAGTTTCGCAAGTTGTGCGAGCGACTCTTGCCAGCCGAGATAGCACATCTCGAGCGGAATGGCTTCAGGCAGCCCTTCTTGCACGACGTTGAGCTCAGTTCCGCTCGCCACTTGCTTCAGGGTCACCGTCGTCTGCATCTCTCCGGGCAGGTTCGGATCGTCGAACCTGTCGGTATAGCGAATTGTTTCGAATGGCACGAGGTCACGATACTCGCCGCCAAAGGAGTGAGCGTGGCCTGTCGCGAAGTTCGTGAACGACATCTTGTAGGTGCCGCCAACGTTGGCATCCATGTGGTGCACCGTGCAGGTGAAACCGTATGGCGGAAGCCACTTGGCCATTGCGTCGGCATCTAAGAAAGCCCGATAGACGCGCTCCGGATTCGCACGGAGCACGCGGTGAAGTCGGATGGTGCCTGTGGGCATGATCAATTGGCCTGTCGATTCGTCGTTCGGTGGGAGTTGGGTTACGGGTGCGCTGATGGATGCATCGTGACGCCTAACGCCGTTCATAGCCGGACGGCTGCGGAGCCGGCGTCCGGCGCCGTAGGCGCGCAGCTTATTGGCTTGTTATGCGGATCCATATTCGTTAATTTTTTGCTCCGAACTCGTTAATATTTAGCGAAAATCCTTTACTGTCAGTTGCAATTAGCCCAACACCTTGCGCATATTTGTAAGTGACATTGTCTAGATTTACTTCCTGATCGATAATATTCGCGATGTAACCGCTCTCCGATATGTCAATTATTGTTATGCGCTTTTCTGGCTTTCGTATAAATTCTGTTGTCTTTCGATCATATACAAATACGAAGCCTTCAAGACGACATACAGGACCTTCTGCCGCCTGTACCTCACCCAAGAAATGACGCCTGGTCGAATTCTCGTAAAGCGCCCTATACATAATATGTATCTTTTCTCCCTTCTCGATCATCACATTGCTCCCTCTATACAGTTAGCGGCATAAGGCTGCAGTCTAGGCGCGTCGACCCTCGAGCTGCCTGTTCGGCGTGGACACATAATCTAGTAATCGAAAACAACCGGTTACCTCAACTGACTGTCTTTGCTGCCGCGTCGATTGAAACCACTCGGAGTCGTCTGGTGTTTTTCGCGTTCTGCCTGGCAACTGACACATATGCGAACTCCGGGGATTGCTTTTCGGCGAGCCTCTGGAATAACGGTATCGCATTCCTCACAATGAGTTAAGCCTCCACCGCCCGGCAATCGACTCCTGGCCAGCTTTACCGCGTCTTCTATACTGGCGTCTATTTGATCTTGCACAGCCCCATCACGGGTCCAACCACCAGCCATAATGTGCTCCTGCTCTAGACTATTCTATGTATTGAATTGTCAGGATTTAGGCAATAGTAAAATCTCAATGTCCGCCAACCAGCGAGTTACGCACGTTAATCCGCGATAAAATGAAAATATCTGGTCGCCGTTCCACTTACGTCGTAGATAATCGCTAAATCTACGCAGGCAATCAATCCTGATGCGGTATCGATATTCGCCTTCACCATAGTCCATTGGAGACGAAATTGAGTCTGCTACGGCTTATTAGCCACGCCTGACGGTTGAAGCTAGCCGTGCGGTTTATCGCGTCGGCTGGGCTGAATCGCTAGAGGGCGATCCACTTGTTATAGCTGCGAATTGATCGCCAGCTTTCCAGTTAGCGATAAATCGCTTTCCTTTGTCAGTCAGGGCAAGCTTGAAGCTATCTACTCCCGAGGTACGAGCGGATCCAATAACCCGAACTTTGACCTCAACAAGATGTGACACTAGTAAACCAGGAATGTGCAACATTCCATCACCGCTTATGGCAATCTCGTTTAGTTCATCGAGTGCAAGTAAGATATCGATAGCATGACGATCAAAGCCTTCGTTAAGGCTTAGCAATACGGACTTCCATGTTCTTAGCCACTCCGTTGGAATATGTCTCTGATGATGTAATGCATGGCAATTCGGGCAAAGTGGAAGAAGGTTGTCCAGTGTATCCTTACCACCCTCTGACACATAGTCAAGATGGTGCACCTCTAAGGTTAACGGTGTTCGACATGCTGGGTTGCCGCAGCGGTAACCCGCCTCACTTAGGACGAGTTGTTTGGTTTCGGTCTTTATTGCTTTTCTGCCCACAATAGAGCCCTCTAACGGTGCCCATGAGCCGCGGCCGACGAACGAGCCCGTCGATGCTCGATGGGCTTGTCTAGTGTGTTACTCAAAACGTTCTGAAACATTTTCCAAGAGCCGCTTGCCGTGTATGACTGCCACGATCAGGATTCGCTTAGGCTCGATCCGATATACCAGAGACGATAGCTATAAATGAACCGCTCTCTTATGTGCTCGTCGCCAATCTCAGGAACAACGCGACCGACCTGGGGGGATTCAGTGAACTACGAGACACTGATAAATTTCGGTGACCACAGCACGCGCATAGTACTCGGAATCTCTGGCAATATATTCTGCGATCGATTCAAGGTCCTCTGAGGCTTCCGGCGACCATTTTACTTCGAGGTCCACTTGCTAAAATTCCTTTCTACATCATCCTGACTTAACACCGTCTCCGTCTCAGCGCGCTCGATTCCTCTGCGGATCTTTTCGACGACGTATAGGTGATACTGGATATCCTCCAACGAGCAGTCGTCGGGAAGCTTGTCCAAAAGCGCCTTAACATCTTCTTTAGCAGTACTCATGTTTCATCACCTCTTTCACAAGGCACATAACGCCCGCCATAAGCGGCAAGTTCGGAGCTTGCGAAGCAAGCGGAGAACTTGTCCGACTTCATGGCGTTAGGCGAGACTCACGCTCAGCTAACCATTTCTTAAACGAAGCCTGGCTTTCGCCAGAAGGTTTCCCGGCAAGCAGACCTTCTACACTGATATCTTCATCGAGTTCTTCCCAGTGAATGCCCTGACCTCGCCCTATAACGCGCCACTTGTTTCGCTCCTCCGGAGTGCCGTGAACGAGTCGCGGATACCATTCAAGTGGTACCGAGATCGTGCGCCCATCACTTAATTCAACACTTAGGGTATCTTCGGTAACCGAAACATCCACAGCGTCAGGAATTTCAAATTCAATGGCCGAAGTAGTCATTCCAAGCCTCCACTAGCTCTGATCGGTGATCTTCAATAATTCTATGAATCCGCCCGATATCCGTGCGATTAAAGCCGCCACTTCGCTGTAACCGAACTGGGTCTAGGCAAAACTTTGCAATCTTATCGTCACGCTCGGCATGCACATGTTGTGGTTCATCACGGTCACCGGCATAGAAAAAGAACCGATAAGCTCCAACTCTCAGTATAGTAGGCATCAGGACAGATTCCCTTCCATTTGTCTCGCCTAACGAGCATGTAGAAAAAGCCACTCAGGAATACGCATCTTTGCATTGACTATGAGCAGGCGGTTCATTGGGTGGTTAGTTTTCTGTGGCTCGGTTAATCGCTGTCATTGCGTCCTGTGGTTTGGCAGTCGTTCCTTTGGACTTCACTTTCACCCAAATGCCTCTCCATATCGGTGGATCTTCAGCAGGTTGTGCACGATGCAGTACAGCTTCCACTGCGTATCGACCTTCTCCTTGCCTCGGAGTGTAAATCGATCGAGTCCAATGTTGCGCAGGTGGCCGAAAACCGGCTCTACCGTGGCGATGCGCCGATTGTAAACGGCCTTGCCCACCAGGGAGTCGATCTTGCGCCTCATTCGTTAGAGCTTTTTCAGAATTCTTTACCAAGTTCACTCAGCCTCTCTTCTATACGAATTCGATCCAATTCGAATTCTTCAATAAACATTCTTAATGTCTTGTCTCTCTTCTTAGCATTACAATCAGTGCAGACATATACCATATTTACAGAAGTAGATAAGCCACCACGAGATACCGGATAAATATGGTCCGCATGAGGACTATCACCAAGATCTTTTCCACAATATGGGTATAGGTGATCTTGTGGCAATCGTAGCTTCACAGATGCCGCAAGCACCCTTGTTTTCTCGTCTGCTTTAGCGACCCTGGCCTTTATTGCTCTCTGCTTTTCCTTTTTAGATTCTTTTTCCTTTGCCTGCGCCAATTCGCGTTGTAGATAGACTGGAATCATTTTCCAGTCTGAATACATACACCTAGTGTTCGGATGTTGCTCATAGGGGAAATCGAGCATCGGGACATCAATAAGCGCCTTTTTCTCCGCCTCCGACAATTGCATTTCGAGTTTACTAAGTTCCTGCGCTGCTTTCGCTGTCAATTCTCGCGTTCGCAGCAAACCAAGCATCTTCCTATAACTGCCTTCTGAATCTCTTAACTGAGATATTTGCTCTTCGATTGCAGCGCAGTAATATTTCCTGCGCTCTGAAAAACGCTCATTCCTATCTTTCCAAAGAAGATGTTTTCTGTAACGCTCTTCGTGAGCATTGATCTCTGCTTCAATTGTCTCGACTTTGCGAACGCGCTTTTTCTTTTTGCGCCGATATGTCATTTCCTAAACTCTAACGTCGTAATTCACCGGCGCCGAAAAGCAGAGCGAGGAACGAGCGGCGCTTTAGGGCGTCCGAGTGAAATTGCCTTGTGTACGCCCGGCATGGGCATGAACTGATGGGGTGAAGGTCCCCTGTAGGAGTACCTGTAATTCCCATAATTGGGAAGACTATAACTACTAGCCGACGGCAAGGGCAAACCCGCGAGGGGATGTCTGGAGGAAGCCTGAGCGCACCAACGGTAGGCGCTTTAGGCGAAAGTGCGAGCCGACGGACAGAAACCGTATAGAAGGCTTGGTCCCCGGGTGAGTCAGCACAAGATGACGAAGCCCGCCAGGTACAGGGGATAGGGTAAATGCGGCGGTTGTGCACGGAAAGTTCATGTTCTTATCCGGGGAGATCTGTCTCACTTGCGGTCCGTGACTCTATGGGAGTCGAACTGAGGGCCGGTCCGAAAGGGCCGGAATCACCATCGAACCCTAAGGGGGCTGTGGTTGCCATGGGAGCCGGCCTGAGGGCCAGCACGAAAGTGCTGGAATCGCCACCGGACCCTACAGCGACTCGGACAGCGCGCCTTGCGGTAACGCCTGGTGTGATGGGACAGAAGTCAGCAGACGGCATAGTAGCCAAACGCCCACCGTAATGGGTGGGACACGGTGAAGGCCTGAACTTTCGGCAACGAGAGAGACGGGCGAGTCTCAACGGCCGTAATACACCCGACCGGGTGAAACGGCCTTGGCGATTCGTAACGTAGCCAGCGTTGAAGGTCGCCATCCCATCCTATGGTGGTCCTTTGGCTCCGGAGGAAACGCCCCGTGCGTGCGGACCCGCATGCGGGGTGTTGTGGAGGCTGGGGGAGAAAAACCCCCGGCTATCCGATTAGGTTTCATTGCCGCTTGGCTCCAGAAACATGAGCCGCAAACCCCTCTCGCGCCTCCTGAGTTATGGGATTGAGATTGCTTCCGGACTCCGGGATTACCTTTAACCCCATCGCACTAGCCGCTCCGATCAGTTGATCCACTTTTTGCTCGGAATCCACAAGAAGCTGCCGCGGCCTCCCGCCTGCCTCCGATTCGGCTGAGGCCAACAATTTTCTAGATTCAAACTCGGATAGTTCTTCTTCCAGTACCCCAACGAACTCCATCCCGAGTATCAGGCCCGTTCCTACATCCATTATGGCCATCACGTTGAAATCACCATCCGACTCAGTACGGACCGGAGCATCATTCAGCCGAAACAGGAGCCATGCTTCGTTCCGATCATATTCGTGCGGATCAATCGGCAATGCTTCCCCCTCTCATGAAACCTAACTATTAGTGGGGAGCCGAAATGCTCCGTTTACAACGGCGTATCTGGGCTCCATAATGTTTCCCGCGCTGAATGGAATCAGCGCCTTGGGTTCCCAATAGGGAGCCTACACCAAAATCGAAATGGAGCAAGGAGGCTCTCATGTCTGCACCCCGCCTGAGGGATCAGGTGCGCGCGGCAATCCGGTTGCGTCACTACAGCCGCCGTACCGAGGATGCCTACGTACACTGGATCAAGCGTTTTATCCTGTTCAATCATAAACGCCACCCGGACGAGCTGGCTGAGGGGGAGGTTACCGCTTTCCTGACGCATCTGGCCGTTGACCGGCAGGTATCGGCTTCAACACAGAACCAGGCCCTGTCTGCCATGCTGTTTCTCTACAAGCAGGTTCTGGACCGCAAACTGGCGTGGCTGGAGGATGTGGTGCGCGCCAAACGGCCGAAGCGGCTGCCTGTGGTGCTCAGCCGGACGGAGGTGAATCAGTTGCTGTCCATGCTGGAGGGCAGCGCTGGGCTGATCGCGCAGCTAAGGTGATAACGAGCCTTTCTTCAAACACCCCCTATGACCCGTCCAGCCCGCACGCACAGCGCACGGGCGTTCGGCGGGGCGAACATTCACCGGATGTTCGCCGATATCCGCCTCACCCCCCTTCGAGGGGGAGGGAAACGATATTCCCCCCTTCCGCTGCGGTGGCCGCGGGGTGCGCAGCCGGCTCGACCGCGACTCGGCCGGGCGGCGCTGCGATTTGTTAGAATGCCGCCATGGACGTTTCACACATACTCGATCCTTTGAACGACGCCCAGCGCGAGGCAGTGACGGCGCCGGCCGGTCCGCGCCTGGTGCTGGCCGGTGCCGGCAGCGGCAAGACGCGGGTGCTGGTGCACCGCATCGCCTGGCTGGTGCAGGTCGAGGGTGTCTCGCCGCACGCCATTCTGGCGGTGACCTTCACCAACAAGGCGGCCGCCGAGATGCGGGCGCGTACCGAGCAGCTCCTGCACATGCCGGCCGCCGGCATGTGGGTCGGGACCTTCCATGGCCTGGCGCATCGCCTGCTGCGCGCGCACTGGCAGGACGCGGGGCTGCCGCAGACCTTCCAGATCCTGGATTCCGACGACCAGTACCGGCTGATCCGGCGGGTGCTGCGCGCGCTCGACCTCGACGAGGCGAAGTGGCCGCCCCGCCAGCTCCAGTGGTACATCAACGGGCGCAAGGACGAGGGGCTGCGCCCGCAGCACATCGAGCACCATGATGATCCCTATCTGCGCCGCCAGCTGCAGATCTACCAGGCCTACGAGGAGCTCTGCCAGCGCGCCGGGCTGGTGGATTTCGCCGAGCTGCTGCTGCGCGCGCATGAGCTGTGGCTGCAGCACCCGCACCTCCTGCGTCACTATCAGCAGCGTTTCGGCAATATCCTGGTCGATGAATTTCAGGACACCAATACCATTCAGTATGCCTGGCTGCGGCTGCTGGCCGGGCAGAGCGGCAATGTGTTCGCGGTGGGCGATGATGATCAGTCGATCTATGGCTGGCGCGGTGCGCGGATCGAAAACATCCAGCGCTTTCGCGATGACTTCCCGGGCGCGCAGGTCTCGCGGCTGGAGCAGAACTACCGTTCCACGGGCAATATCCTCGCCGCGGCCAATGCACTGATCGCCAACAATGCCGGGCGCATGGGCAAGAACCTCTGGACCGAAGGCGAGGAGGGCAAGCCTGTGCAGTGGTATTCGGCCTTCAACGAGTACGATGAGGCGCGCTTTGTGGTCGGCCGCATCCAGGACTGGATCGCGTCCGGTGAGCCTGCCAGCGAGTGCGCGGTGCTGTACCGCTCCAACGCCCAGTCGCGTGTCTTCGAGGAGCAGTTGCTGCAGCAGGGGACCCCCTACCGCGTCTATGGCGGGCTGCGCTTCTTCGAGCGCGCGGAGATCAAGGATGCGCTGGGTTATCTGCGGCTGATCGCCAACCGCCAGGACGATGCCGCCTTTGAACGGATCGTGAATCAGCCGCCGCGCGGCATCGGCGAGCGCACGGTGGCGGCGGTGCGCGACTATGCCCGGCAGCACAGCCAGTCGTTGTGGGCGTCGACCCGGGCGGTGATCGATGAGAAGCGCGTCAATGCACGCGCCGCCAAGGCGCTGGGCAATTTTCTCGAACTGATCGATGACTGCACCCGCGCGGTCGACGGCCTGCCGCTGGTCGAGCAGATGGAGCACGTCCTGGCGGCGAGCGCGCTCGTGCCGCATTACCAGAAGGAAGCGGGCGAGAAGGGCCAGGCGCGCATCGAGAACCTGCAGGAACTGGTCAATGCGGCGGGCCAGTTCGACGTCGGCGGCGATGAAGTGGACATGGATCCGCTGTCGGCCTTCCTCTCGCATGCCGCGCTGGAGGCCGGCGAGGGTCAGGCGAGTGCCTGGGAGGACTGCGTGCAGCTGATGACGCTGCACTCGGCCAAGGGCCTGGAGTTTCGCCTGGTGTTCCTGTGCGGCCTGGAAGAGGGGCTGTTCCCGCATTCGATGTCGCTGGAAGAGCCGGGCCGCCTGGAGGAAGAGCGCCGGCTGTGCTATGTCGGCATGACCCGTGCGCGTTCCGAGCTGGTGCTGACCTGCGCCGAGAGCCGGCGCCTGCACGGCTCCGAGTCCTATGCCTTGCCCTCGCGTTTCCTGCGCGAGATCCCGGGCGAGCTGATCGAGGAACTCCGGCCGAGGGTCGGTATCAGCCGTCCGCTGTACGGCCAGACCCGCCCGGCGCCACGGCCCCTCGTTGACCCCGATGCCGGCGGCGCCTATCGCCTCGGCCAGCAGGTGCGGCATTCAAAATTCGGCGAGGGCGTGGTGCTGAATTTCGAGGGGCAGGGCGCGCATGCCCGCGTGCAGGTCAACTTTGCGCACGAGGGAGCCAAGTGGCTGGTGGTGGCCTACGCGAATCTGGAGGTGGTTGCCTGAGCTTGCCGGGTTCGGTACCAGGGGGGCGGGGGCTGTGGCGATTTTGGGAATGGCCACGGAATCCACGGAACCCGCGGAAAAAAAACAGCTAATGATCAGTTCGATGGGAGTGGTTAAAGATCAACTCATTAGCTGACCGCGCCGACGGTACATAACCTCAGAATACTGTAACGCCTCAGCCTACTAGACTGAGCTTCAGGACGACCTCGCAAGGATGCGATCATGTTGCCGTTGCCGGCTGGGACGCCAGTTCGGGTGTCGGCGCGGCTGTCTACGAGCGCCATCGCCCGGAGTGCACCCTCCTATATCAGCTTGTCCAGGAATACTATCCCTCCCTCAAGGCCCAGCTGGCGGCACAGGGCGCGGCCTTGCCGGGGTATGTCGAGCGCGAATTCGAGGACTACCTCAAGTGCGGTCGTCTCGATCACGGTTTCCTGCGGGTGCGGTGCGATACCTGCCATGCCGAGCATCTGATCGCCTTCAGCTGATGTCGGGGCTTTTGTTCCAGTTGCGGCGCCCGGCGCATGGCCGACGAGTGCAGGGACGCACGAGGTAGGGCGGAGCAGGAGCCAGAGCCGAGAGCGCCGCACTGCTGGTCAATGAGTCGGAAGCCGCTGACGTGTTGGCGTGGTCGGGGCGAGTCAGGCCGACATCGCGTCGAAGGGCGGGTTGACGGCGGTCTGATGGCTTGCGGATACTTGATCGACTGGGAAAAAGGCGTTTTTTTCCGCCTATACTCCGCGGTCTACCCGATTGCACAGAAGGTGCGCGTCGAGCGTATCGTGCAGGAGGAGATGTAGCCGATTGGCGGGCAAACCTCTAAGCGGGTCTTTCTCCTGCTTTTGGTGATGACCGCTTGTGGATCACGGGCCGAGATGGTTAACCGGAGTGGTTTGGCCCCAAGCAGCCTGCTTTTCTTCCCTGGATAGCTGGTGGTTGACGCGACAGTTTGGCCATTCTGCGTAGATCGTGGACGGATTTCAGCGCCTTTCGCCGCACGCATAGCGAAAAGATGGGTGCCTGTTCAATAATCGTGGACTTTACGGCAAGAGGCTTTTACTCTTCTCTGCGCAATATGCTGGACTCGCTATCTCGAGGGGGTAGATTTGAACTCGATAAAAGGATTTCTCTGGTTGGTGGTGATTGCGCTCATTGCCGGTGTGGTCGTTATGTTTTCCGGCGTCATTAACGTCGCTGCGACAAATCCGCACAATCCAGTAACGGAATTCGTCTTGAGCACCACGATGGACAATTCGGTGCGCTTTCACGCCAAGGGGATCACTTCACCTCCTTTGGATAGTGAGCAGATGGTCAGGGAAGGTTTTCTACACTACCGAGAGATGTGTGTCGGTTGCCATCTTGCGCCGGGCATCGACTCGACTGAAATCCAGAAAGGCTTGATGCCCGAGCCACCTAGGCTCCAGGAGGCGGCGGTAGAGTGGCAACCCGCGGAACTGTTTTGGGTAATAAAAAACGGCGTAAAGATGACCGGGATGCCCGCCTGGGGACCGACTCATAGTGACGAGGAGATCTGGGCGATGGTGGCCTTTCTCGAAGAATTGCCGCATATAACCGCAGATCAATACAAGGAAATGGATAAGATGGCCGGGCCGGGTGAAGGCGATGAGCATCATCATGCCGATTGAGCGATTTGAGTTGGCAGGTAACCGACCATTCCCAGGATATCTGAAAGCAGGGTGGCAGCACAGGCTGACATTGCCGCGACGATGATCTTACGGTTCAATCCGCTCCGAAATGCATAAGCTGCCTTCGCCTCGTCGTTCTACCAGCACAGGGTGAGTTTCAGTTTGCTGCGGTGGAGTCATGGCTGGACAGCGTAAACGGTAATTCCGTCTCGCGCTGCTTTCCACACCGGTTCTCGTAGCTCTGACTGCACCGGGCGCCTTTTTTCCTGGGCTTTGACTGCCACACGTTCGTTCACCCTGCCTGTTTTTCACACCTCCGAGTTGATGGCGAACACGACACCGAACAGGACCAAATCGGTCACCAGTACCAGCGTCGGCTCCAGCCCGTGATACAGACGCAGGGCAATGGCGGCGGGGAAGGCGGCCAGACCCGGCTGACGCCGCGACCGCTGGTCGACGACGATGCCGGCGGCGCCTATCGCTTCGGCCAGCACGTCCGGCATTCAAAATTCGGCGAGGGGGTGGTGCTGAATTTCGAGGGCCAGGGCGCTCACGCCCGCGTGCAGGTCAACTTTGCGCACGAGGGCGCCAAGTGGCTGGTGGTGGCCTACGCGAATCTGGAAGTGGTTGCCTGAGTTTGCTGAGCTTCGTACCCAGGCAGGCGGGACTATGGCGATCTTGGGAATGGCCACGGAATCCACGCAAAAAAGACACCGAATGATCAGTTCGGGGGTCGTTGGTGGTGCGCGGGGAAAACAGCGAACCCGGAGCTGGATCAGCGTCCGCTTCATCGCTGCAGCGGGCGGCGTTACAGATAAACTGCCTCAACCGTCTGCGGCTCAGGACTCCGCGACGCTCGCCAGGGCATAAGGCGGCAGGGCGGCGGTGATCAGGGCCTCGCGCGGCTTGCCGACGAAGTTGCCCTGGGCATAATCGACCCCGATCTTGCGCAACAGTTTCAGCACCGCCTCGCTCTCGACGTACTCGGCGATGGTCTTCTTGCCGAGCGCGTGGGCGATCTGGTTCATCGACTGCACCATGGCCTGGTCGACACTGGATTGTGCCATGCCCTGGACGAAGGATCCGTCGATCTTGAGCTTGTCGACCGGCAGGTGCTTGAGGTAGGTGAAGGAGCTGAAGCCGGATCCGAAATCATCCAGCGCGAACTGGCAGCCGATCTCCTTGAGCGCATGGATGAACTTCTCGGCCGCGGCCAGGTTGCCGATGGCGGCGGTTTCGGTGATTTCGAAGGTCAGGCAGGAGGGATTCAGGCACAGTTCGTCGAGCTGATCCTGAATCAGCGGCAGCAGTGACTTGTCTTCGAAGGCCTTGCCCGAGAGGTTGATGGAAAAGCAGATGTCGTTGCCCTGGTTGTGCAGGGTGGCCAGATGGCGAATCGCCCGCTGCACGACCCAGCGGTCGACACTGTGAATCAGGCCGAAGCGTTCGGCGGCCGGCATGAAACCGCCCGGCAGGATCATCTCGCCGTCATCGCACATCATGCGGACCAGCACCTCGTAGTCCCGCACACGCCCGGACTTGACCCCCGCTATCGGCTGATAGACGAGCTGGAACTGGTCGCATTCCAGCATCTCGCGCACCCGCGCCGCCCAGCCCATGTCTTCCGCCATGCCGGCCTTGTCGCTGTCCGAGGGGTTGTACACATGCACCCGGTTGCGCCCGCGCTTCTTGGCCACATTGCAGCTCAGATCCGCATGCGACATGACCTCGTCGGCGGAGGCGACACTCATGTCGATCAGGGCGCCGCCGATGCTGCAGGTGACGTTGAAGCTCTTGGCCTCATAGATGAACTTGTACTCTTCGAACAGCACCCGGAAATGATCCGCGATGGTGGGCACATCGCCGGGCTGCACGTCATAGACGAGCACCGTGAATTCGTCGCCGCCGAAACGCGCCAGCAGATCGCCCTCGCGCACATGGGTCAGCAGTAGCTGGCTGATCTCCATCAGCAGTTTGTCGCCGGCGGCATGGCCCAGGGTGTCATTGACATACTTGAACTGGTCGAGATCGATGTAGAACAGTGCGCACGGGGCACCGCGGCGTGCCACCCGCGCGACCGCGCGTTCCAGTTCCTCCTGGAAATAGTGACGATTGAAGATGCCGGTCAGCGAGTCGTGCTCGGCCTGGTAGGTGAGCTGTTCCTGGAAGGCCTTCTGTTCGGAGATGTCGCGCGCCGTGCCGCTGATGTGGGTGATGGTGCCATCGCCGTCGCGATGCACGCGGGCATTGAAGCTCAGGTGATGGTACTTGCCGTTGCGGTCCAGGTGCACCGTTTCGCATTGCACCAGTTCTCCGCCGTGCAGCAGCGTGCTGAACATGTCTTGGGATTTCTGCGCATATTCCGGTGCGCGGAATTCATCGACATGCCGGTGCAGCATTTCCGCCGGCGCATAGCCATAGATCGTCTGGCAGGCGCTGTTGAGATAGATCCAGTGTCCCTGCGGATCCATGCTCCAGACCAGGTCGTGCGCCGTTTCCACCAGATCGCGATAGCGGGCCTCGGCGCTCATCAGCTGGGTTTCGGCGGACTTGCGCTTGGTGATGTCGGCGACCAGACAGGTGAACATGCGCCGGTTGCTGGTGCGCAGCTCGCTGACGCGCACCGACACCTGAATCACACTGCCGTTGCGGTGGATGGCGACCGTTTCGATCTCCGTGGCGATGACCGGCGGCAGACCGTGGGCATCGACCAGATTCGGCAGCAGCCAGCCGAGTGGCTTGGCCCGCATCTCGGCGGCGAGAAAGCCGAACAGTTGCTCCGCAGCCGCGTTGAAGGTATCGATGTTCCCTTCGCCGTCCAGCACGATGATGCCTTCAGCGGCAGTATCTACAACAGCACGCATATGCGACTCCTGGTCGCCGAGACGGCGAAACAGTTTGGCGAGGGTCTGGGTGAGACAGCCGATTTCATCCGTGGATGCCGGGTGCAGGCGGGCCAGGTCGTGGTGGGTCGAGGCCCCGCTGCGTCCGAGCATTTCCTGAACCGGGCGCAGCGCCTGCGTCATGCTGCGGATCGAAAGCCAGGTGACAACGAGGGTGATGAAGGCCAGCGCCGACCACAAGGTCAGCCACTGTAGGGGCAGCGTGCCCCGCTCGAGCCACCTGTAGTGCATCAGCATCGAATAGGCGAGCAGGGGCAGGCAGCCGCCCAGCAGCATCATCTTTGACTTGAGACTGACCTGAACCTTCTGCAGATCGAGCTTGCCGGCCAGTCGACCCAGCTGATCGAGGGCGATGAAGTAGCCGGGTATCCCCATGAGGATCGCGACACCGACCTGGACCATCAGCAGATGCGTGAAGGTAATCAGCGTCGCTCCGCTCAGCGGCTGATGCAGCGAGGCGAAGTACAGGGTCGGCGTTGCCAGGGCATAGATCAGGAACAGTCCCCAGTAGTCCCGGGAGAAGCGGGAGAAGCGCCGGTAGAGTCGCGGTGGGGTCGCCACACCCTCGGGATGGCGAGTGACCCAGACAAGCAGGGGCGCGAGAAACCTGCGGAAGTGGACCAGGGTCCACGTCAGCAGCAGTATCAGAAAGCCCGGGAGTATGCCGGATGCGAGGGCGCGTTGAATGTCGCGGATGTCGATGAGACCGAACAGCACGGCGGTCCCGAATCCCAACACAGGTGTCAGGGCGAACCCGACACCGATCCAGAAATTGAAGCGTCGTACCGCTTCCTGCAAATCCTTATGGCTCACGTCCTAAACCGCTGTGTAGTAAATCCCGTAGTCGGGAGCACCGGAACCGGTGTAAGAGCGCCAGCCCCCCTTTCATATTGCCTTGTTATAAGAATCCATTAGCTTACTTTATGAAGGCAATTTCGGAATATAATGGCATAAGCAATGAAGAAAGCAAGTAATTTGCCAAATCGCATGTCAGGGTGACGCGCCCGGCGCAGGCGCGGCGGCCCGCTGCCGCTTGCGGGGTTTTTTCAAGGCGCGGGTTTGCAGGCGTACAATCCGCACCGATTGGCAGTCAGTCCGGCAAGGGTCTCCGGAATCAACCAGTGTCTTCTTCGAGGGTCGGTTTATGAAACGTCGTGACTTCATGCACAAGGCCGGTGTCGGTGCGGCCGCCGCGGTGAGCCTGCTGAGCGCCTGTAAAGGCAAACAGCCCGAGCAGGCGGCGGCGGTGCAGACAGGCAAAACCCTGAAGTGGAAGATGGTGACCACCTGGCCCAAGAATTTCCCGGGCCTGGGTACCGCGGCCAATTATCTCGCGGAACTGATCGGCGAGATGAGCGGTGGCCGCCTGACGGTGAAGGTCTACGGCGCGACGGAACTGGTGCCGGCATTCGAGGTCTTCGATGCCGTCTCGCAGGGGACCGCCGAGCTCGGTCACGGCGCGTCCTATTACTGGAAGGGCAAGACCGAGGCCGCCCAGTTTTTTGCCGCCGTGCCGTTCGGATTGACGGCCGATGAGATCAACGGCTGGCTGTATTACGGCGGCGGGATGGAGCTGTGGCGAGAGATCTATGCGCCCTTCGGGCTGATCCCCGCGGCGGCCGGCAACACCGGCGTACAGATGGGCGGCTGGTTCCGCAAGGAGATCAACTCGGTCGAGGATCTCCAGGGCCTGAAGATGCGGATCCCCGGCCTGGGCGGCGAGGTGCTGCGGCGTGCCGGCGGCACGCCCGTGTACTTGCCCGGCGGCGAAATCTTCACCTCCCTGCAGTCCGGCGCGGTCGATGCTGCGGAATGGGTCGGACCCTATAACGATCTGGCCTTTGGTCTCTACAAGGCCGCGAAGTACTACTACTACCCAGGCTGGCAGGAGCCCGGCTCGAACCTCGAGTGTCTGATCAATCAGAAGGCCTTCGAGGGTTTGCCCAGGGACCTGCAGACGATCGTGCTGACGGCCTGCCGGGCGGCGAACCTGGACATGCTCGCCGAGTATACGGCCCGCAACAATGCGGCCCTGCATACCCTGGTGAGCGAACATCATGTCGAGCTGAGGCGTTTTCCCGATGCGGTGCTGGAAAAACTGCGCGTGCTTTCCGCCGAAGTCGTCGCGGAGATCGCCGGCAAAGATGCCGCCACGCGCAAGGTCTACGACGCATTTGAGGCCTTCCGCAAACAGGTCGTTCCCTGGACGGATATCTCCGAGCGCGCCTATCTGGATGCCCGGGGCTGATCTCTGGCGAGGACGCTTTGCGCTTGATAAGGACGGATGCTGACAAATCAGGTTGAGTGCAGACTGGCACTTACTCAAGTCGAAATGTAGGGTGGGTTAGCGCTTTTTGCGTGACCCACCAGGCGTTGCGAAGCAACACGATGAATATTTGATGCGTGCCTGCCGGCACATCCGGTGGGTTACGGCACAAACGGCGTGCCTAACCCACCCTACATTGATTAGGGAACCGCCTGCGGAAAAACACGGAACAAAATTCTAATGGATGTTGGTTCTTTCCGTGTTATTCCGTGGATTCCGTGGCCATACTATGGGTCATCATCCGATTAAGCCGAATGGCACTTACTCAAGTCGAAATGTAGGGTGGGTTAGCGCTTTTTGCGTAACCCACCAGGCGTTGCGAAGCAACACGATGAATATTTGATGCGTGCCTGCCGGCACATCCGGTGAGTTACGGCACAAACGGCGTGCCTAACCCACCCTACATTGATTAGGGAACCGCCTGAGTAAGTGCCAATCCGATTAAGCCCCGGCGCTATTCGTACACCACGGAGGGCAACCAGGTGGCCAGCGATGGCCACCACGCCAGCAGGGCCAGCATCAGCAACTGGATCCCGATGAAGGGCACCACGCCGCGGTAGATCTGCCGTGTCGTCACCTCCGCCGGCGCGACGCCGCGCAGATAGAACAGCGCGAAGCCGAAGGGCGGCGTGAGAAATGACGTCTGCAGGTTGAGTGCGATCATGATGCCCAGCCAGACGGGATCGAGACCCATCGACAGCAGTACCGGCCCGACGATCGGCACCACGACGAAGGTGATCTCGATAAAGTCCAGCACGAAGCCGAGAATGAACATCAGCAGCATCACCACCAGCATCGCGCCGAGCGAGCCCCCGGGCAGATCGGAGAGCAGGTCCGCGACCAGTTCGTCGCCACCGAAGCCGCGAAACACCAGCGAGAACACCGACGCACCGATCAGGATCAGGAACACCATGCTGGTGACCTCCATCGTGCTGCGCACGACCTCGCGCACAATGGCGATGTTGAAGCGACGCTGCGAGATGGCCAGCGCGATGGCGCCGACGGCACCGACCGAGGCGGCCTCGGTCGGCGTCGCCAGGCCCGCCATGATGGAACCGAGCACCGCGACGATCAACAGCAGGGGCGGGACCAATGCCTTAGCCACGCGCCCGGCAAAGGCCGGTCCGCGCAGCGCCTGCAGATCATCCGCGGGCAGCGCAGGTGTGCGCTCCGGGCTCAGGGTCGCAATGGCCACCAGATAGACCAGATAGAGCACGACGAGCAGCACCCCGGGGAGCAGGGCGCCGGCGAACAGATCACCGACCGACACCGTCTCCGGGGAATAGACGCCGGATGCGAGCTGTGCCTGCTGGTAGGCGGCGGAGACGACATCGCCGAGCAGGACCAGCACGATGGATGGCGGAATGATCTGGCCCAGCGTGCCCGACGCACAGATGGCGCCGGCCGAAAGTGCCGGATCGTAGCCGCGGCGCAGCATGGTGGGCAGCGACAGGAGCCCCATGGTGACCACGGTGGCGCCGACGATGCCAGTGCTGGCGGCGAGCAACATGCCGACCAGGGTCACGGAGATGCCCAGTCCGCCCGGCAACCTGCCAAACAGCGCGGTCATGGTGTCCAGCAGATTCTCCGCGACGCGCGAGCGTTCCAGCATCACACCCATGAACACGAACAGGGGCACGGCGATCAGGGTGTCGTTGTTCATGATGCCGAACAGGCGGTTGGGCAGGGCGTCGAGAAAGGCCGGGTCGAACAGGTCCAGCCAATAGCCCAGCCAGCCAAAGCCCAGTGCCGAGCCGGCCAGCGTGAAGGCGACGGGATACCCGGCCAGGAGAAACAGGCAGATGCCGAGAAACATTACCAGTGGCAGCCAGTCACTCATTGCGCAGCCACGGGAGCGAGTTTGCGAGCGGTCTTATGGGCCAGGGAACCCGCGAAAAAAAACCGCTTGCGAGCAGGCGCCCGTCTGTACCCGGCCTGCATCGGATCAGATTTCCGTTTCCACGCCCTTGTGCGCCCCGGGCTCGATGCCGCGCAGGGTCAGCAGGGCGTGCAGTCCCTGTGCGATGCCCTGCAGGATCAGGAGGATCGCCATCACGGGGATGGCGGTCTTCAACAGAAACACACCGGGCAGGCCACCGGCCTCGCGGGAACCTTCGTGCAGCGACCAGGACGCCGCCACATAATCCCAGCTCGACCAGAGAATGAATCCGCACACCGGCAGCAGGAACAGCAGGGTCCCCAGGAGGTTGACCAGCGCCTGCGCGCGCGGCGACATGTCGCGGTAAAAGATATCGACGCGCACATGGCCCTCGTGTTTGAGTGTGTAGGCCGCGCCGATGAGGAAGACCAGCGCATGCAGGAAAGTGACCGATTCCTGCATCGCAATCCAGCCCAGATTGAAGGCGTAACGCAGCACCACGACAGCGAAGGTGATCAGGACGATGGCCAGCGTCAGCCAGGCGACCGTGCGCCCGCTCCACTCGGACAGGGCATCGAGTGCGCGGGCCAGCCGCAGCAAGGGATGGGGCGATGCGCTCATGGGGCGGGGATTATACAGACTCGCTGCAGGGTGCAGGGAGTTGCCCCCCTACCGGCAACCCGGGCGGCCTGCGCAGTGGCAGCCGCCCTGCCCTGTGCGGCACGCCGGGGCTTTGCCCTTATCCCTGCCCCTACCAGCGGAACAGCACCCAGCTCGGGATCAACAGGCGGGGCTCGAGATTCGGGCCGATGCGCTGCATATCGAAGTCGCCATTGCCGTCCGAGTCGACCAGGAAGTAGGCAGGCCCCTTGCTCGGTGTGACCTTGATCATGTAGAGCCTGCCGTTGATCCGGTATTCCTCGACGGTGCGGTCGCGGCGCCGAATGATCGTGACCTCGGGCTCCACCAGCTCCTCCTCGGTCCCGGTCGGGCCGGCCGGTGGGGCGGGGGCAAGGAGATCGGGCTGGTTGTCGCTTTCCGCCAGTGCCAGGGGCAGCCAGCTGGAGGCGAGCAGTGCCGCGGCGATTCCCGAAAGTCTGTGCATGGTGATCCCCCTGTTGGCCCGGGCTAGAGTTCGAGCAGGATTTCCTGCTCTCTGGGCGACGGCTCGAAGCCACGGCTCTCGTAATGCCGGAAGATAGCATCCACTACCTCCTGCGGCGTGTCCAGCACCTGGAACAGATCGAGATCTTCCGGTGAGATGGTTTTCCCCTTGATTAACGTTGACTTGAACCATTCGATCAGGCCCTCCCAGAACGGCCGGTTGACCAGAATGATCGGGATACGGCGGGTCTTGCCGGTCTGCACCAGGGTGAGGATCTCGGCGAGTTCGTCGAGTGTTCCGAAGCCGCCGGGCAGTACCACGTAGGCGGCGGCGTATTTCACGAACATGACCTTGCGCGAGAAGAAGTGCCGGAAGCTGAGCGAGATGTCCTGGTAGGGATTGCCGAACTGCTCGTTGGGCAGCTGGATGTTCAGGCCGATACTGGGCGAACAGCCCTGCTGGGCGCCCTTGTTCGCCGCCTCCATGATGCCGGGACCGCCACCGCTGACCACGGAAAAGCCCGCATTGGACAAGGCGCGTGCGATGTCTTCGGCGAGGAGGTAATCCGGCGAGTCGGGCGGTGTGCGCGCCGATCCGAAGATGCTGACGGAGGGCTTGATACGGGCAAGCCGTTCGAAGCCTTCCACGAACTCCGCCATGATCTGGAAAATCTTCCACGACTCGCGGCTCAGGTGGGTATCATTGACCGGCAACATGCCGGGGTGTAGCTGTTTGGTCTTGTCATCCATGGATTCTGGTTCCTGCACGGGTTTCAGTGACTGTCAGGGTATCTGGGTGTTTTTTCGGCGCCAGAGTGAAAAGAGTTTGATTATTGGAGTTGAACGCCCCGCGGTGGCGGTACGTCTCGCCTGCCGGGTGGGGCTCCCAGAAACCATGACATCCACATTTAAAGCAAGATCCATACCTGTTGCCGATGCTAAGATGAGCGCCAGTTTCCACAGCCTGCGCGACGCGAACGACTATGTCCGGAACGGATGACACGCCCCTGATCCTGGTCGATGGATCCTCCTATCTGTATCGTGCCTTCCACGCCTTGCCGCCGCTCAGCACCTCGCGCGGCGAACCCACCGGGGCGGTGTACGGCGTCATCAATATGCTGCGCAAGCTTCTCAGCGACTATGATCCGGAGCACATTGCCGTGGTGTTCGATGCCCGTGGTAAGACATTCCGTGACGAGATGTTCGAGGCCTACAAGGCCAACCGGCCGCCCATGCCCGAGGAGCTGGCCGCGCAGGTCGAGCCCCTGCTGACGGCCGTGCAGGCCATGGGTCTGCCGCTGCTGCAGGTTTCCGGTGTCGAGGCGGACGATGTCATCGGCACCCTGGCGCAGCGCGCCGCCAGCCAGGGGATGCCGGCGGTGATCTCGACGGGCGACAAGGACATGGCCCAGCTCGTCGATGACCACATCACGCTGATCAACACCATGACCGGCACGCGCCTGGATGCGCAAGGCGTGAAGGAAAAGTTCGGCGTGCCCCCGGAACGCATCGTCGACTATCTTGCGCTGGTGGGCGATACCTCGGACAACATTCCCGGTGTCCCGCGAGTCGGTCCCAAGACCGCGGCCAAGTGGCTGGCCGAGTTCGACTCGCTCGATAACCTCATCGCGCATGCCGGCGAGATCAAGGGCAAGGCCGGGGAAAGCTTCCGGGAGCACCTCGAGGCTCTCGAGCTCTCCCGCCAGCTCGCGACGATTCGCTGTGATCTCGAACTGGAGCAGGACATCGAGGCGCTGCGCCGCCAGCCGCCCGACACCGCGACCCTGCGCGAACTCTTCCAGCACCTGGAGTTCCGTTCCTGGCTGAAGGAGTTGCTGGCGGCGGAGGCATCTGCGGCCGAAGCCGTGGCCCGACCTGATGATCAGGCCGTCACCTACGAGACCGTGCTCGAGCAGTCGCAGCTCGATCACTGGCTCGAGCAACTCGCCCGCGCCGGGGTTTTTGCCTTCGATACCGAGACCACCAGCCTGGATTACATGCAGGCGCGGATCGTGGGTGTGTCTTTCGCGCTCGAGCCGAATCGCGCCGCGTATGTGCCGCTCGCCCACGAGTATGCCGGCGCGCCGGCGCAGCTGGACCGCGATGCGGTGCTGGCGCAGCTGCGCCCCTTGCTGGAGGCCGACGCACCGGGGAAGCTCGGCCACAACCTCAAGTACGACATGAGCGTGCTCGCCAATCACGGGATCGCGCTGGCCGGTATCAGTCACGACACCATGCTCGAGTCATACGTGCTGGACAGCACGGCCAGTCGCCACGATATGGATTCGCTGGCGCTGAAATATCTCGGCCACAAGAACATCGGCTACGAAGAGGTCGCCGGAAAAGGCGCCCGTCAGCTCAATTTCCGGGAGGTGCCCGTCGAGCAGGCAGCGCCCTATGCGGCAGAAGATGCCGACATCACGCTGCGCCTGCATGAGGCGCTCTGGCCGCGTCTGCAGAGCGTCCCGGCGCTGGAGAAGGTCTACCGCGATATTGACCTGCCGCTGGTGCCGGTGCTGTCACGCATCGAGCGCACGGGTGTGCTGGTGGATACTGGAATGCTGGCGCGGCACAGCGAGGAACTGACCCGGCGTCTGCGCGAGATTGAAGCCGAGGCGCAGGCGGTTGCCGGACAGCCCTTCAACCTGGGTTCACCGAAGCAGATTCAGGAAATCCTGTTCGATAAGCAGAAGCTCCCGGTGCTCGCCAAGACCCCCAAAGGCGCACCCTCGACTGCCGAGTCCGTGCTCCAGGAACTGGCGCTCGATTACCCCCTGCCGCGGCTCATTCTCGACTACCGTTCGCTGAGCAAGCTCAAGTCAACCTACACCGACCGCCTGCCTGAGCGGGTCGACCCGGATACCGGGCGGGTCCACACTTCGTATCACCAAGCGGTGGCGGCCACCGGCCGCTTATCCTCTTCGGAACCCAATCTGCAGAATATTCCCGTGCGCACCGAGGAAGGAAGACGCATCCGGCAGGCTTTCGTCGCGGCGCCGGGCTGCCGCATGGTGGCCGCCGACTATTCCCAGATCGAGTTGCGCATCATGGCGCACCTGTCCCGTGACGAGGGGCTCCTGAAGGCCTTTGCGTCCGGTGAGGACATTCATCGGGCGACTGCAGCCGAGGTGTTCGGTGTCCCCCTGGCGCAGGTGAATCCGGATCAGCGGCGTTCCGCCAAGGCGATCAACTTCGGGCTCATCTATGGTATGTCGCCCTACGGCCTCGCCCGGCAGCTGGGTATCGCGCAACCCGCGGCCAAGGACTATGTGGATCTGTACTTCGCGCGTTACCCGGGCGTCAAGGCGTATATGGATGCCACGCGGGCCAAGGCTCACGAGGACGGTTATGTTGAGACCGTGTTCGGACGGCGTCTGTATCTTCCCGAAATCAACACGCGGAACATGCAGCGACGCAACGCCGCTGAGCGCACCGCGATCAATGCGCCCATGCAGGGCACCGCCGCCGACATCATCAAGCTGGCGATGATCCGCGCCGATCGCTGGCTGCACGGGCAGACGTCCGGCGCGCGCATGATCATGCAGGTGCATGACGAACTGGTATTCGAGGTGCCGGAAGGCGAACTGGACAGGGTCTGCGAGGGCGTCCGTGCGTGCATGGAGGAGGCCGGCTCACTGTCGGTTCCGCTGGTGGTCGATATCGGCATCGGCGGCAACTGGGACGAGGCACACTGAATCGCCGGTACGTCGGGAAATTGACAGCTGGACAAACCGTAGAACCTGCTATACTACGTAATAACCGAAGGTGAACGTCAGATGTGAGTGGAGGAACTTTCGGGAGTAGATCTGGTCTTACCTCGTGCGTTTTGACCAACGCACGCCCGCTCCTCCTCCCTGAGCGGGAGTTTATCAAACCCGGTAACCCCAAGCCGGGTGATATTGACCCCGGTACTTCCTCCCCCCTTGAATACCGGGGTTTCTTTTTGCCTGCTAAAACAGCTGCCCGGACTCGGACTATGGGTACCCCCAGGCGCTTCACGCCAGCCGCGCGGCGCATCAGGTGCGCCGTCGGGTGCGTGTTTTCTGCGCCTCCGACCCGGCGCAGATCTTCTTGGTTGTTATTAAACATCAGCAGGTTGCGAGTCAATTGCCAGCCATTCAGCGAGTTTTTCCCGCACCTGTTCAACGCCGGTGTGCTTCAGTGCCGAGAACAACTGCGCGGTGGCGCCGTGGTGGATGGCGCTGAGCTGTTTCTCGCACTGGTGCAGGATGGCGAGTCCAGGCCCGCGTCTGAGCTTGTCGGCCTTGGTGAGCAGCACGTGGACCGGCAACTGGGCGTGATGGCACCAGCCAAGCATCTGCTGATCGTAATCGGTGAGGATGTGACGGATATCCATTAGCAGAATCAGTCCCTTGAGCGACTGCCGGCGCTCGAGGTAGAGGGCCAGGTGGCGTTGCCAGCGTTCCTTCACGGCCTGCGATACCTGCGCATACCCGTAGCCCGGCAGATCCACGAGGCGACGCTCATCGTCAAGGGCGAAAAAATTAATCAGTTGCGTACGCCCTGGCGTCTTGCTGGTCCGGGCCAATGCCCGTTGCGCGGCGATGGCGTTCAGGGCACTGGATTTTCCGGCATTGGAGCGTCCGGCAAAGGCCACTTCCCGGCCCGTGTCCAGGGGGGCCTGGGCGAGCGTTGAGGCACTGGCCAGAAAACGGGCGTGTTGAAATCGGTTTACAGGCATCGTCGGCGATCCTGGGCGTCTGTGAGGAGTCTATCACCCCCGTTGATTGGTGCTCGGGGCCTTGGTGTATACTAACCAGCCTTTTTGAGTGGCGTAACGCTGGCGGATCATTTGTGCGCCGCGCGCCGAATACAGGAGCTGTGTCTGACATGAATAACTCATTTATTCTCGGAGTGTTTCTGGCGACTTCGATGGCCCTTGCAGGCCTCCCGGCGTGGGCGGCAGGGGATGCAGCGGCCGGCAAGACGAAGGCAGCGACCTGCGCGGGTTGTCATGGCATCGACGGCAACAGTGTCAATCCGGAGTGGCCAAGTCTGGCGAGCCAGAATACCGGTTACCTGGTCAAACAACTCAGGGACTTCAAGTCGGGTGACCGCCAGAACGCCACCATGGCTCCGATGGCAGCGGCTCTGAGCGAGGAGGATATGGAAGACATCTCCGCCTACCTGGCCAATCAGACCATGAAGGGGGGTGGCGCTGATCCGGCACTGGCGGCTCTTGGCCAGAGCATCTACCGTGGCGGTATCAAGGACCGCGACATTCCGGCCTGCATGAGTTGTCACGCGCCGGCTGGAAACGGCAACCCGGCGGCGAAATTCCCGCGGATTGCGGGCCAGCACGCCGCCTACACCACGAATCAGTTGAAAGCTTTCCGCTCCGGTGCGCGTAACAATGATGCCGCCCAGATGATGCGTGACATCTCACACCTGATGACGGACGATGAGATTGCGGCGGTTTCGTCGTACCTGCAGGGATTGCACTGACAGCAGCGGCAGGCTCGGTTCCTGTCGCGAGGGGTGGTCAGCCGGCCACCCCTCGTGGTTTCATGAGGACAAGGTTCGGCGCGGCCGCGCGCGTTGGTCCGGGCGGTCGATCAGGCGCGCTGGCCTGTGGACAGCGGTAGGGGAACCTTCGCCAGGGCGGAGACTCCAATAAAGGCCCGTCGCGGTTTGCTGACCGAGGCCCGGGTCTGGCTCAATAACCCTTAAAGTGGTGAGAAAATGAAACGAATCCTGTTAACCGGTCTGATTCTTCTGTTTACACCCTTGCTGAGTCTTGCGGCGGCAACGTCGGGCTTCGATGAGGGGATCGAGTATCAGGTCATTGACCCGCCGCAACCGACCAGTGATCCAAAGCATATCGAGGTCGTGGAGATGTTCTGGTACGGTTGCCCGCACTGCTACCAGCTCGAGCCGGTGCTGGCCGACTGGCTCAAGAACAAGCCGGCCGACGTGGACTTCGTGCGCATGCCCGCCATCCTGGGGCCACGCTGGGAGTTGCTGACCAGGGCCTACTACACCGCGGACCTGCTGGGCGTCAGCGATGAGATACACAAGCCCCTGTTTGAGGCCATCCACGACAAACGCCAGTCGTTTCGCGACGAGAATGATCTGGCAAAGTTCTTCGCCGAGCATGGGGTCGATGAGAAGACCTTCCGCGATGCCTATCACTCATTCGGGGTCGCTGCAAAGGTCAACCGCTCACGCCAGATGACACAACGTTATGGCATAACCGGGGTGCCGGCGCTGATTGTCAATGGCAAGTACCGGACCTCGGCGAGCACCGCGGGTAGCCATGAGCTGATGTTGAAGGTGGTGGACAAGCTGGTGGCCCAGGAACGCGACGCGCTGGCCAAGGCCGTCGGCCAGTAGGTCGGCGCCGCAGGGCGGGCGCCGCACACCCCTTGCGGGACGTGCGGCTGTGGTCTGATAGAATAGACACAGATGAATGAGTTCTTACGCCCAGCCCAGGTGCATTTCGCCACACCCGATTCAGTTATCTGCAGGGAGGCCTTTGGTGGGCGGGGATATTGCGTTGCACGGGTGATTCAAGTTGCAGCGCATGCGTGACACGGCGGGGGCCGGTTGCCTGTTCATCATTAGCGATTGCCGGGTCGATCAACGGAAGAGCCCGAGGCTTGCCGAGAAGCCGGGCAATTGGGCGTGCCCAATATGAGCGGTTTGGAAGCGGCTGACCTGTCTTTGGACAAGGATGAAACGGGGGACGAGTCCCGTCAGCGCCTGCGCCTGCTGAGCTACAACGTCCAGGCGGGCATCGAAACACGCCGTTATCGCCAGTATCTCACCCAGAGCTGGAAGCACGTGCTCCCGCACGGCAAACGGTTTGAGATTCTCGACCGCATGGCGCGCGTGGCCAGAGACTTTGACATTGTCGGCTTGCAGGAGGTCGATGCGGGAAGCCTGCGCAGCAGCTTCGTCAACCTGACCGAGTACGTCGCCGACAAGGCAAGTTTCCCCTTCTGGTACGACCAGACCAACCGCCGCCTTGGCCGGATTGCCCGCCATGCGCTCGGTGTGCTGAGCCGTTTCCAGTGCAGCGAGATCATCGAACACCGATTGCCGGGTGCCATACCCGGGCGCGGGGCACTGTCTATCCGCTTCGGACCCCAGGGAGATTCTCTGGTGGTATTGATTCTGCATCTTGCACTGGGCCGCCGCGCGCGGCTGCAACAGATTCAATATGTCAGTGAGTTGGTCAATGAATACCGGCATGCCATCGTGATGGGCGATATGAACTTCCCGTCGCAGAGTGCGGAGATGGATTACCTGATTGATCGGACCCTGATGACCGAACCGACGCACGGGCTCTACACCTTCCCGAGCTGGCGACCCAACCGTAACATTGACCATATTCTGGTGACGCCCACCCTGCAGGTCGATCGAGTGCATGTGCTCAATCACCCCGTCTCGGACCATCTCCCCATCGCCATGGATGTGCGACTGCCGCCATCGGTCCGCCTGCCTGACTAGCGCTTTCGGCGCTCGTTTCATCGGTAAATTCTCGCGCCTGCCTGCCGCTAGAGGGGCCTGAGCCGGCTCTGTCTTCGCCTTGGCGCCGGCCCTGCAGATCATTTTCTGAGGGATGGCACAAGGAAGCAGCAATGGCCGAGTCCAGTGAAGCGCTGAGCAGCACCGAGCAATGGAAGCGCAAGTACTACGAAAGCCTCGAGACGATCGAGCAGAAGGAGCAGCGCTGGAAGCAGCTCGAGGAGGTCCTGCGCAAGACCATCTCACGCCTGGCGCTGGCGGCCGACGGCCTGGATGCGACCCTCGACAAGCAGCTGCGGGATTTGCGCAATGCGATTCGCGACCGTGTGAGCGAAGCCGTGTTGATGCAGCGCATCGAGGTGGTCTCCCGGACGCTGGTGCGTCTCGATTCGGCCCGCCTTGAGAAGAGCCACGAAGCGGGACCCGCCGATGGGCTGGGTCAGCTCCTCGAGAGGCTCGACCTGCCGGCGGGCAGTGCACGCCAGATCAAGACCCTCAAGAAACAGCTTCGGCAGGCGGGCCCTGCCGATCTCGAACCGCTGATAAAGGCATTTGCGGAACTCTTGAAGAGCGCCCTTGTCGATGCTGCCGGCAGCGCCAGCGCGTCTCCTCCTCCACAGGGCTCAGTGCTGGGCCGGCTGTTCGGCAAGCGGGACAAGGGCCAACGGGGCGAACCAGAGGCCGCGAAAGCGGGTCCCGCTGGAGAAACGCCGGCGCCCGTTAACCCGCAATCGAGTGGCCGGCAGGTGCTGTTCGAGCTGATGCAGCACATCGTCAACAGGGACGATGCCGAGCAGTTTGTCTCGGAACTGCGCAACCGCATCCAGCGCGCCAGGAGTGCCGAGGAACTGCAGGCGGTCACGCGCAGTCTCGCGGAGGCCATCGAATTTCGCAGCGCCTCCAGGGCGGGGCCTGAAGAACCTGTGGCAGGCTGGTCGGTGCAGCAGGTTCTGATAGAGCTGCTCCAGGAGTTCCACGTCCCCGTCGAGTTGCAGGGGCGGGTCGAGGCGATACGGGAACACATTGAGCGTCCCCCGCCGGACTTCGACGTCTGGCAGACCGTCCATGAGATCGCTTCGCTGGTCAGCGAAATGCGCGGCCGGCTGGAATGCGAAAAGGAAGAGATCGAGCACTTCCTGTCACAGATGACCGAACGCTTACATGAGATCGACGCCTGTGTGAGTGGTACGGAGTCGATCCACAACGACTCATATCGACGCGGGCGTGAGCTGGGGGACGCCGTGCAGGCCGAGGTACAGGGCATTGAGAGCAGCGTTGAGGACGCGGACAACATCGATCAGCTCAAGTGCACTGTGCGCGAGCGTGTGGAAACGATCCTGGCGCGCGTTGAAACCCACCGGCGCGAGGAACAGACGCACCAGGCACAGATGCAGGCGGAGGTGCAGAAGCTGCGTGAGCGTGTCCAGGACATGGAGCAGGAGACCGAGGGTCTGCAGGCACGCGTACAGTCAGCGCACGAACAGGCCTTGACCGATGCGCTGACCGGGATACCCAATCGTCAGGCCTACGATGAGCGTATCGAGCAGGAATTTGCCCGCTGGAAACGCTTCGAGACGCCTCTGGCCCTGCTCGTCTGGGACGTCGATTACTTCAAGAAAATCAACGACACCTACGGGCACATGGCGGGCGACAAGGTGTTGCAGGCGATCGCCAGGGTGCTGGGTGGCCATATTCGCGAAACGGATTTTCTGGCGCGTTACGGCGGTGAAGAATTCGCGATGATGATGCCCGGTGCGACCGCCGCAGTGGCGCTCAAGGCCGCCGACAAATTACGCCGCGAGGTCGAGACCTGTGGGTTCCACTACCATGGCACGGATGTCACGATTACCATTTCCTGTGGCATCTCCGAGTTCCGGACTGGTGACACGACCGAAACTGTCTTCGAGCGGGCGGACCGCGCGCTGTATGCGGCGAAACAGGCGGGTCGCAACCGGGTTCAGGCGGAATAACTGAACCATCTGAATAGAAACCAGTTAATAGCAATTAATAGGGTTATATAAATAAATATATCTAATAATAATTCTATATTTTCCTCTCATTATTACCGCAATGTCCCCCCTTCAATGATCGCCTTCGCGAGTCAGGAAGGCATAACCTTAATTTTTGTTTGTAACGTAAGTTCAGAGTCTGCTATAAAAAGGCATGGCTTCAGTGAAGAAACCGTCGCTGCGCGAGCGAAAGTACGCCCAGACCAAGATCACCCTCATGAAAGCCGCCGTGCAGCGGCTGAACCAGACGCCTTTTGAATCTCTGTCGGTTAAGGATCTGTGCGACAAGGTCCTGGTTTCCGAGGCGACCTTCTTCAACTATTTCCCGCGCAAGTCGGACCTGCTCGCCTATATCGGTCAGCTCTGGACCCTGGAAGTGAGCTGGCAGGGCCAGCAGGTCGCACGCGAGACGCCGGGTCTGCCAGCGATTCAGGCGGTGTTCGACAGGACCGCCCAGCAGATCCAGGCCCAGCCCCGACTGATGGGCGAACTCATAGCCTGGCAGGCGCGTCTGCGGGAGAAGCCGGAGCTTGCGTCCATTACCCTGGCGGAGAGACAGCTGGCATTCCCGGAACTCGAAGGCATCGAGGAAACGCCCGGTACCGGGCTCGAAACCCTGCTGGCGGCCAATGTGCAAAAGGCAATCGACGGGGGCGATCTGCCGGGCAACACGCCCATCAATACGGTAATGGTGGCACTGCTCTCCATCTACTACGGTGTACCCCTTGCGCTCAGGCTGGCAAATCCTGCGGCAATCGGCAATATGTACCGCCAGCAACTCCTGTTGTTGTGGGCTGGTCTGCGCGGGGCCGTAGCAGGCATCGAGCGTACCCGGTCGGCTGGCGACGCCGGGCTATGAGGTGTCTGGTCCCATCTGACGGGTTCGGGTAGGATAGATCGGCTCGCGATCATACGGACTGTCCCAGGCGAGAAGCGGCTGGGGAGGGAAGCCTCCTGCGCCGGCTCTTGCGGGCAGTGCTCATCGACGCTTTAGGTCCACAGGGGAGACTATCCGTTATGTCTGCAACAGTAGAGGCAAGCCAGCAGGCTCTTTCCGAGATGTCGCCGGCTGCACTGAATGAATGGTTCGATAAGCGGTTTGCCGAAAACATACGGGAGCTGGAGGCTAACAAGACCCGCAAGCTTTCGATCATGGTGACCAAAGGGACGCTGGATTGGGCGTATCCGCCATTCATCATGGCAGCGACTGCCGCTGCGATGGACTGGGAGGTCACGCTGTTTTTCACTTTCTATGGACTCGCACTGCTGAAGAAGGATCTCAAGCCGACCATCAGCCCGCTGGGTAATCCCGCCATGCCCATGAAGATGCCGTTCGGGCCCCAATGGTTTCAGAATATCGAGTGGAACATGCCCAACCTGGTCATGGCCGGTATCCCGGGCTTCGAGTCGGTGGCCACCTCGCTGATGAAACAGACCCTCAAGAACAAGGGTGTGGCACCCATCGAGGACCTGCGTCAGGCCTGTATCGAGACCGGGGTCAGGCTCGTCGCCTGCCAGATGACCGTCGACCTGTTCGGCTGGAAGCAGGATGAGTTTATCCCCGAGATCGCCGACTGGGCCGGTGCCGCCACCTATCTCACCTCGGCCCAGGATGCCGATATCACGCTGTATGTCTGAGTGCGGGCTCGGTTTCGCCGGGTATCTGGCAAAAGACTGCCGATCGGCGCGGCCTGGAGTGTGAGGCCAGGCCGCCTCGGCTGACAGCTCACGGAGTGACCCACGGACCGTGCAAGGCGGCGCCGGGCCGGGGGGAGTCGGCTCAACAAGCCGGCGGCGAAGCCTCAAGCTGTTTGTAACGCCCGCTTTTTCGCTTTGTCTGATGCGCGCCCGGGACGCCGCAACCGCCTGCCAGTGAAGGTTCTTTATCTGCTCAGCGGCGCGCAGGCGATATAATTAGACAAATAAAGCTGCTGCGCGGAAACCTGCCCGCGGTTCCGGTGGTCAAACAGTACGCGCGGGGATTTTCATATGTGCACTGCCAAGCCGATGACGGGCCTGCTGATCCTGCTGTTGCTGAGCGCGGCCCATGCACTGGCCGGGCCGCTGCCGGCAGCCGTTCTCGAACGTCTGCGGGCCGATCACGCCGCACTCCTGGAGGCCGAGCGCGACTTCCGGTGGCGCCGCACGCAGGGCTCGCTGGGGGCCGCTGAGGCGCTCGACTATGCGGCGTACGTGGAGCGACTGCGTGACCGCGTGGCGCAGGACTGTCTTGCCCTCGTCGACGGCGACTTCGCGCCGCTGCCACCGGACCTGCCCTGTGCAGCCTTTCCATCAACCGGCCCCGCCGCCGCATCCATTGACACGCGCGCCGAGCAGACGCCACACGAACGGACAGCGACCCTCGACGCCGAGCTCGACACGGCACTCGGCGAGTTCGATGAGATGCTGTTGCGTGAGCAGGAACGGGTGAAGGCGGCAACGCCCCGATCGGCTGACAGTGGCGGCGGCGGTGGCGGGCTCGGCGGGGCGGGCGAGGCCGGTGGAAGTGGCAGCCAGGCCGGCGGGGAGGATGGCCAGCAGGGTGAGCCCGGTGAGATGGCGGATGCCGGCAGCACAGCGGCAGGCGGTACCAGTGACGCGGCGGGAAGCGCCAGTGGCGAGGCCGGGAGCGGCGGTCGGGGCGGGCGCGAGGGCGCGCCGGGCCAGGCCGGGACAAGGGGCCAGCCGGCAGACATACCCGATGGCAGCGACGATGACGTGGTGGCACGCCAGCTCCGTGAGGCCGCCGAGAAGGAAAAGGACCCGGAGCTGAGGAAAAAGCTATGGGAGGAATACCGAAAATACAAGCAGGGAACCCGGTGATGCAAGGGCAGGCAACCCTGGCAGCGCGACGCGCGCTCCTGCTCACGGTTCTCGTGCTCGGCCTGCTGACGGGCTGCGCCTCACTCGGGCTGCACCAGGCGACGCCTGGATCCGCGACCGTGCAAAAGGCCACGGCGGAGATCCCCGAGGCGCAGCTGCTCGATGTGTGGATCGCGCTCTTCGATCCGGGCGAGCTGCCCAAGGACGAAGACGATGCCATGGGCCTGTCCCTGGATATCCGCGAGGCGGAGGCGCGTTTCATGCCGGTGCATCTACGCAATACACTGGAGAAGACCGGTTACTGGGGCGCGGTGCGGGTCGTCCCCCGCGGCACCGCAGGGGCAGAGGTGCTGGTGGAGGGTACTGTCCTGGCCTCGAACGGGGAGACTCTGGCGCTGGAAATCACGGCCTCGGATGCGACGGGCCGAAGATGGTTCAGCGGAACCTACGAATCCGAGGTGCCGATCGAGGACTATCAGGGCAGCGCCCCGCAAACGGCCGAGGTCTTTCAGCCGCTGTATAACGCCATTGCCAACGATCTGGCCCGGTATCGTATGCGCTGGACGCCACAGGACATCCGTACCATTCGGCGGGTGGCGGCACTGCGGTTTGCGGAAGACCTGGCGCCGGACGCCTTTGCCGGTTATCTCCGGGTGAGTGACGACGGTGATTACAGTATCGTACGCCTCCCGGCGCAGGATGATCCGATGTACCAGCGTATCCAGGCCATCCGCGAAAGGGACTTCCTGCTCATTGATACCCTGAACGGCCATTTCGACAATTTCTCACGCGAGATGCAGACACCTTATAACGAGTGGCGCAAGGCCCGCAGCGAGGAGGCTGCCGCATTGCGCAGTGTCAAGAATGAAGCGACCACGCGCAAGTTACTGGGGGTGGCCGCCATTGCCGGGGCCATCGCACTCGAAGCCCTCACCGACGGCAAGGGTCGCCAGTCCACGAGCACGCTGCGCAACGTGATGGTGCTGGGCGGTGCCTATGCGGTCAAGACCGGCTTCGATATGGACTCCGAGACCACCATTCATCGCGAGGCGATCGAAGAGCTCGGTGATTCCTTCGCCGCCGAGACCAAGCCCCTGGTCGTGGACGTGGAAGGTGAAGTCCATGAACTGACCGGCTCGGCAGAGGTGCAATACACCAAATGGCGCGGATTGCTGCGCCGTATCTACGCCTCCGAGACCGGCCTGATGGAGGGTGCCGACTGAGGCTCGCCTATGGTCTCTGGTGAGCAGGACGAACCGCGGGCGCCGGTGCTGCGACCGCCGGGCACCGTACCCGAAAACACTGCCACCGCTGGCCCCGGTTACCGCTGGGTGTGGCCGGCATTGGCCATGATTGCGGCGCTGAGCGTGGCCGTGATTGTGGTCCTCCCGCGCCTGGTCTCGGAGCGCCGTCTGCCGCCGCCTGTCCCCAGCGCGGGTTCGCCCGCAGCGGCCAGGGTCCCGACGCTCGCCGATCACGAGACCGCGCGCGCCGACGCCGAACAGACACTGCAGGCATTTCTGCGCACGCAGGCCCGCCTCGAGCTGGCCAACGTCGACGCCTGGGGCGAGCCGGAGTGGAGCCAGGCCACCGGTGCGGCTGCGGCGGGTGACCGGCTGTTTGGACAACGAAGCTTCGCCGAGGCGGCGGCCTCCTATGCCCGTGGCCTGCAGCTCCTGGAAGGCCTGGAAAGTGAGCGCGCCCCGCGGCTCGCCGCCGCCCTCGCGGCCGGTAATCAGGCCTTGGCCGCCAATGAGGGTGATAGCGCACAGCGGTACTTCGAGCTTGCCCGGGTGATCGAGCCGGATCACCCGGAGGCCGTGCAGGGACTGGCGCAGGCGCGTGTGCGCGCCGATGTTCTGCACCTCGTGGCCGCCGGCGAACAGGCGGAAGCCGCCGACGATCTGCAGGCCGCTCTTGCGGCGTATAGCGAGGCAATACGACTCGATGCGGCGTATGAAGCGGCCGCGGCGGGCCGGGAGCGGGTCACGGCGCAGATCGGCGAGCGACGTTTCCGCGAGATCATGAACGAAGCACTCGCCGCCCTGGATGCGGGTCGCCTGGCTGAGGCCGGTGCGGCGCTCGACGCAGCGGCCCGTCTGCTGCCTGATGATCCTGCGCTGCGCAATGCCCGACAACGACTCGGCAGCCGCCGCCAGCAGGCCCGCTTGCTGGAGTTGCGGCGCGGCGCAGAGGCGCGGGTAAAGACCGAGGACTGGGAGGCTGCGGCGGCACTCTACGAGAAGGCGCTGGCCGCGGAGCCTGGCGCCGCCTTCGCGCGCGAGGGCCTGGTCCGTGCCCGCGAGCGCATTCAGTTACACGGGCAGCTCGACCACTACCTGGCCGAGCCTGCCCGGCTCTTTTCTGTCGAACCGCTGGCCAACGCGAGACAGGTCCTGGCAGCCGCCGGTGAGGCGCCTGCCGGTGAGGCGCGCCTGGCGCAGAAGATTGCGGCACTGACGCGCCATGTGTCTCAGGCCAGCGCCCCCGTCCCGATCACGCTGCGCTCGGATGGCGAGACCGAGGTCGTCATCTACCGCGTGGGGCGCCTGGGCCGCTTTCAGGAGCAGCGCGTGGAGCTGAAACCGGGCACCTACACCGTGGTGGGATCGCGGGCCGGCTACCGGGACGTACGTCAGGTGTTTACCCTGCATCCCGGTGCACCGCCTCCCGCCCTGCTCATCCGCTGCGAGGAACCGATATGAGCCGGGTCTACTTCATCCGCGACGCGCGGGGTGAGCACCGCGCGAATGAGGCGGACCTGCCCCTGCGCGTCGGCGGTTCGGAGCGTGCTGACGTGGTGCTTTCCGACCCGTCCGTCGAGCGGATTGTCGCCCTGATCGCGGTGTCCGACGGGCATCCCTACATCCAGCCGGCGGACGATGGGGTCGCGCTGTATCACAACCACGAACGCCTCTCGAGCTCGGCGTGGCTGAAGTCCGGCGACCAGATACAGCTGGGCGAGGCGCTGATCTACTGGACGCTCAAGGGCGACCAGGTCTTTATCGATGCCACACAGCGGGTCACGGCCCGCCAGCCGGTGCCCCCGACTGATCCGCCCCCCGGTCGGCAGGTGGACAGGACGCCGGGCGGCGAGGCGCAGCCGGTGATGGAGCCAGCACCGTCTCCCTCACCGGGTCGCCCGATGCTCAGGCGCCTGCTGGCGGTGGTCTTCGCCCTGCTGCTGCTGGCCGCCGCCTTCGTGCTCATTGCCACGCCGGTGACGGTGCATATCAGTCCTGAACCGGACGAACAGTCCCTGCGTGGTTTCCCGCCGCCGATGCCACTGGGAGGCCGATACCTGGCACTGCCAGGGCAGTATCGCATCCATGCGATACGCGAGGGTTACCGCCCCCTGGAAGAAACCCTGGCCGTGTCCATGGGTGAGGTCGAGGCGTTTCGCTTTGAATTGCGGGAGTTGCCCGGGCGCATCAGCGTTCGTGTCGAGCCGGATGTCGCCTATCGTCTGTTCGTCGACGAGAGCCAGGTGGTGCGCGGCCCCGAGGATGTCTGGGAGATCGACCGGGGCCATCACCGCCTGCGGTTGGAGAGCGACCGTTACCTGAGCGAAGAACGGGAGCTGGAGATCGCGGGGCTGGGCAAGGCGCAGACCCTGGTCTTTACCCTCCGTCCGGCCTGGGCCGAGGTGTGGATTGGCAGCCAGCCGTCCGGTGCCGAGGTGAGCGTGGACGACACGCGCGTGGGTGTCACGCCCTTGAGCACGGAAGTCCTCCAGGGTGCCCGCACCATCGTGCTGTCCCTCCCCGGTCACAAGCCCGTCACCCTGCACCCTGAAATCATGGCGGGCGCGAAGGTGCGCCTCGAGGATATCGTCCTGCCGCCTGCCGATGGCCGGCTTGCACTGCGCAGTGAGCCGGACGGAGCGACGCTCCGGATAGACGGGAACTTTCATGGCACCACACCCGCCACACTCAGTCTGAGCGCCAATGACGAGCACCGCATAGGCGTGGGTAAACCGGGCTATCAGACCGTGGAACGGCAAGTGACGCTCGCCCCCGACGAGGAACAGGACCTCGTCGTCACGTTACTCCCGGAGTACGGCACGGTATTCCTTGCCAGCCGGCCGGCCGACGCCAGCCTGCTGGTGGACGGAAAGCCTGCCGGGAAGGCGACACAGCGCCTGCGTCTGGCGACGCGGCCACACGTCCTGGAGATCCGCAAAGCGGGTTACGTACCTTATCAGGTCACCGTGACACCCCGCGCAGGTGTCAGTCAGACTGTGGATGTCGCGCTCGAGACACTGGAGCAGAAGAAGGTGCAGGCGACACCCGCTACCCTCACGGCCGCAGGCGGTCCGGTGCTGCGGCTGATACGCGCTGGCGGCCCGTTCACCATGGGTGCGTCACGCCGCGAGGCAGGTCGGCGCGCCAACGAGAGCCCCCGCAAGGTGCAGCTCACCCGTCCGTTCTACATCGGGGCAATGGAGATAAGCAACGGTGAGTTCCGGCGTTTCAAACCCTCACACAATTCCGGTTCAGCGGACGGCGCTGGCCTGGACGGTGAGTCACAGCCGGTGGTGAATGTGAGCTGGGATGAGGCGGCGCGTTATTGCAACTGGCTCAGCAAGCAGGATGGTCTGCCCGCCGCCTACGAAGAGAAGGGCGGTCAGATGGCGTTTGTCACACCCGCGACGACCGGCTATCGTCTTCCCACCGAGGCCGAATGGGCCTACGTGGCCCGGGCCCTCGGGGGCGGCGATCCGGACCGCTACCCCTGGGCCGGCAGTTTCCCGCCGACCTCCCTCGTCGGGAACTTCGCCGACGCGCGCATCGCGGATATTCTCGCAGACGTGGTGCCGGCCTACGATGATGGCTACCGCGGCACGGCGCCGGTGGGCAGTTTTCCGGCGAGTCCGGCGGGTTTATCTGACCTGGGCGGTAACGTGGCAGAATGGACCAACGACTTCTACGCCGTGTATCCGGGTGAGGCCGAGCGTCTCGTTCGCGACCCAGTGGGGCCCGCCACGGGGGAACACCACGTGGTACGCGGTTCGAGCTGGCGGCATGGCAATATTACCGAGCTGAGGCTGAGCTACCGGGACTACAGTCGCAAGCCGCGCAACGATCTGGGATTTCCGGATCGCGCGTTATGCCGAATGACAGCAACGAGGAGTGAAGATGCGAGCTGAACGAATGACGGCGGTTTTTTCTCTGCTGATGATCGCGGCAGTGCCGGGCGCCGCCGCGCAGGTCGCGGGTGCGGACGCCACGCCAGCCGCCGAACAAGCGCCCGATGCCAGCCGACCGCGCCAGCCCGAACCGGAAGGTGCTGCCGCACCGGTTACCACCTTTACCCCGACGGAAAAGATTCAGGCCGACAGTGCCGTGTCATTCCCGGTCGATATCTGACAACCGCCACAAGATCGCCATGAAAAAAGCCTTTCCCGCCGAGTTCGTCTACCAGATCTTCGCGCTGCTGATCGCCTTTATTCTGGTGCATGCACTGTACGTCACGCTGATCCGGCCGCAGGCCGACGCCTTTCTGCGGCAGGAGGCGGCCAATATGAAGGCCGATACCGGCTACGTGCAGCAGAGTTCGTTCTATGTGGTGGTCAAGGACTACGAGCAGGAGGCCTGCTTCGTGCTGATGCTCTGGGCGATTGCCATCCTCGGCTACAAGGGATTGGCCACCTTCCGGCAACAGAAGCTGCTGGAATACGATCTGTTGGGTCTGCCCGAAAACCTGCCCATCGGTCCCGAGGATACCCGCGATCTGGCGGGTCGCGTCCAGTCGCTGCCTGTCCGGGAGCAGGACTACCTGCTGCCCCGCGCCCTGCTCACCGCCATCGAGCGTTTCGGCGCGACCCGTAACGTCCAGGATGTCTCGACCGCGGCCCGCGACGTCTGCGACTCGGAGGGAGAACGACTCGAGTCCGAGCTGTCCACGATCCGCTACATCGCCTGGGCTATCCCTTCGGTTGGATTCATCGGCACGGTACGCGGCATCGGCAATGCGCTTGGCCAGGCGCATCGCGCCGTCGAAGGGGATATCACCGGTGTTACGGAGAACCTGGGCACGGCCTTCAACTCGACCTTCATTGCCCTGGTCATCAGCATTGTGCTGATGTTCCTGATTCATCAGCTGCAGCTCATGCAGGAGCGTCTGGTCCTGGACACCGAGCGCTATGCAGACCGCTGGTTCGTGCGGCGGCTGAAGAGCTGAGGTGCGGGAGCCGTGAATTCCGCCCAGAGGCGCGTGGCAGGCGAAGGAATTCGCGGATGAGGATGTGAACTGGTGAGGAGTGAGGAGTGAGGAGTCAGGGGTGAGGAGTCAGGGGTGAGGACTGAGGGTCGTGTTAATCCAGGCCCTCACTCCTCACTCCTCACTCCTCACCCCATACCGACATGAAACGCCGACCCGTATCCCCTTTCTCGCTGTCCTTTCTCGACATCATGTTCTGCGGTTTCGGGGCGGTAGTGCTGCTGGTCCTGATCCTCAACGCCGATACCGTCAAGGCCCGCAATGCGACCTTCGCAGACCGGCGTGCCGAGGTCGTAAGACTGGAGCAGGAGGTGCTCGTGGGTCGCGAGGACCTGGTCGTCGCCCGCAACAGCCTCGCTGCCACAGAGCAGGAGCTGGTGAGCACCGAGGGCGAGGCGGAGCGGGTTCTGCAGACGCTCCGCGAGCTCAAGATCGAGATCGCCGACATGACGCAGCAGACCCTGGCAAGACGGGAACACGTCAAGCAGCTCAGCTCGGATCTCAAGGACATCGACGAGGAGAACAAACGTCTCGGTGCAGAGGTCGCCGCCGACCGCGACCAGGGCGAGAAGGTGCGCGCCTTCGTCGGCGAAGGCGACCGGCAGTACCTTACGGGGCTGAAGGTGGGCGGCAAGCGCGTACTCATCCTTGTCGATGCCTCGGCGAGCATGCTGGACGAGACCATTATCAATGTCATTCGCCGCCGCAACATGGGTGAGGCGCAGAAGCGCAAGGCGCCGAAGTGGCAACGGGCACTGGCCAGCGCCGACTGGCTGGTCAGCAACCTGCCGGCCAGTGCGCAGTTCCAGCTCTACACCTTCAATACACGCGCCGCTGCCGCCGTGGCGGCAAGCGACGGAAAATGGCTGGCTACCGCCAGGCGTGAGGATGTGGAGGGCGCCGTCAACGCCTTGCATCAGACGGTGCCCGGCGATGGAACCAGCCTCTACCACGCCTTTGCGGTTGCCAGCCGACTGGCACCGAAACCGGATAACATCCTGCTCATTACCGACGGTCTGCCGACGCAGGGACAGAAAAAACCGGCGGGGACAACCGTCTCGGGTGCGGAACGGCTCAAACACTTCGAGCGGGCGCGCCAGGCACTGCCCGCAGGCATACCCGTCAACACCATTCTCCTGCCCATGGAGGGCGATGCCTATGCCGCGGCGGCCTATTGGCGGCTCGCCCTCGACACGCGCGGATCATTCATCACACCGGCGCGGGACTGGCCGTGACAAGACGCACCCGCCGCGGCATCGATATCTTCAACCTGTCCTTCCTGGATGTCGTGTCCTGTGGTTTCGGGGCCATCATTCTGCTGCTGGTAATTGTCAAGATTGCCGAGCCCTCCGTCATTGAGAGACTGGCCGTGGATCTCACCGGGCTGGTGGTCAGGCTGGAGAACGAGTCGCACAGGATTCGCGGCGAAACGCGGATCCTGAACCGGGACCTCACCGAGAAAGAACAGCAACTCTCGGATAACAAACGCCGGCTCGCGCGGCTGAGCGGGGAGCTTTCGTCGCTGCGCGGGGAGTACGCAGCAACCAGGCGCGAACACGAGGCCCAGACCCTGATCGAGAGCCAGCTGGAAAGCGCGAAACAGAGCCTTTCGGAAGAGATGCGCCGCCTGCTCGGGTCCGATTATCAGCGGCCGCCGAGCGATGCCACTATCGGTGGTGTACCCGTGGACAGCGAGTATGTCATTTTCATCATCGATACCTCCGGTTCGATGAACCAGAATGCCTGGCCGCTGGTGCTGAAAAAAGTCACCGAGGTGCTGGATATCTACCCGAAGGTAAAGGGTATACAGGTGTTGAATGACATGGGCGACTACATGTTCACCCAGTATCGCGGGCAATGGATTCCGGACAGCCCGGCGCGGCGGCGCGCCGTCATCAAGCGCCTCGCCGGCTGGCAACCTTTCTCCAATTCCAGCCCGGTGGAAGGGATAGAGGCCGCGATTCGCCGCTTCTACGCCAAAGACAAACGTATCAGCCTCTACGTGTTTGGCGATGACTTTGCGCGCGGTTCGATTCAGGCAGTGGTCGATACCGTGGACCGCCTCAACCGTGCCGACAGCTCCGGCCGGCGACGGGTGCGCATCCATGCCGTCGGTTTTCCGGTGCAGTTTGCTCAGGGGGGCATACCAGCCAACGCGGTGCGTTTCGCCGCGCTCATGCGCAAGCTGGCGGAGGGGAACAGCGGCAGCTTTGTCGGCCTCAACAGTGTGCGGCCGTAACGGCTGAGGCGACAGCGCATTGCCCGCCGCGCTGCTGACCGCGCCGCGTTCGGCGATTCCGGATCCCTGAAGGCGAAGAAGCGGCTATCCGCCGCTTCTTCGCACGAGACCAATCGCCTGTCAGCGGACAGTTGTCCGGCGGTGCATCAGGTCGTGATGGGTGCCAGTGTCAGTTCAACCCGACGGTTCTGCTCGCGGCCGACATCGGTGTCGTTGTCCGCGACGGGACGCGACTCACCAAAGCCAACCGTGATGATGCGCATGTCGATAATACCCTGGGTGCGCAGATACTGGCCGACAGTGCCGGCACGGCGCTCCGACAGGGACTGGTTATAGGAGTCGGCACCCGTGCTGTCGGTGTGGCCGGCCACCTCGATGACGGTCTTGTCATATTCCTTGAGGACCAGTGCCACGGAGTTCAGCACACCATAAAAATTCGACCTGATATCGGCGCTGTTGGTGCCGAAGGTGACATTGCCGGGCATGTTGAGGATGATCTCGTCGCCGACACGCGTGACGCTCACGCCGGTACCCTGAAGCTGCTGACGCAGCTTGGTCTCCTGCACGTCCATGTAGTAACCGACACTGCCGCCGGCCAGGGCGCCAACACCGGCACCAATCAGCGCCTTTCTGCGCCGCTCTTTCGAGTGGCCACCCGAGAATGCGCCGATAGCGGCGCCGGTAGCCGCGCCGATGCCTGCGCCGATAGCGGCCTTGCTGGCCTGCTGTTCGCCGGTGTAGGGGTTGGTGGTGCAGCCCGGTAACATGACCAGGGCAACTGCTGTGATCAGGTTGATGACGTTACGTGAAGTTCGGTGCATGACTATGGATTCCTCGCCAACAGATAATAACTAAACCGTAGAGATTCTCGTGCCCTGGGCGCAATGCTGCCGCCGACACCGGAACAAATAACGGCAACTGTCGCAAGTCCTCCAGTCGCTGCAGCGTGCGATTGTCCACAAAAAGCCTGCCGCGGTCTGGCTGGCCCGGCATACACCAGCCTCCCGGGCCGCGCCTGGCACACCGAAGAATGAAAAAGGCCGGTGCAAAGACCGGCCTTCGGGGTGATCCGAGGAAGTAAACTCAGGGAGCAGGCTGTTCGCTGGACTGCATGGATTCACCGGTGTCGCTCATGGCCTCACCGCCCTGCTGCATCTTGTCACCGGTATACTCGATGGCCTTGCCTGTGGCATCTTTCGTGGCTTCCATGGCGTCTTTGCCCATTTCGACTGTCGCGTCGGCTGCTTCCTTGGTCGCATCCATCGCCTTCTCGGTGGTTGAGGTTTCGGTACCACTTTCACTGCACGCAGTAAGCGCGAGGCCCAGCAGAATACTAATCAAGAGAGAACGAATCATTTTTATTACTCCATTTCGATGTGAGTTGATGAGGCTCATTGAGTGGCTCAGTAGACCAAAGCCCCATTATAAGAACCAAACATACTAACGCAGACCGGGGCAGGAAGAAATCCTGCCCGCTATAGCGGGTGTTCGGAGGATGGGCGCACGTACAGTAACATACTAAATAATAAAAGGTTTACCCGGCAGACCGGCAGCAGGGTTTCAATTGCCGATGTTCAGCTGGGCCGTCGCATCGAGAGCCGCAAACAAGGTCAGGCGATCGGCTGTCGAGTAGAGCCCGGGGAAGCGAATACTGGTGATGTGCATGTCGATGCTGACATTGCCGGACAGGCGTCGGCTGAGGTCCTGTTCCAGCCGCCTTATTACGGTTGCAAGCGGCCCGGAAACCGGCCACGCCGTATGCTGCTGCAGATCGCCACGCAGGTTGTGGCGCAGCCAGGCATCCACCAACTGCGAAACAGGGTCGTCAGAGGTAACCTGCATATCAAAGTCCGCGAGGAAGACCTCGTTTCTGGTCATATCGTAACCGGGCTTGCCGGTCATGCGAACCCTGATTGCCAGCGGCGCGGCCGTCTCCAGGGTGACGACAATGGACTGATCTTCGGTGCTGACGTCGACGCGTTCCAGCCGCATGTCCTCGCCTCCATGGCGGCGCAATACGGCCGAGAGTCTGGTCTCGAGCTCGCTTCGCAAATCCGCGTAGCTCATCGTCGCCTCCATATTGAGCTGGATTCCGCCCGCGCTCGCACCTGACACCTGCAAGGGCGGCAGGGGGTGCTCATCCACAGCCGGAACAGATCCCAGTACCAGGGTCGGCCGTGCCGTCACCGCGACCCCGGTCGTCAGCCTGGCCCCGCTCCCGGACAGGGGCCGCACATGCACCGTATCCGGGTGCAACAGCAGCCAGATGTTGTCGTCCAGTTCGATGGGCGCCTGCATTGCAGACCATGCCTTTTGCGCCATCGACTTCATACTCGAGACGGCGGGCACGCTGGCATCGATAGACTCTCTCGCCATGCTGATCAACTGCCTGTCCAACTCTCTGTCGATCAGAGGCGTCACATCGAGATTCGCAATCGTCATCAGGCAGGGATTGACGAAATAGTTGGGGTAGACCCGTGTGTCGGACACCAGATTCCAGTCCTGCCCCCACTGCAGTGCTGTCTCCAGATGGACAACCACCAGGCGCGGGGCCTCGTCGACGCCGCAACTGCCTTCGACGTCGAAGATCTTTGCCAGTGATTTCTGCGCCCGCACCCAGTAGGCCAGCGGAATCGTCACCCGTAAGCGCTCGCCCGACATCCGGGCCTGGACCGGCCCGCGCTGGATAGCGTACTGCACGCGTACGTCCCGGAATTTCTGCCATCGGTTCACGACGCCGGCGCGGCGGGGAAGGCGCTGCTCCAGGACAGCGAACACAGGGGTGAGATCAACGGCGACCGGTATCTCGACGACCGAGACCTGGGAAGGCGGGCGCGCCGGGTCTGTCACGGGCTCCGCGCGGGCAAGCGCCGCGACCTGGAAGGCCGCGAGCAGCCCGAGGCCGGCTCGAACCAACGTCCTGCAGATGGCCCGGACTGACATGGTGCGGTCTACGGCGCCGAAACCGGCCCCGGCGCGCCAGGCGCGCGAGGACCAGCCAGGGCCGGGATAGGCACGGCCTGATTACACACTGTCTTTTTCCTGATCTGCACTCTGTTCCTTACCTCAGTGCATTATGTGACTCTATCGCTGCCCGGTGAGAAATGCGGGCTATCGTGAGGCATCCGTTCGCAGCAGCTCCACGCGACGATTTTCTGCCCTGCCCTGCGCCGTGTCGTTGCTCTGGACCGGCTGCTGCTCGCCATACCCCCGCGCGCTGAGGTTACCGGGACTGATTCCCTTCGATATGAGGTAGGCTCGCACCGATTCCGCCCGCCGTTGGGACAGATCCAGATTAAAGGCGTCGTCACCTTCGGCATCCGTATGGCCGGCGACTTCCAGACGCAGGTCGGGGTGGGCATGCAGGGTCTCCGCAACACCGTCAAGAATGACCTTGGATTCTTCGGTCAGCTCATCGGAATTGAAGTGGAAATTCACACCGCGCAGTGTAATCGGTTGGGCCAGCTGGCAGCCGGTCAGATCCACCGCAACGCCGCGCGGGGTCCCAGGGCACAGATCACCACTGTCGACCACGCCGTCGCCGTCTGCATCCAGTTGCACGTCGCACCCCTGTGCATCGACGTTTGCGCCGGCCGCTGTCCCGGGACAGCGGTCGGCGCTGTCGGCAACGCCGTCGCCGTCGGAATCCAGTTCACAGCCCCGGCTATCGACCCCGGCCCCGGCGGGCGTCCGCGGGCACTGGTCGGCACTATTCGGAACGCCGTCCTCATCGCAATCGAGCTCACAACCCTGCCTGTCAACCAGTGCCCCGGCCGGCGTCTCCGGGCACTCGTCGAGACGGTCAACAACACCGTCCCCGTCTGCATCGCGTTCGCACCCGCGCGCATCGACAATCGCCTTCGCAGGTGTGGCGGCGCATTGATCCAGACGGTTTGGAATACCGTCCTTGTCAGCGTCGAGCTCACAGCCCTCGGCGTCGACAGGCGTATTCGCCGGGGTTTCGGGACACCGGTCCCTGCCATCCTGCACACCGTCGCCATCCGCATCGGGCTCACAACCCGTCGCGTCAACCGCTGTGCCTGCCGGTGTCGCGGGACACTGGTCATGCGTATCGGCAACCCCGTCCGCATCGGTATCCAGTTGTTCGAATTTCAGAGTAAACGTCAGATCATTAACGTCCGTGGCGAAGAATGCGAGGGTGTTGTTGCGTTCCACCCACTCACCCTCGCGATTGCTTTCATAGTCAAGAATCCTCAGGTTGTCGGGGAACACCCAGGCATAGACGAAGCGGGTGAAGTTGCCGGGTTCGTGCCACATACCGAAGTGGCCGTCTTCGCGTGTGGTTCCATCCCAGCTGGTGAGGGTATGAATCCCGGCCGCATCTACCGTCACCTCGTCCGTATAGGTTCCCGGATACATGACGGTGAAACTGCCACCGGAAAATCTCAGGGTGTTGACGTCTGCGTCGGTTGCGTCGTCCCAGGTGTACTCATTGGGTTCGATATACAGGAAATCTTTCAGGCCGATGTCCTTGTCGACATGGAAATCGTGCCGATCGCGCGTGCTGCGCATGGATCGTTGCAGCAGGTAGCTCCTGCCGTCTTCCTTCAGAAAGACCAGCCCTTCGCTTGCCACCTCTGATGCGCCAGAGGCCGTGGACAGCAGAAACATCAGTATCGGGGTGAGCAGCAGGTGCGTGTATTGTTGTTTCATGGGGTTCTCGCTTTGACTGTCGTCACTGGCGCCACAGGCGGCGGGAAGAGGTATGGCAGTGCAGAAACTGCCGGGAGAGTATAGCAACTAATATCGTATATAAGAATATTCCAACTATATTATTTCTTTGCCGCTTTCTGATGCCGGACTGGACGTCGCCAGGGACGGGTTAGACACAGGAGAGGGGCGTGCCGACGGCAGAACCGTTTGCCCGGTAGACGAACGCAGCGCGCTGAACGTCCTAAGCGCAGCGCAGGGCCGGGAATCCCGAGGAAGTGACAACGAAGTTGGCGCGCCCGAGAGGGTGAAGCGGGACCGTTTGTCCGGTGGACGAACGCAGCGCGCTGAACGCCCTAAGCGCAGCGCAGGGCCGGGAATCCCGAGGAAGTGACAACGAAGTTGGCGCGCCCGAGAGGGTGAAGCGGGACCGTTTGTCCGGTGGACGAACGCAGCGCGCTGAACGCCCTAAGCGCAGCGCAGGGCCGGGAATCCCGAGGAAGTGACAACGAAGTTGGCGCGCCCGAGAGGATTCGAACCTCTGACCTCTGCCTCCGGAGGGCAGCGCTCTATCCAGCTGAGCTACGGGCGCATGGCTGCGGGTGGAATGATAAGGCCAGAGGGCCGGGGAAAGCCAGTAAGTCGGGGTGGCGCTGGGGCCGCCCGTCACCGCGCCAGGTGGAACAGCAGCAGCGTCGTCAGCAGCAGTAACATCGTCAGCCCGCGACACACAGCGAGCGGGTTACGCTCGATCAGCGGCGGCCGTCTCAATCCCGGCCAAGGGCGTGAAGGACGACTACGGGCGGCGGGTTGAGAATGTGATCCTGAAACCCCGGCATCCAGAAAGAGATCGTGTCGCCGCAGCCCTGAGGGGGCAGGATGCTCTCGATCGCCGCTGCCCGTGTCAGCGTATGAGTCCTTCAAACGGCTCCACCTCGACCAGGGTCTCCGGCGCGACAGAATCGGCATCTTCCGGCAGCACAATGAAGCAGTTTGCCGTGCTCATCGAACTGAGGATACCGGAACCCTGGCGTCCCGCGCGGTAAACCACCAGGCGGCCGGTGTCGTCGGTGCGCAGTACACCCCGTTGAAACTCGACGCGTCCCGGTCGTTTGTTCAGCTCGGACAGGCACGGCACGCGGAAGCGGCGCGGTGCTTCGGCATGCTCACCTGCCATGCGGCGGAGCGCCGGCTGGACGAACTGATAGAAGGTGACCATGACCGCGACCGGGTTTCCGGGCAGCCCGAAAAACACCCCATCAGAGATCCTGCCAAAGGCCAGGGGACGCCCCGGCTTTATGGCAATCTTCCAGAAGCTGATGTCGCCGACCTCCGCCAGGGCCTCCTTGATGTAGTCGGCTTCGCCCACGGAAACACCGCCGGTCGTGATAATGGCATCCGCATTCGCTGCCGCCTCCAGGAGCGCCGCGCGAATGTCGTCCTTCCGGTCAGGGATGACACCCAGGTCGAGGATGTCAACGTCGAGTTGTGACAACATCGCGTGCAGGGTGTAACGATTGCTGTCATAGATCTGTCCTTCTTCGAGTGCCTCGCCAATACCCTTCAGTTCATCACCTGTCGAAAAAAACGCCACCCGCAGGCGGCGCGTTACCGTGACCTCGGCAATACCGAGCGAGGCCAGCAAACCGATATCGGCCGGGGTGACCCGCCTGCCGGCTGCAACCGCCGTGCTGCCGACAGACAGGTCTTCGCCCGCCTGGCGTACGTTCTGGCCGGGTCGATGGCCCGGCCCGATCAGCACGCTGTCAGCCTTGCTTTCCACCTGCTCCTGCATGATCACGGTGTCAGTGCCCGGCGGCATGATGGCGCCAGTCATGATGCGTACGCATTGCCCGGGACCGAGCGCGCCCCGAAAAGGTTTTCCCGCCCACGCCACTCCTGCCACCTGGACCTCACACGGATCGGTCAGCGGCAGGCTGGAACCGGCCAGGGCGTAACCATCCATGGCTGAGTTCGTGTAGGGAGGTACATTGATCGGCGAGAGAACGTCGGTCGCCAGGGTACGACCCAGCGCATCGCGGATCGCCAGTGTTTCCGATTCCCGAACAACAGGGCAGACGCCCAGGATACGCGAGACGGCCTCGACTGCAGTCAGAGACTGTCCGTCAACCGTATCGGCACAACTCGGCTGCGTACGTACGCGCTTTCTGTCCATGTCAGCGTGCGCGCCGGCTGATTCCGGATCCAATGCGGCTGTGTTCCTGTGGCGTATTTATGTTTACAAAGCTGTCCGGCGTATCGGAAAAATCAGCGGTAACGAAGTGATGCTGGCTGTACCAGAGGTCAATCTTCCTGCCCCCTGCGCGCAGATAGTCCAGCAGGCTCGGCAACAGGCCGCGCCGCAGCAGCGCGCATACGGGCTGCATGCGTACGCCATCGTGCGCAACGCTGATGTCCGCTCCGTCCCGGATCAGTGCTTCGTACAATCTTTGCACCAGGTCGTCTGGAATCAGGGGCGAATCGCAGGGGACGGTCGCGAGATAGTCGGTGTCTGCAAGCCGCATGGCGCTGGCCATGCCGGCCAGCGGTCCGGAGTAATCACCGATGTCGTCGCTCACTACTGGATAACCGAACGCCTGGTAACGCTCAAGATTGCGGTTCGCATTGATGATCACGCTGCCTGCCTGGGGCCGAATACGCTCAATGACATGGTCGACCATGGTCTTGCCGGCAAGTTCGACCAGCCCCTTGTCTTCGCCTCCCATGCGCTGCGAGCGGCCGCCGGCGAGTATGACGGCGGTGATGTCTTTGACGGGGAGGGAATTCCGGCCGGAGCTCAAGCGATACCTGCCGTAAATGCGGTGTCGGAGGCCGCTGCAACAGCCGACCGACTCTGCGCCGCGCAGTTCGGGTAGCCAGGCCGTGCCCGCTCACCCCGGTGCGACGGTGGCCTGCCAACGTGTTTGCCGCCTGCAAGTCCGTGGCCGGCGCTGATTACACGAATGCCCTGTGGGTGTTGCCGGTGCCTCGACAAGCGGATCTGCTGCCGGGATTGCCTGCCTGACCTGGCAGTCAGCCGATCCAGCAACAGATGGGCCGCAGGGACGTGCACCCTTTCCGGCGCCGCGCGGCCGGGAAAGCCCCTGTGCAGGTTCCTGGATGAGATTGGAGGTTTCATAGGGCTTTTCACCTTGGCCCTGGAAGATGGCCAGGGAAAATCGGGCGACCGGCAGATGCACCGGTGCCATACCCTGAGCACATTTTCCCTGACGTCTTCCAAGGGCAAGTGCGGTACGAGTACGGCGAGTATAATTGAGGCTGTGGCCGCCGGCCATCCTGGTACCTCACACCGCGGCGACCAGGCGACCTGTGGGGCTGGTGATGCGCCGCTCAGCGCGCAGCGTGCCGGTTTTACACCTGTCAATTGCGCCTGCGCGGGCTGCGCAGCAGCGCAGATGGCGGTCTCGCGGTCGCTGTGGTCGACAAGCTGAAGCGCTGAATGCCCGTCTGGTGTATCGTTATGCGGATAGTTCAAATGCTCGTGAGAAGGAGGTATCACAATGGATGAGGATAAGTTCAATCTCGAAATACGCAAGTTTCTCAAGAAGGTTGGTGTCACGTCCCAGCGCGAAATAGAAAATGCCGTGCGGGAGGCGATTGCCACCGGCACGCTGTCGGGGAACGAGACCTTGCAGGCGACGGTACGCCTTGAGTTGCCCGGCCTGGGGCTGTCCCACATGATCGATGGCGAGATAGATCTGGAGTAGCGATCCGGCGCGCGAGCTAGCCGGTATCGCGCGCCTGCGCTGCGGGTCTTCTGTTGGGCTCAATCGGGCGGTGGGGCGGGCGCGCATCGAATACCAGCTTGTCCACGCCGTTATAGACAAGAAAATGCTTCCCCTTTGCGCGGGCAATCATGGTGACGCCCAGTTGCTGGGCCAGTTCAAGTCCCATATGGGTAACGCCCGAGCGCGACAGGAGCACCGGGATTCCCATCTGTGCGACCTTCATGACGATCTCGGAAGTCAATCTTCCGGTGGTGTAGAAAATCTTGTCGTCGCCGGCAATGTCCTCGAGCCACATATGGCCTGCGATGGCATCGGCCGCGTTGTGGCGGCCCACATCCTCGACAAAAAACCGGATATCGGTTCCCTGGCAGAGACCGCAGCCATGGACGGCGCCTGCGCGCTTGTAGATTTCGTTGAATTGGCGGATGGTGTCGAGCAAGCCATAAACGACTGACTGCTGTATGCGTACTTCCGGCAAGCGGATTGCGTACAGCGCATCCAGGGTGCAGCTGAATACGGTACCCTGGCCACACCCGGTCGTAACGATTCGCTTCTTGAGCTTCTCATCCCAGCCTTCGATGCCATGCCAGGTGGCAACATGCGCGGCCTCGGAATCCCAGTCCACCGTGACCGATTTGATCGCCCGGATATCATCGACGAATCTTTGCGTTCGCAGATAGCCCAGCACCAGGGCTTCGGGATGAGTGCCCAGTGTCATCAGGGTAACGATCTCCCGATCGTCCACATACAACGTCAGGGGAGACTCGCCTGCAACGAAGACGTCACGGGTATCACCGTATTCATCGACCGCAGCAACGGCATGTGTCGGGGCCAGACCGGCCCGGGTCATGGCCGGGCGATACGGGTTAGCACGCACGCTAGCCTCCGGTCGCGCTCATGTGCCGGAGAATGACCGGCTGGCCGGTCAGGCTGAAGTCATGCCCCTTCGGTTTGATGGCCATCGAGGCACGGATAGCCTGCTTGAGCGACTCCCTGTTGCCGGGCTGGGAACGAATCACCTGCCGCAGGTCGACAGAGTGTTCCTGTCCGAGGCACAGCAGCAGACGCCCTTCGGTTGTCAGGCGTACGCGATTGCAGCTCGCGCAAAAGTTGTGGCTATGCGGGGAAATAAAGCCGATCTTGGTATCGGTATCTGCGACTCTGAAATAGCGGGCCGGGCCGCCGGACTGTTCCGTTGTATCGAGCAGCGCAACATGCTTTTCCAGCTCGGCCTTCAGTTCATCACTGGACAAGTAGGCATCGGCGCGGCTGTGATCGCCGATATCGCCCAAAGGCATCTCTTCAATGAAGGCGATATCCAGCGACCGCTCGATCGCGAAACGAACCAGGTCCAGGGCCTCGTCATGATTACGGTTCCTGAGCAGGACGGAATTGATGCGGATACGGTTGAAGCCGGCCTCGCGCGCTGCCTGAATGCCTTTCAATACGGTCTCCAGATCACCAGTCCGCGTCAACTGGCGAAAGCGGTCGGCCTTAAGGCTGTCCAGGCTGATATTGAGGCGGGAAACGCCCGCGTCACGCAAGCGGTCAGCGAACTTGACAAGCTGAGAGCCGTTGGTGGTGAGCGTGAGCTCATGCAATCCGTTCGCGCGCCCAAGCTGCTCGAGGAGCCACATCACGTTACGCCGGACCAGCGGTTCGCCGCCGGTAATACGGATTTTCGTTACGCCGAGTTCCACAAACGCGTGGGCTATTTCCGCAATTTCTTCCAAGGTGAGGACTCTTGCGCGGGGCACAAAGCGCATGTCTTCGCTCATGCAATACACGCAGCGGAAATCACAGCGGTCGGTGACGGAAATGCGCACGTAGCTGACCTGTCGACCAAAACGATCGATCAGCTGCGTATCAGCTGGGGACAAGGAATCCTCGGCGGCACTAAAGGTGTTGTCAGGCATGTGTCCCTGTACTAGGCTTGGGTTAGTTTGAAACCGATTGGCTTAAATCTAGCACATTCGACACCACAGTGGACAAGATCCCTACAGAACCGGCGGATTCAGCTGGTGATGATCAATTAGCCTCTTGCCGTCCGGTTTCGGTCATCGTCAGCTACCATGACGTAAGCGGAAATCCGTGGGTCTCGGGTCGCTGGGATGTAATGGGTGCAGTCGCCGGAAAGACCGGCGATACTGTCGGGCGGAAACTGATCCGTGACGACGGTGGCGCGCGCGCGTATCTCTGCTCGGGTCTGCGTGTGGCGCTCTACAGGGATGATGCGGACAGCTACTACTTCAACCTGATGGGCGAGAAACCCAGTCTCTTCGTGATCTGCCGGCAGGAAGCCGGTGGGGCGCTGCAACCGGCTCTGCTCACACTGAGCTACGACGAGGCAGTCTCCCACATGGAGGTTGACGATCCCGTATACTCGGTGCCCATGCCGCCCGAGATCTACCGCTGGGTAGAGAGATTCGTTCTCACGCACTATGTGCCCGAGAAGAAGAAGAAGCGTAAACGTGACCACTGGAAGGAGGCTGCCGGCAATGGCAGATTCAGGGGACACTAGGCGCGTGACATCCCCCGGTGATCTTGACGGCGATGAGAATCCACTGCAACGCTGGTCACGGCGTAAACTTGCGGCCCGCCAGAAAGACGCGAGTGCGGTATCCAAAGAAGACCCGTCTTCGCCGGCCGCTGAGGCAAGCGAGGCGCCCGCGCAGGCACCCGGGTCGAAATTGTCAGATGCCGATATGCCGCCCTTGGAATCACTCGGGGAAGAGTCGGATTACAGTGGCTTTTTCTCACCCGAGGTCAGTGAGGAACTGCGCCGACTGGCCCTGCGCAAGCTTTTTCATCTGCCTGCTTTCAACGTGCGTGATGGTCTGGATGACTATGATGAGGACTTCACCCAGTTTGCGAAACTTGGCAACGTGATCACGCATGAAATGCAGCGAGGTCTGCAACTGGCCAGGAGGCGGCTGGAAGAGGCGGGCACTGATGCGACCTCGGCAGCCGACAAACAGCCCAATGTGAGTGATGCAGAACCGGCGGCGGAGGCTTCTGGCAGCGGGGAAACCGCGGCTTGCGAGGCGCCGGAGAGCATCGGCGTGCGTGCCGATGAGGGAGCCGGCTAGCTTGGCGGAAGACCTGCCGGTATCGACAACCGAGGTTCAGGCCAGGGCTGCAGCCCTGGCCGCATTCAGCGCCGTACAGAGTGAGCCCGTCGCCGTTGTCTCGTTTGCCTCTGCAGGCCATTTGCTCGTGATTGGCGAGGCAGCAATCGCCGCAGAGGCCATCGCGCGGCTTCCGGTAACGATCGATTGCCTGGTCCTGTCGCCCGTGCCTGTGGACGGTACCGGGGCAGCACCTGCCGCTCGAATCGAGACGACGGAGAACGTCACCGTGATGCGTGCGGTTGTTGTACGGGTGACAGGCCACCTTGGCGCGTTCCTGGTTACCGTGAAAACGCCTGCGGGCGAGCGTAATCTGCCTGAGGCCCTGGGAGATCCTCAACGATCGATCGATCTGGTGCTGGATCTGACCGATGAGCCGTTTATTCGCTCGGAGATACTGCCGATCGGGTACTATGCGCCCGGCGGTGAGCATGCCGCGCTGGCGCGGGCTGTCCAGGAGATACCCGGCCTGGTTGGGGAGTTCGAGAAACCGCAATACTTCCGGTATGACCCCGATATCTGTGCCCACGCACGCAGCGGGATCGTTGCCTGCCGCCGTTGCCTCGACGCCTGTCCGGCCGGTTCGATTTCCTCCCTGGGTGATCGTATAACGGTGGACAGTAATCTGTGTCAGGGGGTTGGCGTCTGTGCCACGGCTTGTCCGACGGGCGCCATCCGCTATGCGTATCCACCTGCCGTGGACACGCTGGCTGGGATTCGCAAGGCATTGGCGTGCTATCGCGCCGCCGGCGGGTCCCGACCGGCGTTGCTTTTCTACGCCGATGAGCCGCCGCGCAATTTACTTGGCCATGAGCGCCCCCGCTTGCCGGGGCATGTCATTCCGCTTGCAGTCGAAGAAGTCGGCAGCGTTGGCATGGAGGTGTGGCTTGCCAGCCTTGCCTACGGCGCTGCCCATGTGATTCTGCTGGCAGGGAGCGACATGCCCGGATCCTGCCGGCGCGAACTTGAGGCGCAGTTAACCTTTGCGCACGCTCTGCTCGAAGGTATGGGTTATCCAGCCGAATCTGTGCAACTGATCACTGCAGACGCAGCCCCGGAACGTGCGATGGAACTGGAGGCCTTGAGTTCGGGAGTGGAAATTTCGCCGGCCAGTTTCGCCGCCCTGGACGAAAAACGCACTGTCCTGAAACTGGCGATTGAATACCTGTTTGAGCACGCGCCAGCCCCGCGGCCCCTGATATCGCTGCCGGCCGGTGCGCCTTTCGGCGAGGTCTGGTTTGAGGCGAGTCGCTGCACGCTGTGCCTGGCGTGTGCGTCGCAGTGTCCTGGTGGTGCCCTCCTGCCCGGCGGTGATGTGCCGCAGTTAAGCTTCATCGAGGACAACTGTGTCCAGTGTGGCATGTGCGCGCGTACCTGCCCGGAGGATGCGATCGGGCCATCGCCTCGCTATCTGTTCGCACGCGAGCCCAGACAACAGCGCCGGCTGCTCAAGGAGGAGGCCCCGTTCCTGTGCATACGCTGTGGCAAGCCGTTCGCGACCCGCAGCGTCATTGACCGGATGGTGGTGAAGTTGCGGGCCCACCCCATGTTCCAGGGGGATGCCCTCGAGCGCCTTCGCATGTGTGAAGATTGTCGCGTCAGGGATATTTACGATCAGGAGGATGACACAGACCCAGCGATTCACAGCACAAAGGGGCAAACACATGGCCCCTGATACGCGGCGACCCGCTGCGGAAGACCCCATAAGCATCGAAGAGCAATCACGCGCCGATCTCTATCGCTTGCTTGGCGCATTACTGGCCGCGGCGCCAGGCGAGGAGGTGCTCAGCCTGGTGCAAGGCCTGCACGGTTACACAGGGGGCGCTTCCAGCCCCCTGATTGAGGCCGTTGGCGATCTCAAGCGGGCTGCGGAGACGGCAAGTGTCGAATCGTTAGGCGCCGAATATTATAGACTTTTCATTGGCCTCGGTCGCGGTGAGCTGGTGCCGTACGCGTCCTGGTACCTGACGGGTTATCTGATGGAAAAGCCGCTGGCAGCGTTGCGTCAGCAACTGCAGCGGATAGGAATCGAGCGGCAGGCGGCGATTTCCGAGCCGGAGGACCACGTCGCCGCGCTGTGCGAGGTCATGGGGATGATAATCTGCGAAAATGTACTACAGTTTAATGAGCAGAAAACCTTTTTCGACGCCTATATCGCTTCATGGATGGGACGGTTTTTCGCCGACCTGAGGCAGGCAGAGGCGGCCGTTTTTTATTCCGCCGTGGGGGCGTTGGGAGAAAGGTTCATGGGCGTCGAAACGACGTACTTTGCCATGCCAGCCTAGGCGAAAGAGTTTGGACAGATAATCGGGAAATGGAGGGTATGATGAAAGCTAAACTGTTGCCGGGGGAAGCCAGACGGGATTTCCTCAAAGGGGTCGTCGCGGCGGGCGGTTCGGCAGTGTTGCTGACCTCCATCACACAGACCGCACAGGCCGAGCACGGGGACGCCGGCACGCCGGATTCATCTGTCGATTCGCGGGGTTATCAGGAGACTCCGCATGTTCGGGCGTATTACGCCAGCGCACGTAGCTAGCGCGGCATGGCAGCTAACGGTGCCAGAAGCACAGAGGTCGAAACCGGCGCCTGGGTAGTCTGCGAGCTCGCGCGTGTCTACCCAGCGGATTAAGGAGTCAAGTCCATGAAACTGGTCAGGAAACAGCCATCAACACCCGATCGTCAAGCGGATTTTCACGCACCCCGCAGGACCGAACGCACCATGAATCGCCGCGAGTTCCTGCAGCGCTCGGGGATTACCGTGAGCGGCGTGGCGGCAGTCAGTGCCTTGCCGTTTTCCATGGTAAAAAAGGCGGCAGCGACGACCGAGCCGTCAAGCGGTGGAGAGACCAAGCAGGTCCGGACCGTCTGCACGCATTGCTCGGTGGGTTGTGGCATCTACGCCGAGGTGAAGAATGGTGTGTGGACAGGCCAGGAGCCGGCCTTTGATCACCCCTTCAATCGTGGCGCCCATTGTGCCAAGGGTGCCTCGGTGCGTGAGCACGGGCATGGTGAGCGCCGTCTAAAATACCCGACCAAGCTGGTCAATGGCGAGTGGCAGCGGGTCTCCTGGGAGGAAGCGGTTAACGAGATCGGCGACAAGATGCTCGCCATACGTGAGCAATCCGGCCCGGACTCGGTGTACTGGCTGGGATCAGCGAAGCATAACAACGAGCAGGCGTACCTTTTTCGCAAGTTCGCCGCCTTCTGGGGTACCAATAACGTAGACCATCAGGCACGTATCTGTCATTCCACGACGGTTGCCGGGGTAGCCAATACCTGGGGCTACGGTGCGATGACCAATTCCTACAACGATATCCATAACAGTCAGGCGATGCTGGTTATTGGCGGGAACCCCACCGAAGCGCACCCGGTGGCGATGCAGCACCTGTTTCTTGCCAAAGAGCGTAACAAGGCGCCGCTGATCGTGATTGATCCGCGCTTTACGCGCACAGCCGCCCATGCCGACCTTTACATGCGTATTCGCCCCGGTACCGACGTGCCCGTGGTCTGGGGGATGCTCTGGCACATTTTCGAGAACGGCTGGGAAGACCAGGGCTTCATCCGCCAGCGTGTCTACGGAATGGATGAGGTACGTCAGGAGGTTGCCAAATGGACGCCTGATGAGGTGGAACGTGTCAGCGGCGTTCCTGAGGAGACGGTCAAACGTGCCGCCAAGCTCATGGCCGAGAACCGCCCCGGCACCTTCATCTGGTGCATGGGTGGCACCCAGCACACCATTGGTAACAACAACACGCGAGCCTACTGCATCTTCCAGCTTGCCCTGGGCAATCTGGGGGTGAGCGGCGGGGGCACGAATATCTTCCGGGGCCACGACAACGTACAGGGCGCGACCGATCTCGGGGTTCTCAGCGATACCTTGCCGGGTTATTACGGTCTCGCCGAGGGTGCCTGGAAACACTGGGCAAAGGTCTGGGATGTGGATTACGACTGGCTGGTGACCCGCTTCGACAGGGAGGAGCGTGCGGGCGAGTACTTCGGGGAATACGGCAGTGACGCGCCCACGATTGAATCCATGACTCAGAAGGGGATCCCGGTTTCCCGATGGATAGACGGTGTGCTGGAGGCAAAGGACAAGATCGCGCAGAAGGATAACGTGCGCGCCATGGTTTTCTGGGGACATGCGCCCAACAGTCAGACGCGTGGCCCGGAGATGAAAGATGCCATGGAAAAGCTCGATTTGATGGTCATTGTCGATCCCTATCCCACGGTCAGTGCAGTGATGAGCGATCGCAAGGACGGGGTCTATCTGCTGCCCGCGGCAACCCAGTTCGAGACCTATGGTTCGGTGACCGCGTCGAATCGCTCGCTGCAGTGGCGAGACAAGGTGATCGATCCCCTCTTCGAGTCAAAGCCTGATCACAACATCATGTATCTATTGGCGAAGAAGTTCGGATTCTCGGACGAGCTTTTCAAGAATATCCAGGTAAACGGTGACGAGCCGCTGATCGAGGATATTACCCGCGAGTTCAATAAAGGCATGTGGACCATCGGATACACGGGGCAAAGCCCGGAGCGTCTCAAGGAACATCAGCAGAACTGGCATACCTTTGACTTCACCACCTTGCAGGCCAAGGGTGGCCCGGCGCATGGCGACTTCTACGGGATGCCGTGGCCATGCTGGGGCACGGCGGAGATGAAACACCCCGGTACCGCGAACCTGTATGACACCAGCAAATCGGTTGCCGAAGGCGGCCTGACCTTCCGGGCGAGATTTGGCGTTGAGCGAGACGGCGTCAGCCTGCTCGCAGACGGCTCGTACGGGAAAGGGTCGGAGATCAAGGATGGCTATCCCGAGTTCACCGCTGACGTGCTCAAGAACCTTGGGTGGTGGGATGACCTGACCGATGATGAAAAGGCGCTGGCCGAAGGCACGAACTGGAAGACCGACTTGTCCGGCGGAATCCAGCGTGTGGCTATCAAACACGGCTGTTCTCCCTTTGGCAACGCCAAGGCCCGCTGTGTCGTCTGGACGTTCCCCGATCCGGTACCGGTGCATCGGGAACCGCTCTATACGAGCCGGCGCGATCTGGTCGAGAAATATCCGACCTACGAGGACCGTAAGGACTTCTTCCGTTTGCCGACACGCTATGAATCTATTCAGGCGAAGGACTATACGAACGACTACCCCTTGATTATGACCAGTGGACGCCTCGTGGAATATGAAGGCGGTGGCGACGAAACGCGCTCCAATCCCTGGCTGGCCGAATTGCAGCAGAACATGTTTGCAGAAATCAACATCGTTGACGCAAACAATGCCGGTATCAAGGCGGGTGACATGATATGGCTTGAGGGCCCCGAGGGCGGTCGTATCAAGGTGATGGCCAAGGTTACCGACGAGGGCATTGCGCCGGGCGTTGTGTGGCTGCCTTTCCACTTTGGCGGCCACTTCCAAGGCAGGGATTTGCGAGACAAGTATCCCAAGGGAAGCGATCCCTATGTGTTGGGTGAGGCATGCAATACTGCCTTCACCTATGGGTATGATTCAGTAACCGCAATGCAGGAGACCAAGTGCTCGCTGTGCCGGATCAGCCGGGCTTAAGGAGGGGAATGCGATGGCTCGAATGAAATTTCTCTGTGACGCACAGCGCTGCATCGAATGTAACGGTTGTGTAACTGCGTGCAAGAACGAAAACGAAGTACCGTGGGGTGTGAACCGCCGGCGCGTTGTGACCATAAACGACGGCCAGCCTGGTGAACGGTCCATGTCGGTCGCCTGCATGCATTGTTCCGATGCGCCCTGCGCCGCCGTATGTCCCGTTGACTGTTTCTATACGACGGACGATGGTGTCGTGCTGCATGACAAGGATATCTGCATAGGTTGCGGGTACTGCTTCTATGCCTGTCCCTTCGGCGCTCCGCAGTTCCCGAGGGATGGCGCCTTCGGGACACGCGGTAAGATGGATAAGTGTACGTTCTGCGGCGGTGGTCCATTGCCCGACAACTCGGCAGAAGAGTACGCGAAGTATGGAAGTAACCGTCTCGCTGAGGGTAAGCTGCCACTCTGTGCGGAAATGTGTGCCACCAAGGCGCTGCTTGCGGGAGATGGTGACGTGGTCTCTGATATCTATCGCGAGCGGATAACTTACCGCGGGTCTGGAACACTGGCTTGGGGGTGGGGCGTGGCATACGGCAAACAGGGTATCCGGCAGGGGGGCGGGCTGGAAGGTCGCTCATCTGACAAAACTGAATAGACGAGCCATCCCCGGACATTAGCGTCGTGATATTACCTGTCTTGGCGGAGAGCGTGGGAAGCCCTGCGGCTGCCGTTATTGCTCAAGGGAGGAGTCTGCCATGAATGTTCAGCACCGCCGCCTGATGATGCGGACACTGGTGTTGTCTGTTGTTATTGCCCTTGTGCTGCCTTTGATTCCCTACGCCTGGTCGTCTCTCGAGAACGGCGCCGTGCCGAATCCCGGCACCCAGCTTTGGCGCGACGTTCGACAGCGTGACGGCGCAATGGTTGGCTCCACCCAGGTGGCGGGTGTCGATACAGGTGTCCTGATCAATGCCTATGGTGAGCGTTGGCGTCACTATAGGATGAACGAGCTGGTTCCATATGGTGCCTACGCTATGGGCGGGGTGCTCGCCTTTATCGGTCTGTATTTCCTGGTCAGGAGGCGAATGCGCATTGCAGGGGGACGCTCTGGCGAGAAGATGTTGCGTTTCACCCTGTTCCAGCGATGGGTGCATTGGAGCGCCGCGGTTCTTTTCCTTTTGCTGGCTTTGACAGGGCTGGTGCTGCTCTATGGCCGCTTTGTGCTGATCCCGTTGTTGGGGCCGCAGGGCTTTGGTGCAACTGCTGAGGTTTGCAAGTGGACACACAATATCTCTGGCCCTCTGTTCATCATAGCGATTACGGTAATGTTCATCACTTACCTGCCGGGCAATCTTCCCGCCTGGCGCGACATCAAGTGGGTGCTCAAGGGTGGTGGTTTCTTCGGTGGCCACGCTAGTGCGGGCCGTTATAATGCGGGAGAGAAGGCCTGGTTCTGGTCGACGTGCCTGTTGGGGCTGTTGCTGGGAATAAGCGGCGTGGTGCTTCTGGACCTCATCACCGTATTCGGGCAGGGGCGTGAGTTCATGGAATTTGCCCATGTCGTTCACTCCGTGATTGCACTGTTCCTTATCTGCTTCTCTTTTGGCCACATGTATCTGGCTACAATCGGCATGGAAGGGGCGCTTGAGTCCATGACGACTGGTTTTGTGGACACCAATTGGGCCAAGGCTCACCATGACGTCTGGTATGAAGAGGAAATGGCAGAAACGTCCCGCAAGGTGAAAAGCCCCGTTTCTCGCAGTGGTACTGCGCAGGTTGCAGAGCCGGATGTGGGCGGCTGATTCCTGGACAAGCTGTGACCGAGCTGAAGACCGACGCCCGGTGGTATTGAAGAAACTCCGGTACGGAGTCTGTACAATCGTTCCCCCATGAGCAGGACGAGTAAGGTACCGGTCATGGGGTTTGCTGCGTACAGCGGCACGGGTAAGACCACTTTGCTGAAACAGGTCATACCGGTGCTCCGTCAGCGTGGGTTGCGGGTCGGGATGATCAAACATGCGCATCACGGATTTGATATCGACACGCCAGGGAAGGACAGCTATGAGTTGCGCAAGGCAGGAGCTTTGCAGACGCTTGTTGCATCGAGTCGCCGCTTTGCGTTAATTGTGGAGCGGGAAGATGAACGGAGGCCACGGCTTGATGAGTTGATCGGCAGGCTGGATGCGACACAACTGGATATCATCCTGGTGGAAGGATTCCGGCACGTGCCGTTCCCTAAGATCGAGCTACACAGGCCTTCGCAGGGCAAACCACTACTTTTCCTCGAAGACGATTCCATCATCGCAATTGCCAGCGACGCACCTCTGGCTGTCCCTCCAGGCATTGACATGCTGGATCTCAATGACATATCCGGTATTGCGGATTTTGTCATTCAGCACCAGGTGTCTTATCCAGCGCAAACCTAGCTCGACTATCTCATCAGAACCGAAATAACCCAACGGCGCAGACACACTGTCACCGCTCGATACACATCCAAACCAATAATTCGTCTGAGCGTTCGATCGCTTACGCAACAGCCGTTGCCTGCCTGGTGAGCTATTCAGGCTAGACCGCTGTATGTGCGATCTTGGGTGGGTCAGGAAGGCTACGGACAGGCTTGCGCCTGGATCAATCAGGCCTCGTCATCAATCAGCGTGCCGATCATGTCATCGATGACGGAAAGCACCTTCGTCGAGGCGGATACCTGTAACTGATTTTCCTTAAGATCAACCAGCGCTTCGACCGTCGCGCCTGGATTTCTACTATTGACCTGGTCGGCGCCGGCAATTTTTTCGGCGTTGCGACGAACGCCTTCCATGCCACGTTGAATACCAATAAAGGCAAGGCTGGTCGCAGACTCAATCTTCATCGCAATTTCCCCGCTGGGTTAGGCGAAAATGTCCACAAGGCCACCGACATTTGTAAGGCGGTCTTGATCCGGTGCGCCTTCGTTGTCAGCGGCGCGTTCGTCATTCTGGCGTCCAGCGTCATGTCGGGCGTGTTCCTTGCTGCTGGTTTTCCGTGCGCTCGCCTCGGTATGGTGGGGCGCCTCAACGGGTCGGGGAGTCTGCTGGGGAGTGCCGGATTGTAGGGGTCGCGGTGTTTCCACCGGGAACTGCGAAATTGGTATGTTAGGATTGACGTTCATGCCTAGTAACCCTCGGTGATCTATGCGTTTTCCGCCATCGGCTCGTTTGGCTGGCGAATGGGCGGGGTCCATCACGCGGGTACCGGTTCCCTCATCTATTACTGGCGGCGAAAGGCATTGGTTCTTGAGTGACTTGCACGTGCTTTCGGCAAATCCCTATTGCCGCTATACTTTGCGCCCTGCCAGATGACCAGATCACGACGTCTGTCGCGGGATCTCGTCATTGCCCATGCAAGTTAAATCAGGGAGAAGCAACCGTGAGTGATCAAGACCGAACCTTTATGGCCACCTTCGTGGGCGTCCTCGGTGTACTGGTCGTGTTTGCCGTGGTCATCTATTTTGTGGCCCAAGCGATTGTTGGCGAGAAGTCGGAGAGTCTTGCCGAGAATCCCATGCTGGCGAAAGGTATACGCGAGAACATCAAGCCCGTCGGTCAGGTTACGCTTGCGGACCAAGCAGCCCCTGCTCCGCCCCCGGCAGCGACTAGTGGTCAGGCTCGTTCAGGAAAGGCAGTGTACGAGGTGTCCTGTCTGGCCTGTCATGGTGCGGGTGTAGCTGGCGCACCCAAGGTCGGCGATGCGGCGGCATGGGAATCGCGTGCCAGACAGGGTATGGCAACGCTCTTCGAGCATGCGACGAAGGGTTTGAATGCCATGCCGGCGATGGGGACCTGTGCGGACTGCTCAGAGGCGGAGCTACAGGCTGCGATCTCGTATATGCTGGATCAGACGGGTGTTCAGGTTGCCGGCGATTCCGCGAAGGCAGTGGTGGTACCTAAGCCCGACCAAGCATCCGGTTTAGATCTCGAACACGGAAAACAGATTGTCCAATCGTCCTGCTTTGCATGCCATGGTACGGGCGCGGCGGGTGCCCCCAAGATTGGCGACAAGGCCGCATGGGCGCCGCGTATCGCGCAAGGGCGGGAAACCTTGCTTACCCATTCAATCCAGGGGTTGCGTGCAATGCCACCGCGCGGCGCTTGCATGACTTGCAGCGATGATGACTTGAAGGCGGCGATAGACTACATGATTTCACAAATTCAGTAAGCTGCTACGAAGCAGATCGATCAGGCAGGAAAGGCCGCTATAAGCGGCCTTTCCTGCGCAGATTTGGTGGGCTGTAAAAAGAGTCTGACGGACCACCCAAGATACTGTTCCTTGGCCTCTTCTGCATACCAGGTTACGCGTGGTGGTGTGCCGAGAGCAGACAACACACCCTTCCTGTTCAGGAAAGCAAATCGCGCAGATTCTCGAGATGTGCGCGACCTCGTGTCTGACGCTCTACAGGGTCCGTCGTTTCTTTGTCGTTGATCCATTCCACATCATCTTCCGGTAGTTCAGAGAGAAATCGGCTGGGCTCACAGGGTTGCCACGTTCCGCCCCGCTTACGGCGATTGGCAAAACTGACGGTCAGGGCTTTCTGGGCGCGCGTGATACCGACATAGGCGAGTCGCCGCTCTTCTTCGATGGCATCGTCTGCGACACTGCTCCGGTGTGGAAGGATGTTTTCTTCCATGCCCACCAGAAAGACATAGGGGAATTCAAGACCCTTTGCAGCATGCAGGGTCATCAGGTGAACCGCATTGTCTTCCGCCTTGTCCCGATCGCGATCGAGAATATCCATCAGCCGAAGTCGATTGACAAGTTCGCACAGCGTCAGCCCTACAGCGGATTGCTGCGCCATATGTGTCAGCCAGGCCACCAGGTCCTCAACGTTTTGCCAGCGGCGGGCCGCATCATCCGGATTCGGGCTGGTGTCTTCCAGCCACTGTCGATAGCGAATGTCAACAAGCAGATCAGTTACGGTTTCGACAGATTCGCAGCCCTTTGCACGATTTCCGTGCTTCGCAACCCACTCCGCAAACTCACGAAGGCGTTTCTGCGAGCGTGCTGGCAGATAGCCACCCAGTGCAGGATCGAGGCTGGCAGTCAGCAATCCCAGTTCATGGCGTGCCGCGAACTGGCCAAGTTTTTCCAGTGTTACCGCTCCCAGTTCGCGCCGCGGTGTATTCACGATGCGGAGAAAAGCCTGATCATCATGTGCGTTGACGAGCAGGCGCAGGTAGGCGAGGATGTCCTTGATTTCACTATATTCGAAGAATGAAAGGCCTCCGCTCATGTGGTACGAAATTCCGTGCTCACGCAGCACCCGTTCGAACGGCCGGGATTGATGATTGCCGCGGTAAAGAATCGCATAGTCACCCTCTCGCATCCTGGACATGAATCTGTGATGAAGTAACTCGGATACCACTCGCTCTGCCTCGTGGTCAGGATCCTTGCAGGCTATAATTCTTGTGGCTGATCCGTAGCCTAACTCGCTCCACAGCCGCTTCGTCAAGACATGTGGATTGCGGGCTATCAGCTCATTGGCACACCTGAGGATGCAGCCAGTGGACCGGTAGTTCTGCTCGAGTTTGATAATCGTCAGATCAGGATAATCTACCTTTAGCCGCTCGAGGTTATCCGGTCTTGCACCCCGCCATGCATAAATGGACTGGTCGTCGTCACCCACGACGGTCAGGTGTGCGGCGTCGCCAACAATAACTTTTACCAGCTCGTATTGCGCCAGATTGGTGTCCTGATACTCGTCAACGAGAAGATAGCGGATCTTGGATTGCCAGTGTGCGAGGACGGCTTCGTTGGCGCGGAGAAGCTGAACAGGCTGAAGAATCAGATCATCAAAATCAACTGTATTGTAGGCCTTGAGATGGCGCTGGTATTCGGCGTAAAGCTGAGCCATGGCCAGCCCATGGTCATCTTCCGCAGTTTCAATGGCATACCTGGGTGTGGTCAGATCGTTTTTCCAGCTCGAGATCTGATGTCGGGTGATGCCGGCATCGATCCGTAAGCGCGACTTTCTCACCAGATCATCAAGTAGCTGGCTGCTGTCCTGGCTGTCAAAGATGGAAAAGCCTCGTTTGAATCCCAGGTGTCTGCCGTCGCGGCGCAGGATATTCATTCCCAGCGCATGGAAAGTGGATATCGTAAGGCCTTTGCAGGGATTGGTCTGAAGCAGCGCACGCACGCGGTCCTGCATTTCACGTGCAGCCTTGTTAGTGAAGGTGACAGCCGTAATACGATCTGCCGCAACCCCCGCATCGATCAAATGCACGATCTTGTAAGTGATAACCCTGGTCTTGCCGCTTCCGGCGCCTGCGAGGACCAGGAGTGGGCCATCCATATGGCGCACCGCCGCGCGTTGCTGGGGATTCAGGCGAGACACGGATGGGTTTGTCTGCATGCTCGTGGAATTCTACCCACTGCGTCGGTCGAGTGAAACCGCCTGTTCAGGTTCATCCAAGCGTGACGCGGCTCTCGGTCGTGTGCATTCCTGACTCGTAACTGGGTGAGTGCGGACAGCTTTGTGATCCGTTTCGCATTCAGCTGGCCCAGCTTCCTGATATCAAAATAAAGAAAAACGAGGGTGAGCTTACGCTGGGCAAACCCCGAATATCAACGAGAGGTGTCGATCATGTTGGAGTTACCACATCAATTCCAGGCGCAGGATGCCCTGGATGTTGTGGCACGGAAGCTGAATCGCCTGCCCAAGGCGTTGTTTGATAACAGTCCTCGCGTCTATTTTGCTGCCGCGGCTGCAATCGTGCTCACCGGCATGCTGTTCTTGCTTTCCTTCCCGGCAGTGGCGGCCTATGCACTTGCCGTACTGGTGAGTCGCTTAGTCGACGGCCAGGCATCGCCCCTGTCATGGCAATTTGCGGTTATGGCGCTAATTGCTGCTGGTGGGCTGTGGGTAACGGCGTTTCTAGTGCAGGTCAAACCGAGAACGGCCGGGGGGCGCAAGCTGAGCCCGGACGAGGGGGGCGAGTTGCGAGAGCTGGTGTCACAGCTGCGTAAGCGGTATCGGGCGCCGGCAATCGCATCGTTCACTGTTACAGAACGATGTTCGGTCGATGTCAGGCGAGTGCCTTTAGGTGGCATCCCGCTTGTCTTTCGTAACCATTTGGAAATCGGTTTGCCCGTATTACTTTCACTGTCACCGGCTCATTTTGAGGGGCTGCTCGCTGGAAAAATCGGCCAACTTTCCAGCCGGCATGACAAATGGTCGGGCTGGTTGAGCTCTCAGTGCGAGGTGTGGTCTCTGCATCGAAGTGTCGGAATGCAGAACCGGAATTTTCCAGCGTTTGTGCTTGGCGCCTTGACGGCTTGGTTCGTACCCCTGCTTGCGTGGTTCTCGAGGTGTGCTGTACGCCGGTATCGCCTGGAATTCGACCGGTACGCCCACGACCTCCTGAGTGCCCAGGATCTGTCCGACATGATTGCGATCTGTGTTGTTGTAGAGCGCTATCTGGAGGAGCGCTATTGGCCAACGATCTACAAGGCCGCTGATCGCGTGGCGGAGCCAGCCTTCATGCCCTACGCCAATCTGGAGCAGATCCTCAAGCACAAACTCGAAGATCAGGACGTGCAGCGCTGGTTGCGGGAGGCAATGTCGGTTCCCGATGATGGTATATCGGAAACGCCGGTGCTGCGGGCAAGGCTCGAAGAAATCGGCCAAGACAGAATTGGATGGCCGGTCATCGCTGCTGAAACGGCCTGTCACCGCTACCTGGGGCAATCGGCGCGTGCAATTGTGGCAGATCAAGACCGAACCTGGATAGAGCGAAATCGCGCGGATTGGAAGAAGTCTTTCGACCAGAGCCAGGATGATCGAAATCGGCTCCGGGCGCTCAGTATGAAGCTGGAGCGTGCGCCGTTACATGGGAGGGATGCCATGACCTATGCCGTTCTTAGCAAGAAATTCTGTGATCGGGACGATGCGGTGCACGCCTACAGGAGGATTCTCGAGATAAATCCAGACGATGCGCGTATTCAATTTGGCGCTGGCAAGTATCTCGTTAGTGTCGGTGACTCTAGTGGCGTAAAGGCGCTGGAGAAGGCAATGGAGCTTGACAAGCAGTATGTGGATCCTGCCTGCCGTCTGATTTCCGAGTTCGAGGCGCACAACCGCAGGGAGGCATCAGTGAGCAAAGCCGTTAGGTCGTGGGCGAAGGCGGGTTAGTCTGCTGCACGTAGTCGTAGAGCCGTGAGCTTGTCTGGGGATTTTGGGGCTGGCTTTACACGCGCGGTGCCATCCGTTCGCAAGTTATATCGCCGGTCCGTTGTCGTTACGGCGTGTGCCATACAAGACCATCGGATCTATCGTTGCCTATTGCATTCAGGCGCTGGTTCGGCCACGCGCGGGGCTTATCGTCCACCATGACCGCGCCAGGACGCGGAATACGGGCAGTTTTTTCAGCCCGCACTGCATTGCCAGATCGGCGGTGGATGGAGTCGCCCGTTACACGTTGCCATAGCGCTCGGCGTCACCCAGCCAGCGGCGAATCAGGGGCGCTATGCGATCGGGATATTCGCTGAGCAATCGTTCCGCCGTATGGCTCACAGCGTCGAGCATTTTCTGATCCCGCATAAGATCCGCAATGCGGAGGTTGAGCATCCCTGTCTGGCGTGTGCCCAGGACTTCCCCGGGTCCGCGCAGTTCGAGGTCCTTGCGCGCAATTGCAAATCCGTCGGTCGTTTCGCGAAGAATACTCAGTCGAGTCCGAGCAATCCGCGACAAGGGGCTGCGGTACATAAGTACACAGTTACTCTGAAGGGTACCCCTCCCGACGCGGCCCCGCAGCTGATGCAGCTGTGCCAGCCCCAAACGTTCTGCGTTCTCGATGATCATGAGTGAAGCGTTGGGTACATCGACACCAACTTCAATCACGGTGGTGGCCACAAGAAGGTCAACGGCTCCCCGGCTAAACTCTGCCATGACCTTCTCTTTGTCTTGCGCCTTCATACGTCCATGAATCAGTCCCACATGCAGATTGGAGAGAGCCTCACCAAGTTGTGATGCAGTATCTTCTGCCGCCTGGCATTGCAGGGCCTCCGATTCTTCGATAAGCGTACACACCCAGTAGGCCTGACGTTTCCTTGCGCATGCGTCACGGACACGCTGAATTACTTCGGCGCGGCGCTGATCGCATATGGCTACCGTTGTAACCGGAGTGCGCCCAGGCGGTAGCTCGTCGATGACCGACAGATCAAGATCGGCGTAAAATGTCATCGCCAAGGTCCGCGGTATGGGTGTGGCGGTCATGGTGAGCTGGTGGGGACGGACATCATGCTGCGCTCCCTTGTCGCGTAATGCCAGCCGTTGGTGCACACCGAAACGATGTTGCTCGTCTATGATAATGAGGCCAAGACGGGCAAACCTAACGTCATCCTGAAATAGGGCATGCGTACCGACAATAAGCAGCGGGTTTCCCTGGGCGATGTCTTTAAGCAATTCAGTACGTATGTTGCCCTTGGTCTTTCCGGTGATCCAGACTGTGCGGACAGAGAGAGGCGAAAACCACGCTTGAAAACCTCGAAAGTGCTGCTCGGCGAGTAGTTCGGTGGGTGCCATGACAGCGACCTGCCAGCCGGCTTCAATTGCCTGCAGCGCCGCGAGCGCGGCAACAACCGTTTTGCCAGAACCCACATCCCCTTGTACCAGTCGCATCATGGGATGGTTGCGGCCTAGGTCGGTAGCTATTTCCACAGCTACTTTCTCTTGCGCTTGTGTCAGTGCAAATGACAAGAGTTTCCTGAACCGTTCGGCCAGCATGCCGGTACCTCGCAGAACGGGAGCTGCATATATGCGCGCCTTATGCCGCAAGATGCGCAGGCTGAGATGATGGGCCAGCAGTTCCTCGAACGCCAGCCGTTGCTGGGACGGATGGAGCCTGTTCTCCAGAACTTGCATGGAAACGCCCGGTGGGGGGCGATGCACAAATCTAACCGCGGAGCCGAGGTCTGGTAATCCGTGTTTCCGGAGAATCTCATCCGGTAACCATTCACAGAGCAACCGGTTTTCCGCGCCCTGCTCTTGCAGGTACCGGAGTGCTTGTTCCGTAAGGCTGCGCAAGGTGCGTTGATGGACGCCCTCCGTCGTCGGATAGACCGGCGTGAGATGATCCTCGACTTTCAGAAGGTTGCCGGGATGGATGCGCTGATATTCCGGGTGGACCATCTCCAGCGTGGACGTACCGGTACGGACTTCGCCGAAACAGCGCAGCCTGGCGCCATGTTCGAAGCTTGCCTGCTGGGCTGCGGAAAAATGGAAAAAGCGTAAGGTCAGATGTCCCGTTCCGTCGCTCAGGCGTACTAGGAGCATGCGCCTGCGGGTGTATGTGATTTCTGCCAGTTCCACATCGGCTTCCACAACTGCTTGAGACCCGGGGTGTAACGAACCAATCGGCACTGTACGGGTCCGGTCCTGGTAGCGTGTCGGGAGGTGAAACAGCAGGTCCTGGATTGTGCCAATGCCAAGTTTAGCGAGGCGCTGTGCGACCCGTGGCCCGACACCGGTGAGCACCGTTACCGGAAGCCGGTCCAGCGTTGGGGACGGATGGGCAGCGTGAACTGACACCATATCAGTTCGGTGATCTCGGGCAGCTTTTTGTTTCAGCCGCCCAGCGTCATGATGGCGTCGATTTCTACCGCTGCACCTCGCGGCAGCGCTGCAACGCCAACCGCAGCGCGCGCGGGATAGGGCTGTGCGAAATACTCTGCCATCACGGTATTCACCAACGGGAAGTAGCTCAGATCAGTTAGAAAGACATTCAGTTTTACGACATTGGCCAGGGAGCCACCGGCGGCGCTGCAGACAGCACTCAGGTTGTCGAATACCTGTCGGGTCTGGGCCCGCATATCACCCTCAACCAGTTCCATGGTCTCCGGTAGCAATGGAATCTGACCGGATAAATATACCGTTCCACCGCTTTGCATCGCTTGGGAATAGGTTCCGATCGCTTGCGGTGCATTGTCTGTTTGAATTGCTTGTCGTGCCACTATTCTCTCCATGCGGTATCCCCAGGAATGTTTGAATTTGTAGTACTAGGCTTTTACCCGAACGATGCGCATTACCAGTGAAATACTGCGAATTCGGCGCATTACCCGGGCCAGATGTCTGCGGCCATGGACTGCTACGCTAAATGTCATAGTTGTAGTCATTCCATCACGTTCCTCGATTTCGACATTTTCGATGTTGGAACCAGTATCTGCGATTGCTGCGGCCACCATTGCCAGGACCCCTCGTTGATTGGCGACTTCAAGACGCAGTTCGGCAACAAAATCGCCCATGACATCCGGTTCCCATTCGACATCGATCCATTTTTCTGGCCGATTTCTGAAATCGGCCACATTCTTGCAATCATCTCTGTGTATCACGACGCCGCGGCCAGCGCTTACGAAACCGACGATAGGATCACCGGGAATCGGTCGGCAGCATTTGGCGAAGCTCACCACCATTCCTTCAGTGCCCTTGATGGCAAGAGGCGCCTTGTCGCCTCGGCTACCCCTAGTTTCCTCGCTGGTTCCAGTTAACCGTCTGGCGACTAACAGTGGCATCCGGTTACCAAGTCCTATGTTCTCGAGCAATTCCTCCAGGCTTCCCAGTTCACACTCATTTAGATAATCCTGAATACTCTGCTCCGGTAGTTCCGCGAGCGAATAGCCGACGCTGCCGAGTGTTTTCTCAAGCAACCGGCGGCCCAGATTGACGGCTTCCTCGTGACGCAGTGTCTTCAGGTAGTGCCGGATATTTGACCTTGCCTTGGCCGTAACCACGAAATTCAGCCAAGCCGGGTTGGGATGTGCGCCAGGCGCCGTGATGATCTCCACTGTTTGTCCATTCAGCAATGGTGTTCGAAGCGGTGCCAGATGCCGGTCAATTTTTGAGGCGATGCAGGTGTTGCCAACATCCGTATGAACGGCGTAGGCAAAATCCACCGCTGTTGCACCGCGTGGAAGTTCCATTATGCTGCCGCGCGGAGTAAAGACATAAACCTCATCCGGGAACAGGTCGATCTTGACATTCTCGAGGAACTCGAGTGAATTGCCGGCATATTTCTGCATCTCCAGCAATTCGCGCAGCCACTCGCGCGCACGCCGTTGTGCGCTGTTTCCCGATGAATCATCTCCGGTCTTGTATAGCCAGTGTGCGGCGACCCCGGCGTCTGCAACTCGGTTCATATCTTCGGTGCGGATCTGAACCTCGATCGGTACTCCATAAGGCCCGAACAGCACGGTGTGCAGTGACTGATAGCCGTTGGATTTAGGGATAGCGATATAGTCCTTAAACTTTCCAGGGACTGGTTTGTACAAATTGTGTATTGCGCCGAGCACGCGGTAGCAGGTGTCAACATTGTCGACGATGATGCGAAACGCGTAGACGTCAAATACTTCCGAAAATGGTAATCCCTTGTTACGCATCTTCTTATAGAGGCTGAAGAGATGCTTTTCGCGACTCAGCACGCGCCCGGCGAGATCTTCCTGCCGCAAACGGCGTTTGATGGCCGTTTCAATTTTGTCCAATATCTCCTTGCGGTTGCCGCGAGCCTTCTTTACCGCGTCCGCGAGAACTCGTGAGCGTGTCGGATAAAGCGCGGCAAAGCCAAGGTCTTCAAGTTCCAGTCGGACGCTGTTCATTCCCAGCCGGTTGGCGATGGGCGCATAGATCTCCAGCGTCTCATGCGCAATACGGCGACGTTTCTCGGCGCGCATAACACCCAGTGTCCGCATGTTGTGCAACCGGTCGGCAAGCTTGACGAGGATCACACGGATATCGCGTACCATGGCCAGCATCATCTTGCGGAAATTTTCGGCCTGCGCTTCTGCCTGGCTTTCAAATGTGATCTGCGTCAGTTTGCTGACGCCATCTACAAGTTCCGCGACTTCCTTTCCGAAGGCCCGGGTGACCTGGTCTTTGGCTGTCGCGGTATCTTCAATGACGTCATGGAGGATGGCCGCGATGATGCTGTTGTAGTCCATGCGCATCTCAGCCAGGATGCGCGCGACAGCAAGGGGATGGTAGATATAGGGCTCGCCCGACAGCCGGTGCTGGCCATCGTGTGCTTCGGCTCCAAAGAGATAGGCGCGATAGACTTCACGTACCTGGTCAGATTCCAGGTACTCGTCGAGCATCTTGCACAGGTCGCTGATGAGAAAGCGCGACCCGGCTTCTGTGCTGGCGTGTTCTGGGTTGGCAGCCATCCGCTATCCGCTTCTGCGTCGACGTGGCCAACGCGAGCCCCATGCCGGGAAATTCACCCGATCATAGCATCAAAGCGGCTTACTGTTGTGTCGGCCTTGGCCTGAAAGCCCTACTCGGCAGGTGCGGAGGGAGGTTCAACGGGAGGTTCTTCCGAAGGTACCGTGCTCGATGCCGACGTCTCCGGAGTTGCCGCGCCGAAGCCGGTTTCACCCAAAGCCGGTTCCTCGGTTTCCGGCGGCGCAACTTCATCAAGGATAGAAGGACCGACATAATTCTCGGCGATCTCGCGTAATGCGACGACGGTTGGCTTGTCATTTTCCCACTCGATGAACGATTGGGCACCATGCGAAAGCTGCCGCGCCCGCTTGGCCGCCACCAGCACGAGTTGAAAACGGTTATCAACCTTGTCCAGACAATCTTCTACCGTGATACGTGCCATAATGAAACCTTAACTCGCTAGGTAAGCGATCTAGTCTACCGAAGTCAACGGGTTTTCGCCAACAGTCGGGCCAGCAGATCGGCATGCCGGTCTGCCTGCGCCTGGCGTAGCAGGCGCCGTGCCCGAATAATCGCACCCAAATCGGACACCGCCTCCTTAAGAATATTATTGATGATCACGTAGTTATATTCTGAATAGTGGGAGCTTTCGTTGACGGCATCCTGCATCCGGCGTTCAATGACTGCATCCGAGTCCTGCCCCCTTCCCCGCAGCCGCTCACGCAAGGCATCTCTGGAAGGCGGTAGAATGAAAATCCCGATCGCATGATCGAAAACTGACCGCACCTGGCGTGCACCCTGCCAGTCGATGTCGAGTATAACATCCTCCCCCCGATCCAACTGGGCTTCGACTGAGGCATAGGCGGTTCCATAGTAATTGTCGAACACCCTGGCATGTTCCATGAACTCGCCGTTGTCGATCATCGCCTGAAATGATGTCATGTCGACGAAGTGATAGTCGCGACCGTTTACTTCTCCGGGCCGCATGGGGCGCGTCGTATGCGAAACGGAGAAACTCAGGCCGGCAGTCGTTTCGAGCAAGGCCTTCACGAGGCTGGTTTTTCCGGCCCCTGAGGGGGCTGAGATAATGTACAGATTTCCTTTCATAACGCTGAATGCGCGGGACAGACTCAAGCCTGTTCCCGGGCGCACTGATGACTACTCGACGTTTTGCACCTGTTCGCGCATCTGCTCGATCAGCACCTTGAGCTCGACAGAAGTACGAGTCGTTTCTGCATCTGCCGATTTTGAGGCAAGCGTGTTCGCTTCGCGGTTGAATTCCTGCATCAGGAAATCCAACCGGCGGCCGACGGGCTCGCTCCGCCCCAGAACGCGGCGCACTTCCTCTATATGGCCGTCGAGACGATCGAGTTCCTCGGCAACGTCCATCTTCTGGGCAAGATAGACAAGCTCCTGCTCGAGACGGTTTTGGTCTAGATCGGCAGTTAGTTCGGAGACGCGGGTGGTAAGCCGCTCCCTGACTCGCTGTTGAATTTCCGATGTACGCTCGCGCAGCGCGCTGAGCAGTGGTTCCATTGCCGTGAGACGCGTAAGCAGCAACTCGCGAATCTGGGCGCCTTCACGTTCGCGTGTCGCGATCAGTTCATCGAGGGCGAGTTCAAACAGATTCCTGGCCTGTTCCTGCAGGCTGCTGCGGTCCGTCGCTTGTTCCTGCAGGACCCCGGGCCAGCGTAAGACATCGAAAGGATTGATCGGGGCGACCTGCTCGAGTTGCGCTGCAACGCTGGTGACGGCACTCAGCACACGTCCCAACAAGTGCTCATCAATTGACAACGCTTCAGTTTCCGGTAGCGACGGACAGAGGCGCAGATTGCAATCTAATTTGCCCCGCTTGACTCGCCTGCCGGCACGCTCACGCAGTGTCGGTTCGAGCGCGCGCAGCTCTTCCGGAAGACGTACCGCCATTTCCAGAAAGCGATGGTTAACGGACCTGAGCTCCAGCGTTATCGTGCCCGTCGCCAGTTCTGCCTCCTGGCGCGCGAAGGCTGTCATGCTTCGGATCATGTTTCTAAACCTGCGTATCGCACCCAAGCCGGTTGCCGCTCTGGCATGTGCCGACGCCAGCGAGCGACGTCCTGTAACGTGTTGAAAGTCATGTTTATTACGCATCGTTTCGGATGGGAAATACTATTTTTTCCGCAACTTCTACACCGCTGCCAGATTGCGGTGCTTCGGCATTGCGCAGTGTCTCCAACGCCAAAGTAGGTCCTGGGTTAAGTCGCTACGGCGATCGGCCGATTTTGAAGCCATAGTAAATGGTCTCGCGCCAGGGTGAAACCACTTTCTTGCGCAAGCCGGCCCTTCTTACCCTAGGTTGCTGAGCCATGTCACACGAACCTGTCATGAAACCGATCGATCAGGCACTGCCACCCCATACGCGCGTAGACCGCTATCGTATTGAGAGCACGCTCGGTGGTGGAGGGTTCGGTATTGTCTATCTCGCGCGTGACCGCGCCAATGGGACCAGGGTAATAATTAAGGAGTACATGCCGGGTAAGCTTGCCCATCGGGAAGCCAATCATCAGGTACGTCCGAGCGGTGAGGCCGAGGCGCGACGTTTCAGTCACGGCCGCACGCTGTTTCTCCAAGAGGCGAGCGCACTTGCGAAGCTCAAACATCCGAACATTGTCCATGTGGTCAATTTTTTTCGGGCCAACGGGACCGTGTACATGGCCATGGAGTTCCAGGCCGGAAGCAATCTGCAGCTTTACATCCGCAGGCGTGGCGGCTTTCTGAGCGCGCGATTTCTACAGACTGTTTTCCCGCCGTTGCTCGATGGCCTGCGGATCATCCATGGCAGTGATCTTCTCCACCTCGATATCAAGCCGAGTAATGTCCACATTCGTCCGGGTGGTCAGCCGCTGCTACTGGACTTTGGAGCCGTGCATGGGTTTCCGAAGAGCCGTCAGGATCAACTTGGCCAGGTAATCAGTCCCGGTTTTTCACCGATTGAACAGTACGAGCCCAATGGCTATGTGGGCCCATGGTCGGATATATATGCTATCGGTGCCACCATGCGAGCCTGCATTGAAGGCCATCCGCCGCCTTCGGCGAGGGAACGTCACGAGCGAGACACGATGCGCAGCGCGATGGTTGCCTTCCGCAAGTTGTATCCAGAGTCGCTCCTGCGTGCAATCGACTGGGCCATGGAGGTCGATCCCACGCTGCGGCCGCAACGTGTCGACGAACTCCTTGCCGCGCTCACAAAACCGACGGCCGATGAACAGTCAGAGTCGTCCACACCGTTGGAGAGGCTGGTGGGCAGTCTTCCTTGGGGCAAGGGCTAGCGGCCATGCGCTGTGAGGCAGGACAGATCAATCGCTTGGGTGATCGTGATGAGAATCAGGACCGCTACATATTGATCGAAGACGACAGCGGGCTGTTGATGGCGGTGGCCGACGGTATGGGTGGTCACGCGCGAGGGGATCTTGCCGCCCAGGCGTTTGTCGACGTGCTGGCACGTCGATTTCGTAACAGGCAAGGCCTGGAAGACCCGGAGCAGTTCCTTCGTGACTGCTTCCGCGAAGCGCATCGTTCGATTGTTTCGGTCGGGAGGGCGCAGAACCCGGCTGTCCAGCCCTTGACTACTGGGGTCGCCTGTCTCATCCATGGCGCGACGGCACACTGGGCGCATGTGGGTGACAGCCGGTTATATCTGTTGAGAGAAGGCAGGGTGTGTATACGCACCAGGGACCACACGCGTATCGCAGACCTGCTCGAGTCAGGGCTAATCACTGAACAGCGGGCACGTGTCCACCCGCTGCGGAACCAAGTCAATCGCTGCCTCGGTGGCAGCAGCCGGCTGCCTCAGGTTTCCTCGGGCCCCTGTGTCTATCTGCAGGAAGGCGATGTGGTGTTGCTTTGTACCGACGGGCTATGGTCTGCGCTGCCGGATACCCGGTTGTTCGCCTTGCTGGGCGCGGGCGACCTGGCAACGGAACTCGACGTTCTGTCGAGAGAGGCAGAATGCGCCTGCTATCCCAGGAGCGACAATATCACTGCTGTTGCAATCCGCTGGGAAGGCGAAAGATCGGATGTTGCTCGCTCGCGCCGATCGAAACGCGCGCAATCGGTGCCGACATCTGCTGACGACCCCGTTGCGCGTGCGATTGCCGAGATTGAGCAGGCTCTAGAGGAATATCAGGGGGAGATGGAGGGCCGCTGTGGCCGGTAATCTCCCGCGAGCTACACAGCTGCTCCGTGGGCGGCTATAATCACGGTTTTACCCTTATCGTCAGGTCACGGAAGCGCCTATGCGCCCAAGCCAACGCGCCGCGGATGAACTGCGCCATATCCGCATCACGCGCCACTACACGATGCATGCCGAAGGCTCGGCGCTAATAGAATTCGGCAACACGCGTGTGCTTTGTACGGCCAGCGTCGAGGCAAAGGTACCGCCTTTCCTGCGCGGGAAAGAGCAGGGTTGGGTGACTGCTGAGTATGGCATGTTGCCGCGCTCAACCAGTTCGCGCATGGCAAGAGAGGCAGCACGGGGCAAGCAGGGCGGGCGTACCATGGAAATTCAGAGACTCATCGGACGTTCGCTGCGGGCGGTTGTGGATATGCAGGCGCTGGGAGAACGTACGCTTACCGTCGATTGCGATGTGATCCAGGCGGATGGTGGAACGCGGACCGCCAGTATCACCGGAGGCTATGTTGCGTTGGCGGACGCAATTAGCCAGTTACAGGCGGATGGTAGGTTAGAGGGAAATCCATTGTGTGGCCAAGTGGCGTCGGTTTCCGTCGGAATCTATCAAGGGACGCCGGTACTGGATCTTGATTATGCGGAGGACTGCAATGCCGAGACGGACATGAACGTGGTTATGAATGACCGCAGTCAGTTTATCGAAGTGCAGGGAACGGCAGAGGGTCATCCGTTCTCACAGGAAGAGCTTATGAAAATGCTGGAACTTGCGCGGTCGGGCATATCTCAGCTGCTTGCGGCCCAGACACGGGCCCTTTCCGAATAGTCCATGCACAAGATCGTCCTCGCCACTAACAATCCGGGCAAGGTTCGGGAGATCAATGAAATGCTGGCCGGTTACGACCTAAGCGTCGTGTCCCAGTCGGCGTTCAACGTTCCTGATATCGAGGAAACTGGCCTCACGTTCGTTGAAAATGCACTACTCAAGGCTCGCAATGCGTGCATGCATACCGGGTTTCCCGCAATCGCCGATGACTCCGGTTTAGAGGTCGACGCCCTGAACGGAGCGCCCGGTATCTATTCGGCACGTTACGCGGGCCAAGGCGCGACTGATGAGGCCAACCTGCAACAGCTTCTCGATGACCTGAGGGAGATTCCGCAGTCCGGGAGGACAGCACGGTTCCAGTGCCTCATGGTCTATCTTCGGCATCCGCACGATCCTACACCGCGGATTTTTCAGGGGACTTGGGAAGGCAGGGTTCTGGACGCGCCACGTGGCGAGAACGGCTTTGGGTATGACCCCGTCTTCTTTGTCCCGACGCATAACTGCGCGTCGGCGGAGCTTGAGCCTGACATAAAAAATTCCTTGAGTCATCGTGGTCAGGCCCTGCGGGCACTCGTAGCGGCGCTCAAATCGGCATAGCGGTCGGGTCGATGGCATTATTCGCGGCAGAGACCCGGAGTGCCGCGCTTTTTTCCGGATATCACGGCACTTGTGGTGTTTGAATTCTCTTTTCCGCCGCCCTTATCCCTGTACATCCACATTCCATGGTGTGCCCGTAAATGCCCTTATTGTGATTTCAATTCGCATGCGGTCAACAATGAGCTTCCAGAGCGGGCGTACATAGACGCACTGTTAGCAGACCTTGAGCAGGAACTGCCTGATGTGTGGGGCCGTACGGTTGAAACGATATTTATCGGGGGCGGCACGCCCAGCCTTTTTTCTCCGGTGGCAATCGAGCGTCTGGTGTCTGGCGTCAAGGCGCGCCTGAGTTGTAAGCCGGGACTGGAAACCACACTCGAAGCCAATCCCGGCACTTTGGAACAGGGTCGATTCAGGGAGTTTCACGAGGCTGGCATCAGCCGGCTATCCATAGGCGTGCAGAGTTTCAATGACGTGCTGCTCGAAAGTATAGGTCGCATCCATGATGCCGGAAGTGCCATAAGGGCGGTCGAATCAGCGCGCGACGCTGGATTCGAGACGTTCAATCTGGATCTGATGTTCGGACTTCCCGGCCAATCGCTCGATCAGGCGCTCTCTGATTTGCAGCTGGCGATGGATTTGCTGCCGCCGCATCTGTCCTGGTATCAGCTGACCGTTGAGCCAAATACCCTATTCCATCAACAACGCCCGGATTTGCCCGAGGAAGATCAGATCTGGGACATGCAGGAAGAGGGCCAGGCCCGGCTTGCTGCGCATGGCTACACTCAGTATGAAATTTCTGCCTACGCGCGTGAAGGACAGACTTGCCGGCACAATCTGAACTACTGGCGCTATGGTGACTACCTGGGCATTGGTGCTGGCGCCCATGCCAAGATCACGTTCGCGGCCGATCAATATGTGCGGCGGACGTGGAAGATTAAACATCCCCGCGCGTACCTGCGGGCAGCCGTAAATGAAGAGCGCATAGGCGGCCGGTCGTGTCCTGAACCAAAAAATGTGATATTCGAATTTCTTTTGAATGCGCTTCGGCTGAATAAAGGCTTTGCAAGACAGGATTTCGAGATGTCGACAGGCCTCAGATTCGCGGATTTGCTGCCCATGCTGAAAGGGATTAAGGCACCCGAGTTGCTGGAGATAGATGCGCATGGAGTCCGGGCTTCAAAACAGGGACGATATTATCTGAACGATTTACTGGCAGAATTCCTGCCCGATGACAGGGTGTCTGAGTTGCACGATGATTGAAGAGGCCGAGGTGATATGCCCTTACTGCGGTGAGCCTTTTTTAACGGAGGTTGACTGTACGAGCGGCACTCAGGATTACATCGAGGACTGCCCGGTATGTTGCCGGCCCATCGAGTTTCATGCAGCCTGCGCAGACGGGAAGTTGCTCGATTTGACGGTGCGACGCGACGATGACTGAATATACGCCAATCGATTGCCAACTCTACAGTGAGTATGAACTCGCCATATTGCGGCGTCGACAGTTGCGCATCTTCTGGCAAGACAAAGATGGTCTGACGTATATGGATGTTGTGATGCCGCTCGACCTTCAGACGCGCAGTGGTGCGGAGTACCTGTTTGCTCGCGGCCGTGCCGGGGATACTCTCCGATTGCGGCTCGACCACATTACCGGCATGCAACACTTCAACGGGAACTAACAAACATTCGCAATCATAGAGGCGCCTGGTGGCCTCGTTTTTTCACCCGCAGGACCAGCGAGCAGGTGTATCGGGCGTTGTGCATCTCGGGGTGCGGCGCCTTCGCTGTCGTTGTCAAAATAGACAAGCACCTGGTGCCCGGAATCCCGCCAGTCGCTAACTCGCTGAGCCCAGGTGCCAGGGTCCGTGAACTGTAGCCCCATGCATAAGTTCGGGTATGTCCGTGCAAGCGAATATAGACGAGGCGGCTTTTGACCGCGTTCGACAGCGGACAGTCGGCCGCATCCGAGAAGCCGTTCCGTCAGTGCGACTAGTTCTAGCCGCTGGTCCCGACGTACACGCCTGTGTGCATATCGGGTTCCAAAGTTTGCCGCCTGGGTTTGGGGTTGGGCCGGATATGTCAAACGACAGACCGCATGCGGATCAGGTGACGGAATAACTGCTGGAAACATAGAAAGGAAGGCTGTTACCACATTCTATGGCGCAATCCAGCTCTCGTCCCAGGTGAGCAGGTACCGAAAGCCATTTTCTTGTCCCGCATTCTCCTCGGTCTTTACGCGCAGAAATTCGGGCTGCTTACGACAAGGTGCAACTCTTGATAGCCGTGAAAGCCACGAATTCGCCGAGCAGCACTTCGCATGATGGTGTTGGCGTGGAACCAGTCGTGACGCTCCCGGCTTAAGGCTGGAATTAATGTGTGAATTGGCTGACCGGTCATGAGCTTATACACACTGCACTGGGGGCGGTCGAGATAGAAGCCTCAGATCTGGGATCTTGTAGCTGCCTTGAGGGGGCACCTATCTTACTGTTTTCCGGCAGATTCGTGGTGGACTCCGAGGTACGGCGGATCTGACCAATGTGCTTACCTGTCAGGGCTGCCGACTAGCGCCTACGGGGTTATCCACGAAGTTATCCACAAGCTTGGGCGTCATGAATAAAAAATTATTTAATGACAATGACATAGTAGCTATTTCCTCTCCGGTGTCGGAATCCCGGCGGAACTCCGATGACCTACTACGGCCACCTGTGATAGGATATTTTTGAATAACAATAAAAATGGGGTTGTGACCTAAAAACCGCCGCCGCGGATACGTATAATGCCCGAGTTTGCTGAGCAACCGTTATTCGACTTTGAGTATTGGTCAAACCTAGCCAAGGATGATCCTCAAGGGTTCGAGCTACGACGCGCGGCACTCATTGAAGCAGCAATTGCGCGTGCTCCTGAACAATCCCGAGTACGACTGCGGCGTTTGCAGTGGAAGCTGGATACCATCCGCGCTACCTCGCGAACTCCGTTGGCAGCCTGCGTTCGTATGCACGAGCTGATGTGGCAGGGATTTGTCGGTGGCGGTGGCTTGTGCGAGGCCCTCAATGCATTTCGATCCGCCTCGCCACGGGGTTCTACAGTGCCGTTGCCGGAAGCGGCTGTCCTTCTCTTTGATCCGAAAAGATTCAGAGAGCCGTAAGAACCCAGCTCCCGGTCGATCCTTGTGTCGCTCGTTTGACTAGCGTATTATTTGCGGGTTTTCCTGATCGATTCAGCTGGGATCGTCTTTCCCGAGGATGTAGAGAATGAAGCCGGATATCCATCCAGCCTATGACGAAATTACTGTGGCCTGCAGTTGCGGGAATTCGTTCAAGAGTCGCTCAACCGTGTGCAAAGACCTGCAAATCGAGGTGTGTTCCGAGTGTCATCCTTTCTTTACGGGCAAACAAAAGATTCTTGATACGGGTGGCCGCGTCGACAAGTTCCGGCGCAAGTATGGGTTGGGCAAATAGTCGTATCACCCGGCCCGGCATGGGCGCAAATCTGGAACCTGAGGCGCGGCTGTCAGACCGCGCCTTTTTCATTTTGCTGGGTGTTTTTCTCTGGGCGACCAGTAACCCGATTGCTGAGGCGAAGCCCCGGTGCACGACAGACCGCGTCGATGAACGTGTCGGCGTCAGTCATGTCTATGATGGTGATACCCTGACGCTTCGTGATGGGCGTCGGCTGCGGCTGATTGGTGCCGACGCACCCGAGATGGGGCGGGACGGGAATCCTAGCGAACCTATGGCGATCGCGGCGCGCGATTATTTGCGCCGACTGATTTTCGGTGGTGGTCAGAGGTTGGAACTGCATTACGACAAAGAGCGGCAGGATCGTTATGGGCGCACGCTTGCCCACGCCTTTTTGTCCGATGGCACCAGTATTACCGCCCGCTTGCTAGGGGACGGCTATGCGCGCCATCTCGCCGTACCACCCAATCTCTGGTTAGGTGACTGCTACCAGGCTGCATCAGCAGATGCCCGTACCGACCAACTGGGGATATGGGCGTTGGAGCGCTATCAAGTCAGAGAGAGTGCGAGTCTCTCGCCACGCACTCGGGGATTCAACGTTATCGCTGGCAGCGTCACGCGGATCGGCAAAGGGCAAGCCAATACCTGGATCAATCTGCAGGGTCAGTTTGCCCTGCGTATTGAGAAGGATGACCTCGGCTACTTCAAAGGCTGGGACTTCTCCGAGCTGGTGGGGAAACGGCTTGAGGCTGCGGGCTGGGTATATCAGCGCAAGGGCCAATTACGGATGCAGGTCCGCCATCCGTCGGCGCTGCGCAAACCTATAGGCCCTGCAGGTTAGGGATAGATTTAGTGCTTTAAGAGGTGCGGAACGGTCTGCTGTTGGCACGCATCGACTGGCCATGGTCGTTGGTTTTCCGGTTTCCCTGGTATCGCTAATCTTTCTCGGCCGCTGTCCAACCAGTCCTGTCTGTGGTGAGCCTGCTTGCGTCCTCGTGTGGGAGTACCTGCAGCTCGCCAGTGATGGAAAGATGCATCCCCGGATTCTCGGGAAGCTCGGTCAAATGCGGCTACGGGAGAGTCTTGGCCTACTCAACAGAGCAGCGCTGATTCATTGGCTCGTGTGGTTCATCGCCTGGATCTTGTTTACCACTTCGTGGTGCTGGACTGTCTGGAGATCAATACACGCATGCTGCCACGGCCTGATGGCGGCGTGATTCAATACTTCCGTCAAATGTCGGAATAACCGCATTAGTTGTCTGGTCTTGCTTGCGCAGCGGCTGTAACTAAGATCGCCTGGCAATGCGAAGTCTATCGGGTATCTGGCTTGCTGGAGATATATCGCCATCGCTCAGCGAGGAACATCAGCAGGCATGCGTCGGGGCGGTTCCGCTGTATTCTGTCGCAGCAATCAGGCAGTGGTCTCTGCCAAGGATAGCCGCCGTCATTAATAAATGTGACCAGCGAGTGCTGGCTGCGGCGAGCAGTTATCATCGATTGACAGATTTGCAGCAAATCCTTGTGCAGCGCCGGGGATCGGCAGTCTTCGTGCAACAGGCGCGGAGATATACGCTAGAATTGCCTGCGAGTTGGCTATCCCCAATCATGCAGAGGCGCAGTTTCCCCTGCTTGCCGGCTAGTACCCGGTACGCGAGCCGGGCGAGGGAAAACTTACCAAGATTGCCGAGCAGCCCGTTCCCGTGAAAAATACAGGTTCCCGGCCACCCGGCATCGAACACTTTCAACAGGACAATAGACCAATGTCAGATAAACTCAAGAGTGCAGCGCTGGATTACCACGCCCAGCCGATTCCAGGGAAGATTGCGGTGGAGGCGACCAAACCCTGCGCCACGCAAAGAGAGCTGGCTATGGCCTACACACCGGGGGTTGCAGAGCCTGTTAGGGCCATTGCAGCGGATCCAGAAGCTGCTTACCGCTATACCACCAAGGGTAATCTCGTTGCCGTTATTACTGACGGAAGCGCCGTACTCGGCCTGGGTGATGTGGGTGCGCTGGCAAGCAAGCCCGTCATGGAGGGCAAGGCCGTTCTCTTCAAGCGATTCGCCAACATCGATGTCTTTGATATCGAGGTAGATACGCGGTCCCCAGAGGACTTTGTCGAAACTGTTGCGCGTCTTGCGCCCACGTTTGGCGGCATCAACCTGGAGGATATTGCGGCTCCGGCATGCTTCGAAATTGAGCAAAAGCTGATTGAACGGCTGGACATCCCGGTATTCCATGATGATCAGCATGGCACAGCGATCATTATTGCCGCCGGGCTCGCGAACGCACTCGAAATTCAAGGGAAAAAACTGGGGCAGGCTAAGATTGTCTTAATAGGAGCAGGATCAGCTGGCATTGCCTCGTTGCATTTGCTGATTGCTATGGGCGCAGACAAGGACAATATCATCGTTGTCGACCGGCAAGGTGTGCTGCATATGGGGAGTGAGGGGCTGAACAAGTACCAGCGGTATTTTGCGAGAGATACGGACTACCGCACCCTGGGCGAGGCAATCACTGGTGCCGACGTGTTTATCGGTGTATCCGGCCCCAACGTACTTGGCGAGGAGATGCTCGCCTCAATGGCGGCGAAGCCAATTGTTTTTGCGCTCGCTAATCCGGACCCCGAAATTCTGCCTGAAACGGCGCATCGAGTGCGCGATGACATGATTATGGCGACCGGGAGAACCGATTTCCCGAATCAGGTGAATAATGTGCTTGGCTTCCCTTTTATATTCCGCGGCGCGCTGGATGTGCGTGCCAAACGCATCAATGCCGAAATGCAGATCGCTGCAGTGCAGGCCTTGTCTGCGCTGGCACATGAACCCGTCCCATCTGAAGTACTCGAAGCCTACCATATCGATCAGCTCGACTATGGTCGGGACTATTTTATTCCCAAGCCACTTGATCCTCGGTTGATCGAGTGGGTGGCGCCGGCAGTGGCTCGGGCCGCGATCGACAGCGGAGTTGCTCGTCTGGGGTACCCTGACCATTATCCGCAAGGCGGCAAAAAATCCCAACATTAGATATAGATACCCTGAGTAAGTTCCAACAAGGGGCGGCCAAATGGGCGCCTGGGCTCAGACCATAACCCGGTCGTGTGGAGAATCCTTGGGCCGGCCAAAGGAGTAATCCCATCAGCGCATGCCTGGATTATTATTCCTGTTCCCTCAGTAAGGCCAGTTCCGTCAGGCAATGAAGTCCAGTGGCACCCAATCCCCGTACGTCAGGGTGATCCCTCATCATATCTTGCTGGACGGGTCGTGGCACATGGAAGTCGCATAACAACATGAACTCAATCGTGGTGTTGGCAGGCCAAAACACATCAGCCTGTTGATTCGAGTAGGCGCGTTACAGCGTCCATGCCTGCGCGTCGCATGGGTTTGCCATCCAGCGGACTACAGGGTGCCTGACGCAGGCCATCACGCGGAAACACAATGGCCTCGATGGCATGGTCTCCGGCCATGAAACGCAGTACCGGATATTCGTTAGTCCGGTTTCGAGAAATGCGTAACCGCCGCTGGTCTGCTGCAAAGGGTACATGGTTCTCAAGCAAGTAAAGGTTTACCTCTTCAGGGACATCGGTGAACAGGTGCAGGTTGATATCGGAAAAGGGGCCTGCTGTGCCGGTCAGTACAGAACCGACGAGGCGGGGCTCGAACTGCTCAAAAAACCGCATGGCTTCCAGAGCGCTGCCGCGCAGTTCCTGCACCCGTGCAATCTGCCTGTCACCGTGGAATAGTTTCTGGTAAGACTGTAGCGCTGCTTCGACCTCGGTGTTTCGCGGTATGTTTCGGGTGTCTGGTGCGCCAACGCGGAGCGCTGCTTTGCGTTTCGCGGTATAGTAATCGCGCACCCCTTCTTCAACCATCAACCGGGCTGCCTCCTGCGCGATGCGGTCACGCATCTGCCGACCTTTTATATTTGAACGCATTGGGATGGTTTGGATTCGCGCTGATTCAGTCAGCCGAATTCAGAACAGCTGCTCGGGCGTATCCGGGTGCGAGGTTTCATCCGTGGCGCTAATGGTGCGACTTACACGGGTTGGAGCATGGCCTTCCCGAAAAGTTTCGAAGACAGCGTTGTTCTGCCTGCTGGATGCCAGCAGACCGGTAGCAGGATCAATACGAACTGTGACCAGCCCGGGAGGAGTTTCCAGCCGTTTCTCCTTCACGCCTTCAAGTGCGTTTTGCATGAAATCCATCCACATGGGTAGCGCCGCATGTGCACCCGTCTCAGCGGGTCCCAATGGCTGAAGGTCATCAAACCCGGTCCATGCAGTCGTTACAAGGTTGGGGCTGAATCCGCAGAACCAGGCATCACGCTGGTCGTTAGTGGTACCGGTCTTGCCCGCAAGGTCCGACCGTTGAAGCTGACGTGCCCGGCGCCCTGTGCCCCGATTGATCGCGTCCCGCAGCATGGAAGTGATCAGCCAGGCATTCTGCGGCGTGATTACCGGGGTTGCAGATCGAATTCCCGGTGTTTCCATGTCTGAGGCGGTATACAGGTCTTCTGAAGGTGTCTCTGTCATTGTTGCCGATAGCGCGTCCGCCTCTGGTTTTTCACATTCCGGACAAACCACTGCGGGATTGGCTTGATAAACCAGCTCCCCTTCAGTGCCCATGATCTGCTGAATGAAGTAGGGATCTACCTTGAAGCCACCGTTTGCGAAGACTGCATAAGCCGTGTTTATTCCAACCGGCGTGACCGTGCCGCTGCCGAGCGCAAGCGAAAGATCGCGAGGAAGTTTTTTCGGGTCAAAGCCGAAACGCTGGACATAGTCTACGGCGTAGTCAATTCCAATTGCCTGCAGCAGTCGCACGGAAACCAAGTTCCGCGAATGAACCAATGCCTCACGTAGGCGGGTAGGTCCATAGAACCGACCACTGTAATTTTCCGGCCGCCATGCCTGTTCCAGTGCGGGATCGTCGAAAACAACAGGTGCATCATTAAGCACGCTCGCAGCAGTGAAACCGTGTTCGAGTGCAGCGGAATAGATGAACGGTTTGAAACTTGAGCCCGGCTGACGATACGCCTGGGTAACGCGGTTGAACTTGCTTCGCCTGAACTCAAAACCTCCTGTCAATGCTAGGATCGAGCCGTCCTGCGCCCGCATAGAGACCAGTGCACCCTCAACATCTGGGATCTGGGTAAGTTGCCAGTTCCCATCGTTATCTTGCCGAACCCGTACGACGTCACCTATCTTGACAACGTCGCTTGCTTTCTTTGGTGGATTGCCGCTCCGCGCCGAAGTGATGTGGCGCCGGGCCCATGCGATGTTTGACCAGTCGACAGTTGCATACTGAGCATCAACTAACAGTACGTTTATGGATTGTTCGTCTACCTGCGTCACAAGTGCGGGGTAGAGGTCGGCATAGACGGCAAAATTATGGAGCAATTCAGCCCGCGCATGTGCGTCAGTAAGCGTGGACAGATCATAGTGATGCTCAGGTCCCCTGAATCCGTGTCGTTTGTCATAATCCAGTAGCGTTTTGCGCAGGGCAGAAGTAGCCGCCTGTTGCAGACGCGAGTCAATGGTGGTCACAACTCGGTATCCACCAGTATAGGCATCGTTGCCGAAGCGCTTGACCATTTCGGCGCGAACCATCTCAGCCAAATAGGGAGCTTCAAGTTCGGCGGCAGCAGCATGTAGGCTGGCGGCATCCACTTCGGAGATGGCAGACTGATACGCCGCGTCGTCCAAATAACCCAATCGGTGCATACGATCCAGAACGTAGTTGCGTCGTCCGGTGGCGCCTTCTGGATCACTAATAGGATTGGTCCGCGATGGTGCTTTGGGGAGCCCGGCAATCATTGCCATCTTTGCGACCGAGAGCTCATCCAGGCTTGCTCCATAGTACACTTCGGCTGCCGCGCCGATGCCGTAGGACCGGTGACCCAGATAGATCTTGTTCAGATAGAGTTCAAGGATCTCTTCTTTGGCAAGCTCCCTTTCGATTTTCAAAGCAAGAAATATCTCGGTGAGCTTGCGCAGGTAAGTCTTTTCACTGCTCAGGAAGAAGTTGCGCGCAACCTGCATTGTAATGGTGCTGCCACCTTGCCGCTTCTCACCTGTGCGGGCGAGTTCAAAGGCGGCGCGTAACAACCCCTGGTAGTCGACTCCAGGGTGTTGAAAAAACCGGTCATCCTCTGCAGCAAGAAATGCCTCAATCATGGGTTTCGGTACTTGGGCATAGGAGACCGGTATACGTCGCATTTCCCCAAATTCAGCTAGCAGATGCCGATCGCCAGAGTAGATGCGCAATGGAACCTGGAGGCGCACGTCGCGCAGGGTCTCAATTGATGGCAGTTGCGGGACGATGTAGAAATAGGCTACCGCGACGGCGATTACAGCGATCGTCAGCAGGCCCGAAAGTACTGTCAGAAGGGGGCGCAGGATTTTCATGTGTGAGAATAAAAGCCGTTACGATCAGCTTGTGAAGGGGTTCATACATCGCACTATAAAGGAAACTATAGAGTGTCCGATACCATGAATCGACGCCAGCGCTTCATCTATAGACATTAGTTGACAACAAGTTGGTCATGTTTTCTAATGCGTCGAAGCGGAATTGCGCCACAACCTTTTGGATTAAAGGAAGGAAATCACAGTGCAGCTAGCGCAACTGCTTAAAAGGAACCAGACTCCGCTCTTGGGATTGGATATCAGCTCTACAGCCGTCAAGCTACTCGAGCTGAGCCGCAGCGGATCCCGTTACCGCGTCGAAAGCTACGCGGTGGAGCCCCTCCCTCCGAATTCGGTGGTAGAAAAAAGTGTGACCGACGCAGAGGCGGTGGGGGAGGCGATCCGCCGCGCGGTCAAGCGCGCCGGTACCCGCAGTAAACTCGCAGCGGTAGCGGTGGCAGGTTCATCAGTTATCACCAAAGTCATTCCTATGCCGGCCTCGCTGTCGGAGAGCGAAATGGAAGCCCAGATCGAACTAGAGGCGGATCAGTATATTCCCTATCCGCTGGAAGAGGTCAATCTGGATTTTGAGGTGATTGGTTCTTCGGAGAAGAATCCCGACAGCGTAGATGTTTTGCTCGCGGCTTCGCGCAGTGAGAACGTTGACATGCGGGTCGCCGCCGTTGAGAGTGGCGGTTTGACGGCTAAGGTCGTTGATGTCGAGGCCTATGCGCTGGAAAACGCGTTTGCTCTATTCGCAGATCAGATGCCTGACCAGGGTATCGACAGAACTATTGCGGTCGTCGATGTCGGCGCTACCATGACGACATTAAGCGTTCTGCATGATTTTAAGATCATTTACACGCGCGATCAGGCATTTGGTGGCAAGCAGCTCACAGAAGAGATCATGCGCCGCTACGGCCTCTCTTATGAAGAGGCCGGCATGGCCAAACGTCAGGGTGGGCTGCCGGACAATTACGTTCCCGAAGTGCTGGAGCCCTTCAAAGAAGCCATGGCTCAGCAGGTAAGCCGATCACTGCAATTCTTTTTTTCATCGAGCCAGTATAACACAATCGACCAGATCATCTTGGCGGGAGGTAGCGCCTCGATTCCAGGAACCGGTGAGCTGATTGAGCAGACTCTCGGGATTGAAACGGTCATTGCCAATCCATTTGGTGACATGTCACTTGCGTCACGGGTCAAGCCGCAGCCGCTCAGCAACGACGCGCCGGCGTTAATGATCGCATGTGGACTGGCTTTAAGGAGTTTCGACTAAGATGGCACGCATTAACTTACTACCCTGGCGCGAGGAACTACGCAAGCAGAAACAGCGGGAATTCGCTTTCACTTTAGCCGGTGCAGCGATTTTGGGGGCGCTCCTGGTGTTTCTGGCGCATATGCAGGTTCAAGGCATGATCGAGAGCCAGAGCGCAAGAAACCGTTTCCTTGAGGAAGAAATCGTTAAGCTTGACAAAAGGATTGCTAAGATCCGCGATCTGGAATCCACGAAGGCCAAGTTATTGGCGCGGATGAATGTGATTCAGCAGCTCCAGAGTAGCCGTCCTTTGAGCGTGCATCTGTTAGACGACATCGTTCGTACACTGCCCGAAGGCGTCTATCTGGAGAAACTTGCCCAAGAGGGTAACAACCTGACGTTCTTCGGGGTGGCCCAGTCTAATGCGCGAGTTTCTGCCTATATGCGCAATATCGATGGCTCTGTCTGGCTGAGTAAGCCAACGCTCGACGTAATTCAGACTGAAACCGAGAAACGCCGGAGAATTGCGAAATTCAATTTGCGCGCAATGCAGAATCCGGACCCAGAACCTGAGCAGGTGGCGGAGGTTACACCATGAATCTCTCGGATATTGACTTGAATGATTTGGATTTCAGCAATGTCAGCAATTGGCCTACGTCCATACGGCTGCTCACAGTGGCTATCGTACTCCTTGCGGTGCTCGGACTGGGCTACTGGTTTGATCTGAAGGATCAGCAACTACGTCTTGAGCAGGTGGAGAAGAAGGAGGCCGAACTCAAGGTCAGTTTCGAAGACAAGGCGGCCAAGGCGGCCAATCTTGAGGCCTATGAGCAACAACTCGAGGAGATGCGGCAGTCATTCGGCACCATGCTCCGCCAGCTCCCTAACAAGACTCAGGTGGCCGGTTTGCTGGTTGATGTGTCACAGTCAGGCCTTGCCAGTGGGCTGGAGTTTGAGTTGTTTCGCCCTCGTGACGAAATCCCCAAGGAGTTCTATGCCGAACTCCCCATTAGTGTGAAAGTCAATGGAACTTACCATGAATTTGGCGCCTTTGTGAGCGCCGTTGCAGCCTTGCCGCGCATCGTCACCATCCACGATATCGTGATATCTCCGGCCCAGGAGGGTAACGAACTCACAATGGAACTTACGGCAAAGACCTATAGGTACCTGGAAGAGGAGGAAGGTTAGTGATTATCGGACGGACCGATTTGCTGGGCCCGACCTGGGTACTCTTTCTAGGCCTGGGCTTGACAGCATGCAGTAATAGCAATGTTACTGATTTGCAGAGCTACGTGCATGCGGTGCGGAGCCAACAGCCGAGCAGGATAGAACCGCTGCCTGAATTCAAACCGTATGAAACGTTCCTTTATCAGGCGGGTAATTTGCGCAGCCCATTTTCCCAGCCGGTTTCGGCGGAACCTCAAAGGACCGTAACGGGTACTGGCGGTGGAATTCGTCCGGATCAGAATCGGCCACACGAGGCGCTGGAGGATTTCCCGCTGGATACCTTGCGCATGGTTGGCACAATGCAGCAGAAAGGAGACACCTGGGCTTTGGTCTTGGCGAGCAACGATGGCACCATCCATAGGTTGCAGCCGGGTAATCACCTCGGACAAAACTACGGCAGGATCACAGCCATCAGCGAATACGAGGTTGCATTGACTGAAATTGTACCGGATGGGCTCGGGGGTTGGATGGAACGTCAAGCCTCACTCGCGCTCAGCGAATGATCCCATGGGGGGGAAATCATGATTAGCACGTCTATTGCCCAATACTCACATAACCACTCGGGCTGCCCGGAGCGACATGGGCCTGGTACGATATTACGGCGTATCAGCCTGATGCTTGTGTTGATCGGCGCGTCCGTGGTGAGCGGGCACGTTCGGTCCCAGGAATCGGCAGCATCTAACAGTCTTGAGTCATTCGAAGTGGGTTCTTTGCCGGGTAACCAGGTTCAGATCGTTTTCAATCTGAGTCAACCCGCCGAGAAACCGTTGACCTTTACAATTGATAACCCGGCACGCATCGCACTGGATCTGCCGGCGACGTCTAACAAGCTGGAGAAACGATCCCAGTCAGTCGGTGTTGGATTGGTGAAAAGTTTGACAGCGATTGAGGCGCAGGGTCGTACTCGAGTAGTAATGAATCTCACGGAAATGGCCCCATACGATACCCGCGTTGAGGACAACAAGATCATTGTCACGCTGCAGGATCCGAGTGCTACGATTGCCGCGGCTACAGCTACAGTATCGGAAAAGCCATTAGCAGCGGGTAAACAGGAGGTCGCCCAGGGCGCTGCGCTTTCGGTCACTGGCGTGGATTTCCGTCGCGGCGAACAGGGCGAAGGCCGTGTCGTGATTACCCTGTCGGATCCATCTGTTCCAGTCGATTTGCACCAGGAGGCGGGTAAAGTAGTCGTTGATCTGTTTGGCGCGACGCTGCCTCAGAAGCTGGAGCGCCGTCTCGATGTGCTCGATTTTGCCACTCCAATCAGGACGGTTGATGCGTTCAACAAGGGCAATAATGCGCGTCTAGTGATCGATCCTTTCGGTGAGTACGATTTTCTCGGTTACCAGACCGATAATCAGTTCACGGTCGAGGTCAAGACGACCACCAAGGAAGAACAGGAGGTACGCAAGCGCGAGCAGATTGGATTCACGGGAGAACGGCTGTCGTTGAACTTCCAGGATATTGAGGTGCGGTCCGTGCTCCAGCTAATTGCCGATTTCACCGGCATTAACATTGTCGTCAGTGATACAGTGACAGGTAATCTGACTCTGCGGCTGCAGAATGTGCCTTGGGATCAAGCGCTTGATATCATTCTGAAGACGAAGGGGCTAGCCATGCGGCAGACGGACGATGTCATGCTAGTTGCGCCGGGCGAAGAGATTGCCGCGCGGGAAAAGCTTGAGCTTGAATCCTTGAAACAGATCGAGGAGCTGTCACCACTATACTCCGAATTCATACAGATCAACTATGCGAAGGCATCTGACCTTGCCGACCTTATCAAGAATGAGGATACCTCACTGCTCTCGGAGCGCGGTACAGTAACGATCGATGAACGGACGAATACCCTGCTGGTTCAAGATACGGCGGAAAAACTGCAGGATATCCGTGCCCTGGTAGCCAGGCTGGACATTCCAGTGCGGCAGGTGCTCATTGAATCTCGAATTGTTATTGCCCAGGACAACTTCGCCAAGGACCTGGGTGTCAGGTTGGGGTTGACGGCAAGGGGTACTGCCGACAATGGCGATAGATTCAGGATCGTCGGCGGTGGTTTGCCTGGTGACCTTGCAACGCCAAGTCCGATCATCGTGAATCCTGGAGACTCTGACCCCCCGGTTGAGGCGTTGACGGTCGATTTGCCGGTGCAGAACGCTGCGGGAGCTGTTAATTTCCTGGTTGGGAAAATCGGCCAGAATCTACTCCGGTTAGAGTTGTCTGCCTTGCAGATGGAAGGCCGCGGCGAGGTGGTCTCCAGTCCGCGGGTAGTCACCTCGAACCAGCAGGAAGCAATGATCCGCCAGGGTGTGGAGGTCCCCTATCAGGAGGCTTCGTCGAGCGGTGCCACGTCAGTCAGCTTTAAAGAGGCCGTGCTGTCGCTGCGCGTGACTCCGCAAATTACGCCGGATGACCGCATCATAATGGATCTGAAGGTCAACAAGGATAACGTTGGTGCGGTATTCCAGGGTGTTCCAAGTATTGATACACGCGCGGTTGAGACCCAGGTACTGGTCGATAACGGTGAAACGGTGGTGCTTGGTGGCATTTACGAGACGACTCAGAGCAGGGAGAAGGATGCCGTGCCCTTCTTCTCCGATATCCCGGGCCTCGGCTGGGCTTTTCGCCAGACGCGTGATGTCAATGACCGGTCTGAGCTGTTGATCTTTGTAACGCCAAGGATCATCAAGCAGACGCTCGCAGTCAGGTAGCAGCTTATCGCGTCAAACTTGTAACCAGAGCCCGTTTCTGGCATATCTGCCCGGCATGAGAATGCCGGGCAGTTTGTTTTTGGTCGGCCCGATGGGGGCCGGCAAAACCACCATTGGGCGACAGCTGGCGCGCCTCCTCGATCGGTCATTCTATGATACCGATCGCGAGATAGAAGATCGGACGGGTGTTGATATTCCTCTGATCTTCGAGCTAGAGGGTGAGCGGGGATTCCGTAAACGAGAGCACGCCGTTATAGACGATCTCACTCTGCGTCCCGACATCGTGTTGGCCACCGGTGGAGGGGCTGTTTTGGACCCGGATAACCGCCGTCACCTTGCTACTCGCGGTTTCGTCGTCTACTTGCAGACTTCGGTGACATCACAGCTTTCCCGTACCCGGCGTGACAGAAATCGGCCATTGCTACAGACCGAGGATCCGCGCACGCGTCTGGAGGAACTGATGCGCGACCGCGAGCCCCTGTATCTTGAGGTGTCAGACCTCGTGGTCAATACTGACGACCATACCGCAAAGGATGTTGCACAGTATATTGTGGATAGGATCCGGGCTCGTGTCGAGTGACAGGGTTCGGCATAATAGGGTCGGTACCTTGCCGAAAACCTCCAATTGTGACCATGAAAACTCTCGATGTTGACTTGGATGATCGCAGCTATCCAATCTTTATCGGCGCAGGCATACTCGAGCGTGCGGAGCTGATAAGACCATTTCTCCGTGGGCGCCAAGTGATGGTGGTCAGTAACGAAACCGTCGCTCCCCTTTACTTGGATCGCCTCGCTTCCAGCTTCAGCGACTTGGAGCTACAGAACGTAATACTTCCAGATGGTGAGGTGTACAAGACGCTCGAAACCTTGAATGTGATTTTTGATGCATTGCTCCAGAACCGGTTCAACCGCTCATGTACGCTGGTGGCCTTAGGTGGAGGCGTGGTTGGTGACATCGCTGGGTTTGCTGCAGCCACCTACCAGCGAGGGGTGGATTTGATTCAGGTCCCGACAACGTTGCTTGCGCAGGTTGATTCATCTGTCGGGGGCAAGACCGGTGTCAATCACCCGCTTGGCAAGAACATGATCGGCGCCTTCCATCAGCCACGATGTGTGGTTGCTGATACCGCGACCCTCGATACATTAGACAACCGGCAACTTGTCGCGGGTGTGGCAGAGGTTATCAAATACGGATTAATTCGTGACGCTGGGTTCTTTTTCTGGCTCGAAGAAAACATTGAAGCCCTGCTTGCGCGGGATTCGGATGTGTTGTCGTACGCGATAGAACAGTCCTGTCGTAACAAGGCGGAAGTTGTCGCAGCCGATGAGCGGGAAAGTGGACAACGAGCGTTGCTAAATCTGGGCCATACCTTTGGCCATGCAATAGAAACTGGTACTGGCTACGGGACTTGGCTGCACGGCGAGGCTGTTGCCGTCGGTATGCTGCTGGCGGCGCGCGTTTCGGCCGGGCATGGGTGGTTGTCAGATAATGACGTTCAACGCATCGAGGCGCTGCTTGTGAGGGTAGGGTTGCCGACCAAACCGCCGCAGGGGATGGGTGCCACACAGTTTCTCGAACTCATGGCCGTTGACAAAAAGGCTGCGGATAGCGGATTGCGGCTCGTTCTGCAAAAGGATATTGGTCACGCAGTAGTGACTGGGGACTTCGATGCGGAAGTTTTGCGCCGAACACTTGAGCTTGCGACCTGCCGGGCCTGATACGATGAGATGGCTCGTTTTAACGGCAGGTTTACCGGTGGGCACAAATGAAGCCCAATGAAACAGCAGCACCAGATAGCATGCCTGCTGCTACAGAAAATGGATGTCCCAAGTCTGCCGACGGAGGGCGGTGGCTTGCGCCTTACGCGGCACTGGAGGAAGCATCGCGCGGGCGTCGATATCTTGAGTCCCCGCCCGTCTATCGAAGCGAGTTTCAGCGTGATCGCGATCGTATTATTCATTCTGCCGCCTTTCGTCGGCTCGAATACAAGACGCAGGTATTTGTGAATCACGAAGGTGATCTGTTTCGCACCCGCCTGACGCATTCCATAGAGGTCGCGCAGATCGCACGCTCAGTCGCACGCGCCCTGACATTGAACGAGGACCTTACTGAGGCAATTGCCTTGGCACACGATCTGGGGCATACACCTTTTGGGCATGCGGGTCAGGATGCCCTTAACGCATGTATGAAACAGTTCGGCGGATTCGAGCACAATCTTCAGTCGCTTCGGGTTGTTGATCATCTAGAACAGCGTTACGCTGAATTTGATGGACTGAATCTCACCTTCGAAAGCCGCGAAGGAATCCTCAAGCATTGTTCGCCGGCCAAGGCCACGGAACTGGGCGATATCGGTGAGCGCTTTCTGAATAAACAACAGCCCAGTCTTGAGGCGCAGCTGACCGACTTAGCGGATGGCATTGCCTACAACAGCCATGACGTCGATGATGGTCTGCGTGCCGGATTGATCAATGTTGAACAGTTGGCTCACGTGGCCCTGTTCGGAGAGCAATACGATGAGGTCAGGCGTTGTTATCCGGGATTGACACAACGCCGCACCGTACATGAGGTAGTACGCCGCATGATCAACCGGCAGGCGACGGACCTGGTTGAGGCGAGCCAGAGGAATCTGGCCAGATGGGGGCCGGCAGATATTGAGGCTGTGCGCACCCAGCGTGAGCCACTTGTGGCTTTCAGCGATCATATGCGACAGCAGCATCTCGAGTTGAAACGATTCCTGCGACGGCACCTTTATCAGCATTATCGGGTGCATCGCATGACCGTCAAAGCGGTTCGTGTCATCAAAGCGCTGTTCGAGGCTTTTGTCAATGATGCCCGCCTGTTGCCCGAAGAGACACAGTCAGTGGTACAGGCACTTGAGTCCATCGCAGGCGATAGTGGGCGAGCGCGCGGCGTTTCGGACTATATCGCAGGCATGACTGATAGATTCGCTATTGCCGAGTATGAACGGGTATATAATCCCAAGGAGCTGACGTGAAACAAGTTGGCGAATTGCCTTTCCTAACCAATGCGAATCTACATGCAGATAGCGGCCACGGACGATAAAGCTCCCCGTTACTACCACCTGCATCTCCAGAAGGATCTTCTCGAGGGTTGGAGTCTGATTCGAGAATGGGGCTTTCAGGGTGCCGGCGGCCGGGTGCGAAAGGAACATTTTGCAGGCCGGGAGCAGGCGCAGCAGGCCTTACTCAAGGTGCGTGACGAGCAGTTGAGACGGGGTTATCGGATCGTGTTTATCCAGGGTCACGACAAACCTTGAAAACGATGTATGACGAGACGGGAGCGATGAGCGCGATGCATGAACCTGATTATGTCGGGGCCTTGCATTTGCACTGTCTGCCATTTTCGACAGAGGTTGATGACACTTTCTTTTTCGCAGACCCGGGCCTGACCAAGCGGCTGGATCAGTTGCAGCACCTGACCCAGTTTGGGGGCATGGTTCTGATTGTTGAGGGAGACTCCGGCAGTGGCAAGACCACCATGCTGCGGCAGCTCATCATGCACGCGAGTAACAGCTGGAAGGTCTGCCATCTGCAACCCGCTGATATTCGCGAACCCCTCGCACTCATCAGGCAACTTGCCCTTCACTTTGGTCTGAATGAGTCAGCAGATCCGCATGAACTCCAGACACTTCTCGCTGATTACTGCCAAGTCATCGAGCAAGCGTCACAGGTGCCTGTTGTCATTGTAGATGATGCCGATCAGGTGCCGGCAGCAGTCTTGAAGCAATTGCTGAATCTCGGCGCTTCAGCCGCGGAAACGGTAAAGTATCTGCGCATAGTACTTTTTGGTGCGCCCGGACTGACAGGCAGATTTGCAGAAGCGGCCCAATATGAAGGGGCGTCGTCCCTTATTCATACCCTGGTCATACATCCATTCGATGAGGCACAGACGGACGCCTATGTCATGTATCGCCTAGCGGTAGCGGGTTACTCCGGCGACAGTCCATTCAGTCCAATGGAAATACGTGCCATTCACAAATCGGCGGCAGGCCTTCCGGCCCGTATAAATAAGCTTGCACACCAAACGCTGACGGAGCATGTATGGGCGTCGCCACAACATGGCCACCGTACCCGGAAATCACGTGTCCGCGGAAGGCAGGCGTATGCTCTTGGCAGGATATCGTGGGAGGGCAGGTGGCTTGGCGCAGGTATCGCGGCTTTCGTTGTCGCAGGTTTCGTCTGGTGGATCGGCCCTTCCTACCAAAGTCCCGATGAGCCGTCGGATGCCAATATCGTCAGCCAGGATCTGGTGCTTCCGCGCCCTGAGGCCTCGCGCGTTGACAGGCGTGGTACCGCGGAGGAGCAACGGGTGCCGCAATCTGTGGCGGAACCCCCAATTTCTGTCACACAGCCCGTGACGCTAGAGCAGACGCCCGTCATCGAGGTTGCAGCAGGCGCCGCCAGGCAGCAACCACTGTTCCTGCCCCGGTCAGTCGAGCCGCCAGCGATCCCAACGACGCCGGCGCCAGTGGACCTGCCGCTATTGGAGACGGACAGCCGCGTCGCTGCGCCAAGGGAGGTGCGGGACGCCGGCAGTGATGAGAAGAGTGGCGCGGCGCAGTCGGGGCTTGCGCAGAGCGCCAGTGTACCGGCCGTAGCTGCTCAGGCGAAGGAAGAGCCTTTGCGCAAGGTTAGTGCCGTTACCACGGCCAATGATAATGATGCTGCTGGGGTGTACCGCGAGGCATGGCTGTTGAGCCAGCCGGCGGAGGCCTTCACGCTACAGCTTCTAGGGGTCAGTCAGAAATCTTCCGTGAACCGGTTTCTCCGTGAATATCAGTTCAGCCAGCCAGTTGCCTATTTCCATACATTTCGTGACAGTAAAGACTGGTATGTGCTGGTTTATGGTGTTTATGCGGATCGTGCAGCCGCCAAGGCGGCTATCGCGTCGTTGCCGGAACCGGTTCGCAAGGCCGGGCCCTGGTCCAGATCCTTCTCGTCGATTCAGGCAGATATCCAGTCTGGCCACTCGCCCTAGAGTATTCACGTACTTAGCCCGTTACATGCGGCTGAAACTGAACAGAAAAGCGCGTGTCAGACTCAATTGAACGGCCGGTATCCCGGCGCTATACTTTCCGACCGCACCGGGGATCTCGGGAATAGCACCGATAGCCCTATCTCAAGGTACCGGAGACAAGGTACTGCGCCCCGCCGCGGTTTGTTCTGGTCGAGGTTCACAGAGAGGTCTGGCCATGAGTCTTGGTACGTTGCCGCCCAAGCAGGGTCTTTACGATCCTGTTAATGAGCACGATGCCTGTGGCGTTGGTTTCATTGCTCATATCAAAGGTGTCAAGAGTCATGCCATTGTGCGGCAGGGACTGCAGATACTGGATAACCTGACTCACCGCGGCGCTGTTGGTGCAGACCCGCTGGCAGGTGACGGCGCAGGCATTCTCATTCAGATACCCGATCAGTTCCTGCGCGACGAATGTGCGCATCTGGGATTTGAATTGCCAGCTAGCGGTGCTTACGGTGTGGGCATGATGTTTTTACCCCAGTCGGACAGGATCCGCTCGGCGTGCGAGGCTCTTATCGAAGAGATACTCACGGAGGAAGGCCAGGAACTCCTCGGTTGGCGTGCGGTGCCTACTGATAATTCCGGTCTGGGCGAAAGCGTGAAGCTGGTCGAGCCGGTTATCCGCCAGGTCTTTATCGCACCGGGTCCCAATTGCGAGGACCAAGAGGCCTTCGAGCGCAAGTTGTTCGTGATCTGCAAACGGGTCGAAAACGCGGTGGGTCAATCGGGCTGGGAGGGACGCGAGACGTTTTACATTCCTTCGCTGTCATCTCGTACCCTTGTTTATAAGGGCATGCTTTTGGCCAATCAGGTCGATGCCTACTACCCGGACCTCAAAGACGAGCGACTGGTATCGGCGCTGGCGCTGGTCCACCAACGCTTTTCCACCAACACCTTCCCTTCGTGGGATCTTGCCCATCCGTTTCGGATGATCGCCCATAACGGCGAGATCAACACGCTTCGTGGCAACATCAATTGGATGGCTGCGCGCCGCCATTCCATGAAGTCGAACCTGTTCGCTGAGGATCTGGATAAGATCTGGCCTTTGATCGCAGAAGGCCAGAGTGATTCAGCATGCTTTGATAATGCACTCGAGCTGCTGGTTGCCGGTGGCTACTCTATGGCGCACGCCATGATGGTGTTGATCCCCGAGGCATGGGCGGGTAACCCATTGATGGACGAGGCGCGCCGAGCCTTCTACGAATACCATGCGGCCCTGATGGAGCCCTGGGATGGTCCTGCCGCCGTTGCGTTTACTGACGGCCGCAAGATCGGCGCGACCCTGGATCGTAACGGCCTGCGCCCGGCGCGCTATCTGATTACCGAGGATGGTCTGGTGGTCATGGCCTCGGAAATGGGTGTACTTGACATTCCGGACAGCAAGATTGTGAAGAAGTGGCGCCTGCAGCCGGGGAAGATGTTCCTGATTGATCTCGAGGAAGGCCGAATTATCGATGACACGGAATTGAAGGCCGAACTCGCCGCCAGCCAACCCTATCAGAAATGGCTGGATCAGACCCAGATATTACTCAAGAACCTGCCCGCGGCGGCTCAGGGCAACGGCGGCGATGCCCAGACCTTGCTTGATCGTCAGCAGGCATTCGGCTATACGCAGGAAGACCTAAGGATGCTGCTGACTCCGATGGCAGTGGCCGGACAGGAGGCAGTCGGTTCCATGGGAGCGGACAACCCGCTCGCGGTTCTCTCGACCAGACCGAAGCCACTATTTAATTATTTCAAGCAGAATTTTGCTCAGGTGACCAACCCGCCGATCGACCCTATTCGTGAGGAGCTGGTCATGTCGCTGGTTTCCTGGATCGGTCCACGTCCTAATCTGCTTGGTCTGGACGGCGCGGGTACCCATAAGCGTCTCGAGGTGCATCAGCCGATCCTCACCAATAACGATCTCGAACGTATCCGTAGCATCGAGGAGCACACCGACGGAGCGTTCCGCACCCGAACCCTGGATATCTGCTACGCGGCAGAAGAGGGAGTCACGGGTCTTGAGCCGGCGTTGACGGCGCTGTGTCAAGAGGCAGAACAGGCCGTGCGTGACGGGTTCAACATACTCATTCTTTCGGATCGCGGGGTTTCTGCAGAGTGCGTGCCCATTCCCGCTCTGCTTGCGACCAGTGCCGTCCATCACCACCTGGTACGTGCGGGGCTCCGTACAAATTCGGGAGTGGTAGTTGAGACGGGTGCGGCACGCGAAGTGCATCACTTCTGCGTGCTCGCGGGCTATGGTGCCGAGGCGATTAACCCTTATCTGGCATTTGAGACGCTTACGGCCATGTCCGCGGATTTCCCCGAGCCAATCGAACCCGCCGAGGCACACAAGCGCTATATCAAGGCTATTGGCAAAGGAATCCTCAAGGTGATGTCCAAGATGGGGATTTCGACCTACCAGTCTTACTGCGGCGCGCAGATATTCGATGCCGTAGGACTCAAGACCGAGTTCGTGGAAAGATATTTCACGGGCACCGCCAGTATGGTCGAGGGCGTAGGTCTGACCGAGATTGCCGAGGAGACCGTTCGCTGGCACCGCGACGCGTATGGTGATGCGCCGATTTACAAAAATGCACTCGATGTGGGCGGCGACTATGCCTTCCGTATCCGCGGTGAGGACCATGCATGGACGCCCGACAGCATTGCGAAACTCCAACATGCGGCGCGCGCCAATGACTGGCAAACCTATAAAGAATATGCCCGTTATGTCAACGAGCAAAATGAAAGGTTACTGACACTGCGAGGCCTGTTTGAGCTGCGCATTAGCGACGAACCGATACCGCTCGAGGAAGTCGAACCGGCAAAGGAGATCGTAAGGCGTTTCGCGACAGGTGCCATGTCGTTTGGTTCCATTTCCTGGGAAGCGCATACCACACTGGCCATCGCCATGAACCGGATCGGTGGCAAATCCAATACCGGTGAAGGTGGTGAGGAGCGTGAGCGCTACAAACTGCTCGAGAATGGCGACTCCATGCGTTCCGCTATCAAGCAGGTAGCCTCGGGGCGCTTTGGCGTAACGACGGAGTACCTGGTGAGTGCCAACGATATCCAGATCAAGATGGCGCAGGGCGCCAAGCCGGGTGAGGGTGGACAGCTGCCGGGTCATAAAGTCAGTGACTGGATCGCGCGCGTGCGACACTCTACGCCGGGCGTGGGTCTGATCTCGCCGCCACCCCATCATGATATTTATTCGATTGAGGACTTGGCGCAGCTTATTCATGATCTCAAGAACGTAAATCCAAATGCGCGCATCAGTGTCAAACTTGTTTCCGAGGTGGGTGTGGGTACCGTCGCTGCCGGTGTCTCGAAGGCGCATGCGGATCATGTGACTATTGCCGGTTATGACGGTGGCACCGGTGCTTCGCCGCTGACCTCTATCAAACATGCCGGATCACCATGGGAGATCGGCCTTGCCGAAACCCATCAGACCCTGGTGCTCAACCGGCTGCGCGGGCGAATTGCGGTCCAGGTCGACGGCGGTATGCGTACCGGGCGTGACGTCGTCATCGGTGCGCTGCTCGGCGCCGATGAGTTTGGCTTTGCCACGGCACCATTGATCGTTGAAGGCTGCATCATGATGCGTAAGTGCCATCTCAATACCTGTCCCGTCGGCGTTGCGACCCAGGACCCGGAGCTGCGTAAGCGCTTCACCGGAAAGCCTGAACACGTTGTGAACTATTTCTTCTTTGTCGCCGAGGAAATCCGGGAGCTTATGTCGCAACTCGGCTTCCGAACCTTCAATGAGATGATCGGCCGCTTGGACAAACTGGACATGCGCCGTGCCATCGGCCACTGGAAGGCGAAGGGCCTCGATTTTTCACGCATCCTGCACAAGCCGGAAGTGGCTGGCGATGTTGCAGTGTACAACAGTGAGCAACAGGACCACGGTCTGGACAAGGCGCTGGATAACACGCTTATAGAACAGGCAAGACCAGCCTTGGAGCGTGGTGAAGCGGTTCGTATTGAAACACCTGTCAAGAACGTCAACCGCACGGTGGGCGCCATGTTATCCGGGCGTGTTGCCGAACGCTACGGCTACGAGGGGCTGCCGGAAGACACCATTTACATTAAGCTCAAAGGCGTTGCCGGTCAGAGTTTTGGTGCCTGGCTTGCACACGGCGTTACGCTCGAGCTGCAAGGCGAAGCCAACGATTATGTGGGCAAGGGCTTATCCGGTGGTCGCATCGTAGTATATCCGCCTAAGGAATGCCCCATTGTTGCTGAAGAGAACATAGTCGTCGGAAATACGGTGCTTTACGGGGCCATCTCCGGTGAATGCTATTTCCGCGGCGTGGCAGGCGAGCGGTTTGCCGTCCGCAACTCCGGGGCCACGGCGGTCGTCGAAGGTGTCGGGGACCACGGATGTGAGTACATGACTGGCGGGGTTGCTGTCGTGCTCGGACAGACCGGCAGAAATTTTGCGGCAGGTATGAGCGGTGGTATCGCCTATGTGCTCGATGAGGACGGGACATTCCGGCAACGATGCAATCTCGCAATGGTTGATCTTGAGCCAGTCGCTGAGGAGGACGACGCACTCGAGCGTCTGGATCATCAGGGCGGTGACCTTGAAACACATGGCAAGGTGGACATCAGCTCGGATATGACACGCTACGATGCGCAGCGACTGCGGCACCTCATCGAAAAGCACATGCATTACACCGGCAGCTCACTGGCTCGTGCAATCCTTGACGATTGGGCTAACTACCTGCCGAAGTTCGTGAAGGTGATGCCGGTCGATTATCGCCATGCCTTGGAGGAAATGAGAAAGACCCAGGAGGATGCCGGGTTGGCGAACGTTGTGGGAGGCAAGTAGATCGATGGGAAAGCCAACCGGTTTCATGGAATACGCGCGACTGGATCGGAGCTATGCGCCTGTTGAAGAGCGTGTCACGAACTACCGGGAATTCGTCATTCCATTAACGGAAGATGAGGCTAGCCGGCAGGGTGCACGCTGCATGGATTGCGGGATTCCCTTTTGTCATCAAGGCTGTCCGGTAGACAATATCATTCCGGACTGGAATGATCTGGTCTACCGGGGAGACTGGAAACGGGCCATAGAGGTATTGCATTCGACCAATAACTTCCCGGAGTTCACCGGCCGGATCTGTCCAGCCCCCTGCGAGGCCGCGTGCACCCTGAATATCGATGACAATCCAGTCACCATCAAGACGATTGAATGCTCCATTATCGACAAGGCCTGGGATGAGGGTTGGGTTGTACCCCAGCCAGCTCGGGAAAAGACCGGGAAGCGCGTTGCCGTTGTCGGTTCGGGTCCTGCAGGGCTCGCGTGTGCTCAACAGCTTGCGCGGGCGGGCCACGCTGTGACTTTGTTCGAAAAAAATGATCGCATCGGAGGACTACTCCGTTATGGTATCCCCGACTTCAAGATGGAAAAGCATTACATAGACCGTCGAGTCGGCCAGATGGAAGCGGAAGGCGTTGCTTTCAGGTGCAACGTGCACGTGGGTGCTGATTTTCCGGTCGGCCAGTTACTCGACCGATACGATGCTATCGTTTTGGCCGGCGGCTCGGAGGAGTCCCGCGATCTGCCCGTGCCTGGACGGGAGCTTGACGGTGTGCACTTCGCCATGGATTTTCTGCCCCAGCAGAACCGGCGTGTTGCCGGCGACGAGATTCCAGATGACCATGCGATAACGGCGCGCGGCAAGCACGTTATTGTCATTGGTGGGGGCGACACGGGTTCGGATTGTATCGGCACATCGTTCCGTCAGGGCGCCGCGTCGGTTACCCAGCTGGAAATCATGCCGCGACCCCCAGAGAAGGAAAACAAGGGACTGACATGGCCGGATTGGCCAAACAAGCTGCGTACCTCGACATCTCAGGAAGAGGGTGCAGTCCGGGAATGGTCGGTCGCGACCAAGGCAATAGCGGGTACAAACGGGCACGTCGAAAAAATCTGCTGTACCCGTGTGGACTGGCAAAGAGACAGCTATGGTGTCTGGAAGATGTCAGAGATCGAAGGCAGCGAGTTCGAGTTGCCGGCCGACCTTGTCTTGCTCGCCATGGGGTTTGTTCATCCTGTCCATGAGGGAATGCTCAAGGACCTGAGAATCGGACTGGATGAGCGTGGTAACGTCAGAGCCGACAGCAAGGATTTCCAGACATCGATCCCCAGAGTCTATGCGGCCGGAGACATGCGGCGCGGCCAGTCATTGGTTGTGTGGGCAATCCGGGAAGGACGTCAGTGCGCACGCGCTGTCGATGAGTTTCTCATGGGTAGTTCCGAACTGCCAGGGTGAATCCTAATGTTTCTGCTGCGGATATCTGCATGTCTGTCTTGAAGAACGATCGGCTGCTGCGTGCGCTGCTGCGTGAGCCGGTTGATGTAACGCCGGTATGGATGATGCGTCAGGCTGGCCGCTATCTTCCCGAGTATCGTGCAACGCGCGCAAAGGCCGGCAACTTCCTCACGCTATGCAAGACACCTGAGCTGGCCTGTGAAGTTACGCTACAGCCAATTGACCGGTTTCCTCTCGATGCAGCGATTCTTTTTTCCGACATTCTTACCGTACCGGACGCGATGGGTCTGGGTCTGTATTTCGAGGAGGGAGAAGGCCCGCGTTTTCACCGGCCGGTAAGGTCAGAGGAGGCAATTGATTCGCTGCCAATCCCGGATCCGGAAGCGGACCTGCGCTACGTCATGGACGCGGTACGGATAATTCGACACGAGCTTGATGGTCGTGTGCCGCTGATCGGTTTTTCGGGCAGTCCCTGGACCCTGGCAACCTATATGGTGGAAGGCGGCTCCAGTCGGGAGTTCGCGACGATCAAACGCATGCTCTATGGCAGTCCGCAACTCCTGCACCGGTTGCTGGACAAACTTGTACAAGCGGTAACCGTATACCTGAATGCGCAGATTGCCGCTGGCGTTCAGGCAGTGATGATCTTTGATACCTGGGGCGGGGCGCTGGCTGCGCGTGCCTATCAGGATTTTTCCCTCGCTTACATGATGCGGATTGTAGCCGGCTTGACGCGTGAGGCCGACGGTCGACGCGTTCCGGTGATCCTCTTTACCAAGGGCGGTGGGCAGTGGATCGAAACGATGGCCCGCTCTGGTGCGGATGCGCTTGGCCTTGACTGGACCTGTGATATCGCCGACGCGCGTAAGCGGGTTGGTGACAAAGTTGCCTTGCAGGGTAATCTTGACCCCTGTGTGCTCTATGCCCCACCCGAGCGGATTCGCGCGGAGGTACAGCGGATTCTGGCGGAATTTGGTCATGGCTCGGGGCATGTGTTCAATCTTGGCCATGGCATCCACCCGCAGGTCGACCCTGACCACGCGGGAGCCATGATTGAGGCGGTGCATGAACTGAGCGCCGCCTACCATATCTGATCGACAGCGCCTGATCCCGGCTAGCCAGCCGGTTAACATTCCCTCTATCAATCAATCGGTTGTGCCAGCTCGGGTTTGCGGGTCACGGGGCTTCTGCGCCTGCCTGCGATTCAAGAATGCCGACCCTCTGGTCGCTAGGAGTGGAATAGCAAAAACACTAATCCTGGAATGGCATGTCGTCTCACAAACCACAGATTCATGCTCAGTGCCTCATGTGGTCAACATCCCCGACGTTCGAACTGACTGAGCCTGCGCATTCTGCGTTTCAGCGGCGGCCAAAGGTTTTCCCCATCTCTCATCACCTGGAAGCGGCAGGGGCATGAAGCCTGTCCCGAGGCAGGTCGCAGACTTTGTCAGCGCGCACAGCTTGCGTACCCGCTTCATGTATGCGGCTTCCCTTCTGACCGTCATCGTGCTTTCGAGTGCCTGGTTCGCCGGTCGCTACGTGTCCGAGGTCAGCCAGGAGACTGCGCGGAATCTGGGTGCACGCAGCGAGGTTCAGCGCGAGAGCCGCTCGCTTCGCAACACCCTGTGGAAGGCCCAGTATGCTCTCCAGAATTTCGCTCTCACGCCAGGCGCGAGAGAAAGGCAGGCAGTTGGCCAGTACCTGGAAACCGCCGCTGGCGTAAGCGAACACCTGCATGGCAGTATGTGGATAAGCGAGCACCGGCTTTCCGCGATTACGGCCGGCATCGTATCAGATTTGCGGCGCGTGCAAATGCAAGCCGGGGAACTGATGGATGTTCGTCAGGACATCAACAGCCTGTTTCCAACGCCGTCACAGCTGGATGAGATCCTGTCGCCCGATGCCAAGGGCTTTCTGATTGTATTGCAGCGTGCCCTGGAGCAAATCGATAGTGACTCTGAGCCGGGGCTTGAAGAGATCCGAGAACGCCTCGAGGAAGTTCGCCACAGTTGGTCTCAAATGATCACTGCCTTTCGCGCTTATGCAGTGCAGCGAGCAGCCAGCTATGCAGCCGGATCGCAGGGCCAGCAGCTGGCTGGATACGACATCACAATCCTGCATCAGGACCTGATCCGCTATCTTAACGAACTCGCGTTGAAGCTTGAGCCGACACAGGCCAACCTGCGGATAGGAGACTCCGTGCGGGAAATGACCGCCCTGGCTCGAGAGTGGTTCGATGGTTTCAATCGCTTTCGGATGATGCAGGAATCCAACGGTTGGCGCAGCGCTATCCCTCACCTTGAAAACGGCGTGCAGCCCCTGTTTGTGCGAATCGAAGGTGGCCTCCATCAGATTGAATCACACCTCGATGCCACTGCCCAACACGAGGTGTCTGGGTGGGCGGCGATAGGTCAGAATCTGATCCAGAACATATGGGTGCTGTCACTGCTTGCTCTCTGCGTGATAGCGATCAGCTACTGGTATGTTGAGCACGCGGTGCTCGCGCCGCTTTCCCAACTGGGTCGGGCAATGAACGCGGTAGCCAGCGGTGAGGAGCATGCCAGCCTCCCCGAACCGCCTATTCTCGAGGCCCGCCATCTTATCGATGCCTTCGCGCAAATGAAGGATAAGGTGCAGGAACGCCATGTGGAACTGGAACGTCGTACGCTGCACGATGCGTTAACGGGACTACCCAACAGGGTGCTGATGATGGATCGTCTGAGACAGGAGATCTTGAAGGGAAAACGTAATGGACCATCGTTCTGCCTGCTGATAATGGATCTTGATCGGTTCAAGGAAGTCAATGATGGCCTGGGCCATCAGACGGGAGACCAGGTTCTGTGCGAGGTCGGCGGGCGTTTGAATCAACTCCTGCGCGAGACCGACACGGTCGCCAGGCTGGGCGGGGACGAATTCTCCGTGCTTCTGCCCGATAGCGGAGTGCGCCAGGCGCAGGAGATTGCGCAGGTGATTGCCAATTCACTTCAGCAGCCCTTTGAATTCGATGACAAACATCTGCTGCTGGGGGTGAGCATTGGCATAGCAGTTTTCCCTGACCATGGAAAAGAGGCCGACAGCCTGATCCGGTGTGCCGACGTTGCCATGTATGTCGCCAAGGAGAACGGGCTTACGCACTCTGTCTACAACGTGCAGCAGGATCATAACAGCGTCGGTCGATTGGCCATGATCAGCGGGTTGCGGCAAGCGATCGATCGGGATGAGCTTGACTTGTACTACCAGCCGAAGGTCGATATGGGGAGTGGCAGAGTGGTGGGGCTGGAGGCACTTCTGCGCTGGCCGGAGTGGAGTTCCGTGCCCACAAAGTACCTTATCCAGGCCGCGGAACAGACTGGACTCATTCGGCCATTGACGCAATGGGTGTTGCACAGTGCGCTCCGGCAGTATGCCCGCTGGCAGGACAGGGGCTGGTCGTTAGCGGTATCGGTGAATATCTCAAACTGGACCTTGCAGCAAGGTGAACTGAGGGAACAGATTGCGAGTCTCCTATCGGAGTGCCGGGTTCCAGCATCGGCGCTGGAGCTCGAAATCAAGGAGAATGCAGTGATGAGAAACCCCGACCGCGCACTCGCGGCGGTGGAGGAACTGCATTGTCTGGGCGTGAAGATTACGCTCGATGATTACGGGACTGGGTTTTCCTCGCTTGCCTATCTGAAACAGATGCCCGTCGACAAGCTCAAGATTGATTCGTCATTCGTGATGGACATGTTCGAGGACGAGGACAGTGCATTGATTGTGCGCTCGACGATAGACCTGGCGCACAATCTCGGCTTGAAAGTTGTTGCGGAAGGCGTTTCTACCCAGGAGGTGTGGGACCTTCTCGCGGTCTTTAACTGCGATATTGCACAGGGCTATCTGGTGGCTCAACCGATGCCGGCCGACGACATCGAAGCATGGTTGGGCGCGCACTACCCCCATCGTGCCGGCTATTCAGGCTAGAGACCTCAGCACAGTTCGCTCAACAACCACTCGGTCATACGCAGCGCCTGCGAATGATAGCCCGCGCCAAAGAGGTTGAGGTGGTTCAGTACATGGTAGAGGTTGTAGAGTGAGCGCCGTGTAGAGTAGCCGGGGTCCAGCGGATACGTCTCGCGATAGGCTGCATAAAACGCCTCGCCAAAACCGCCGAAAAGTTCAGTCATTGCCAAGTCGGTTTCCCGGTCTCCGAAGTAGACGGCCGGATCGAATATGACCGGTTCTCCGGTCCTGAGTGTACCGAAGTTTCCGGACCATAGATCTCCGTGTAACAGTGCAGGCCGCAGTGAATGGCCAGTGAACAACGCAGGGAAACCATCCATTAAGCGTTCGCCCAGTTGCTGCAAGCGACCTCCGTATCCATGCTGTGCTGCCAGTGACAGCTGAAATCCCAGGCGGTGTTTTCGCCAGAATTCTGTCCAGTCGCGGGTCCGGGTATTGATCTGCGGGGTTGCACCGATGGTGTTACCCCGCTGCCAGCCGAACTCGTCCTGCTCAATCCGGTGCATGGCGGCCAGTTGGCGTCCGAGTTCAGCGGCAGCGCCCCGCCCGCCGAGCGGGAGGTATTCCATCACGAGCCAGGCGCTTTCCCCTGCTGTTCCCCAGCAGACTGGCCGCGGCGCGCGCACCGTCTTGCTGTTGGCAATCTCCTGCAGCCCTTCTGCTTCGGCAATGAACATATCGAGTGCATCAGCGCTGTTCAGTTTGACGAAGAAGTCCTGTCCATCGCTCTGAATGCGAAACGTCTGGTTGATGCAGCCGCCGCCGATGGCATCACGATCATCCGGCCGTATTGTGAAACCGGTTGCCTGTTCGACATTCTGTCTTAATGCGTCCCAAAGGTTCATGTCTGTCGCCAAGGAGTTGGGCAGCCGCCACTAATACAGTGGCGCATCGGCTGGAAGCGTGGCGAGGGATATTGTGCTGAGCAGGAGACAGCGGGTTGTTGCAGCCTGGCGCGCGTGCTGAACCAGGCAATAAAAGCTGGCGCGTCCACTAGCGAGTAATACGCGCTAGGCGCTCGTGCAGGGGGCTGCTACGGGGGAAATGGGCCAGCAGGAATTCCATCTGGTCCGTGAGTACGCGTTTGCCTTGCAGATAAATGTACTCGGCGTGTGTAGGGGTGAAGGGCACCGCCAGCAACTCCATCCTCGCCTCTTCAGGACGACGCCCCGCCTTGTGATTGTTGCAGCGCTTGCAGGCAGTAACGACGTTGTTCCAGCTGTCAGTGCCCTGTTGGCTCAGTGGCGTCACGTGGTCACGCGAGAGATCCAGGGCGGCGAATTGTTCGCCACAATACATGCACAGCAAGGCATCACGTCTGAAGAGGGCCGGGTTATTCAATGGAGGAACGTATTTGTCGCGCGCTTTGACCAGGGCGCGCCTGTTTCCATGCGTGGCAATGATCGAGTTCAGATCGATCCGACTCTGCCGCCCGGTGCGGGCATTGATCCCGCCGCGTACCCTGTAAAGGGTGGTGCCGCAGGTATAGGCAACTTGATCCAGGTGGTACAGCCTCACAGCATCCTGGTAATTGACCCACTCAAGGGGCATACCGGCCACATCCGTACGCAGAATCTGGTGTGTCAGGTCAAGCATCTATGCCGTTCCGCCAAACATTGACCTGCCTTTTATGGCAAAAATGTCTCGAAAAGTAAACTGATACCGCCTCCTGCCCAGGACCCGACCCAGCTGTTGGTGCGCGCCCTGGCTGCCAGGACCACAGCAAACCAGCAGCAATTTCCCACCCTGATCCATATTTAAAGCGCGGCCGGAATACGGTATCATGCCAGCCCTTTGCGGCTGAGCTGGGCGCACTTCCTGGCAGGATGGGCACTGACCGCCCCGGGCGAGGCGACGGGTCCACACCGCGTGGTGCTCGCCGCGCCCGTGTATGCTGCTGTACATTTGGCCAATCCTGGCCGGCGGTTTTGCCGATGCGGCCTGCCGTAATGACCGGATCCGGAGAATTCTCAGATGGCAATACGCATAGGTGTCCCCAGAGAGCGAGTCAGCGATGAACGGCGGGTCGCCCTCGATCCCGGCGTTTCGGAGCGTTTCGCAAAACTGGGTGCGGAGGTCCTGATCGAGCGCGATGCAGGCGCCTTGTCCTGCCTGGCAGATCAGCACTACCTTGCAGCCCGGATTGTCGAGGATGCAGCAGCGCTCTACCGAGAGGCTGATATCATCCTGAAGGTTCAGCCCCCTTCCGAGGAGGAGATCGACCTGATACCTGAAGGCAAGATTCTGGTCGGTTTTATGTTTCCCTATCGCTATCCGGAGCGGGTGGCCCGGCTTCGCGAGGCAGGTATCACCAGTTTTGGCATGGAGCTGATCCCGCGTATCTCCCGTGCCCAGTCCATGGACGCACTGTCATCCCAGGCGTCGGTAGCCGGATACAAGGCGGGGCTCATGGCGGCCGACCGTTCGCGTCGTTTTTTTCCCATGCTGACCACGGCCGCCGGCACCATCCGCCCGGCAAAGGTTCTGGTGATTGGCGCAGGGGTCGCAGGGCTGCAGGCGATCGCGACCTGCAAGCGGCTTGGCGCACTGGTCGAAGCATATGACATTCGAACGGCTGCCAAGGAGCAGGTCGAGTCGCTGGGCGCCAAACTGGTTGATACCGGTATCAGTGCGGAAGCTGCCGGCGGCTATGCGCGCGAACTGACCGAAGAAGAGAAGCGCAAGCAGGAGGAAGTACTGGCGCGGCACATCGCCCTGGCCGACGCCGTCATCACGACGGCATCTGTCCCCGGCCGGCCGGCACCGCGTATCGTCAGCAGGGAGATGGTTGAACAGATGAAACCGGGATCGGTAGTGATTGATCTTGCTGCCGAAGGCGGGGGCAACTGTGAACTGACCGTGCCGGGTGAAAAGATTGATCACAATAACGTTACGGTGTACGGCCCGGTGAATGTGCCAAGCATGCTGTCCGCGCATGCCAGTGAGATGTATGCCCGGAACCTGTTCAATTTTGTCAGCCCGATGATCAAGGATGGCGAGCTGATGCTCGATTGGGATGACGAAGTCATTGCGGAAAGCTGCCTGACCCATCAGGGTCAAATCCGGCCTGAGCGTATCCGCCAGCTTGTTGAAGGAGACGGTTCATGATCGAGGGCTTTACTGCGCTCTACATCTTCATGTTGGCTGCCTTTACCGGTTACGAAGTGATTTCGCGGGTGCCGGTTATCCTGCATACGCCCTTGATGTCGGGCTCCAATTTTGTCCACGGCATCGTTCTGGTGGGGGCGATGGTCGCCATGGGGCATGCAGGAACGGTTGGCGAGCAGATTATCGGGTTTATCGGCGTCATGCTTGCGGCGGGCAATGCGGTGGGTGGCTACGTTGTCACCGAGCGCATGCTCGAAATGTTCAAGAGCAGCAAGGGGAGCCGCTGATGATAGGTAACCTCATCCAGGTCAGTTACTTCGCGGCAGCGGTTCTCTTTATTCTTGGTCTCAAACGAATGAGTTCGCCGCTCACGGCGCGTGGCGGAATCGTCTGGGCCGGGGTCGGTATGCTGGTGGCGACCGTTGTGACCTTCCTGTGGCCGGGCATGCACAACTATGGACTGATGATCCTGGCGATTGCAGTTGGTGGCGGGGCCGCCTGGTACACCGGCAAGCGTGTTGGCATGACCGACATGCCACAAATGATTGCCATCTACAATGGCATGGGCGGTGGTGCTGCGGCTGCCATAGCCGCCGTCGAGTTACTCAAGGGCGGCATTCATACGACGAGCTTCCAGGCACTTGCGGTGATCGGCGCATTGATTGGCAGCGTAGCCTTTTCCGGCTCAATGGTCGCCTTTGCGAAGCTGCAGGGGCTCATGCGCAAGTCGCTGGTGTTTACCGGCCAGCAACTCATCAATCTGCTGATTTTTGGTGCGGCTCTTGGCTGCGGCTGGTTGATCATCGGTGCCGATCAGCCCGGCCTCGTGGTGCTGCTGCTGTTCTACGTCTTCGTGCTGCTGTTCGGCATTGTCATGACCTTGCCTATCGGGGGTGCCGACATGCCGGTGGTAATTTCTCTCTACAATGCGCTGACCGGGCTGGCCGTGGCCTTCGAAGGTTTCGTATTGGGTAATGCGGCTATGATCATCGCGGGTACAGTCGTTGGATCCGCAGGTACCCTCCTGACACAGTTGATGGCCAAGGCGATGAACCGTTCGCTGTCCAACGTGTTGTTCAGCGGCTTTGGCGCGGCCGGGGGACAGGCGGATGAAGCCGTTGAAGGCAGTATGCGGGAAGTCGATGCCAACGACGCTGCCATCATGATGTCCTATGCCGAGAAGGTCATTATTGTGCCAGGCTATGGAATGGCCGTGGCGCAGGCGCAACACAAGATCTGGGAGTTGACCGAACTGCTCGAGGAGCGCGGCGTCCAGGTCAAGTTCGCGATACACCCGGTTGCCGGGCGGATGCCAGGGCATATGAATGTCCTGCTGGCTGAAGCCGGCGTTCCCTACGACAAGATCTTCGATCTCGAGGAAATCAACGCCGAGTTCCCTCAGGCTGAAGTGGCGCTGGTGATTGGCGCCAACGATGTAGTGAATCCCGCGGCCCGCACTAACCCGGACAGCCCGATTTACGGTATGCCTATACTGGACGTTGACAAGGCAAAGAACGCGATTGTGGTCAAACGCGGTCAGGGCACCGGGTTTTCGGGCATTGAGAATCAGCTGTTCTTTCTGGAAAACACACGCATGCTTTATGGTGACGGACAGAAGGTTGCCAGTGAGCTGATTGCCGCGGTCAAACAACTCTAGTAACAGACTCTTCGCGGATGACGGTGCGGCCTCGTGGCGCACCCGGTGAATGGTCCGCGTTGGGGTCCTAACGGCACGAGCGACGAGGCGCACAGTTGGCCCCGGCCAGCGTGCGTGCATCCGCCCAGCCTCCTGTGTCCGAGAGTCCGCTCTGCGCAAGGCCCATCCTGTGACGATGGCGAGAAATCGGGCCATGGTTCCCAGTGCGCTGCAATTTTGACCTCTCGGACAGGTGTCCACCTGACTGTCTCGCCAGGAGGACGGCGAACGCCGCCAGCGCCCGAACCTGTAAATAGCCGGGTATGGATCATGCGCGATCCATAATCGTCCCGCGACCGGGACTGTGCCGTCGAAATCCACCATCGCGTCCCTCTCAATCGCGTCAACAGGAGGCTGCTACCGCGCGATCGACTCTGACAGAAATACATAAGTTATATTAATGGGCAAATACAAGTTTCCCTGTGCGTACTCTTACGTAGACCGTTTTTTTGGCCCAGTGTTGGCTGACGGTTTCATCCAGCTCTACCAGGGCTGTCTGGAATTGCATTAAAAACAAGGTGTTCAATGAATCCTGGTGATGCGGGGCGGGGCGCCTGTCACGGCCACGATAAGGTGGAGAGTCCGGAACTTCCTTCCGGTCGGGCTCTGGGTCCCAAGTTTTATGCACAGCTTCGGTGATTACGCGGTGTGCGTTGTGGGAAGTGGGTGAGGTCCCGTTGTCGTCCCCAAAATAATTTCGTAATGCTATGTTTATAATCAGTTTTATTTTCCGGCTAGATTTTGCGCAATTTAATAAAAATGTAATAATGGCGGGGCCTCAGGCGTTTTGATCCCAAAAGTTCCACAGAGTTATCCACAGGTTTTGTGGATAAGTGTCAAGACCCTGAAACATTAAACGGTTAGATCAACTTAGTAAGAAATTAGATAAAGTCCAGAATAAGCCAGGCTAATTATCAGAACAGCAGATTTCCTTGTGATCACGAAAGCGAGGCTGGACAACTGAAAGCGCCAAGTGCGAACGAAGCCTTCGTATGAAGACGCCGGTTCTGCAGATCGCAGTACCCTCTCCGCTACATCACGGTTTCGATTATCTTCCTCCAGAAGGTACCGATGTCTCATGCCTGCACCCGGGCATGCGCGTACGAGTTCCCTTTGGTCGGCGTAGCACGATGGGCGTGTTGCTGAATGTCGCCGAGGTGAGTGCGATTCCCAGGCAGCGCCTGCGCCCCGCATTGGACGTGCTCGATACCCGCCCCGTCGTTGCCGCTGATCTCATGGCACTGGCCCGCTGGGCGAGTGCCTACTATCACTATCCGATTGGCGAGGTCCTGAGCAGTGTTCTGCCTGTAGCACTGCGCAAGGGAGGGGCGGCGAACCGGCGGCGGGCCTCCGCCTGGCGACTCACCGCTGCCGGGCGGGCCATTGCGCCGGAGACCATGCAGCGGGCCAGGCGGCAGGCGGGACTGCTGGCGGCGCTGGCCTCGTACCCCGCCGGTGCGACGGCTGCGCAGCTCAGGGAAGCGGAGGCCTATAGTGCCGCGGCACTCGGAGCGCTGCGTGACAAGGGCTGGATCGAACCCGCAGATATGTCGGCGGCTCAAGATCGTCGTGAGCCTGTTGCCGGCCCGGTGCTTGACTCCGCCCAACAGGCCGCCGTAGCGGTAATCCACCAGGCGCAGGGCTTTTCGCCCCTGCTGCTGCAGGGCGTGACCGGAAGTGGCAAGACCGAGGTCTACTTGCGCGCGATACAACAGAGCCTCTCCCAAGGCCGACAGACCTTGGTGCTGGTTCCTGAGATTGGCCTGACGCCGCAACTGGTGCGCCGCTTCGAGCAGCGCCTGGCTGTGCCGCTCGCCGTGCTGCACTCCGGCATGACGGACCGCGAGCGCCTGGATGCATGGCTCGCGGCTGCCGACGGCACGGCCAGGGTGGTCATCGGGACCCGTTCGGCCGTGTTTACGCCCCTGGCGAACCCGGGTCTGTTTATTGTCGACGAGGAACATGATCCGTCGCTGAAGCAGCAGGAGGGTTTTCGTTACTCGGCCCGTGATCTTCTGATCTGGCGTGCCAGGCACCTGGCGATCCCGATTGTGCTCGGCTCGGCCACGCCTTCCCTGGAGAGTCTTCACAATACGCGCCAGGGGCGCTATCGGTTACTGGAATTGCCGGAGCGTGCAGGTGGTGCGCGGGCGCCGCATATGCAGCTGCTGGACGTACGCGCCCAGACGATGGACAATCAGTTGTCCCGCCCACTGATCAGCGAGATGGGCCGTCACCTCGAGGCGGGCGGACAGGTCCTGCTGTTTCTCAATCGCCGCGGCTATGCACCGACGCTTATCTGTCACGACTGTGGCTGGGTGGCGGAATGCCATCGTTGTGATGCGCATCTGGTACTGCATCAGGGGGCTGGTGAGCTGCGTTGCCACCATTGCGGGTCCCAATCCCGCGTCGACACCCGGTGTCCGGGATGTGGCAGCAGCGACCTGCGTGCCCTGGGATCGGGAACGGAGCGGGTTGAGCTGGCATTGCAGCAGCACTTTCCCAGCCGGCGCGTGCTGCGTATTGACCGTGATAACATCCGCGGTAAAGGCCGCCTCGCCGATCTGCTCGCCCAGGCGCGCAAGGGGGATGCGGAGATCCTGCTGGGGACACAGATGCTGGCCAAAGGCCACCATTTCCCCGGCGTAACGCTGGTCGGCATCCTGGATACCGACCAGGGTCTGTTCAGTGCGGATTTCAGGGCCGGTGAACGTATGGCGCAGTTGATTATCCAGGTTGCGGGTCGCGCCGGCCGGGCGGACCGACCCGGTCAGGTTCTGATCCAGACACACCATCCCGAACATCCGCTGCTTCGCCTGCTGGTGGAACGCGGGTATGACGATTTCGCCAGGGCGGCCCTGATGGAACGCGAGGCGGCCAGTCTGCCACCCTTCTCGAGTGTGGCGCTGTTACGTGCCGAGGCGGCCGGCCGAGAGGCGCCTGAAAGGTTTCTGAACGCCGCCCGGGAGCAGGCGGCGGTGCGCGGCGGTGGCGAGGTGGCCCTGTGGGGGCCGGTACCGGCACCGATGGAGCGGCGCCAGGGTCGCTACCGGGCGCAGCTGATGCTGGTGGCGCAGGAACGCCTGGCGCTGCAGCGCCTGCTGGACGGCTGGGTCCCCTGCCTGGATCAGATCAAATCGGCCCGCAGTGTCCGCTGGTCGCTGGACGTGGATCCCGTGGATACTTTGTAGGAAGCTGGTTGCCTGGCTAACCCGCGGCCGTTACCGGCCGCCTGGTAGCAAGGCCGTGGCCCGGCGCGCCGGGCGGGGATCCTGTCTGAATGCGTGATGCTGTGCTGGCCGGTTGCAACAGCGGCAGGACCCGGGATAATAGCCCGCCTTGCATCTGGTGCAGCCTGGCTCGAAGATGGCAGTCGCACCGGCGATGGCGGGCCGGTCCAAATTTATGAAACATCAACTCGAGCAATTACTGGCGAGTGCCGTCCACGTGCTTCAGGTGGAGGGCGGCCTGCCGGATGACATTTCTGCGGCTGTTCATGTGGAGCGCACGCGCGATCGCAGCCACGGGGACTTCGCCAGCAATGTGGCCATGCTGCTCGGCAAGGCGGCTGGCCAGCGGCCACGCGAGCTGGCCGAGAAAATCGTGGCTGCCGTTCCGCATTCGGGTGCAATCCGGAAGCTGGAGATTGCCGGTCCGGGTTTCATTAATTTCTATCTCGACAGCAGTGCCTATCACCGGGTAATTGCGGAGATTCTCTCGCTCGGGGATCAGTTCGGGCGCAGTTCACTGGGGGCAGGTCAGCCGGTTCAGGTGGAGTTCGTCTCTGCGAATCCCACCGGGCCACTGCATGTCGGACATGGGCGGGGGGCCGCCTATGGGGCGGCGGTCGCGGACCTGCTCGAGGCTGTCGGTTACCGCGTGCATCGTGAATACTACGTCAATGACGCGGGTCGGCAGATGGATATTCTGGCGACCAGCGTCTATTTGCGCTACCTGGAGTTGTGTGGCGAAGCGGTTGCGTTTCCGAGTAATGGCTATCAGGGTGATTACGTCTGGGATATCGCCGCCACCTTGCACCGCAATCACGGTGATGCGCTGTATCATTCCGTGGCCGAAGTATTCCGGGATGTTCCGCCCGATGAAGCGGCCGGTGGTGACAAAGAAGCGCATATTGATGCAGTGATCGCGCGCGTGCGGACCTTGCTCGGTGGTGAGCGCTACCGGGAGGCCTTCGACCTTGGTCTCAACAGCATTCTCGCGAATATTCGTCAGGACCTGAAGGAGTTCGGTATCGAGTATGACGAGTGGTTCTCAGAGCGTTCGCTGACAGAATCCGGCCTGGTGACCGAAGTGATAGAGCGGCTCCGGCAAAGCAGCCATGTCTACGAGACCGGCGGTGCACTCTGGTTTCGCTCAACTGACTTTGGCGATGAGAAGGATCGGGTGGTGGTGCGTGAAAACGGCCAGATGACCTATTTTGCATCCGATATCGCCTACCACATGAACAAGTTGGAACGTGGCTTTGCCCGGGTCATCGATGTCTGGGGTGCGGATCACCATGGCTACGTGCCGCGGGTCAAGGCAGCCCTCAGGGCGATCGGCGATGATCCGGACAGGCTCGATGTGCTGCTCGTGCAGTTTGCGATCCTCTACCGTGGCGGCGAGAAGGTTCAGATGTCGACACGCTCCGGTGAGTTTGTGACGCTGCGCGAACTGCGCCAGGAAGTCGGCAGGGATGCGGCGCGGTTTTTCTATGTGATGCGCAAATGCGAGCAGCATCTCGATTTTGATCTCGATCTTGCCAGGTCGCAATCGCATGACAATCCCGTCTACTATATCCAGTATGCGCATGCCCGGGTGATGAGTGTTATGCGCCAGCTTGGCGACAAAGGCTGGGCTTGGGACAGCGCGTCAGGCACGGCGCACCTGCACCTGCTGCACGAGGAACACGAACAAAGCCTGATGACGAAACTCTCGCAGTTTCCAGAGCTGGTTGAATCAGCCGCTCTGCAGCATGAACCTCACCAGCTTGCCCATTATCTGAGAGAACTGGCCAACGAGTTTCACACCTATTACAACGCACATCAGTTTCTGGTCGAGGACGCGCCGCTCAGGGATGCCCGCCTGAACCTGATTCAGGCCACGCGGCAGGTGATCGCGAATGGCCTGCGCCTGCTCGGTGTATCGGCACCGGAGAGCATGTGAAGGCGCGCGGTCGATTGAGAGCTTATGCCGAGCGACTATAAATACACTACCCGCCGGCGCAGGAGGCACGGTCCGCCGGGCTGGGCCTGGCTGCTGGCCGGTTCGTCAATCGGGCTGTTTGTGGCCTTCCTGGTCTATCTTCACTCGACATCGGACAGTGGGCAGGAGACGGACTTTGCCGTCGCCATACCCATACCCGCAGAACCGGCTGGACGGGAAGCGCCGAAGGCCGCGGTCGCCGGGGTTCCGGAACCCTCCAAGCCGCGGTTTGACTTCTATACCTTGCTTCCGGAAATGGAGGTGGTGGTGCCCAAGCCGGAGACAAGCGGCCAGCCGCAGCCGGGCGTGCGCCAGGTGGAGAAGCCGGGGACCTATCTTCTGCAGGCCGGCTCGTTCCGCGAGCTGAAGAAGGCCGATGAGCTCAAGGCAAGGCTGGCGCTGCTTGGATTCGAAGCCAGTATCCAGACAGTGAAGATCAATAACCGCGAAACCTGGCACCGTGTGCGTGCCGGTCCCTTCAGCAATCTCGGTGAACTGAATGTTGCCCGCGCGCGGTTAAAAGGCAATAACATCAGTGCGATTCTGCTGAAGCGCCAATAAAGCCCCGGGGAACCAGAATGTCAGCCGTGCCGGTCGCCTGTTCCGGGTGCCGAATTCCTCGCTAATGTGTCCGCGGGTCAATCGCTCAGATAGGTGTAGCCGCTCAGGCCTGCTTCGAGCTCCCTGAGGAAATCCGCCTGCTCCTCCACGCTGAGTCGCGCCGCCTGAATCTTGTTCCGGTAGGCGGCGCGCAGTCCGTCGGTGTCGAAGTGCACGTAACGCAGAAGTTCATCCGCGGTGTCACCGTGTTCCGCGCCCGACAGGGTGTAGCCATCCTCAGTGAGGCGGACATCAACCGCGTCTGTATCGCCAAACAGATTATGCATATCGCCGAGGATCTCCTGATAGGCGCCGACCAGGAAGATGCCCAGGAGATACGTCTCGCCAGGCCGGTATGGATGCACGGGCAGTGTCGACTCGACGCCGTTGCGGTCTACATACTGGTCAATGCGCCCGTCGGAATCACAGGTCAGGTCCTGAATGACCGCTCGCCGTGTTGGCGGATCATCCAGGCGATGCAGCGGCACCACAGGAAAGATCTGTTTGATTGCCCACACATCGGGCAGTGACTGAAAGATGGAAAGATTGCAGAAATATTTGTCGGCCAGTTTTTCGTTCAGCTCATCGAGCAGGTCATGGTATTTCCGGTTGCCCCCTTTTATGAGGGGTCGCAGTCGGTGGCAGATGGCGTAATAGATGGACTCACACTGCATCCTTTCCTTAAGGGTGAGTTTGCCCTTGCTGAACAGCGTTTGCGCCTCCCTCAGCCAGTAGACGGCATCGTGGTGGACCTCCAGCACTGAGGGTGTCTCCGCTGCGCCGAGCGTGCCCCACAGCTCGTGAATGATTTGCGGCGCGTCCTCCGCAGGGCCTTTCAGTGAGCCCGTGCCCGGTGCCTGTTCAATGTCGATGACATTGGTAATAAGCAGTGCATGATGAGCCGTCATGGCACGGCCGGACTCCGTGATGATGTCGGGATGGGAGAGTCCTCGCTTCGCACAGATATCACTCAGGACCTCTACCACGATCCTTGCATAGCTCTCGATCCCGTAATTAACGGAGCAGTAGTTTCTCGAGGCGGTACCCTCATAGTCGACGCCAAGTCCACCGCCGACATCGATGGTATCGATGGGGGCGCCCAGGCTGCAGAGTTCGGCATGGTAGGCGGCGAGCTCACGCAGTCCGGCCTCTATGTCGCGGATGTTTGTTACCTGGGATCCCAGATGACAATGCAGGAGTTGCAGCGCCCCCAGACGATTGGCAGCGGTCAGGCGCTCGATGAAGCGCAGCACCTGGGCGGCGCTCAGGCCAAACTTGGATCTTTCACCACCGCTGTTCTGCCATTTTCCCGTGCCCAGCGACGCCAGCCGTACGCGGACTCCGAGCACGGGATCAACATTGAGCGCCTCGGCTTCCTGCAGGGCCAGTTCCAGTTCGGAGAGCTTCTCGATGACGATCACAATCCGGTGGCCGAGCTTGCGCCCGATAAGCGCCAGACGGATATAGGCGCGATCCTTGTAACCGTTGCAGATAATCAGACCGCCGGGGCGCGACACGCCGAGTACGGCCATCAGCTCGGGCTTGCTGCCGGCCTCGAGGCCCACCCGGTCACCACCGTGGTGAAGGATTTCGGAAACCACACTGCGCTGCTGGTTGACCTTGATGGGGTAAACCGCATGGTAGCGGCCGCTATAGCCGGTCGCACTGCAGGCCTTGTCAAAAGCGGTGCAAATCCGGTCAATGCGGTCATGGAGAATGTCAACGAAGCGCACCAGCACGGGCAGCCTCAGGCCATGCCGGTGCAGCGCCTGAGCCAGGGTATAGAGATCGATCTCACCGTCACTGGAGCCCGGTCGCGGCCGGATTGCCAGATGTCCGGCGCTGTTGACGTCGACGTAGCCCTGCCCCCAGCGGGCAAGGCTGTAGGTGTTTCGGGCTTGCTCAACAGTCCACATGGCAGACAAAGATACTTGATTAAGCCCCCAAGGGGAACGCCATTCCCCGTGCGGATGGATGCGTCCGGCTTGTCTATTGTGCCGTTGCCCGGTATCTTCGATTTCCCTCTGATGCGAGCAGGATACGACAATGCAACTCGATGCCGGCTGGTTTACGGAAGTCTGTGAGGAAGGCGGATCGGCATTTTCTCTGAAGATCCGACGCAAACTGCACGAAGAGCAGTCAGAGTATCAGCGCATTGAGATTTTCGAGACGGAGAAGTTCGGCAAGCTCATGACGATAGACGGTTTCGTCATGCTCACTGACTTCGACAGTTTCCTCTACCACGAGATGATGTCGCATCCGGTCCTGTTCACGCACCCGGCACCAGAGCGCGTTGTGATCATCGGGGGCGGTGACTGCGGTACGCTGCACGAGGTGCTGAAACACCCGGATGTGAAATCGGTGCTGCAGGTCGAAATCGACGAACGGGTCACGCGGATAGCCGAGGAGTACTTTCCGGAATCATGCGCCTCCAACAACGATCCGCGCGTCGAGTTCCTGTTTGCCGATGGCATCCGATGGATGCAGCAGGCAGAAGCGGGGACTGCCGATGTCATCATCGTCGACAGTACTGATCCGATTGGCCCGGCGAAAGGGCTGTTCACCGAGGCCTTTTACCGTGAATGTCATCGCGTGCTGGGGGAAAGCGGGATTGTCGTCCAGCAGAGTGAGTCACCGTTGTTTCACATGGGGATCATTAAACTGTTGCACCGGGCGATGCGGACCGCCGGGTTTCAGCAGACGCTGAGCCTGCATTTCCCCCAGGTAAGCTATCCGGCCGGTTGGTGGTCGGCTACGATGGGTGGCAAGAATCTCGATCTGCAGCGTTATCGGGAGCGTGATATTTCGGCGCGCTCGTTCCCGACACGCTACTACAACCTCGCTATCCATCGCGCCTCCATGGCCATGCCCGAGTTCTTCCGCCACGAACTGGAATCAGCCTAAGTCCGACGGGCTCCTAGGTCTTCCCGCACCAGTATTCGACTGCCTGACGCATCTTCTCAGTAGCCTGACTACGTTCCGCATGACTCAGAATACGCCGTTCACCGCCGGCGTCCTCGTCATAGAGGTAGCGGGCATTCCGGTAGGCCTCGAGATTCTGTCGTGCAGACGCACAATTGTCTGCACGTAGCTGTCTGTCCTCACGGGCCTTTGCGGCCTTCTGTCGATCGATTTCCCGTTCTTCATCGAAGGCCCGGAGCAGTTTCTGCTGGCGTATGCGCCGTTCCTGCACATCGGCCTGCGGCGGTTGCGGGGCCGGACGGATCTTGACGCTTCCGCTATCGGCATCTGCAGGCCGGTCGCTGTAGTGCACGCGGCCCTGTGCATCGGTCCATTTGTAAATGGCGCCTGCGCTCAGCGGTGCATTCCAGACAGAGGCAGTCAGACTGATGAGCAACAGTCTTCGGACGCCAGTCGTGGTCCTCATAGGCCGGTCTCCGGTTGGTTTCTGACATCTAGCGGGGCTTCGGTGTACTCAGGCGATCGAGCCGCAGCCGCTGGCGGCCATCAAACAGGCGACGGGAACCGGCCCACACCGCCGCCAGGGTGCCAAGCCCGGTGCCGACCGCGATCAGGAACATGATCAGTATCTGGTATTTTACCGCTTCGACGGGTGGCGCACCGGCCAGGATCTGGCCTGTCATCATGCCGGGAAGACTGACAAGGCCCGCCGCAGCCATGGCATTGATGATGGGTATCATGCCGCTGCGCACTGCGTCATAGCGCTGACTGCGCATGGCCGATACCGCGCTATGACCGAGCATGATCTGAGCCTCGATCTCGCGCCGTCGCAACCAGACACCCTGGGTCAGTCGATCCATGGCGATGGCGATACCATTCATGGTGTTGCCGAGTAACATGCCAAGCAACGGTATGGCGTACTGGGGTTCATACCAGGGTGTGGTCTGGATGATGGCATGCAGTGCAAAGAGAGTGACCGAAAATGATGACAGGAACATCGACACCGTGCCGACGCCGAATCCCCACCAGCCGGCGAAGCGGCGTTCCTGCCGCGACATAACCTCGCGACCTGCGGCCAGCACCATGATCGAGGCCATGAGCAAAATCCACGGGAAGTCGGCGTACTGAAACAGGGCCTTGAGGATCAGGCCCACCAGCAGCAGCTGGACCGTGGTCCGCAAGGCGGCGATGACGATCTGGCGACTCAGATCACGATGGACCTGGAGCGACAAGCCGGCCAACCCAAGCACCAGCGCAGCGGCGATGGCCAGGTCGATGGCAGACAGCCGTATCACGCTGCCTGCCCCTGATCGGCTGGATGTACACGTCCGTTTTTCATGACCCAGTGCTGGTCGGCAACACGCGCAATCTGGTTCAGGTCGTGGCTGACCCAGAGCAGTATGGCGCCGCGTCGGCAGGTTTCCGCCAGCAATGCCTCGACGCGTTCCGTATTCGCAGGGTCGAGATTGGCCGTGGGCTCGTCGAGCAGCAATGCCTGTGGCCGATTGGCCAGCAGGCGCAGGAGCGCCAGTCGTTGCCGCTCGCCGCTGGAGAGATGCTCAACCGCCTGCTCGAGGATGTCCACGGCAAATCCCAGCCGTTCGAAGGCCTCGCCGGGCGCCGTGCCGGGAAAGTGATCAGCGACCCGCGCTGACCACCAGCCGCTCTCCGCCGGCAGCAGGCCAACCCGGCGCCGCCAGTCGGTCGGTGATACCGCGGCGCTGCTGATGCCGTCCAGCGCAAGCTGTCCTTCATGGGGATCGAGATCGGCGATGGCGCGCAGCAGGCGTGACTTGCCGGCTCCGGAGGAACCGGACAGGCACAGGCACTCGCCGCCGGCCAGGGACAGATCAACCGGTCCGAAGCCGGTGCCTCTCAGGTTTTCGATACGCAGCTGGCTCACGGGGGGCTGAAACGAAATTGGATCCGATACGCCTGGGCGTGTTGCCGGGATGGCCGGATATTAGCAGACAATTGCCGGCACAGCTGGCGTTCCGGGTCTTGGGTTGTGGCAGGTTTGCTGGTAGTGTGTCTCACCCATCTATACCGACCTGTTTCTGATTTGGAGGAGTTATGGCGGAACCCGAAGTTGCACAAAAGGCGCCTTATGCGCTGGAACTGGCCGCCGGCACCTACTGGTGGTGCGCCTGTGGGCGGTCAAAAGATCAGCCATTCTGCGATGGTTCACACAAAGGCACCGGGTTTACCCCCGTCAAGTTTGAGCTGACCGAAACGACCAAGGTATGGCTGTGCGGCTGCAAGCACAGCGCCGACAAGCCCTACTGCGATGGGACGCACAAGTCACTGTGAAGGTGAGAAGTGAAGGGCCAGGCGTGAAGCGATAGAGCCGGGAAAAGCCCTCACCGGCTTGCCGCTTGCTCCTCACGGATCAGCAGAGAAAGAAAAACGGGCGCATTGCTGCGCCCGTCGTGAATGCTCCATCCCTGGAAAGGGGTAAGCCGCTTATCAGATGCCTGAGCCCTTGGTGCCGGTAAACTCCGGATAGGCTTCCAGGCCGCACTCGCCGAGGTCCACGCCCTCGTATTCCTCTTGCTCGCTGACGCGGATACCAAATGTGACCTTTATGATCAGCCAGGTGATGAAGCTGGCGACGAAGGTCCAGGCCAGGATAGTACCGAGACCGGTGAGCTGTGCTCCGAAGGTGGCCTCTGCGTTGGACAAGGGCACGGCGAGCAGTCCCCACATACCCACTACACCGTGTACGGAGATGGCACCCACCGGATCATCGATCCGCACCTTGTCCATCGTCACGATCGAGAAGACGACAATGATGCCGCCGATGACGCCCACCAGGGTTGCCCACAGTGGCGTGGGGGCGAGTGGCTCGGCGGTGATTGCCACGAGGCCGGCCAGGGCACCGTTGAGTGCCATGGTGAGATCCGCCTTGCCGAACATCAGGCGCGCCGTGATCAGTGCCGCGACAACGCCCCCCGCGGCGGCGGCATTGGTATTCACGAACACCGCGGCGACGGCATTCGCCTCTTCGACATTCGAGATCACCAGCTCGGAGCCGCCATTAAAGCCGAACCAGCCCAGCCACAGGATGAAGGTGCCCAGGGTCGCGAGCGGCAGGTTGGCACCGGGGAAGGCATTGATTCTGCCATCCGCCGTGTATTTGCCCTTGCGTGCGCCAAGCAGGAGGACGCCGGCCAGGGCGGCTGCGCCCCCACACAGGTGCACGACGCCCGAGCCGGCAAAGTCGTTGAAGCCCAGTTGGTCGAGGAATCCACCGCCCCACTTCCAGTAACCCTGCATCGGATAGATGAAGCCGGTCATGACCACGGAAAACAGCAGGAATGCCCACAGCTTCATGCGTTCGGCTACCGCGCCTGAGACGATAGACATGGCCGTGGCCACGAAGACGACCTGGAAGAAAAAGTCGGACATGCCGGAATAATAGGACCCGTCGTACCAGCCGTCGGCACTCTGCGCCAGCACCTCGGCGGCATCATGGTCACCGCCGAACATGAAGTTCAGGGCAATGTTCGGGATGTAACCGTTGCCGCCCGCATCGCCCGGATACATGATGTTGTAACCACATACCATGTACATGATGCAGGCGACAGCAAACAGCGCTATGTTCTTGGTCAGAATTTCAGCGGTGTTCTTGGCCCGCACGAGGCCGGCCTCGAGCATGGCGAAACCGGCCGCCATCCACATGACCAACGCACCCGAGACCAGGAAATAGAAGGTATCAAGCGCGTATCGGAGATTGAAAATGTCTTCCACTGTTATGTCTCCTCGATATGACTACAGGGCATCTTTGCCGGACTCGCCAGTGCGAATACGGACTGCCTGTTCAATGGGGGATACGAAGATCTTGCCATCGCCGATCTTGCCGGTGTTGGCGGCCTTGGTAATGGCCTCGATCACGCGCTCGGACAGCTCTTCGCTGACCGCAACATCGATCTTCACCTTGGGCAGGAAGTCCACGACGTACTCTGCCCCGCGATACAGCTCCGTATGTCCCTTCTGCCGGCCAAAACCCTTGACCTCCGTGACGGTAATCCCTTGCACCCCGATCTCGGACAGTGCCTCACGCACGTCATCGAGCTTGAAGGGTTTGATAATTGCGCTAACCATCTTCATGGTGTTTTTCTCCTCGAATCGGGCCCGCCTCGGAGGCGGGCCAGCCCTCAGTTGCCTTAGAAGCTTTTGCTGACCGAAACATTAAAGGCCGAATCACACAGGCTCTGGCCACCACAATCCGACTGGGAGATGTTGGTATCGGTATAGGTGAAGGCCCAGTCCACGCCGAGCCACGGCTTGCTCACTCCAACGAGCCAGTCGACGTAGCTGTCTACAAAGAAGTCCTCGATACCATCGCCGTAGTTGTTCGCGACGCTGGCAGTCAGCGCAATGCCATAAGGCAGTTCATAGTCGAAGCTGCCTTCGATGCGCGACGCGCTGTCACCGCCGGTGCCGAACCAGTCCTTGCTGTAGTAGTAGGTCGCACCAAACCACTTCCAGCTGCCACCGATATGCCATTCGCTGGTGTCGTTGAAGCCGCCGCCCGGATAGAAGTACCTCAGCCAGCCGACGTCATAACCGATCTCGCCCATGGAGCCGGACAGCCCGAGGTACCCATCGAGTTCCATGCTGGGTTTGCTGTCACCTCCGAAAAACTGCGGATCGATGTTCGAGCCCCAGGTGCCTGCGTAGAGACTGAGGCCATTCCAGCCGGTGTCGTAGGCCCAGTCGAAGCCGCCCGAAATCGCCGGACCGCTGTCCGTCTGTGATATGCCGCGAAAGATGTAATCCGTGCCCAGCGCGACATTGGCGCTGATATCGTCGAGTGCCACAGCCGTACCCGCGCCACTCGCCAGCACAGCCGCAACCAGGGTCCTGGTAAACTTTTTCGTCATCAGATCGACTCCTCAATAGTCAGTTGAAAAAACGTTTAATCCCCCAACGTCGTGTCGCCGCGACGGGTCCTTTGTGGATTACCACAGGCCATAGCAGTTACTGTGCCACTCGAAAAGTATTTGCATAATCAGTTAGATATGATATTTTCTGGATCGCCGGGCTGATCGGCTGCACCAAAATGGGGAGCCCGTTGGGTACATGCCTCAGGCTTGCGCACCAATAGGGTGCGGGCCATCACGCGGTAGTGGACCTCATCGAGGCCGATGTTCTATGGTTAGCGCTATGATCGATCCAAAGATATTTGACGACCTCGCCCGGCGGGTTTCCGCGGCGGTACCCCAAGGCGTACGAGAGATTCAGGGGGATGTGGAAAGGAATCTACGGGCGGCCCTGCAGGCGGCATTGAACAAGCTGGATCTTGTGACCCGCGAAGAATACGACGTGCAGCAGGCGGTGCTGGCGCGCAGCCGGGCAAAGCTGGACGAGCTTGCCCTGCGGGTAGCCGTGCTGGAAGAGCAACTGGGTTTTCGCACCGTGGCATCGGAGAGCGAACTCAAGGCTGTCGACGAGACCGACATGGACGGCGGTTAGCGGTTTTCGCAGCGCCGCACCGGCGCGACGGGATTGACAGGAAGGCGTGGCGTGAATTCAGTATGATGCCCTGATGCTGCATGCGGGGTCCGACGGGTCGTCGGGCGGTTGCTGTCGATACCTCCAGGGACGGAGGAGAGCGAGGAAAGGATGCCATGGCGCTTGCCATAGTCTACAGTCGGGCCCTGGTGGGCGTTGATGCCCTCCTGGTTACGGTCGAAGTTCACCTCTCGAACGGTCTGCCATCCCTGTCCATCGTGGGCTTGCCTGAAACGGCGGTCAAGGAAAGCAAGGATCGGGTGCGCGGCGCATTGCTCAACAGTGGTTTCGAGTTTCCCGCGCAACGCATAACCGTCAACCTTGCCCCGGCAGATCTGCCCAAGGAGGGTACCCGTCTCGATCTCCCCATCGCGCTGGGCATTCTTGCGGCATCCGCCCAGATACCGCCCCAGGCGCTCGCCACGCATGAATTTATGGGTGAGCTTGCCTTGTCCGGGGCGCTGCGCCCCGTGAACGGTGTGTTGCCGGTTGCGCTGGCGGCCAGGGCAAGCCGGCGCGCGTTGGTCGTGGCGCAAGACAACGGCGCCGAGGCCGCGCTGGTCGAGGGCGGTGTGGTGTTCGGTGCGGCACATCTGCTGGCGGTAACGGCGCATGTTCAGAATACCGTGCGGCTTGAGCCGGTACCCGCAGGCGTGCGCGAGACGGCACGCGACGACGCGCCGGATCTCGCCGATGTCCGCGGGCAGGTCCAGGCACGGCGTGCCCTCGAGATCGCGGCGGCGGGCGCTCATAACCTGCTTTTCATCGGCCCGCCCGGGACGGGCAAAAGTCTGCTCGCCCACCGCCTGCCCGGTATTTTGCCGGAGATGACGGATGCCGAAGCCCTGGAGACCGCGAGCATTGCCTCCGTCAGCGGCCGGAACATCAGCGCGGGCACCTGGAAACAGCGGCCGTTTCGCGCACCGCATCACACGGCCTCTGCCGTTGCACTGGTCGGAGGCAGCTCGAATCCGAGGCCCGGCGAGATCTCGCTGGCGCATCGGGGCGTGCTGTTCCTCGATGAGTTGCCCGAGTTTGATCGCAAAGTCCTGGAGGTGCTGCGTGAGCCCCTGGAGACTGGCGTGATCATCATTTCGCGCGCCGCGCGTCAGGCGCAGTTTCCGGCATGCTTCCAGTTCATTGCCGCCATGAACCCCTGTCCGTGTGGCTTTCTGGGCGACCCGGGCGGGCGTTGCCGCTGCACGTCGGAGCAGATTCAGCGCTACCGCTCGCGCGTCTCAGGCCCGCTGCTGGACCGCATTGACCTGCAGGTTGAAGTGCCGCGACTGGAGTACCGGGAGCTTCAGGGGCCAGGGGGCGAGCCGAGCTCAAGGGTACGGCTGCGTGTCGCCGCGGCACGCACGCGTCAGCTGGAACGCGCTGGCCGGGTCAACGCGCTGCTGGACAACCGGGCGCTGGAGCGTGTCTGCCGGCTCGGCGAACCGGACCAGTTACTGCTGCGTCAGGCGATGGAGCGTTTCCAGCTCTCGGCGCGCGCCTACCACCGCATACTCAAGGTTGCCCGGACCATTGCAGATCTCGATGCCGCGGCTGAAATCGCAACGCCCCACCTTGCCGAAGCGCTGCAGTACCGCCGCCTCGAACGCCACGCGGGTGCGGGCTGAAAGACCGCAGACGCGGGGCGCTGCACGCGCGACGCTCTGCAAAGTTGTCGGTATCATTCAGGCAATGGCCACCGAGCACTGGAAAGACCGCTGGTATCAGTATTACCTGCTGACCCGATTGCACAGGCCGATCGGGATTTTCCTGCTGCTGTGGCCAACACTGTGGGCCCTGTGGATCGCCGCCCAGGGTTTCCCGGACCCGCTGATACTGGCCGTGTTCATACTGGGTGTCGTGTTGATGCGCTCGGCGGGTTGCGTCATCAATGACTATGCGGACCGCAAGTTTGATCCGCAGGTGCGGCGGACACGGGACAGACCGATAGCCGCGGGTAAGGTCGGCCCGCGCGAGGCGCTGGCGCTGTTCGGCGTGCTGTGTCTAGTGGCATTTGGGCTCGTGCTCCTGATGAACCGCCTGACGGTGCTCATGGCGCTCGGCGGTGTGTTGCTGGCCGCCGTTTATCCCTTCACAAAACGCTATACACAACTGCCGCAGGTGGTGCTGGGCGCGGCTTTTGGCTGGGCGGTGCCGATGGCCTTTGCCGCCCAGACCGGGGATGTTCCACAGACTGGCTGGCTGTTGTTCACCGTGACCGTCGTCTGGGCGACGGCGTATGACACGCAGTATGCGATGGTGGATCGCGAAGAGGATCTGAAGATCGGGGTCAAGTCAACGGCGATTCTTTTTGGTGATGCCGACCGGGCCATCGTTGGTGTGTTGCAGTTGATGGCTTTGGTCGGGTTGTGGATGGCGGGCAATCGGGTGCATCTGGGGCTGTTCTACGACCTTGGGCTGCTGGTTGCCGCCGGACTTGTTCTCTACCAGCAGTACCTCATCAAGGACCGCGACCCGCGCAAGTGTTTCCAGGCATTCCTGAATAACAACTGGTTTGGTGCCGCGGTATTTGCCGGTATCGCCCTCGACTACCTGTACTGGGCCTAGCGCGCTGCGCGGGCGACGACCAGTACGCTGACTTTGGCTGCGCCACCCGCTTTCAGGGCCTGGGCCAGCTCATCCGCCGTACTGCCGGTTGTCATGACATCGTCGACGATGACGACATGCCGCACATTCAGCTCGTGGCGCACGGTAAATGCCCCTTTCAGATTCTCGCGCCGTGCCGTGCGCGACAACGAGGCCTGGGCCGTCGTGGCGCGAGCCCGGTAACAGCTGCGCGTGTCCAGGGGGGCTGCCAGGGCGCGGGCAACGGGGCGTGCGAGTTCAATGGCCTGGTTAAAGCCGCGCTCGCGCAACCGCGAACGGTGGAGTGGCACCGGCACGACGCAGTCAGCCGCCGGTACCTCTGCTGCCAGTGTTGCGAGCTGCATGCCGAAGAGCCGGGCCAGATGCAGCCGGCCCGCGTACTTGAGCTGGCGGATCATCTGGTCGACCGGTGGCGCATAGTCGTACAGCACCCGGGTTCGGTCGAAGGCTGGGGGATCGCGCAGGCAGGCGGCACACAGCAACTCGCCGGCGGCGCCGGGCACGGGCAGGCCGCAGCGGCCGCATGAACTGCCCGGCCGCGGCAGATCCTCGAGGCAGCCGGCGCAGAGGTCGCGGTTTGACTCGCCGCGTGCGCCGCAGAGTACGCAAGTCGCCGGATACAGGCGCGCCTGTATACTCTTCAGCCAATTGTTGACCACGGGCTTCCCTTCCAGTTGACAGAGCTCGGGCGGCCAGCCATAGTCGCCTTCGCTGTCAGTTTACCGAATGAAAAACCAGGAAAATACCCACATGACGGAACCCCTGAGTGCAGAGAGCCGCGTGGCCGGCGACGCATTGCGGCATGACTGGAGTCGCGCCGAGATTCTGGCCCTGTTCGAAGAACCCTTTAACGATCTGGTTTTTCGCGCCCAGTGCCTCCACCGGCAGGCCTTTGATCCCAACGCGGTGCAGGTGAGCACGTTGCTGAGTATCAAGACCGGCGCCTGCCCGGAGGATTGCGCCTATTGCCCGCAGAGTGCCCACTACCAGACCGGGCTCGACGTCGAGCGGCTCATGCCCCTGGATGAAGTGATCACGGCAGCGCGGGAGGCAAAGGCGCGTGGCGCCAGCCGCTTCTGCATGGGGGCAGCCTGGCGCAGCCCGCGAGAGAAGGACTTCGTGCAGGTGCTGGCGATGGTGCGCGAGGTCAAGTCGCTGGGACTCGAGACCTGCGTGACCCTGGGCATGCTGAGCGCCGATCAGGCTGCGCGCCTCAGCGACGCCGGGCTCGATTACTACAACCACAACCTCGATACCTCGCCGGAGTTCTACGGCGAGATCATCAGCACGCGCACCTACCAGGAGCGGCTGGATACCCTGCAGCACGTACGTGAGGCCGATATCCATGTCTGTGCGGGGGGCATTATCGGGATGGGCGAGGACCGCGAAGACCGGGCCGGGCTGTTGCAGTCGCTGGCCAACCTGCCGCGCCATCCGGAAAGCGTACCGATCAATCAGCTCGTGCGCGTCGAGGGTACGCCACTCGCGGATGTCGAGCCGCCGGACCCCTTCGAGTTCGTGCGCACCATCGCAGTGGCGAGGATCCTGATGCCCCGCTCGACGCTGCGCCTTTCCGCGGGCCGTACCGAGATGAATGATCCGATGCAGGCGCTGTGTTTCCTCGCGGGGGCCAATTCGATCTTCTATGGCGATCAGTTGCTGACCACAGACAACCCGGGGCGCAGCCACGATCAGCACCTGTTCGAGCGCCTGGGTCTGCGCCCGGTGTGAAGGCGGCGCCTGCAGGCGGGGACAGCGGAGCCACACTGTTGCTCATGAGCCACGCAAACCGCGGAAAAATCTGCACTGGACGGGACGCTGCTAAACCCTGTCATGCAGCCGTTGCCATGCTCATGATCCCGGCAGGCCTGCCGTTCCCGGCGCCTTGATAAACTGCCTGCCATGAAAGACCTGTCCACAGCACTGGCGCTGCGACGTGATCGTCACCTCTATCGCGAGCGGCGGATCCTGGACAGCCCGCAGGGTCCCGAGGTGGTCGTCGACAACAAGCCCTACCTGGCCTTTTGCAGCAACGACTACCTGGGACTTGCCAACCATCCCGCGTTGATAGAGGCCCTGCAGCAGGCGGCAGGGCAATACGGGGTCGGCAGCGGCGCGGCCCACCTGGTCACCGGACATTCCACAGTCCATCACGCGCTGGAAGAGGAGCTTGCCGACTGGGCGGGAACGCAGCGGGCGCTGCTGTTCTCGACCGGTTATATGGCCAATCTCGGCGTGGCAGGTGCCTTGCTGGGGCGGGGTGATCGCCTGTTCGAGGACCGTCTCAATCATGCCTCGCTGCTGGACGCGGCGAGCCTGTCAGGGGCCCGCCTGGTGCGCTATGAGCATGCCGACGCGGGTCGCCTGGCAGCGCGCATCAGGGCGGCCGGAAGCTGTGCCATGGTGGCGAGCGACGGCGTGTTCAGTATGGACGGGGACCTGGCAAGGCTGCCTGATCTGGCCCGTATCGCGGATGCCAGTGGCGCATGGCTGCTGATCGACGACGCGCACGGGCTGGGCGTGCTGGGTGAGCGGGGCCGCGGGAGTTACAGCCATTTCGATGTGGCGATCGGCGCAAACCGTATCCTGATGGGTACCCTGGGCAAGGCATTCGGCAGTTTCGGTGCCTTCGTTGCGGGGAGTGAGGTGCTGATTGAGACCCTGATCCAGTCGGCGCGAACGTATATCTACACGACGGCGACACCGCCCGCGCTGGCGGCTGCGACCCGCACCGCACTCAGACTGGTCCAAAATGAAAGCTGGCGGCGCGAGAAGCTGGCGGACCTGATCGGGCGCTTCCGGGATGGTGCGCGCGAACTGGGTTTAGAGCTCATGCCTTCCCCCACACCGATCCAGCCGCTGGTGGTCGGTGGCGCGGCGGCTGCGCTGAGCCTGAGCACTGAATTGCGTGATCGCGGCATCCTGGTGCCGGCCATCAGGCCGCCGACAGTGCCCGAGGGTGCGGCGCGCCTGCGCATTACCCTCTCGGCGGCACACCGGGAAGCCCATATCGATCGTTTGCTCGAGGCACTCGACCGATGCCTCGCCACCGGGCCGGGCCGTGCAGCGGACGCGAGGCAGCTGCCATGAACCTGCACGTGGAAACCCTGGGCGAAGGCCCGAAGCTCGTGATGCTGCACGGCTGGGCATTCAACTCGCAGATCTGGGAGGGGGTGGCGGACGAGCTGTCCCGATGGTTCAGGCTCGTTCTGGTCGACCTGCCCGGCCATGGCAGGAGTCCGCCCGACCCGGCTCTCACCTATGACGCGCTCGTCGACAGGCTTGCCGAGGAACTGCTGCCACGGGCCCATGTGCTCGGCTGGTCGCTGGGTGGCACGCTGGCGCTGGGGCTGGCGGCACGTGTCCCGCAACGCGTCGCCAAGCTCGTTCTGGTGGCGGCGAATCCCCGTTTCACCGCACAGCGGGACTGGCCGCAGGCGCTGGATCCCCGCGTACTGGCCGGATTTCGGGACAGTCTCGCGCGGGACCCGCGCTCGACGGTGCAGCGCTTCCTCGCGCTGGTGACGCGGGGCTCAGCGGTCGCATCTGCCGAGCTGCGTTATCTGCGCGGCCAGCTCAGGCAGTCGGGATTGCCGGATGCCGGCGCCCTGGCTGTCGGACTGGATGTCCTGCGTGACGTCGACCTGCGCGCGCGGCTGGGGTCGCTGCAGCAACCGACCTTGCTGGTATTCGCCGAAAATGACGCGCTCGTTCCGGCAGGCGCGGGTCCCCTGATCCGGCAGCAGCTGCCGCAGGCACGCCTCGTCACGCTGGAGTCGGCCGGCCATGCGCCGTTTCTGTCGCGACCACAGGCGTTCACCGGCGCGGTACGGGAGTTTCTGGCGTGAACGGGGAGGCGTTCCGCATTGACAAGCAGCTCGTGCGCACGGCGTTTGACCGGGCGGCCGAGCGCTACGACCGGATGGCGTTGTTGCAGCGTGAGATCGGGGGGCGCCTGCTGGAGCGGCTGGATCTGATGAAGGTCCAGCCAGGCCGCATCCTGGATCTCGGTTCGGGAACCGGCCAGATCACGCGGGCAGCGACCAAACGCTACCGGGGCGCACAGGTTGTGGCCGTGGATATCGCCGAGTCCATGTTGCGAGCGGCGCGGCGTGGTCTGCGCTGGTGGCGGCGGCCCGCACTGGTGTGTGGCGATATGGAATCGCTGCCAATGGCCGCTGCCAGTGTCGATATGGTCCTGTCCAACCTCTCCCTGCAATGGTGCAACGACCTCGACCGGGTCATGGCCGAGTTGCGGCGTGTGCTGAGGCCGGGCGGTGTGCTGCTGTTTACCACTTTGGGCCCGGATACGCTGAAGGAGTTGCGCGCCAGTTGGGCGGCCGTGGACAGTTCCAATCACGTGAACGCGTTTCTGGATATGCATGATATCGGTGATGCCATGCTGCGTGCCGGCCTGAGCGATCCGGTGGTCGACCGGGAAGACGTGACACTGACCTATCCGGACCTCGGGCGGCTGATGCGGGATCTGAAGGGCATCGGTGCACACAATGTCACCGCCGGCAGGCCGCGCGGTCTCACCACACCGGCCCGGATCAGGAAGCTGGAGGCGGCCTATGAGGCGTATCGCCGGGATGACGGGCTGCCGGCCAATTATGAGGTGATATACGGTCATGCCTGGATGTCGCGGCCTGCCGCGGTCGAGATTGCGGTGAGCGGGATGCGCCAGGCAAAGCAGCGCCGCGCCGGGCGACCATGAGCAAGGGGTTTTTCGTTGCCGGTACCGATACCGGGGTTGGCAAGACGGTTGTCAGTCTGGGTCTCATGCAGGCGCTGCAGGCGCAGGGACTTTGCGTTGTCGGCATGAAGCCGGTGGCCAGTGGCTGCGAGCCAACAGCGGACGGGCCCCGCAACGCGGATGCGCAGGCCCTGCTCGCCCAATCGTCGATCAGTCCGCCCTACGAACTCGTCAACCCCTGGGCCTTTGAGCCGGCTGTCGCGCCCCATATCGCGGCGGCCAGGGAGGGTCGGCGCATCGAACTCAGCGCACTCACAGACACTTTCGGGCGGCTTGCCGCGCAGGCGGAGTATGTGGTGGTCGAGGGGATTGGCGGGTGGCGGGTGCCGCTCAACGGCTCGCACTACGTCTCGGATCTTGCCGTGGCGCTTGGTCTTCCGGTGCTGCTGGTTGTCGGGCTGCGCCTGGGGTGCCTGAATCATGCCATCCTGAGCTGGGAATCCATACAGGCGAGTGGGGTCAGGTGCGCCGGCTGGGTGGCCAATCAGATCGAACCGGGAATGTCGAATCTGGAAGAGAATGTGGCCTGTCTGGCTTCCGTATTCGGGGCCGCGCCTGCCGGGCTCATTCCCTTTGTTCCGGCACGCGGGGCGGCACCGGCATCGGCGGCGGCGCGACTGAATGTGGCGTCCCTCGACGGCTAGCGCTGGGCGTCCGCACAGGGGGTGCAGGAGCTTCGTTCAGGCGCAGTGATAACAGGCTGTTATAGCACCAGTTTATAGCCACAAAGCTGAAATTAGCTTGCGCCATACAGGGTCATGGGGTAGCATCGCCGCCGGCTTTGTCTCAGGTCAGCATCGAAGGCCAATTTGGAAGAGGTCCCCTGTGGTAGCTGCATACTGCGACCCCGTGTCGGCGAATTGCCAGCTTGTCGTCCGGCCCAATTGCTCCCTGTCGTGGCGTGGGGCGGTAACCTTTTACCTCGGCATGTGTCTGGTATCTTTGACGATCGCGGGCCTGTTTGCGGCGGCAGGCGCCTGGCCGGTGCTGCCGTTTGCCGGGCTGGAACTGCTGGCTCTGGGTGTTGCGCTCTATGTGGTTGCCTTGCGGGCGGACAGTCGTGAAGTGATTTCCATCCGCGGCGACACCGTTGAGGTTCAGCGGGGCCGCTACGCCCCGGTCGAGCGCTGGTCTTTCCAGCGATGCTGGGTGCAGGTTACGCTCAGTCCACCGCGGCGTCATGGTTACCCTTGGCGCCTCGTGTTGCGCAGCAATGGGCGCGAACTCGAGGTAGGCCGCTGCCTGAACGACGCCGAGCGTCGACTGCTGGCGAATGAATTGAAACGCCGTATCCGGCCGCAATACGCACAGTAACATCTGTGCTCTGGTGGCCGGGTTCGACGTAACTGAGTAATTTCGAATCAATATCACAGCTTAAAGGCCTTTTAAGGAGAGTGAAGCGCATGTTCTCGACAATCACGCGAAGGGCGCTGGGTGCGCTGACAGGTGGCGGACTACTGCTGGGGGCGGCGAACGCAGTTGCCGATTACGCATTGAACCTGCCGCGGGGCGTTACCTCCATCAGTCAGGATGCCTACGATCTGCATATGCTGATCCTCTGGATCTGCGTGGCGATCGGCGTGGTGGTCTTTGGCGCCATGTTCATCTCGATCATCAGTCACCGCAAGTCACGGGGTGCGGTGGCGGCGCAGTTCCACGAGAGTACAACGGTCGAGATTATCTGGACCATCATCCCGTTTCTGATTCTTATTGGCATGGCAATACCCGCCACCAAGGCGCTCATCGCCATGGAAGATACCAGTGATTCCGATCTCAGCATCAAGGTCACGGCTTACCAGTGGAAGTGGGGTTATGACTACCTCGACGAAGGCATCAGCTTCTTCAGCACGCTGTCCACACCCAAGGAAGAGATCTACAACGAGAAGGATAAGGGTGAGCACTACCTGCTCGAGGTCGACAATCCGGTGGTCGTACCCGTCAACAACAAGGTTCGCCTGCTGATCACGGCAAGCGACGTGATTCATGCCTGGTGGGTGCCGGAGTTGGGCATGAAGAAGGACGCGATTCCGGGCTTTGTCAATGAAATGTGGTTCAACATCGAAGAACCCGGCACATACCGCGGCCAGTGTGCGGAGCTGTGTGGAAAAGACCACGGCTTTATGCCGATCGTGGTTGTCGCCAAGACGGAAGAAGAATATTCGCAGTGGGTTGCGGATCAGAAACTGGCCAGCAATGCTGCGGCAGCCGATGCGCAGCGTAGCTGGGGCAAGGACGAACTGATGGCAAAAGGCGAGCAGGTATACGCTACCGGCTGTGCCGCCTGCCACCAGGCCAGCGGCGAGGGAATTCCGGGCGCGTTCCCCGCATTGAAGGGTGGTGCGATTGCCACGGGTCCCGTGGATGCGCACATCGATCTCGTGCTGAATGGCAAGGCTGGTACCGCCATGGCGGCATTCGGGTCCCAGCTCAGTGATGCGGATCTTGCTGCCGTGATCACCTACGAGCGCAATGCCTGGGGTAATGCTACGGGTGACATAGTCCAGCCGTCTGATATCAAAGCGGCTCGCTAAGAAATTTTCGGTAAGGAGAAGCAAGTTATGAGCACAGCCACCGCACACGACACACACCACGAGGAACATCCCAGCGGTATCACGCGCTGGTTCTTCACGACCAATCACAAGGACATCGGTACCCTGTACCTGTTGTTCTCACTGCTGATGTTCTTTGTCGGCGGGGCCATGGCCATGGTCATCCGTGCCGAGCTGTTCCAGCCCGGCCTGCAGGTGGTCAACCCCATGTTCTTCAACTCGCTGACCACCATGCATGCGCTGGTCATGATCTTCGGCGCGGTCATGCCGGCATTCGTGGGGCTCGCCAACTGGCTGGTGCCGATGATGATCGGAGCGCCGGATATGGCCCTGCCACGCATGAACAACTGGAGCTTCTGGATCCTGCCATTCGCCTTCACGATGCTGCTGTCAACCTTCTTCATGGAAGGTGGTGCCCCGGCCGGTGGCTGGACGATCTACCCGCCGCTGGTGCTCCAGACCGGACACGCGTTTCCGTTCCTGATCTTTGCCGTGCACATGATGGGCATCTCCTCCATCATGGGGGCCATCAACATCATCGTTACCATTATGAACATGCGGGCGCCCGGCATGTCGCTGATGAAGATGCCGCTGTTCGTCTGGACCTGGCTGATCACGGCCTATCTGCTGATCGCCGTGATGCCGGTGCTGGCGGGTGCCGTGACCATGCTGCTCACCGATAAATTTTTCGGGACCAGCTTCTTTACCGCGGCCGGCGGTGGTGACCCGGTGATGTTCCAGCATATCTTCTGGTTCTTCGGGCATCCCGAGGTCTATATCATGATCCTGCCTGCCTTTGGGATCGTCTCGGCGATCATCCCGACCTTTGCCCGCAAGCCCTTGTTCGGCTACAGCTCGATGGTGTATGCGACGGCCTCCATTGCGTTCCTGTCTTTCATCGTCTGGGCGCACCACATGTTCACCGTGGGGATGCCGCTGGCCGGTGAGCTGTTTTTCATGTATGCCACCATGCTGATTGCGGTACCCACGGGGGTAAAGGTGTTCAACTGGGTCTCCACGATGTGGAAGGGCTCCATGACCTTTGAGACCCCGATGCTGTGGGCAGTGGCCTTCGTCGTGCTGTTCACGATCGGTGGCTTCTCGGGCCTGATGCTGGCCATTACACCCGTCGACTTCCAGTACCATGATACCTACTTCGTGGTGGCTCACTTCCACTACGTGCTGGTGACCGGGGCCGTATTCGCCATCATAGCGGCGGCCTATTACTGGTTACCCAAGTGGACCGGTCACATGTATGACGAAAGGCTGGGCAAGCTGCACTTCTGGTTGTCGACGATCTCAGTGAACGTGCTGTTTTTCCCGCAGCATTTCCTGGGTCTGGCCGGTATGCCCCGGCGTATACCGGACTATTCGGTGCAGTTTACGGGCTTCAACCAGATCTCGACTATCGGTGGTTTTGCGTTCGGTCTGTCGCAGCTGCTGTTCCTGTACATTGTCATCCAGACGATTCGTGGCGGCGCCAAGGCGACTGACCAGGTCTGGGAAGGTGCGCATGGTCTGGAGTGGACGCTCCCGTCCCCGCCGCCTTACCACACCTTTGAGACCGCCCCCGAGGTCAAGTAAGGGGTGACGAGGCGTCAGGTCCGACCTGGCGCCTCGGTCCCGGAAAACAGACGATCAATGACAGTGGTTATGCAGTCGGATAAACGGCGACGCGCCAACATTCGCCTGGCGATCCTGCTGGGAGTGGTCGCGCTGTTCATCTTCATCGCATTCATATGGTCGATCGGCGCGGGTGGCAAATGAACAGGGATAAGCCGCAGCAGGCCAACGCCCGGATCGTGCGCCGCCTGCTGTTTGTCGTGGTTGGCATGTTTGGCTTCGGCTTTGCCATGGTGCCGCTGTACAACGTGTTCTGCGATATAACAGGACTCAACGGGAAGACAAATTCCAGTGCGGCGACTGTGCCGAACCTGCAGATCGATGAGGACCGTACGGTGACAGTCGAGTTCCTGGCCTCTGTAAACGAGAATCTGGCCTGGGATTTTGCGTCGCAGGTCGCCAAGCTGCAGGTCCATCCAGGAAAGCCGTATACCGTCAGCTATTCGGCAAGGAACCGCGCCGACCATGCCGTTGTGGGCCACGCTGTTCCCAGCGTGGCCCCAGGGTCTGCCGCAGAGCACTTTAAAAAGACCGAGTGTTTCTGTTTTACCGATCAGTTGTTTCAGCCGGGCGAGCGCCGCGACATGCCGGTGACTTTTGTGATCGACCCGGACCTGCCCGAAAAGGTGGAGGTCGTGACCTTGTCCTACACCTTCTTCGATACCGGCAAGCTGGCCACGGTCGCGACAGCCCCCGGGCTGGAGGATATCGGGCCTGTGCCCGAAAAGGGCCAATAAGTCTGGCGGTACGGAATCAATAAGGAATACGACACCGAAAAGAGGAATATGGTATGACGCATGCAAACGGAGGTTATTACATTCCCCACGGCAGTCACTGGCCCATGGTCGGTTCCGTGGGGCTGATCACTATGCTGGGTGGTTTCGCGGCGGCGCTGAACGGATCGGAGTCCGCATGGACGGTTATGGCCGTCGGCTTGGCCATCATCCTGTTCATGATGTTGGGCTGGTTTGGCACGGTCATCCGGGAGAGTGAGGCCGGGACCTACAATATGCAGGTTGACCGCTCCTTCCGGTGGGGCATGAGCTGGTTCATTTTCTCCGAGGTGATGTTTTTCGCGGCGTTTTTCGGGGCGCTGTTTTATGCCCGTATCTTCTCGATTCCGTGGCTCGGTGGTGAGGCGCTCTCGAACGCAGCAACCCATGCCTTGTTGTGGCCCGGCTTTGAAGCGACCTGGCCGACCAACGGTCCGGCAGACGCGGGGGGTGCCTTTGGGATTCTGGATCCCTGGCATATCCCGGCACTGAACACCCTGTTGCTGCTGTCCAGCGGTGTGACGGTAACCTTTGCCCACTGGGCGCTCAAGCAGAACAAGCGGGGACCGCTGGTGCTGTGGATGCTCGCCACGATCGCCCTGGGTGCAACCTTCCTGGGATTCCAGGCATACGAATATGGTGAGGCCTATACGCACTACAATCTGACGCTGGAATCGGGCATTTATGGCTCCACCTTTTTCATGCTGACCGGCTTTCACGGGCTGCACGTGACGATGGGTACCATCATGCTCACGGTAATCATGTTGCGCTGCGCCAGGGGCCATTTTACGCCGGACCGGCATTTCGCCTTCGAGGGAGTGGCCTGGTACTGGCACTTCGTTGACGTGGTCTGGCTGGGACTCTTTATCTTCGTTTACATTCTGTAACGAAAAACCCGGGAAAAGAACAAGGCGCTGCCCATGGCAGCGCCTTTTTTTGTCAATGTGAGCGGCCTTCAATGACCGGTGTTGCGGTCATCAACACCACAAGGGGAGCGTCCAGAGCAGGCTGATGCCGGCATCCCGGTGGGCCCGGCTGGGGAAACCTGTTGCCTGCTGCTGGAGCCGCGAGGGAGCGTTGAACGAGCCCGTACGCTTTCAACGTGATAATGACGGATGCCGACAAATCAGGCTGAGCACCAGTATTTCTATATGGCCACGGAATCCACGGAAGGACACGGAAAAAAATCTAATGCGTGTTCGTACTTTCCGTGTTTTTCGTGGCCATAACATTCGTCATTATCAGATTGGAGAAGCGACAGGCTCCTAGTTGGCGGAAACTTGCCCGGACCGCGCGGCCGAGGGCTGCGGGTAGATGCCATGGGGCTTTACCAGTCCCATGGCGTAGCCCAGCATCAGCAGCGCAAACAGCGAGACCGAGAGGGCGATCCGTACCGTGAGGGCCTTGACGGTGCGGGTCGACTGGCCATGGTCCTTGACCAGAAACACGAGGCCACTGGCAAGACTGCCTACGATAGCCAGCAGGACCAGGACGATGAGTACCTTAATGATCATGGGTAATATAGCCGGACGGGTGGACGCAGCCAGTATAGCCGAGCCACCGCCTGTCCGCGACACCTGCGTCGTCAGCGCTGGCGGTATGGGCTAAACTCCGTGGCCCTATGCGGATTCCCAGCCTGAAATTCTCGCCACCCTTCTGGCCCACGGTCGGGATGCTGTGCATGTTCGTCCTTCTGGCCGGGCTCGGCCTGTGGCAACTGGACCGGGCCGAGCAGAAACGCCAGTTGCTGGACCGCTATGAGGTCAAGGCAGGTACGGAGCGGATCCGCCTGGGAGGGCGGATGGAGGTAGACAGTGCATTGCGCTATCAGCCCGCGGAGGTTCAAGGTGTCATGGATACCACCCATCAATTCCTTCTGGACAACAAGGTGGATCAGGGGCGTGTTGGCTACCATGTGCTGACACCCGTGAGAATTGCCCACAGCCGCTCGGCGGTGTTGGTCAATCGTGGCTGGGTGCCTCTGGGTGCCACACGCCAGCAGCTGCCGGAGCTTCCCGCACCGGCGGGCAGCGTGGCGTTGACGGGGATCCTGGACATTCCACCCGACAAGGTGTTCGTCCTGGGTGAGGGCGAGGACCGTGACCCCGGTTGGCCCAAAGTGCTGCAGCGAATCCGCCTGGATCTGCAGCAGACTCAGCTCGGTTACCCTTTGCTGCCGGTTGTTCTGCTGCTGGACCCTGAGCAGCCGTATGGCTTTGCCCGGGACTGGCGACCGGTTGTCTTTGGACCGGAGCGGCACGTGGGTTATGCCTTTCAGTGGTTTTCCCTCGCTACCGCCCTGGTGATCATCTACCTGGTTCTGAATACCCGGCGTGTGGCCGGCGGGAATCCACCTGCGGGGCCACCACAGTGACAGATCGCAAATCTGGCATCGCGGGCGGGCGCTGGGCGCTGCTTCTGATTTTCATGCTGTTTCTGCTGCCGGTTGTTGCGGCCTGGATTATGAATTTCGGCTCCGGGGGCTGGAAGCCCGAGCAGACGACCAATTATGGCCAGCTCGTCACGCCGGCACGGCCCTTGCCGGCCGCCGCGCTGGCGGGGCCTGGGGGAGATCATCTGCCGGGAGATTTTCTCAAGCAGAAATGGACGCTGGTTTACCTCCACTCGGGCAGCTGCACGGACCCCTGCCAGCAGAATCTCTACAAGATGCGCCAGGTGCGCCTGGCCCAGGGCAAGAATCTCGACCGTGTGCAACGCCTGCTGGTCGTGGCTGAGCGCCGCGCCGATGCGCTTGACAAGGAACTCCAGGCGGCCTGGCCGGGCCTGGTCATCGCCCAGCCTGTGGGTGAAGGCGCGGCTCAGTTTCTGGAGCAGTTCCGGTTGCGCACGGATGAGCCACCCGCAGCCAGGGAACGTATCTATCTTGTCGATCCGTATGGAAATCTTATGATGAGCTACGAGGCGAATGCCGAGCCGGGCGGGATGCTCAAGGACCTGGAACACCTGCTCAAGTGGTCTTCCGGGGACTGAACTGCCACGTATCCGGGATACAATGGGTGAGTTCACCGATGGGAGAGCATATCGCTTTGGTAACGACAGCTGCGCATAGCCGCATGGCCCACTGGCGCGACTACCTTGCACTGTGCAAGCTCAAGGTCGTGGCGCTCATCGTGTTTACCGCCGTCGTCGGAATGTTCCTCGCGACACCGGGCATGGTGCCGCTGGGGGCGCTTGTTTTCGGGACACTGGGCATCGGTCTCGCGGCAGCCTCAGCCGCGGCCATCAACCATGTCGTTGACTCGGGGGTTGATGCGCGGATGGCGCGGACCCGTAACAGGCCACTGCCAACCGGGCAGCTGAATTCCCGTAACAGCCTCGTGTTCGCGCTGTCTCTCGGTGCGCTGGCCATGATCATCCTGGTCGTCTTTGTGAACACCCTGACGGCGCTACTCACCTTTACCTCGCTGATCGGTTACGCGGTGATCTATACCATGTATCTGAAGCGCGCCACGCCCCAGAACATCGTGATCGGCGGCGCGGCGGGTGCGGCGCCGCCGGTCCTGGGCTGGACGGCGGTCACCGGGCAACTGGATCCGCATGCGCTCTTGTTGTTTCTGATCATCTTTACCTGGACGCCACCGCACTTCTGGGCTCTGGCGATTCATCGCCGGGCCGAATATGCGGACGTCGACATTCCCATGCTGCCGGTAACCCATGGGGTTCCCTTTACCCGTCTGCAGGTTCTGCTCTACACGATTCTGTTGCTGGTGGTCAGTGTCCTGCCCTTTGTGACCCACATGAGCGGCCTGCTGTACCTGGTCGGGGCACTGCTGCTCGGCGCCGGCTTTCTTCGCTACGCCCTGCGACTCATGCGCACCGACACCATCGCCATGAAGACCTTCGGCTATTCCATTGTCTACCTGATGGGTATCTTTGCCCTGTTGCTCGTCGATCACTATGTGCCGGCAATCCAGGCACATCTGTTCTGATTCAGTCGACTCGTGCAGCTTTGAAGCGCGTGTGTGGCCGGCGGTGCACGTTCGCGACGAACTGGGGGAACCTTGAGCTCGGCCATGTCGGAACGACCAAACCAGCCGGCTGATCAGGCAAACTGCTTCCACTGCGGTCTCCCGGTTCCGCAGGCCAGTCGCTATGTGGTTGATATTGACGGGGAGAGTCGGCCGATGTGTTGTCCGGGCTGCAAGGCCGTCGCCGAGGCGATTGTTAATGCCGGCTTAACGGAATTTTACCGTTACCGCACCCAGGCATCGCCCACGGCCCAGGAACTGGTGCCCCAGGCCCTGCGGGACATGGCGCTGTTCGACCGCCCCGATCTGCAAAAAACCTTCGTCACGGTCGATCCGGAAAACCGCTGCGAGGCATCGCTCATCCTCGAGGGGATTGTGTGCGCCGCCTGCGTCTGGTTGAACGAGCGTCACGTCGGCGCATTGCCCGGTGTCCTGGAGTTCCACGTCAACTACACGACCCACCGGGCGCACGTGAAGTGGGATGCAAGCCGGATTCAGCTCAGCGACATCCTCCGCGCCATCGCCTCAATCGGTTACATTGCACACCCCTTTGATGCGAGTCGCCAGCAGGAGGTGTACCGGCGTGAACGCCACCAGGCCCTGCGGCGCATTGCCGTTGCCGGTCTGGGCATGATGCAGGTCATGATTCTCGCCGTGGCGCTGTACGCGGGGGCCTACCAGGGCATGGATGCGGATCTGCGCAACTTCCTGCGCGGCGTCAGTCTTTTTATTGCCGTTTTTGTGGTTTTCTATGCGGCACGGCCCTTCTTTCAAAGTGCCTGGCGTGATCTGCGGCATCGGCGACTGGGGATGGACGTGCCGGTGTCGCTCGCCATCGGGGCCGCCTTCGTGGCAAGCCTCTGGGCGACGGTGCGTGGTGCCGGGGAGGTGTATTTCGACTCGGTCAGCATGTTCACTTTCTTTCTCCTGACCGGGCGGTTCCTGGAAATGGGCGCGCGGCACCGTGCCGGCCGGGCGACCGAGGAACTGGTACGCCTGTTGCCGGCAACGGCCACCCGGATCACCGGCCGGGGTGATGAGCGCGTTCCGGTCGCTGATCTGGTTCCCGGGGATCTGGTCCGCATCACACCGGGTGAATCCGTGCCGGCCGACGGCAAGGTCGTTGAAGGGCTGAGCTCGGTCGACGAGGCCCTGCTGACCGGCGAGAGCGTGCCCCTGGCGCGGCGACCCGGCGATCAACTCGTGGGCGGCACAGTGAATACCGAAAGCCCGCTGGTCATGGAGGTCGAGCGGGTGGGGGAGGACACCGTGCTGTCAGCCATCCAGCGCCTGCTGGACCGTGCCCAGTCGGAAAAGCCGGCGCTGGCCCAGCTTGCCGATCGCGTGGCGGGGTGGTTTGTTGTCGCGCTGCTCGTGCTGGCGGCCGCTGTTGCCTGGTACTGGTGGCAGACGGATCCGGGTCGCGCCTTTCCTATCACCTTGTCGGTGCTGGTCGTTACCTGCCCTTGCGCGCTGTCGCTGGCAACGCCGGTTGCCCTGACCGCGGCGACGGGGGCACTGGCACGCCTGGGGGTACTCACGACCCGCAGTTATGCGCTCGAAACCCTGGCCGGTGCGACGCACATCGTATTCGACAAGACCGGTACCCTCACGGAAGGCCGGCTGCGGCTAAGCGAGGTAAGGCGTCTCGGTCAGCTCACGCGCGACCAGTGTCTGACGATCGCGGCAGCATTGGAGCAAGGCTCCGAACATCCGTTGGCACAGGCCCTGACCCGCGACAGGCAGGTGTCTCTCGTGGCAACTGACCTGCGAGCCCAGCCCGGTGATGGTATCGAGGGGCGGATCCAGGGAAATTACTACCGGCTCGGTACCCGTGACTTTGTTGCCGAGTTATCCGGCAGGGCCGTGGACACCAGCCTGGCCGATGCCGATGACGGCGCTACCCGCGTGGTGCTCGGCGACAAGCGCGGTCCCCTGGCAGTCTTTGTGCTGGAAGATCAGTTGCGCGCGGGCGCCAGGGAGGCCGTCGCGGGGCTGCGTGAGCTGGGTCTGCAGGTCGAGCTCCTGAGCGGTGACGGGCCGGCGCCGGTGCAGCGGGTTGCGGAGGCCCTCGGGATCGAGGTGGCCCGGTCGCGGATGCGACCGCAGGACAAGCTCGACCATATCAGGACACTGCAGCAGCGTGGTGCGGTTGTCGCGATGGTCGGGGATGGCGTTAACGATGCCCCGGTCCTGGCAGGCGCGCAGGTGTCGCTGGCCATGGGCAGTGGCACCCAGCTGGCCGCGGCTTCGGCGGATATGACGCTGCTGTCTGAGCAGTTGCAGCCTCTGGTAATGGCCGTGCGCAAGGCGCGAAAATCCCTGACGGTGATCCGCCAGAACCTCGCCTGGGCGGTGCTGTATAATGTCATTGCCGTGCCGCTGGCGAGTCGCGGCTGGATCGCGCCCTGGATGGCGGCGATCGGGATGTCGACCAGCTCCCTCATCGTGGTATTGAATTCCCTGCGACTGCGGGACCGGTCTGGCAAGTAGTCTGGAGCCTTTGCGGTCATTGAAATTCAGCACCCGGCGCCCGGCAGTCCCACGCTAAGCCAGCGGCGAAGCCGGTTGCAGACGCCGGGTTGCGACCCCTGAACAGCTGGCGCCAGCTGTCCGTGTAATCTGCATTCGAGGCAGCACCGTCATGAACATACTTTACCTGCTGATTCCGCTCGCCCTGGTGCTGCTCGGCATCGCCATCTGGGCGTTTATGTGGGCCGTGCGCAGTGGTCAGTTCGACGATCTCGAGGGACCTGCCCACCGGATTCTGATGGATGACGATGACCCCCTCGTGCCGATGCATCCGCCGTCGGCGAACGATGAACCCGCCGGCGAGAGGCGTCGGGAAAAACCATAAAAAAACGGCCTCTCAGAGGCCGTTTTCCTGTTTCATGTCAAGGGCCGGTTTCAGGCTGCCATCGTCGCCTGCAGCTTCTGCATGGCGCTCTTTTCGATCTGGCGGATACGTTCCGCCGTAACCCCGAAACGGTCGGCCAGGTCCTGCAAGGTGGTTTTTTCCTCCGCAAGCCACCGTTGCGCAAGGATGGTGCGGCTGCGCTCATCGAGCTGGTCCAGCGCCTTGTACAGCATCCGCGTGTTGTGCGCCTCCCAGTCACTGGTTTCCAGTGCCAGGGCCGGATCGGGGCGCTGGTCCTGAAGATAGGCGGCCGGGGCAAAGGACTTATGATCGTCCGCATCATCGTCGGCGCCGGGATCGAAGGCGATATCCTGGCCGCTCAAGCGGGATTCCATCTCGCGTACGGTCTCGGGTTTGACGCCGAGATCTTCAGCCACTGCGTCCACTTCCTCGGCCGTAAACCAGCCAAGGCGCTTCTTGGAGCTGCGCAGGTTGAAAAACAGCTTGCGCTGCGCCTTGGTGGTCGCAACCTTTACGATGCGCCAGTTCCGCAGGATGAATTCGTGGATTTCGGCGCGGATCCAGTGGACCGCAAACGACACCAGGCGCACCCCTACCGCCGGATCAAAACGCTTGACTGCCTTCATCAGGCCGATGTTGCCTTCCTGAATCAGATCGCCGAGCGGCAGACCGTAGCCCTGATAGCTGCGCGCGACATAGACCACGAAGCGAAGGTGCGCCAGAATCAGGCGCCGCGCGGCGTCCAGATCATTGTCCTCTTGCAGACGGACCGCCAGCTCATGTTCTTCCTCTGCCGTCAATATGGGTACCGTATTGACGCCCTGGATATAGGCCGACAAGTCGCCCATCGGCAACGGCAGGGTAAGATCCGGATTGCCGGGGACTAGAGCCTTGCTCATATCCGCGTGTCCTCCCCTCTCGTTCATACTAATCATAACCTCTTGGTTTGCGGAATTTTAGCACTCCTGAAGTTAGAGTGCCAGCAGGTGCAGAAGTTCCAGGGATTCCGATCTCTCTGGGGCACGTTTATGCCGGCGGCTAGCGGGGCTCGATGGCATTCAGGTGCCGTCCCACGGCGAGCCATGACCCCGCGAGTCCCAGCGTTGCACCCATGAGCAGCAAATTGGCGATCTGATCGAGGTCGAAGGTGCGTAACAGAAAGCTGCTCTGATACAGACCGGCGAGGTATTCCACGGGATCCGCGATCAGCCAGAAGGACAGCTCCACCAGCATCCACGCCAGTGTGGCGCCAAAGATCCCGTACCAGAGCCCGGTATAGAGAAACGGTCGCCGGATAAAGGCATCGGTCGCGCCGATCAGCTTGGTGACCTCAATCTCGGAGCGCCGGCTCTGTATGTCCAGCCGAATGGTGTTGCCGACGATCAGCAGGACGGCAAGGCCGAGCAGTGCGCCGACTACCAGTATGCCGCGGCGACCGATTTCCATCAGTGCGGTGAAGCGTTGCACCCACTGCAGGTCGAGTTGCGCCATGTCGACCTCGGGACGGGCGTGCAATGTCTCGGCCAGTGCCTGGGCGGCGTCGGCACCGCTATAGGCTTCGCTGGGTTTGACGACCAGTACCGCCGGGAGGGGATTGTCCTCGAGGCTGTTCAGTGCCTCACCGAATCCCGACAGGGCACGGAATTCTTCCAGTGCCTCGCTGCGACGGATGTGTCTGACATCCTGAATCTGCGGCGAGTTGCGCAATTGCGCGGCAAGTGCGTCGGCTGCCTCGTCGTCGAGGGATTGTTCGAGAAACAGCGAGATCGTGGCGCTGCCGTCCCAGCCGATACTGACGCGTTGCAGGTTGTCGAGGAGAACGAGCAGGCCGGTAGGCAGCGCCAGGGCGATGCCGATGACGGCGGCGGTCATCAGGGTCGAGATCGGACTGCGGTAGAGTCGGCCCAGGCTGGATATCAGAACCTGAGCATTGCAGCGCAGGTAGGCACGCACAGACGTCGGCAGCCAGCGTTGCACCCCGGCTCGCGTCTGACCGGCCAGCCCGCCGCGCAGCCGGTTCATGACCGCGTTGCTGCGGCCCCGGGTCGCAGCTGTCCGTGCCGGAGGGTGAGGATGGGGTATGGCAGGCGCGAGATCAGATCGAGGTCGTGGCTCGCGACCAGCACGGTCACCCCCACCTGATTGAATTGTTCGAACAGCGCCATGATTTCGCGCGACAGCTCCGGGTCCAGATTGCCCGTCGGCTCATCTGCGAGCAACACAGGTGGCTTGTGTACGACCGCGCGGGCGATACCGACGCGCTGCTGTTCCCCGCCGGACAGGGTCAGGGGAAAGGCCCGTTCTTTGCCGAGCAGACTCACCTTGTCGAGCGCGGCACGCACCCGACGACCGATCTCGCGGTGACCCAGCCCGGTGATAACCAGCGGCAGGGCGACGTTATCAAATACCGTACGGTCGAGCAGCAGATGGTGGTCCTGAAAGATAATGCCGAGCTTGCGGCGCAGAAAGGGAATTCTTCGCCGCGGCAGGCGCGACAGATTTTGTCCATCGATCAGGATCTGTCCACTGCTCGGGCGCTCGATCAGGGCGATCAGCTTGAGCAGGGTGCTCTTGCCCGCCCCCGAATGGCCGGTCAGGAAGGCCATCTGGCCCCGCTCCAGATGCAGGCTGAGCGCTCTCAGGGCATCGTAGCCACCGGGATAGCGTTTGCTGACGTTGTCGAAACGGATCATGGGTACTGCCAGGCGCTCGGTGCCAGGGGAGAAAGAGACCTTCCACCGACTCCTGTGTCTGCGCCCGCGATCGGATCAGTCTTCTGCAATCTTTCCCCCTGTCGCCGGCATCTGAGTGTCGAACAGTGCGTCTACGAACTCATCCGCATCGAAAGGCCGGAGGTCCTCTATCCCCTCGCCGACCCCGATAAACCGGATGGGTATACCCAGCCGGCTGGCGATGGCGAAGATAATGCCGCCCTTGGCGGTTCCGTCGAGCTTGGTGAGGGTGATACCGGTGAGGCCGACGGCTTCATGGAACTGCAGGGCCTGGTTCAGGCCGTTCTGCCCGGTTCCGGCATCCAGGACGAGCATCACCTCGTGCGGCGCCCGGCTATCGAGTTTCGCCAGCACACGCTTGATTTTCTTGAGTTCTTCCATGAGGTTTGACTGGGTATGCAAACGCCCCGCGGTATCTGCAATCAGGACGTCGGCGCCGCGCGTCCGGGCGGACTGCAGGGCGTCAAAGACCACGGAGGCGGAATCGGCTCCCTGGCGCTGGCTGATCACCGGAATGGCATTACGGTCCCCCCACACCTGCAGCTGTTCGACGGCTGCCGCACGGAAGGTGTCGCCGGCCGCAAGCATGACCCGCTGCCCCTGATCCTGGAGGCGGCGCGCCAGTTTGCCGATGGTGGTGGTCTTGCCGGCGCCGTTGATCCCGATCATCAGGATGACAAAGGGTTTCTCAGCCTGGGCCAGCGACAAGGGAGCCACGCAGGGGGCAAGAATGGCCTTCATATCGGTCTTGAGCGCCCCAATCAGCGCATCCGCGTCCGCCAGCTGCCGGCGGGCGACGCGCTGGGTGAGATCCTGAATGATGCGTTGCGTTGCCTCGACACCCACATCGGCTATCAGCAGCTGGGTTTCCAGTTCCTCCAGCAGCTCGTCGTCGATGCGCTTGCGACCGAGAAGCAGGCTGGCGACACCGTCGCTGAGACCGTGGCGGGTCTTGGCGAGGCCTGCCCGAAGCCGGGAAAAGAGTCCTCTCTTCGAGGATTCCTTTTCGGATTCCTGCACTTCGGGGTTCGGGCCTGCCGGTTTATCGGGTCGAGAGCGCTTGAAACCAAACATCGTGAGAGAACCGGTTTTTCCGTGATTCGTTAGCAGATTCGTTCGAATGCGACTATCCTACCATTCGCTCTTCAGCAAGGTAAGAAATCAGTCCGGTGAAAATGAAACGATTGTTTGCGATCGCGCTGCTGCTGTCAGCGGCGGCTGTGCAGGCCACGGATCCGATGGTACACCTGTACCGGCTCGACAATGGCCTGAAACTGATAGTCAAGGAGGACCACCGTGCCCCGGTGGTCGTGTCCCAGGTCTGGTACAAAGTGGGCTCCAGTTACGAGCACGACGGAATAACGGGAGTTTCCCATGTCCTTGAACACATGATGTTCAAGGGAACGAAAAAACATGGTCCAGGCGAGTTTTCCCGCATCATCGCCGAAAATGGTGGCCAGGAAAACGCCTTTACGAGTCGCGACTACACGGCCTATTTCCAGCGGCTGGAAAAGAGCCGGTTGCCGGTCAGCTTCGAACTGGAGGCAGACCGCATGCGCAATCTGCGTCTCCAGGAAGATGAGTTTGCCAAGGAGGTTCAGGTGGTTATGGAGGAGCGTCGCCTGCGCACCGAAGACAAGCCCGAGTCGCTGCTGTACGAACGCTTCAACGCCGTCGCGTTTCTCAACAGTCCCGCTCGCATCCCGCCCATCGGCTGGATGACGGATCTCGAGAGTCTGCGACTGGACGACCTGCAGCAGTGGTACGGCAAATGGTACGCGCCCAACAATGCCACGCTGGTCGTCGCGGGTGATGTCGATCCCGACGCGGTCTTCAAGCTGGCCAAGCGCTTCTTTGGCCCCCTCAAGCCGAGCAAGATCACGCCGGAAAAACCGCGTCGCGAAGTGAAACAGCGCGGACCACGGCGTGAAACGCTGCGGGCACCTGCGGAGGTGGCTTACCTGCTCCTGGGTTACAAGGTGCCGGTCCTGCTGACCGCCGGTGACGGTGAGGACTGGGAGCCTTATGCCCTGGAGGTGCTGGCTGGCGCGCTGGACGGCGGCGACAGTGCGCGTCTGACCCGGGAGCTGGTGCGCGGCCAGCAGATTGCTGCCAGCGCCGGGACCGGCTATGACCTCTACGACCGCGCTGAAACACTGTTGCTGTTGGACGGTGTACCTGCCAACGGGCACACGGTGGCAGAACTCGAGGCGGCGCTGCGTGAGCAGATTCGACGGCTGAGAGAGGAGCCAGTCAGTGCTGAGGAACTCGCGCGTGTCAAGGCGCAGGTGATTGCCTCGCAGGTGTTCGAACAGGACTCCGTGTTTTATCAGGCGATGCAGATCGGGCAGCTCGAGAGCATCGGCCTGGACTGGACCATCAAGGACGCGTATCTGGAACGCATCCAGGCGATAAGCAGCGAGCAGGTGCAGGCGGTGGCGCGCAAGTACCTGATCGAGGACACGCTCACGGTTGGGGTCCTGGAGCCGCTGCCGATGGACGCCGCGGCTGCGGCCGCCACGCGGCGCGCCGCAGCGATGGGAGGTGGCCATGGCCATTGACCCGTCGCTGAAGAGCCATCAAGTGCTTGCGTCGCTGAAGGTATGTCTGCTGGCTGTTTTGTGCGTGGCGGCGTGGCCGGCACCGGCCATGCCGCCTATCCAGCACTGGGAGACCGCTAACGGTGCGCGTGTCTACTATGTCCCGGCGCCCGAGCTTCCGATGGTGGATATCCGCATCATATTTGACGCGGGTGGGGCGCGCGATGGAAAAGCGCCCGGGCTTGCAGCATTGACTAATGCCCTGCTCGATCAGGGCGCAGCCGGTGCCGACGCAAATCGCGTCGCCGAGCGGTTTGAAGACGTGGGCGCGCAATTGAATACCGGTTCGCTGCGCGACATGGCATGGCTGGGGCTGCGTACCCTGACGGATAGACCGCTGATGGCGCAGGCGGTAACCGCGTTCACCGATGTTCTGACGCGACCCGATTTCCGATCGGGCGATCTGCAACGGGAGCGTCAGCGCATGCTCGTCGCCCTGCAGTTGCAGCAGCAAAAGCCGGATGCGGTCGCCGAAAAGGCATTTTACAGGGCGCTCTATGGTAATCACCCCTACGGGTCGCCACCGGAGGGCACCACCGAGAGCGTGTCATCCCTCTCGCGGGAGGACATTCTGGCCTTCTACCAGCAGTATTATGTGGCACGCAATGCCGTCATCGGGATTGTGGGTGCTGTCGCTCGCGAGGAGGCAGAGAAACTCGCCGAGGGCATCCTCAAGTCGCTACCGCCAGGCAAGGCGGCCGAGCCGCTGCCGCCGGTCCCGGACCTGAACGCCGCTAACGAGGTCGTTGTTCCCTTTCCCTCGACCCAGACGCACGTGCTGATGGGGCGGCCCGGCGTCGCCCGTGGTGACCCGGACTACTTCAGTTTGTACGTGGGTAACTACATTTTCGGCGGCGGCGGTCTGGTATCGCTGCTCAGCAACGAGATCCGCGAAGACCGGGGTCTGTCCTACAGTGTCTACAGTCAATTCGTGCCGATGGCCCGCAAGGGGCCATTCGAGCTTGGTTTGCAGACACGTAACGATCAGGTGGAAGAGGCGATCAGCGTCGCGCGCGAAACCCTGGCGCGCTATCTCGATGAAGGGCCCAGTGAGAAGGAGCTGGATGCCGCGAAGAAGCACATCACGGGTGGTTATGCGTTGCGCATAGACAGCAACGGAAAGATTCTCGAATACCTGGGTGCCATCGGTTTCTATCATCTCCCGCTCGATTATCTGGAGACCTTTAACGCCCGCATAGAGGCTGTCACGCGCGAGGATGTGAAGGCGGCATTCAGGCGGCGTATTCTTCCGGACCAACTGGTTACCGTCGTGGTCGGTGGTGAATCCGAGTAGTCGTGAAGGCCTTGTTGCGGTGCAGTGAACGCAAAGAGGTGGCATTCCTGCGCTGACTGGTCAATAATGCCGGGGCGTGGTGCTGCAGGGAAGCAGTGCACGTTAGGGCTGCTGGCAAGGGATGCCAGCGGTATAAACGTTCATCAAGGAGGATTGCCATGGATGGTGTATCATCGGGCCGCTGTGCCCGTCGTCTTGCCTTTGCCCTTGCGGGCTTCTCTTCACTTTCACATGCCCAGGTTCTGATCTCGGAAGTGGTGTATGACGCGGCGGGTACCGATGCCGGTAACGTCTTTGTCGAGTTGTACGGCACGCCCGGCACATCGCTGGACAGTTTCCTGCTGCAGGGTATCAATGGCTCGAACAGTCTGAGTTACAAGGATGTGTTGCTGGCCGGTGTGATTCCTGCCGACGGCGTGTTCGTGATTGCGGATGATATGGGTGGTGGGACGACGGCTGTCCCCAATGCCGATCTCATCGCCGATGTGGACTTTCAGAACGGGCCTGACTCGATCCAGCTCAGCGACGGCGTATCGGTTATCGATGCGCTCGGTTACGGTGACTTTGCGTCGGCGTTCTTTGCCGGGGAAGGCACACCGGCGCCAGCGGCGGCCAATGGTGCCAGTCTGGCAAGGATCTCCGGGCTGCCCGACACAGACGATAACCTGAGTGACTTTGAGGTTCTGTTGAATCCGACACCGGGGAGTGTGCCGGTGAGCGCAGTGCCGGTGCCGGCGGCTGCCTGGCTGTTTGCTGCCGGGCTCGTGATGCTTGCGGTCGGTGCGCGGCGTTCACCGTCGCCGCGCACGGTGTAAAGGCCATGAGCTGAACCTCAGGGGGTTTGACGGGTCGTCCCAGGGACGGGAATATGGGCACATGGAGTGGTCCGCGGCCCGTTTTTGTCATGAAGGTGCGTAAGCAACGGCAGCAGTTACGCATCATTGGTGGGCGCTGGCGCGGCCGCAGACTGGAGTTTGCGAATCTTCCCGGTCTGCGGCCGACGCCGGATCGTGTTCGTGAGACCCTGTTTAACTGGCTGGCACCCGTGATTGCCGGCAGTCGCTGTCTCGATCTCTTCGCCGGAAGCGGGGCGCTGGGGCTGGAAGCGGCATCCCGCGGAGCGATGAGCGTAACGCTGGTGGAGGCAGACATGGCCGCCACACGGGTGCTGCGCGAGCAGGTGGAAACCCTGCAGGCCGATCAGGTTGAAGTAGTGAACCAGGATGCACTGCAATTTCTCGCGCAGCCGCGACGAGGCTACGATGTTATCTTTCTCGATCCGCCCTTCGGGCGCGATCTGCTTGCGCCCAGCCTGATGGCGATTGACCGGGGTCAGTGGCTGAACGTTGGAGGTCATCTCTATCTGGAGGCAGCCTGCACCGTCGCGCTGGCCGACATCGAATCGTGGTTGCCCGGCGGCTACGAACTCGTGCGCCGGAAACGGGCCGGACGGGTGGCCTATTACCTGGTTCGCCTGCAACGTGCAGGCAAGCGCCTGCCTGCCCTTCACGCGCCGTAGCAATCAGGCGCGGCAACCCCCGGCCTGCAGGCTTGCGCGCCCTCACTCGCCTGTGGATCGCGCAGGAAACTGGCGTGTGCACGTGCTCGCGTCCTGGCCTGTTTCCCGGACCCCTGCCTTCATCAGCCGGCCCAAATGCGGATACGCCGCTGCTGCGCGGCATTTCCCGTGGCATCCGGCGCGCGGGTCCACCCGCATGCCAATTCACCAGCGCTTCGGGTTAGAATCAGGGTGCCGGCGTGACGAATAGGGAGGGATGGCGATGTACGGCTTTAACGTGGAGGTATCTTGCGGTTTTGACGAGGCTGTCAAACGCGTCACCGATGAGCTCAAGAAAGAAGGTTTCGGTGTGCTCACCGTGATCGACGTCGCCGCGACATTGAAGGAGAAGCTGGGCATCGACAAGCCACCCTACACGATTCTCGGTGCCTGTAATCCCCAGTTGGCGAATCAGGCGCTGGAGGCTGAGCCTGACATAGGGTTGTTGCTTCCCTGCAATGTTGTGGTGCGAGAAGCGGAAGGCCGGACAGTCACGGTCGGGTTTATGGATCCAGCCGCTGTTCTGAAACTGGTGGAAACTGAACGCATTAACGAGCTGGCGCAAGAGGTTCGCGCGCGCTTGCTGCGAGTCCGGGATGCACTGCTGCAATAGGATGGGGCCAATCGGATGAACGCCATAGCGGTTATTTGCGCGGCCAGCGTCTCGCATGGCCTGACCGTCGCGACGACAGCCCGGGGGAGCGGACATTGAATCTGCCGCACCATGCAGGGTTTACCGTCGATGATACAGCAGAGCCGCTTGGAAAACGGGCGCCGGCGATCGACGAAAACGGTAATGCCCTGAGCGATTTTATGATGATCTTTCCGCGGTTGCGCGAGCAGCCCGAGCCGTGTATCCGCAAGACCATCGACCTGGTACATGGGGTCCTGGCGAGATATCACCACGCCGTCGTCTTTGCAGAGTTCAACCTGAAACTGAATCTGCTGTGGGTTTCCATTCGACCCATCACGGGAATCCGGTTCGAGATAGCCGGCGCCGTGCAGGAAAAGGTGCCGCTTGCCAGGCTGGTGTCACACATCTGAAAAGGGCTAGTTAACGCCCGCGTCGAGATTATTCCATTTAACCCGGTTGTCCTTGTCCGGCGCCAGGTTCGCGCGTGTCGCAAAGAGTTGCAGGGTAATTTCCGCGACTGCGTTGACGAAGATAGCATCCTGATGCATCGTGCAGTAGGTATCGAGCTGTCGCATCACCTCGTCGGGGGTTTGGCTGCCAAGAATATTGTAGGTGCTGGCGACAATCTGGTTGAACGCCGAGAAGTATCCGGACAGCCAGGCGACATAGACCTGCTGGCTGTCTTCGCCGCCGGTTCTGGCCGACAGATAGGCGGAGCAGGAGTCACCCCCGGCCGACAGCACCGCGAAATATCCGTCGATGTCTTTGGCGATGCTGTTGCTGCATAGCAGTATCAGCAGCAGCGGCAGGTGTCTTGGCTTCATGGCGTGGATGGCACTGCGTTGTTCTGTATTTCCCCGATTCCTTGCCCGTAATCGGCAGTGAGCCGGCAAACTTTGGCAGCGGTGTGTTGGCGGCAGGTGCGGGATGTCCTGTCAGGCACTGCTGTTATACTCTTACTGAGATTCTCTGCTTCTGGCTGTCGGTATTTTTCCATAGCATCTCCATAGCAACTGATTGCGGGGCCCGCCCATGTCCGTCGCCGCCACACAGTATCGCCTGTCCGTTTCCGGGATGAGTTGTGCCGGTTGTGTGGCCAGCGTCGAGGATGCGCTGCGAGCCGTTCCCGGCGTACAGCAGGCGACCGTCAACTTTGCCGAGCATACGGCCCTGGTTGAGGGCGATGTCGCCGTGGAGTCATTGATCAGGGCGGTGGCCGCGGCGGGGTATGAGGCGGCCGAGCTGCGCGGCGTGGACGACGAAGCAGACAGGAAAACCGCCGAGTTTGCACACTACCGGCGCTTGCTGCGCCAGGCTCTTGCCGCAGCTCTGGTCGCGGTGCCGCTGCTTGTCGGCGACATGATGCTCGGTATCTTGCCCGATCTTGGCAGACCGGGCGGTCGCCTGTTCTGGTTGACAACCGGCTTCGCAACACTCGCCGTGCTGGTCTATTCGGGGCGCCAGTTCTTTACCGGCGCCTGGAAGTCGTTCACCCGCCACGCAGCCAATATGGACACGCTCATCGCAATGGGTACCGGCACCGCCTGGCTGTATTCGATGTTCGTCGTGCTGTTTCCGGAGACTGTCCCGAGTCTCGCCAGGCATGCCTATTTCGAGGCGGCAGTCGTCATCCTCGCGCTGGTTAATCTGGGGGCGGCACTGGAGATGCGCGCCAGGGGCAGGACCTCGGAGGCCGTTCGCAAGCTTATTGGGCTACAGCCGCGTACGGCACGTGTTATCCGCGACGCTGTCGAGCAGGATGTTCCCATCGATGCGGTTGGCATGGATGAAACGATCCGGGTTCGTCCCGGTGAAAGAATTCCAGTTGATGGCGTGGTCATCGAAGGGGCATCGACAATCGATGAGTCGATGCTGACGGGTGAGCCCCTGCCGGTAGAGAAGCGCACGGGCGACACAGTGGTCGGTGGCACGCTCAACCGGACGGGAAGCTTCCTGTTCCAGGCAAAGCGCATCGGCGCGGATATGGCGCTGGCTCGTATCATCGGGCTGGTTCGTCAGGCGCAGAGCTCCAAGCCTGCGATCGGGCGGCTGGCAGACCGGATCGCGGCGGTGTTCGTGCCTGCCGTGCTTGTGATCGGGGTCATAACCTTCCTGGCCTGGTTTAATTTCGGGCCGGATCCCAGGCTCAGTTTCGCTCTGGTGACTGCCATCACGGTGCTGGTGATTGCCTGTCCCTGTGCCCTGGGGCTGGCAACGCCCATCTCCATCATGGTCGGGGTCGGCAAGGCGGCTGAACAGGGCATCCTGATTCGCAGCGGTGAGGCACTGCAGCGCGCCGGCCAGTTGACCACCGTGGTACTCGACAAGACCGGCACCATAAGCCAGGGCGTTCCCGCCGTGACCCGTGTCGAGCTTATGGACGGCGCGGACGAGGCTGACATCCTGCAGTGTGCGGGGAGTGTCGAGGCTGCCTCCGAGCACACCTTGGCCGGGGCGATTGTCGCCAAGGTGCGCCAGCGCGGCATTGAACTGCTGCCGGTGGAAGACTTCTCGGCCGTTGCCGGAAAAGGCGTGCGTGCCCGCGTCCGCGGGCGTGAAGTGCTCGTGGGTAACGCGGCCTTTCTGCAGGATTCGGGGGTCGCAAATGGCAGGTGGCTCGCCCAGGCCGAAGCACTGGCCGCTGAGGCCAGCACCCCCGCATGCATCGCCATAGACGGGAAGGCCGTCGGGCTGATCGCTGTATCGGATCCCGTGAAGGCGGACGCCCGTGCCGCGATCCACCAGCTGCGTCGGAGCGGACTCAGGGTTGTGATGATCACGGGAGATCGTCATGCCACTGCCAAGGCAGTCGCAGAGCGTGTCGGGATCGATGAGTTTTTCGCGGAGGTTATGCCCGAGGACAAGGCGCTGCGCGTTGCGCAACTGCAGGCCGCCGGGGAGGTGGTCGGCATGGTGGGCGACGGGATCAATGATGCGCCGGCACTGGCGCGCGCCGATGTCGGATTCGCCATCGGCAGCGGAACCGACGTGGCCATCGAGAGCGCCGATGTGACCCTCGTCGGCGGTTCGCTCTACGGCGTCGTTGACGGAATCCGCTTGTCGCGTGCAACGGTGCGCAATATCTGGCAGAACCTGTTTGGCGCTTTCATCTATAACAGTCTGGGGATTCCGATTGCTGCCGGCATCCTCTATCCGTTCACCGGATTACTGTTGAACCCCATGGTGGCGGGGGCCGCAATGGCCCTGTCCTCGGTCACGGTGGTCAGCAATGCCAACCGCTTGCGGCGTTTTCAACCGGCAAGGCACGAGGCATGAGCACCGAGCTTGCTATCAACCTCGCAGGTTTCATCCTGATCGGTCTTATCGTCTGGTGGTTCTGGCCACGCTAGCCCGCATTTCTCACCGGGATCCCGGATGCTGGCGCAGGGCTCGTGTGTCCGGATGCCGCGCTGGAGGGAAAGTGGTAGCCGTAGCTACCACTTGAGTGAAGCGCAAGTCCGGGCGCGCGAGAACTAGCCAGGGCCGGGATAGGCGCGGCCTGATTACACACTGTCTTTTTCCTGATCTGCACTCTGTTCCTTACCTCAGTGCATTATGTGACTCTATCGCCGCCCGGTGAGAAATGCGGGCTAGGAGCCTGTCGGACTTAGGCTGATTCTACTGCCTCGTTACGAACCCCTAAGTCCGACAGACGCCTAGGCGGCGTTAGCATTGGGCAGGATTGCGTCCCGGATATCCGCAAACTCGGTATCCGCTCGGTCGATAAGGGTCTCGATGTCATCGAGCGGTATGCCCAGCAAATCCCACGCTTCGGCCGACAGGCCGGCTGCCGCATCCCGTTCGGGCAGGGCGCTCTTGACGGATATGCCGATCGCATCGGCGCAGTGCACGATGGCTGTCTCCAGCTGAAACGAATCGGCATCGGCTGGCGCATGATGGTACCGGATTGCAGTCACGAGACTCGGCGGCAGGTTCCAGGTGCGGGCCAGTTCGGCGCCGACCTGGCTGTGCGTGAAGCCAAAGACCTGTGTTTCAGCCGCGAGTAAATCACCCGGTTTCTCCTGGACGAGACGCAGGACCTCTGCAGACTGCCGCGGCCGCTGGCTGAACAGAACCAGCTCGCCGATATCGTGAATCAGCCCGGCAATGAAGTAGCGTTCCGTGTTGGGGGCCCGTCCGTGTTGCGCAAGGATGCGTGCGATCACCGCGGTGTACAGGCTGTGTTCCCAGAACTTGTCCATGGTGACCAGCTCCGGCGGTATGTCGTCGAACAGCCGGATGACGCTGGTGGCAAGGACCAGATCCAGCAGCTCAAGCGTCCCGATGAGCGTGATTGCGCGGGAGACTGTTTCAATCTGTGTGGCAAAGCCATAGTAGGGACTGTTTACGATCCGCAGCAGCCGAGCCGTAAGTGCGGGATCGTGGCTGAGTGAGTCGCCGATCTCTGCGGCCGACGAATCCGAGCTGTTGATCAGGGTCTGGGTGCGCGTCACGGTTTCCGGCAGGGATGCCAGGGTGACCGATTTTGCTACCAGAGATTCGAGTTCAGCTGTCATCACCCGTCATTTCCATGTCGAAGCCACTGGCTAGCGACAATACCAGAGTGTATCGGTCAGGACGGCTTAAACTACAGAGACCGTAGGGTTTCCCGTCGAGGAACAGGTCAAGCTACTGGAATCGGACGCAAATCAGTCAATCTTTCCCAATAATCATGGCGTTATTTACAGTCGGGGCGGCGTTTGCGAGAATATCCAACCATGTGATCGTGCCTGGGCGCGGGAGTCCGCTTCCTCGGTCAGCGCGGTTTTCTTGGCTGATATTTCTGGAGAGATGCTCATGAAAAAAATGATTCCAATGGTTGCCGCGGGCGTTCTGGCCCTCGCCAGCAGCGCGGTGCTTGCGGGCGGTGACCCGGCCGCAGGCAAGGCGAAGTACGCAACCTGTCAGGGCTGTCACGGGCCGGCGGGCGTTAGCGTCAATCCGGTGTGGCCGAGTCTTGCGGGCCAGAAAGACGGTTATCTGGTCAAGCAGTTGAAGGCCTTCCGGGACGGGGCACGCACGGATCCCATGATGTCGCCGATGGCAAAGCCGCTGAGTGATGAGGATATCGAAAATCTGGCGGCCTATCTGAGCACCGCTGCCTGCAAGTAGTCCTTTCCCCGGGGTGTGGCCCCGGGCCCTTGCCTGGCCCGGGGCTTCGTCTCTTCATCTCCGGCCAACCGGCTTCCAAACGCTCCAGGAGACGCCGTTATGGTGCGTCATGTCATCCCGGCCATTGCACTTGCTGCTGTGCTAGGTGGCTGTGACCGAGGTTTCGAAGCTCCCGCCACTGATCTGGCCACGGAGGGTGCGGCGGTCGTCGACGATCGCCAGGCGCCGATCCCTGACAGCAGCTTTGTGATTCCGCAGCCGGGGGGAGCGCGGGCTGTTTACGATATCACCCTGCATGACGCCGATCAGCTGCGAGTATTGCTGAGGCGTCTGGAGCAGCTTGCAGATCGGCCGAATACGCGGGACGTGCTGCCGGAGATCGCTCTGGTCTTGCACGGCCAGGAGGTTGAGTTTTTTGCACTTGATAACTATGAGAAATACCGTGATCTGGTCGATCTGGCCGCCAAACTCGACGCGTTCCAGATCATCGAGGTGAAAATGTGTCAGACACGCATGCGCAACCTCGGCCTGGATAGCAGTGATATCCCTGCCTTTATTGAACTCGTACCCTATGGGCCGGATGAGGTTGATCGCCTGGTCAAGGAAGGCTACCTCACGATGTGACGTCTTTCGCCAGCGTGCTAGAGAATCCATGCCTGCACCACCTGTCGGGACTCATCGATCTCGATGGCGACGCGCCCGAAGCAGGAAACCCGGTCCCCGATACAGCCAGCGCCTTGCATGATGATTTCTTCGAATTGAACATTGACGATCAGGGTGTCATCCTTGCGTCCGATCACTTCGAGTTGGAGTGAGTCGTTGTCAATCCAGCCATTCTGACTGCAGAGCGCGGCCAGCCCGGGCCAGGCATGCAGAAACTGCTTTAGCCCGGCCGTGGGTTCCTCTACAAGCTGATTGTCTGCCATGTACGCTATGTGGTGGGTGGTCTTGTTGCCTGGCCTGCACAGATAGCAAGTATAGCCGTTGCCGCGAATAGGGAATCGTGAGTTGCCTCAGAGGAAGAGCGTCAGTACGCCCGTGTATCCATACAGGCGATTGTGCGAGATCTCTCCGTTGGCGAAGAAGCCGACCAGCGGAAAATCTCCCAGTTCGTTGCGAATGGCGCGCAATTCCCTGGAGTCGCTGCCGAACAGGTTCTCACCCCGGCCCAGGCAGGAGTAATAGACGCCGCCACGGGGTGGCCCGCTCATGCGGGACCTGAGTCTGACCAGCATGCGATTCAGGTCCTCCCAGGCAGTCGCACCGTCACGGCGGCAGAACTGGATTGGCTGGCCGATTTCAACCAGATCGCCAATGGCGAGCAGGCGGTTTTTCGTATCCACGCCGACCAGGTTGCGCACCAGGTAGTCACCGGTATCGGAACCGGGGAGCGGCAGGCCGGCAAATACATAACCGGCGAGGCGGTTGAGGTCGCGTGCCAGGATTTCACCAATGTCCTCGAAGAAAACGTCCAGCGCTGGTCGGTCATCGATGCGCGAAATGACATTGCGGTCGCATTCGGTGATCAGATGTTTGCCAGCGATCGGGCTGCAACCCTGCGTCAGGCCGCTGATCACAGGCACCTGATCGGAAAACACCACACCTGACAGTCCACCGCTGACGACCTGATTGATGATCTGCGGCTCGTCCGACCGCGAGGAGGTCAGGCCACCGACCAGATAGCCGCCCGGAATGCGTTCAGCCAGGCGGGTGATCAACTCGGGTGTGTCCGGATTTTTCGGGTCACCGTGCACGATGGCCAGATGGCTGTCGTGGCGGTTCAGCCAGTCATCGAGTCCCGATAACTCGATGAGCGCGCGGCTGCGCACGTTGGGCAGCACGCGATACGAGTCCTGGGGTACAGCGGCAACGAGCACCGCCATCGCCGAGGTGTCGTAGTACTCGCGGCCGCTGGCACAGATTCCCATGCCGACCGTGCCCACCCAGTCCCGAATCCCGGTTTCTTCCCGAAAATGCTCGACGATGTCGCTGAGGATGCCGGCGAAATTGTCCGTGACATACAGAAAACCGACCTGTGTCCCAGATGGTATGTAACCGAGCTGTTGCAGGCATTGCTCGGCGGCCCGCTCCCACTCAGGGGATTCTGCGTGGCCGAGCAGAAATTGCTCGGATGCTGAAATGGCGGGCTCATCCTGTCCGGATCCGGTCACATCGTGCGTCCCTGAAGTTGCTGGCTGTCCATCGAAGTATATACGTTCGTTCACGTCGCCCGCCAAACCCTGGCAACGGGCTGTCGCTGGTTTCAGGGAAGGCTGTCGAGAGACCAGCGGGCGTGGGGTTCCATGGCCAGCGACTCCGACTGACCGGCACGCAAACGCAGCCAGCCGGCATAGGCGATCATCGCGCCATTGTCAGTACAAAACGCCGGTCGCGGAAAGTAGATGCGTCCGCCGCTGTCTCCGATCAGGGATCGCAGGTGGTCGCGCAGTGCCTGATTGGCACCCACGCCGCCCGCGACGACCAGGCTGTCGATCCCGGTTGACTGTAGCGCACGACGGCATTTGATCGACAGCGTGTCGACTACGGCGTCCTGAAAGGCGCGCGCAATATCGGCACGAGTCTGGTCATCGCCGCGCGTATTTCTCAAGGTGTTGATCGCGAAAGTTTTTAGTCCGCTGAAGCTGAAGTCGAGACCCGGACGGTTGATCATCGGGCGGGGGAAACGAAAACGCGAGCCGTCTCCCTGTTGCGCCAATCGTGCCAGTTCCGGGCCCCCGGGGTAGGGCAGGCCAAGCAGTTTGGCCGTCTTGTCAAAGGCCTCGCCTGCGGCATCATCCAGCGTCTCGCCCAGGATGCGATAGCGGCCGACACCGCTGACCTGTACCAGCATGGTGTGGCCGCCCGAGACCAGCAGGGCGATGAACGGGAATGCCGGCGGATCCGGTTCCAGCATGGGGGCCAAAAGGTGCCCTTCCATGTGATGGACGGCGATGGCCGGTACCTGCCAGGTCCAGGCCAGGCTGCGACCGATGGCGACGCCGACCAGCAGGGCACCAATCAGTCCCGGTCCGGCCGTGTAGGCGACGCCGTCAATGTGCCTGGCGGATATCCCGGCCTCGTCGAGCACCTCGCTGAGAAGTGGCAGCGTCTTGCGGATATGGTCCCGCGAGGCAAGTTCCGGGACCACACCGCCGTATTTCGCATGGATTTCAGCCTGGCTGTACAGGGCGTGGGCGAGCAGGCCGCGGTCTGAGTCATAGATCGCCAGCCCCGTCTCATCGCAGGAGGTCTCGATACCGAGGACGCGCATGCGGCGATTGTCGCTGACTGCCTGCGTGCTCGACAAGGCCAGGCGCGGCGATTCTTTGCTTTTTGGGGAATAAGTGGCTAGAATCGCTCCCCCTTTTACCGCGATAGCGGATTTTCCCGGTTTCGGGTTGGATAAGACGAAAGGTTACAAGACTTTATGCCAAGTGTGCGTGTGCGAGAAAACGAACCTTTTGAAGTCGCCCTGCGGCGCTTCAAACGTTCCTGCGAAAAGGCGGGTATCCTCTCCGAGGTGCGCCGCCGTGAGTTTTATGAAAAGCCTACCCAGGAGCGCAAGCGCAAGGCTGCAGCCGCCGTCAAGCGGCATCTCAAGAAGCTTTCCCGCGACGTCAGCCGTCGTACACGGAAGTATTGATTTCTCCTTTTCTTGCGTCGCATGTCGCTGAAGGACCGTATCCGGGAGGACATGAAGGCCGCGATGCGTGGTGGTGACAAGCGCCGGCTTGGGGTCATCAGGCTCATCATGGCGGCCGTCAAGCAGCGTGAGGTAGACGATCGCATCGAGCTCGATGACGGGCAGGTCACTGTTGTGCTGGACAAGATGGTCAAGCAGCGGCGGGAGTCGCAGAGCCAGTATGAACAGGCGCAACGCGCCGATCTCGCCGAGCAGGAAGCCTACGAGATTACTGTCCTTCAGGAATACCTGCCGGCGCCCCTCAGCGATACAGAGATTGCGCAACTCATCGAGGCCGCGATCAGCGAGACCGGGGCCTCCAGCATGAAGGATATGGGCAAGGTAATGGGTGTCCTCAGGCCCAGACTTGCCGGCCGCGCCGACATGGGAGCGGTCAGCGGTCAGATCAAGGCCAGGCTCGGCAGCTAGCCGCGAGGGCGAGGCGCTTTGGCGGCCTTCCTGCGGGTTGCCTTGATTCCCTGTTACCGGCGGGCGGCTGGTAGTCACCCTAGGCTTGCGATAGATTTCCCGATCGGCGCGGAGCGAACAAACGCTGATCCCGACCACTCATGACCGGCCGCATTCCCCAGCAGTTCATCGATGATCTCGTCGCCCGTGTTGATATTGTCGATGTCATCGATTCACGCGTGCCCCTGAAGAAGACGGGGCGCGAATTTACCGCCTGTTGCCCGTTTCATTCCGAGAAGACCCCGTCGTTCACGGTCAGTCCCGCCAAGCAGTTCTACCACTGCTTCGGCTGCGGGGCGCATGGCACGGTCATCGGTTTCCTGATGGACTATGAGCACCTGGATTTCGTGGAAGCGGTTGAGGAACTGGCCCGACAGGCAGGGCTAGACGTGCCGCGTGAGGCGGGCGGGCGGGGCTCCGACGCCCCGGCTAACCGCGAACTGTATGGCGTGCTGGAGGCGGCGGCGCGCTACTACCAGCAGCAGCTGCGTCAGCATCCGGGTGCAGCGCGTGCCGTTGACTATCTCAAGGCGCGTGGTCTGTCCGGGCAGATCGCGCAGGATTTCGCCATCGGCTACGCACCGCCCGGTTGGGACAATCTGCTGAGTGCGATGGGACACGGGCAAGCGGCCCGGCATCTGCTGCAACTGGCGGGTCTGGTCATCGCTCGGGAGAGTGGCGGTCTGTACGATCGGTTTCGTGATCGTGTGATGTTTCCGATCCGTGACCGGCGTGGTCGCGTCATCGCGTTTGGTGGCAGGGTTCTGGGTGACGAGACGCCCAAGTACCTGAACTCCCCCGAAACGCCAGTATTCCACAAGGGGCGCGAACTCTATGGTTTGTTCGAGGCGCGCAAGGCCGAGCGCCAACTCGACCGCCTGCTGGTGGTCGAAGGCTACATGGACGTCGTCGCGCTGGCGCAGTACGGCATGCGTAACGTCGTGGCAACCCTGGGTACCGCGACCACGATCGAACACCTGGAACGGCTTTACCGGGTGGTGCCCGAAGTGGTGTTTTGTTTTGACGGTGACCGCGCCGGCCGGGCCGCGGCGCGGCGCGCGCTGGAGCAGGCGTTGCCGGTCATGCGTGAGGGTCGACAGGCGCGCTTCCTGTTCCTTCCCGAAGGCGACGATCCCGACAGTTTGGTGCGACGCGAAGGTGCTGAGGCCTTTGCGTCGAGAACCGCCGATTCGATCCCATTTTCTGAATTCTTCTTTGAAAATTTGTTGGGCAGCGTCGATATCTCCCACATGGACGGACGGGCCCGCCTGGTGGAACTTGCCAGGCCGCTTCTGTCTAAAATACCCGAAGGCGTGTTCCGGGATCTGATGGCGGACCGCCTCGCCCAGCTGGCCGAGATGGATCTCCTGCGGTTGAGGCGCTTCGTGGGTGAACCTTCCAGCGCGACGGCTGGCGTCGCTCAAAGGAAACCGCCAGAAGGCGGGCAACGGCGACCGGTTCGGGAGGCGATCGCGCTGCTCCTGCACAAGCCGGAACTGGCGCGGCTCCCGGTGTCAACCGGCCAGCTGGCGAGGATCGAACTGAAAGGCATTCCGCTCCTCATAGAGTTACTTGAATTCTTGCAGAATCAACCTCATCTAGGGAGTACCGGCGCAGTCATGGAGCATTTTCGGGGCCGGGAAGAGGCGCGCTACCTGTGGCGTCTGGCGCAGACGCCTGTGAATATTCCCGAGGCAGGAATGGCCGAGGAGTTCCAGGGGATTATCCAGCTCCTGCAGGCGCAGGGTGATGAAGGCCGCTGGCGCTATCTGCAGGCCAAGCTGGAGCGCGACGGAAACCTGGCTGGAGACGAGCTGGAGGAATGGAAAAGTCTGTTAAATCGTCCTACATAGTAACTAGTGAGGATTCCCGTTGCTGGCTAAGCCCCGGCTTTTGGACTAAACTGCGCGTTTAACTTTTGGAATCATAACTGGCCCGAGCGGCCCCGAGATGTACTCGCAAGTATGAATCAGGATCAACAATCTCAAATTAAACTATTGATCGCGAAAGGGAAGGAGCAGGGTTTCCTGACCTATGCGGAGGTCAACGATCATCTTCCCGATGACATCGTGGATCCGCAACAGATCGAAGATATCATTAACATGATTAATGATATGGGTATTACCGTCCATGAGGAGGCGCCGGATTCCGATACGCTGCTGCTGGCCACCGTGTCCGCTACGGATGAGGATGCGGCCGAGGAGGCCGCCGCCGCGCTGGTGACCGTGGACAGTGAATTTGGACGCACGACCGATCCGGTGCGCATGTACATGCGCGAAATGGGGACAGTCGAGCTACTGACCCGTGAGGGCGAGATTGAGATCGCCAAGCGAATTGAGGATGGTCTGCGGCAGGTGCTCTCGGCACTGGGCAGTTACCCCGATTCCGCGGGTTACCTCGTCAGTGAGTATCAGAAGATCGATACGGGCGACGTCCGGCTATCCGACATCATCAGCGGTTTTATCGATCCTGATGCCAGCGACGAGATCGCGAGTCCCGTAACGGTCGCGCAGGGTACGCCTTCCGACAGCGACGCGGACGACGAGGATGATGACTCGGACAGCACGGTAGTGGATACCGGCCCGGATCCTGAAGAAGCCCGTCAGCGCTTCGTCAACATGGCCAAGCTGTATGCGAAGGTCGTGTCATCAAAGACCGCTAAGAGTGAAGCCAGGATTGCGAAGTCGCGTGAGCAACTCGCCCATGAGTTCATGCAGCTGAAGCTCGTTCCCCGGATGCTCGAGGACCTCGTCTGGAATCTGCGCGCGATTGTTGCCCGGATCCGTAATCAGGAACGCGTGATCATGGAGATCTGCGTCAAGAAGGCCTGCATGCCGCGCAAGGACTTTATTACCTCCTTTCCTGACAATGAGACCAACCTGCAGTGGCTCGACGGCCAGATCGGTAGCGGCCATAAGTATTCGGCAGTGCTGGAGCAGTACCGCGATGAGATCCTGCGGGCCCAGAAAAAACTCGTGCAGCTTGAACACGAATCGGGTCTCTCGATCAGCGAGATCAAGGATATCAACCGCCGTATGTCAATCGGTGAGGCCAAGGCCCGCCGTGCCAAGAAGGAGATGGTCGAGGCGAATCTGCGCCTGGTGATCTCGATTGCCAAGAAGTACACCAACCGTGGCCTGCAGTTTCTGGACCTCATTCAGGAGGGCAACATCGGGCTCATGAAGGCGGTGGACAAATTCGAGTACCGGCGCGGTTACAAGTTTTCGACCTATGCGACATGGTGGATTCGCCAGGCGATCACCCGTTCCATTGCGGACCAGGCACGGACCATCCGTATCCCGGTACACATGATCGAGACGATCAACAAACTCAACCGTGTCTCGCGCCAGATGCTGCAGGAAATGGGTCGCGAACCGATGCCGGAGGAACTGGCCGAGCGTATGGCGATGCCTGAAGACAAGGTGCGCAAGGTGCTCAAGATCGCCAAGGAACCCATCTCCATGGAGACTCCCATTGGCGACGACGAGGATTCGCATCTTGGAGATTTTATCGAAGACATCACTGTGCAGTCGCCGGTAGACTCCGCGGCAACCGAGGGGCTCCGGGAGACCACCCAGAACGTACTGAGTGGTCTGACGCCGCGAGAGGCCAAGGTCCTGCGCATGCGCTTCGGCATCGGTATGAATACCGACCATACCCTCGAGGAAGTCGGCAAGCAGTTCGACGTGACGCGCGAGCGTATCCGCCAGATCGAAGCCAAGGCGCTGCGCAAGCTGCGGCATCCCAGTCGCTCCGAGCAGCTGCGCAGCTTCCTCGAAATCGAGAGCAGCTGATCATTCCCCGCCTGCGCAAGACAGCGTCATCCGTTTTCGGGTGACGCTGTTTTTGTTCCGGGCTATACTCTTGCTCCCGCGGGCCTGTAGCTCAGTTGGTTAGAGCAGGGGACTCA